>CALWIA010000034.1 GCA_944380605.1 uncultured Lachnospiraceae bacterium | reverse complement strand
GAAAAAGCATTGTCCCTTCTGGAAGGCATTTACTCTACCGTGGTGGTGCGGGATATCCTGGAACGGGAAAAACGGCGCGGTCAGCGCCAGATCACCGACCCTGCGCTTCTGCGCAAAATCGTCCTGTTCCTTGCGGATAACATTGGCAGCAGTGTCTCCGTCTCTTCCATTGGCAGCACGTTGATGAACGAGGGGCTGTTGGAAGACGGCAAACGCAAAGGAACTCCCAGCACTCACACGGTGCAGGCCTATATCGGCGCACTGCTGGAAAGTTATTTTTTCTACGAGATCAAGCGGTTTGACATCAAGGGCAAAGAGTATCTGCGCACCCTGGGCAAGTACTATATCGTGGACATCGGGCTTCGGAACTTCTTGCTGGGATTCCGTAATCGGGACAGCGGGCACGCTATTGAGAATGTGGTCTACTTCGAATTGCTCCGCCGGGGCTATGATGTGGCCATTGGGAAAATCGACAATCAGGAAGTGGACTTCATCGCCACCACGGCTGACGACAAACTCTATATCCAGGTAACGGAATCCATGCAGAGCGAAGAGGTCCGCAGGCGGGAGCTTGCCCCGCTGCAAAAGATCCGGGACAATTACGAAAAGACTGTGCTGTCCCTTGAACCGGGGCTAGACGCCTCCTATGATGGTATCAAGTCCCTGAATCTTGTGGACTGGCTGCTGGACGGCTGATCGTCAGCAAAAACATTCTATCGCCGCTCCAGCTTCACGACGCACTCACAATGTTCTGTCCACGGGAATAAATCCAGGCCCCAGGCTTCCTTCCCCCGGTACCCCCGCTTTTCAAACCACTCCAGATCCCGGGCCAGGGTCTCCGGGCAGCAGGAAATGTATACGATCCGTTTCGGCCCCATGGCCGCCGCGGACCGGATAAACTCCTGAGTGCTGCCGCTGCGGGGCGGATCCAGAATCACCACGTCGGCGGTCTGTCCCTCTGCCGCCATATCCGCCATAAAGGCGCCGGCGTCACCCTGGTAAAAGCGGATGTTGGAAATCCGGTTCCGCCGGGCATTGGCGACCGCGTCCCGCACCGCCTCCGGATTCAGTTCCACGCCGATGACCTGTCCCGCCTTTGCGCTGGCGGCAATGCCTATGGTTCCGATGCCGCAGTACGCGTCCAGCACCGTTTCCGTCCCCGTCAGTTCCGCCAGTTCCAGCGCTTTCGTATACAGTTTCTCCGTCTGCACCGGATTGACCTGATAAAACGAGCGGCTGGAAATACGGAAGGTACAGCCGCAGAGCCGGTCTTCGATATAGCCGCGGCCCCACAGCACCTGCTCCCGGTCTCCCAGCACCATGCTGGTCCCCCGCCCGTTGATGTTCTGTACAATGGTAGTGATCTCCGGATGCCGTTCCCGCAGCGCCCGGACAAAATTATTTTTGGAAGGAAATACCGGAGAAGCCGTCACCAGCACCACCATGATCTCTCCGGTGGCAAACCCGCGGCGGACCAGCACATGGCGCAGCAGCCCGTACTCCGTATCTTCGTTGTACGTACGGATTTTAAAGGAAGGCAGCAGTTCCCGGATGGTCCGGATAATGGCGTCCGCTTTCTGATCCTCGATCCGGCAGACGTCCACCGGGACAATCTCGTGGGTGCCCTCTTTGTAAACGCCGGAGATTACCTGCCCTTTCTTCCATCCGAATACCGCGTGCACCTTGTTCCGGTAATAAAACGGGGTTTCCATCCCGATGATGCCCCGCACCGGGCAGTGCTTGTTCAGCAGCGTCTCCAGCTTTTTCTGCTTCATCCGCAGCTGCTGCTCATAGGGCATGTCCAGATACTGGCAGCCGCCGCACACCCGGAAAACCGGGCAGAGAGAAGACTTCTTTTCCGTATGTTTTTTCCCCGCCGGCAGTGGCTGCGCAGGTCTCTTTTCTGCCTGCGCCTTTCCTCCGGACCTTCTCTGTCCGGCGGCTTTCGGTCTCCGCCCGCCGTTTTCTCCTTGCTTTTTTCTGTCTTCTCCGGTTCTCACCATGGTTCCTCCTCTGCCTGTACCGGCGGCCCGGCGTTGTTTTTGCGAAGCCGCGCGCCTGATTGTGCTTCTCATTATAGAAGATATCCGTTGCATTTTCCACCGCTTTTTGTATAATAAATATCAGTTTTACACACAGGAGGAATCGCTATGGACGAATTTTATATAGACCCGGTGCTGTACAGGGGCAGACCCGCCGACGGCTCCGGCCGCCTGGACAAGGAAATGCGGGTCTACGATCTGCTGGACCGCCTTGCCATTCCCTATGAGCGGGTGGACCACAGCGCCGTTCCCACCATCGAAGCCTGCCGCGACATCGACCGGATTCTGGGCATCGACATCTGCAAAAATCTGTTTCTGTGCAACGCCCAGAAGACCCAGTTCTATCTTCTGATGATGCCGGGGGACAAAAAGTTCCGCACCGCCGTTCTGTCCAAGGAAATCGGCAGCGCCCGGCTGTCCTTTGCCGGCCCGGAATACATGGAGGAACTGCTGGATCTGACGCCCGGCTCCGTTACGGTTCTGGGGCTGATGAACGATGCGAACCGGCAGGTGCGCCTGCTGATCGACGCGGACGTGCTGGCCGGCCACGAATACCTGGGCTGTCATCCCTGCATCAACACCGCCAGCCTGAAAATCCGCACCCAGGACATTCTGGAACGGTTTCTGCCTGCCGTCCATCACACCTACACCGTTGTCCACCTGTAGACAGACGCGGCGCCGGGGAATCTCCTTTCCCGGCGCCGTTTTATTTTGCAGTCTTAAATCGCTCTTGTAGCCTCCCGCAGCCACGCCGCTTCCTCTTCTGTCAGATGCGGCGCAATTTTCTCATACACTTCTTTGTGGTACTGATTCAGCCACTGCCGGTCCCTTGCCTCCATCAGAGACGGATCCAGCGCGTCCAGATCGATGGGAACCATGGTCAGAAATTCAAATTCCATAAACTGACCGTAGGCGTTCTTTTCCCCTTTCCGGCAGACCATCAGGTTTTCCGTGCGGATGCCGTGGCTTCCTTCAATATAAATACCCGGCTCGTCCGAACAGATCATGCCCTCTTCCAGCACGGCGTTGTCCATCCGTTCCGGCACCATCTTGTACCGGATTCCATTGGGCCGTTCATGTACATTCAGCAGATAGCCCACTCCGTGTCCGGTTCCGTGATCGTAGTTCAGGCCCCGGCTCCAGAACGGCTCTCTGGCCACATAGTCCAGAGACAGGCCCCGGCATCCGTACAGGAATTTTACATGGCCCAGCCGCAGCATGCTGATTACCGTCAGCGTAAAATGCTCCCGCTCCTCCGCGGTAATGGGGCCCAGCGCCACCGTCCGGGTGATATCCGTGGTGCCTTCGTAATACTGTCCGCCGGAATCCACCAGATACAGGCCCTCCGGCTTCAGCTCCTTGTCCGTCTCCGGCGTGGCGGAATAATGGCACATCGCCGCGTTTTCCTTATAAGCGGAAATGGTATCAAAGCTCAGTTCCAGACACCCCTGCTCCCGCCGCAGCTGCTCCAGATAGTCCGAAACGCTGATTTCTGTCATGGGCATGGTGCCGATCCGGTGCTTCAGCCAGTAGATAAACTTGGTCATGGCAACGCCGTCTTTGATGTGGGCCTTCCGCTCATTCTCCACTTCCACCGGATTTTTCACCGCCTTGGCCATAGCCGTAGGATTCATCCGGCAGACCAGCGTATTGCAGGACGCCAGGCTGCGGATCAGGGCGTAGTTGGTCTTTTCCGGTTCCACCAGTACCCGCTCGCCGCAGAAGCTCTTTACAAAGGAATAAATCTGGTCATAGGGCTTTACCGTCACCTGCAGCGACTCCAGATAGGCCCGTACCGTCCCGTTCAACACCGCTTCGTTGATAAACAGAAACAGCCGGTCCATGGTGACCGCCGCATAGGACAGCACCACCGGATTGCAGGGCACGTCGTTGCCCCGGATATTCAGCAGCCACACAATATCGTCCACCGTGGTCAGCACATGCACCGAAGCCCGCTCCTTTTTCATCTCCTCCCGCAGATTCCGGATCTTCTCCGCGGCGGACATGCCCGCGTACTTCTCGTCCAGAATCCAGACCGGCTCTGCCGGCAGCGCCGGACGGTCCTTCCAGATCTCCCCTGCCAGGTCCTCCTCGCAGCGGATCGTACCGTGCTTTCCTTCTATCAGTTCCTGCAGCCGGCCGCCGGTGCGCCCGTCTACTACACGGCCGTCAAAGCCCAGAACGCCGCCTTCCGGAATCACCTGCTCCAGGTATTCTTCCACCGTGGGTACGCCTTCCTGTCCCATGCGCTGCAGCCGGAATCCGCTGCCCTCCAGCTGTTTTGCCGCCTGCACAAAATACCGGCCGTCGGTCCAGAGCCCCGCGTCGTCCGCCGTAATCACCGCGGTTCCGGCGGACCCGGTAAAGCCGGTCAGATATTTCCTGCATTTAAAATACTCTCCCACATACTCCGAATCATGGAAATCCGATGTAGGCACCAGATAGGCGTCTATCCCCCGCTGTGCCATAAGAGTTCTCAGTGCTTCCAGCCGTTCATTCATCTTTCCCGTTCCTTCCTTTCCTCATTTATCAGTCTTCCAGCAGCCCGAAATGGAGGCACGCCTTGTATATCCCATCCCGGCTGATGTCGTCGGTCACGTAATCCGCCGCCGCTTTCAGCTCTTCCAGGGCATTGCCCATGGCGATGCCGACGCCGGCTTCTTTCAGAATTTCATAATCGTTCATACTGTCTCCGAAGGCGTAGGTATGAGCCAAATCCACGCCGTAATACCTGCAGAGCCGCTTCAGCCCGTTGGCCTTGGAATTTTTCTTTTCCAGCACGTCGGCGCCCTGTTTCCCGGCAAACAGCGGACACTTCAGTTCCGGAAACGCCTGCTCGATCCGGGCCGCTCCCTCCGGGCCGCCGATATAGGCCAGCGTCCGCACGCCTTTTTCCAGCAGCTTCCAGGGATCCTGATACTGCCGTCCCGACTCTCCCCAGCGGCGGATATCCAGCCGCGTCACCTGTTCCGGGTGGGTGTAATAGTCCTCGTCCCCAATGGTGGCGCCCAGGGAAAGTCCCTCCGCCTCTGCGAAATCCAGCAGCGACCGCACCAGCTCTCTCGGCATCCGGGATTCGTAAATCACCTGGTCTCCCACGGTGATCCGCGTGCCGTTGCTGTGAATAATGGCGTCGGCCTGCAGCAGATCCCGGATCTGGCGGCTGTAGTAAGTGTCCATATCCCGCCCGGTGGCCAGCACCAGATAGTGCCTGCCCCGCATCCGGTCCAGCGCCTCCATGGCGCTGTCCGGCACCTGATAGGTGGCGTGATCCAGAAGCGTCATATCCACGTCAAAACATACAATGGCTTTCATATCGGTTTCCTCCGCGTCCTCTCCTATCATAACGCATCCCCTCCGGTTTTTCAACGCTGTTTCTAAAACAAAAAACCGGAAGCCACATACCATGACTTCCGGTCTGATTCAGTCGGAGTAACAGGATTTGAACCTGCGACCTCTCGGCCCCCAGCCGAGCGCGCTACCAAGCTACGCCATACTCCGCTCTCGAACTTCTATAGTATAGCAGAAAATTCCTGTTTTGAAAAGCCCCAATTTTAAAAAATTTTAACAAAATTTTTTTAAGAACGCGGAGGGCATTCCGCGTTTTCACGAATCGCCCTCCGCCGTTGTATCGGTTCTGTATTTCGGATTTCCCGCTTATGAAGGCTGCTTGCCGATATAAGCCTGGATACCGCCGTCTACATACAGGATCTGGCCGTTTACGAAATCAGAAGCGTCGGAGGCCAGGAACACAGCCGGTCCGCCCAGGTCAGAAGCCTCGCCCCAGCGTCCTGCCGGAGTCTTGGAGATGATGAACTGGTCGAAGGGATGTCTGGAGCCATCGGGCTGGATCTCACGCAGCGGAGCCGTCTGAGGCGTAGCGATATAGCCAGGTCCAATGCCGTTGCACTGGATGTTGTACTCGCCGTACTCGGAAGCGATGTTTCTGGTCAGCATCTTCAGACCGCCCTTGGCAGCCGCGTAAGCGGATACGGTCTCGCGGCCGAACTCGGACATCATGGAGCAGATGTTGATGATCTTGCCGTGGCCCTTCTTGATCATGCTGGGGATCACTGCCTTGGAAACGATGAAGGGAGCGTTTAAGTCTACGTCGATGACCTGTCTGAAGTCCTTGGCGGACATCTCGATCATGGGAATCCGCTTGATGATGCCGGCATTGTTTACCAGAATGTCGATTACGCCTACTTCGCTCTCAACCTTCTTTACCAGCTCGTTAACCGCGTCTTCGTTGGTCACGTCGCATACATAGCCGTGGGCGTCGATGCCGGCTTCCTTATAAGCGGCAATGCCCTTGTCAACCAGTTCCTGCTTGATGTCGTTGAACACGATGGTGGCACCTGCGCCGGCCATAGCCTTGGCAATGGCAAAGCCGATACCGTAAGAAGCGCCGGTGATCAGAGCAATCTTACCTTCCAGGGAAAAATTTGTCTTTTTGTCCATGATTCCTTCTCCTTTTCTGATAGATTTTTAAGTTCCGCAGTTGTATACAACTTTTAAGTTTGTATACAACTTTCTGTACCTATACAATACCACGTTCTGTCCCGATTTGCAAGAGGTATTCGAAACAAAATCAAAATATTTTTTACGCTTCGCCCTCCAGAGACGTTATGGCGCAGCCGCAGCCGCCGCTTCCCGTACAGGTGCTGCCGCAGGAGCCGCAGCTGCCGTTTCCCGCGTACTGGGAAACCGCGTCATTCCATCCCTGATAGTATCCGTTCCGGTAGCCAGTCCGGTACGCGCCGGCGCAGCAGCATCCGTGGGTGGTTCCGCAGCCGCCGGTTCCGCCGCTGTTGTTTCCATTCTGATTTCCGCAGCCGCAGTCGGTATCGCAGCCGTTTCCGTGATCATTGCCGCAGCCCGGCCATCCGCCGTTTCCGATTCCTCCTTTTCCTCCGCAGCAGCAGCGGCAGCAGAAACAGCATCTGCACCGGTTCCGTCCAAACATATTGCACATAAGACCAATCTCCTTTTTGATTCTGGTTGTACTGTATCCTATGTGCCGCTGGACAATGTGTGCAGAAACCTCCGCCGGCGCTTCCGGCTCCGGCGGGCCGCACCTTTTCTCTCCCGCTTCATACATTGATATTACAGATTTTCAGACTGTGAAAGGAGTCATCAGACCTATGGACGGTTCTTGCAGAAATCAGTCCGCCTCCTGCGGAGGACGCCCCGCGGGATGTCAGCCGCTCCGGCCCGGACAGCAGGCGGGCATCTCTCCCGCCGGCCCGGCATTTTTCTGTACCGGCACAGCCCCCGGCGCGCTGGAGCAGTATCCGGTGGGCATGGGATATGTCCCGTGGCAGCAGTGGCAGCAGCTCTATTCTCCGGAGCAGGGCCTTCAGAAAGGCACCCTGTTCCCGGACCTGGACCTGCCTTTTATGAGAGGAGGATGCCGCCGATGAATGGATCCAACTGTCAGCAGATCATGGACGTAATCAACCAGGCCAGCTTCGCTGTGGATGACCTGCTTTTGTACCTGGACACCCACCCCTGCGACGCCGCCGCCCTGAACTACTATCACTATATGGTGCAGATGCGCAAAGAGGCCATGGAAGCCTATCAGTCCCAGTGCGGCCCGCTGATGGCGGACCAGACGCGGTCAGACAGCCGCTTCCTCTGGGTGGAAGGCCCCTGGCCCTGGGAAGGAGGCATGCAGTAATGTGGAGATATGAAAAGCGTCTGCAGTATCCGGTCAACATCCGTCAGACCAATCCGAAAGCCGCCCAGTTTATAATCAGTCAGTACGGCGGCCCCGATGGCGAACTCGGCGCGTCCATGCGCTATCTGTCCCAGCGCTACGCCATGCCCTACGACGAAGCCAAAGCCGCCCTTACCGACATCGGCACCGAAGAACTGGCCCATCTGGAAATGATCGCCGCCATCATCCACCAGCTGACCCGAGACCTGACGCCCAAGGAAATCCAGGACTCCGGCTTCGGCCCCTACTATATCGACCACACCACCGGCATCTGGCCCCAGGCCGCCGGCGGCATTCCCTTTAACGCCTGTGAATTTCAGTCCAAAGGGGATCCCATCACCGACCTGTTCGAGGATCTGGCAGCAGAACAGAAAGCCAGAACCACCTACGACAACATCCTGCGGGTCATCAAGGATCCGGAAATCTGCGACCCCATCCGCTTTCTGCGGGAACGGGAAATCGTACATTTCCAAAGATTCGGAGAAGTTCTTCGCAGCGTCCAGGACCGCCTGGACAGCCGCAACTTCTACGCCTTGAACCCGGCCTTTGACAATCCCGCCAGTCAGCCCCAGGCATAAGGGCCGCGGCTGTTCCGGCGCCGGCCCGGCCGCAGGCTGCCATCCCGCAGAAAGCGCCGGGCCAGCGCTACGGTGCCTTCCGCGAAGCCCGGCTCCATCTGACGCACCGGATCGGAATCGCCGTGACTGGTGATCCAGGCCAGCAGCTGAATCCGCCGGGCCAGAATCATCGCCGGCGCCAGATCCCAGTCCTCCGGCCGGAGGGTTTCGCCAGCCGCGAAGCCCTCCGGCATTCGCGCGGTCTCCGCCTGATAGCCGGCAATCCAGGCCCCTGCCCAGGCCCCTGCCCGGGGATCCGTTTCCACAAAGCTGAGGGAAGCTGCCAGATCATACAGAAACCATCCAAAGCCGCTGTCGTCAAAATCCAGAATCTGCAGTCTGCCATTCTGCTTCAGCAGATTGGCCGCCCGCAGGTCTCCGTGAATCAGCCCGAAGGTCCGCGGCGTTTTCTCATACCCGTCCAGCCTGTCCTTCACCGCCGCGCAGGCGGTTTCCAGCAGTTCCTTTTCTTCCCGCGCCAGCCGCCGGCACTTCCGCCAGTCGCCGAACAGCCCCTGCCGTCCCACCATATGTTCCCAGTTCCACTCCGGCCGGCACAGGCCGCGGCTTTCCGGCCACTCCCGCACCTGCCGGTGCAGCCGGGCCGCCAGTCTGCCGGTTTCATAAAAATCTTTCTCCGGCTCCGGGTCCGTAAGGGGATCCGGATGCGTCCCCTCCAGATAAGAAAACGCCAGGCAGCCGTACTCCGCCGTTCCCTCCCTGACCCACACCGACGCCCGGCCGTCCCGGGCACGGATCAACCGCACCGCGGGGATTTCCGGCTCTTCCGCCAGCCGTTCCAGCCAGCGCGCCTCCGCCTCCATCTCTTCTTTCCCGCGGTATCCCGGCCGGGACACCCGCAGCACCGCCTCCGGCCTGCCATCCGGAGAAATCACCGCAAACACCGCGTTTTCCGAACGGTACAGCGGCTTTACTCCGCAGCCTTCGCCGAAGGCATATCCGGAAAGCGCCCGGCAGGCCGCCCGCCAGGCCGGGTCAGAAGCGTTCATGCCTCCGTTTCCTCCCGGTCTCCGTTTCCGCTCTTCTGCAGCTGGTCGTAAAAGTAGCGGATAATATCTTTTCTGGTAATGATGCCGATAAAATTCTCCTGATCGTCCACTACCGGAACAAAGTTCTGGTTCAGGGCCTTGTCCACCAGATCTTCCATGGACGCGTCCACGTACACCGGCCGGTTGTCAGACCTGCGCTTAATAGAAGAAACGCTGATGCGCTCCGCGTCCTTCAGGCTCAGATTGTACTGGTTCTTGATGCCCCAGAGCATATCTCCTTCCGTAATGGTACCTATGTACTTGCCCTGGCGGCTGATCACCGGCACTGCGGAATACTTGTGGTACTCCATTTTTTCCAGGGCCTGCCGCAGGGTTTCATCGTCAAAAATATAGGCCACGTCGCTTTTTACTGTTAAAAAGAATAAAATATTCATAGCTTCTCCTTCATCGTTCTTCTCTTTTTACAGTATAAACGGTATCTCTGAATGACCTGTGAACAAATTATTAGTTTTTTCTAAAAAAGTGCGCGCCGCGCCAAGGCGCACACTCGCGCCGGGCGCGGCTGCCGTCAGGCAGCATCTGCCTCATGCGCGGGTGCGCATCCTCAGCGGAGCGTCTTCCGGTCCCTCCTTACTCAAAATAGCCCACGGGATCCACCGCTTCTTCGCTGTGTCTCAGTTCAAAGAATACGTTGCTTCCTTCTACGGAATAATACTTGGTAGGCTCCGCCACATACCCCAGCAGCTGCCCCTTTTCCAGGTACTCGTTTTCCGTCACCTGCACTTCCTTCAGCTGGCCGCACACCGCCGTGTAGTCGTTGCCCAGGTCCAGCTCTACGAAGTTTCCGATTTCCTCGTCAAATCCCACCGCCGTCACCCGGGCATTGGCAGGCGCCGCCACCGGCTGGCTGACCTCCGCCTGAATCACCACGCCGGGACTGCACTGGTACTGATCCAGGGTCGGGAAATAGATGGTGGTATCCATGCTGTAGTCCAGCAGAATATTGCCCATCACCGGCCAGGCCAGTTTTCCGGCTTCTGAAAAATCCAGCACCAGGGGCACCGCCGCTTCCTGGCCCGAACCGGCCTGAAGCACCGGTTCCTCCTGCGGGCGTACTTCTTCCTCCTGGGCCTGGGTCTGGGCCGGAGTAATGACGATTTCTTCCCGTTTGGCATTGGAATCTCCCGCGATCTGGATGGGCGATTCCGTTTCTTTCTCTTCTGCGGCCATGGCTCCCGGCTCCTGCATCTGCATGTACGGATGCTCCTGAGGGGAGTTTTCTCTCTGAATCGTAAGGACGCCTGCTGCGGCAACCATAGTCAGCAGGCCCAGCACGAACATGACAAGGAACAGTTTGTCCTTGAACAGCTGACTGAACTTCTCTTTCACCGTTTATCACCTCGGTTATAGTCTTACCAAAGCCAGGTGACTTATTCACGGTTCCGATGAAATTATTTCAGCGCCGGGATAATAATATCCCAGGATTTCCTCCGCGGTATAGCCTTCCCGCGCCATGGCGCCGGCGCCGAACTGACTTAAGCCGTACCCGTGGCCCAGCCCCTGGGAAACTGCCCGCACCTTTCCTTCATATGCTTCCAGGGAGAACGCCGGCGACGGCAGGACCAGAAGCCGGCAGGCCTCGTCTCCTGTGACGGTGCGGGAACCCAGCTGCACTTCCTGCGCATACCCGCCGCCGTCCCGGCTTACGATCTGCACCTGATCCCAGGGTACGCCGGCCAGGGACTCAAATTCCTCCGGCGTCCACTCCGTCACCGTCAGATATCCTTCCGCCTCCACGTCCCTGCGGCTTTTCACCGCCTGCAGATAGGGAAACGACGGACCGCCGGCGCGGGTGGTTCCGGTGCTGGCAAAATGAAACAGCGGCCGGATCCAGGTCCCTTCCCAGGCCAGCGCCTGGCCGGCCGTCTCCCGGACCGCCTCCTGGATCTTCGTATATTCTTCCGCAAAGGCTCCGCTGTTCCACAGTTCTTTCCACAGCCCCGGGCCGCCGTCTTCCTGGTACAGGCCGCCGTCCTCCAGTTCCTCCTCCCGGATTTCGTCCGCCTCCCCCATCTGCCCGTACAGCCAGGTCCTGGCAATCACCGCCTGGGCTTTCAGGGCCTCCTTTTCAAAATCCGCCGGCATCTGCGCCGCCGTCAGGCCGGCCACATATGCCTCCGCGTCCACATAGCCCCGTCCCGTCCCCGCCAGGATCACCCGCTTTCCGCTTTCTGCCTGCTCCATCTGCGCGGTTCCGCTAAAACCGCCGCCAAGGGCCAGCGCCGCCGCATAGGGAAGCAGCAGCGCCGCCGCCGCGGCCGCCTGAAAACGCCGCATAAAAAGGCCTCCCCTCTTATCCTGTCATTCCAGTCTATGAGGGAAGGCCTTCGGTCATGAAGAAAGTCCGGCTTTTACAGGTTTACCGTTACCTTCTGCAGATGCCAGATATCGTCCACGTACTCCTGAATGGTACGGTCTGAAGAGAATTTGCCGGAGCAGGCCACGTTGAGCATGGCGGCCTTTGCCCACCAGCCGCGGTTGCGGTACGCCGCGTCCACCCGCTTCTGGGCCTCCGCGTAGGAGCGGAAATCCTTCAGAATAAAGTAGGTGTCCGCGCGGCTGCTGCTGTTGGTGTTCAGCAGGGAATCGTAAATTTCCCGGAACAGCTCCGTATTCTGAGGCGAATAGTAGCCGTTGACCAGCTGCATCAGCACCCGGCGGATCTCCTGATCCCGGTTGAAGATCTCCATGGGATAGTAGCCGCCGTGGTTCTCGTAGTTAATCACTTCCTGAGCGGACATGCCGAAGATAAAGGCATTCTCCTGTCCCACTTCTTCCACGATCTCCACGTTGGCGCCGTCCATAGTGCCCAGGGTCAGCGCGCCGTTCAGCATAAACTTCATGTTGCCGGTGCCGGACGCCTCCTTGCTGGCGGTGGAAATCTGCTCACTGACGTCGGCGGCGGCAAAGATGATCTCCGCGTTGGAAACCCGGTAATCCTCGATAAACACCACCTTGATCTTGCCCTGGATCTCCGGATCGTTGTTGATCACATCCGCCACGGCGTTGATCAGCTTGATGGTCAGCTTGGCCCTGCGGTATCCGGCAGCCGCCTTGGCTCCGAAAATAAAGGTGCGGGGCACCATATCCAGGTTGGGGTTGTCCTTCAGCTGGTTGTACAGGTACATCACATGGAGAATGTTCATCAGCTGGCGCTTGTACTCATGCAGCCGCTTTACCTGCACGTCGAAGATGGAATTGGGATCCACGTCGATGCCGTTGTGCTCCTTGATGTACTTGGCCAGGCGCAGCTTGTTCTGGTACTTGATCTCCATGAACTCCTTCTGGGCCTGGGGATCGTCGGCAAACTTCTTCAGCCCGGCAATCTGGGGCAGATCCGTGATCCAGCTGTCGCTGCCCAGCTTCTTGGTCACCCAGGACGCCAGAAGCGGGTTGCCGTGCAGCAAAAACCGCCGCTGGGTGATGCCGTTGGTCTTGTTGTTGAACTTCCAGGGCGTCATCTGATAGAAGTCCTTCAGTTCCTCGTTCTTTAAAATCTCCGTGTGGAGACGGGCCACGCCGTTGACGGAGAAACTGCCGGCAATGGCCATGTAGGCCATGCGCACCTGTCCGTCGTAAAGAATCGCCATGCGGGCTACTTTGCCCTCATCGCCCGGATACATGTGACGGATCTGCTCCACAAACCGGCGGTTGATCTCGTCCACGATCTGGTATACACGGGGCAGCAGCTTGGAGAACAGGTCGATGGGCCACTTCTCCAGAGCCTCCGCCATAATGGTGTGGTTGGTGTAGGCGCAGGTCTTGGTGGTCACTTCCCAGGCCTCGTCCCAGGACAGCCCCTCCTCATCCAGCAGAATCCGCATCAGCTCCGGCACCGCCACCGTAGGATGGGTGTCGTTTAACTGGAACACGTTCTTTTCATAGAACTTGCGGATATCGGAATGGTTCTGTTTGTATTTCTTGATGGCTCTCTGCACGCTGGCGGAGATGAAGAAGTACTGCTGCTTCAGCCGCAGTTCCTTGCCTGCGTAGTGGTTGTCGTTGGGGTAAAGCACCTCGCAGATGTTCTTGGCCAGGTTTTCCTGCTCCACCGCCTTCTGGTAATCGCCCTTGTCAAAGGAGTCCAGGTTAAACATGTTGATGGGCTGAGCGTCCCAGATCCGCAGGGTGTTGATCACGTTGTTGCCGTATCCCACGATGGGCAGGTCGTAGGGCACTGCCAGCACCGACTGATAGCCCTCCTGGATAAACCGCTCTCTTCCGCCTTCCCATACGGTCTTGACATAGCCGCCGAACCGCACTTCCGTGGCGTATTCCGAACGGCGCACCTCGAAGGGATAGCCGTCTTTGAGCCATTCGTCCGGCACTTCCACCTGGTAGCCGTTTTCAATTTTCTGTTTGAACATGCCGTAGCGGTACCGGATGCCGCAGCCATAGGCCGGATAGCCCAGGGTCGCCAGAGAATCCAAAAAGCAGGCCGCCAGTCTTCCCAGACCGCCGTTGCCCAGCGCCGGATCCGGCTCCTGGTCTTCCAGTACGTTCAGATCCAGGCCCATCTCCTCCAGGGTCTCCCGGATTTCATCGTAGGCCATGATGTTGAGGATGTTGTTGCCCAGCGCCCGGCCCATGAGAAATTCCATGGACAGATAGTACAGCGTCTTGACATCTTCCTTTTCATACTCTTTATGGGTGGCGATCCATTCGTCCACGATAATATCCTTTACCGCGTAAGACACCGCCTGGAACAGTTCCTGAGGCGTAGCGTCCTCCAGCGTCTTGCGGTACTGGTTCTTCACCGTATAAATAATGGAGCGCTTAAATGCCTCTTTATCAAATTGTGTTTTCATATGCAGAGATCTCTCCTCAGACTGTTTTTCCTTTTTTTTTTCGACGCCAAGGACTACGCTCTCTCCGTTGATGTTCCACTCCTTGACATATCCGCCCATCTTTCCGATGACCAGCTCGTCTGCCAGCACCTCCGAGCGGATAACGCCGCCATGGTCTTCCATGATCCGCGCGATTTTCTCACTGCCGGTCTCATATACCCGGATGTGGTCCATAACCTCAAATCCGGCCTCTTTCCGCATGGTCTGGATCTTGCTCACCAGTTCCCGCACAAAGCCTTCTTCCAGCAGTTCCGGCGTCAGGCGGGTATCCAGCACCACCGTCACCGTATTGTCCGCTTCCGTCACAAAGCCTTCCTTCTGGGCCACGTCGATCAGCAGGTCTTCCTCCGTCAGCACCACTTCCGTGCCGTCAAAGTCGAATTTCAGCGCGCCTTCCGCCTTCAGCGTTTCCATGGCTTTATTTCCATCGATTTCCGTCAGCGCCGTACGGATCTGGTTCAGATGCTTGCCGTACTTGGGGCCCACCGTGCGCAGCTGCGGCTTGAAGCTGTAGGACGTAAAGGCGCTCATGTCCTCGGTAAAGTCCACACGCTTCACATTCAGCTCGTCCTCGATGATCTCCACATAATAAGAAGACAGGGCGTGGGGGGCCTTCACATACATCTGGCCGATGGGCTGGCGGTTCTTGATGTTGGCCGTGTTCCGGGCCGCCCGGCCCATAACCACGATCTTTAACACCTCGTCCATATCCGCCTCCAGCTGCGGGTCGATTTTGGATACGTCCGCCTCCGGGAAATCGCACAGATGGATGCTCTCCGGCGCCGTCTTGTCCAGGCTGCGCACCAGATTCTGATAAATTTCTTCCGTCATAAACGGAATCATGGGCGCCGCCGCCTTGCACACCGTCACCAGCGCCGTATACAGCGTCATGTAAGCGTTGATCTTGTCCTGTTCCATTCCTTTGGCCCAGAACCGCTCCCGGCTCCGCCGCACATACCAGTTGCTCAGATCGTCCACAAACTCCTGCAGCGCTCTGGCAGCTTCCGGAATCCGGTAATTCTCCAGGTGGCCGTCCACCGCCTGCACCGTAGAGTGCATCTTGGACAGCAGCCATTTGTCCATTACCGACAGCTTGTCGTATTCCAGCTGGTGCTGGGTGGGATCGAAATCGTCGATGTTGGCGTACAGCACATAAAACGCGTAGGTATTCCACAGGGTGCCCAGGAACTTTCTCTGTCCCTCCTGCACCGCCTTGCCGTGGAACCGGTTGGGCAGCCAGGGGGCGCTGTTGATGTAGAAATACCACCGGATGGCGTCGGCTCCGTAAGTCGCCAGCGCCTCGAAGGGATCTACGGCGTTGCCCTTGGATTTGCTCATCTTCTGGCCGTTCTCATCCTGCACATGGCCCAGGACGATGACGTTCTTGTAGGGCGCCTGGTTAAACAGCAGGGTGGAAATGGCCAACAGGGAGTAGAACCAGCCTCTGGTCTGGTCCACTGCCTCGGAAATAAAGTCCGCCGGGAACTGCTGGTGGAACAGTTCCTGATTCTCAAAGGGATAGTGATGCTGGGCAAAGGGCATGGAACCGGAGTCGAACCAGCAGTCGATCACTTCCGGCACCCGCTTCATCTGCTTTCCGCACTTGGGGCAGGTGATGGTCACCGCGTCGATATAGGGGCGGTGCAGTTCGATGTTGTCCGGGCAGTTGGGAGACATGGACTTCAGTTCCTCGATGCTTCCAATGGAATGCTGATGCCCGCACTCGCACTCCCATACGTTTAACGGAGTGCCCCAGTAGCGGTTGCGGCTGATACCCCAGTCCTGAACATTTTCCAGCCAGTCGCCGAACCGGCCCTTGCCGATGCTCTCCGGAATCCAGTGAATGGTGTTGTTGTTGCGGATCAGGTCCTCCTTCACCGCCGTCATCTTGATGAACCAGGACTCTCTCGCGTAGTAGATCAGAGGCGTGTCGCAGCGCCAGCAGTGGGGATAGCTGTGCTCGAACACCGGAGCGGAAAACAGCAGTCCCTTTTCCTCCAGCGCCTTTAATACCATGGGATCCGCCTTCTTGCAGAATACGCCGGCCCAGGGCGTCTCTTTGGTCATCTGGCCCTTGCCGTCCACCAGCTGCACAAAGGGCAGGTCGTACTTTTTGCCCACTTTGGAGTCGTCTTCACCGAACGCCGGGGCGATATGCACCACGCCGGTACCATCGGTCAGCGTTACATAGGTGTCGCAGACCACGTAAAACGCCTTTTTATGCTGACGGCTGCAGACGTCCACGGCGCAGTCGAACAGCGGCTCGTATTCCTTATACTCCAGGTCCTTTCCCTGATACCGCTCCAGCACCGTGTACTCGCCTTCCAGCACCGTGCCGCACAGCGCCTCCGCCAGATAATAGGTATAATCCCCGTTTTTCACCTTCACATACGTCTCGTCCGGGTTGACGCACAGCGCCACGTTGGACGGCAGGGTCCAGGGGGTGGTGGTCCAGGCCAGGATATACGCGTCCTCGTCTTTTACCTTGAACCGGGCGATAGCGGATCGCTCTTTGACGTCTTTATAGCCCTGCGCCACCTCGTGGCTGGACAGCGGAGTGCCGCAGCGGGGGCAGTAGGGCACGATTTTAAAGCCCTTGTACAAAAGGCCCTTGTTCCAGATCTCTTTTAACGCCCACCACTCCGACTCGATAAAATCGTTGTGATAGGTTACGTAGGGATGCTCCATGTCGGCCCAGAAACCCACCGTATTGGAGAAATCCTCCCACATGCCTTTGTATTTCCACACGCTTTCCTTGCAGTGCTCAATAAACGGCTCCAGACCGTACTGTTCGATCTGTTCCTTTCCATCCAGACCCAGGGTTTTTTCCACTTCCAGTTCCACCGGCAGCCCGTGGGTATCCCAGCCGGCCTTTCTGGGCACCATGTATCCCTTCATGGTCCGGTACCGGGGGATCATGTCTTTGATGACGCGGGTCAGCACATGGCCGATGTGGGGCTTTCCGTTGGCCGTAGGCGGTCCATCGTAAAACATATAGGTCGGATGGCCCTTCCGGTCTTCGATGCTCTTTTCAAAAATGTGGTGGTCTTCCCAGAACCGCTCCACTTCTTTTTCCCGTTCCACAAACTTCAAGTCCGTGGAAACCTTTTCATATCTGGGCATTTTTAACCTCCTGTCTTTCCTGCTTCGCGAAAACAAAAAGCCTTGGCTTTCTGTCAAAAAAATAAGCCTCCGTCCCCGTAATGAGGACGAAAGCCTGCTGGCTTCGCTGTACCACCTATTACAGCATACATGCATATGCGTTCCCGATAACGGCGGAATACCGGCTGGGCCTACCAAGAACCTCTCTTCAGCCTGCGACTCCGGAGTGATATTCACCTCCTGCGGTACTGACACCGGGCTCCCACCTTCCCCGGCTCGCTGCGGAATTCCCGTCAGGGCTACTGTCTCCATCCAAGTCTTTCCTATCTGTACGCTACCATTATAGTGACTGACCCCCTGATTGTCAAGGAAAAACTCCCCCTGCCTGTTGCCTTTTCCGCAAAGAATATATATAATCTATGTAATGTTTTTAACCCCACACCTATTTCGAAGGAGAAAACCATGTCTGAACGGAATTTAACGCTGCTGACCGACCTGTACGAGCTCACCATGATGCAGGGCTACTTCAAGGAGCAGAATGCCAATGAAACCGTGATTTTTGACGCGTTTTACCGCAGCAACCCCAACAACAACGGCTACTCCATCTGCGCCGGCCTGGACCAGGCCATGGACTACCTGGAAAACCTCCATTTCGACGGAGAAGACATCGATTACCTGCGGTCCACCGGCCTGTTTGAAGAAGATTTTCTGGAATACCTGCGGGATTTCCGCTTTACGGGAGACGTCTACGCCATTCCGGAAGGCACCGTCGTCTTTCCCCGGGAACCTCTGGTAAAGGTCATCGCCCCCATTATGGAGGCCCAGCTGGTGGAAACCGCTCTGTTGAACATCATCAACCATCAGAGCCTGATCGCCACCAAGACCGCCCGGGTGGTATACGCGGCCCAGGGCGACGGCGTTATGGAATTCGGCCTGCGGCGGGCCCAGGGACCGGACGCCGGCATCTACGGCGCCAGAGCCGCCATGATCGCCGGATGCATCGGCACCTCCAACGTGCTGGCCGGCCAGATGTTTGACGTACCGGTGAAAGGCACCCACGCCCACAGCTGGATCATGAGCTTCCCCGATGAGCTCACCGCCTTCCGGGCCTACGCCAGGCTCTACCCCAGCGCCTGCATCCTGCTGGTGGACACCTACGACACCTTAAAATCCGGCGTTCCCAACGCCATCAAAGTCTTTACGGAAATGCGGGAGGCCGGCATTCCCCTGACCTTCTACGGCATCCGCTTAGACAGCGGAGACCTGGCCTATCTGTCCAAAAAGGCCAAGCAGATGCTGGACGCCGCCGGATTCTCCGACGCCATCATCTCCGCTTCCAACGACCTGGATGAAAACCTGATCAGCAGCCTGAAGCTGCAGGGAGCCGCCATTAACTCCTGGGGCGTGGGCACCAACCTGATTACCTCCAAGGACTGCCCTTCCTTCGGCGGCGTCTACAAGCTGGCCGCCGTCAAGGACAAGGCCACCGGCCAGTTTATCCCCAAGATCAAGCTTTCGGAAAACGCGGAGAAGATCACCAATCCCGGCAACAAGACCATCCTGCGGATCTATAATAAGGAAACCGGCAAAATCATCGCCGACCTGATCTGCCTGGTGGACGAGCATTACGATTCTTCCAATTCCCTGCTGCTGTTCGACCCGGTGGAAACCTGGAAAAAGACCCATCTGGCCCCCGGCAGCTACACCATCCGGGAACTGATGATTCCGGTATTCCAGGGCGGAAAGAAGGTCTACACCTCGCCGAAGGTCATGGACATCCAGAAATACTGCCGCCAGGAGCTGGCCACCCTGTGGGAAGAGTCCCTGCGTCTGGAATACCCTCATCGCACCCATGTGGACCTCTCCCTGCCCCTCTGGAAGATGAAAAACCAGCTGCTGGACAGCTACCACTTCGGTTCATAATCTATTCATAAATCTTTTACACGGCAGCTATACTTTCTTCACATTTGCCGCATATACTGTAAATGTCAGATGAAGAGAGTGCTGCTTACATTTCGATAATTTTTTTCATAATCTGCCGGCGGTCCCCGAAGCGGGATACGCCGGCTCCTCCCTTTTTAAAGAGCAAATGGCCATGGCACGGCGGCCGGCCGGCGTATCCCGCAAAATAAGGAGACCGCTTTCCCCCAGAAAGCGGTCTCCGTCACGTTCATACACCTTTTCATTATATAGTGTACGTTTCTGGCACACCCCTATGCCAAAATGCACTTGCAAAACACCCCGTTTTGCTTCTCACACAGCAAATATACCACTTCTTCCCATTTTTGTCAATCCATTTCCCGGCATTCTGCACAAGATTCCAGTCTTTTTCGTCTTCTTTTTATCCGTATCGTCAAAATCAGTCTTCTTTCATATTTCCCGGTTTTCGGCACATACTTCCTCTATAGGAAACAAGGAGGCTGAACATGAGTTTTTCAACACATCTGGAAGAAAACAGAAACCGCATGAACCGGCTGCTGGACATCGAAACCAATTTTGACGTGGTATGCCGGACGGCTTCCGCCGGAGGGCGGGATCTTTGCATTTATTTTGTAGATGGATTTACCAAAGACGAAGTGCTTCTGAAAATTCTGCAGATCTGGCAGAATCTGAAGGAATCGGACATGCCCGCCGACGCCCGCGGATTTTCCGAAAAATACGTGCCTTACGGAGAAGTGGAACTGCTCACCGAAGAATCCGATGCCGCCGTGCAGATTCTTTCCGGCATCTCCTGCGTATTCATCGACGGCTACGGCGCCTGCCTGGCCATCGACTGCCGCACCTACCCGGCCCGCAGCGTCTCGGAGCCGGAAAAAGACAAGGTGATGCGGGGCTCCCGGGACGGCTTTGTAGAGACCCTGATCTTCAACACCGCCCTGATCCGGCGGCGGATTCGGGACCCTGCCCTGACCATGGAAATCGCAAGCATCGGCCAGAGTTCCCGCACGGACATCGCCATCTGCTATATGAAAAACCGGGTGGACGCTTCCATGCTGGACCTGATCCGCAAACGGATCCAAAACACCCATGCCGACGCCCTGACCATGAATCAGGAAAGCCTGGCGGAGTGCCTCTACGCCGGGAAGTGGTACAACCCCTTCCCCAAATTCAAATTTTCCGAACGACCGGATACGGCGGCGGCGTCCATTCTGGAAGGAAGCATCATCCTGCTGGTGGACAACTCCCCATCTGCCATGATCCTCCCCTCTTCTGTTTTTGACATCATCGAAGAGGCCGACGACTATTACTTTCCTCCCGTCACCGGCACCTACCTCCGGCTGACCCGGATGACCATTTCCTTTCTCTCTCTGATTGTAACGCCCACCTGGCTTCTGCTGATGCAGAACCCCGGGTGGATTCCGCGATGGCTGGACTTCATCCGGCTGGCGGAAGAGCCCCACGTACCCATCGTGATCCAGCTGTTTCTGCTGGAATTTGCCATCGACGGGCTGCGTCTGGCGGCCATCAACACCCCCAGCATGCTGACCACGCCGCTCAGCGTCATCGCCGGCATCGTCATGGGCGAATACTCGGTAAAATCCGGATGGTTCAACAGCGAGACGATGCTGTACATGGCCTTTGTTACCGTGGCCAACTATTCCCAGGCCAGCTTTGAACTGGGCTACGCCCTGAAGTTCATGCGCATGCTGCTTCTTTTGTTCACCGCCCTGTTCAACCAGTGGGGCTTCGCCGCGGGCCTGGCCTTAAGCCTGTGCGCCATCTGCTTCAACCGCACCCTGGCGGACAAAAGCTATATTTATCCGCTGATCCCCTTCCGCTGGAAAGAACTGAGAAAACGGTTCTTCCGCTGCCGCCTGCCTCACATCCGCAGGGAAGAATAACCGCTAGCGGCCGCCGTTCAGCAGCGCCCACGCCCGGGGGCAGAACCGTTCCAGCGGCCGGGACACCTGATAGCAGACAAACAGCGCCGCCGCCGGCATGCACAAATACAGCGCTGCGGCAGCCGCTTCCGCCGCCCAGCTGTCTTTCAGCAGCATCGCTGCCGTCTTGTTGAGAAACCGCACCGGGATAAAATGAAACGCATAGATAAAGAAGGTATGGCCCATCCAGGGCTTCGGCGTCCCCAGCCAGGCCTCATCCACCAGAAGCCACAGCCCCGTCACCGACAGTGCGTGGCAGGCCACAATGGCCGGCACGTGGGCCTGCCGGTAATACCACTGGCTGATAAACAGGCCGGCGCACACCAGAACGGCGCCGGCTGCCGCCCGGGCCGGCGTCCAGACTCCCTCCGTCTGCTTTCTGGCATGAATGGCCAGAAACGCCGCCAGGCTGTAGTAAAACAGCGCGTCCAGATTCAGCTGCGGCAGAGGGATCCGAAGGGCGATCAGCACCGCCGCCGCCCCCAGAAACAACAGGCCGCTCCAGATCCGTTTCAGAAACAGATACAGCACCGGCGCCAGGGCCGTCAGAAGAATCAGCTGATACAGAAACCAGAACACCGCGTTGGAGCGGTAAAACAGCGCTGCCGACGCCATATCCGCCAGGGAAAATTCCATCCCCGGCCGGTTCACGATCCGGTCCAGCCCCGGAATCCGGCTGCCCGCCAGGTATCCAAAATAATACAGCAGATTCCAGAAAAGATAGGGAAGCAGCAGCGTCCGGCACCGCCGCTTCCACTTGCCCGGCAGTTTGTCCCAGGAAAAGTTCCGGTAAAACAGATACGCGGACACCATAAGAAAGCACGGAATGCTCACCCGGATCAGAGACGAGCCGATTCCATACTCCAGCTGCATCAGGGGATGGGTCTTTTCCAGCTTCCCCATAAACAGTTCCGCGTTGCCGGCATGGCTCCAGATCACCAGCACGCAGCAGGCGAACTGGAACCACGTAATCTTTCTCCGAAATCTGCTTTCTTCCATACACGCTCCCAAAACCGGCCCCAGAGCCGGATCCGGCAGACTACAGACGGTTCAGTCCGTGGGCCTTCGCGTCTTCGGCCACCGCTTCGGCCACCGCCGCTACCACTTCCGGGTCAAAGGCCTGAGGCAGGATATAGTCCGCTTTTAACTGTTCCGGCTTCACCACAGAAGCGATGGCTCTCGCCGCCGCCATCTTCATGGATTCCGTAATGTCCGTGGCCATCACCGACAGCGCGCCTTTGAAGATGCCGGGGAAAGCCAGCACATTGTTGATCTGGTTGGGGAAATCGGAGCGGCCGGTTCCCACCACGGCGGCGCCGGCGTCCAGCGCGTCCTGAGGCATGATCTCCGGCGTCGGATTGGCCATGGGGAATACAATGGCCCCATCCGCCATGGAGCGCACCATGTCCTTGGTCACCAGATCGGGGCGGGAAACGCCGATAAACACGTCCGCGCCTTTCATCACATCCGCCAGCGTGCCCTGGCGCTTCTGCCGGTTGGAGATCTTGGCCATCTCCGCCTGGGCCGGATTCAGCCAGTCGGCGCCCTCGTACACCGCGCCGTGGATGTCGCAGAGGATCACGTTGCCGAAGCCCATCTGCAGGATCATCTTGGCAATGGAAATGCCCGCGGCTCCGGCGCCGTTAATGACGATTTCCAGTTCGCCCATCTTCTTGCCCACCACCTGGATGGCGTTGAGCAGAGCTGCGGAAACCACAATGGCCGTGCCGTGCTGGTCGTCATGGAAAACCGGAATGTCGCAGCGCTTCTTTAACTCGGTCTCGATCTCAAAGCAGCGGGGCGCGGAAATGTCCTCCAGATTGATGCCGCCGAAGCTCTTGGAAATCAGCGCCACCGTATCGATGATCACCTTGGGATCCTTGGAATCGATGCAGATGGGGAAGGCGTCCACGCCGGCAAATTCCTTGAACAGGGCGCATTTGCCTTCCATAACCGGCATCGCCGCCTCCGGGCCGATATCGCCCAGACCCAGCACCGCGGTGCCGTCGGTGATTACCGCCACCAGGTTCTGCCGGCGGGTCAGCTCATACACCTTCATCGGGTCTTTGGCAATCTCCAGACAGGGCTCCGCCACGCCCGGCGTATACGCCAGGGACAGCTGCTCCCGGTTTTTCACCGGCGCACGGGAAATCACCTCGATTTTCCCCTTCCACTCATAGTGTTTCTGCAAAGCTTCTTCTCTGATTGTCATCACTCGTCCTCCTGTTTTGGATGAAATATGAGAGCCGCGTTATACGCGGTCGTAAATCTCCTGCAGATGCTTCACGTCGCTGTGATACCGGCCGGTATTGGATTCTTCCAGCAGCATGGCCGTATAGGGTTTGTCCTGTTTCAGATTCTTCATCAGCGGCTCGTAGTGGAACAGGCCGTCGCCCACATTGGCAAACACCGGCTCCCCGTCCTGAATGGCAAAATCTTTTACATGAATCACGCTGATGCGGTCTCCGTACAGACGGAATGCCTTGTTGATCACTTCGTCCTGATCCTTGTAGTTTTCCGCGCTGATCAGGTTCACCGGGTCCAGGATGGCTTCTACGTTTGGAGAGTCAATATCTTCCAGGAACCGGCGCATCATCTCCGGGCTGTACAGCGTGTGGTCGTGCACCGCCTCCACGCCTACGATCACGCCCAGCTTTTCCGCCGCCGACACGATTTCCCGCATGCTCTTTAACAGCAGCTGATAGCAGCCTTCCGTATAGGTATAGGGCACCACGTTGAACGCGGCGTCATAGCGGCCGGTTTCCGTGCCTACCATATCCGCGTCGATGGTTCTGGCGTACTTCAGATGCTCAATAAACTTGCGCACTTCCGCCTGGCGGGCCCCCTCGTCCGGGTTGGTGGGGTTGATGTAGCAGCCCAGCACCGCCACGTGGATATCCCGCTCTTCCAGCTTGTTCCGGATCATCCGCGCCAGTCCGGGGGAATAGTGTCCGTAATTGAAATCAAATCCGTCGATGGACTTGCCCAGCGCCAGCTGGATCTGGTGAATGCCGTTGTTTTTTACCGCGTCCAGTACGGTGTCAATGTCCCCTTTGGGACAGATGTCGTGGCATCTCATGCCGTAATTCATATCTGTTTCCTGCCTTTCTCAAGTTTCTCCGCCTGCTGCCTGCAGCGCTCCTGTAAAGAGTATACCACATTTCATATTTCCAAAAAAGGACTTTTTCAGTCCTGACAAAACTGAAAAAGTCCTCTCTGTTTGATGTATTATTCGTCCACCGAGTAGTTGGGCGCTTCTTTTGTAATATGGATATCGTGGGGATGGCTCTCCTTTAAGGAAGCCGCCGTGATCTTCACAAACCGTCCGGTCTCCTGCAGCGTCGGGATGTCCTTGGCTCCGCAGTATCCCATGCCGGCCCGCAGGCCGCCCAGAATCTGGAATACGGTATCTTCCACCATGCCCTTGTAAGCCACCCGGCCTTCCACGCCTTCCGGCACCAGCTTCTTGGCGTCGGTCTGGAAATAGCGGTCCTTGCTTCCGTTTTCCATGGCGGCAATGGAGCCCATGCCGCGGTAAACCTTGTACTTTCTGCCCTGGTACAGTTCAAAGGTTCCCGGGCTCTCATCGCAGCCCGCAAACATGCTGCCCATCATGCAGACGTTTCCGCCGGCGGCAATGGCCTTGGTCACATCTCCGGAATACTTGATGCCGCCGTCGGCAATGATCGGAATGCCGTAGGGCTTCGCCGCCTCGTAGCAGTCCATAATCGCCGTGATCTGCGGCACGCCGATACCGGCTACCACACGGGTCGTGCAGATGGAACCGGGTCCGATGCCCACTTTCACCGCGTCTACGCCGGACTCGATCAGAGCCTTCGTCGCCTCGCCTGTGGCCACGTTGCCGGCGATGACCTGGACATCCGGATAGGCGTCCTTAATCATCCGCACGCAGCGCAGCACATTGGCGGAATGGCCGTGGGCGGAATCCAGCACCACCACGTCCACATGGGCCTTCACCAGCGCTTCCACCCGCTCCAGCACATTGGCCGTAATGCCTACGGCGGCGCCGCACAGCAGCCGTCCCTGGGAATCCTTGGCGGAGTTGGGGTACTTGATCTGCTTTTCAATATCTTTAATGGTAATCAGGCCCTTTAAGTTGAAGTCCTTGTCCACGATGGGAAGCTTCTCCACTCTGGCCTTGGCCAGGATCTTCTTGGCCTCCATCATAGTGATGCCCTCGGGAGCCGTCACCAGATGCTCCGAAGTCATGCACTCCTTGATCTTCTTGGTAAAGTCCTCTTCAAACTTCAGATCGCGGTTGGTGATGATGCCCACCAGCTTTCTGCCTTCTGTAATGGGTACGCCGGAAATACGGTACTTGCCCATCAGTTCATCCGCGTCTTTTAACGTATGCTCCGGGGAAAGATAGAAGGGGTCTGTAATGACGCCGTTCTCCGACCGTTTGACCTTGTCCACCTCGTCCGCCTGTTCCTGAATGGACATGTTCTTGTGGATAATGCCGATACCTCCCTGCCTTGCCATGGCAATGGCCATACGGTGCTCGGTAACCGTATCCATGCCGGCGCTCATCAGCGGGATATTCAGCTTCACTTTTCCGGTCAGATACGTGGTCAGGTCCACCTGATTGGGGATGACTTCCGAATAGGCCGGCACCAGCAGTACATCATCAAAGGTAATACCTTCACCGATGATTCTACCCATTACATATTCCTCGCTTTCTTCTGATTTGTATTGATTGGTATGGTATTAGTAACATAATCTATCATATTTCAGATTTCTTGTCAAATACAATTTCCGGATTTTTCCATCGGATTTTTCAGCAGAATCGCACAGACAAAGGCAGCCGGACCGCCTTTGGATCCGGCTACTGAATCACCTTGCGCGGGCTTCTCTGCCGCATGCAGGCGAGTATTTTCTCATTGGGTTCAAACAGAATTTCCTGGGTAGAAGTGCCGTTCTGATGGATCATGCCGTACACCTTTCCCTCCGGCGTATGGGACGTAAAATCCAGAACCTTCATGCCGTGTTTTTCGTAGTCCTTCAGCAGATACGAGTCTTTGGGCGCCACGATCTGAATCTCGCTCATGGTTCCTTCCCACGCCTTTTTCCGCTTGGACTTACCCATAATCACATCGATGGTCACCTGGTCGTTGACCACCAGGTACTCAAACTCCACGCTGAGTCTCTGAAAGGAAAAATACGCCACTGCCCCGAGGATGGTCAGGATAATAATGCCCAGCGGCAGCAGCAGGGCCGCGATCAGGCCGATCACGCACAGAAAAATCAGAAATGCCTTGATCAGGTAGTTGTAGGCCGGTTCTTTCCGCTTCACCAGCCATTCCGCATAGGAATCGTTCATAAAGGTTCCGCCTTTCCTGTAAAGTTGCGCGCGGCGTTCGCTTCCGTCAAAAAGGGCTGCCGCAGAATTCCTTCCGTGGCAGCCCCACTTGTCTTGCCGCTCTGCTGCGCGTCTTCTATTACATCATTCCGCCCATTCCGCCGCCTGCCGGCATCGCGGGGGTTTCTTCTTTAATATTAGCAACAACAGACTCGGTTGTCAACAGGGTTGACGCAACGCTGGTAGCGTTCTGCAGCGCGCTTCTGGTCACCTTGGCGGGATCCAGGATGCCTGCGTCAATCATGTTCACATATTCTTCTTTGTATGCGTCAAAACCGGTTCCTACCGGAGACTCTTTTACCTTGTTGATGATCACGGAGCCTTCCAGTCCGGCGTTGGCTACGATGTGATACAGCGGAGCTTCCAGAGCCTTCAGGATGATTCTGGCGCCGGTCTTCTCATCGCCTTCCAGATCGCCCAGGATCTTGGCAACTTCCGCAGTGGCGTGTACATAGGCAGAACCGCCGCCGGCGATAATGCCTTCCTCTACTGCTGCCTTGGTAGCCGCCAGAGCGTCTTCCATACGCAGCTTGGCTTCCTTCATCTCAGTCTCCGTCGCGGCGCCTACGCGGATCACGGCTACGCCGCCTGCCAGCTTCGCCAGTCTCTCCTGCAGCTTCTCTCTGTCAAAATCAGAAGTGGTCTCTTCGATCTGGCCGCGGATCTGGCTGACTCTGGCCGCGATAGCCGCCTTGTCGCCTTCGCCGTCCACGATCACCGTATTTTCTTTCTGAACCTTTACGGATTTCGCCCGGCCCAGCTGCGCCAGCGTAGCGTCTTTCAGTTCCAGGCCCAGTTCTTCGGAAATCACCGTACCGCCGGTCAGGATCGCGATATCCTGCAGCATCTCTTTTCTTCTGTCGCCGTATCCGGGAGCCTTGACAGCCACTACGTTGAAGGTGCCTCTCAGCTTGTTCACGATCAGAGTGGTCAGGGCTTCGCCTTCCACGTCCTCAGCGATAATCAGCAGTCTGGCGCCGGACTGTACCACCTGCTCCAGCAGCGGCAGGATCTCCTGAATATTGGAAATCTTCTTGTCGGTAATCAGGATGTAGGGATCTTCCAGCACCGCTTCCATCTTATCCATATCGGTGCACATATAAGCGGAAATATAGCCTCTGTCGAACTGCATGCCTTCTACCAGATCCAGTTCGGTCTTCATGGTCTTGGACTCTTCAATGGTGATTACGCCGTCCTTGGAAACCTTTTCCATGGCGTCTGCCACCATCTCGCCCACTTCCTCGCTGGAAGCGGAGATCGCCGCTACCTTGGCGATCTGATCCTTGCCGCTGATGGGCTGGCTCATAGCCGCAATAGCCTCAACCGCAGCATCCGTCGCCTTCTTCATGCCCTTTCTCAGCACGATGGGGTTGGCGCCGGCAGCCAGGTTCTTCATGCCTTCGTTGATCATGGCCTGTGCCAGAACCGTCGCGGTGGTGGTGCCGTCGCCGGCTACGTCGTTGGTCTTGGTCGCCACTTCCTTCAGAAGCTGCGCGCCCATGTTCTCAAAGGGATCTTTCAGTTCGATTTCCTTGGCGATGGTCACGCCGTCGTTGGTGATCAGCGGAGCGCCGAAGGATTTATCCAGAACCACGTTGCGGCCTTTCGGGCCCAGAGTAACGCGCACGGTATCTGCCAGCTGATTGACGCCGGACTCCAGAGCTTTTCTGGCGTCTACGCCGTATTTAATTTCCTTTGCCATAATTTTATTCCTCCAGTTTCTTTTCTAAGATAAAGTTCTAATCAATTCATGCAGATAGAATACGGGATATTACTCGATCACAGCCAGAATATCATTCTGCTTTACAATCACGTACTTCTCGTCGTCTACTTCCACTTCGGTTCCGGAGTACTTGGAATAAATCACCTTGTCGCCGGGCTTTACCTGCATGGTGACTTCCTTGCCGTCTACCACTCCGCCGGGGCCTGCCGCCACAACCTCTGCCTGCTGCGGCTTCTCCTTGGCCTGTCCCGGAAGCACGATTCCGGACTTTGTAGTTTCTTCCGCTACCAGCTGCTTCAATACGACTCTGTCAAAAAGCGGTACTAATTTCATATATAATTCCTCCTCAAATCTGATTTCTTTCTTGATTAGAAACCTCTTTCTCAACTCACAACACAGTTATAGCACCCTTTGTTAGCACTGTCAAGTATCGAGTGCTAAATTTTTGATTTTTTTCCATTTCTTTCGATCTGTCTAAGATAGTTTATAAAATTTTTCTTAATATATACCTTTCTTTTTTGGAATAATGGTATTAAAATAGATAGAAAAGATCAACAGAAGGTTGGAAAGGAGCATCCTCATGGCAAAAAAGAATTTCGGCAAGTTTCTTGCACTGGCTGCACTGTCCGGCGCCGTGGCTGCCGGCGTCTCTTATTTTCTGAAGTATCAGTCCTTCCACAAAGAACTGGACGAAGATTTCCACGATTTTGAAGGCGAAGGCGAGCAGGAGGAGGACGATTCCTTCGACGGTACGCTGCCCCACGAGACGGAGTCCCGCAGCTATGTGACTCTGGGCGAGAAAAAGGCGGATGCCCCGGACTGCGGCAAGGATGCTGCCCCAGCGGAAGATGCCGGCGAGGAGAAGGAAACGCCGGATTCCGACGGCGAGAAGGAATCTTCTGACGAAGAGAAAAAGCCGGAAGCGTCCGGCGGCGCTGTCATCACCGAGGATACCGGCCTGTGACCGTTTCGGCTTTCGCTCCGCCGGAGTTTACTCCCGGCCGCATGATTTGAAATCGAATACATGTTATTTGAGAAACCGGATTTCTGAACGTCAGTCCCACGGGATCATGTTCTGAAATCTGGTTTCTTCTGCGTTTTCTTCTGAAATCACATAGTCGTGTCCGCTGTCTCCCTCCGAAGGCAGCCGGTACGTACCGTCATTTTCCTGGTATTCCCAGGCGTCTGTCAGCACCAGCTTTCCTTCCCGGGCCTCCATGGTCCAGGCGCTTTCTTCGCCTTCCGCATTGACCGTCACATACCGGACGGCGCCTTCCATAAGGTCTCCGGAAAATACACCCTCCCGGCTCACCGACTGGTTTTCCTCGCCGGCGCCCGCATAATAGCAGTAGCCGGTGCGGCCTTCGCCTTCCATGCGGCCGTCCTCCCAGCTGCCCGCCGAATAATCGTACCGGGGGTATTCCAGCTGCGTGGCCTGCAGCGCCGACGCCTGGCCCTGGGGAACTCCGCCGGCAAAGGTTCCGTAAAACAGCACTGTGGGGCGGGCCAGCACCAGCCCCGTCCCATCCGGATCCGGAGACAGTTCTCCCTCCTGATACAGATACCGGTTCCCCTCCAGCGTCTCATAAAACAGATCTCCCAGCGCGGTTTCCTCCTCCAGCATCAAACGAGCCGCCTGTTCCAGATCTCCCCGCTCCATGGCCTCCGACAGCTGCGCCAGCAGCTGATTCTGGCTGTCCGACAGACGAGGAAGCGCCGGCGCGGTCCCTTCCTCGGACGGCGCCGGCGCCGAAGCTGCTGCCGGCATCTCTGTCTCTTCTGTCTGCCTGTTCCCAGCGTTTCTTGCCGCCGGGAGAACCGCTCCGGCCAGGCACAGCACTAGGACTGCCGCCAGAGCGGCCTTTGTTTTCTTTCCAATCTTACTCATGAACCCTTTTCATTTAATTTAAACGAACTTTTCAGCGATACGATGCGGTTGAACACCGGCTGTCCCGGCCGGCTGTCCCGGCAGTCCGCGCAGAAATAGCCGCTGCGCATAAACTGGAAGCTGTCATAGGCATGGGCCTCGGCCAGCGCCGGCTCCGCCATACAGTTTTTCAGCACCGTCAGGGAATTGGGATTTAAGTTCAGGGTGCCGTCGGCATTGAGCTTGCCCTTTTCCTCGTCCACAATGTTTTCATACAGGCGGCATTCCACGGAAACCGCCGTGGACGCCTCCACCCAGTGGATGGTGCCTTTGACCTTGCGTCCCGTAAAACCGGAACCGCTCTTGGTCTCCGGATCGTAGGTGGCGTGCACCGCCGTCACATTGCCGTCCGCGTCTTTTTCGCAGCCGGTGCAGGTGACGAAATAAGCGCCGAACAGCCGCACCTCGTTGCCGGGGAACAGGCGGAAATACTTCTTCGGCGGCACTTCCATAAAGTCTTCCCGCTCAATATACAGTTCTCTTCCGAAGGTCACCTGCCGCGTGCCCAGTTCTTCGTTCTCCGTGTTGTTGGGCACCGTCAGCAGTTCCGTCTGTCCCTCCGGATAGTTGTCGATGATCAGCTTCACCGGATCCAGCACCGCCATCATCCGGGGCCGCTTCAGCTTCAGATCCTCCCGGATGCAGTACTCCAGCATGGCGTAGTCCACGGAGCTGTTGGCCTTGGAAACGCCTACCAGTTCTACAAACCGCTTGATGGATTCCGGCGTATAGCCCCGCCGCCGCAGCGCCGCGATAGACACCAGCCGCGGGTCGTCCCAGCCGTCCACAATGCCGTCTTCCACCAGTTTCTTGATATAGCGCTTACCGGTGACCACATTGGTCAGATACAGCTTGGCAAACTCGATCTGCCGGGGCGGATTCTCAAACTCGCACTCCCGCACCACCCAGTCGTACAGCGGCCGATGGTCCTCAAACTCCAGGGTGCAGATGGAGTGGGTGATATGCTCAATGGCGTCCTCAATGGGGTGGGCAAAGTCGTACATCGGATAGATGCACCAGGCGTCTCCCGTATTGTGGTGGGACATGTGGGCCACCCGGTAGATCACCGGATCCCGCATATTGATGTTGGGGGAAGCCATGTCGATCTTGGCCCGCAGCACCTTCTCCCCATCCTGATAGCGGCCCTCTTTCATCTCTTCAAACAGCCGCAGGTTCTCTTCCACCGACCGGTTCCGGTAGGGGCTCTCCTTGCCGGGCGTGGTGAAATCGCCCCGGTATTCCCGGATCTGCTCTGCCGTCAGGTCGCAGACAAAAGCCTTGCCCTTCTTAATCAGAAATACCGCGCATTCGTACATCTGCTGGAAATAGTTGGACGCGAAAAACAGGCGGTCCTCAAAATCAGCGCCCAGCCACTTCACATCTTCGATAATGGATTCTACAAATTCCGTCTTTTCCTTGGTGGGGTTGGTATCGTCAAAACGCAGATTGAACTTGCCGCCGTACTTCTGGGCCAGCCCGTAGTTGAGCAGGATGGACTTGGCGTGGCCGATGTGCAGGTAGCCGTTGGGCTCCGGCGGGAACCGGGTCTGCACGTGGTCGTAGACGCCTTCCGCCAGGTCCTTGTCGATTTCCAGTTCAATAAAATTTTTGGATGTCTCCGCCGCCGCGCCGCCGGCTTCCCGGATCTCCATGCGATTCTCTTCCATAATCTTCCTCCGTCTGTAGTATTCCCATAATGGATAATCATATCATATTCTTCCGCCGAAAAAAAGGGGAAAGGGGCGTCCGCAAAAATTTTTTATTTGCTGTTGACAAACCGAAAAACTCATGATAATATATCTAAGGCTTGAGCATGGCACATGCGAAAGCGCAAATGCTGATGTGGCACAGGTGGTAGCGCACCTCATTGGTAGTGAGGAGGTCACGGGTCCGAGTCCCGTCATCAGCTTCAGGAGAATCCTGCGATGCAGGATTCTTTTTTTATACGATAGGAAATTTCATTTCCTATCGTACAAAAAAACGCTCCGCTGAGGATGCGCCTTGGCGCACACTTTTTTATGCAATACATCCGACGGGCAGACGTTTCCAAAAAGCCTTGCCGCGGACGCGCACCCCATCTTCTCTTCCACATAATGTAAAGTAAAAAACAAGAGGCTTTCTCATTATGGCTGGAAATACGTTCAACCGCTATTCCCTGCATCAGGATGAAAGCGGCGGGCATTTAAGCGAAGCCGACTACGGACTCACCACGCCGGTGGCGCCGGAGGGCGGACGGCCCGCCGTCACGCCGGCAGATGAAGAGCATCTGCCCGAAACTCCCATCGCCCCCGAAGACAGCCGCCCGGTGTCTCCCGCCTGGCCGGTGTTCCCCATCTTCCCATCCTGCCCCAGCTGTCCTTCCTCACAGACCTACGGCCGGGTGCGTTTTCTCAACGCCTCCGCCAACAGCTTTACCGTCAACATTTCCATTGACGGCACCAACTACGCCATCAATTCCCGGTTCGGCACCGTTTCCGACTACGACTGGATCTCCGATGGCTTCCATACCGTAACCGTACGCCGCGCCTCCGGCCTGCGCACCATTCTGCTGCAGCAGACCTTCCCGTTCTCCGCCGGACAGCGGTACACCATGGTGCTGACGGATACGTCTTCCGGCGGCCTGCGCATGACCCAGGTGCCGGCCTCCGGCTGTTCTTCCTTAGGCTACAGCACTGGCTGCTGCCGGGCGGCCAACATGTCCTACAGCGGCTCCAGTTTCAGCGTCTACCTCTACAGCCACGACGCCGTCTTCCAGAATGTGGATTTCCTGGAAGTCACGCCTTACAAGCAGGCGGCGGCCGGCACCTATCAGTTCTATGTCGCCAATGCCGGCATCTCCGGAACTCCGCGGGAACTCCCAGTGCTGGTGCCCACCGCTTCCGGCACTTCCGCCGCCGGAAACGAACCTCTGGTATCCTACCAGGTGGACATCGCCGCCGGCCGTCTGTACACTTCCTATATTATAGGAAATACCTGGTCCGACGCCTCCTTCCGGGTCATTACCCTGGAAGACTGACGCAAACCAAAAAGGCTGTTTCTCTAGGGAAACAGCCTTTGTCTTACAATTTCATAAGCCAGCACGCCGGCCGCCACCGAAGCGTTCAGGGAGTCGATGTCTCCCTTCATGGGAATCGAAGCGGTCATGTCGCAGGCCTCCTTCACCAGCCTGCCCACGCCTTCTCCCTCGTTTCCGATCACCAGCCCGATGGAACCTTTTAAGTTCAGCCGGTACATGGACTCTCCATCCATGTCCGCGCAGACAAACCACATGCCTTTCTGCTTCAGTTCCTCCATCACCGATACCAGGTTGGTCACCTTGGCCACCGGTGTAAAATGCAGAGCCCCGGCGGAGGCCCTGGCCACCGTCGCCGTCAGGCCTGCCGCCCGGCGTTTGGGGATAATCACCCCATGGGCGCCGGCCAGGTTGGCCGTCCGGATAATCGCTCCCAGATTGTGGGGATCTTCGATCCCGTCCAGCAGAAACAAAAACGGAGGCTCTCCCTTTTCTTCTGCTTTCTTAAGCATCTCTTCCACCGACGCGTACTGCCAGGCGGCGGTCTGCGCCGCCACGCCCTGGTGATGCTTTCCTCCCGTCAGCTGTTCCAGCCGTTCCCTGGACACAAACTGCACCAGCGTATCCTGTTTCCTGGCCTCCCGCAGAATGGACATCACCGGTCCGTCCTTGCATCCTTCCAGCACGTACAGCCGGTCCACGGTCTTGCCGGCCCGAAACGCTTCCAGCACCGCGTTCCGGCCTTCAATCAGCGTCCCGTCCTCCTGCGGCTCCAGGTTCTGCGCCTGTTTCTCCTGATATTGTCTTTCTTTCATTCCTGATTCCATTCTCCTGTCTTTTCCAGTCCCGTACCCACCAGCTCCACGGCGCGGTCCATCCGGCGGCTCAGGTACAGATACCCCAGCAGCGCCTCCAGACCTGTGGCCATGCGGTAATCGGCAATGGACGCGTGTCTGGCAATGGCGGTGGACCGGGCGTTCCGGCCCCGTTTGAATACGGTCCGCTCTTCTTCTGTCAGCAGAGGCTCCAGCTCCCGCATCAGCCGCGCCTGGCTGGCGGCGTTGACCAGGGCCGTCGTCTCTTTGTGCAGTTTCTGCACCTGCCGGTTCCCCCGGCTGATAATCGCCGTCCGGATCAGCAGTTCATAGACGCAGTCCCCCATATAGGCCAGGGCCAGCGGCGAATACTGGGACGGATCCTCCGGCGCCGCTTCCAGTTCCAGCGCTTTTCTCAGACTCTCTTCCATTTTACGCCCTCTCTGGTGTCTTCCAGCAGAATGCCCATATCGGAAAGCTGTCCCCGGATCCGGTCCGCCAGAGCGAAATCCCGGGCCTTGCGGGCCTGCTGTCTCTGGGCGATCAGCGCTTCGATTTCCTCATCCAGCACTTCTTCCTTCTTTTCCGTACGGATGCCCAAAACCCCGCAGAGGGTTTCCAGCAGTTCCAGCAGCTGCCCGGCATAGGCGCGGCTGCAGCCTTCCCCTGCCGTGGAATTGGCCAGCTTTACCAGTTCAAACACCGCGGAAATGGCGTCGGCGGTGTTGAAATCGTCTTCCATAGCCGCCTCGTACTTTTCCTTCAGTTTCCCGGCTTCCGCCAGGTTCGCCTCTTCTTTGTCCGTAAGGGTCTCTCCGGAAGCGGCGGCCTTTGCGGACCGCAGCCGGTCGGCGGCGGTGAGAATCCGCTCCAGGCCGTTTCTGGAAGCCTCCATCAGGTCCGCGCTGAAATTCAGCGGACTGCGGTAATGGGCGCTGAGCATAAAGAACCGCAGCACCTGCAGGTCGTACTTTTCCGAAATTTCCCGCACCGTAAAGAAATTGCCCAAGGATTTGGACATCTTCCGGTTGTCAATATTTAAAAAGGCGTTGTGCATCCAGTATCTGGCAAAGGGCTTTCCGTTGGCGGCTTCGCTCTGAGCGATTTCGTTTTCATGATGGGGGAAGATCAGGTCCTCGCCGCCGGCGTGGATGTCGATCTGGTCGCCCAGGTACTTTTTGGCCATGACGGAGCACTCGATGTGCCAGCCGGGACGGCCGCAGCACCAGGGAGCCTCCCAGTAGGGCTCCCCTTCCTTTTTAGGCTTCCACAGCACAAAATCCGCCGGGTCTTCCTTGCCCTCTTCGCCGGTCACCTTAATCTCCCGGAATCCGGACTGCAGATCTTCCAGATTCTTGTGGGACAGCTTGCCGTACTCCGGGAACGACGCCGTGCGGAAGTACACGGTGCCGTCCTCCGCCTTGTATGCGTGGCCCAGCCGGATCAGGGTCTGAATCATCTCCACCATGCCGCCGATCTCCTGGGTCGCCTGGGGATGCACCGTCGCCGGCTTCACGTTCAGTCCCTCCATATCCTTTTTGCATTCCTCGATGAAACGCCTGGATATGACTTCCGCCTCTACGCCCTCTTCTCTGGCTTTCTGGATGATCTTGTCGTCCACGTCCGTAAAGTTGGAGACGTAGCTGACCTCGTATCCCTTGTACTCAAAATAGCGCCGCACCGTATCGAACACGATCATGGGCCTGGCGTTTCCGATATGAATAAAATTGTACACCGTGGGACCGCAGACGTACATTTTGACTTTGCCCGACTCCAGCGGCACAAATTCCTCTTTTCTTCTGGTCAGTGTATTGAAAATCTTCATGATGCTCTCCTTTTTTGTTGTAGTCATCCTTCCGTCATCCGCCGGCAGCCGCCGCAGCCCGGATGCCCCTGCCGGTCTTCCTGACAGTAGTCGTCCGGCGATACCAAAAGCGCGATGGCCTGGGCCGCGATGCCCTCCCCGGATCCCGTAAAGCCCAGCCCCTCTTCCGTAGTGGCCTTGACGCTGACCCGGTCCGCCGGCAGCCCCAGGGCCCCGGCAATGTTTTCCCGCATCTGCTGGCGGTAAGCCGCCAGCTTCGGCCGCTGGGCAATGATGGTGGCGTCAATGTTTTCCGCCACAAATCCCTTCTCTTCCAGAAGCCGGCCCACCGCCTTCAAAAGCTCCAGGCTGGAGGCTCCCGCGTAGGCCGGATCCGTATCGGGAAAATGCTGTCCGATATCTCCCAGAGCCGCCGCTCCCAGCAGCGCGTCCATCACCGCGTGCAGCAGCACGTCCGCGTCGGAATGGCCCAGCAGCCCTTTTTCATATGGTATGCGCACCCCGCCCAGAATCAGGTCTCTGCCTTCCGTCAGGCGGTGTACGTCGTATCCCTGTCCGATTCTCATCTTCTCTCCTTTTCCTGCGGCGCCCTACAGAATCATCCGGATCTGCTGGGGAATGCAGCGGATCTGCAGGTCCTTCTGCATCTGGCAGCTCTCTCCGTCCACGTGCACGGCCATGGGCCGCTCCATATGGATCTCCGCTTCCCGGCAGACATAGACGCGCACGCCCCGGCACCGGATATGGCCGCCGGTCAGCGCTCCCAGCAGAATGGGAATCAGCTTCCGCTTCTTTCCCAGATGCACCACACAGAGAGTCAGCTTTCCATCTGACGGGTCCGCCCCGGGAGCCATCCGGAATCCGCCGCCCTCATAGGGGTGAATATGCGCCGATATAAAATAAATATGATTGAATTCCACTTTCTGCACGCCATCCAACAGCAGATATCCCCGCGCCGGCCGGCAGCACACCAGCTGGCAGATGCCGGAACACACATACGCCAGCCTTCTCAGCTTCAGCCGCCGTCCGGGCTTCTGCTTCCGGTTCATCACGTCCTGACAGACCGCCGCGTCCAGGCCGATGCCGGCGCTGACTATAAACCGCCGGTGGGTCATGGCTTCCCCGTAGGAAACCACTCCGTAATCCAGCAGCCGGGACCGTCCGGCCCGCAGCACCCGCTTCAGCGCCGCCTCCGGATTTGCGGACAGCCGCAGGCTTCTGGCCAGGTCGTTGCCGGAACCTGCCGGAATATACCCCAGTTCCGGCGACGCTTCAAAGGAAAGTCCGTCCAGCACTTCATTCAGCGTGCCGTCGCCGCCCACCGCCACGATAGGGCCCGGCTCCCGGTCCCGCCTGGTCAGTTCCGCAGCAAACGTTCTGGCGTCTCCCGGCTGTCTGGTAAACATCACTTCATACGCGGTGCCCAGACGCTTCAGGCGTTTTTCCACCCGGCGCCACGTCTCTTTGCCGCGCCCGTTTCCGGCGTTGGGATTCACAATAAAACTGTACATGGCTGCCTCCTGTCCCTTGCTATGTTACCTAGTATAACACAGTTCCGGCAAAAGAAAAACCCCGAAACACCTGCTATCGCAAGGCTTCCGGGGTTTTCCGACAATAGCGGAAGGGAGATTTGAACTCTCGACACCACGGGTATGAACCGTGTGCTCTAGCCAACTGAGCTATTCCGCCATATTTTATTGGGATATATGGGGCCTACAGGGCTCGAACCTGTGACCCTCTGCTTGTAAGGCAGATGCTCTCCCAGCTGAGCTAAGACCCCATATCTGCCGCTCTCTCGCGGCTGCTTAGTTAGTATAAGCGATGTTGTTCCAATTGTCAACATTTTTTCCACAATTTTTTCAAAACATTTTTCCCGAGGATCCCGGCGCCGCCCTCTGCCTTTAGTTGGTCAGAAATCCCTTGCCCACGATTTCGCTGGAGTTGGAAATCTGGATAAAGGCCGTCGGCTCCGTCTGCCGGATGTAGTTGCGCAGCTTCACCGCCTGGCCCCGTTTCATGGTGGTCATCACCACCGTCTTCGGATGGTGGGTAAAGGCGCCCTGGGCTTTGTATATGGTGGCGCTGCGGTTCAGCGTGTTGATGATGTAGTCGCAGATGGGATCCGGATCGTCGCAGACGATGCTGAAGCATTTGCACTGGTTGATGCTTTCGATCACTCCGTCGATCATCAGGGACTTGGCCATCAGGCCCAGGCTGGAAAACAGGCCCGTAGTGGGGTCAAAGATGAAAAACGCCATGACCACCGAAAGCAGGTCCACCAAAAGCAGCACCGTGCCGATGTTGAAGCTGGTGTGCTTCTTTAAAATCATGGCGATGATGTCCGTTCCGCCGCTGGAGGCCCCGATATTAAACAGCACCGCCGATCCCACCGCCGGCAGGAAAATGGCGAATACCAGTTCCAGCAGAGGCTCGTCCGTCAGCGGCTGCGCCATGGGGAAAAACCGTTCCAGCACCGGCAGCATCGCCGACATCACCAGGCTGGCGTAGACCGTTTTGATGCCAAAATCCCTGCCCAGAAACAGAAAGCCCAGCACCAGCAGCACCATGTTGGCGATAAAGGTAAACTGGCTGGCGGACCACCGGGTCAGTTCGCTGACCACCGTGGAAAAACCGGTGACGCCGCCGAAGGCAAAGTGATTGGGGAACTTGAAGAAATACACGCCTATGGTCATGATCATCATGCTGACCGTAATCAGGCCGTATTCCCACACTGTCTTCATCTGCGGATTTTTAAAATCTCTTGCCATTTCTTTTTGCCGTCCCGTGTACAGATTCTGCGCTTCCCCCGGAAACGCCTTATACACTATACAACCAACCTGCAGGGATTGCAATCAGCATTCTGGCTGAGATTTCCACAGCCTTTTCCCTGTGGGTTTTTCAGTTGAACCCGAAGAATTTCTGGCTGATCTTGTATCCGGCAATGGATACCTGACGGCCGCTTTCGCCCGGCAGATTCATGCTCTGGCCCAGGAACCCGAAACGGAGCCGCAGATACAGAATCGGATTGGTCTTTTTGACGTACTCCCACAGTTCCTTTTTCTTTTCCATATTTTCCTCGGTTCCCGAGCGAATGGCCAGGATGGAAGAAATTACCATCATGATCTCCAGATACCGGACCATGTAGTGCCGCAGCTTCCGGTTCTGGATTTTTCTCATATCGTAGTAGTCCAGCATCAGGCGGGTGACCCGGATCTGCTGGTCGATTCTGCCGATCATCACCTGCTCGTTGACCGACTGGTCCTGGCGGCCGATGAAATAACGGTAGAAATTTACGTCCAGATAGTACATGGTCTTTACGTGTGGCAGCGGCTGGTATACAAAAATGTTGTCCACGTAGAAGGTGTGGGCCGGCAGTTCCAGGCCGCACTGGTGCAGAAGCTCCGTCCGGTAGATCACCGAATGCATCAGAATGTACTGTCCCAGCATAAATACCTTTACGTCGTCCCAGCCGAACACCTGGTCCCTGGGCAGGGCCGTCCGGTAGTTCATGACCTTTTTGCGCTTCGCTCCCTGCTTCTCATAGACAAAGTTGCAGATCAGCATGTCCAGCGTCTGGTTTCCGTAGACAAAACGCCGCAGCGTCCGCAGCACCTCCTGATAGGCCTCCGGATCCACCCAGTCGTCGCTGTCCACCACTTTAAAATAGATACCCTGGGCATGTTTCAGCCCCGTATTCACCGCTTCGCCGTGCCCGCCGTTTTCCTGGTGAATGGCCCGGCAGATGCCCGGGTACTCCTTTTCATATTCATCCGCAATTTCTGCAGTCCGGTCCTTTGCCGAACCATCGTCCACAATCAGAATCTCCACCTCGTCGCCTCCCGGCAGAAGGGACTCGATGCAGTGCCGCATATACGGCTCTGAATTGTAGCAGGGAATGGCCACTGATAACAGTTTCACTGGAATACCTCCTTTTGGTTCCTATTCTTTACCATTTTAAGCGCCCCATACATGCCCGCGCCGCCGGCCGCCGCCAGAATCAAAAGCGCCGGCCCGGACACCGGTTCTCCCAGCGCCAGATACTCTCCCGCCACAGATGTGAGGTTGGCCGCGGCGTGGATCAGCCATGGCGCCGCAAGCCGCCCCTCCTGCTCCAGGCTCCAGGCCAGCGCCAGTCCCAGCAGAAAGGCGTAGGCTCCCTGGAGGACATTTCCATGGTACAGGCCGAACAGCAGGGCGGAAACCAGAGCCGCCGGCCAGACCCCCAGGCGGCTTCGCAGGCTGCCGTACCCGTACCCGCGGAAAATCATCTCCTCCGCCGCCGGAATCACCAGCCCCACCGCCAGCACCTGCAGCCCCAGCGGCGGGGAAAACAGCTGCTGTGCCGCCGCCTCATAGCCGCCGAAATACCGGCGCAGGTCCAGCAGCAAAACCAGGCTGTTGGCGCAGAGGCTGCCGCAGACGCCGGACGCCGCGAAAGCCGCCGCCTTTCCCGCCGCAAAGGGCGCACGCTTCCGCCCTCCCGGCTGCCAAAACCACGCCGGCGTCAGAACCGCCAGCGCCAAAACCGCCGCAAGAAACTGCGCCATAAGGGAACTGCCATCCGGCAGCGCCCGCATCCACATCGCGGCCGCCAGATCGTACAGCACCAGCGGCAGAAGCATCCGGCCAAGCCAACCCATGTTCTCACATCCTTCTGCCCTTCAGTATAACACAAACTGTATATAATTGTTGCTTTTTTTATGTACAAATACTATAATATTTATATCAGCAGGGCCCCCAAAGGCCCTTATATAATTGAAAAAGTGAGGGATTCTTATGGCCAAGAAGCGAATTGTCATGGCACTGGGGCACAACGCGCTGGGCACCAATCTGCCGGAGCAGAAAGAGACCGTCGCCCGGACCTCCAAAGTCATCGCCGACTTCATACAGGAAGGCTGGCAGGTGGCCATTGTACACAGCAACGCGCCGCAGGTAGGCATGATCCACACCGCCATGAACGAATTCGGCAAGCAGCACGAAGGCTATACGCCGGCTCCCATGTCCGTGTGCTCCGCCATGAGCCAGGGATACATCGGCTACGACCTGCAAAACGGCATCCGCGCCGAACTGGTGCGCCGCGGCATCTACAAGCCGGTGGCTACCATCCTGACCCAGATGATGGTCAACCCCTACGACGAAGCGTTTTATACGCCGGTGAAGCCCATCGGACGGTTTATGACAGAGGAAGAAGCCAGACAGGAAGAAGAAAAAGGCAACTACGTGGAAGAGGTGCCCGGCAAAGGCTTCCGCCGGGTAGTGGCTTCGCCCAGGCCGGTGGCCATTGTGGAAATTGACGTGATCAAAGCGGTGCTGGACGCGGACCAGATCGTCATCGCCTGCGGCGGCGGCGGGATCCCGGTGATGGAACAGGGCGCCGGCTTAAAGGGCGCCAGCGCGGTGATTGAAAAGGACCTGGCCGCCGGGCTGCTGGCCAAAGAGGTAGACGCCGACGTGCTGATGATCCTCACCAGCGTGGACAACGTCACCTTAAATTACGGACAGCCGGACGAACAGCCGCTGTCTTCCATGACCATTCCCGAAGCCGAGGCCTATATTGCCCAGGGCCAGTTTGAGTTTGCATCTATGCTGCCCAAGGTAGAGGCTTCCGTGGACTTTATCCGGCACGGCACCCATCGGTGCGCCATTATCACGTCCCTGGAAAAAGCCAAAGCCAGCCTGGCAGGCAAGGCCGGCACTACCATTCAGTAGTTTCTATTATGAAAAAAGCGTTTCTCTCCGGAACCTGCCGGAGGGAAACGCTTTTTGTCTGTTTACAGTCTGGCGATATCCACCAGCGTCAGCTTTCTGGCCCGGTTTTCCAGGCTGGTCGCCAGCGCCGCGGCGGTATCCAGGCTGGTGAGCACATGGACGCCGGTTTCGATGGCGTTGCGCCGGATGATAAAGCCGTCCCGGCTGTGGTCCGCCCCCTGAGGCGGCGTATCGATCACCAGGTCGATCTGATGGCCCAGAATCAGATCCAGCAGGTTGGGAGACTCCTGTTCGATCTTGTTTACCGCCAGGGCCTTCACCCCGTTTTCATTGAGCACCTTCGCCGTTCCCCGGGTGGAGAAGATCTTGTACCCCACCGCCTGGAACCGTCTGGCAATCTCCACCACGTCCTGCTTATCCTCATCCTTTACGGTAATGATCATGTTCTTGTGCCGGGGCAGCTTGATGCCGGCGCCTTCAAAGGCCTTGTACAGCGCCTCGTTGAAGGTCTTGGCGATGCCCAGGCACTCGCCGGTGGACTTCATTTCCGGCCCCAGGCTGATGTCGGCGCCGCGGATTTTCTCAAAGGAGAACACCGGCATCTTAATGGCGATGTAGTCCGCCTCCGGCGCCAGCCCCGGCGTATAGCCCAGTTCCCGTATGGTGTGTCCGCAGATTACCTGGGTAGCCAGCGGCACAATGGGAATGCCCGTCACCTTGCTGATATAAGGCACCGTCCGGGAAGAACGGGGATTGACCTCGATGACGTACACCGTTCCATGGCTGACGATGAACTGGATGTTGATCATGCCTTTGACGTGCAGCGCCCTGGCCAGCCGCCGGGTGTATTCCACCAGCGTGTCTCTGACTTCCTGGGTCAGGCTCTGAGCCGGATACACGGAAATGCTGTCTCCGGAATGCACGCCGGCCCGCTCGATGTGTTCCATGATGCCGGGAATCAGGATGTCGGTTCCGTCGCAGACCGCGTCCACCTCAATCTCCTTGCCCTGGACGTACTTGTCCACCAGAATGGGGTGATCCTGGGCGATCTGGTTGATAATGCCGATAAATTCGTCGATGTCGTGGTCGTTGATGCAGATCTGCATCCCCTGGCCGCCCAGCACATAGGAGGGGCGCACCAGCACCGGATAGCCCAGCCCAGCCGCCACTTTCTTGGCCTCTTCCGCCGTAAATACCGTGCCGCCGGCGGGTCTGGGAATGCCGCACTGTTCCAGGATTTCGTCAAACCGCTCCCGGTCTTCCGCCGCGTCCACGTCCTCTGCCGCCGTGCCCAGAATCGGCACGCCCATCTGCATCAGGGCCTCCGTCAGCTTGATGGCCGTTTGGCCGCCGAACTGCACCACCGCGCCGTCGGGCTGTTCCACGTCCACCACGTTTTCCACGTCTTCCGGCGTCAGCGGCTCAAAATACAGCTTGTCGGCAATGTCAAAATCGGTGCTGACGGTCTCCGGGTTGTTGTTGATGATAATGGTTTCGTATCCTTCTTTGGAAAAGGCCCAGGTGCTGTGGACGGAACAGAAGTCAAATTCAATGCCCTGCCCGATGCGGATGGGGCCGGAACCCAGCACCAGCACCTTCTTGCGGTCCTTATTCTGTTCCGCCTCGCTGAAGCTGCCGAAACAGGAGTAGTAATACGGCGTTTCCGCGGCAAATTCCGCGGCGCAGGTATCCACCATTTTAAAGGCCGCCATAATGCCGTTTTCCTTCCGCATCTGTTTGATTTCTGCCTGGGGAATTCCGGTGAGCCGGGCAATCACGCTGTCCGGAAATTCGATCCGCTTGGCTTCTTTTAACAGTTCCGCCGTCAGCGGCCCCTTCTTTAGCGCCGCCTCCATTTCCACCAAAATGGCCAGCTTGTCGATGAACCACCGGTCGATGCGGGTGATCTGATAAATGGTGTCGTAGGAAATGCCTCTGCGCAGGGCCTCCGCGATCACCCAGATCCGCCGGTCGTCCACCACCGCCAGCTGCTCCAGCAGCTGTTCCTCATTCAGATGGGAGAAATCGTAGGACAGCAGGCTGTCCACGTGCTGTTCCAGAGAACGGATGGCCTTCATCAGCGCGCCCTCAAAGTTGGTGCAGATGCTCATCACCTCGCCGGTGGCCTTCATCTGGGTGCCCAGCGTCCGCTTGGCGCTGATGAATTTATCAAAAGGCAGGCGGGGCATTTTCACCACGCAGTAGTCCAGCATCGGCTCAAAACTGGCGTAGGTCTTTTTGGTTACGGCGTTTTTGATCTCGTCCAGGGTATAGCCCAGGGCGATCTTGGCCGCCACCTTGGCAATGGGGTACCCGGTGGCCTTGGAAGCCAGCGCCGAAGAACGGCTCACCCGGGGATTTACCTCGATGACGCAGTATTCAAACGAAGTGGGATGCAGGGCAAACTGCACGTTGCAGCCGCCGGTGATGCCCAGTTCCGTAATGATATTCAGCGCCGAGGTGCGCAGCATCTGGTATTCCTTGTCGCCCAGGGTCTGGGAAGGGGCCACCACGATGCTGTCACCGGTGTGCACGCCCACCGGGTCGATGTTTTCCATGTTGCAGACGGTGATCACGTTGCCGGCGCCGTCCCGCATCACCTCGTACTCCACTTCCTTCCAGCCGGCGATACAGCGCTCCACCAGCACCTGGCCCACCCGGGACAGCCGCAGGCCGTTGCCCAGGATTTCCACCAGCTGTTCCTGGTTTTCGGCAATGCCGCCGCCGCTGCCGCCCAGGGTGTACGCCGGGCGCAGCACCACCGGATAGCCGATGGTATTGGTAAAGGCGATGCCGTCTTCAATGGTCTCCACCACCTTGGAAGGAGCCACCGGCTCGCCGATTTTTTCCATGGTCTCTTTAAATTCCAGCCGGTCTTCCGCCTTTTTGATGGTCTGGGCCGTGGTGCCGATGAGGCGCACGTTGTGGGCCTTCAAAAATCCGGCCTCCTCCAGTTCCATGGCCAGGTTCAGTCCCGCCTGGCCGCCCAGGGTGGGCAGCACGCTGTCCGGCTGCTCCTTGAGAATCAGCTGTTCCACCACTTCCACCGTCAGCGGTTCAATATACACCCGGTCCGCGATATCTTTATCGGTCATAATGGTGGCAGGATTGGAATTTAACAGCACCACCTCGACGCCTTCCTCTTTCAGGGAACGGCAGGCCTGGGTGCCGGCATAGTCAAACTCCGCCGCCTGTCCGATGACAATGGGACCGGAACCAAGTACCAGAACTTTTTTAATATCGGGATTCTTCGGCATTACGCGCGCACCTCCATCATCTTCAAGAATCGGTCAAACAGGTAACTGGAATCCTGGGGGCCGGGACAAGCCTCCGGGTGATACTGTACCGTGAAAATATTTTTGCCCGTATAGGCCAGGCCCTCGTTAGTGCCGTCGTTGACATTGACAAAGGCGGGCACCGCTATGTTCGGGTCCAGGCTGTCCGTATCCACCGCGTAGCCGTGGTTCTGGGAAGAGATATACACCCGTCCGGTAGCCAGGTCCTTTACCGGGTGGTTGCCGCCTCTGTGGCCGTATTTCAGCTTGTAGGTATCGGCTCCGGTAGCCAGGGCCATCAGCTGATGTCCCAGGCAGATGGCAAAAATCGGCACGTCGGATTCGTAAAGCTTCCGGATCTCCCGGATGATTTCCACGTTCTCCTTAGGGTCTCCCGGCCCGTTGGAAAGCATGATGCCGTCGGGCTTTGCCGCCAGAATCTCTTCCGCCGGCGTATCGCAGGGATACACCGTCACCCGGCATCCCCGCTCCGTCAGCGAGCGGGCAATGTTTCTCTTAGCGCCCAGGTCCAGCAGCGCCACGTGTCTGCCCCGGCCCGCCTGGTGCTTTAAACTCTCCGGCTTTTCCGCGGTGCGCACCGAGCAGGTCTCCGCTTCCGGATCCGCCGGTTCCAGCACATACGGCGTTTTGCAGGACGTCTTTTTTACCACGCCGGTCACCCGGTACGCGCGCATGCGCTGCAGCGGTTCAGAAAGATCTTCGTAAACCGTTGTGGTAATCATGCCGTTCATGGTGCCTTTTTCTCTTAAAATTTTGGTGAGGGCTCTTGTATCGATGCCGCTGATACCGGGAATATCGTGAATTTCCAAGAAATGAGAGAGGGTATCCTCGCTTCGGAAGTTGCTGGGGATTCGGGACAGTTCTCTGACAACGTAGCCATCGGGCCATGGGGCAAGGGATTCCATGTCTTCCCGGCAGACTCCGTAGTTGCCGATCAGAGGATAGGTCATCACCACCGCCTGGCCCGCGTAGGAGGGGTCGGTGAGGACTTCCAGGTAACCGGTCATAGAAGTATTAAAAACGATTTCACTGACGGTCTCTCTGGCGGAACCGATGCTGGTTCCTTCAAAGACAGTCCCGTCTTCCAGAATCAGAAATGCTTTCATATAGGATACCGTTCCTTTCTTTTTTTATCTGGCAGGGCTTCCGTATTTATGCCCAAATTGATAGCATTATACATGATATCTTTTTCGATTTCAACTGTTTTTTTGCCGGCGGACACATTTTTTCTTTCTCCCGGTTATAGGATGGAGTAATAAGTCAAACAGGAATTGCCTATGAACCAACCCATGCGCATCTGCAGCTCGGATTCCGACAGCCAGGGGACGCTGCGGGTCGATGTGGTGTCCCTGGAAAACCACTTTCCCATCCCCGGCGCCAGGGTCCGCATCTTCCCTTCCGGCTCGCAGGAACCGGCCGTGCAGGATCTGACCACGGACCGGTCCGGCCATACGCCGGCCATTCCCCTTCAGGCGCCGCCGCTGTCCCTCAGTCTGGCCCCCGGCGGCAGCCGCCCCTATTCCGAATACGATCTGGAGATCTCCGCTCCCGGCTTCAAAACCCAGTTTATCCGCAGAACCGAGATCCTGCCGAACTCCATGGCCATCCAGCCGGCCGCCCTGGAGGCGGAAACCGACACCCGGCCGGTTCCGGATCCGGTAATCATTCCGGAGCACACCCTGTACGGCAGCTATCCGCCGAAAATCGCGGAAACCGAAGTCAAGCCGGTTCCCGAATCCGGAGAAATCGTGCTCAGCCGCGTGGTGGTGCCCCAGACCATCGTGGTCCACGACGGCGTGCCCACCGACGATTCCGCCCCGGACTACTACGTGCCCTACCGGGACTATATCAAAAACGTGGCTTCCAGCGAGATCTACGCCACCTGGCCCCAGGCGTCCATTACCGCCAACGTGCTGGCCATCATGTCCTTCACCCTGAACCGGGTGTACACCGAATGGTACCGGAACCAGGGCTACGATTTTACCATCACCTCTTCCACCGCCTTTGACCACAAATGGATCTACGGCCGCAACATCTATGAGACCATTTCCCTTACCGTCGATGAAATCTTTGACAACTACCTGTCCCGTCCCGACGTGCGGCAGCCCATTCTGACCCAGTACTGCGACGGCAGGCAGGTCACCTGCAGCCAGTGGATGACCCAGTGGGGATCCTGCGAACTGGGGGAGCAGGGCTACAGCCCCATCGAAATCCTCCGCCACTTCTACGGCCCGGACATCTACATCAACACCGCCGAGCAGATTGCCGGCATTCCCGCCTCCTGGCCCGGGTCCGACCTGGTTCAGGGATCCTCCGGTCCCAAGGTGCGCCAGCTGCAGGAACAGCTGGACGCCATCGCCTCGGTCTACACCGCCATTCCCCGAATCCGGGCCGACGGCTTCTACGGACCGGCTACCGCGGCGGCGGTGTCAGAATTTCAGTCTGTCTTCGGCCTGCCTCAGACCGGAACCGTGGACTTCCGTACCTGGTACAAAATCTCCCACATCTATGTGGGCATTACCCGCATCGCGGAACTGCAGTAATTTTTAAAAAACGGGCAGGAGAACACTTCCCCTGCCCGTTGCTATTTGTCTGTCACAGCTGTTTTAAACAGTCCGGAATTTCCCGCAAGTCCCGGATCCGGAAGTCCGCCCCAGACTGGTCAAATCCGAACCGGTCGTCCTCCAGCGCCGCCACCGTCATGCCCGCCCGCTTCGCCGCGGTAATGCCGAAGGTGGAGTCCTCCACCACAAAACACCGGGACTCCTTCACCCCCAGCCGGGCAGCGGTGTAGTGATAAATTTCCGGGTCCGGCTTGCTTCGCCGGAACTGGCCGCCGCTGACCACCTGAGAGAAATAACCGCCGATCTGATTTTCCCGCAGTACCCGCTGGATGATGTCCATCTGGGTGGACGAGGCCAGCGCCAGCCGGTATCCCTGCTGCTTCAGCCACTCCAGCACCGTCCTGGCCTCCTGCCGGAATATGGACGGATAATCCATCTGGGAGAACACATCTACGCTGCCGCGGAACTCGTCCCGCAGTTCTTCCCAGGTCTGGCCGTTTCCAATGGCCCGGGCCATACAGCCCCAGGCGTCTTCCCGGGAACTGCCCACCATGCCGTACAGCTGTTCCAGCGTCACCTCCGGGTTTTTGCTTCTGGCAAATGCCAGGTCAAACTGAAGATAGGCGCCCTCGCTGTCGATCAGGACTCCATCCATATCAAAGATCACTGCTTCTATCATGTTCTCATCCTTCCCGCCCCGCCAGGCAGTCCCGGATCACCCGCACCGCTCCGTCGATGCCCAGGGTGCCGGTGTTGACCAGCAGGTCGTAATTGTTTAAGTCTTCCCAGTCCAGTCCGGTATAGTACCGGTGGTATTCCCGCCGCTCCTTGTCCATGCGGCGGATGTTTTTGGCCACCTCGTCGGGCTCATAATACCCCAGCCTGGTGATTCTGCGGATCCGGTAATCCATATCCGCGTACACGTACACCCGCAGCAGGCCCTCCGTTCCCTTCAGCAGGTACTCGGCGCACCGGCCGATGATCACGCAGGACTCCTCCGCCGCCAGCTTCCGGATCACTTCCGACTGGAAGCGGAACAGGTTGTCCGCCGACACCACGTCCGAACCGAACGACGGCTCCCGCAGTTCCGGCTTTAAACTGTTGATGATCCGGTACAGCAGCTTGTTTCCCGCCTTCTCATCCGCCAGATAGAAATAGCTTTCCTTGATGCCGCTTTCATCGGAATTCATGCGGAGTATGTTTTTGTCATAGAAATGGATGCCCAGCTCTCTGGCCAGCGTTTCACCGACTTCCCGTCCGCCGCTTCCGTACTGCCTGCCAATGGTGATGATCTGCTTCTTTTCTCCCATAATCCGCTCCTTTCCCGGCCTCTTCTTCCCGCCGGCCGCCGGCTTATGGGGACGCCGGAACAGCCCCGCATCCCCATTCCCACATGTTCTTCTGCCTTACTCCACGGCCTTTTCCCGGATCAGCCAGGTGCTGTAGCCGTACCGGCGCAGTTCCCGCTCCATCCGCGCCGCGTTGTCCAGATTCAGAAACGCTCCTGTGCGCACTTTATAAAAACCGTCCTGATAGACCAAAAACGACGGAAATCCCTGGGACCGCAGCTGGGCCAGCTGCTGGGACGCCAGGTTCTGATTGCGGTAAGACCCGGTCTGCACCTGATAGTACTCCGGCTCCGACGCCTCCTCCGCCTGGATTCCCGCCAGAATGCCGTCGGCCACCGCCGCGGCGATTTCTTCAAAATGGCTGTCAAAAAAACGGTTGTCGTCTTCGCTGTTGATAAACCCCGCCTCCACCAGCACCGCCGGCATCCGGGTCTGATTCAGCACCACCAGCCCCGGCCGCTCCTTTACCCCCAGGTCGGCAAAGCCGGCCCGGTTCAGCGCCCCGTTTATGGACCGCGCCAGAAGCGCCGGCGCGCCGCTGTCCTCATAGACCAGCACCTCCGCCCCCGACGCCGTGTTGGGAACCGGCATGGCGTTGCGGTGAATGGAGACAAAATAATCCGCTCCGGAGCGGTTGGCCATCTGCGCTTTTTCATAAGGGGTCTGATAGGTGTCGTCCACCCGCGTATAGACCACGTCCACGCCTTCCTCCGCCAGCCGGTTTCCCACCGCCAGCGCCAGGTTCAGCGCGTCGTCCTTTTCTTTTCTGCCCAGATACACGGCCCCGGGCTCCGGTCCGCCGTGGCCGGCGTCCAGAATCACCTTTTTTCTCTCTGCCACAAAAAAGACTCCTTCCAACGGTCTTATGTAATACCATATGACAGAGTTTGAAAAAGTTGCCTTCTCAGGCCATGGCCCGGTATTCCTGCTTCCATTCCTCCACCTGCTGCCGGATGCCCTCCTGCCGCCGGATGGGATCCCTGCCAAACAGGTCTTCCAGCCGTCTGGCCGCCTCCGAGCAGGCGGCGGCTTCTCCCGCCTTCTCAAAGTCTGCGTCCCAGGCCGCCTTCTGCTCCTCGGTCACCAGAGACTGGTACCGCTCCTTCAGCGTCAGCGACAGATCCATCCGCGTCACATGGTACATGGCCTCCAGCACCGACAGGTTTTTCAGTTTTCCATACGCCCGGTCGAAAGCCTCCATGGCGCCGGCAAACTGAAACACCCGGGCCCGGCAGGCTCCCAGGTTGTACCAAATAGCGCCTAGAAACCCGTCTTCCGCCTTTTTATTTTCCGCGTCCTCCAAAATCTTCTCATAGCCGTCCATGGCCTTTCCGTACTGCCGCAGCGAAAACAGATAGTCCGCCTTCTGCCTGGCGTACTCCGGCGCCGGCAGCTTCCGGTAAGCCGCGATCTTCTGGCGCAGCCGGTTCAGCTCCGCCGTGGTATAATAGCCGCATTCCTGCATAAACAGAAATACCAGTTCATCCGGGTTCTCTCCTCTTTTCATAAAGCGCTCCATTTTCAGCGCCGTAAATCCCATGTCCAGCTCATCCCGCACAAAATCCACAAAGTTCTGGTCCAGGAATCCGTCCAGAATCAGCAGCGGATGGTGGTACATGGCGTAGCACATCTCCTGGGACGTATAGATATGGACCCCCAGGCTTTCCATAAAAAACGGATGTTTTACCTGTTCCTTCCTGCAAAGTATCACACTCATATTCTGACCTCTTGTCGTATGGAAGCGCCGCTGGACGGGAAAAATTCTCCGAATCCCAGATCCTGTGCCGTCACCGTCATGGTATTTTCATCCAGAAAACCGATCTGCAGCCGCACCCGCAAGGTTTTGTCGTCCCTTCTGGGGAACCCTTCCAGCGTCAGCTTTACGGTTTTCCGCTGCCTGGGATCCGCCGGCGTCACCAGAAACTCGATATAGTCCTGATGATCCAGAATCAGCTCCGCCGTATTGCCGGCGCCGTACCATCCTTCTCCCGCCGCCGCCAGCACCATCTGGCTCTCCTGGTCCCGGTGCCAGACCTTGATGGACACCGTCACATTCAGGCGGCCGTCGCAGAGAATCACATAGGGGTAAGCGGTCTTGTCCCGCTCCAGGTCCGCCGCCCTCCAGGCGGCTCCCTGGGCAAACAGCACCGGTTCCGCGTACACCCTACGGCGGGCGCAGACCATTTTCATAAATTCCGACGCCCAGTCCTGGCTTTCAAACCCCTTTCCCGTCAGAAAAACAGAAGAAAACAGCTTCCGCTGCAGCAGCCGTTCTCCGCAGGCGCACAGAATCTTGTCCGCCAAATGGACGCCGGAAGGCGATTTCAGGATATCCAGATTGAATCCCTCATCCAGCTTCTCCCGCTCCGCCACCACCGTGGTCTGCCGCATCCCCCGCTGTACCTTCATCTCGTAATAGCAGAGCCCATCCTCCGACAGATCGAACATGCCCACCTGGTTGTTCCACACTTCCCGCTTCTGGCTCAGGACATAGTACACAAACGCCTCGGTATGGCTGATCACATCCATCCGTTCCCTAGGGATGCCCAGCCGCTCTCCGCAGGCAAACAAACTGTCCAACAGCCGGGCCTCTGTCCTGGGCACCGTCACCACCAGCCGAACCACCGGTCTTTCTCCCGGCAGCGCCAGCACCCGCTCCAGAAAGCGGCACAGCAGATCCGCTCCCTCGTACCGGACGCCTCCTATGGTAGCCGTCCCGCCCTTCATCACCAGCTGCAGCAGCTTGTCCACCATGACGCCGCCGCCGGCCAGCGCCCTGGCGTAGGCCTCCTCTCCCGTCAGCCATTCCTCCCCGCCGCCGGCCCGGCAGACCGCCGTGGGAAACGACCAGGTCCGGTCCTGCCCGGCACAGCACAGCTGCGTATACGCATCACACAAATCCAGTCCCAATGTCAATCCGTCCATCGATGATCCCTTCTACTCCTGCGCCGTCCAGAGCCCAAACAGCTGCTCTGCCGCCGCAGTCTTTTCCACGTACTCTTTCATGGCCTGCTTCAGGCCATCTTCTTCCTTCCGGTTCAGGCAGGCGGACATCTCGTTGAGCATCCGGAACCTGCCGCCTTCCTTTCCGGCGGCGGCCGCACCTCCGGCCACCGTTCCCTCCGCCTTCAGAATCCGTTCTTCTCCCTCATGTTCATAGATGCGGTATTCCAGCGTTTCTCCCTCAAACAGCACCTTCTGCCGGATGAAAATCCCCTGGTACACCCGCTTCATCTCGTCGCTTCCGAACCGTTCCTGCTGCGGCAGAATGCGGATCTGCAGTTCCACCCGGGAGTCCTTTCTCCCGATGTACTGGATGATGCCCTTGTCCTGCACCTCGTCCGGCACCCGGATCTGGGAAGCCAGTTTCTGAAAATGAGGAAAGACCATGCCATCCGCCAGCAGAATGTCCACCGCCGTCTGGCATAATTCCTTCTGCTCCCCGTCCAGTTCCGGCAGCCGGGAATAGTACTTGGTCAGCGCCAGCAGGTAAATGGCCGACAGCTTTTCCTTTTCAATAGCGCCCTGCACCATGCCTTCCAGATAGCGGAACACCTGGTCTCCCGCCTGGGCGTCCCTCAGATAGTACTCCGCGCTCTTTACCGTAAAATACGCCTTTACCAGCGACTCTCCCGTCTTTTTGCGGGTCATGTACCAGTCGAACACCTGGTCCGCATGGGCCAGGCAGCTGGAAAACAGCATCTGCGCCAGCAGCCGCTCCTCCAGGTCGTAGGTTTCCACATGCTCCCGCACCGCCTGCTCCAGCACCTGGTACATCTGCTCCGACGTGCCGTTGAAATGCTCGCACAGGTAGTCCAGAATCACTCCGTCGGCCAGCCCCTGGGAAAATACAAAAAAGGACATGCCCAGCAGCTGGTCGTCCTGGTCGAACAGCTGGTTTAAAATCATGCGGGAGCACAGCTTCTGCAGCAGCTTGGCCGACACCGGGCACCGGTATTCCCGCAGCAGGCCGAAGGCCTCCCGCATATAGCCGCCCTCCATCAGCGCCTCGCAGTACTCCGTCCGCTGCTCCCTGGACAAAAGGCTCTCGTCAATCTCCGGCAGCATCGCCCCCGGCCGTCCCCCGCGGCTCCGGTACCAGGCAATCAGCTTGCCGGTAAGCATCCGCCGGTACAGCGGATGCAGATGCAGCTGGGCCAGCGCCTGCTCCAGCACCGGCACTTCCCCGTCTTCCGGAACCTCCGATTCCGCCGCCCGGCGGCAGGCCCCCAGAAGCAGCATAGGATGATCCGGATACACCTGGTAGCACCGCTTTTCCAGTTCCGGCTTGTCCATAACCGGCACCTTGACAAATCCAATATCCGAATACCGGTTGCCGTAGGCGTCCTGGAACAGGATCCTGCACGCCCCGGAAAATACCGGCACGTAAGCGGTCCCCTTCTGAATCGGACAGACCCCCTCGTCGGTCAGTTCCTCGTAGCAGACCACCACGCTGCGCATCCGGTCGTTCTGACAGGTCACCCGGTACGCCCGCAGCACCGACGGCAGCACCCGGGCAATGGCCTCGTCGATCATATCTTCATACATCATGGCGTCATAAATCACCGCCAGCCGGCTGTCAATGCGGGAATCCAGCAGCTGCGCGGCGGCAAAGGCGCCGATGGCCTTCTGGTACTCCCGGTACAGAGCCGTATCCGGATTCATATAGCGGACGATGTTGGCGTACAGCACCGCCCGGCTGTTCTGATCCAGTTCGTGATCATAGGAAAAATACAAAAGCACCTCTTTGGGAATCAGATGTCCGTAATCCTGAGGCAGAGAATACAGAAAATACTCATACAGGCGGGTTAGGCTCAGATGCTCCTCCAGCGCCTTTTCATACCAGAAAAAGTCCTCTTCCCGGCGGCAGTCTCCCTTGATCATCCGGCTGCACACCGCCTCCAGAATCTCTTTCCGGGGATATTGTTCATACAGAAGCTTCAGCATCCGGCCGCACAGCGCCCGGCCGTTTCTTCCTGCCGCTGCCAGTCCCGCCGCCTTGACGGCCAGTTCCTCCGATACCTGATGCCGTCTGGCTCCGAAATACAGGGTCTGCAGTTCCAGCCCGCCCATGCCGCACAGAAGCTGCGGCATCTCTTCAAACAGCTTTAACGCCTGCTGGTACAGAAACGGGCTGCGGCATCCTTCGTCGTACAGCGCCTTCATCCGGCCCAGCAGTTCGCCGGGATTTTCAAAATAATAGTTTTCTTCACAGCGGACATGGAGATAAAACAGCCGCCAGTCCGCCGTCCCCTCTTCCAGATATTTCTTGAGCAGCTGGGACAGCGCCTCCTTTTTCTGTTCATCCGGCTGCACCAAAAGCTGCACATACTGGAACAGGCCGTACAGCGCCGGCTCCTCCTTTCTGCAGGCAGCCATGGTCTCCCGGCACTCGGAAAGCAGCAGGGACGCCGCCTCCTTCCGCCCGCTCAAGGCGCACAGCTCCGCTTCCAGAAGCGTCAGTTCCAGGGAGCGGCCCGCCGCTTCCTTCAGGCTTTCGATCTCTCCCAGCATCCGTTCTTCCAGTTCTTTCGGATCCTGCTTTCCGCTTTCATATTCCAGACGCATAAACAGACAGGCGGCCAGCCGTTCCTTTTCTCCGCCGGACAAATGCATCCGCGCGTCCATGTCCCCTCTGGGGCGCTCCGGCTCCTGCGGCTTGATCCGCTCTTTGCGGACCTGGATTTCCACCTGGTCCGTCCCGTACATCGTCTCAAAACAGATCCGCCCGAAATTGCGGCCGCTGTGCAGGCTTCCCGGCAGAATCCGGTACCGGTACTGGCAGACGCCGCCGGAAAAATCTTCCTCCTCCAGAGTCTTCTTTTCCAGCCGGATAAAATCGCCGTCCGCCGTCACGGTAACCGGCAGATATCCCCAGCCTTTCCTGCGCAGCTCCACCTGATCCTCGATGACATGTCCCGTATCGTCATAGGTCCTCGTTCCCGTCTCCGCCCGGCACTGCGCCGGTTCTTTTACGCCCATGCCGATCAGGAACTGCTCCAGCTGACCCTGGCGGCTGCCGTGTCCCCGCAGTCCGTCGTACAGCGCGCGGATCCCCCGGTCCTGCATAAACGGCACGTCAACAAAATCCCGGTATTCAAACACCCGCAGCGCCGCGGCAAAATCCTCCTTTGCCATGGCAGCGAAGTCTTTCGGCGTCTTCAGCCGGCCCAGCATCCGGCCGGAAGCCCCGGCTTCCGCCGTGAAGCAGTAGGGAATCTCCTGCTCCCCGCCGTTGGTCACCAGGAAAAACGACCCCTCAATCCGGTCTCCGTACTCCAGATGCCGGCTGTCGATCTCATAGCTTATGTGGTTTCTCAGACCTCCGAAGGAGTTTACCGCCGGCTGCACCCGCAGATTGGAAGAATAAATCAGCCCCTTGACATGCAGTCCGTTTTCACTGATCAGAAACAGTTCTCTCCGGACCCGCTCTCCCGGGTGAATCTCCTCGTTCAGCGTCTCCGGCTGGATCCGCAGCTTCGGCGTCTCCATATCGATGATTCCTTTGGCCAGTCGGTTGATCCGTTCTCTCATGTACCCATCACCTGTCTTGTCTCATTGGTTGACTTTCAGATTCATTCTATCACATTTTCCCTTGATTTACTATCCTAAAGTTGGTATGATTGATATGATACAAAGAAAGAAGAATCGATGGAAACTTACTATGCAGCCCGGGAGCCAAGCCATGTTGTCTGAACCGAAAACCCTTTACAAACTGATGAATCTCTACATGCTCAAGCAGGTCAACTTTCCGCTGACCAACGCGCAGCTGACCGACTTTTTTCTGGAGCATGAGTACACCACCTACTTCACCCTGCAGCAGGCCTTAAACGAACTGCTGGAATCGGGGCTGATCCGCATGCACTCCAACCACAGCACCACCCGCTATGAGATTACCCGGGAGGGCGAAGAGACGCTGGAGTTTTTCGGGAAAAATATTTCCCCTGCCATTATCGACGACATGGACCAGTACCTGCGGGAAAACCGCTTCCGCATCCGCAACGAAGCCGGCGTCATCGCCGATTTTTACAAATCCACCAACCAGGACTACATCGTCCACTGCGAGATCCGGGAGGGCAAGACCGTATTGCTGGACGTCAGCCTTTCCGTTCCCGACCGGGAACAGGCGGAAGCCATGTGCAGCCAGTGGGAAAAGAAGAACCAGGATATCTATTCCTATGTCATGAAAACTCTGATGACCTCCGACTCCTGATAGACGGAGGCCTTTTCACAATCGAACAGGGGCGTCTGATCCTACTTGATCAGGCGCCCCTGTCCGGTTTCATCAAAATAGTACAGCTTGTCTTCGATCCGGATGGCGGTGTCCTTTACCATTCGGTAATCGTCAAAATAATACGTCTTTCCGTTGATCTCCCGCCAGCCGGTACCATCCAGGGTCTTTCCGTAGTCTTCAAACGAAAACTCCAGGCACACGCTTCCCTTGATGCCTTTGACCTCCCCGCTGTCCGTACAGCGCCACAGCGTCCGGTTCTGAAAAGAATTGGCGATGCCGTACCGGCTGTACCACACGTCGTAAGGCATCTCCTTCATATCCACATAGCGGGTCAGCCACTCGTAGTCCCCGAACACCGCGGCCCGGTAACCGGCGTCCTCGATCACCTGGCAGAAGGCGTTGATCACGTCCGTAATCTGCCGCTTGGTCATCCGCGTGTCCGCCAGCGCCTGCACGTCGTAGCTGATGGGATACGACACCCGGCAGTCCTTCACAATGTCCAGCACATAGGCCGCCTCTTTCCTGGCCTCCTGCACCGTCTCCGCCTCCCCGTAAAAGCAGACCCCCGCCTTCAGGCCCACGCTCTCTGCGTTTTCCATATTGGTCTGGAAATACGGATCCAGGTCTTCATAATACCCCAGCCGCACCATGGCAAAGGAAATGTGGTCCAGAGCCATCTGCTTCCAGTTGATGGCGCCGGCCCGGTTCTGATATTTGGTTATGGTAACGCCTTTCTCCACCGCTCCCTTTACCACGGACCGTCCGTCCGCGGAAATCCAGTATCCGTTGACATTGGACCAGGGGACAAAGGCCCAGGCCTGTCCGCAAAAACACACGACAGACAGAAACGCCGCCAGCCAGAGCAGCCATCGGTTCTTCCTCTTTATGGTTCTCACTCCTCTTTTCGAAAACGGTTCACTTCCTGAATCAGGAGCTTCACATTCCGGATCAGCGAATCAAACGCACCGTACTGGTACAGGTTCACCACCACCAGACCCGCCGGGACCGCCAGAATCATGCCGGAAATCCCGTGCAGCTTAAATCCCAGGTACAAAAGAAACAGCGTGGACAGCGGCGGCAGCCCCATGGTATCCCCCACGATCTTGGGCTGAATGATCTGACGCACCACCTGGGTCAGAATATACAAAAGAATCAGCCCCGCCGCAAAGGCCCATTCCCCGGACAGAGCCTTGACCAGGGCCCAGGGAAACAGCGCCGTACCCGTGCCGAACAGCGGCAGAAAATCCAGAATCGCGATCAGCACCGCAAGCAGCAGGCCCCATTTCACTCCCAGCACCACAAAGCCCACGGCCAGAATCAGCGCCACCACAAACATGATCCGGAACTGCGCCAGAAAATAGCCGCCAATCAGCCGGCGCAGATCCTGGCGGAAATAGCGGAAATAGCTGCGGACCCCTTCCGGAATCACCTTTCCGGCCAGTGCCACCATCCGGTCCCGCTCCACGATAAAAAAATACGAAGACAGGATCACCACAATAGAATACACCAGCGCCGCGGGAATCCCCCGGGCCACGTTGCCCGCCGCCGTCACCGTGGGAAACGCCGCCTCCTGGGCCAGGTTTCCCGCAATGGTGCCCAGGTTCTCCGTAAATTCCGCCGCCCAGTCCTGAACTCCCTGGGGCAGCCGCTCCAGAATGTGGGACATGCCCCGGGACGCTTCCTGCAGCTGTTCCATCACCGACTCGTAAATCGCCGGAAGGTCTCTCACCAGCAGATACGCTTCCCGGATCAGCCGGGAAATCACCAGATACAGCACGCCGATCACCCCTGCCAGCACCACCACCACGATCAGCACCGAGCTGTGGCGCCGCACCAGGCGAAGCCGCCTCTCCAGCAGCCGCACCAGAGGGTTGGCGATCATGGCGATCAGCCATCCGATGACAAAGGGCAGAAAAAAACGCAGCAGCCAGGGACCCAGGACGCATACCAGTACAATCCCGGCAGAAGGAATCAGTATATTCAGCAGAATTCTGCAGATCCGCTTCCCATCTTCCATCTTCTCACCGCCTCAGTTCCGTCTCAGATAATCCTCCAGAAACGCAAGCACCTGTTCCATTTCTTCGTCCGTCCCTATGGTCATGCGCAGATACGGAGCCAGCCGCCCCGACGGAAAATACCGCACATAGATCCGGGCTTCCTTTAACGCCTCATACAGCCGGGCCGCGTCCGCCTTCTCATGGGTGATAAACAGGAAGTTGGCCCGGGAATCCGGAAACTGAAATCCCAGCTGCCGCAGCCGCCCGGCCGTCTTCTCCCGGGTCCGGACGATCCGTCCCGTGGTTTCCTGAAAATACGCCTCGTCCTTTACCGCTTCCGTGCCCAGCACCAGAGACGGCAGGTTCAGCGTGTAAGAATTGTACGCAAACTTGACATTTTCCAGCGCCCGGATCAGCTTCGGAGAACCCATGGCAAATCCGATGCGCAGCCCCGCCATGGACCGGGATTTGCTGAAGGTCTGCACCACCAGCAGGTTTTCATAACGGTCCAGCAGGCACACCGCCGACTCGCCGCCGAAATCGATATAGGCCTCGTCTACGATCACCACCACGTCCCGGTTGTGCCGCAGGATGTCTTCCACCGCCTCCAGCGGCAGACAAAGACCGGTGGGCGCGTTAGGATTGGGGAATACGATGCCCCCGTTTTCTCTCCGGTAATCCTCCGGCCGCAGGCAAAACTGCTCGTCCAGCGGCGCCGTCTCGTAGGGGATCCGGAACAGGCCCGCCCACACCGGATAAAAGGAATAGGTGATGTCCGGAAACAGCACCGGCCTGGAACTGTTGAAAAACGTCAGAAACGCCATGGCCAGCACGTCGTCGGACCCTACGCCCACAAAGATTTGCTCCGGCGTCAGCCGGTACCGCCCCGCCAGCGCCGCTTTCAGCGCCGACGCCTCCGGATCCGGGTATTTGCGGAAATCCTCCGCCCGCATCCGTTCCAGCGCCTTCTGTACCCCCGGCGCCGGCGGATACGGATTTTCATTGGTATTCAGTTTGATCAGCCGGTCTCCCCGGGGCTGCTCCCCGGGAACGTAAGGTTCTGTCCGGCGGATCCAGTCTTCCCAGTTTGCCATAGTCACGCTCCCCGCAGTCCGCAGGCCCTGGCCACCTGGGCAAAGGCCGGCAGCGACCGCTCGATCTGCTGATAGGATACGCAGTAGGCGATCCGCACATAGCCGGGGCAGGCAAAGGAACTGCCCGGCACCACCAGGATATTGTGTTCTTTGCAGATCCGGCAGAACTGCGCTTCATCCTCCAGCGGAGATTTCACAAACAGGTAAAAGGCTCCCTGAGGACGAATACAGGAAAATCCGTACTCCGTCAGCGCCCCGTACAGGCGGCTCCGGTTCCGGTCATAGGCCTCCAGGTTGACACCCTCGTCCACACACCGCTTGATTACCCGCTGCATCAGGGACGGGGCGTTGACGCAGCCCAGCACCCGGTTGGCAATCACCGCGGCGGCAAACACCTCTCCGCTGTCTTTCATTTCATCCGGAATCACCAGATACCCGATCCGCTCCCCCGGCAGGGAAAGGGATTTGCTGTAAGAATAGCAGACCACGGTATTTGCATAATATTGGGTCACATAGGGAACCTCCACGCCGTCGTAGGCCAGTTCCCGGTAGGGCTCATCCGAAATCAGGACGATGTCCGTGCCGAACTCCTTTTCCTTCTCCCTCAGGATCTCTCCCAGTTTTCTTAAGGTTTCTTCCGAATACACCACGCCGGTGGGATTGTTGGGCGTATTGATGATCACCGCCTTGGTCTTTGGCGACAGCTGTCTGCGGAACGCTTCCAGATCCGGCTGGAAATCCGGCAGATGCGGCGGCACCACCGACAGTTCTCCGTCGTAGTTGCGCACATAGGAACCGTATTCCAGAAAATACGGAGCGAACACCAGCACCTGGTCTCCGGGATTCAGAATCGTCTTCAGAATCACGTTCATGCCGCTGGCGGCGCCTACGGTCATCAGGATATTGTTCTCATGAAAGGCGGTGCCAAACCGGCGGTTCAGAGAATCCGCCACGGCGGCGCGCACGTCTTCGTATCCCGCGTTGCTCATATATCCGTGGACAAATACCGGATCTTCCTCCTCCAGCACATCCAGAATCGCCTGCTTCACCGCGTCCGGCGCCGGAACGTTGGGATTGCCCAGGCTGAAATCAAACACGTTTTCCGGCCCGTACAGAGCCGCCAGCCGCCGTCCCTCTTCAAACATGGTCCGGATGGCGGAATTGTTCCGCACCAGGGGCATCATCTTTTCTGCGATCATCTTCTATCTCTCCTTTTGAGTATGATTTCACCGGCCGCTTCTGCCGCAGTACAGCGCCATAAGCCCCGTCACCGCCAGGTAAAACCAGGTGGTAGGATTGCTGAACCAGGTGGTAAAAAACGAAAGCACCATGTAAATGGCCATCTGGCCGTACAGCAGATATCCTATGGGATTGCGGATTTCCTTCAGGCCGCTGGTCAGCCGCCAGGCCGCGGCCCCCAGCAGGCAGGAAAACACCGCCACGCCCGGAATCCCGAAATCATAGTACGCGTCGTAAAACAGCGTTACCGTAGTCAGTTCCGTCTTGGTTACGTAGATGGGAAAGCTGATCAGATACGGGAACACAAACTTCAGTCCCGTAAGGGCCCAGACCGGGAACAGCATGCGGATGCCCCAAGTGTGGGCCGGCAGCGCATTGACCAGACAGTCAAAGTTTTCATAATTGTTGGCAATGTAGATATAGGGCTGGGAAATGAAAATCGGCATGGCGCTGTTTTTCATTTCAAAAATCCCGTTGAGATACGCCACGTCGTGGCTCCTGGCCACCGTCAGAATCACGTACAGCGGAATCAGCACCGCCGCCAGCGCCGCCGGCATCCAGAGCCGGACGCCGTTTTCCCGGGCACAGTAGACAAACAGCGCCAGCACCAAGGCAAAAATCAGCTGGAACCGAGAAACGCACAGCAGGGGAATCGCCGCCGATATCACCGCCGCAAGCACCGCCAGCCGGTTGTTCCGGGGACGGCGGCTGCCGCCTTCCAGGAAATACAGCACTGTCAGCGCCGGCACCAGCACGCAGGAAACCGTCAGATAGTGGACGCCGGTCAGGTGAAATTCCGAGTACGCGTGGGGAACGCCCCGCACAAACAGCGGCACAAACCCCAGCACCGCCGCTTCCAGCACAAAGGCCGCCGCCGATACCGCCGTCAGCGCCAGAATGCAGTGAAACAGCGGCCGGGCCGCGGCCCGGTCCCTGCGCCTTCCCATGCGGAAGGTCTCCCGGTTATGCCGGTTTCGGTTCAGCGCCTCAAAGGTCAGCCAGAACCCGGAAAACGCCAGGAAAAAGCAGATCCAGGTAACCGGGCTCCAGTCCGCCTGCAGCCGGCTCAGCTTCAGGCACGCGACGCCCTGTCCTCCGACCCAGAACGCGCCGAAGAGGCCTCTTAAGTGAATCAGATTTCCGGACCGGCGGTAATCCGCCCAGTACAGATAGGCCGCCGCCAGCAAAAGCGCCGCGCCGGACGGCCCGTACAGCCCGAAATGCGCCAGCCCCCAGCTGGCCGCGTAGCAGATGATATATACCAACATATGCCCTGTCCTTTGTGCATTCATTTGTCAGCAGCCGGCAAACGCCCGAAGGAAGTCTTCCGTTTCTCCGGCGGTTTCCAGTTTCATGACCTGCGCGGCCATTTCCTGCAGATCCTCCGTCCGGTACCCGGTAATGATCTTTCTGGCCTGGAGAATCGCCGAAGGGCTCATGCTGAATTCATTCAGCCCGAACGCCAGCAGCAGCGGAATCATCATGGGATCGCTGGCCGCCTCTCCGCACATGCCCACCGGAATGCCGGCGTTTCTGCCGCAGGTGATAATGTGGCGGATGCTGCGCAGCACCGCCGGATGAAAGGGGGAATACAGATCCGACACCTTTTCGCTGCCCCGGTCCACGCACAGCGTGTACTGGGTCAGGTCGTTGGTGCCGATGCTGAAAAAGTCCGCCTCCCTGGCAAAGGAATCCGCCAGCAGCACCGCCGCCGGCGTCTCCACCATAATCCCCACGGGAATATGCGGGTCAAACGCCGTGCCCTCTTCTGTCAGTTCTTTCTGAATCTCACGGATCAGCTGCCTGGTTTCCCGAAACTCCTCCAGGCTGGTGACCATGGGAATCATGATCCGGACCGCGCCGAAAGCGCTGGCCCGCAGAATGGCCCGCAGCTGCGGCCGGTATATGTCTTCCTTCCGGTCCAGGCACAGCCGCACCGCCCGATATCCCAGAAACGGATTTTCTTCTTTTTTCAGTCCCATGCAGGGAACTTCCTTGTCCCCGCCGATATCCAGGGTACGGATGATCACCGGCCGGCCTCCCATGGCCGCCGCCGTCTTCCGGTACGCCCGGAACTGCTCTTCCTCCGTGGGGACAGAGGTCCGGTCCATAAACAGAAACTCCGTTCGGAACAGGCCTATGGCCTCTCCGTCGTAGCGCAGCACCTTCTCCACGTCTTCCGGCGACGCGATATTGGCGGCCAGTTCCACCTGCACGCCGTCCAGGGTCACCGTCGGTCGGCCGATATAGCGCTCCAGTTCCTTTTTTTCCCGCAGGAACTGCTCTCTCTTTTGCCGGTATTCTGCCTTCTGCGCCTCGCTGGGACGCAGAAGCACTTCCCCCGCGTTTCCATCTACAATGATATCGTCGCCGTCGGACACCGCGTCCAGTATGCCCGCCGCGGCCACCACCGCCGGAATCTCCAGCGCCCGCGCCAAAATGGCGCTGTGGGAGGTCCGGCTGCCCTGTTCCGTCACAATGCCGGCAATATGCGTTGGCAGAATGCCCGCCGTCATGGACGGCGTCAGGTCCTTGGCCAGGATTACGCTCCCCGGCGGCAGCGACGCCGCGTCTTCCGGCTCGATGCCCTGCAGAACCTGCTGCAGCCGGTTTTTAATATCCTTTACATCCGCGGCCCTCTGCCGCATCCGCTCGTCGTCCATGGCCGAAAACAAGCCGGCATAAGCGCTGCAGACCGCCTCCACGGCATATTCGCTGCAGACCGCTTCTTTCCGGATAAACGACTCGATCTCCCCGATCAGCGTCGGGTCAGACAGCAGCATCAGATGCCCCTGCAGAATCCCGGCTTCTTTTTCTCCGGTCCGGGACGCCAGTTCCGACGCCAGCTTTTCCGTCCGGACCGCCGTATCCGCCAGCGCCTTCCGAAGCCGCTCTACTTCCGCGTCCGCGTCCGCCGCCAGTTCCCGTCGGATCACCGGTTCCGCGCTGCGGACCAGCACCGCCTTGCCGATGCCAATGCCCGCCGATGCCTCTGTTCCCTTGTACACAGCTTCCTCCTTGCCCGGCAGAACTACTCTCCCAGTCCGCTTTCTACCACATCCACCATGGCCTTCAGCGCCTCTTTTTCATCTTCGCCTTCACAGATAAACTCGATCTCATCCCCGCATTTGACGCAGGCTCCCAGCACGCTCAGCACGCTTTTGGCATTGGCCGTCGTATTGCCGATGCGGAACTGGATCCTGGATTTATACAGGATGGCTTTATTGCAGAGAATCCCCGCCGGCCGCAGATGCAGGCCGGTCAGATTCCGGATTACCACTTTCTCACTTACCATATGACACCCTCTCCACACTTCTTCATTCTTCTGTCGCTCTTATGTCACGTTTATGTCCTGGATTCTGTCTCTTCTTCGGAGGCGTCCGCCGCTTCTTCGCTTCCCTCTTCTTCCACAGCGAGGTTCACGTCGTCGTGGCCAATCAGTTCAAATCCCTCATCCAGATCGATGACAAAATCCGCCCGGTAATCTCCCGGTTCCAGATCCGATACATCCAGGCTGACCCGGATATTGTCTTCCACCAGCACGTCCAGGTCCTCCGACAGTCCCTGGATCTGAAGGGTCATCGCGTCCTGGTCAAAGGTATAGGTATAGCCTTCCCGCTGACCCGTGATTTCCACCTGGTCCAGATCCACCTGTACATTCCGGGTCTCCAGCGCCTCTACCCGCAGCGTCACCTGAGCAATGGAATTTTCACCGTCGGCGACGGTCACATTCTCCGGCAGGTAGTCCGCCAGATCCACTTCCCGCACCACGTCCGCCGTGGCGCCGTTAAGCCGCAGTGCACTGCCGGGCACCGTCAGCGTATTCAAAGAAGCCAGCGTAGACCGCAGGCCTTCCACCGCGATGCTGGTAATGGTGCTTTCCACGCCGGTAAACCGGTATCCATCGGAAACCTCGCCTTCCACCTGGTAATCCACTGCCAGCGCCTTCACCCGCAGAATGGATACCGTATAGCTGACCTTGTCCCGGTTGGTGGTCACTTCATTGGCCACCGACGTCAGCTTGTTGCCGTTGGCATCATAGAAATTGATGGCGGCAGAGCCGATCAGGTCTGAATTGGCTCCCTCCACCGAAATCTCCACGCCTACGGAACTGATCTGTCCGATGACCGACTCCGCGCCGGTCACGTAGATATACTGGGGATTCAGCCGTATGGTTCCCGTGGCGTATCCATCTTCCGGCGTCCCCACTGAACGGGCCGTCAGGGTAAAACGCTTTCTCTGCAGTTCTTCCGTCTGCACCCGCACCACGTTGGGCCGGACCTCTATGGAATTCTCGTCGATCAGCCCCCGCACGTCCCGGTCCGCAATGGTCACTTCCACCGGAATGGAGCCGGTCACATCGTACAGCTGGGCCAGATCCGCCGTGGCGGCGAAATCGCTGGCAGTAATCCGGTTCTGGTCGCGGATATGCACGTCGTAGTACACGGAAACCGTACTTCTCCCCACCACTTCATAGGTCAGGTTGGAATCCTCCAGAACATCCGCGTTGATCATTTCCACCGAAACTTCCACGTTGTCCCGCACCAAAGGGTTGGATACATTGACCATAATCAGCCACATGAATATGGCCAGCACCACCGACAGGATCTTCAGTCCCAGATTATTTGTCAGCCTTTCTTTCATCTTTCAGCCTTCCCTTCCAAATTCTGAACAGATTGCCCTGCTTCTCCGGTTCCGTATCCGCGGCCAGGGCGCGGCTTAAGCTCTCCGCGTCGGCAATCCGGGTAATCTGTCCGTTTTCTGCCAGCGATATCCGTCCGGTTTCTTCTGAAACGACGATGGTCAGGCTGTCCGTCACTTCACTGATGCCCACAGCCGCCCGGTGTCTGGTGCCCAGATCCTTGCTGATGCTGGTATTATCCGACAGAGGCAGGTAGCAGGTGGCCGCCGCCACCCGGTTGCCCCGCAGAATCACAGCTCCGTCATGCAGAGGCGTGTTGTGTTCAAAGATATTGATCAGCAGCTGGCTGCTGATCACCGCGTCGATCTCGATGCCGGTGCGTTCGATGTCCGTCAGCGGCACCTCCCGCTCAATGACCATAAGCGCGCCGGTTTTGACCTTTGCCATCTCCATGGAGGCCCGTACCAGCTCGTTGATGGTCTTTTCCGTAAACGCAGAATCCGAAGGTTTGCTGCTTTCAAAGGGGAGCAGGCCCGTGATCAGGTTGCGGCTGCCCAGCTGTTCCAGCGCCTTGCGCAGCTCCGGCTGAAAAATAATCAGCAGCGCCGTCGTGGCAATCAGGGCTGTGTTCTGCAGAATCCACAGAATCGTATACAGTTTTAACAGCCACGCGATCACCGCGAACGCCAGAATCACCACCAGACCCTTTAACAGGGTCCAGGCTCTGGTATTCTTGATCCAAAGCATAATCTCGTAAATCAGAAACGCGATTATGGCAATCTCCAGAACATTGGTCTTTGTGATCTGGGGCAGAAAGGACAACCAGCTGTAGAGCGTACCAATCACGTCTGCCATGCTCTCTCACCTCACTTATTTTCAGTCTTTTTCTCTCACCGTTCTGCGGTTCCTTGTGCTGCTGATCTTCTGCACCTTCACATCCGGCGCGGAAACCGTAATCTTGGGAACCGCTTTCACATAATAGTAGTAGTCGTCGTCTTCAAACTGGGTATATTCCGTGCGGCTGTAATCCACGGAAAAGAACAGGAAATTGTAGATTCCCGCAAGAATCATGGAAACCAGGGCGCCGGCCAGTAGCTGCCCTATGGGCACCGATACGTCGAACAGGAAATCTCCTACAAAAATCACCAGAAGCTGCGCCACGGTGCCTGCCGCGATGGCAATGGTCCACGCGTAGTCCACCGACAGCCGGCGGATGCCGTACACCACAAACACCCCGGCCGCGCAGGCCGCCGCCATAACCAGCATGGCGTTGTTGGAGGCGATGCTGTCCACAATCTGCGTATATTTCTGGATGATGTCCAGAGACGCGTCGTTGGTCAGCGCGCCGGCATTCTGCTTCACATACTGCAGCAGATAATACACGCAGGTGCCCACGCACACCGGGACCGCCGTCACCGCGCTGCCGGACAGACCCGCCAGCAGCGGAACCGCGTAGGGAATATTCAGATGAAAAAACAGGGGGGTCAGAAGCAGCAGGCAGCTGTCTCCCGGCTGCAGCCCGTAGTACAGAATCCAGACCGCCAGGAGAAACATCCCCATAACCAGCGTCATCTCCAGGGAAACGCTGCTGATGTGCAGAAGCATCACGCCCCCTGCCAGCAGCGCCGACGCCCCGAACGGCAGAAACGCGCACAGCAGCGAAAGCCCGGCCAGTACCGGCGGGCGGTTCAGCGAAGTACGGAATCCCACATTTTCACTCAGGAAATACAAAGCGGCCAGACTCAGAAAAAACCGGAGGACCGGCATCACATACATGTCATACCGGCTGTAAAACCGCATCAGCTTTTCCCGGAACACCAACAATGCCATCATGTCTTTCTGCCCTCCCTGTTCAGTTCCTTCGTCCTGCTCTGAAACTCATACCGTTTCTCCAGGCGCTTCAGCTTGGCCATATATACCTTCTGACCCTGCACCCCGTAGTCGTATCTCCGGGAATACACCAGCCAGACGATGCATTCATAGACCGCCAGCCCCGTCAGATACCAGGCGCCGTAGCGCAGCAGCGGCGCGCGCATCTGTTCCAGGTCCAGAATGGAAAAAATATCTTCCGCCCGGCACACCGCCGTCACCGCCAGCCCCATAAGCCAGCAGAAGCTGTAGCCCAGAAACCCGCGGAGCATATTCCGGCTCAGATAGTCGCCTTTAAAATAGCGGCCCGCCGGACACAGGTATCTGCCTTCCCGTTTTTCAAACATGGAGATACCGGTCATCAATTTGATCTTGTCTTCATTCAGCAACGGTTCTCACCTCTTTTTGCCTGCGGTACTCTATCATATCAATTTAGTATATCACAGTTCCCGGCGGCTGGCAATGCAAAACAGGCCTATTCATACCGCAGCGCGTCGATGGGATTGGACCGGGCTGCCCGGGACGCCGGGTAGATGCCGAAAAAGATGCCTACCACCGCTGAAAAAGACACCGCCAGCACCACCACCGACGGCTTGACCACCACGGGAATCCCCGCCAGGCTTCCGCCGATCCATACCACGCCGGCCCCCAGAAGGATGCCGATGGCGCCTCCGCAGGCGGACAGAATTGCGGACTCGGTCAGAAACTGAATCATAATATCCCTGGTTTTGGCTCCCAGGGATTTGCGGATGCCGATTTCCCTGGTCCGCTCCGTCACCGATACCAGCATGATATTCATGATGCCGATGCCGCCCACCAGCAGCGAAATGGCCGCGATGCCGCCCACTGCCGCCGAAAGGCCGCCCATCACCGAGTCCACCATGGTCATCTCGTCCATCGCCGTCTGGAGATACCAGTCCTGGGGCTGCCGGTTTTTGGTCCTGGCCACATAAGCCTGCAGACGGGCAAAAAACGACGTCAGATCCACGTCGTCTCCGGCAAAGACCCGGATGGCGTAAAAGGTGTCGTTGGGCCAGGTCAGAAGGGTATAGGGAATAAACGCCGATCCCGTGTCCCCTCCGCTTCCCATAAGAAGCGCCTGGAACGCGTTCATGTTTTTCCGGTAGACGCCTACCACCGTATATTCATCCGTGCTGCCGTAGATCGTGGCGCGGAAGGTCTTTCCCACGGCGTTTTCTTCGCCGAACAGCAGCCGGGCGCTGTCCGTGTCCATGACCACGTTCCTGCGCCGGCCCAGAATATCGCCTTCGTTGAGATAGCGGCCGTAGACCATATCCACCGGCTGCACGTCGATGTAATTTGCGTCGATGCCGCTGAAATCAAAGCTGACGGTGGTCCGCCGGTAAGAGGCGTCCGCCGAAGTATAGGCGTTGCTGTCGATATAGGCGATCTCGTCGGCAAACACGTCGCGGATGCGCTCCATCTCATCCAGGGTAAAGTAGTCGCTCTCCCGCACGTCTTCCACCCAGTAGCCGATATAGAGGTAGCCCTGGGTAATGCCCACGTCTTTGTAAATATCGGAAAACAGATTCCGCATGGTGTCTCCTATGGAAACGATGGAGATCACCGATCCGATGCCGATGATGATGCCCAGCATCGTCAGAAACGAGCGCATCTTGTTGACCCGTATGGCCGCGAACGCCATACTCATGTTTTCAATCAGCATGAGATCTCCTCCTTTCCTCTCCGGCTTTCCGGAAGCGCCGGCCGGTTTTTCCGGTCGCTTACCACCTCTCCATCCTGGAAGCGGATGATCCGTTCCGTAAAGGCTGCGATGTTTTCTTCATGGGTCACCACCACCACTGTGGCGCCGTCCTGGTGCAGGCGGGAAAACAGTTCCATGATTTCCTCCGACGCCGCCGTGTCCAGGTTGCCGGTGGGCTCATCCGCCAGAATCAGCGGCGGGTCGTTGGCCAGGGCTCTGGCAATAGCCACCCGCTGCCGCTGTCCGCCGGACAGCTCGTTGGGCATATGGTCCGCCCTGGCTTCCAGCCCCACCCGCTTTAACAGCTCCATGGCCCGCTCCCGGCGTTCCCGTTTGCTCTTTCTGGCGTAAGTCATGGGCAGTTCCACATTTTTCAGTGCGGAAGTCCTGGAAATCAGATTAAAGGACTGAAACACAAATCCGATCTTGTGATTCCGGATTTCCGACAGTTCATCCGGACTTAAAGAAGCCGTGTCCACGCCGTCCAGGTAGTAATGCCCCAGAGTCGGCTGGTCCAGGCATCCCAGAATGTTCATCAGCGTGGATTTTCCGGAGCCGGATTTGCCCATAATCGCCACAAATTCGCCCCGGCGTATGGTCAGGCTGATTTTCTTCAGCCCCAGCACCTTTATGGTCCCCGTATCGTAGATCTTGACCAGGCGGTCCAGGACGATCAGGTCTTCCGACAGATTTTCCGTAAGATAAGGGGGAGTTTTCCGGCGGCCCAAAAGTCCCGCCAGACGGTCCGTATATGGAATCATGGCGCACCTCCCCTATGCCTGCGGCAGCGCCAGCACCTGCATGCCGTCGGCCATATCCGCGGAGGCGGAGGCCGCGATCTGCATGCCTTCCTGCAGGCTGCCTTCTTCCATGGGAATCACCTGGATCTGGACATCGCTTTCCACGCCGGTCTCCACGGGAATCCGCTTCAGCCGGTTTCCCTCCGCCGCGAAAATCCAGGTTCCCTCGTCGGTTTCCAGCACGGCTCCCATGGGCACGATAAACGCGCCTTCCGCCTGGTCGATCCGGATCCTGGCCCGGGCCGTGATTCCCGCCATAAGACCGGAATCCGCGTCGGTAATCCGGATGGCCGCGGGAATCACCCGCTCCGTGGAGCCGCCTCCCTTTTCCTCGCCGGTGGGGGAGATGGAGACCACTTCTCCATGGGCCGTTTTGCCATCCAGGATGTCGGCGGTGATCTCCGCGGCCTGTCCCGTCTCCACCTTGCCGATGGAATATTCACTGATCTTGATTTCCATCTCCAGCACGTCCAGATTTTCAATGCTGAACATAGGCAGGTCGTTTTCGATGTCGTCGGCAAACCGCCCCACTTTGGCGTAGACCCGCACCACAGTTCCGGCAATCGGGCTGGTCACCCGGGCGTTTTCCAGCTGTTCCTTCCGTTTGTCCAGTTCGTACCGGGCGCTCTGGATCTGCAGTTCATAGGATTCCGGCGCCGCCGGCTTTCCATCTACCAGCCGGTAGGCCCGCAGTTCCCGCTGCGCGTCCTGCATCTGGTTGGCCGCGGTCTCCAGATCCAGCTGTGAGACGCTGCCCGACTGAAACAGGGCGCTGGTCCGCTCATACGCGGTCCGGGCCGCCTCATAGTCCTGCGCCGCCTTGGCGTATCCGTTCTCCGCCAGGATCTGCTGTTCCCGGAACGCGGCCTCCGCCAGATCGCAGGCGTTCTGGGCGATGTCCACTTCCTTCTGCAGGTCCTCGCTGTTGATCACCGCCAGTAGCTGCCCCGCTTCCACCCGGTCGCCTTCCTTTACCAGAATCTCCGACACCTCCGCGTGAATGCCGGACACCACGTCTACGCTGTCGGTTCCGGAAACCGGCCCGCTGACGGTCAGTTCCTCGGTAATGGTTCCCACCTGCAGCGGCACCACCGGCACGGAAACCGCGGCGCTTCCGCCGCCTCCCAGCCCCCGCGCCGCCAGAAAAAGCACCAGCGCCGCGGCCCCGCCGATACACAGCTTCTTTCTGCGGCTGAATCTGCGGGTCTTCTTTTTGGCGGAAGCCGGCTCCTCCCGCATCAGTTCCTCCATCTGAATGTCCACCAGATCTCTGTTCTGTTCTTCCATATCTGTATCCCCTTTCTGCAGTCTCTGATTCTTATCTGTATAACGAGCTGTTTCCTGCAAATTCTTCAGGAATCCGAACGTTTGTATGAGTGTATTAACATTTCTAATACAGTTTAATACAGATGGGATACAAATGCAAGAACATTCTGGCGGGCTTCCGGCCCTGCTACGCCTTCAGCCCGTCCAGCAGTTCTTCAAAGCAGACGCCGTCAGTTAAGGGAATTTCCATTTCCATGGACTTGAGGATGCACATTTTGATAAACCGGGACGCCTTGCGCACCGACAGAGAAAAGGGCACGCCGTTGACCGCGTCCGCGGTGATAATGGCGGCGAAAATATCGCCGGTGCCGCAGCGCTGGGTCCCTACCTTGACCGTCCGCAACAGCTGGGAACGGACGCCGTCCTCCTGCCGTTCAAAGCAGTAGTTGGCGATGTATTCGCCCTGGGGGATGCCGGTGATCACCACCTTTTTCGGCCCCATTGCGCTCAGCTGCTGTGCCAGCGCTTGGATTTCCTTCATTTTCCACTTTTTTTCGTGATACGGCGTTTCCGTCAGAATACAGGCCTCCGTCAGGTTCGGCGTAATGATGTGGGCCTTTTCCACCAGGCACCGCATTCTGGCGCACATCTGCGGCGTATAGGTGGCGTAGGTCACCCCTCCGTCTCCCATAATCGGATCCACCACTACCGTGGTCCGGTCTGTGCTGAAGTCCCGGATAAAATCCATAACAATGGCAATCTGCTCTTCCGATCCCAGAAAGCCGGTTTCGATTCCGTCAAAGGTCAGCCCCATGGACTTCCACTGGGCGATATAAGGCCGCATCCGGTCGGTATAGTCGTCAAAATAGTAAGAAGGATATCCGGTGTGGTTGGAAAAAATCGACGTGGGCACCGGACAGCACTGGACCTTCATCTTGGAAATGATGGGAAGGGCCACCACCACGGCGCACCGTCCGAAGCCGGTGATATCGCTGATCACCGCCGTCTTTTTCTGCCGCTGTCCAGTCCCTTTTCTGCTTTCTGCCTTCTGCGTTCTGTTCTCCTCCATACAGTCCTCCTCTTCTGCCCCGGCAGGCGCCTCCGGGCGCGGCTGCCGTTTTCATACCCACGATTATACGGCACACCTTCCGGAAAATCAAATTTTTATACGCATCCTCAGCGGAGCGTCTTTTTTGTACGACAGGAAATGAAATTTCCTGTCGTACAAAAGAGGCCGCGTCGTCAGATACGCGGCCCCTTTCGCCGGAACCCCGGCTTAAGAAAGCTTCCAGATGTCCCGGTTGTATTCTTCTATGGTCCGGTCGGAAGAAAAGTATCCGGCCTTGCTGATGTTCACCAGCATTTTCTTCATCCAGGACTGCCGGTCCTCAAAGTCCCGGTACGCCTGTTCTTTGGTCTTTTTGTAATCCTCATAGTCCAGCAGCGTCATAAACCAGTCCTTGTTCAGCAGTTCCCGGTACAGCCGTTCCAGGTTCTCCCGGTGTCCGATGGCCATAAGCTCCGGGCCCACCAGGAAATCCACCGCTCGGCGGATATCCGGATTCTGCTCGTAATAGGACCGGGAGTGATAGTCCGCCCGGGCGTAGTGGCCGATGACGGTCTCGCTGTCCTTTCCGAAGATGTAGATATTGTCCCTGCCCACCAGCTGGGCGATCTCCACATTGGCGCCGTCCATGGTGCCCAGGGTCACGGCTCCATTGAGCATAAACTTCATGTTGCCGGTTCCGCTGGCCTCCTTGGACGCCAGGGAAATCTGCTCGGAGATGTCGCAGGCGGGAATCAGCTTCTCCGCCAGGGTCACGTTGTAGTTTTCCACCATGATCACCTTCAGCCAGGGGCTGACGTCGGGATCGTGATTCACCAGTTCCTGCAGGCACAGAATCAGGTGAATGATGTCTTTGGCGATGACGTAGGCCGGAGCCGCTTTGGCGCCGAACAGGATGGTGATGGGCCGCGACGGCTTTTTCCCGCCCTTGATTTCCAGATACTTGTCGATGACGTACAGCGCGTTCATCTGCTGCCGCTTGTACTCGTGCAGCCGCTTGATCTGGATATCCAGAATGGAATGGTCGTCGATTTCGATGCCCTGGGTCCGCCGCAGGTACTCCTTCAGCAGCTTTTTGTTCTGGTGCTTGATGTCCTGCACCTGAGACAGGGCGCTTTCGTCCTCCGTCAGAGCCGCCAGTTTTTCCAGCTCTCCAGCGTCCTTTTTCCACCCTTCACCGATCCGGGACGTGATCCAGTCCGCCAGCAGCGGGTTGCAGTGCATCAGCCAGCGGCGGAAGGTAATGCCGTTGGTCTTGTTGTTGAACTTCTCCGGATAGATCTGATAAAACTTGTGCAGCTCGTTGTTCTTTAAAATCTCCGTATGCAGATAGGCCACGCCGTTGACGCTGAAGCCGTAGTGGATGTCGATGTGGGCCATGTGCACCCGGTCCTGTCCGTCGATAATGGCCAGGTCCGGATCCGGATACCGGCGGCGCACCCGGTCGTCCAGTATCTCGATGATGGGCACCAGCTGGGGCACCACTTTCTTCAGATACTCCATGGGCCAGGTTTCCAGCGCCTCCGCCAGAATGGTGTGGTTGGTGTAAGCGCAGGTCCGGGTGACGATGTCGATGGCCTCATCCATGTCGATGCCCCGCTCCGTCAGCAGACGGATCAGTTCCGGAATCACCATGGTGGGATGAGTGTCGTTGATCTGAATCACCGCGTAGTCCGGCAGATCGTGCAGGGTGCAGCCTCTGGCGGCGCACTCGTCCAGAATCAGCTGGGCGCCGCTGCTGACCATGAAATACTGCTGGAAAATCCGCAGCAGGCGGCCGTTTTCGTCGCTGTCGTCTGGGTAGAGAAACAGCGTCAGGTTCCGGCGGATATCCTCTTTATCAAAGGAAATGCCGTCTTTGACAATGCCTTCGTCCACGGTCTCGATGTCAAACAGGTGCAGCCGGTTGGTCCGGTTTTCGTAGCCGGTCACCGCCACGTCGTACATCCGGGAATGGACCGTCAGTCCGCCGAACCGCACCGGATAGCTGACCTCCCGGCGCTCCAGCCAGCTGACCTTCTCCATCCAGGGGTTGGGCAGTTCCTTCTGCAGATGGTCCTCAAACACCTGACGGAACAGGCCGAAATGGTAGTTCAGGCCGATGCCGTCGCCGTTTAAGCCCAGAGTGGCAATGGAGTCCAGAAAACAGGCCGCCAGCCGTCCCAGGCCGCCGTTGCCCAGAGAAGGCTCCGGCTCCTGCTCTTCGATGCGGCTCAAATCTTTGCCGCAGGCCGCCAGTTCTTCCTTTACCTGGCGGTACAGCCCCAGGTTGATCAGATTGTTGGACAGCAGTTTTCCCATCAGGAATTCCGCTGAAATATAGTACAGCTTCTTCTTGCCCTGTCCGGTCTCTTTCTGCCGGGCCAGTTCCTGGGTCATGGCCAGAAGCGCCTCGTACACCTCCCGGTCGGTGCAGTCCGCCGGATTTTTCCCATATTTGTTTTTGATATATTCCGCTGCTGACATAGCTTCCTCACTTTCTTTTCCTGTTACCAAACAGCATCGTAATGTATTATATCCGGTTCCTGCCTTTTTTTCTTGTCATATCGTGGCATGTTATAGTACAATACTATCATTCCGGAGGATGATATATTCCGTAATTGTCCGATTTTTTCAGAAAATATGGAGAATCTATGAATACAATACAGTACGAAAACTATCAGGAAAAGAAAGAACACGGCCCGGCCCCCTTCCCCTATATCACCTACCCTTGCTCCATACCGCTGGATTTTCCCGGCGTCCCGCTGCACTGGCACGACGAGATGGAGTTAATCTACATCAAAAAAGGACAGGGCGTGGTGACGGTGGAGTACACCGCCTATCACGTCCGGGGCGGGGACATTCTGGTAATCGTGCCGGGGCGGCTCCACGCCATCGACCAGGAGCCCGGCGCTTCCATGGAATATGAAAACATCATTTTCCAGCCTTCCCTGCTGCTGTCCCGCCGGGAAGATCTGTGCGGGCTGGAATTTCTGGAGCCCATGTTCCGGCAGCAGCTTGCCTTCCCCGAATACCTTCCCGCCGGCTCTCCCGCCCACCGGGACGCCGCCGCCTGCCTGGACCTGGCCGACCGGCTGTGCCGGGACCGGCCCCGCGCCTATCAGCTGGGGGTCAAATCCGCGCTGTTTGCCTTTTTCTTTTCCGTTTTTTCCAGGGAAACCGAAGGGTCCGAAAACCGCAGGCCTCCCCTGCGGCGCTCTCTGGACAAGACCAAGCAGATTTTAAAATACATCGAACTGCATTACGGAGAAAAACTGACCATAAAAGAAATGGCCGAAGCCAGCGGCTTCAGCCAGTCCCATTTTATGAAATTTTTCAAATCCGCCTTCGGCCGGCCCTTTATCCCCTTTCTGCGGGAATACCGGCTGACCATGGCGGCCCGGATGCTTTTGTCTTCCGGCTCCTCCATTCTGGAGATCGCCCAGCAGACCGGGTTTGAAAACCTGTCCTATTTTAACCGCAGCTTCAAAGCCGCCTACGGCATGACCCCCAGCCAGTTCCGGGCCCGGGGCGCCCGTCAGGCGATCCAGACTCCGTCGGCTCCCACGGTGTAGCCGTCCGGCGTCACCGCGTTTTTCAGGATGGCGCCGTCGGCGCCCAGGTAAAACCACTTGCCGGCGTCCTGCTTCCACTGGTTGACGTCCATGATGCCGTCCGAGCCGAAGTAGTACCAGGTTCCGTTCAGCATCCGCCAGCCGCTTGCCATATAGCCGGTTTCATCCATCCAGTAGTTCCCCGCCGACAGCTGCAGCCACTCTCCCGCCGCGTCCTGTCCGCCGTCCTTCCGGTACCGCCAGCCGCTGCCGTCGGAGTACCATCCCGCCGGCTGGGCGGAAGATGGCTGCTGGCCGGAGGGCTGTACAGAGGTCTGGGGCTGCATCCCCGGCCCCTGCAGCGCCGCGATCCCCGAATCCGAGGAAGGCCCTGTCAGGCTTACGGAAGGTGTCTGCGTATCCGAAACGCCCGGGGCGGTCTGGCTGCCCTGGGACGTCTGGCTGCCCTGGGACGTCTGCCCCAGTCTGGCAAATCCGTAGTCCAGCAGTTTTTTGGTGTCCTGATAATGGGTAGAGCTGCTCTTCATCACCACGGCGATCACCTGGACGCCGTTTTTCTCCGCGCCGGTGACCAGGGTGTTGCCGGCCTTGGAGGTGTATCCGGTCTTTCCTCCGATGATTCCCTCGTAGTACCGGGAATCCGTGGGATACATCATCTTGTGGCCCATGGTGATGGTTCTGGCGCCGGCGTTTTTCGTAGCCGGCAGCTGATAGCTCAGCGTGGTATCGATCTCCCGCAGCGTCGGATTCTGAAACGCGGCCCGGGCGATCAGCGCCATATCATAGGGCGTGGTATAGTGATTGGCGTCGTTTAAGCCGTGGGGATTGGTAAAATGGGTCCCCGTGCAGCCCAGAGAAGCCGCCTTCTGATTCATCAGGTCCGCAAAGGCGCTGACGCTGCCGGACACGTGCTCCGCCAGTCCGTTGCCCACCTCATTGGCCGATTTTAACAGAAGGGCGTACAGGCACTGACGCACCGTCAGCTGGTCGCCGGCGGTCAGGCCCAGGGAAACCGCTCCCGATTCCAGGTTGGTGGTAGCGGTCTCCGAAAACGTCACCACCTCGTCCAGCCCGCAGTGCTCCAGCACCAAAAGCGCTGTCATCAGCTTGGTGATGCTGGCCGGATAATAGCGGGTATTCTGATTTTTCCCATACAGCACCGCTCCAGTGCTGCCATCGATGACCACCGCTCCCTCCGACTGGATCTGGGGTTCCTCCAGAACCTCCGTAAACGCCGGGCCGGAAACCGATGGCCCCGACGGCGCGGCGGCCGCCGGAAACGTACACAGCAGCGACAGCGCCAAAGCGGCGGCTGCCAGTTTTATCCCTCGTCTTTTCAATTTCTAATTCTCCCCAAATCTGCGCGCCTGGCTCTGAATCAGTTCCTGGTCGTCAAAATAGTTGATCTTCATGGCCGCCTTTACCTCTGCCAGAGTCTGGGCCGCCACCTTTTCCGCGCGGCGGCTGCCTTCCTGCAGAATCCGGTACACCTCGGGAATGTTCTTCTCATACTCCTTCCGGCGGGCCCGGATGGGTGCCAGCTCGCTCTGGATCACCTGGTTCAGGAATTTCTTGACTTTCACGTCTCCCAGGCCGCCTCTGGTATAATGTGCCTTCAGCTCGTCCAGGTTTTTGTAATCCGGCCAGAACTGGGCGAAGTGCTCGTCCCGGCAGAAAGCGTCCAGGTAGATGAACACCGGGTTGCCTTCCGTCTGTCCCGGATCCTCCACCCGCAGGTGGTTGGGATCCGTAAACATGCTCATGATCTTCTTGCGCACATCCTCTTCCGTATCTGACAGGTAGATGCAGTTGTTTAAAGACTTGCTCATCTTGGCCTTGCCGTCGATGCCCGGCAGGCGCATGCAGGCCTGGTTGTCCGGCAGCAGCACGTCCGGCTCCACCAGCACTTCGCCGTAGATGTGGTTGAAGCTTCTGACGATCTCCCGGGTCTGCTCGATCATGGGCAGCTGGTCTTCTCCCACCGGCACCGTGGTAGCCTTAAACGCGGTGATATCCGCCGCCTGGCTGATGGGGTAGGCAAAAAATCCCACCGGAATGCTGGTCTCAAAATTGCGCAGCTTGATCTCGTTTTTCACCGTGGGGTTCCGCTGCAGGCGGGAAACCGTCACCAGGTTCATATAGTAAAACGTCAGTTCCGTCAGTTCCGGAATCTGGGACTGAATCAGCAGCGTGGACTTTTCCGGGTCCAGGCCGCAGGACAGATAGTCCAGCGCCACTTCGATGATGTTCTGGCGGACCTTCTCCGGGTTGTCGGCGTTGTCCGTCAGCGCCTGGGCGTCGGCGATCATAATAAATATATCGTCATACTCTCCGGAATTCTGCAGCTCCACCCGGCGCTTCAGCGAGCCCACGTAATGTCCCACGTGCAGCCGGCCTGTAGGGCGGTCGCCGGTCAGTATGATCTTTCTTTCCTTCTTTTCTGTCTTTTCCATGAAACTCCTCCTGAGGGTGAATTCGCCGGGGCCGGCCGCCCCGGACATAAAACTAGACCTATTTTAACACGGATTTGTCTTCTTCACAACCGGAATCCTGCATTCTGCCCATTTCCTCCCAGCATCTGCCGGTACTTATCATCGCAGGTAAAGAAAATCACCTGATTGCGCCGGGCAAACTGCCGGATCAGGCCGCAGGCCCGCTGCTGCCTGCCCGGGTCCATATCGGTAAGCGGGTCGTCAAACACCGCCGACGCGCCGCCTTCCGGAAACAGGTGTTCCAGCATGGCCAGGCGGAAGGCCAGAAGCAGCGTATCCTTGGTGCCTTCGGACAGGTACGGCCCCGCCAGTTCATAGGAGCCGCTGCTGAGCCTGGCGTTCAGTTTTTCATCCAGTTCCTCCAGTTTCAGACGCCCGCCGGACAAGACGTCCAGATAGGCGCCAAAGCGGGCCGCCACATCCGCCGCCGGATTCGCGGCGCTTTCTTCTTTCTGCTGCAGGAATACCTCCCGGATATGCAGCCATCTCCGGTATTCCAGACGCTTTGCCTCCAGCTTTTCCGTCAGGGCCTGGACCTGTTCTCCGTATTCCTCCGCCGGCGTCCCCTTCAGCTGGTTTTCCAGTTCTCCCTGGCGGCGCTTTTCCTCGCCGGTCTGCTGTTCCATCCGCTCCAGCCGCTCCGCCAGCCGGCGCTCCCAGGCCTCCGGGTCTTCCACGTTCCGAAATTCCTCCGGAATGTCCGCAATAGACGCCAGCTGTGCTTCCAGCTGCCGGATCTGCCGGTCCGTTTCCTCCAGCTGAAGCTGCAGCTGCTGTTTTGAGCCGTATCTTCGGACATAGTCCTCCAGCCGGCCCCGCAGGCCGCCGGCAAATCCTTCCAGCGGCTGAGAGCCGCACAGCAGGCGGATCCGGGCCTGCAGCGATTCCAGGGATTCCGTCTCTTCCGGCAGATTCCTTTCTTTTTCCGATTCCGTCTCTTCTGCCGGGTCCGTCTCTGCCCCGGCCCCTGCTTTCCCTGCGGCTCCGGACACGGCCCGCAGCTGCTCCCGCGCCCGTTCCAGTTCCATCCGCAGCCGCTGATACCGGTCTTTCTTTTCCCGCAGTTCTTCCACCGTGCGGATCCCAAAGGCCAGCTCCTGCTTCCGGGCGGCTTCTTCGGCGGCGTCCAGCTGCTGCCGGACTTCCTCCGCGTCGATTCCCGCCGGCGCCAGTTCCAGCCTCAGCACGCCGGGAACCTCTATCCGCGCCGCCTCTTCCAGCAGATACCGGCCGTTTTCTTCCTTCAGTTCTTTGCCGGAAACCGAGCAGAACCGGATATCCGCCGTTCCCAGCCGCTCCACCCTGGCCGCCACGTGCATGCCGGACAGCAGGCGGCGGCATTGCTGCGCTTCCTCCCGCAGCCGCCGGTACTCGGCCAGATCCGCTTCATTTACCGCAGCCGCCTCCGCCAGCGCCTGCTCCGCCTGTTCCACGGCTTTGCCGGCCTCCCGGATCTGTTCCCGCCGCTTTGCGGCCTCCGCGGCAGCCAGACGCCGCTTCAGCCGCTCCGCCTGTTCCAGATCCCCGGACAGCACCGGCCACTGTTCCAGATCCTGCCGCTCCCGCTGCGCCTGGGCCTTCCGCGTCCGCAGCAGTTCTTCCAGGGTATGCCTGCGGCCGATCCGGTCCCGGATCTGGTGAAACCGTTCCTGGTCCGCGCGGACCTGCTGCTTCTCATCCTCCAGTTCCCGCAGCCGCAGCACGCACTGTTCCAGCATCTGCTCCGCCCGGGCCGTTTCTTCCTGCCGCCTCCTGGCGTCTTCCCGCTCATACCAGAGTTTCAGAATCTCTCCCACCCCCTGCTTCCAGGGATTGGAGATTCCCCGCCGCGAACCGCCTTCCGGCATGCCCGCCGGCTCGTCCCAGTGGGAGCCCAGCTTCCGTATGGCCTCTTCCAGCGCCGCTTCCGTACGGCTTATGGAAATGCCTCCGGTTTCCAGCACCGCCCGGGTCAGGGCGGACTCCAGACTGATCCGGACCTCCGGATCCTGCCGGCCTCTGGAAAATCCCCGCAGCAGCGTTTCCAGAATCCGCTGCTGCCGCTTCTGGGATGGAAACAAAATTTCCCGGTAAACCCCCTCCTGAAACCGCAGCTGCCGCCGCAGAATGGCCTCGATTTCTTCCGGGTTTTTCACGGAAACGCCGTCCGGCCCCGTCAGGCGGCTGCTGCCGCCGGCGTATTCCCATTCCCGGCTCAGGGTGAAGCTGCCGTCCTCCGTCTCAAAGCACAGGGTCCCGTCGGCAAAATCCGCCGCCGTCCCTTCCCGGCTTCTGGAAAAATACGTCTCTATAAATTCCGAATTCTTTTTCTGCTTTGCCGGCTGGAACAGGATCTGATAAATCAGGTCCGCCAGCGTGCTCTTGCCGCTTTCGTTTTCCCCGATCACCAGGTTCAGGCCGTCGGCAAATTCCGCCTGCCGGTTCCGGATTCCGGCAAACTGGCTGCTGGATACGCTTCTGATTTTCACGGTTTTTCCTCCTGTTCCTCTTCCCTGCACTGCCGCAGCAGCTGATAGGCCATCTGAAGCTGCGCCGGATCTTCCGCCAGGGCTTCCAGAAACCGCGCCGCGAAGCTGGTCTGGGCATATTCCCGGCGGATCCGGTCCGCCGAGATCACTTCCTGCAGGCCGGCGTCCCGGATTTCCCAGAAGAGAAATCCCCCGAAAACCGCTTCATAGATCTGCTGCCGCGCCTCATATTCCTCCGGCTGCGCCGCGCCGGATACCGTAACCCGGATCACCGCGTCTTCTCTGGGCACCGGCGCCTGATCCGCCAGCCGCTCCAGCGTCTGTTTCAGCCCTTCCCCGCTGCCGGGCCGGATCTGCGCCTGCCAGTCCAGATACCGGATCCTGCCGCTGACATACCGCCGGGCGCCCACAAGCGTCTTCCCCTCTTTCCGGAAACAGGTCAGGATCATGCACGTGCCTTCCGTGTGATTGGACAGGTCCAGCTGTTCGTGGGTGCCGGCGTTGAAAATCCGCCGGCCGAAGGTGTCCTCGTCTTCCCGCAGATCCGCCGGATAGGGGACGTGGGTATGGCCGATCAGCCAAAGATCCGCCGGAATCCGGTTCAGTTCCTCTTCCGTCATCAGAAAATACGACTGATTCAGATCCGGCGTAATGCCCTGTATGGCGCCGTGGGCCATGCCTATGGAAATGGTTCCGTCCTGCCGGATTCCCTCCTTCCGGATCCAGTCCAGGTTGTTGGCTGTTCCGTGTTTGCTCTGGCAAAAAGCCGGATATACCGTCACCGTTTCCTCTGCGCAGACCACCCGGTACGGCCGGAATTCTTTTAACAGAAGCACGTTGTGTTCCATGCCCGCCAGCGCCTCTTCAAACCGCTTCCAGACCTTTTCTTCCCCCGTATAATAGTCGTGGTTTCCCGGCAGCACCAGTACGGTACCGGCAAAGCCCGCCAGAATCCGGGCCGCCCGCGCCACGCTTTCCCGGTCCACGGACACGCAGCTGTCAAACAGGTCCCCGGTGACCGCAAACAGCTCGCAGCCCTCTTCCTCCGCCCGGCGCACCATCTGCTCCAGACACCCATAGCGGCTCTCGGTGAGCCGATGGCGGATTTCCGGATACCGGTTGTACTTTTTCCCGAAGTGATTGTCCCCGGTCACAAAAATTTTTACCATTTATTCTTCCTCTTGCTCCGTAGATTCCCGGAAGGTCAGAAACTCCGCGTCCGGGAAGGAATACTCGCCCCGGTAATTGGAGGCGTTGTACATCGGATACTTCACCGGATGGTACCGGGTTTCTTTTTCTCCGTCCGCCTGGGTGTAAATCCACAGACTCTGATAGTCCCATACCACCAGTTCGTCCCGGTCGTCGCCCCACAGATCCAGCACTTCGCAGCACATCACCGGGTGGCCGTCGTCGGGAAAGGCCACCGCCCGCCGGCCCTGTCCGTCCAGCAGGCCGCCGGCTTTCGGATCCGGATTGGTCAGGATCAGATCCTGTCCATCGCCGGTCCAGTTGACCGGCGCCAGAAGGTTTCCGTTCTTTTCATTTTCCATCTCCCACAGGGGATTGCCGAAGCAGTCGTACAGGTAGATCACCCCCTGGTGGCCCCAGAAGTTGGACACCGCGATCTCAAATCCTTCCCGGTCCGGGCAGTAGTTTCCCACGCTGACCCGCTGGGCGTGGCCGATGCGGTCCCGCATCCGGATGCGTCCCTGGAAATCTCCGATAAAAAATCCTTCCGTCCCGGATACGCAGGCAAAATAGCCTTTGCCGCTGCCGGCCATAAACTTGCCGGCCACAATTTCGTCGGTATGGTCGTCTTCAATGGGATAGGTCCAAATGGGGCTGCCATGGCAGTCCAGCAGCGTATAGCCGCACAGCAGCTCGTCGTGCCCATCGCCGTTGACGTCCACCGCCATGGGAAAATGTCCGGTGTTCTTGGGGCTTTTGTATTTCCACATCAGGTTCAGATCCGAATCCAGCGCATACACCCGGCAGTACCGGTCCTTGATCAGAATGTCCGACGGCCGGTCCAGGCCCCGGAAATTGGCGATCCGGATTCCATCCGGATTGATGCGGTCAAAGGCGTAGATGCCGAAGGGCGCGCCGATCACCGTCCGGTCGTCGTCGTCGGAATAAGGCGTCCGGGCAGACTTTTTGACCTCGCCGGTGGCCCCGTCCAGAATCAGAATCCGGAAATTGCGGGCGGTGATTACCTCGTCCTTTCCGTCTCCGTCGATGTCGTACACCTGCAGCGGCAGGTCCGCGCTGATTTTTCCCAGCCGGGCCGCCTGGAGCGAAGGCTCTCCCTTCTGCCACAGCACGGCTCCATCCGACAGGCGCACCGCCGTCAGGCAGCTGATATGGCCGTAGGCGTCCCCGTCCACCCGCTTCTGGGCCTGAGGAATCACCGCAAACCACTCCTTTGTGCCGGTCAGGTGCCCGAACCGGATCTGCCGGCCGCCGCCGCAGTTTCCCAGATCCAGCTTCCTGCACAGCTTCATGGCCGGAAACGCCGCCTGCAGCCGCGCCTCTTCCGCCGCCTGCAGCCGGCCGGCTTCCTCTATAGCCGCCGCCGTTTCTTCCGATACCTGCACCGACACGTCCGTAAACTGGGTAGGGCAGTCCGCGGTTATGCCGATTTTGCCGCCCCTGGCCGCCAGCGGCGTGTCCGCCTCCAGCACTTTTTCCCCATCGAGGAAACATTCCACATGGCTGCCCCGGCAGGAGGCCCGCAGGCTGTGGAAGCTGTCGCAGTCCCATTTCCACGGCGCCGCCGCCAGCACCTGCACCTCTTCTTTATGCCGCCAGGACAGCCGGACCTGGCTCCGCCCCTCCAGAGAAAAGACCAGGGTATCGATGCTGTCGTTCATGCAGAAGGCCAGCCCCGCCATGCCTTTGGTAGACAGCCGGCGCAGCCGGACCTGCACGTCGTAGTCCCGCCACAGAAGGCTGCCGGTCTGCAGCGTGGGAAACATCCGGTGGGGATTGTCTTTTTCAATGCGGCAGGACTCCATATAGTGGCTGCCGTCTTCTTCGGTAATCATCCAGGAAGGCCCGTGGCCGTTATATGTATAGTTGCACACCTGGTCCTTCCACGCGCCCGCGTAGCCTTCCTCCGTCACACAGTGGTACTCTCCCATGGCGGAATGGTCCGGATCATAGGGAAATTCCCCTATGGCAAAATTTTTAAAGTCGTCCTGAAACAGCAGCATATGGCCTGTGCGTCCTCCTTTTTATACTTTTTTCACAGATAAAACAAACTTTGGACACATTTTCCCGATAGAATCAATCTCGTAAACAGGTGATGAGCCTTTTTCAAAACTTTTTCATACTCTTGCCGGCAGGAATCCCCCTTCCTGCCGGCCCTCCCTATGTTTAAAAAAGTGTGCGCGGCCGCGCACACTTTTTCTATTGGATTCCCGTCAGCGGCTTCCGGGACAGCCGTGCTTGTCCTCGCCGCATCCCCCGTCGTGATGGCCGCAGTCATGGCCTTCTTCGTGGTGATGGCTGCAGGACGCGTCGGGATCATAGGACAGGCTGCCGGCAAACAGCGCCGCTGCCGCCTCGTCCGCGCTGCCGGATACGCCGGGATACAGGGCGATGCCCGCCTCCTGCAGCGCCATCCGGGCGCCCATGCCGATGCCGCCGCAGATCAGCGCGTCGGCGCCGTGCTCCTTCAGAAAACCGGCCAGCGCCCCGTGGCCGCTGCCGCCGGTCTCCACCACCTGGCTGGAACGGATCTGTCCGTTTTCACCTTCATAAAATTTAAACTGGCTGCAGTGTCCGAAATGCTGGAACACCTGGCCATTCTCATACGTTACTGCTGCTTTCATAATCCCTTTCTCCTTTCCGGCCGGCAGGCTTTCCGCCGCCGCCCGCTTTCTCTTATCATAGTCTTTTTTATTTTTTATGTCAATCGCAAGCAATTTTCCCGGTTTTGGAAATTTCCCCTTGCAATTTTCCGGATTCGTGGTAGAATAATGGACGGAGGCATAGCTCAGCTGGGAGAGCACATGCATCACACGCATGGGGTCGCAGGTTCGAGCCCTGTTGTCTCCATAAAAGTACCGCGGAATCACCCGTTTGGATGACTCCGCGGTATTCTTTTTGCCTTTCTTTGCTTTTACTGCGGACCGGAAAGCCCCAGTCTGCACAGCCGGGCGTATTCTCCGCCCCGCGCCAGCAGCTCCTCATGGGTTCCCTGCTCCACAATATTCTGTTTTCCCATCACATAGATCTGATCCGCGCCCCGAATGGTGGAGAGCCGATGGGCGATGACAATGGAGGTCCGCCCCTGCATCAGCCGCTCCAGCGACTCCTGAACCGCCCGCTCGCTTTCATAATCCAGCGCGCTGGTGGCCTCGTCCAGAATCAGGATCTTCGGATCCTTCAGAAACAGCCGGGCGATGCTGACTCTCTGGCGCTGTCCGCCGGACAGGCGGATGCCCCGGGTCCCTACCTCTGTGTCATACCCCTTTTCCAGAGACATAATAAAGTCGTGAATATCCGCTTTTCTGGCCGCGTCCTCGATTTCTTCCTGGGACGCGTCCCGTTTTCCGTAGCGGATGTTGTCCCGGATGGTGCCGTTGAAAATGTAGACCTCCTGCTGCACCAGACCAACGGCGCCCCGCAGGGAATCCAGGCTCAGCTGCCGGATATCGGTGCCGTCGATGCAGATCCGGCCGCCGGTCACGTCGTAAAACCGGGCCAGCAGCAGGCTGATGGTGGTCTTTCCGATGCCGGACACGCCGGCAAACGCCGCCGACTGCCCGCTTTCAATCCGGAAACTCACGTCTTTAAGCACATCGGGACCGGTTTTCTCATAGCGGAAGTCCACGTGGTCGAACACGATCTCGCCTTTGGGATCCGTCAGCCGCACCGGATGCTCCGCTTCCTCAATCTCCGGCTCCGTTTCCAGCATATCCATGAACCGGATAAATCCCGCCTTGCCCTCTTCGTACAGACGCATGAAATTCATCACCGTGTTCACCGGCTCCGCCAGAGTGCCCACATAGAGCAGAAACGTCACCAGCACCGGTACGTCCAGCGTGCCCCTGCCGATAAACAGCGCCCCGAACACCACCGCCAGCATGGTCAGCAGCCGGGGATATCCCCGCATGGACTCATAAAATTCCGCCTCTACCTTGTAAAACAGGCACTGGCTGTCGGTATACTTCCGGTTCTTTTGAGCAAACTCCGCAGCTTCTTCCCGCTCCTGGCCGAAGGCCTTCACCGTGCGGACGCCCGCCAGCGTATCCTCCAGTTTTTCGTTCATCTGCGCCAGATCTTCCCGGGAACGCAGCAGCTGGGCCTCCATAATCCGGTCCGCGCGGTACGCCGCGTATCCCAGCACCGGCAGCACGGAAAACAGAATCAGCGTCAGGGGCACGTGAATCTGAATCAGAATCACGAAAGCGCCCACAAATTTGATCAGTGTCTTCAGAATGTCTTCCGGGCCGTGGTGAAACAATTCCGTCATGCCGTTTAAATCATTGGAAGCCACAGTCATCAGTTTTCCCACGCTGTTTTTTCCGTGAAATCGAAAGGACAGCCGCTCATAATGGGCAAACAGTTCTTCCCGCATGGCGCCTTCCATCCGCGCGCCCATGGCGTGGCCGAAATAAGCGTAGGTAATATTGCTTCCGATTTCCGCCGCTGCCAGCACCGCCATGCCCATGGCCGCCAGCAGCAGATTCCTCTGGGTATCCGCGTCCCAGCTGGAAAGCACCTCGCCGGTGATGTAGCCGGACAGCAGCGGAAACAAAAGCACCGCCGCCGCCGAAAGGCCAGCGAAGCACATGTCCATAATAAAGATGCGCCGCCAGGGTCTATAGTAGGATAAGAATTTCCGGATCCGTTTTTTAGTAATCTTCTGTTTCATACTTCCTCCTGGATGATTGGGAGGGTTTTACAAAACAGCCCTGCTCCCGCGTCACGCGATGTCCGCGTCCACCCGTACCTGCGCGCAGTGTTCCGCGTCCACCGGGGATTTCACATATTCTTTCATCTCTTCTTCAATGATATAGGACAGACCGTTAAACCGCAGGCCCTGGGCATACCGGGCATAGACGGCGGCCATGGGCCCCTTGACCATAGGCGTATCCCAGAAGGGACGCAGGTCGTGGATATCCTTGGGCCAGTCGGTCTGCCGCGTCAGCCGCAGATTCACATTTTCAAACCGCAGGTTCTGAATGTTGTACGGTCCCTCTTCTCTCGCGTCTCCATACACCAGAATGCCGTTCTCGCTGATGCAGTTGATATCCCGGAAGGTCACGTTGCGGATGGTGCCGATCTTCGTATCTTCCCGCCGTTTCACGGCAGTGACGCAGATGGGCTCCGCCGAACCCCACCAGTGCTCCTTGGAAACCATCCGGGTGTGGATATTGATGCCGGAAAACAGCACGTTTTCAATGGAGCCCTGATCCCGCAGCTGCATGGAAATCCCCCGGTTGGTGTCATGGATATTGCAGTTCTGCACAGTAATATTGCGGAATGGCGCCGCGCTTTCCGTGCCAAATTTGATGGCGGCACTGGTGGAAACCAGCGTGCAGTTGGTCACGCAGATATTCTCACAGTTTCCGTATTCCATGGCGCCTTCCGTGTTTTTGAACACAATGCAGTCGTCCGCCGTCTCGATGTGGCAGTTGGCGATCCGCACGTTCTGGCAGTGATCGGGATCGATGCCGTCGCAGTTGGCCAGCTTCAGATTGTTGAGGATCCGCACGCCGTCGATCAGCACGTCATTGCATCCCACCATATGGGTGGTCCAGAACGCGCTGTGAGTCAGCGTCACGTGGAGAATGGACAGGTGGGTCACATGCTCCAGATACAGAAGCGGCACTCTGGGGTAAAATTTGCCATCGATATGCCACGGAGAAACGGTGCCGTAGAAAATTTCTTCATTGCCGTCGATCACACCCTCACCCGTAATTTTCAGGTTCTCGCAGTCCTTGGCATAGATAAAATACAGGGCCGGCTTTCCCGAATAGTCGCAGTTCTCATAGGTGGGAACGTCCAGGCTGGTGTTTAAGTTCACCGTCAGGCCGAACCGGTTGAAATCTTCCAGCCGGTCTCCGGCCTTTAATACCGCTCCGTTTTCCAGGTGCAGTTCCACGTCTGACTTCAGCACCAGGGTGCCGCAACGGTACGTTTTCCCTCCCGGCAGCAGCACCTGGCCGCCGCCTGCCGCGCTGCAGTCGTCCACTGCCTTCTGTATAGCCTCCGTATCCATGGTGACGCCGTCGCCGCAGGCGCCGTACTCCAGTATGTTAAAAATCATATCCGTTCTCTCCTTTTCTTGATGAGCCGCAGGGCCTGATCACTCCATACAAAAATATGCCCCTTCTGAGGCGGCCGCCTGCCCGGCCATCCGCTTCAGAAGGAGCACATCGGTATCCGATCTGTCCGTCAGATCTTTTCGAAACGTTCCACGTCCGTCACAAAAATCGTCGCTCCCCCCAGTTCCACCGTCATGGGCATCATCATATACCCGGCGGAAATAGAGCCGATATTAGGTGCCGGAACATTGCATGTAATCCGCTGACGCTTGCCGCAGGTTTCCTTGATCAGCTGAATCGCTTCATCCACCTTTTCTGCTTCTGTACCAATCATCAGCGTACAGTTGCCTTTTTTCAGAAAACCTCCGGTGGTGGCCAGGCGGGTAACGCTGAACTGATGCTCATTCAGGACATCGGTCACTCGGGTTCCATCGTCAGAACTGACAATCGCGTAAATAATTTTCATATTCCACACCTCGCTTGTCTTTTATATTGGGAATATATCCGGTAAAGAGACATATTCGTTTAGACAATTATACCCTATTTTCTAAAAAAAGGAAAGCTATTTTGTAATCTGTGTTACTTCCCGCTGTCCGGCGCTGTTGATCCGGTACTGCACCTGCACCCGTTCTCCCGGCGCCAGAGCCGGAACACTGGTACCCCAGACAAACTGATAGGACGATCCGTCGCTGCCCTGCACCGTCATGCCGGAAGGATCCAGCGAGGTAATGCTGCCGGTGACTGAACTGGTACCGGAGGCCGCCGCCGTCGTCGGCTGAGCCGAGGTGGGCGCCGTTCCGGAAGGAGACGTGGGCGTCGTCCCGGTTCCGCCGGAAGCCGCTGTCGTCTGGCTGGTCTGGGCCGAAGACTCCGCTGCCGGACGGGTATCCGACAGATAACTCTTGGATACATAGGCTGTATGTCCTTTATAATCCACCCGCATCCATCCGTTTTCCGATTCGCCGGTCACCTGGACCTCTTCGCCGGAAGCCAGGGAACCCAGCACTTCCGAACTGGTGGAATAGCTGCTTCTTACACGCACCGACGTGGTGGCGTACATCTTTTTGCTGACGTCCGTTACCGCGTACTGTTTAGCCGCCGTGGTCTCCGGCGCCTTTGTGGCCGCGGTGGTGGAAGGCTGCGGTTTGGGCGCTTCCGTCGGCGCCGCCGTTTCCGGTTCCGTCTGTCCTTCCAGAGACTCCGACGCCGGCTCCTGCGCGGCGGTGGTCTCACCGGTTACAATCTCTATTTTCGTTCCGGAACCGGAGGCGCTCTCCCCCTGTTCCGTCTCTGTCATGCCTTCCTGGGGAAGTTCTCCCGTTTCTTCCATCTGGCTTTCTGCAGCCGTGGTTCCATTGATCACAATGCCATCGCCGCTTCCGCAGGCGGTGACTGCCGCAGCGGTCAGCGCCGCAGCCAGAATGATCCCGTACTTTTTCATCATCCGTCCTCCATCCGTATTCCGTTTCCGCGCGCCATGCGCGGGCCTGCGCCCTTCGCGCCCTCCGCCGTGCATGCTCGGAAACTACGTTTCCTCGCTCACGGGCTTGCGCCTTCCGCGCTCTCCGCCGTGCATGCTCGGAAACTCCGTTTCCTCGCTCACGGGCTTGCGCCCTATGTCATCTGCCAGATACAAAAAGATGCTCGTGCAAGCACGGCATCTTTTCGATATCTGTCATCTGACGCACGGCTTAATGCTTTCCTGCATATTATACCATCCTTACCTCAGATTTTCTATTTAAGTTTTTATGACAAATTTTGGTACAGGCGTCAACTCCCGGGATTTAAGCGGCGCGCAGCTGAGCTTCTCGTTTTCTGCGGCAGATGGCAAACTGGCGGGGATATACGATTCCGATGAGAATCAGCGTCACCAGCCAGGCGGCGGGAGTGGCATAGTAGATGCCTTCCCTGCCCATAACCATGGGAAGGAGGCTGGAAGTCAGCACCCGCATCACCAGCTGCAGCACGGCGGCAATCAGCGGAATCCGCATATTGCCCAGGGCCTGCACGTTCTGGCGCAGCACGTACATGGGATACATCAGAAGCAGCGCCACGCTGGTGACCACCAGATCGCCCATGGCGTATTCGATGGCGTCTTCCGTCACGTAAATGGCAAGCATCTGACGGCCGAACAGAATCATCACAGCGCCTACGCCGAAGGCCATAGCCAGGGCAAACAGGCACACCTGCACCGTTTCTTTGCGGATCCGGTCAAACCGCCCGGCTCCCACGTTCTGGCTGACAAAGGAAGCGCTGGCCTGCGCCAGGGCAATGGCCGCCGTCTCCACCACGCCGAAGATCTTTCCGGCGGCGCTGACGCCCGCCGCGAAGGCCGTACCGAACTGGTTGATCTGAGACTGCACAAAACCGCCGCCCAGGGAAATCACCAGGCTCTGGGCCAGCATGGGCAGACAGGTCCCGGTATATTCCACCAGAATGGCCCGGTCCGGCTTCAGATATTCTTTTTTCATGTCAAACTCCCGGTAGTCCCGGATCTTCACCAGGCAGATCAGCGCCGACACGGCCTGGGACGCTATGGTGGCAATGGCCGCGCCCGCGGGGCCCATATGCAGCCCGGCCACCAGCACAATATCCAGGCCCACGTTAATCACCGCCGCCGCCGTAATGGCGGTAAAGGAAGTCACGCTGTCTCCCACCGCCCGCAGCAGGGAGGACAGCATATTGTAAATCAGCAGAAACACGGTGCCTGCCAGCATAATCCGCAGGTACACCATGGCGTCGTCAAAGATTTCTTCCGGCGTGCCCTGAATCCGCATCAGCGGCTCCGCCGCCAGCTGCAGCCCCAGCATCATCACCACGCCGATGACCACGGAAGCCAGGTAGATATTGCCCACCACCCGTTTCAGCGCCTCGCCGTCCTTGGCGCCGAACCGCACCGCCGCCAGCAGACAGGCCGCCTGTCCGAAATTGGTCAGGGCGCTGACCTGGAACCAGATGGGCCAGGAGCTGGTGCCTACCACCGCCAGCCCTTCGTCTCCGGTGAAAATGCCCAGAATCATGGCGTCGGTCAGAGAAAAAATCTGCTGCAGCACATTAGCTGCCATCAGAGGAAGCGCGAACTGGATAATAACTTTCAGCGCGTTTCCTTCCGTCATATCGGTTACATGGGTTTTCTTTGTCTTCAGCATCCGGAATCATCCTACCTTCTGTTTTTTGCGGGACTGCACCCATTCTGCATTATACCGCCGCGAAATCCGGCTGAACATCCTCTATTTTCACTTTCGGGTGTACAAAATTCACCTTGCCCGGCTCCCCGCGTCCCAGGCTTCCAATTCCGCGAAAAACTGGCCGTAAAAATCGTCTTCCCCCTCCAGCAGCGGCGAATTCTCCCCGCCGCCGTTGGTGCTGCGCTTGATGGCCGCGTAAAATTCCTCCCCGGCTCCGATCAGTTCCATTTCATACAAAGGATATCCCAGTTCCCGGCACACCCCGCAGAACGCAGACAGAGGATTGTCTTCTTTTCTGGTATCCAGAAGCCTCTGCCTCAGTTTCGGATCTTTCTTTGCCCTGCACATCAGCTGTTCCAGGTATTCCGCCGCCGTCATAGCCGTTTCCTCCCTCTCCATTTGGTTCAATGACGTCTATTCTACTGCGTTTTTCTTTTCCGCGCAACCTGCCGCCGGAAAAAATTCTCCCCGAACCCATGGGACACGCTGCAATAAAAAAGAGGTTGCCCGGACATAAACCCCTGCCGGAAAACCTCCTGTTGACGAATTCTTCTGTTTTTGTCTGTTATTGCTTCTGTTCTGCCAGATATGCCGCCGCGCGGATTGCAGCCACCGCGCCGTCGGATACCGCCGTCGCCGCCTGACGCACCTGCTTGACGCAGATATCTCCCGCGGCAAACACGCCGGGAATGGACGTAGTCTGACCCGGTCCCGTCACCAGATAGCCGTCCTGCTTTTCCAGTTCCGGGTACAGCTGCGTATTGGGAACGGAACCCGCGTAAATAAAGATTCCGCAGCCCGGCGCGGAAATCACGGTGCTCCTGCCGGTGTGCACGTCCTCCACCGTCAGTTCCTCCGCCTGCTCGTTTCCCCGCACCTCCGTCAGGCGGCTGTGCAGCATCAGTTCGATATTCTCCGTCTGTTCCACCCGGCGGTAAAATTCCGGAATGGCGCCCAGCCGGTCTTCAAAATGGATGATGGTCAGTTTTTTCGCGAAACGGGACAGATACAGCGCTTCTTTTACCGCGCCATCCGCGCCGCCCACCACAAACATCTCCCGGCCGGCATAGCGCTGCCCATCTCTGGCGGCATTCAGACCGGTGCCCCGGCCGGCAAATTCCTCTTCTCCCGGAATTCCCAGCTTTCTGGGCACGGTACCGCCTGCGATGATGACGGCCCTGGCCTCGTAGACATGCTGTCCGGTACGGATCACTTTCACCGGTCCGGACAGCTGTACCTGCTCCGCCCGTTCCATTACGATCTGCGCGCCGGCGTCCTCCGCCTGCCTGCGCAGACGCTCCGCGAACGTAGCCCCTGTTTCCTCTTTCAGAATCCCCGCATAGTGGGTAACCGTAGAAACGCTTCCGATCAGGCCGCCCACCGCCTTCTGCTCCAGCACCAGGGTGCTCAGCCCCCGGCTCACGGCGTACACCGCGCTGCTGATGCCGGCAGGGCCGGCGCCGATGATACAGACGTCAAACATGCTGTTCCTCCTTGTCATTTCAATACCGTTTACAGAATCCCCAGCAGATGCTGCATGCCCAGGCTGGTGGCCGCAATGGCCGCCCAGCAGCACAGGCCCATGAAAATCGCCCGGCCGCCGGTGGTCACCATTTTCACCAGGTCGGTGTTAAGCCCGATGGCCGCCATGGCCATGATGATAAAGAACTTGGACAGTTCCTTTAACGGGCTGAACAGAGACGCGTCCGCCCCCGCCGCCACAGCCGCCGTGGTAATCACCGACGCCAGCAGGAAAAACAGAATAAAGAACGGGAACACCTTTTTCAGGCTGAAGCTGCTCTGGGAAGCGGCCGCCGCCTTTTTGCTTTTGGCGGTTTTCCACAGCGCCAGCACCAGGGTGATGGGGATGATGGCCAGGGTCCGGGTCAGCTTGACAATGGTGGCCGTATCCAGGGTATTGGCGCCGGGGTGCATGCCGTCCCAGGCGGAAGCCGCCGCCGTCACCGACGACGTATCGTTGACCGCCGTGCCGGCAAACAGGCCGAATCCCGCGTCAGACAGCCCGATCACGCCGCCCAGCGTGGGGAAAATCAGCGCCGCGATGACGTTGAACAGAAAGATCACGGAAATCGCCTGGGCGATTTCCTCGTCGTCGGCGCCGATCACCGGAGCCGTCGCCGCAATGGCGGAACCGCCGCAGATGGAGGAACCTACCCCGATCAGCGTGGAAATATTGGCCGGCATCTTCATCAGCTTGTACAGCACAAAAGACACGATCAGCGACACCGAGATGGTGGACACGATAATGGGCAGCGACGCGGCGCCTACTCTGGCGATTTCCGACAGGTTCATGCCGAATCCCAGCAGAATCACCGCGTACTGCAGGATCTTTTTGGATGTGTAAGTGATTCCCTGCTTTGTGGTCTTCTTTTCCTTATAAAACAGCGCGATGACCATTCCCGCCAGAATCGCGAATACCGGTCCGCCGATAATGGGAAACTGTTTTCCCAGCAGCCAGCAGGGCACCGCGATCAGCAGGCACAGACCGGCTCCCGGTCCTATGTTTTTTATCTTTTCCATGATTACCTCCCCTGAATCTGGTTTCTTTTTCCATGGGCAGTATAGACCCGATCTGCAATCATGTAAAATTATGATTTTTTATGTTATAATAAATTTATCTTATGGATAAAGAAAAACTTCCCTAAGGAGGAACAAAATGCTGGATTTTCGCATTGAGACATTTCTGACGGTCTGCCAGACCATGAACTATACAGAAGCCGCCCGGCAGCTGCACATCACCCAGCCGGCGGTTTCCCAGCACATCCGGGCGCTGGAGCAGCAGTACGGCGCGGACTTTTTTCACTACCAGGGCAAGCGGCTGTCCCTGACCGAAGCCGGCCAGTTGTTTTACCGGACCGCCCTGGCCATGCGCCACGACGCGGCCCACTTAAAGGACCAGATCCAAAGCCTCTCTTCTTCGCCGGTGCTGAATTTCGGCGCCACCCTGACCATCGGGGAATACATTATGCCGGAGCCCCTGCTGCATCTGATTCAGACCCGCCCCGACATCCGCCTGCGGATGATGGTGGAAAACACCGATGAGCTGCTGAAGCTGCTGAACCAGGGAGAGATCGACTTTGCCATCATCGAAGGCTACTATTCCCGCTTTACCTATGACGGGCTGGTGTTCAAAACCGAACGGTTTCTTCCGGTCTGCGCCGCGTCCTATCCCCAGGCCGACCGCCTGACCCGGTTCAGCGACCTGTTTTCGGAGCGCCTGCTGGTGCGGGAACCCGGGTCCGGCACCCGGGAAGTGCTGGAACGGGCGCTGCTGGAGTACAACATCGCCCTGCAGGACTTTCCGAAGCTGACGGAACTGGGCAATTTAAACGCCATAAAAGCCCTTGCCGCCGCCGGCGCCGGCGTCGCCTTTTTCTATGAATCCGTGGTAGAAAAAGAGATCCGCTCCGGCATCCTGAAAGTGATACCCCTCCGCTCCTTCCACGTCACCCACGATTTTACTTTTCTGTGGCAGAAGGACAGCGTCTTTGCCGGCTATTACCGGGAGATTTTCGACATGCTCCGTCAGCCGTCTCTCCGGTAGTTGGTGACGAATACTTCCCGGGATCCCGCCTTTATGGTGTTGTCATGATAGCTGATGTAGTTGCTTTTCACATCGTACACCGTGTAGCGCTCTGACCACCGGGCGAAGGTCTCGTTGACCCTTCCCTTGTGGGTAAGCAGGTTGGTGATGCCAAACCGGACGCCCCGGCGGTCCAGTTCGTCCAGATACCGGCACAGGCTTTCTTCCCGCTGTTCATTCCACAGCTTGTTGTACTCGCTCATGGAAATCAGGTACGGCGGGTCCAGAAATACATAGGAAGCCTCGTCCAGCTCCGCCTGGTTTAAGAAGTCCTGATAGTCCATGTTGAAAAACCGGATGGCATGGGTCCGGCAGAAGGCCAGATAGTCCTTTAACGCCTGTTCCACGTTGAAGTTGAAGTCCACGTTGCCCACCGGCAGGTTGAACTGGCCCGCCCGGTTGAACCGGATCATGTGGTTGAACCCATAGATCAGCAGCAGATACAGCCGCAGCAGATCCTCCTGATTCCCGTTGAAATCGTCCCGCAGCCGCAGATAGGCCTCTTTGTTGTAGCGGGAATAGTAGGTTTTCACATACTGCCGCTTCAGTTCCTCCGGCACCAGAATCCCCCGGCAGGAACAGGACAGCCCGTACCGGCCGATCAGCTCGTACAGCCGGCCGAACAGTTCTTCTTCCTTCCAGGCAAAACTGCCGATGGCTCTGTGCAGTTTGATCACATATTCGTCCACGTCATTCAGCAGGAACTCCTCCGCGCAGGCGTTCAAAAAGGAACTGCCCCCTCCCGCGAAGGGTTCCGCATACCGGCTGATCCGCTCCGGCATCCACTGCTTCAGCTGAGGCATCAGCTTGTATTTATCTCCGACATAAAAAAAGGGCGAGCGGACGATGCGGTCTTCCGCCGCGTTCCCTTCCTTTCTTTGGTCCATAGGTTCTCTCTTTCTTCCCGTCCCGGTTTCCGGCGCGTTTGCAGGCGTCTTGCCCCGCCGGACCGCCGGGATTTTTCTTTTCGTATAGTATAAACCAAAATCCATTTTTTTTCACCGTATTTTTTATCCGCCGCCGGGCGTATCGCGCAAAAAACCAGAAGCCTCCGGTCTGTTCAGGGGGGAACGCCAAAGACTTCTGGTTTTTGTATAACAGAGAATTACGGTATGCGTTTGTTGGGGACAATCCCGTCCGCCGACGGCCTTACAGGTCGTAAACCTTGTACTGGCCCTCGCAGGGATTGCCATAGCAGACGTGGGCCTGCTGCTTCTGGAAATCCACAATGATGGAAGCTACGGTCATCAGTCCCTTCATGGGATCTTCGCCCGGATGGTTGCTGTGGTTGCAGATGGCTTCCGGATAATACTCGTGGTCCTTCATGCACTCTTTGATGCAGTCCGGATCGATTTTGCCTCTGTGGGTCCGCAGCAGGTAGTCCAGACGGCTGTCCCGGTTCTTGGGCCGGCTCTTCAGCGCGTCGATAGCCGGATGCACCACAAAGTGATTGGCATGGGCTACGATGCCGTCTCTGGGATAGATCTCGTCATGTCCGCCGGGGTAGGCTTCGATGTCCACCGCTCTGCCGTGCTTTCCATCCACCAGCAGCATGTTGTTGGACACGCAGCGGGCCGCGTGCACCAGCCAGCCGTAGGCTTCTTCAAAGCAGCCGCTGGCCAGCACTCTTCTTCTCAGAAATGTTACCGGAATGCCGGATCCCGCCGTATCGTATATGGACTGGATCATATTGTTGCACAGGCCGACGCCGTTGGAGTTGAAGCCCTCCCGGATCAGCTGGCCGGCTTCCGTCAGGCCCAGAATGCGGGTGCCTTTTTCATCTTCCAGATGCACCAGCACGATTTTGTCCAGCACGCCGGGGCGGTAGTCCCAGTTTTTGATCAGGTACGTACCGCCGTCTGCCGAAGCCTCCGGCAGCACCGCCGCCGTGGTGCACTCCGGCAGTTTGGAAGGATACTGGGTCAGTTCGTACCGGGTGTTCAGCACCATCAGTTCTTCCAGACCCGTTCCGGCTCCTTCCGCAATCCCTCTGGCCTCCTCCAGCACTTCCGGCATCATTTTCTCAATCACCGGAATGTACGCTGCCGCATATGCTTTTGTTTCATCCCAGGAGTATCCGCGGCTCTTTTCAAAATACTGACGGTAGTTTTCCACTCCGGCCAGGATTTTGTCTGCTGCCTGTTCTCCGTACTGTCTTCCGCGTTCTTTCGGCGTATCCGCCTTTACATGTACTACCTGAAATTCCCGGTTCATTCCCATATCCTCCTTCCAATCTGGTTATTGGGTTTACTGGCAGTCCTGGAATACCCAGCGCAGGGCATCCGGGAAACGGACTCTCCATTCTTTCTGGTTGTGGATGGCATCCGGATAGATGTTGTATTTGATGATTTCCTTGGCCACCCCATGGTCCAGATAATTCTGATACAGGTCGTTGGCTCCCTGCAGGAACTCTTCCTTGGTGGTCATGCGGCCGAATTCATTGGTTCCCACATCCATATAAACGTACTTCAGATGGTCGTAGGACGCATGGTCCAGCGTCTCCTTCAGGCAGTCCATCCAGATGCAGACGGCGCTGCTCATGGCCAGCAGACGGGTAAATACCTGGGGATACGTCAGCACCGCGTAGATGCTGATCAGTCCGCCGGTGCTGTAGCCGCAGATGCCGGTGTGCTCCTTCTCCGGACGGGTGCGGTAGGTGCGGTCGATCATCGGCTTTAACTCTTCCACCATCCACTTCATGTATTCTTTGCCCTTGCCTTCGATCCGGGGTTCAAACTTCTTCTCCGGCGGCACGTCAAAATTCTTGGTGTAGGGCGAATACTGCTGGGTCCGCACCGCGTGGTCCTCCGGCGACTCGATGGCCACCAGAATCACGTGGGGCAGGAATCTGCCGTAGTCTTTGTAATACTGTTCGAAACGCAGGCTCTCCGCTCCCCAGAAAGTCTGATCGTCCCGGAACACGTCCTGGCCGTCGTTGATGTACAGAACCGGATAATTCATGTCTCCCTTTTCGTAGCCGTCCGGCGTCATCACTCGGACTTTTACATCCCGGTCCAGGGTTGTAATCTTTGTATTAATTTCGTCAATCCTCATAATCCAAATCTCCCTCTCTTGCCTGGTTTACAGTACCTGATAGATCCGGTCCAGAATGGAACCATCCCGATCCAGCACTTCCGCCACCACCCGGTCTCCCCGGTTGGGGTTGGGATCCGGCATGCCATTCAGTCCGTCCGCGATCTCCTTTAATTCATGGATGTCATATACCGGCAGCTTCCACTCTTTAAACCGCTCCAGCAGATCCGTCCGCGCGGGATTTACCGTAACGCCGTACTGGGTAACCAGCACGTCTACCGATGAACCCGGCGTCGAAATGCAGTTGACCCGGTCCACCACCAGCGACATCCTGGCGCGGCTTAACGGCGCCACGATCATGGTCATCTTGGCGCAGGCAGCCACGTCCGTGTGTCCGCCGGAACCGCCCATGATGTATCCGCTGCTGTTGGTGTGCACGTTGACGTTGAAGTTTACGTCCATCTGCGTCGCGCCCAGAACCACCACGTCCAGTGCCTGAGCCGCCGTACTCTTGGCGGTGGGGCCGGCGTAGTGAAGCGCCGAAATCTCAATGTGTCTGGGATCCCGGTTAATGGAATCCACTGCCTTTAAGTCGAAGCACTGCACATCCTGCAGATACTCGAAACATCCGCTTTCCATCATTTCCACCAGATATCCGGTGATGCCGCCCAGAGCGAAGCTTCCCTTGATGCCCTTCTTTAACATGATGTCCTTCAGATAGGAAGCCGCTGCCAGGGACGCGCCGCCGGCGCCGGTCTGGAAGGAAAATCCGTCCTTTAAAAGGCCGGAGGCCTCAATGGCCTTTGCCGCGTAGGCGGCAATCCGCAGCGCCACCGGGTCTTTGGGCATCCGGGTGGTTCCGGATACGATGCCCTTGGGATCGCCGATGGAATCTACTTTTACCACATAATCCACATAATCTTCGGTAATGGACTGCTTCTCCAGCGGATACGGCACCAGATTGTCGGTGATGATCACCGTCTTGTCCGCGTACATGGCGTCCGCCATGGCATAGCCCAGAGAGCCGCAGGCGGAAGGACCGCATTTGCCGGTGCAGTTGCCCATTTCGTCAGAGGTGGGCGCCGCCAGAAACGCCACGTCGATGTGGGATTTTCCGGTAGCGATGTCGCTGGGCCGCAGGCCGTGGGTACGGAACACCACGGGCTTGGGCAGAATGCCTGCCGACAGTTCCCGGCCGATTCCGCCGGATACATAGTCGGTCTCCAGCCCAGTCACCACGCCGTTCCGGATGTGGTCCATCAGCGGCATATGGCAGTCAAACAGCGAGCTGGCATTTACCGTCAGATCGCGGATGCCCATATCGGCAATGGCCTGCATCACCATGTTCAGCACATAGTCGCCGCCGCGGAGATGATGGTGAAATGAAATGCACATTCCGCTTTTCAGTCCGCTTTTTTCAATGGCTTCCTGAATGGAACTTACTAATTTACTCATTCCGGAATTCCTCCTCCCAGCTTTTCTGCCATGTCCAGCACGGTAGCCGCCCGGCTGACGATAGGCGCGTCGATCATCTTGCCCCGCAGGGAAACGGCGCCTTTGCCCTGCTTCTTGCCTTCTTCAATGGCTTTGAATACTTCTTTTGCGTATTCGATTTCCGCCGCCGTGGGACTGAATACCTGATTGATGCAGTCCACCTGTCTGGGGTTAATGGCGGCCTTGCCGGAAAATCCCAGAGATTTGGCCAGGCGGGTATCCTTTTCCAGCCCTTCCGTATCCTCTACATCCGTAAAGGGACAGTCGTAGGCGTCGATGCCGGCGGCTCTGGCCGCGCAGACCAGACGTCCTCTGGCGTAGGCGATCTCTCCGCCTTCCTTGGTGCGGGCGCACCGCAGGTCTGCCGTCAGGTCTTCCGCTCCCAGGAAAACGCCGGTCATGCGCTTGGACGCGCAGGCGATGTCATAGGCATGTTCCACGCCGGCTGCCGTCTCAATCAGCGCCAGGATCTTCACGGTTCCCACCGGAATGCCGTTCTCTTCTTCAATTTCCGTCATGGCGGCGTCCAGCGTCTCGATATACTCTTTTCCGCTGACCTTGGTGGGCATAACCACGTCCGGCTTCAGCGGGATAATTTTCTTTAAATCGTCTTTCCAGTAGGGCGTGTCCAGTCCGTTGAGCCGCACGATCACCTCGCATCCCGGAAACTTCAGGGATTTCAGGGTCTGGGCCACCAGATTTCTGGCCGCATCCTTGTTGTCCGGGGAAACCGCATCTTCCAGGTCCAGGATGATGCTGTCGGATCCCAGCAGACCGCCGTTGACAATCATGTTGGGATTGTTGCCCGGCAAAAACAGCATGGTTCTTCTCATGACGCAGTCTCCTCCTTTGATGCCCGCTCCAGGGCGGTCTCCACTCTCGCGCGGATGGTGCAGTCCAGGGCTCCGAAGTCCTGTACCTTAATGTCCGCGTTTTCTACGCCGGCCTCTTCGGCCACCTGGCGGACCAGGTTTTCAATCTGTCTTCCAAACTGAACATAGACCGTAGAGCCCAGTTCAATCCGGATTCCTTCTTTTCCCGGCGATACGGTTACCATGGCATCACTGGATTCCATGGTTCCTGCCGCCGCGTTTCTGACAATAACCATTGCGTCCTCCTTCATCAGATGTCTTTGAATATCCAGCGCAGGGCGTCCGGAAAGCGCAGGCCGAACTCTCTCGGATCGTGATGCATGCCTTCGAACACTTCAAACTTCAGCTGGTCTTCGTTGAAGCCGTAGCTCAGGAAATGTTCGTACAGCATCTGCCCGCCTTCTACAAACTGCTCCCGGGTCGTCATGCGCCCCTGGTCTTCCGTTCCCGCATCCAGATAGATGTACCGCAGGTGATTCAAGTCGTACTGTTCCAGCGTGTCCTCCAGGCAATCCATCCAGATGTAAAATGCCCCGCTCATCACCAGCAGCCGTGAGAACACCGCCGGCCGGGTGACAACGCCGTAAACGCTGAGCAATCCGCCTGTGCTGTATCCTCCCAGCGCGGTATATCTGGCCTGGGGCATGGTTCTGTAATTCCGGTCGATCCACGGCTTCAGTTCTTCCGCGATCCAGTTCACGTACTCTTTTCCGGTGCCGTGAATCTCCCGTTCAAAATTTTTTCCTTCCGGTACGTCAAAACACTTGGTATAAGGCGTATACTGCCGGGTCCGCATGGCGTTGTTCATGGGACAGTCGATGCCCACGATAATCACCTGGGGCAGAAACCGGCTGTACTGGGAATAGTACTTCGCATAGCGCATGCTGCGCCCGTTTATGGCGTCTTCGTCGTAAAACAAGTCCTGTCCGTCATTCATATACAGCACCGGATAGTTCCGTTCTCCGTTTTCATAGCCATCCGGCACCATCACGCGGAAGGTGACTTCCATTTGAAAAGGCGTGATAACCGTATTGAACGCTCTGATCTCCATATCTGCCTCCCCGGCGTCTGCTGCGCCGGCAGCTTAGGCCAGTTTCAGACGTCTGCGCTGTTCTTCTGTCAAAATCAGTGTCTCTCCGCTTTCTGTACCGCATTCATACAGTGTCTGCCGCTTCAGCCGGACTTTCGCGCGGGCAAAGCCCACCGGCTGGCCGGCCTTTCCTTCCAGCAGGTCCTGCAGAAGCCAGTCGTCGGCGAAATTTTCCAGACAGCTGTACTTCTCTTCCTGACTGGCCCACTGCATCAGAAAGGCCATGTGCTTCTCCGGCCGCGCTTTCCAGCCCTCCGGGGAAAGCGCCAGTTTCTGTGCCGCGTCCCTCCGGCTTTTCTTTTTTATGGACAGCAGATACGTCGCCTGGTTGGACACGGAGTATACTTTATGTTTTTCCAGAATGCTGCCCAGGGAGTAGAGATTCTCTCCCTCCCTGTACAGCAGACATTGGGAAAAACGTCCTTCTTTTTCCCGGTAGCCGCATACCAGCCCGGGAATTTTCTCATCCGGCTTTCTGCCTGAAACAGACTCCAGCCAGAAATTCAGTTCCTGCAGGCAGCCTTCCTCTTCCGCGGCATAGGCCCGGGCCAGTTCCTTCTGCCCCCGGTGCATATCCGCCAGGATTACTGCCAGGTACAGCAGAGCGCCGATCATGATCCAGTCCAGTTCCAGCAGCAGGTACCCCGCCGCGAACAGGGCCAGGCCCATGAGAAACCGGTTGTTGCGCAGCCGGACTCTCCGGTGCTCCGCCTTCAGACGTTCCTCAGCATCTTTCATAAGTTCGTCCAGTCCTCAGGCTATATCATGCCGAAGAGCACGCTGGCGATAATCAGCATGATGGCGCCGCCGATACGGGAAGAAATCTGTGCGAAAGACATCAGCTCCATTCTGTGGGCAGCGCCCAGGATCTGCACGTCGCCGCTGCCGCCGCCGCCGGCCATATCCAGACCAGCCGTGATGGCGATTTCAACCGGGTAGAACTTGAACAGAGGAGTACCGATCAGCACTGCGCCCAGCATAGCGCCCAGTACGCAGGCGATGATCATAACCAGGTTGGGAATCGTAAAGGCTTCCAGGTAGTCTGCCAGGTTGGTGCCTGCGCCGATGGCTACCATCAGCGGGAAGGACATGTACTTGGCAAAGAACTGCTGCATGCCTCTGGCGCCGGCGCGGATCTCGATGGGGATCAGGCCCAGGCCGTTGGCAATAGCCGCGAAAATAACCATGAACGCGAACTTGTGGATGGAGAATCCCAGGTTCAGCACGTTGTTGATAATGGAAATCTTGGATGCGTAGAAATCAGCCAGGCAGTACAGGAACAGAGCCAGGGCGAAACCGGACGCGTACTCGGCAGGCCCGATCTTGACATCCTTGGGATCTTCCGCGCCTTTGACATCGGCATTGCCCTTCATCATCACGCCGTTACCGGTCAGAGACGGATACTTTTTGCCGATGCGGTCCAGCAGAGCCGCGCAGAATACGGAAACCAGGTTGCCCAGAGACATGATGGCGAACGCGGGCGCGTACCACTCCTGAGGATCGTTGCCCGTTACTTCGCCCCACATGCTGCTCATGGGGATACAGCCGGCGCCGTTTCCGCCGCCCATGATGGGAAGCATAACGTTTAACTGTGCTTCCAGAACGTCCTGTCCGGTCAGAATCGCCGCAATGGCGGTAAGCAGCGCGGACATCGCAACGCCGCCCAGAATCGCGGGAATAAATCCGGCGAAGGCGCGGATCAGCAGCTTTCTGTCGATGGACAGAATCGCGCCGGTAATCAGGGTCAGGATGTACAGATCCAGAAAGCCCATGGTATTGTTGAAGTTGCTCAGAATATCCGCAGTTTCTGCGGGAATCAGGTTAAACATCACCAGCGCGCTGGTGCCGATGCTGGCCAGCAGCATGCCGCCGCCCAGCCAGTCCTTCCAGATGGGGATACGGTCGCCGACCCAGCCGATCAGGGTACCTACAATCAGGCAGAAGCCCAGGGCTCCTACAAAGCTCGCCATCGTACTGCCCGTCAGCGCAATAGCCATGAAGACCACCACCATAATCAGGAAGAAGGGCATCGAAAAGCCTAACATCTTGGTTTCTTTAATTTTACTCACCTTTTTAATACCTCCTTTGCAGATTGATAAAACGTTTTATCCTCTCTGCTAACGATATCAAAATCCCTTTTATTTGTCAATAATTTTTAAAATTTTAACGGCATTCTCACGTTATCCGTCATTCTGCACAAAAATTATGTAAAAATTTCAGCACAATTCTTTTCTCTGCTCCGACGCAGTAAAATCGTTTTACCTTTTTCCATAAAGCAATTGCAAGAGAGAAAAAAATGAAGTAGAATGAAGGAAATACGAGCAGTCATCAGCAGGAAAGGAGGCTGCCATGGGGGTTACCATTAAAGATATTGCCAGGGAAACCGGTCTTTCCGTGACCACCGTTTCCCTGGTTCTCAACAACAAAGACAGCCGTATATCGGAAAAAACCAGGCAGCTGGTCCAGAGTACTGCCCAGGAGCTGAATTACCAGCCCAACCAGGCGGCGGTCAGCCTGGTCACCAAGAAGACCCAGGTCATCGGCCTTCTCATCGCCCAGGATCACTACTACTATTTCGGAGATCTGATCCGTTCCGTGGAGATGGCCTGTCACAACGCCTCCTACTTTCCGCTGATTTCTCTGTCTTCTCTCGGGTCGGAAGTCGAACCGGAGCTGATTTCCATGCTGGCCCGGCGGGGCATGGACGGACTGATTCTGGATCCCGCCGTCTTTCAGACCGGCCGTTCCGGTCCGGTAAGTGAAATTATGCGGGGGCTGCAGATCCCTGTGATTACCCTGGGGTACGTGGATTCTCAGCTTCTTTCCAATTCGATTACGATCAACCATCGGCAGGGCAGCTATCTGGCCGCTTCTCACCTGCTGATCAGCGGACACCGGCGGATCGCCTGCATCGCCGCGTCTCTTTCCCCCGGCATCCGGCAGGACTATCTGGCCGGCTACCGGGACGCCATGGACGACTTCGGCATCCAGCCGGAGGCCTCCTGGATCCTGGAAGATCTGGACGCGGAAGCGGCTGCCGCTCCGATTCTGGACCGCATCCTGCAGGAACCGGTTACCGCAGTCATGGTCAGTTCCGACCTGCTGGCGGGGCAGCTGATGCAGCTGGCCCATGCCCGGGGCATAGAGATTCCGCGGCAGCTCTCTTTTGTGGGATACGGCGGCGTCTCGGCTCTGCGTTCCGTTGCCTATCCGCTGACTACGGTGTCCCTGCATCTGGATCGGCTGGCCCGCAAGGCCGTCAACCTGATCCGGCGGTATGCGCCGGGAAAGGACCTGCCGCCGGAGCTGATTACGCCGACGCTGATCCAGGGCGGATCGGTCTGCCGCCTGACCGGGTCATCCAATGTCATCCAGACCATTTCCGACTCCGCCCGCCAGGCGCTGTAACGGGGAGGAAACGCAAACCGTCTCCTCCCCGTTACAGCATTAGCTTTTATTTTTCTTTCCGGATATATACCGCCGCTTCGTACGGCCGCATCCGGCGGTTCTTTAACGGCTCCTGGGGATAATTTCCCAGCAGCGGTTCTGTCTCTTCTCCCTTCCACGCCTCCGGAAGCACAAATTCCGTATCCGTATCGGAAAAGTTCAGCACCACATACAGCTTCTGTCCTTCATAGTTTCTTTCATAGATGTACAGCTTCTCATGTTCCGGCTGATATTCCCGGAAATCTCCGTACACCGCCGCGGCATGGCTTTTCCGCATGCGGATCAGCTGCTGCATATAATGGAAAATAGAATCCGGATCCTCCAGGGATTCCTTTACGTTGATCTCTTTATAATTGGGGTTTACCATGATCCAGGGCGTTCCCGAGGTAAAACCCGCGTTTTCCGTATCGTCCCACTGCATCGGCGTGCGGGCGTTGTCTCTGGCCCTGTGGCGGATGCCCTCCAGCAGTTTTTCCGGATCCTCCCCGCCTTTGACCACCCGTTCCTGCCAGCAGTTGCGGGTCTCCACGTCCCGGAAGTCTTCGATGGACGCAAAGGGCGCGTTGGTCATGCCGATTTCCTCGCCCTGGTAAATGTAGGGCGTCCCCTGCAGCGTCATCAGCATGGTATACAGCATTTTCTGGCTTTCCTTGCGGAACCGGCCGTCGTCGCCTCTGCGGGATACGGTACGGGGCTGGTCGTGGTTGGTCCAGTACAGGCTGTTCCAGGCCTTGCCGTCCATGGCGGTCTGCCATTTGCTGAACACCGCCTTCAGTTCCGGCAGCGGCGCCTTCCGGAAGGCCCAGCGTTCTCCATCCACCGTGTCCAGGTCGTCCTGCTCAAACTGGAAAACCATGTTCAGTTCGTGGGAATCGTTTCCGGCGTACCGCAGCGCTTCTTCCAGCGGCACATCGGACATCTCTCCCACGGTCATAATGTCGTATCTGGAAAGAACTTCCCGGTTCATCTCCCGGAAAAACTCGTGAATCCGGGGACCGTTCTGATAGTATTCCGCGCCGATGCGGCCCTTCCCCGGCTTTCCATCCGGCAGCCCCGGAACTTTGGAATAGAGGTTCGCCACATCCATCCGGAATCCGTCGCATCCCATGTCCAGCCAGAACCGCATGATATCGTAGACTTCCTGCCGCACCTTGGGATTTTCCCAGTTCAGGTCCGGCTGTTTTTTGGTAAACAGATGGAGATAATACTGGCCGCTTTCCTCATCCCACTGCCAGGCGGGACCGGAGAAATAGGAGGTCCAGTTGTTGGGCTCTTTTCCATCCTTTCCGTCCCGCCAGATATAGTAGTCCCGGTACGGATTTTCTCTGGACTTTCTGGACTCCACAAACCAGGGATGCTCGTCGGACGTGTGGTTGACCACCAGGTCCATAAGAAGCTTCATGCCCCTTTCGTGGATTCCCTGAAGCAGTTCCTGAAAGTCCGCCATGGTGCCGAACTCGTCCATAATATCCCGGTAGTCGGAAATGTCATAGCCGTTGTCGTCATTGGGGGACTTGTAGCAGGGCGACAGCCAGATCACGTCCACGCCCAGTTCCTTTATGTAGTCCAGCCGGCGGATAATCCCCCGCAGATCTCCGACGCCGTCTCCGTCCGAATCCATAAAACTGCGGGGGTAGATCTGATATACCACCGCTTCCTTCCACCACGCTTTTTCCATTGCTGTTTCCTCCTTCTATTTTCAGCGGCATCTGCCGCATTGCTTCAAAATCATTCTCTGGCATCATCGTATCACACTTTTCTGTTTTTTTCCACGGCAGAATCCGGTTTTCGTTTCTGGTTCCGTCCGCACCCGGCTTCTGGCAAAAAAAACAGATTTTTCACAAATGTAATTGATTTAATTGATTTATTATGTATAATTATGGTATAGGAGTTGGACTATGTTCCGCTTCTTCCATAATTTAAGGAAAAGAGGTTAGATGCAAGATGGCTGAGATCAATCTGAGCAAGTACGGCATTACCGGAACTACGGAAATCGTTTATAACCCTTCTTTCGAAGAGCTTTTTGAAGAAGAGACCAAACCCGGTCTGGAAGGCTATGAAAAAGGACAGGTAAGCGAACTGGGTGCCGTCAACGTCATGACCGGCGTTTACACCGGCCGTTCCCCCAAGGACAAATTCATCGTTATGGACGAGAACTCCAAGGACACTGTATGGTGGACTTCCGATGAATACAAGAACGACAACCATCCGGCAAGCGAAGAGACCTGGAAGGTTGTAAAGGACATCGCCTTAAAAGAACTCTCCAACAAGAGACTGTTCGTGGTAGACGCGTTCTGCGGCGCCAACAAGGATACCCGCATGGCCATCCGTTTTATTATGGAAGTGGCATGGCAGGCTCACTTTGTCAAGAACATGTTCATCCGTCCCACCGAGGAAGAGTTAAAGGACTTTGAGCCCGATTTCGTTGTTTACAACGCTTCCAAGGCAAAAGTGGAAAACTACAAGGAACTGGGTCTGAATTCCGAGACCGCGGTTGTCTTCAACATCTCCAGCCGTGAGCAGGTTATCATTAACACCTGGTACGGCGGCGAAATGAAGAAGGGCATGTTCTCCATGATGAACTACTATCTGCCGTTAAAGGGCATTGCTTCCATGCACTGCTCCGCCAACACGGATATGAACGGCGAGAACACCGCCATCTTCTTCGGTCTGTCCGGCACCGGCAAGACCACCCTTTCCACCGATCCCAAGCGTCTGCTGATCGGCGACGACGAGCACGGCTGGGACGACAACGGCGTGTTCAACTTCGAGGGCGGCTGCTACGCCAAGGTTATCAACCTGGACAAGGATTCCGAGCCGGATATCTACAACGCCATCAAGCGCAACGCGCTGCTGGAGAACGTAACTCTGGATGAGAACGGCAAGATCGATTTCGACGACAAGAGCGTAACGGAAAACACCCGTGTTTCCTATCCCATCGACCACATCAACAACATCGTACGTCCGGTATCTTCCGCTCCGGCAGCGAAGAATGTGATCTTCCTGTCCGCGGACGCGTTCGGCGTACTTCCGCCGGTATCCATTCTGACTCCGGAGCAGACCCAGTACTACTTCCTGTCCGGATTTACCGCCAAGCTGGCAGGTACCGAGCGCGGCATTACCGAGCCCACTCCCACCTTCTCCGCATGCTTCGGACAGGCGTTCCTGGAACTGCATCCCACCAAGTACGCGGAAGAGCTGGTTAAGAGAATGGAGCAGAGCGGCGCCAAGGCATACCTGGTGAACACCGGCTGGAACGGCACCGGCAAGCGTATCTCCATCCGCGATACCCGCGGCATCATCGACGCCATCTTAAACGGTGACATCCTGAATGCGCCCACCAAGAAGATTCCGTACTTCAACATCGAAGTTCCCACGGAGCTGCCGGGTGTGGACACCAACATTCTGGATCCCCGCGACACCTACGCCGACGTTTCCGAGTGGGAGACCAAGGCCAAGGATCTGGCTCAGAGATTCATCAAGAACTTTGCCAAGTACGAAGGAAACGAAGCCGGAAAGGCTCTGGTTCCCGCAGGTCCGCAGCTGTAATCCGCGGCGGTTCCGCATTCGAAACAGCAGATCATACACAGGCACGGCACGGTCTTTTCAGACCGCGCCGTGTTTCTTTTTTCCCTTCCGCCGGACATTCCGCCGGTGAAACAGGGCTGGAAATCTTGAAAAATCCAGGAAATTCGCTATAATATATCCCAAAACGCAAATTTGTCTCAGGGAGATCAAACCATGGAAATTATACTGCGGAATCTGACAAAAACCTTTCCCGCCCGCGGCAAAAAAGGCCGGGACGGCGTAACGGCTGTGGATCATGTTTCCTTTACGGTTCCCGACGGGGAACTGGTCGGCCTTCTGGGGCCTTCCGGCTGCGGCAAAAGCACCACGCTGAATCTGATCTGCGGGCTGGAATCCCCCACCGATGGGGCCATTTTTTTCGGAGAAGAAGACGTCACCCGCCTGGCGCCGGAGCTGCGGGGCGTGGGCATGGTATTTCAGAACTACGCCCTCTACCCCCATCTGACCGTCCGGCAGAACATCCGCTTTCCTCTGGAAAACCGGACCGGCAAGGACCGGCTGTCCCGGCAGGACATCGACCGGAAAGCGGAGGAAGCCGCCCGGCTGGTGCAGATGGAGGAACTGATGGACCGCCGCCCCGGCGAGCTGTCCGGCGGCCAGCAGCAGCGGGTGGCCATTGCCCGGGCTCTGGTCAAATCCCCCAGGGTCCTGCTGCTGGACGAGCCTCTCTCCAACCTGGACGCCCGCCTGCGGCTGCAGACCCGGGAGGAAATCCGCCGGATCCAGAAGCAGACCGGCATTACCACGGTGTTTGTGACCCACGATCAGGAGGAGGCCATGAGCATCTGTGACCGCATTGCCGTCATGCGGGATGGAGTCCTGATGCAGCAGGGCGCGCCGCAGCAGGTCTACGACGATCCGGAGAGCCTGTTTGTGGCCCGTTTCCTGGGCACCCCTCCCATCAACGTCTTCCACGGCAGTATCCGGAACCAGAAGCTCTGCATCGGAGACCAGCCGGTGATGGACGCCGCCGGCGCCGCGGACCAGGAGGTCTGGGCCGGCGTGCGGCCGGAGGGCTTTGTGCCCTGTCCGGACGGGCCTCTCGCATGCCGCATGGAGCGGGTGGAAGTCATGGGACGGGATACCAGCATCATCTCCTCCCACAGCGCCTGCACCCAGCCAGTGATCCGTTCCATCGTCAGCTCCGAATCGGCGGCTTCCCTGCGAAGCGGACAGCCGGCCGAAGCCCTGGTCCGGTTCGCCTTGAAGCCGGACAAGGTCTTTCTCTTTGACCGGGATACGGAAGCGCGGATCCGCCTGCGCCCCGCCGGTTCCGTTCCGGCTTCGGAAAGGAGCGCGCGATGAACAAAAACAGTCCGAAGGCCTGGCTGTATCTGCTGCCTGCCCTTCTGTTCCTGCTGGCGTTTCTGGTGTACCCCCTGCTGGACGTAATGGTCTACTCGGTGGAGGAAGGATTCAACTTCGCTTCCCAGACCTATTTCGGCACCGGCCTTTACAATTTTTCCTATGTGCTGCACGACCCCTATTTTCTCCAGGCGGTAAAGAACACGGTGCTGCTGGTTCTGATCACCGTGCCCATTTCCACCGGGCTGGCCCTGGTGATTTCCGCGGCCCTCAGTTCCATACGGCCGCTGCGGGAACTGTTCCAGACCATTTATTTCCTGCCCTACGTCACCAACACCCTGGCTGTGGGCCTGGTTTTCATGGTGCTGTTCCAGCGGACCGAATATACCGACGGCCTGATCAACCTGGTTATCCAGCTGTTCGGCGGCCCGGTCATCGATTTTATCGACGGCCCCTACTGGGCCAAAATGCTGGTGCTGTGCGTCTATACGGTGTGGGTGGTCATGCCTTTTAAAATCCTGGTGCTTACCAGCGCCCTGGCCTCTGTCAATCCGGATTACTACAAGGCCGCCCGGGTGGACGGCACCCCGAGGCTGCGGGTCTTTACCCGGATTACGCTGCCGTTGATCTCTCCCATGATCTTCTACCTGGTGATCACCGGCTTTATCGGCGCGTTCAAGGCCTACAGCGACGCCGTGGCCCTGTTCGGCACGGATTTGAACGCCGCCGGCATGAACACCATCGTCGGCTACGTGTACGACATGCTTTACGGTGACAGCGGCGGATATCCGTCCTACGCTTCCGCGGCGGCGATCCTGCTGTTTGCCATTGTTTTAACCGTCACCTGCATCAATCTCCTGGTAAGCAGGAAAAAGATTCAATACTGAGAGGCGCTTGTTATGGAACAACATACAACCTTTGAAACCGCGCAGAAGCGGGCTCTGCTGCAGGAGCGGATCCGCCGGGGAGCCGTCTATCTGCTGCTGACGCTGTGGGCCCTGATCGTCCTGTTCCCGTTTTACTGGATGGTGCTGACCTCCGTCAAAAGCTACGGCGCATATAACGCGGAACATATCCCTTCCTTTTTTACCCTGCACCCGACGCTGCAGAACTACATCGACGCCTTTACCACGGTGCCGCTGGTGGGGTATCTGCTGAACACGCTGATTTTTACGGTTCTTACCACGGGACTGATGATGGTGGTCAGCGTGCTTGCGGCCTACGCCTTTGCCCGGCTTTCCTTCCGGGGCAAAAATCTCCTGTTTACGGCGTTTCTTTCCATGATGATGATTCCCAGCGAGCTGGTGGTCATCACCAATTTCGCCACCATTACCCACCTGGGGCTGCGCAGCACCTTTACCGGGCTGGTGCTCCCGTCGGTCACCTCGGTATTTTACATCTATCTGCTGAAGGAAAATTTTGAGCAGGTGCCCGACGAACTGTACCGGGCCGCCAAGGTGGACGGCACCTCGGATCTGAAATACCTCTGGAAGGTCATGATCCCCATCTGCCGCCCCACCATCGTCACCGTGGCGATTCTAAAAGCCATCGAGTGCTGGAATTCCTACGTGTGGCCGCGGCTGATCACCGACGACCCGGCATATTACCTGGTGTCCAACGGCATCCAGGAAATCCGGGAAAACGGCTTCGGACGGGAAAATATCCCCGCCATGATGGCCGCCGTGGTGGTGATTTCCATACCGCTGATTCTGCTGTTTCTGATCTTCCGGGACAAGATCATGTCCGGCGTATCGAGAGGAGGGCTGAAAGGATGAGAAAACCGCTGCCCGCGGCAGCCGCCGCCTTTCTGGCCGCCGCTTTGCTGGCCGGATGCCACGGCAGTAAAGAACCTGCCGCCGCATTCTCGGTCCCCGATTCTTTTGACGAATCCCGGACCTACGAAATCTCTTTCTGGGCCAAAAACGACACCAACAAGGCCCAGACGGATATCTACAAACAGGCCATCGCCGATTTCCAGGCGCTGTATCCCAACATCACCGTGAACCTGCGGCTGTACACCGATTACGGCGATATTTACAACGACGTGATTACCAACATTTCCACCGGCACAACCCCCAACGTCTGCATCACCTATCCCGACCACATCGCCACCTATCTCACCGGCGACCAGGTGGTGGTGCCGCTGGATGAGCTGTTTGACGACGCCGAGTACGGGCTGGGCGGCAGCCAGGTGCGTTTTGCCTCTCCCAAACGGTCCGGCATCGTTCCCCAGTTTCTGGAGGAATGCCGCATCGGGGAACAGCACTACGCCGTTCCTTTCATGCGTTCCACAGAAAGCTGCTACATCAATCAGACCTTTGTGGAGGCGCTGGGCTACACGGTGCCGGATGTGCTGACCTGGGATTTTATCTGGGAAGTGTCGGAGGCCGCGGCGAAGAAAAACGAAGACGGCACTTATGCGCTCAACGGCCAGGAAGTACTGATTCCTTTTATCTACAAGTCCACCGACAACATGATGATCCAGATGCTGCGTCAGCTGGACGCCGGGTATTCCACCGGAGCCGGGCAGGTGGAGCTCTTCAACGATACCACAAAGGAGATTCTCTTTGAAATCGCGGAGCACACCGGCAACGGGGCGTTTTCCACCTTTAAAATTTCCGGCTACCCCGCCAATTTTCTCAACGCCGGACAATGCGTATTCGCCATAGACTCCACCGCCGGCGCCACCTGGATGGGCAGCGACGCGCCTCTGGTGGACATCGCCGAGGAAGCCCTGGTGGATTTTGAAATCGCGGTGCGGCCGGTGCCCCAGTACGATCCCCAGCACCCGCAGATGATTTCCCAGGGGCCGTCTCTGTGCGTCTTCAATAAAGAAGACCCCCAGGAAGTGCTGGCGTCCTGGCTCTTTACCCAATATCTGCTGACCAATCCGGTGCAGATCGCCTATTCCGGTACAGAGGGCTACGTTCCTGTGACCCTGGACGCCCAGAACTCCCCGGAATACCAGGACTATCTGGCCAGAGAAGGGGAGGATGACACCGACCACTACCGCGTCAAAATCCAGGCGGCCCGCATCCTGCTGGAACACCCGGAGGACACCTTTGTCACGCCGGTGTTCAACGGTTCCGCCTCTCTGCGGAATGCGGCGGGACAGCTGATTGAAGACGTGACCAAGTCGGTGCGCCGGAAGCAGACGGTGGACGAGGCCTATATGGAAACGCTGTTTGACGACGTAGCCGCCCTCTACCACCTGGAAGGCTCCGGTTCTCTGGCAAAGGGAAAAGCGGATCTGGGACCGCTGCCTCCGGAGGCAAAGGTGCTGCTGGGCGCCCTGGCAGGCGTCTGGGCGCTGATTCTTCTGTACCTGGCCATGTCAAAATTACGTAAAAGGAATTGATTTCCTGGCTTTTTTGATTATAATAGATGGTTGTACAAAACCCATGTACAAACTTTATGAACAGGAAAGGGAGAGACAATTATGAAAAAATCTGTTTCTATGCTGCTGGCTGTTTCCATGACGCTGGCACTGGCCGGCTGCGCCGGCGGCGCCGCGGAGACCACCGCTGCCGAGACTGCCGCGGAAACCGCCGCAGAGACCACGCAGGCCGCGGAGGAAGAGACTTCCGAGGCAGCCGAGGAAGAAACCTCAGAGGCTGCGGTGGAAAGCGAAGCAGCCGACGTGCTGACCTATGAAGAATACATGGCCGCGGAACTGGATACGGAAGTGACCATCCAGGCTTACGTACAGGCCAAGCAGTCCTGGTGGGAAGACCAGGCCACGGTATACGCCCAGGACGCCGACGGCGCGTACTTCCTTTACAATCTGGCCTGCTCCGAAGAGGATTATGAAAAGCTGACCCCCGGCACCAAGATCCAGGCCACCGGCTTCAAATCCGAGTGGTCCGGCGAGATCGAGATCATGGACGGCACCTTTACCTTTGTGGAAGGCGCCGATACCTACATCGCTCCGGCTCTGGACGTAACGGAACTGTTGGGCACCGATGAACTGATCGACCATCAGAACCAGTTTGTAGAATTCAAGGGCCTGACCGTAGAAGCCGCGGGCCAGGACGACAGCGGCAATGACGTAGCCTTCCTGTACAACTGGGACGGCTCCGGCACCGAAGGCGACGACCTGTACTTCAACGCTTCCTACAACGGCCAGACCTATACCTTTACCATCGAATCCTATCTGTGCGACAGCACCACGGAAGTATACTCCGCCGTCAAGAATCTGGAAATCGGCCAGACCATTGACATGGAAGGCTTCCTGTACTGGTATGAGGGCGTCAATCCCCACATCACCTCTGTCACGGTAGTGGAATAATCGCACGCAAAAACCGGGCACCCCGGCAGGCTGTATCACCTGTCGGAGCGCCCGGTTTTCTTTTTGTCAGAAGCCGTCAGTCCCTGGTGACCGGCAGGAAGCCGCCCCAGTCATAGGCCTGCAATACACCCGGCGCCGAGAAGAAAATGGCGTCTTTTTCGTCCGGCGACACCAGTTCAAAGGACGTCCATCCGTTGAGTCCGGTACCGAAATAGGTATATACGGCGTCATAGCCGGAGACCGGATCCACATAGTGGATGGTGTTGGCCGCCGGATCGTAGGTCAGCGTAATCGTATGCCAGACCATGCTGGTCTCCGATTCATAGTACGGAATCCGGTAGCTGCCGCTGTAGTCGTCGGCATAGGAAGCCGTCTGCCCCTGGTTCTCCTGTCCGGAGGCAGTCTCCGCGCTCTGGGTCTTCACCTGTCCATTTTCGATCCAGGCGCCGTTTGCGTCTACTTCATACCCGTCAGGCGTGGTGGTATCGGCCAGCATATATCCGTTCGCATCAAAATAATAGCACTCCGCCTGGCCGTCCTGATTGCCGTCCAGCCACTGCCAGCAGGACGCCGGATAACTTCCGTCGTCGTTCTGCCACCACCAGCCGGTTTCATTCTGCTCCCACTGACCGGCAAATGCCGTAAATCCCATAGCCGCTGTCAGCACAGCGGCCGCCGCCGCCGTCCGCAAAACCATTTTTCTCATTGCGTTCCTCTCCCTTTCTATTCTGTCTTTCTTTTTACCGGGCCTGCAGCCCGTTCATAAACGCGATAAAACAGCCGAAGTCCCCGATCCGCTTCCGGCAGTACCGGTCCGCCTCCTCATATCCCAGAACGTCCCGCCACGCCGCATCCTTTCCCTGGGACCGCAGATATCTGGCCAGCTGATTGAACCGGACAATCAGGGAATCGTGACAGGCCGTCCGGCTTTCATCCCGGCTGATCCGTTCTTCCCTGCCCCACAAAAGCCAACTGGACCGGAATCCGGCATACCGGGCCGCCATTTCCGACAATTCCTCGTACAGTTCCAGCGCCGTCTCATCGGCGCCGATTTCCGCCGCTATCTCCTCATACAGACGCAGCGCCGTCTCGGACTCCAGACTCTGGGGCAGCTGCAGATATTCTTCGTAATGAATCGGGTGCATCGCAAGTTCTCCTTTTTTCATGGCGTGCGCTGGAATATTCGGCCCGGCGCATCCCGCAGGCAAAGCAGGCAGCCCGGCGGGCCGCCTGCCGTACAGACGCTTTATTCGAATTCAATGGTTGCCGGAGGCTTCGGCGACATGTCGTAGCACACCCGGTTGACATTGGGCACTTCCGCCAGAATCCGGTCCGTAATCCGCTGCAGCACGTCCCAGTCCACCCGCTCGATGGTGGCGCTCATGGCGTCGATGGTATTGATGGCGCGGATGATCACCATATAGTCAAAGCAGCGGGCGTTGTTTTTCACACCCACGGACTTGAAATCCGGCACCACGGTGAAATACTGCCATACCTTCTTATCCAGTCCCGCCTTGGCGAATTCTTCCCGCAGAATCGCGTCGGATTCCCGCACCGCTTCCAGACGGTCCCGGGTAATAGCTCCCAGGCAGCGCACGCCCAGTCCCGGACCCGGGAAGGGCTGGCGGTATACCATGCTGTGAGGCAGCCCCAGCTCTACGCCGCAGGCTCGCACCTCGTCTTTGAACAGCTGTTTTAACGGCTCCACCAGTTTAAACTGCAGATCCTCCGGAAGGCCGCCTACGTTGTGGTGAGACTTGACCATCTTGGCCGTCTTAGTGCCGCTTTCGATGATATCCGGATAGATGGTGCCCTGGCCCAGGAATTCGATGCCTTCCAGCTTCCTGGCTTCTTCTTCGAATACCCGGATAAACTCCCCGCCGATGATCTTGCGCTTCTGCTCCGGACCCGCCACATGTTCCAGCTTGCCCAGGAAGCGCTCCGAAGCGTCCACATAGATCAGGTTGGCGTGCAGCTGATCCCGGAATACCTGGATCACGCTTTCCGATTCATTCTTGCGCATCAGGCCGTGGTTTACATGGACGCATACCAGCTGCTGTCCGATGGCCTTGATCAGAAGAGCGGCCACAACGGAAGAGTCCACGCCGCCGGACAGCGCCAGAAGCACTTTGCCGTCCCCTACCTGGCGGCGGATCAATTCCACCTGGTCCGCGATGAAATTTTTCATATTCCAGTTGGCTTCCGCTTTGCAGGTGTCAAAGACAAACGCCTTCAGTGCTTCTTCACCCGGCAGCTGCTGAAGCTGCGTCCCGCACCGGGAGCCGGGATAGTCCACGGAAATCATGGGAATGTCCAGATCGTACAGTTCCGGCCGGATCTCCACGGCTTTGCCGTCTACCACCCGGTTTTCTCCTCCGTTTAAAATCACGCCTTTCACATTGTCCAGCGCCTGCAGCTCTTCCGCCGTAATATCATGGGGATGGATCTCGCTGTACACGCCCAGGTCTCGGATTCTGCGCGCCAGCACCGTGTTTTCCGTGCTGCCCAGGTCCAGAATCACAATCATGTCCTGCTTCATCTTCTTTTGTCCTCCTTTTATCTGCTCCGGACGCCGGCAGTCTCTCCTGTCCGCTTCCGCCGCTTGCTACATCTGCTTTCGCACCACTCTGTACTCGTCGCCGTTCCGGTAGTAGGGACAGCGGTAATGGCGGTCGGATATCAGACGCATATACTCGTCCTCATCCATGTCTATGTCGCAGTAATATTCCTCATATTCTTCATCGTATATATAATACGCGCAGGCCGCGCAGAGATTGTCAGAGCTCATCCGTACCGATCCTTTCCCGCCGCCTGTGCGGCTCTCTTCTCATTGTAGCAAGGGCCGGAAGGGAAGTCAATGCTTCTTCTGCACCGTGTTTGTCACGATTTCCGCATATACGGCCTGAAAATTTTCTTCCAAATCCGCCGCCCCATCCAGATCGATCTTCCTGCAAAGCAGCTGTTTCTCCCATATATCATGCTTCTTCCTGCTTCTTGTATCGGCGCCGCCTGTATCGTATCCCCGCGCCCATTCCAGAAATTCCATATGGTTCCTGTACATATCGCCGCCGGGCAGAATCCGGTCTCCAAATTTTTCTCTTTCCCGGTTTCTCAGCCGTTCGATCCGTATTTCCGTATCGGTCACAAGACGCACCGCCAAAGTAAACATGGGAATCAGCGCGTCACCCCAGTCCACCAGGGAACCAGAAATCACCACGTTTTCATTGGACAGAATATCCCGCCGCATCTGTGCCAGACGCTCTTCTTTCTCTCGTTTGCGCATATACGGAGGATCTGACGGAGCCCAGTAGTAATCGTCCGTGTCCATAAACCGATAACCCAGTTCCGCACAAATTTTTCTCCCCAGTGTACTGGTTCCGGAGCCGGATGCCCCGAAAATATGGATCACCTGTTTCATCCCGAAAACCTCCTCTCGTTTCCCGCGCCGCTCTGGCCCTGCGGGTTCAGCAGATGAAAACGGTTTTTCTCAAATGCCAGCAGTCCTTCTTCCCGCATTCTGCAGAGTTCCCGGGACATGGCGCTGCGGTCCACGGACAGAAAATCCGCAAGCTGCTGGCGGTTAAAGGGAATGGAAAAATACGGGCTGTTTTGCTTCTTCGCTTCTTCCGACAAATAGGAAATCAGCTTCTCCCGCGTAGAGCGCCGGGACATATGCCCCAGCTTCTGCACCAGTTTCCGGTTTTTCTCGGATATGGAAAAAAACAGGTTCTGGACCACGGCCGTATGAAAACGGCAGGCGGAAGAACAGGTGGTAAGGACCCGATGCACGTCAAAAAAAATCGCCGAGCTGTCCTCCACCGCCACCACATCGTTCCGCAGGCCGCCGCTTTCCGGCGCCGCATACGCTTCTCCGAACATTTCACCCGCCGCGATCTGGCTGAGAATGCTGCGGTTTCCCCAATAATCATCCTTTTGAATATGAAGACTGCCCCTCACCAGAATGACGATCGCGCCCGGCCGGTCCCCCTGGCGGAGCACGTACTCTCCTTTTTTGTAATGGCACAGTTTCGCGCCAAGGCAGGACAGCATCGCCGATATTTCTTCCTCGCCGATTCCGGCGAACATCCGTGTCTGTTTCAAAACTGAAATGTATTCTTTCATAAATGCTCTTTTCTGTTGCAAAAACAACCGTAATGTGTCTCCTGTTATACTATAATCAGTCCGTAAAGTCAATGGAAACCGCCGTATATCGGCGGATGCAGCAGAAAGGACAAAAACACCTATGATTCGAAAAATTATCCGGATTGATGAAGAAGCCTGCAATGGCTGCGGCGCCTGCGCCGCCGCCTGCCACGAAGGCGCTATTGAAATGATCGGCGGAAAAGCAAGACTGGTTCGGGAACACTACTGCGATGGCCTCGGCGACTGCCTGCCCGCCTGCCCTGCAGGCGCGATTTCCTTTGAAGAAAGAGAAGCGCCGGCCTATGATGAAGCAGCCGTTCTGGCGGCCAAACAGCAGCAGCGCCCGGCTCCCCTGCCCCGCGGCTGCGCCGCGCCGGTACCCAGCCAGCTTTCCCAGTGGCCGGTTCAGATACAGCTGGTGCCGGTCCGTGCGCCTTACTTTGACGGCGCGGATCTTCTGGTCGCGGCAGACTGCACCGCCTTTGCATACGGCAATTTCCACAGCGAATTTATCCGGGGCCGCGTCACCCTCATCGGCTGTCCGAAGCTTGACAGCGCTGACTATTCGGAAAAACTGGCCGCCATTCTGGCCAATAACAATATTCGAAGCTTAACGGTAGTCCGAATGGAAGTACCGTGCTGCGGCGGCCTGGTATCTGCCGCCAAACAGGCGCTTCAGGCAAGCGGCAAGCCAATCCCCTGGAAAACCGCGGTCATTTCCACGGATGGAAAACTTCTGGATTGAGGAGGAAAGAACATGGAGAAACATATGTTTTGTTTTCAATGTGAACAGACTGCCGGCTGCTCCGCCTGCACCGGCTGCGCGGGCGTATGCGGCAAACAGGCGGATACCGCCGTTCTTCAGGACCGGCTCACCGGCGCGCTCATCGGCCTTGCCCGGGCCGCGGAAGGCAATGAAGACCGGCTCCACGCAGACACCGACCGGCTGGTGCTGGAGGGCCTGTTTGCCGCTATGACCAACGTAAATTTCAGCAATGACGCCATTGCCGCCCTGATCGCCCGGGTCGAGGCGGAAAAAAAGCGCCTGGTTCCCGATTGCTTTTCCTGCGCCTCTGCCTGCGGCAGAAACGAAGATTTTGATATGAACCGCCTGTGGAACGCAGATCCGGATATCCGCTCTCTGAAATCCCTGATTCTTTTCGGGATCCGGGGCATGGCGGCATACGCCTACCACGCCGATGTGCTGGGCTATCGGGACGACACCATAAATTCATTCTTCTATAAAGCGCTGCTTGTGATCGGCATGGAAGACTGGGGCATGGAAGACCTGCTTCCCATTGTCATGGAAGTCGGGGAAATGAACTTAAAGTGCATGGCTCTGCTGGACCAGGCCAATACGGAGACCTACGGCAGCCCCGTACCGGCAGAAGTGTCTTTCACCGTTGAAAAAGGCCCGTTTATTGTAATTTCCGGACACGATCTTTATGATCTGAAAAGGCTTCTCGAGCAAACCGAAGGCACAGGCATTCAGATCTATACCCACGGCGAAATGCTTCCGGCCCACGGCTACCCGGAGCTGAAAAAATACGCGCATTTAAAAGGCAATTTCGGTACCGCCTGGCAGAATCAGCAAAAGGAATTCGCCGATCTTCCCGCGCCGATTCTCTTCACCTCCAACTGCCTGATGCCGCCCAAAGCCAGTTACGCCGACCGGGTCTTTACCACGGAGGCGGTATCCTATCCCGGACTCGTGCACATCGGAGAAGAAAAGGATTTCACGCCAGTGATAGAAAAAGCCCTGGCGCTGGGCGGTTATCCTGCCGATATGCCCTTTACGGGCATCAACGGCGGAGCAAAAACCATAACCGGATTTGGCCGCCACACGGTTCTGGGCGCAGCCGATGCCATCCTGGACGCGGTTCGCTCCGGCGCCCTCCGGCATATCTTCCTCGTCGGCGGCTGCGACGGCGCAAGACCCGGCCGCAATTACTATACGGAATTTGTCAAGCAGACCCCTGCCGACACCCTTGTGCTGACCCTTGCCTGCGGCAAATACCGCTTCAACGACCTGGACCTGGGCACCATCGGCGGATTCCCCCGCATTATGGATATGGGGCAATGCAACGACGCGTACAGCGCCATCCAGACTGCCGCCGCTCTTGCGCAGGCGCTGGGCTGCGGCATCAACGACCTGCCTCTTTCCATGGTGCTCTCCTGGTACGAGCAGAAAGCCGTGTGCATCCTGCTGACGCTTCTGCACCTGGGCGTCAAAAACATCCTGCTTGGACCCTCCCTGCCCGCGTTTCTTTCTCCCAACGTGCTGCGCTTCCTGACGGAGCAGTATCACATCGCTCCCATCCGCACGCCGGAAGAAGATCTGAAGCGGATTCTGGGGTAGGATGGAAAGGGCCGGCGCTTCACAGATGACCTCATCTATGGAGCGCCGGCTCCCTTTTCCGTTGTGTTCACTCCCAGTGCGTTTCTGAAGCCTTCCACCGCCTGGCGCATACGCTTTCTGAATCTATCGCTTCCCAGAGTCTTAAGAAACTGATGCCGGACGCTTTCGCCCTGTTTTTCAGTTTTGCCAGTACAGAAGCCGCTCTGTCCGTCATCACAGCCACACTCCTATCAAATCGTTTACCGGTTTTTTCACCCGCAGCAGTTCTGCGTATTTCAGCAGTCTGGAAACACTCTTTTCCGGATCTGCTATATAATTTTGAATTGCCTTATTGAAAATCTCTCTATTCATCTTATTGCGGTACCGCAAACAATCACAGATCAGACGGTCTTTATCATAAATACGAACCTTGCAGCCATCCATCTCGCCTGCTGTCAGTCCCAGTTCCAGCACGAACGGCTCAATATAATGCGGCTTTACAAATGGATAATCGATCTTGAACCTCGACTTGCCAGAATCCTTACTGACAGCCAGATGCCATTCCGCAGGGGTTCTGTCACTATAGCCATAATACCGCAAAGCAGTGTCCATACAGAGAACAGCATCTGGGAAAAGACGAATGACGGTATTCACTTCACTGAAATTGCCGTGATCGACCCATTGATAATATCCATAGCGGACTTTTTCCACATACCCCTGCTGAATCAATCTCTGAAGCGGGCGATACAGAATCTTCTCTGCCTGAAGCTGCTTTGTCCGCATCATACCGCCATATTTCTCAAATATTTTCTCATACTCTTCCACCTGTTTCATTTTCATACCCCTACTTTTACAGCGGAAACGCAGCACATCAAATGACTTTGTACAGCTTTATTGTACCCAAATGCAGCTCTCCTGTCAACACAACTTTTTACTATTCTTTTATTATAGGCGGATAAAGTTGTGCATTTTATAAAAAGAAAATTCTGACAAGCAGTACCGGAATATGCTATTTAAGATGTCCTTGAATTTTTAAAAATGGTGCTTTCAAATTTTCAGTTCACAATATTTTGTAGTTGTGTACGGAAAATATATCACACCCTATGCTAAGAGCCGGAAAGTCCGCTGTTTATGCGGCTTCCCGGCTCCCTGTTTACTATTCAAACTCAATCGTCGCCGGCGGCTTCCCAGTGCAGTCATACAGCACCCGGTTCACGTGCTTCACCTCATTCACGATCCGGTTGGCCGTTCTCCCCAGCACTTCCCACGGGATCTCCGCCGCCTCCGCGGTCATGAAATCAATGGTATTCACCGCCCGCAGCGCCACCGCGTAATCATACGTCCGCTCATCGCCCATGACGCCCACCGACCGCATATTGGTCAGCGCGGCGAAATACTGCCCGATCTGCTTGTCCAGGCCGGCTTTGGCGATCTCCTCCCGGTATATGGCGTCGGCGTCCTGCACCATCCGGACCTTCTCCGGCGTCACTTCGCCGACAATGCGGATGCCCAGTCCGGGGCCGGGGAAGGGCTGACGGTATACCAGTTTCTCCGGAATACCCAGCTCCAGGCCGGCGCGGCGCACCTCATCCTTAAACAGGTCCCGCAGCGGCTCGATGATCTCCTTAAAATCCACATAATCCGGCAGACCGCCTACGTTGTGGTGAGATTTGATCACTGCGGATTCCCCGCCCAGACCGCTTTCCACCACGTCCGGATAAATGGTGCCCTGCACCAGGAAATCCACCGCTCCGATTTTCTTTGCCTCTTCCTCAAAGACGCGGATAAACTCCTCGCCGATAATCTTGCGCTTCTGCTCCGGTTCCTCCACGCCCTTCAGCTTCTCATAAAAACGCTGCTGAGCGTTGACCCGGATAAAATGCAGGTTGTACGGGCCGTTGGGGCCGAAAACCTCTTCCACCTCGTCGCCCTCGTTTTTGCGCAGCAGGCCATGGTCCACAAACACACAGGTCAGCTGATCGCCTACGGCCTTGGCCAGCATCACTGCTGCCACCGAGGAATCCACGCCGCCGGACAGGGCACACAGCACCTTGCCCGTTCCCACCTTTTCGCGAATGGCCCGGATGCTGTTCTCTACAAAAAAATCCATCCGCCAGTCGCCGGAGCAGCCGCAGACCTGGTAGACAAAGTTGTGCAGCATCTTGCTGCCTTCCTGGGTATGCAGCACTTCCGGGTGGAACTGAATGGCGTACAGCCGCTGCTCCTCCCACTCCGCCGCCGCTGCCGGGCAGTCCGGCGTATGGGCGGTGATCCTGAATCCCGGCGCCGTCTGTTCAATATAATCGTTATGGCTCATCCAGCAAATGGTCTTTTCCGACACATTGGAAAACAGCTTGCTGCTCTGGTCCACCGTTACTTCGATCTTGCCGTACTCGCGGACCGGGGCCTTGCAGACTCTGCCGCCCAGCACATGGGTCATCAGCTGCGCGCCGTAGCACAGGCCCAGCACCGGAATGCCCATTTCAAACAATTTCCGGCTGCAGGAAGGCGCGCCCTCCTCATAACAGCTGTTGGGGCCTCCCGTCAGGATGATTCCCATGGGTTCCATGGCTTTTATCTGCTCAATATCCGTCTTATAGGAGTAAATCTCGCAGTACACGCCGCACTCCCGCACCCGCCGGGCCACCAGCTGATTGTACTGACCGCCGAAATCAATGACTATAATCTTTTCTCTGCTCACAAAGCATCCTCCTGCTTTCCATAGGTTTCTTAAGACCAGCTTTTATTATACCGAATTTATCCAGCCTGTACAAGTGCCGCAAAAGCCGAATTTTTCCGGAATTTGCCGCCTTTTTCCGGCAAATCTGCCTCGTAGGGCCCGCCTGGAGCGGCAAAAGAGCCTGACTTTTAAACCCCCGGCAGATACCGCTTCACATACTGTCCCGTATACGACTGGGGGCAGCGGGCGATTTCCTCCGGCGTTCCCTCGGCAATCACCGTGCCGCCGCCGTCTCCGCCCTCCGGTCCGATATCAATAATATAATCCGCGGTCTTGATCACATCCAGGTTGTGCTCGATCACCACCACCGTATTGCCGCCTTCCGACAGCTTGCGCAGAATGTCCACCAGTTTGTGCACATCGGCAAAATGCAGGCCGGTGGTGGGCTCGTCCAGAATGTAAATGGTCTTTCCCGTGCCCCTGCGGCTCAGTTCCGTGGCCAGCTTGATCCGCTGGGCCTCGCCGCCGGACAGTTCCGTAGACGGCTGCCCCAGGCGGATGTAGGACAGGCCCACATCGTACAGTGTGGAAATCTTCCGGTGAATGGAAGGCACGTTTTCAAAAAATTTCATCGCCTCTTCCACCGTCATGTTCAGCACGTCGTAAATGCTCTTTCCCTTGTACTTGACCTCCAACGTCTCCCGGTTGTACCGTTTGCCGCCGCAAACCTCGCAGGGCACGTACACGTCCGGCAGAAAGTGCATCTCGATCTTGATAATGCCGTCGCCGGCGCAGGCTTCGCATCGGCCGCCCTTGACGTTGAAGCTGAATCTTCCCTTCTTGTATCCCCGCTCTCTGGCGTCCGCCGTAGAAGCGAACAGATCCCGGATCATGTCGAAGACGCCGGTATAGGTAGCCGGATTGGAACGGGGCGTCCGTCCGATGGGCGACTGGTCTATGGCAATTACCTTGTCCAGCTGCTCCGCCCCTTCGATCTTTTTGAATTTTCCGGGAATGGTCCGGGCCCGGTTCAGCTTCTTGGCCAGCGCCTTGTAAAGGATCTCATTGACCAGAGAACTTTTCCCCGATCCGGAAACGCCGGTTACGCAGGTCATGACCCCCAGCGGGAACCGCACGTCGATGTTTTTCAGATTGTTTTCCGCGGCGCCCCGCACCGTCAGCCACCCCGACGGCTTCCTTCTGGTCTCCGGCACCGGAATCTTCAGGCGGCCGCTGAGATAGGCGCCGGTAATAGAGTCTTCGCACTGCATGATCTCTTCCGCCGTTCCTGCCGCCACAACCCGGCCGCCGTGCTCCCCCGCACCGGGCCCGATGTCTACAATATAATCCGCCGCCCGCATAGTGTCCTCGTCGTGCTCCACCACGATCACGGTGTTGCCCAGATCCCGCAGATGGAACAGCGTGTTCAGCAGCTTGTCGTTGTCCCGCTGATGCAGGCCGATGCTGGGCTCGTCCAGGATATAGGCCACGCCCACCAGGCCGGATCCGATCTGAGTCGCCAGCCGGATCCGCTGGGCCTCGCCGCCGGACAGGGTCCCCGTGGCGCGGCTCAGCGCCAGGTAGTCCAGGCCCACATTGATCAGAAACGAAACCCGCGCCCGGATCTCCTTTAAAATCTGGGCGCCAATGGCCTGCTGCATGGAAGTCAGCTGCAGCCCGTCCAGAAACTCCCGGAAACGGACAATGGACATATTGGTGGCGTCGTAGATATTCATGCCGCCCACCGTCACCGCCAGCGACGACTGCTTCAGGCGCTTTCCCTTGCACAGGGAACAGGGCGTCACCCGCATAAACGTCTCGTACTCCGCCTTGCTGGACTCGGAAAACGTCTCCCGGTATCTCCGCTCCACGTTGCGGATCAGCCCCTCAAAGGCCACGTCGTAGACGCCTTCGCCCCGCTGTCCCTTATAATGAACCTTCACCGACTTGCCGCCGGTTCCGTAAATCAGCACGTCGTGAATCTCTTTCGGATACTCCTCAAAGGGCGTATCCAGGCTGAAATGATACTCCTGAGCCAGGGCGTCCAGAATCGCCCGGGTAAAGCTGCCCTTGTCCGTGCAGGACTGCCAGCCCAGCACCGTAATGGCCCCCTGCAGAATGCTCAGGGACTTGTCCGGAATCATCAGATCCTCGTCAAACTCCATCTTGTAGCCCAGTCCGAAGCAGTCCGGGCAGGCGCCGAAGGGATTGTTGAAAGAAAAACTGCGGGGCTCCACCTCTTCAATGCTGATGCCGCAGTCCGGGCAGGCAAAATTCTGGCTAAAATTCAGCGTTTCCCCGTCGGCCACATCCACCATCATCAGGCCGCCGCCAAGCCCCATGGCCGTCTCAATGGAATCCGTCAGCCGCTTCTCAATGCCGGGCCGCACAATCAGCCGGTCCACGATAATCTCGATGTTGTGCTTGATGTTCTTCTCCAGCTTGATCTCTTCCGACAGCTCGTACTGGTTTCCATCAATCCGGGCCCGCACGTATCCGCTCTTCCTGGCCTGATCCAGCACCTTGACGTGCTCGCCTTTGCGCCCCCGCACCACCGGGGCCAGCAGCTGGATCCGGCTGCGCTCCGGCAGCGCCAGAATCTGATCCACCATCTGGTCGATGCTCTGCTTTTTGATCTCCCTGCCGCACTTCGGGCAGTGGGGAATGCCGATCCGGGCATACAAAAGACGCATATAGTCGTAGATCTCCGTCACCGTCCCCACCGTAGACCGGGGGTTGCGGTTTGTGGATTTCTGATCTATGGAAATGGCCGGAGAAAGCCCCTCGATGCTTTCCACATCCGGCTTTTCCATCTGGCCCAGGAACTGTCTGGCATAAGAAGACAGCGACTCCATATACCGGCGCTGCCCCTCCGCGTAAATCGTATCGAATGCCAGCGACGACTTTCCGGAGCCGCTGAGTCCCGTCAGAACCACCAGTTCATTTCTGGGAATATCCAGAGAGATGTTCTGCAGGTTGTGCTCGTTGGCCCCCCGTATTTTAATATACTGTTTGGACATTCTCAAACTCCTCTTGCTGTTTTCTGTTCCGAATCCCATCATACCACATGGATTTTTATTTTGCAAACATTTGTTCGGAAACTGCAAAAGCTGCCGCGTTCCCTGCGGCAGCTTTTCTTTGCTGCGTCTCTTCTCAGCCGTTGCGGAATCTGCTTAAAAATTCCTGGGTCTTCGCCTTTTTCGGCGAACCGAACAGCTGCTCCGGCGTGCCTTCTTCCTCAATAATGCCATCCGCCATAAACACCACATGGCTGGAAACGTCTCTGGCAAATGCCATTTCATGGGTGACGATAATCATGGTCAGCCCTTCCTTTGCCAGCGTCCGCATGACCTCCAGCACCTCTCCCACCATCTGGGGATCCAGCGCGGAAGTGGGCTCGTCGAACAGCAGCACCTCCGGTTCCATGGCCAGCGCCCTGGCAATGGCCACCCGCTGCTTCTGGCCGCCGGAAATCTGCCGGGGCCTGGCGTTGATATACGGCGCCATTCCCACCTTTTCCAGATAATACATGGCGCTTTTGTGCGCCTCTTCTTTTTTCTTTTTCAGCACCTTCGTCTGCCCTACCATGCAGTTTTCCAGCACGGTCATATTGTTGAACAGATTGAACTGCTGAAACACCATGCCCACCTTGGAACGGTACTGGGGCACGTTGACCCCCCGGTCCGTGATGTTTTTCTCATGAAACAAGATTTCTCCCGTGGTAGGCGTCTCCAGCATGTTGATGCACCGCAGCAGCGTGGACTTTCCGGATCCGGAAGCGCCGATGATGCAGGTCACGTCTCCGCTGGAAACCGTGAAATCAATATCCTTCAGCACCACATGCTTGCCGAACGCCTTGCTTAAGTGCCGGACCTCTATCACCTTGTCTGCTCCCATCAGCCTTCATCCCCCTTCTTCTCCTGGTACCGGTACATGCCGCTGGTATGCGCCAGGGTGTCCGTCGTGGCCAGGTCGTAGTTGTCGGAACCATCCATGCGGTTTTCCAGCCACCGCAGAATCCGGGAGCAGGTAAACGTCATGATAAAGTAGATGATCATGGCGATGGTATAGGTCTCAAAGTTCTTGTACAGCGCGCCTGCCGCCGCTTTGGTCTTGTACAGCAGTTCCGCCACGCCGATCACCGACAGCACGCAGCTGTCCTTGATATTGATGATCAGGTTGTTGCCGATCTGCGGCATGATGTTGCGCAGCGCCTGGGGCAGGATCACGTACAGCATGGTCTGCACATGATTCATGCCGATGGCCATGGCGCCTTCCGTCTGCCCCGAATCAATGGACAGAATGCCGCCCCGCACCGTCTCCGCCATATAGGCGCCGGTGTTGATGGACAGGATAAAATACGCCGCCTGCCAAATGGTCAGCCGCAGCCCCAGAAGCGGCAGCAGGCCGTAGTAGATAAACATGGCCTGCGCCATCATCGGCGTTCCCCGGAAAAACTCCACATATACATTGAGCACCAGCTTCACCGCCCAGAGCACCGCCCGTTTCACCGGGTTGTCCTTATCTGTAACCGGTATGGTCTGCACCAGCCCCACCGCGAATCCGATGAGACATCCCACAATGGTGCCCACCATGGCGATGCGCAGGCTGGCCACCGCGCCTTCCAGCATGGATACTCCATACTCCTGAAATACCGTCACGACGCCGCCGAAAAAATCTGTTGGCATATTCCCCTACTCCTTTGTCTGATCTCTGCCCCGCCGGGACAGGCTCCGATTCTGCCGGACCGGCGTCAGCCGGCCAGCGGCTGTACGGAAATCGCTTCGTCCATCATCGCGGAAAAATCTTCTTCCGTCATCTTGGACAGCACGCTGTCCAGCGCCTCTTTCAGTTCCGTATTGCCCTTCTGTATGGAAATGCCGATGTTGATGTCTTCCTCCGTCACCTGGAAATCGTTCTCACCGCCGCCGAATTCCAGCATCTTGAACTCCGGATACGCCACCAGAGCGCCTTTGCCCGTGGGATTGTCCGTCACCACCAGATCGCACATGCCGGAAGCCAGAGACATCAGCATATCCGGCGCGCTGGCCGTGGCCGAAAGAATATTGGCGTCGGGGATCTGCGGCAGGCAGGTGTCATACCAGATGGTGCTCATCTGAGAGGTGCAGGTAGCGCCCGCCAGATCCGCCACGCTGGCGGCGTCCGCGTAAGGGCCGTCTGCCTTTACCAGGGTCACAATCGTCGCGTAATAATAGGGTTCGCTGAAATCCACCGCTTCCAGCCGTTCGGAAGTAATGGACTGGCCGGCAATGGCGCAGTCCGCCTGGCCGCTCTGCACCGCCGGAACCAGGGAATCCCAGTCCAGACGCACGATTTCCAGATCCCATCCCAGCTCTTCGCAGATCTTTTTGGCCATCATCACGTCATATCCATAGGCATATTCGTTACTGTCCGCAATGGGCACCGCACCGTTGGAATCGTCGGCCTGGGTCCAGTTGTAAGGCGCGTAGGCGCACTCCATGGCCACCCGCAGCACCTTCCGGTCTGCCGTTCCTTCGGAGTCTGCCGCGTTCTCTTCGCCCGCGTTCTCCTGCGCCGGCGCGCCGGAATTGTCCTCTGCCGAACCTGAACAGGCTGTCATAGACGCTGCCAGCGCCACAGCCGCCAGAATACCTGCTGCTTTTCTCACATACTTTCTCATAATCCTGTTCTCCTCACCTTTTTATTCACCCAGACGCCCGGTTTTTGCGCCTGTATCACAGAAATAGCTACATTATAGAGTATTCCCTTCTTTTTTGTCAAGAAATCCAGGAAAAAAAGAAGGGAAAGCGCCCTCTGCAGCCGCTTCTATACGCCCGGCCCTACCGGGCCGCCGGTCTCTCCCGGGCCCGCAGGGCCTGCCGTCTCTCCAGGACCCGACGGGCCTGCCGTCTCTCCCGGACCCGACGGACCCGCTGCCGCGGTGGTCTCCGCTGCCGTCGTGGTCTCCGCCGCCGTGGTGGTCTCCGCCGCCGTCGTGGTCTCCGCTGCCGTCGTGGTCTCCGCCGCCGTCGTGGTCTCTGCCGCCGTGGTGGTCTCCGCCGCCGTCGTGGTCTCTGCTGCCGTCGTGGTCTCCGCCGGCTTCTCCTGCTGTCCTTCCGACAAGCTGCCGCCTTCCGTACCTTCCAGATGATAGCACAGCACCGGCATGCCGGCGGAAATATTTTCAAAGATCACCTTGGCCGCCGCCGGAGGCAGGTTCACACACCCGTGGGAGCCGTTGGTTTTGTAAATGGTTCCCCCAAAAGAGGACCGCCAGGAGGCGTCGTGCATGCCGATGTTTCCATTAAAAGGCATCCAGTAATCCACCGGCGTCCGGTAATCCTCCCCTTTCAGCACCGCATCCCGCTCCTTATACGTCAGCGGATACGCGCCGGCCGGCGTATCGTATCCCTTGGAGGCGTTGCCGGACACAAAATCCGATTCCACAATCAGCTTTCCATCTTTATAGAAAAACAGATGCTGGGCCGTCAGGTTGATCTCCACATAGGTATTGCCGTAATCGTTTTCCCCGTGGCTCTGGGCCGTCTGGGAATACACCGGCTCCCGCTCCGTCTGTTCCCCGGCCAGAATCAGCTGGTACAGCGCGTCGGTTTCCGCGCCCTGATTGATCCGCCAGCCATAAAATCCGCCCGTTATAGTCACGGTTTTCCCGTAAGAAGTTTTCAGTTTCTTGGACTGGTAAGCCGTATTGTATTCGGAAGCCAGATTTTTCACATACGCGGCCACCGCTTCCGTGCTGAGGCTCACTTCCCCGCTGTCGGTTACCGACAGCCACTGGGAAATGGTATTGCCGTCCAGCACCTCCCGCCGGTCGCCGAACACGTACGTTACCGTGGTGCCGGCGCAGGTATTCAGCTGCTGGGCCAGCGCGTTCAGTTTCTCGTCCTCCCGCGTCACCGCCGGTTTCTCATACGCGTCCAGTTCTTCCAGGGACAGCTCCGTCTGCAGCGTGGTCACCGCCTGCCGGATTCCCGCTTCCGCCGCTTCCCGGTTCAGCAGATTTCCCTGCTGCTCCGGAACGACGCGGTACCCTTCCCCCGGAACGTATTCCGACAGATACGCGTCCGCCGGCGCCTGCCCGTAAGACTCTTCAAAAAACACCAGGCCATCCAGCGCTTCCTGCATACGTTCTTCCTCATAGACCACCATAGCCGAGATCTGGTATTCTTCCGTTTCGCCGCGGTGCCGCCACCACTCCAGCGGCTCCTGCTGCGCCAGATAGGCTTCCAGGCTCCCGTCAAACTCCGCGTGCAGCCCGATTTCCTCTCCGGAAATCTGCGCCTGGTCCCCGCCTCTTCCCTCAATGGTCAGCACATATCCGTCGATGCCGGAAGCGATCATGTCCTTGACCTCTTCCACCGTCTTGTGGGACACCGGAATGCCGTTGATCACCGTATTGGGGAAAAATACCGTCTGGTACTGGCGGCTCAGATATATGTAATAGCCTCCCGCGGCCGCCAGCACCGCTGCCAGCGCGGCGGCCACAGCCTTCACCGGAAAAGGCTTCTTCTTTCTGCTTCTGCCCTTTTCTTTTTTCATTCACAAAATCCTTTCTGCTTTACCGCAAAAGACTGCGGAACGGCCGCAGTCTTTTATTTGATTCTCTTTCTGTCATCCCTGATGTTCCGGCGGATATTCCACCACGTAAAAATCATAGGCGTTGATTACCGTTGTCTCGCAGAACCGGTCCTTCCGCTTGAATTTGCCGGCTCCGTATGTAGCGTGCACATGCCCGTGCAGAAACAGCTTCGGATGGAACTTTTCCATCAGCGTCCGGAAGCACTTGAACCCCCGATGGGGCAGGTCCTGCATATCGTTGACCTCATAGGCCGGCGCGTGGGTCACCAGAATGTCAAATCCTCTGCGCCGCAGCAGCTTCCACCACATCCGGATGATCCGGAACCACATGGCCAGCTCCGTATACTGATTGGGGGAGCCGGGAATGTACTCCATAGAGCCTCCCAGCCCCATAATCCGCACGCCCTGGAACACGTAGATATCGTCTTCGATGCAGATGCAGCCTTCCGGCGGCCTGCTGCCGTACTTGCCATCGTGATTTCCCCGCACATACAGCACCGGGGCGTGGCAAAGAGTGGCAAAAAAGGTCAGGTAATTGGGTTCCAGATCTCCGCAGGATATGATCAGATCGATATCCTTCATCCGCTCCGGGTCATAGTAATCGTACAGTATTTTCGATTCATGGTCTGCCAATACCATGATGTTCATGGGTCAGTCCTCCGTCTTTTCACTTTCGTCCACATGGATGCCCTGCAGCCGCACCAGCGCCTGCGCCTCTTCCGTCAGTTCCTCGTATTCCGGCAGCCGGCCTTCCACATTCTCCGCCAGCCAGTTCATGGTAATAATCTCCAGCGGTCCCAGGCTCTCTCCCTCTTTGCACTGCACCACGCCGTTCTGGGAATAGATCAGTCCGTCGAAGGGATGAAAACTTCCGGCGCGGATGGCGCTTTTGAGAAAATCGATCAGCCGATGGGTGCCGTGGGGAATATCCTGGGCGCAGATAACGTCGATCACGTCCGCCGACATGCCCCACCAGTAGTTCACCGCTTTCTTGCCCTTCAGGGAATCCGCCTCGTCCGTGCCCCGGCAGATGTTGCGGATAATCCGCTCATAAAATTTTCCCCAGTGCCATACCGGCATCGCCAGATTGTCCACGGTTCCGTCTTCCCGCTTTACGTAGAGGCCGTACTCCCGGGAAGCGTGTTCCGGCGTGATCATATCGTCTCCCGAAATATACCGGATGCCTTCGTTTTCCAGGTTTTTCCTGGCGTCCTGGTCTTTCAGCCGGGACCACTCCAGGTACACCTTCACTTCCGGGTTGATCATCCGGGCGCCCATGGCAAAGGCGTTGACGTTGGCAAGCGTTCCGTATATGGGATAATCCGCCACGTAGCCCAGCTTATCCGACCGGCACATGGCCGCCGCAATGGCGCCCATAAGAAACTTGGATTCGTACATCCGGGCATAGTAGGTGCAGATGGAAGAATAGGACATGCGGATGGAACAGTTGTAAATCCGCACCTCCGGATGCTGAATCGCCGAACGCACGCTCTGGTTGACCATCTGCGGCCCTGTGGTAAACAGGGTGTTGCATCCGGACTCGATGGCCTCTTCGATGGCCTTCTCCACATCTTCTTCCGTATCCGCTCCGGCAAACGCCTTGGTCCGGACTCTGCCCTGGAACACCTGCTCCAGATGCAGCCGCCCCAGTTCGTGGGCATAAGTCCAGCTGGACGTATCCGGCGTCTTCATATAAATAAATCCGATTTTGAGCATCTCCGGCTCTATGGTATTGGACGGGAACAGCCAGTTCAGCAGGGACGGCTTGTGCTCGCCTTCCTCCTGCTCCGGCTCCTGCACCAGTTCCACCTGGCCGCCGCTGGCCGCCAGCTGCACTTCCTCCCACATCTTCTGCAGTTCCTGGAGCATCTGTTTCTCCGTCTGCTCCTTCATCTCCTCGTAGCCGAAGATCTCCATATAAATCAGGAACGCGTCGGAACAGGTCAGGTCCAGCTTGTCCCCGCCGGCCTGGCGGAATACTCTGGCAAAGCGGTCGTACACCGATTTAAACAGCTGCCGCTCGTCCTCCGGCCAGACCTCTCCCGGCGTCTTGCCCATGATTTCCAGCAGCTTCTGATAGCTTTCCTCCTTGCTGAACCACACGTCGCAGTTGAAGGAAACCTGGTAAAATTCCAGAAACGCGTAGTACAGGCGGATGTCCTTGTCGTCCGTCTTTTTCGGCAGCAGACGGGTCACGGATCCGGAAATGCTGTAGGCGCCCACGTATTTCATGACGCTGACCCGCTTATTGCCTTCCTGCACATAAAACTGGTTCATAAACTCATAAGCCACAATGGGATCGTGAATGCCCTCTTCGATCTGATGGTCATACAGTGACGCCCACTTGGCCGCGAACTCGGACTTCTCCGGCAGCAGCGGCATGAAATTTCTGGCAAACGCCCGGGTCCTGCCTTCAGTTCTGGTTCCTATGATTTTATCCAATGGAATGTCCATAACCCCCAGGCTGACTTCCGACACAATATCCGTATAAGAAAGGATGTCGTCCAGTACCGGCAGGTAGGGATACTCTCCCTTCTGCACCGATTCCTGATACTGCCGTTTTCCCAGCCGCAAGGCTCCTGAATAATCGTACAATGCCATTGCCTCAAACCTCCTGATCCGTGCGATACAACACCTGCTTTCTCCATTGTAGCATCTTGCGGCAGAAATGGAAAGCAGAAAAAAGCCCCATCTCCCGGCGGGAAATGAGGCTTTTTTCACATATCGAAGGCCATCTGCAGATTGATAAAGCCGCAGGCTTCCGCCGCCTTCTCTGAGATTCTGATTCAGGGGCCCTTCCAGTACACCACCACCATGGAACTATTCAAAGACGAGACCCCCCATCGCCCTCTCTTCCAAAGAGCAGCTGTTTAAAATAGTCTGGAATCACACGGCGGCAGACGACAGCATTCTCATCGTCTATATCCGGATTGCAGCATAACCGCCAGCGTCAATGAGAAAAAGGAAACGTTAAGCAAATACTTTAAGAATCCGCGTTATGTAAACCAAATGCGGATTCCCGGTTTCCGGAAATCCGCATCCATACTGTCTTTTCAAGAGCGCGAGACGGGACTCGAACCCGCGACCCCGACCTTGGCAAGGTCGTACTCCACCAACTGAG
>CALWIA010000033.1 GCA_944380605.1 uncultured Lachnospiraceae bacterium | reverse complement strand
AGGGGACCACCGTCTCCGTCATGTCCGCCGACCGGTCCGAGGACTTTGCCTACGGCGCGGAGCGGTTTCAGGAAGAGGCCCGGACCCTGGCCAAATTCATGGGCAACCCCAACATCGCGGGAGTATCCAGCTATTTTGACGAAAACGGCACCTCCTATTTCGTCATGGACTACATCGAGGGCATTTCCTTTAAGACCTACATCGCCAACCAGGGAGGGAAGGTTTCCGCGGAAGAAGCGCTGGACGTGATGATTCCGGTGCTGCGGGCCCTGACGGCGGTGCACCGGGAAGGATTTATCCACCGGGACGTGACCCCGGACAACATCTACATCACCAAGGACGGCATGGTAAAGCTTCTGGACTTCGGCTCCGCCCGGTACAGCATCGGGGACAAGAGCAAGAGCCTGGACGTAATTCTGAAGGTGGGCTACGCCCCCAAGGAGCAGTACATCCGCCGCAGCCGGCAGGGCCCCTACACCGATGTGTATTCCTGCGCCGCCTGCTTTTACGCGGCGATGACCGGCTTTCTGCCGCCGGAGGCCCTGGAGCGTCTGGAACATGACACCCTGGTGCCGGTTTCCCAGTGCGGCATCCCTGTACCGGAGTACCTGGACAAGGCGATTTTAAAAGGCCTGGCGGTGCAGCCGGAGGACCGGTTCCAGAACGCGGAGGAATTTCTGGAAGCCATTGAGAACCAGCAGGTGGTGGAGCTGCGGCAGCCGGAAGCGCTTGGAGCGGGAACGGCCCCGCAGCCTTCGGGAGAAAAGAAATCCCGGATTCGCCCGGCCTTTGCCGCCGCGGCGGCCGCCGCCGTTGTCGTACTGGCGGCAGGTATCGGCTATCTGGCCGGCGGCACCGGAACCGGCAGTCATGTTCCCACTGACTCCGCTTCCGCGGCGGTTTCCGCTCTGCCTTCCGAAACCCCGGAACCGGTTCCCGACGTGCTTATCGCCGGCAAGTCCTACAGCGCCGCGCTGGCGGAACTGGATCTGTCCGGCGCCGGCCTGACAGACCAGGACCTGCGCGCTCTAAACCAGATGACGCGGCTGACCACCCTCTCTCTGGCAAATAATCCGGACATCACGGACCTGTCCGCCCTCACCGGCCTCACCGGCCTCACCAGCTTAAACATCATGGATACCGGCGTCTCTGACCTGTCGCCTCTGGCCGGACTCGTCCATCTGGAAGAGCTGATGATCGCCAACCCGGACGTTTCGGATCTGTCGCCCTTATCCTCTCTTTCCCGGCTGAAGATCCTGCGTCTGGACAACGGCAGTCTCATCAGCAGCCAGATCACGGATCTGTCGCCTCTGGCCGAACTTTCCGGCCTGGAACAGCTGTATATTCCGCCTATGCCCGACTATAGGGACTTTTCCTGCCTCTCCGGCCTGACCCATCTCCAGGTGCTGCGGATGGTGGGCACCCGGGAGAGCGGCAGCAACCACGTGGACAGTCTGGAATTTCTCAAAAATATGAAACAGCTGAAAGTCGTCTGTCTGGTGGTGCAGAGCGGAGACCTGTCGTCCGCGGCGGGGCTGACCCAGCTGCGGGAACTGTCTCTCCACGGGGACCTTACTGCGCCGGATACCGGCGTCTTCCGGGATCTGACTCAGCTGGAAGTACTTTCTCTGCGCAGCGACAGCATCTGCAGCGCCGCGGACATGGAAGATTTTTCCGGGCTGACCCGGCTGCGGGAATTGAACCTGACCCTGGACAGCGTTACCAGCCTGGCCGGCCTGGAACCTCTGACCCAGATGGAAACTCTGGAACTGTATCTGTACGGGGACAGCCCTTCCCAGACCATCACGGACCTGGAACCTCTGCGGCATATGGCCCAGCTGCGCAGGCTTCGCCTGTACGCCGCCCCCAGCGGCTATATGAGCAGCCCGGCTCTCCAAATCGACGCCCTGGCGGATCTTAAACAGCTGCAGACTGTGGATATCGGGCCCGCCGTGCGGGTTTCTCACACTTCCGCCCTGCCCGATGAAATCGACATCCAGTTTTCCGAATGAATGTCCGGCCGCGGCATTGCCGCTCAATGACCGCCGCCCGCCGGGCACACCAAAAAAGCCGCATCCCTGATCTTTCATCAAGGATGCGGCTTTACTCAGCAGGGGAAGAGGGGCTCGAACCCCCATCTACGGTTTTGGAGACCGCTGCTCTACCATTGAACTATTCCCCTATTGCCTCGCTTTCTCAGCGACTCGTTTATCATAGCACGGAACCGCTAAGTTGTCAATATTTTTTGAAAAAATCCAAAAAAGGCCGGCTACAGCAGCGCTATGGCGTCCTGCACCGTCCGGACCCCCAGCAGACGGATCCCCGGATCCGTTTTTTTCATCTTGTCCAGGTTGATCTGGGGCAGAATGCAGGCCTCAAATCCAAGCTTCAGCGCTTCGCTGACCCGCTGCTCCGCCATGGGCACCGACCGCACCTCGCCGGACAGTCCCACCTCGCCGAACACCACCGTCTTTTCGTCCAGCGGCCGGTCTTTCAGACTGGACACCAGCGCCAGCACAATGGCCAGATCCAGCGCCGGTTCATTCATCTTCATGCCGCCGGCGATGTTGACATAGGCGTCATACCGGGACATCTCGTACCGGCACCGCCGCTCCAGCACCGCCATCAGCAGGCTGACCCGGTTGTAGTCCGTGCCGGCGGCGGTTCTTCTGGGAATACCCAGATTGGACTGGGCCGCCAGGGCCTGCACCTCCAGCAGAATGGGACGGGTGCCTTCCATGGCGCAGGCCACCACCGCGCCGGACGCCCCCTGGGGCCGTCCTTCCAGCATAAATTCCGACGGATTTTCCACCTCTTCCAGCCCGTGCTCTCCCATTTCAAACACGCCGATCTCGTTGGTGGAACCGAAGCGGTTTTTCACTCCCCGGAGAATCCGGTAGGACGCGTGGCGGTCTCCTTCAAAATACAGCACCGTGTCCACCATGTGTTCCAGCACCCGGGGACCGGCCACCACGCCTTCTTTGGTCACATGGCCTACAATAAAGACCGTTACGCCGCTGCCCTTGGCAATCTGCATCAGCAGGCTGGTGGATTCCCGCACCTGGCTGACGCTGCCCGGCGCCGACGTCACTTCTTCCCGGTACATGGTCTGTATGGAGTCGATGATCACCACGTCCGGCTGCTCCCGCTGAATCTGTTCCTGCACCGAGTCCAGACAGGTCTCGCACAAAAACCGCAGGTCTCCCCGGATCTCGCCCACCCGGGCGGCCCGCAGCTTGATCTGCCGCAGAGATTCCTCTCCCGATATATACAGCACCTTTCTGCCGTCCGCCGCCAGATTCCGGCACACCTGCAGAAGCAGCGTGGATTTGCCGATTCCCGGATCGCCGCCCACCAGCACCAGCGAACCGGCTACAATGCCGCCTCCCAGCACCCGGTCCAGTTCCGGAAATCCGGTAGGGAACCGTTCTCCCTCGCTGGCGTCCACTTCCGACAGAAGCACCGGCTTTCCGGCAGGCGCCTGCCGCCTTCCGGAAGGGGATTCCTTTCTCCCCACCGGCTCTTCTACAAAAGTATTCCACTGTCTGCAGGAGGGGCACTGCCCCATCCATTTGGCGGATTCATAGCCGCAGGCGCTGCAGAAAAACGCCGTGGTTCTCGTCTTTGCCATTCTGTTTCTCCATCTTCCGCCGGATGCCCGCTGGCGCAGGCACAGCTGCCGCCCGACCGGCGTATTGCGCAAAAGGGAAATGGACAAGCCTGTCCATTTCCCTCTGATTCCGGCTGTTTTCCGCTGTTTCCGGACGCCCCGGAAGACAGCTTACCGTCTGACTACCCGCACCGCGGCGGACTGGCCGTCCGCCAGTTCCAGGCTGAAGTTCAGCTTGCCGCTCATATTGGTCTTCATGCCGCCGACAGCCACGCCGTCCACCAGCACTTCGTACTCCATATCGTCTTCCAGCTGCACAGTAATCTGCACGTCTCCGGCGGCTTCCACGGCGAATTCCACGCCCCAGTCTTCCGCCTGGAAATGCTCCACCGACGTGCCTGGCACCGACTCGTACACAAACATGCCGTTTCTTTCCAGCTTGGTAATCTCATCGTACGTCTTGACTTTATATAAATCGCCTCTGTGCTCAAAATCCTCCAGCTTGGTCTTTTTCTCCAGTCTGTAGTTTCCAAAACTGATGGTTCCGTCTGCTTCAGAACGGATTAACTCTTCAATCACCGGCATTGCCTTTGTCCTCCTGGTATTTTCACTTATCTGCTGTTCGGGTCCCGGGACCCGCCCCTTTTTCAGGCCTTCGCCTTCTCATTTATTATACACGAACTGCCATGGGATGGCCAGCGCATTTTACTGTTTCTGGAGAGTTTTTGGCTGAAAGGTCAGGCCGTCCTCCGACCGCCCCACTTCCACTTCTTCTCCCTCTTTTACCGTTCCATCCAGGATCTTTTCCGCCAGCTGGTCTTCCAGCATGCTCTGGATGGCGCGGCGCAGCGGACGGGCTCCGTACTTCTCATCGTATCCCTTTTCGATCAGGAAATCCTTTCCTTCTTCCGTCACCGTAAGGGCGATGCCCATCTGCTGCATGGTGCGGCGGTGAATGGACTTCAGCATAATGGTGACGATCTCCCGCATGTGTTCCTTCGTCAGCGGATGGAAGACGATGATCTCGTCGATCCGGTTTAAAAATTCCGGTTTAAACAGCCGCCGGACCTCTTCCATAACCCGGTCTTTCATGAAGCGGTATTTTTCCTGGGCGTCGTCCGACGACGTAAAGCCCAGCCGCTTGGGCGCGATGATGTTTTCCGCTCCCGCGTTGGAAGTCATGATCAGGATGGTATTCTTAAAGTCGATCTTGCGGCCCTGGGCGTCGGTGATGTGGCCGTCGTCCAGCACCTGCAGCAGGATGTTGAACACGTCCGGGTGGGCCTTTTCGATTTCGTCAAACAAAATGACGGAATAGGGGTTGCGGCGCACCTTTTCGCTCAGCTGGCCGCCTTCCTCATATCCCACGTATCCGGGCGGCGAGCCGATCATCTTGGAAACGCTGTGCTTTTCCATATACTCCGACATGTCCACGCGGATCAGCGCGTTTTCCGTGCCGAACATGGCCTCCGCCAGCGCCTTGCACAGCTCCGTCTTGCCCACGCCGGTGGGGCCCAGAAACAGGAAGGAACCAATGGGCCGTCTGGGATCTTTTAAACCTACCCGGCCGCGGCGGATGGCCTTCGCCACCGCCGATACCGCCTCTTCCTGGCCTACAACCCGCTCATGGAGTATGGATTCCAGCTTCTGAAGGCGCTCCGACTCCTCTTCTTCCAGTTTGCGCACCGGTATCCGGGTCCATCCGGACACCACGTCGGCAATTTCATTTTCCCCGACCACCAGCTGGCGGGTAGCTTTCTCCTTCTGCCATTTGTCCCGGATTTTTGCGATCTTTTCCTGTTTTTTCTGCTGGCGCCGCTTGATCTCCCCGGCCTTTTCATAGGCCTCCGTCTGAATCGCCTTCTCTTTCTGCCGCTCCAGGTTCTCAATGTCCTTTTCCAGGCTCCGGATCTCCTCCGGCTCCACAAAATTGGTCAGACGCAGTTTGGAGGACGCCTCGTCGATCAGGTCAATGGCCTTATCCGGCAGGAACCGGTCGTTGATATACCGGGCGGAAAGCCGTACCGCCGCCCGCAGCGCCTCGTCGGTGATCCGCACTTTGTGGTGCTCCTCGTAGCGGCCCCGCAGGCCTTTTAAAATCTCATAGGACTCGTCTTCCGACGGCTCTTCCACCATAACCGGCTGGAACCGGCGCTCCAGCGCCGAATCCTTTTCAATGTACTTGCGGTATTCTTCTATGGTGGTGGCGCCGATCAGCTGCAGTTCGCCTCTGGCCAGAGAAGGCTTGAGGATGTTGGAAGCGTCGATGGCGCCTTCCGCGCCGCCGGCTCCGATGATGGTGTGGATCTCGTCGATAAACAGCAGCACTTCTCCGTCTTCCATCACTTCCGACAGCACCTTTTTGATCCGCTCTTCAAATTCGCCCCGGTATTTGGAGCCGGCCACCATGCCGGACAGATCCAGGGTCATCACCCGTTTGTCCGCGATGGTCTCCGGTACGTCCTCCGCGGCGATCATCTGGGCCAGCCCCTCCACCACGGCGGTTTTGCCCACGCCGGGCTCGCCGATCAGACAGGGGTTGTTCTTGGTGCGGCGGCTTAAAATCTGAATCACCCGCTGGATTTCCCTTTCCCGGCCGATCACCGGATCCAGTTTCCCTTCCCGGGCCAGGGCCGTCAGATCCCGGCTGTAGGCGTCCAGCGTCGGCGTAGCGGCTTTGCCCTTTGCCGACCGGGCCGGCTGCGTCTCTTCCCTGCCTGCCGGCGCGTCTTCTCCCATGGCGGCCAGCAGGTCCATATACAGCCGCTGGATGCTGACGCCCATGGTATTTAACAGCCGGGTGGCCACACAGTCGTTTTCCCGGATCATGGCGATCAGAATGTGTTCCGTGCCGATCTGGGGCGCTTTGAAGCGCACCGCCTCCCGGCGGCTGTTTTCCAGCACCCGCACGGCGCTGGGGGTATAGGTGTTTGGTTCCGCCACCTGGACCGCCTGGTTCGGCGTAATCAGCTGGCTCACCAGTTCCATGACTTTTTCTTCTTTAATTCCGCATTCGTCCAGCACCCTGGCCGCTACGCCTGTGCCTTCGTGCAGCAGGCCTAAAAGCAGGTGCTCGGTTCCCACATAATTATGGCCCAGGGACGCCGCCGCGTCCTCCGCGAGGCTTATGGCTTCCCTGGCTTTTTCTGTAAAACGATCCATTCTGTTTTCCTTTCTGCTGTTTTCCATTCTATGCCAGTTCCGGCAGTTCTCTTCTCAGGTATATGGCTCTGGCCACGTCCAGCTCTTCCTTGTCCAGCGGCCGGTCGGAAAGGCTCCGCAGATTGGCGGTCTGGATTCCCAGCATCAGCCGGTAAACGGAGCAGGGTTTTTCCGTCCGGACCAGCCCATCCGCCATTCCCGCCATAAGCTGGGACAAAAACGTCATGGCCTCTTTCATCGTCAGTTTTCTGGCATACCGCAGCACGCCGTAGGACTTGTATACCTCATCTTCCCGCTCCAGACGGTGGTGCGCCAGGGTCATAGCCCGTACCTGATTTTCCTGGTCGTTGAGCTGTACCGCCACATTTCCCACCAGGTCCATCAGTTCCTTTTCCGTCTGTCCCAGGGTCTTCTGGTTGGACACCTCGTACAGCGCCCCGTAATTTTCTCTTCCCTCTCCGTACACGCCCCGGATGGAGACGCCGAAGCGCCCCATATCGCTGATCATGGCCGGAAATTTCCGCCCCATGGACAGCCCCGGCAGATGCACCACCACGCTGACCCGCATACCGGTGCCCACGTTGGTTGGGAAAGAGGTCAGGTATCCGTACTTTTCATCAAAGGCGTAGGGGAACCGGGCGTTAACGTAATCATCGGTCTGGTTCACCGTCTTCCACACGTCGGCCAGCCGCAGCCCCGCCTGGATCGACTGGATCCGGATATGATCCGTGCCGTTTAACACCAGACTGACGTCCTCATTGTCGGAAATCATCACCGCCATCGGCGCCTTCCGGGCCAGCACGAAAGAGTTGAGAATCCGCCGGTCCTTTAACGACCCCTGTTCCAGTTCGTTTAAATCCCCCAGCGAAGCCAGGGTATAGTGCCTGCCGTCCTGGGCGCCCAGGTCTTTCAGTCCGTCGCAGAGCCGGCCCAGCATCTCCACGCTTTCCCGCTCCGAAAGCCGGGCCGGAAACACGTATTCATTCCAGTTGCGGACCAGCCGGATGCGGGTGCTGATAATATTTTCTTTTTCCTTTACTTCCTGTTCATACCATTTTGTCATCGGACTTCTTCCCTTCTTTCAGCTCCCGGATTTTGTCCCGGCACACCGCCGCCGTCTCGTATTCCTCGTTTTTCAGCGCCTCTTTCAGCTTCCGGTTCCAGGCCCGGATGGCCTCCTCCGTCTCGTCTCTTTCAAAGACGGGAACCGGCGGCTCTTCCTTGGGCGCCCCGGCGTCCAGCCCCTGGTACAGCGGCCGTTTTCCCTTGTGGCTGTCGCTGCCCTGCAGCTTTTTGATATTTTCATGGATCAGCACGTCGAACACGCCGTAGCAGTCGGCGCAGCCGAAACAGCTGTTTTCCACAAACTCCTCATAGGTCATGCCGCAGGAAGGGCACTGGATCTGCTGCAGCCGGTCCGTATCCTGCGCCGGCTCCTCGCTGCCCAGAAGCCCTGACAGCAGCTTGGCCAGGGGAAATTCCCCGTCAAAAATCGCCGAATACTGGCCGAAATCCAGTTCTCTGGCGCACTGGGCGCAGAAATGGTGCTCCGTCCTGACGCCGTTGATGACTTCTGTATATTGGATATTCGCTTCCCGAATTTTACATCTCTCACATAACATGGCTATCCTCCACCTTCTACTCCTCCGGTTTGTCCCAGCTCAGAAACAGATCAAACATTTCGTCCACCAGCCGATGGATCTCCTCCCGGCTGACGCCTTTGCAGATCCCCTTCGCCATGGCCACCGCCATTTCGTTTTTCATCTCCTCCAGCGCCTGGCGTTTGTCAGATTCCAGGGAGACGACGGCGCCTCTCCTGCGGTCCAGCTTCACAAAGCCTTCCTGCCGCAGCACCGCATAGGCTTTATTTACCGTATGCATGTTGATGCTGATATGATCCGCCAGCTGGCGAACAGACGGAAGAGAATCTCCCTCCCGGATTCTTCCGGTGGCTATCCCCATGATAATCTGATTCCGCAGCTGCATATACAGCGCCTCATCACTGTTAAAATCAATCCTAAGAATCATCTTCTCCACCATCTTTCGTTATATCTGTTATAGCTATAATATAACAACTTTCCCGTTTCGTCAAGATGGAATGAACATCCTGCCGAAAACAGCATACAAAGAACAGCTGCCGGTACGGCGCCAATGCCGTCCGGCAGCTGCTTATTCTCGTTTGCCGTCTACAGTCCTAAATCCACGTATTCAAAATCGCCGTCGTCCCCGCCATCATTCTGGCTGGAGGACTTTTTCTTTCTGTCTTCCTCCGCGGCCGGCGGCTCCGGCTGCCGGCTCTGGGTTTCTTCGCTGTAGTAGGCTTCCTCTTCCTGGGCGGCTTCTTCCTCTTCCGCCTCCAGATCCTTCATATACCGTTCTTCTCTGGAGATCCGCCGTCCCTTCTCCTTCTCCGCGCTTTGCCTGTGCTGGCTGGCGGCCCGTTCCGGATAGGTCTGCCGGTCGCCGTCCCGCTCAAAGAAATCGTCTTTGGGACCCCGGGTAGCCACCAGGGCAATCACCACGATCAGCAGAATCACAGACAGGGCAATCAGGCCGATGATGATCCAGAAGCGCATGTTGTAATCCTTCAGCAGGGAATTGTACTCTGCCGCCAGCGACGCGTACTGTTCGTTGCTCTGTACGCCTGCCGGATCCGTAAAGTACCGCTGCAGGGTCTTTTCCGTCAGGTCATACCGGTAGAATCCGGTTTCTCCGTTTTCATTCATGGCGTAGAAGACGCAGTACTGCGGCTCTTCCTCTGCCGCCCATACAAAGCCTTCCACATCCCGGCCGTCGATGCTTACGGTGCAGGACTCAAATCCTTCCGGAATCTCCAGATCCGCTTCCACAGGCAGCACCGTGATGACGCGCTCCGGCGTCTTCAGTTCCACCGCTTCTTCCGGAACCGCGGTTCCATCTACCGTGCCTTCCACCTTGGTCACCTGGATGGTATAGGTTTTCACCGTCTGTCCATCCTGGGCCGTTACCGTGCAGACCACTGTATTTTCTCCAATCTGCAGGCCTTCGTTGCCGGAAATCTCCACGCTGGCAGACGAATTGGCCGGCGGGGCGCTGACCGCCACCCGCTCCACGTCGCCGCCTACCGTCGCCGTATAGTTCTCCACATCCGGAGAGAAGGACGGCGACAGGTTGCCGGGAGAAATCTGCAGGTCAGACAGCGTGGCGTCGCCGGAATCCGTCGACCGGCTGGCCGCCGTCACCGTGGAATTGCCTTCCCGGTCAATGGTCACCAGCTGGCTGTCCTGATCGTACACTTCCTGGGTGCTGATGGTAATCTGGCTGGTTCCCGCCTTCAGGGAGCGGAACCGCAGTTCAAAAGCCAATTCCGTATTGCCGGCGTTCTCCGCCGTGCCGGTCACCCGGACCGACCCGGCTCCTCCTTCCGCTCCGGTACCGCTTACAAACTCCAGCGCCGTGGAATCGTAGGACAGCATCACGTCCGCGCTGCTTATGGTCTCCCCGTTGGAGCCCGTGATCTTCATCGTTACGGAAAATTCATCGCCTGCCGTCACGGAAGGATCGGAAAAGGCGATCCTGGCCGCAAAGGCCGGGAATACCGCGGCTATGGTCATAACCGCCGCCAGCATCGTGCCGGCCAGTACATTTCTGATTCGTCTGTTCATGGTATCTCCTGCTTTACTCTTTCTTAATCGCAATGCCGCATCAGCGGATGATGGTCACCTGGCTGCCGCCGGGCCCGCTTCCGGCCTCCGCCGTACCGCCGGAGGATGACGTGCCCGGCCCTTCATTGGTCATGCCGGGGCCCGCCTGGCTCTCTCCGGAAGTACCGGAAGAACCGCTGTCGGTTCCGGAACTGCCGGGAGAGGTTTCTCCGCTGCTGACGCCGGGCCCGCCGGAGCTGCCGCTGCTGCTGACGCCGGGTCCGCCGGAAGAATTGCCTCCGCTGCTGACGCCGGGTCCGCCGGAACTGCCGCCCGGCGAGATGCCGTCAATGCCGGAACCCAGCGCGCTGTTGTGCACCGGCCCGTTTTCCTGCCGCACTACGTGGATCACATACTCCCGTACGCTGCCGTTTTCAGCGGTTACCGACACCGTAATGGTGTTGATGCCGCCGCTCAGCTGTACCGTGCCGGTTCCTGTCACCTTCGCCGACGACGCCAGCGGCTGGGCGTTGACCGTCACCTCCGCCACGGAAGGATTCACAATCAGATCGTAGGACGCCGTATCCCGGTTGAAGGTAGGCGTCAGGGCAAATCCGTCGATGCCCAGTCCCGCCAGCTTGTTGTTGGGGCTTCCATCCACCGAAGGCTTCGCGCAGGCAGTCTCCGGCATATTGGTATACACCGGGATCTTGAATTCCAGCGCCGTCTGCTTCATGGCGTCCGTATAGGCTTCCGACAGCCGCGCCCCCTCGGAGGCCGCTGCCTGGATGTTGGTCATGTACTGATGCTTGTACAGGTTGTCGCCCTGTACGTTAAATTTCTTTAAGTAAAACGTATCCTGTCCGACCGAAACGTAGTTGCTTCCATAGTAGACGGCGCCGCCCACAATGGAGCGCTCCGCGCTGTTCCAGGGCCGCTCATAGCTGCCGGACTGAGAGGCATACCACAGGCCCCGGGTCACCGCGTCCATACTGCCGGAGGAATACGCCTCGATATTGAAAAAGTTGTAGTATCCCTGATAGCCGGAAACCGTGCCGGAAATGGTGCGGCCGGTGCCGTTGGTGCCCTGTTCCTGCAGAATCATGGAAGCCAGGACGAAGGGGTTGACCCCCGACTGGGCCGCCGCCCGCATCAAAATATCCACATAGTTTGCCGCGGGAGCCGTGCCGCTGCCGGAACTGCCGCCGGAATCGCCGGGGCCCGCTCCCGGACCGCTCACTCCCGGGCCGATCTCCCCTCCGGGACCGGAAACCGCCGTGGTCACCAGAACCCGGTCTTTTTTCTCAATCGAGGCCATAGGGCCCTGCAGCACCACGCCGGATCCGCCGGAAGAAGACGGCCCCTGGGAAGAATTCCCGCCGGAGGCATCCGTCTCTCCCCCCGCGCTCTCTCCGCCGGAAGTACTGCTGCCGGAGTCAGAAGAACTGCCGCTGACGCCGGGCCCGCCGGATACATCTCCCGCGGAAGCGCCGGGGCCGGAAGAAGAACCGGAGTCCGGACCGGAAGAATCGCCGCCGGAAGGCGCTTCCTGCGCCAGGAACGTATCTTTTACCATATCCCGCAGCCCATCGGCCGTCTGGGAAGCACTGTCGTAGGTATGTACCAGAAACTGAAATACGTATTTGTCATCCAGAAAATTTCTGGGATCCATATAATAACGGATAATCTCTTCGGAAGCGGCCACATACGAACTGCTGTCCAGTCCCGGCCAGGTGCTGGTGTCCCAATCATAGGCCCCGTCCGCCGTAGATTTCCAGGAAGATACGCTGTCGGTGTGCACCAGATTCCGGCCCACCACGCTTTCGTTGGAAATCACCGTATTCCAGTCCAGGTTGGTATGCTGCGCCTTAAACACCCAGTTAGGATATTCTGCGTGCAGCTGGCGCAGCCCCGCCTTGTAGCTCTCCGGAAATCCCTGGCTGCTTAAGTAGTTTTCAAAATTCGCGTCGGTGGTATATGCCGTCGGAAACGTAATATACAAAGAAAGGACGTATCCGCTGATTTCCCTTCCGCCGTCTGTGCAGCGGATCTGATACCACACCTTGCCGTCCGCTCCTGTCGTTTCCCCTGTGATGCTGACAGAAACGCCGTTGGTCAGCTTTCCCACCGACGAATAGGAGGTGCCGGGACCGCTGCGCACATTCAGCGTCGTCGCGTCCACCCGGCCGGTTCGCACCGTATCCGCCTGGCTGGAAAAAGAAAACCATGTTCCCTGGCCCGCGGCGGACTGTATCGTCATAAACAGGGCCAGCGCAAACGCCGTGCCCCGTCGGATCGTCCTCTTTTTCATTGGGTTATCTCCTGTGCCTTCTGTAATTCATCCCATATCCTTCATTTTACATCATACCCATTATAAGGATAATACGCGGTTTGTGTCAACCAAATCGCAAAAACTTCAAATAATTACCTGGAATTGTAAACAAAAATTAAAATCTGCCGGAGCAGAAACACAAATTTCTGCTCCGGCAGGCTGTCTGATGCCATAGATCCGCGCTTTCAGCGGATCTTCCGGCGCTTATACCGGATATGCCTTGTTTGCCGTATCGGCCGCAGCGGAATCCACCTTGGTCTGCTGCGCTTCGCGGTACTGGAAGAATTCCTTGGCTACCGCGGGGAACAGCGCGTAGGACAGCACGTCCTCATCCTGCTGCTTCCACTGCGCACATTCCTTTTCGAACTGCGGCAGCTGCGGCGGAATCAGATCCGCGGGACGGCAGGTAATGGGCGTCTCGTCGCCGATTACCTTTTTCTGTACTTCCGGATTGAAGGGCTTTACGGTCTGTCCGAATTCGCCCATCAGGATCTTCTTGGACTCCTTGGTCACCATCTTGTACCGTTCGCCGCTGATGACGTTCAGCACCGCCTGGGTACCAACGATCTGGGAAGACGGAGTTACCAGCGGCGGCTCGCCGAAGTCCTTGCGGACTCTCGGAACTTCTTCCAGCACTTCCGTGAACTTGGACTCCTGCTTGGCTTCCTTCAGCTGGCTTAACAGGTTGGAAAGCATACCGCCGGGAACCTGATACTGCAGGGTCTTGATGTTGACGCCCAGCACCTTCGGGTTCAGCAGGCCGCTCTTTAACGCCTGCTCGCGGATCGGCGTAAAGTACTCGCAGATGTCTGCCAGCAGCTGCTGATCCAGGCCGGTGTCGTAAGGCGTGCCGCGGAAGGTCTCAACCATAACCTCCGTAGCCGGCTGGCTGGTACCCAGCGCCAGCGGAGACATGGCGGTGTCGATGATGTCGCATCCGGCTTCCACTGCCTTCAGATAGGTCATGGAAGCTACGCCGGAGGTGTAGTGGGTGTGCAGGTCGATGGGCAGGTGGGTGGACTCTTTCAGAGCCGTCACCAGTTCCTGCGCCGCGTAAGGAGTCAGCAGGCCGGCCATATCCTTGATGCAGATGGAATCCGCGCCCATGTCCTCAATTCTCTTGGCAATTTCTTTCCAATAGTCCAGGGTGTAAGCGTCGCCCAGGGTGTAGCTCAGCGCTACCTGCGCGTGTCCCTTTTCCTTGTTGCAGGCCTTCACCGCCGTCTGCAGGTTGCGCAGGTCGTTGAGGCAGTCGAAAATACGGATGATATCGATGCCGTTGGAAATGGACTTCTGTACGAAGTATTCCACCACGTCATCGGCGTAATGGTTGTATCCCAGAATATTCTGGCCGCGGAACAGCATCTGCAGCTTCGTATTCTTGAATCCATCTCTTAATTTTCTCAGTCTGTCCCAGGGATCTTCCTTCAGGAAGCGCAGGCAGGCGTCAAAGGTCGCGCCGCCCCAGCACTCCACCGCGTGGTATCCTACCCGGTCCATCTTGTCGACAATCGGAAGCATCTGTTCCGTGGTCATTCTGGTCGCCAGCAGAGACTGATGGGCGTCACGCAGGACGGTTTCCACAATCTTAACCGGTTTCTTCTCTATCTCAGCCATTGTATTCCCTCCTAAATAATATGACGATGGGGGCCGGAGCGTCATCCGGCCCCTGATATGGCGCGGATTACTTCACGCCGAAAATAGCCATAAAGGTTCCGGCCGCTACTGCGGTACCGATCACGCCGGCCACGTTGGGGCCCATGGCATGCATCAGCAGGAAGTTGGTCGGATCCGCTTCGGAGCCTACCTTCTGGGAAACCCGGGCGGCCATGGGCACAGCGGATACGCCGGCCGAACCGATCAGCGGGTTGACCTTGCCGCCGGTAGCCACGCACATCAGCTTGCCGAACAGCACGCCGGCCGCGGTGCCTACCGCGAAGGCGATCAGGCCCAGCAGCACGATCTTCAGCGTATCGGCGTTCAGGAATGCCTCCGCGCTGGTGGTAGCGCCTACGGAAGTGCCCAGCAGAATTACTACGGTGTACATCATCGCGTTGGAAGCCGTCTCTGCCAGATAGCCTACCACGCCGCTTTCCTTAAACAGGTTGCCCAGCATCAGCATGCCGACCAGCGGAGCCGTGGACGGCAGGATCAGACAGACCACAACCGTAACGATAATGGGGAACAGGATCTTTTCCAGCTTGGAAACCGGACGGAGCTGCTCCATCTTGATCTCACGCTCTTTCTTGGTGGTAAACAGCTTCATGATAGGCGGCTGGATAATGGGAACCAGCGCCATATAGGAATACGCCGCAACGGCAATGGGGCCCATAAGGCCGCTCTGTCCCAGCTTGCCGGCCAGGAAGATGGACGTGGGGCCGTCCGCGCCGCCGATGATGGAAATGGCGGCCGCCGCACGGTCGTTGAATCCCATAAAGATCGCAATGAAATAAGCGGTGTAAATACCGAACTGCGCCGCCGCGCCCAGCAGGAAGCTCTTGGGGTTGGCGATCAGGGGACCGAAGTCCGTCATGGCGCCTACGCCCATGAAGATCAGGGACGGCAGGATGCTCCACTCATCCAGCTTGAAGAAGTAGTACAGCAGTCCGCCCGTGCCATTGGAAGCATCTTCCGGCGCGATCATGATATCCGGGTAAATATTTACCAGCAGCATGCCGAAGGCAATGGGAACCAGAAGAAGCGGTTCAAACCCTTTCTTGATGGCCAGCCACAGGAACACGCAGGCAACGCCGATCATGATCAGGTTGCCGGCGGTCAGATTCAGAAACGCCGTCTGCTGAAGAAGATTTCCAAATGTATTTGTCACATAATCCATATCAGTACCTCCATTTGGAATCTGCGTTTACGCGCAAACTCCTAGTTCATCGTGATCAGAGTCGCGCCGGATTCTACAGAATCGCCTACGGCTACATTGATGCTGGCAACGGTTCCATCGGAGGGTGCCACAATCTCGTTTTCCATCTTCATGGCTTCCAGAATAATCACCACGTCGCCTCTCTTGACCGCCTGTCCTACGTTGGCCTTGATGCCGAGGATCTTGCCGGGCATGGGAGCGTTGACCTGTACGGAACCCTGAGCGCCTGCCGGTGCCGCGGGAGCCGGTGCTGCTGCCGGAGCGGGAGCTGCCGCAGGAGCGGGGGCCGGAGCCGGAGCTGCCGCGGGAGCCGGTGCTGCCGCAGGAGCGGGAGCCGCCGCCGCAGGAGCTGCGCCGGTGGACGGGCCTTCTTCAACGGTTACTGCGTAAACGGTGCCATTGACGGTGATTGTATAATTCTTCATGATATAAATCCTCCTTGATTATGGTTTTTGGTTTATCTGCGGTTTTTCCAGCGGTTACCCGGCGCGCGCTTCAGGGAGCGGACCACCAGGCCATCGGCCGGAACCTGTTTTCTTCTGGTATCTTCAATGATCGCGGTCATAATGGCCAGCATCTCCATCTCTTCCTCATCCTGTCCCGGAGCGGCCACGGCTGTCAGCGGCACGGGGGCCGGAGCCGGAGCTGCTGCCGGAGCCGGAACTGCCGCAGGAGCGGGAGCCGGGGCTTTCTGAGCCGCGCCGGACTTGGACTCCAGTCCGTTGATATACTTAAAGCATCCGATCAGGAAGCTGATGAAGATCAGCACCAGAAATACGGTGCCCATGCCCATAAGGGTATTCATCGCCGCTTTCGCCATGTTCTCTGAAGTGGTGTAGACCGGGTTGAAGGACATGGCCGTAATGTTGGCCATGGAGTCGTCCACGTTCAGAAGGAACTGGCACTCTCTCTGTTCAAATGTCATGTCGACCGCTACTTCATATCCGTCGTCCGTCTTTCTCACGGAGCTGCCGCCCATGGCAACAAACGCGCCCAGATCGTCTTCCATGCCCATATAGCTTTCCAGTCCCGCCGCAACGGCCTCCGCGCCGTTTAGCCGGTTCTGGTCGATCACCAGGCTCATCTGGTCCTGGGGAATAGAAACGATGTTGCTTACCAGCATCGTGGTCTGGCTCGTCAGGTTCTCCGCCACCATGGGATCCACGGGTTCTGCTTCCTCCAGAATCCCGCTGCAGGCGGACAGGGAGAAGATGCAGGCTGCCATGCAGAGTATCCACGCAATTCTCTTTTTAATCTGTTTCATACGCCTGTCACCTCTTTTTTAAACCGTACCATGCTTTTTGTCCGGACGGTCCTCTCTCTTTGTAAACAGCATCTCGAACGCCGCGATCACTCTCTTTCTGGTGTCCTGTGCCTCAATAATATCGTCCACATAGCCTCTTCTGGCCGCCGCCTGGGCGCTGGACTGCAGCTTCTGGTACTCTGCCGCCTTCTCATTGATCAGGGCCACCGCGTCGTCTGCCTTGGCGATCTCGTCGGCGTACATGATCTTCGCCGCGGATTTGGCGTCCATCATGCCGATGGCCGCGCCCGGCCACGCGTATACGATATCCGCGCCTGTAGCCTTGCTGGCCATGGTCAGGTACGCGGTGCCGTACGCCTCGCCCGTAATTACGGTTACTTTGGGCACGCTGGCGTCCGCGAACGCGTAGGTCAGCTTCGCCGCTTCTCTTGCCATGGATTTCTCGCTGCACAGATCCGCCTTGTATCCCTTTACGTTTACCAGGGTCAGCACGGGAATGCTGAACGCGTCGCAGAAGTTGACAAAGTCCGCTGCCTTTCTGCATCCGCCGCTGGTCAGAACCGCGTCGTACTCCGCCGCCTTGGCGCCGGTTTCATCCAGGCTCACGGTGCGGTTAGCCACGCAGCCTACGGTGGTGCCGTTGAGGCGGATAAAGCCCACGGTCATGGAGGGCTCATACGCAGCCTTCACTTCCAGGAAGAAATGGTTATCAGAAACGGAGCGCAGAGCCGCCGCGGCGTCGCCGGAAAGGCCCGCCAGTTCCGGGCATACCCGGTTCAGGTCGTCGGTGCACTCGTCATAGGACATATCGTCTTCGTTGTTTGCCGGCAAAATGGATACCAGAGTACGGATCTGAGAAAGAACGGAAGCCTCGTCTCCCGTAAAGTCCGCAAGACCCGCTTCTTCGGACTGAAACGCGGCAGAAGCCGTATCGCACTTGGCAGTGTAGTTGCCGTCAATGGCGTTGGGCGCGTTGACAAACAGCTTCGCCTTCTTCTCCTCCATAAACGTAAAGTCCGCGATGGCAGCCGAAACGGCCATGCCGCCGCCGCAGGTTCCGAAAATGCCGCAGATCTGCGGGATCACGCCGGACGCCATAGTCTGGCTCAGATACAGCTCGCCGAAGCCGTGCAGAGCGTCGGTAGCCTCCTGCAGGCGCAGGCCCGCGCAGTCTACCAGGCCTACCACGGGAGCTCCCATCTTCATGGCCATCTTGTAGATGTTGGAAATCTTTTTCGCGTGCATCTCACCCATGGAGCCGCCCATAACGGAAGCATCCTGACTGTAGACGTAGACAAGGTTTCCCTCGATGGTGCCGTAGCCGGTAACCACGCCGTCTGCAGGTGTTTCCTGGCTGGTCATGTTGAAATCCGTGCTTCTGGCCGTTACATAGGCACCGACTTCAACAAAACTGTTTTCATCAAGCAGCTGTCTGATCCGGCTGCCCGCTGAAGTTTGTGCTGAATTACTCATTTTGCAGTCCTCCATTTTTCATTATTTTGATGGCGGCTGTCCTGTCTGACCCAGAAAAACTGCCACCAGGTAAATCCAATTTCTGCCGATTTTAATTGTATAGTAGTTAGAACAAAATTTCAAGCGCTTTTTCAGAATCCCGTTTGTTTTTCGCCCCTTCCGGTGCTATAATGGCCCCAGACAAAATTTCCCAGGAGGTAACCGATTGTGGATTCCATCGAACAGAAAATTCTGCAGATCATTGACGCGCACCGGGATGCGCTTCAGGCCATGGCCGACGACCTGTTCCATCACGCGGAGCAGGGCTACCACGAATACCGCACCGCTTCCATAGTCTCTGACTATCTGAAAAAGCTTGGCCTTTCCGTACAGGAGGGGCTGGCGGCCACCGGCGTCCGGGCCGATATCGGAAACGGACAGGGGCCCCGGATCGCCCTTATCGGAGAGCTGGACGGGCTGGCCTGCCCGGACCACCCCGCCGCCACCGCGGATGGGTTTGCCCACGCCTGCGGCCACTATGCCCAGATCGTGTGCATGCTGGGAGCCGCCCTGGCTTTAAGCGATCCGGAGGTAGCCGCCCATCTGGACGGCACCGCCGCTATTTTTGCGGTTCCCGCTGAAGAATATCTGGACGCTTCCGTCCGGGAGGAGGTCCGCCGCTCCCACGGCATCCTTTCCTCCGGCGGAAAATGCGAACTGCTGCGCCGGGGGCTCATGGATGACATCGACCTGGCGGTCACCACCCATTCCCATATGGCAGGCCGCGGCAGCACCGACGCGGACCTGATGCTGGGCTGCAGCGCCTGCACCGGCTTCATCGGCAAGACCATCTATATGCACGGCCGGGCCGCCCACGCCGCCGCGGCTCCCCACCTGGGCGCCAACGCCTTAAATGCTGCCTGTCTGGGCATGTCGGCCCTGGGCATGATCCGGGAAACTTTTGAGGAAAAGGACTGCGTCCGCGTCCATCCCTACATCCGCAAAGGCGGCGACGCCATCAATATCGTTCCCAGCGAAGTGGTGGTGGACATGATGGTCCGGGCCAGAACCCAGGAAGCCATTGAAAAAGTCAGCGAAAAGGTGGATAACTGCTTCCGGGGCGCCGCCATGGCCATCGGATGCGAGGCGGAAATCGTCAATTCCCAGGGCTACATGCCCTGTCCGGAACGGCTGCCGGAAGCGGTGCTGCAGGAGGCTGCCGCCCTTTTAGGACCGGACGTCCGCGTCTGTTCCATCCCCGCCGGCGTCTGCAACACCGCCAGCACCGACGTAGGCGATCTGTTTGCCGTCATGCCGGTGCTCAACTTCACCTTCGGCGGCAGCTGCGGCGCCCTCCACTCCCGGGATTACGCCGTCACCGACCCGGAAACCGCCCATATCCTGCCGGCCAAACTCATGGCCCTTCTGGCCTACCGGCTGTTAAAAGACGGCGCCGCCAGAGCCCGGGACATTACGGCGTCCTATGCGGCGCCGTTTACCAAAGAAGGCTACCGGAAATACATACAGGAGACCTTTCCCGCGCCGGAAGACGCCCGCTGACGCGGCCCGGCCCGTTTCACAAGAACAAGCCTGGAAGGCAGCGGCCCCGCGGCCGCCGTTTTCCAGGCTTGTTTTTCGCTTCGGATTGTTTTTATGCTCCGGCTTCTTCGTTTAAATAGTTCAGGGCAAACCGGACATAGATGCCGGTCCCGTGATACAGCACATCCTCATCCACGGCAAAGGCCGGATGATGGGCGATGCACTCGATTCCCTTTTCCCGGTTGCGGACCCCCAGATAGCCGAACACTCCGGGAATGTGTTCCATGTATACGCTGAAGTCCTCCGCGCCCATGGACTTGGGCTGGGAAGCCAGGCTGCCCTCTCCCAGTTCTTCCAAGGCGGACTGCGCCGCCAGCCGGTTCAGATTTTCGTGCTCGTTGATCAGCGGGCTGGGGCCAAAATAATAGGTACACTCTGCGCTGCAGCCGTAGCCGCCGGCGATTTGTCCCGCCAGCTGCTCGATCCGCTCCGGCATGGAACGGCGGAACTGCCGGTCGAAAACCCGCACGGTGCCCACCAGCTCCACTTCATCCGCCAGAATGTTTTCCTTGGTGCCTCCGTTCATCATCCCCACCGTCACCACCAGGCTGTCCAGGGGACTGATCTGGCGGCTGGGAATGGACTGCAGTCCCATGACCACGGCGGCGGCGGCCAGCATGGCGTCGTGTCCCTCGTGGGGAGCGCTGCCGTGGGCCTTTTTTCCTTTGACCCGGATGGTAAACCGGTCGCTGCAGGCCATCCGCTCTCCGCCTTCAAAACAGGCCAGCCCCGCGTCCATGCCGGGCCACACGTGCATGCCGAAAATGGCGTCCACCCCTTCCAGGGCGCCGCGCTTGACGTATTCCTCGGATTTTCTTCCGATTTCTTCCGCCATCTGAAAAATCAGCTTTACGGTCCCCTGTATCTCGTCCCGATGAGCCGTCAGGATCCTGGCGGCGCCCAGCAGCATGGCGGTATGGCAGTCGTGGCCGCAGGCGTGCATCACTCCCGGTGTTTTGCTGCAGAAGCTTTTGCCGGGCAGTTCCTGAATGGGCAGGGCGTCGATATCCGCCCGCAGCATAACGGTCTTTCCGGGTCGGGTTCCCCGTATGGTGGCCACACAGCCGGTGATGTCCGCAAAGGTCTGCACCTCCGCGCCCATCTCCTTCAGCTGCTCGCAGATATAGCGGGTGGTGTTGACTTCCTGCTCTCCCAGCTCCGGATGTTCATGAAGGTAGCGCCGGGCCTGAATCACATAGTCGCTCTGTTCTTTTGCCAGCAGGCCGATGTTCATCTGTCCTCTCCTCCCTTCCCGCCGTCCAGATAGTCCGCCGCGAACTGCGCGTAATAAGCGGCTCCCGCCGGCAGAACGCCGTCGCTGACCATAAACTTCTCATTGTGGGACGGATACACGCATCCGCAGGCCTCGTCCCGGCATCCCAGCAGTACAAACACGGAAGACGGGACCTTGTCCATGATGTGGCAGAAATCCTCGCTTCCGGTAGCCGGAGAAGCCTTGGCCAGGCCGCCGGCGCCGAAAATCTTCCCCGCCGCCGCCCGCGCCGTGTCATTTAAAGCCAGGTCGTCGTTGCGCACCGGCGATTCCAGGAACCGGTAGTCCAGTTCGGTTTGGCAGCCCATGGCCTCCGCCGTGCAGCGGGCGATCCGCTCCACCGAGTCATGAGCCATGGTCCGGGTCTCCTGGCTGTAAGCCCGCACCGTTCCCTCCATTACCGCCGTATCGGCAATGATGTTGAACTGGGTGCCGGACCGGATCTTGCCCACCGTCACCACCAGCGGGCGCAGCGGGCTGTTTTCCCGGCTCACCGCCGTCTGCAGGCCGCAGATAATGGCGCTGGCCGCCACAATGGCGTCTTTTCCCTGATCGGGAGAAGAACCGTGGGCCGACACGCCTTTCACCGTCAGGGTGAAATTGTCGCAGCTGGCCATGACCGGGCCGTCCAGCACCGCGATTTTCCCGGCCTCCGACGTGGGCCATACGTGCATGCCCATGGCCGCGTCCACGTCGTCCAGGTATCCGTGGTCCACATAATACCGGCTTCCCACAAACACTTCCTCCGCCGCCTGAAACAGAAGCTTCACGCGGCCGTTCAGTTTTTCCCGGTTCTCCCACAGAAGCCTGGCGGCGCCCAGCAGCATGGCGGCATGACAGTCATGGCCGCAGGCATGCATGACACCGGGGCGGATGCTTGCAAAATCCACCCCGGTGTTCTCCTGTATGGGAAGCGCGTCGATATCCGCCCGGAGAAGCACCGTTTTCCCCGGCTTTCCTCCTTCAATCACAGCAATGCATCCCGTATAGTCCGAAAAGGTCTCTACCGGAATTCCCATGCCCTTCAGTTCGGAGACGAGAAACCGGGTCGTCTCCGTTTCCTGAAAGGACAGTTCCGCATGGCTGTGCAGAAAATGGCGGCTGTTTGTCACATACTCTCTGATTTCATCCACATGTTTCAGAAAATCCATATGCAGCTCCTTTTTCTCTCAGCTCTCCAGCAGGTTTCAAATCTCCGTGTCTTACGGCAGATATACGCCGCCTCCAGGTCCCAGCGGCAGATCGAAGGTCACCCATACGATTACCTGGATAATCCAGAAAATGGCGAAGGTCACAGAGAAGGGCAGCATGTTGGCGATAATGGTGCCGATACCCGCGTCCTTTTTATATCTCTGCGCGTAGCTGATAATCACCGGCATATAGGTAAACAGCGGCGACAGGGGGTTGCAGATGGAGTCGCCGATACGGTATACCACCTGGGTGATGGCCGGGTCGTAGCCCAGCAGCATCATCATAGGCACATACACCGGAGCCAGGATCGCCCACTTGGCGGAGGCGGATCCGATAAACAGGTCTACGATGCAGGAAACGATCATCAGGCCGATCATCAGCGGCACGCCGGTAAATCCAATGGCCGCCAGTCCGTCCGAACCGGCAATGGCAATAATCGTTCCGATTTTGGACACCGAGAAGAAGTTTGTGAAAATCGAAATGAAAAAGCACATAAACACGTAGGAGCCCATTTCCGCAAAGCCCTGGCTGATGTCCGCCCACAGGTCCTTGTCGTTTTTATAGCGGCCAATGGCAAATCCGTAAGCGATGCCGGGGATCATCAGAGCCAGCGTAACGGTGAATACGATGCCTTTGGTAAAGGGCGCCGCGGAGTTGGTCAGAGAGCCGGTCTCGTCCGCCAGAATCGCCGTGTCCCCGAAAATGGGGAAGGACAGCAGCAGCATGATTACCACGAAAATCAGTTCCGCGATGCCGGCCGCGCAGAGGCCCTTTTTCTCCGTGGGAGTCAGCGCCGTAGCTTCCGTATCGAAATCATAGGCCTGCAGCTGCGCCTTGGTAATGGGGAAACGGTGCACCAGCACTTTTTCCACCAGAACCGTGCCCACAACCGTCAGAACCAGGCAGGAGACGATTAAGAAGTACCAGTTGATGGCGATGGATTCGGAATAGTTGGGGTCGATCATCTGAGCCGCCACTTCCGTATAGCTGTAGGCCAGGGCATCGGAAAGGCCCAGGGCCACGTTGGCGCAGAAGCCGCAGGACACGGAGGCAAACGCCACGTACAGGCCCAGCAGCGGGCTTCTGCCGATGGACATAAACAGCACCGCCGCCAACGGAGGCAGAATGATGAATCCGGCGTCGCCGGCAATGTTTAAGTTAATGCCGATGAACACCACCACCATGGTGACGATCCAGCCTTTGGCGCCGCCCAGAAAATGCTGCATCAGGGCTACCAAAAAGCCGCTCTTCTCCGCCACGGAGGAGCCGATCACCGCTACCAGCACCATGCCCAGAGGCGCGAAGGTGGAAAAGTTGGTAATGACGTTGCTCCACAGGTACTGCAGTCCGTAAATGGAAAGCAGGTTGACCGGTTCCACTACCTGGCCGTCCGCCGGGTTGACGACTGAAATGCCGGCCCAGCTGCAGATGGCGGAAACCAGCACCGCCACCACCGACAGCACCAGAAACAGTGTAATCGGATCCGGCAGTTTGTTGCCCAGGCGTTCGATGGCATCCAGAATGCGGTCCAGCCTGGATTCGCTGCTTTTACTGCTCGTTTTGGTTTTACTCATATCCATTCCCCTTTCGTTTCCATAGTTCCCGCGGAAAAACTTTCTCCGCGCTTTCCTTCTGTGAAGAAGTAAAATTTAAAAAAGATTATACATTTCATCTCATTTATTTGCAAGTTAAATCCATGGAAACTGGTTTTTCATCCTCTTCCCCTTCATTTTCTCCGTTTTTTTCCTCTTTCACTTTCATTTGTGAAGTCTTTGCTTTACTTTCTTTGTTTTTTGCCAGAAAACACCCGGCCGTGCGGCGCAGACATTCCGAGAATGTAATTTTATGCACAGTTTTGTTTATATACAAAGGCCGCACCTCCACCACGGTCCCTTCCAGCCGGTATACCGCCTGCCCGGCAAACATGCCGGCGTATACCGGGGCTTCTATCTCCTTCGGAATTTCCAGGGTCATTTCCGCCCGCTCTCCTTCTTTTGCCAGCACCAGAGGACCTTTTCGCTCCCCGCTTACCGCCTCTGCCGGCACCGGCTCATGCCAGACAGCGTCCGTGCCTGCTTCCGGCAGCCCGTTTTTTACGGCTACCGGCACCGGTTCCAGAGACGGGTACAGCGATTTCTTTTCATAATACGCGAGTCCGTAGGAAAGCAGGGCTCTGGCGTCGCTCCATTTATAATCTTTGTGCGGCGGCCACCCGCAGCCCAGCAGCACAATGACAAAGCGGCGGCCGCCATCTTCCAGCGCCGCCGTGTAGCAGTATCCCGCGTCGTCTGTATAGCCGGTTTTCCCTGCCGCCACCCCGGACATCATAGAAAGCAGGGCGTTGTGGTTTACGCAGGAACCGGTGTATTTCCCTTCCAGATCAGAAAAAGAATAGGACCGGGTCTGACAAATGGCCTGAAACGCCTCTCCCGCCGGCGACTGCCAGACGCAGTAGCGCATCATGGCCGCCAGGTCCGCCGCCGTGGTGCTGTGAATCCAGGTTTCGCCGTCCGGGCCCTCCTGCCGGGCGTCCAGCCCGTTGGGCGTCAAAAAGCAGGTGTCCCGGCAGCCTAAGTCCCGGGCCTTCCGGTTCATCAGACCGGCAAAGGCTTCTACGGATCCCCCAATGTGCTCCGCGATCATCACCGCCGTGTCGTTGTGGGATTCCAGCATCAGCGAATACAGCAGGTCTTTGAGGGAAAAGACGGCGCCTTCCGGGGCGCCCAGCCGGACTTTGGGCTGCCTGGCGGCCCGTGCCGATACCGTTACCGGATCCTCTTCCTCCCCCATCTCCAGCGCCAGAATACAGGTCATGATCTTGGTAGTGCTGGCCATGGGCCGCGGCGTATCTCCATCCTTTTCATACAGAATCCTTCCCGTGTCCCCATCCATAAGTACCGCCGACTGGGCATACAGCTTTGGCTCTTCGTCCTCCTGCGCCGCCGCTGTGCCGGGGACGGCGCAGGAAAGCACCGCCGCCGTCAGAATCAGCGTCAGAAACTGCCGTACCCGCCTCCGGCTTCCGGGTTTTCCCAACATCTGCTTCCTCCTATCCGGAGCCTTTCGTTCCATTCTATTTTTTTCTTATGATTTTATTCCCGATACTTGATTTCGAACATATGTTCTGTTATAATGGGATTATCTTGAAAGGAGGCCTGCGTCCATGGAACCATCGTCCCGGGTGATTTTTCATATCGACGTCAATTCCGCGTTTTTGAGCTGGGAGTCGGTATACCGTCTCTCTCTGGATCCCGGTGCGCCGGATCTGCGCCGGATTCCCTCCGCCGTCGGCGGCGACCCTGCCCAGCGCCATGGCGTCGTACTGGCCCGTTCTGTTCCGGCCAAACAGGCCGGCGTAGTCACCGGAGAGCCGCTGGCTTCGGCGCTGCGCAAGTGTCCGGATCTGGTCGTGGTGCCTTCCCGGTTTGCCGTTTATAAACAGTACTCTTCCGCCATGATGCGGATTTTGGAGGAATATACGCCGGATATTGAGAAGTTCAGCATCGACGAGGCCTTTCTGGATATGACCGGCACCCTGCACCTGTTCGGGGACGTCCTGGAGACTGCCCACCGCATCCGCCGCCGGATCCGGGACGAACTGGGCTTCACTGTCAACGCCGGTATTTCCAGCTGCCGCCTGCTGGCCAAGATGGCTTCCGATTTTGAGAAGCCGGACCGGGTCCACACCCTGTGGCCCCATGAGATCCGGCAGAAGATGTGGCCGCTGCCGGTGCGGGATCTGCTGTTTGTCGGCAGTTCCGCGGAGAAAAAAATGCGGGCCATCGGTCTGCACACCATCGGCGACCTGGCCCGCTGTGATCTTTCTGTTTTAAAAGCCCATCTGGGCGAGAAGTATGCCCTGCAGATCCACGCCTGGGCCAACGGCATCGACGATTCTCCCGTGGCCTCCGGCGAATCCCCCGGCAAAAGCTTCGGCAGCAGCGTCACCCTGCCCCGGGACATTTCGGACCGTTCCGACGCCCGCCAGGTTCTTCTCTCCCTCAGCGAAACCGTGGGGACCCGCCTGCGGCGGGACGGCGCAGTCGGCAGCTGCGTCTGCGTGGAACTCAAGGACTGGAAGTTCCGGACCCGTTCCCATCAGAAGATTCTGGACGCGCCGACGGACTCCACCGCCCGGCTGTACGAGGCCGCCTGCGGCCTGCTGGACGCGTGCTGGGACCTGACGCCGCTGCGGCTCATCGGACTGCGGGTCACCCGCATCTGTGAGACCGGCTGCGGACAGATGTCTCTCTTTGACAATGGCCGTACCCGGAAGCTGCAGGAAGCAGAACGGGCTGTGGACTGCATCCGGCAGAAATACGGTGTCGACAGCATCCGCCGCGCCAGTTTTCTCTGTCCGGACACTCTCACGGACCACGCCGCCGGCAAGCAGAAGCATCTGACCTGAGGCTACGGCTGCCGCAGCCCCTTGGGATAGTGATTTTTCAAAACGTTCCCGGTGCGTTTGGCCCAGCCCAGGGTCCAGCCGTCCACGGTCACCAGAGTCCAGCCGCCTTTTTCTTCTCCTGTGCGGAGCAGCCGGCATTCTCCCCGGTCCAGGGCCTCTCCCCGCAGATACCGGGCCGCCGCTTCTCCGCCGGGGTCCAGAGACACTGCCTCTGCCCCCTGTCCTTCCTTCGCGTACAGCGCCAGTCCGTGGGCCGGTTCCAGCCTTCCCTTTTTCAGCGTTCCCAGGTGAAGGCCGGGGCGCAGGACCTTTAAGCCCCGGCAGTCCGGCATCTCCTCCGGAATCCGGTACAGCTGATCTCCGAACCGCACCAGATGATCCCCATCGCTCAGGCAGGGATCTTCGCTTCCGCCGGGCAGAGCCGTTTTCTGAAATGCCTGCCACAGCTGCCGGGTTTCCCGGTCCTTTACATATGCCGGCCAGGTTTCCTTTCCCGTGCGGGAGGGCGCCGTCTTCCGAAGCGCCGCCAGATAATGGCCTTCCCCTCTGGTTTTGTGGGGCCAGATGCGGCAGGTGCGCGCCAGTTCGGCTCTGCCTCCCGGCGTCCACTGCGGCACGCCGCAGCCAAAGGATGCTCCGCCGGCGGCAAGTTTCGCTTCTTCCAGTTCAAATTCCGGATGCCGCCGCAGAAAGGCTTCTATGGTGCCCTCGTCTTCTTCCGGCGCAAAGGTGCAGGTAGAATAGACCAGCCGTCCGCCTTCCTTCAGCATAACGGCAGCGCAGTCCAGGATCTGCGCCTGTCTGGCGGCGCAGGCCTCTACGTGGGCCTGGCTCCATTCCTGTCTCGTCTTTTCATCTTTTCGGAACATACCTTCTCCGGAACAGGGAGCGTCCGCCAGAATCCGGTCAAAGAACCCCGGAAAACAGGCGGCCAGCCGCGCCGGCTCCTCGTTGACCGTCACCGCGCCGGCAGCTCCTATGCGTTCCATATTCTGGGACAGGATCCGGGCCCTGGCCAGGTGGATCTCATTGGCCACCAGCAGTCCCATCCCCTTCATTCTCCCGGCGATCTGCGTAGACTTGCCGCCGGGAGCGGCGCACAGGTCCAGCACCCGCTCTCCCGGCTTTGGATCCAGAAGCGCTGCCGCCGCCATGGCGGAAGGCTCCTGAATATAATAAAGCCCTGCCTCGTGAAACGGATGTTTGCCCGGCCTGGCTTCTTTCCCATAATAAAACCCGCAGGCCTCCCACGGGATCGGCTCCAGCTGCCACGCCTCCTGCATCCAGGCAAGGGAAGCGGCCGCCCGCGCCTCTTCTCCCGCTGTTTTCAGCGGATTGATCCGCAGGCCCTGGGCCCGCTCCTTCTCATAGCTGTCCCGGAACGCGGCCCATTCCGCGCCCAGCAGTTCTTCCATCCGCCGGACAAAATCTTCCGGCAGCCAGTACTGTTCTTCGTTCATACGCCCTCAAAAAAAGCGGGCCGTCTTACCGGCCCGCCTGAAACATTCAGGATTTACAGCTCAATCTTATAATCGTCAGAGCCAACGCCATTGACCACATAGTAAGCCGCGTTCTCTTCCGGCTTTACGTAGATGTCGATGGTCTTGATCTCCACGCCCTTGTTGGCCGCGGCAAATGCCTTCTTGGCCTCTTCCAGAATGTTCTTGGCCACAACTTCTTTGCCGGCGAACTGGATGGTAACCGTAGCCTTTACATCCTCTGCCTTCTTGGCGGCGGTTCTTCTGGCCGGCGCTTTCTTCGCAGCGGTCTCCTTCTTAACCGGCTCCTTCTTGGCAGCTGCTTCCTTCTTGGGAGCCGCTTCCTTCTTTACGGTTTCTTTCTTTTCAACAGCCGTCTTCACAGCCGCAGCTTTTTTCGTCTCTGCCTTATCAGCGGTTACAACGGCCTTCTTCTCGGTTGCCTTTACTTCTGACATAATACACAATCCTCCTAAAAAATCCTTTCATTCATACATCAATTCAACCCATGCAAGCCCGTTACTCTTTTGTCTACTTGAATTGAATGTAGTATAAAACGGTTTTTTCCATTTGTCAACTACAGGCCAGCATTCCCTGCAAGATTTTTCGCTCTTTTAACCGCTTTCCAATGGTATTTAACACGTTCTTTTTGTCTCCGCTCCACTCCGGAGCCAACAAAAGCCTTTTGGGACCGTCTCCGCTGATGCGATGGATCACCACCGATTCCGGAAGCAGGGCGATGCAGTCTGCCACCAGATCCGCGTATTCCGAAAGGGTCATCACCGGAAACGGATCCGCCTCATACCGGACCGCCAGATCCGTTCCCTTCAGCACGTGCAGCAGCTGCAGCTTGATGCCGTCTGCCGGCAGATGACCCACGTACCGGACCGTGTCCAACATCATCTTTCGGCTTTCTCCCGGCAGGCCCAGAATCACATGCGCCACCACCGTCAGCCCCGCCTGCTTCAGCCTGGCAAAGGCGTCTTCAAATACCGGCAGTTCATAGCCTCTGCGGATCTCCCGCGCCGTCTTCGGATGCATGGTCTGCAGCCCCAGTTCCACCCATACCGGTTTTTCCCGGTTCAGCCGGGCCAGCAGCTCCACCTTCTCCGGTTCCAGGCAGTCGGGCCTGGTAGCCACCGACAGCACCTCCACGCCCGGCTGCCTTATAGCTTCCGTAAACAGAGCTTCCAAATAAGATACGGGAGCGTAGGTATTGGTAAACGACTGAAAATACGCGATATAGCCGGCGTCTTCCGGCACCTTGTCCCGGACTCTGGCCTTGGCCGCTTCCACCTGCCGGCCCACATCTTCCGGGCTGCCGGCCGGCTGAGCGAACTCGCCGGAGCCGCCTTCACTGCAGAAAACGCAGCCGCCTCTGCCCAGAGTTCCGTCCCGGTTGGGGCAGGTCATGCCGCCGGAAAGCGCCAGCTTGTAGACTTTATGGCCGAACTGTTTTTTCAGTTCAAAGTCCAGAGAATGGTAGGGCCTGTCCCCCCAGGGACCGCTCATGCCCGCGGCTGACCTGCGGCAGAAGCCGCCTGGGTTTCTTCCATCCGGCTTCTGCGCAGCAGCCGGATTTTCAGATCTTTCAGCACGTGGATATACGCCGGCAGCAGGAACGCATCCGCCGCCAGCCATGCCACCGGATTGGCAAAGCACACCGCCAGATAGCCGAACACCGGAACCAGGCAGAAGCCCATAAGAGAACGGGCAATCATCTCGCTGACGCCGGCAAAAATCGCCAGCCGGGAATAGCCCAGACCCTGTATGGTAAACCGGTAGACGTAGATCAGCGACAGCGGGAAATAAAAGGCCACGTTGATCAGCAGAAAGGTTCTGGCGTTGGCGATAATGGCCGTTTCCCCGGCATCCACAAACAGAAGGGTGATCACATCGCTGAAGAAATAAATGATTACCAGGGCCACCACCGCGTAGCCGGCGCCCAGAATCAGGCAGTCTCTTACGCCTTTGCCCACCCGGCCCAGTTTTCTGGCGCCGATGTTCTGGCCGGCGTAGGTGGCCAGCGTGGCGCCCATGGCGTCGTAGGGGCAGCACAGGAAGGTGCTGATCTTGCCTCCGGCGGTTACCGCCGCCACCGCCGCGGAACCCAGAGAGTTGACGGCGGTCTGCAGAATCACGCTGCCGATGGCCGTAATGGAATACTGCAGGCCCATGGGAATGCCCATGCCGCAAAGCACGTGCATGGAATATTTCTCCGGCTTCCACTCGTCTCCCTGCATCCGCAGAATCGTAAATTTCTTAATCATGTAAATCAGACAGAGCACGCCGGATACGGCCTGGGAAATCACCGTGGCCCAGGCGGCGCCGGCCACGCCCATGCCCAGCACCAGAATGGTAAACAGATCCAGCACAATGTTCATCACCGAGGAGATCAGCAGAAAGATCAGCGGCGTGGTGCTGTCTCCCATGGAACGGATGATGCCTGCCAGGGTGTTGTACAGGTAGGTCGCGGGTATCCCCAGGAAAATCACAAAAATGTAGGCGAAGGCGTCTTCCATGATGTCGTCCGGAGTCTTCATCCACTGCAGGATCGTCCGGCACATGACGCAGACGATCAATGTCATCACGACAGAAAAAATCAGCGCCAGCCAGCCGCTGTTGGCCACGTAGCGCCGCATGGCGGATTCATTTTTCTCGCCGAATTTCTGTGCCACGGGAATGGCAAACCCGCTGCAGACCCCCGTGCAGAATCCGATGATCATAAAATTTATGGAACCGGTGGAGCCCACCGCCGCCAGCGCGTTGACCCCCAGGTACTTGCCCACGATGATAGTGTCCACCATGTTGTAAAACTGCTGAAACAAAAGGCCGAACAGCATGGGAACCAGAAAACCCAGAATCAGCTTCATGGGCGAGCCGACGGTCATATCCTTCATTGTTTTGCCAGCCATTTTTCAAAATCCTCTCTTCTTTTTTCAGAAATGGTTGATAAGCGAACAATTCCATAATTTAGCACATTCTGGAATTTTTGCAATAGGAAAATCATAAGTTTTTAAAAACTTTCCGCAGGCGTTTATGAAAACTCCATCCGTCTATATCCGACAGGCGGTCTGCCTGGTCTTTTTTCTGGCTTTCTGTTACTGTCTCGGCGGGGAAGCCGCTTCTCTTTCCGGCGGCCGCCTCCCTGTCTCCGGGACTGCCCCGGCCGCTTCCGAAGGCAGCTGGGGACTGAGTTTCCAGGAAGAAGGAAAACCGCCCCAGGCCAACGCTTCCGCCGACTACCTGCGCCAGTTTCATGCCTATTACGCCATGGACACCGACGAAAAAGTGCTGTTCCTTACCTTTGACGCCGGATACGAAAATGGAAACACCGCCGCCATTCTGGACGCGCTGAAAAAGCACCAGGCTCCCGCCGCCTTTTTCCTGGTAGGCCATTATCTGGAGACCAGCCCAGACCTGGTGCGGCGCATGGTTTCCGAAGGCCACATTGTGGGAAACCACACCTGGAGCCATCCGGACATGTCCCATATGGCGTCTTACGACGATTTCGCCGGCCAGCTGTCCCGTCTGGAAGAGGCGTATTTCCAGCTCACCGGAGAAGAGATGCCCCGGTACTACCGGCCGCCCCAGGGCCTCTACAGCGAAGACAATCTGCAGATGGCCCAGGAACTGGGATACAAGACGTTTTTCTGGAGCCTGGCCTACGCCGACTGGTACCAGGACCGGCAGCCATCCCGGGAAGAAGCCTTTGAAAAGCTGCTGGGCCGGATCCACCCCGGCGCCGTGGTACTGCTGCACAGCACTTCCCAGACCAACGGGGAGATTCTCGACGAACTGCTGACCCGCTGGGAAGAAATGGGATACCGGTTCGGCTCCCTGGAAGAATTTGAATAACGCAAACCGCCGCGGCGGCATCCGGTACTGCCCCGCGGCGGTCGTTACAGACTTCCGTATATCGGTCTATTCATATCTGGCCCATTTAAAGTTTGGAATCACATCGGACCATTTTTCAATGCCAATGATCTCCTTGGCAAATTCCGTGGTTTCCAGCGAAGAAACCTTATCGATGTTTTTGTACACTTCCCAGGCCTTCTTGCGCATGGTGGGGCGGATCACATCCGGCGAAGACATGTCGCACTCCCAGAGTCCCACCGCCACATAGGCGTTGGTCTCGCTGACGTTGTCCACCTGCCGGTGCATCAGAATGGCATCGATATAGGGGTTGCTGTCAGCAATATAGTAGGCGTAGGCCAGAGCCGCCGCCTGGATTTGCTCCACGTCGCCCCGGGTGGCGCTGCGGGAGGTAAATCCCTGTTCCGAAAGAATGATATGGCGGACCTGTCCGTTTTTGTCCAGCAGTTCCGGACGCTGGAAATAGTCGGTCAGAACGTGGAGGTTGTTAAAGTTCACAATATAAGAATCCACGCTGTCCACCACCCGCCCGGTGGCTCCGTCGTCCCAGAACTCCGGTTCCGTCAGCGGATCCGAATAAGGATGATACGCCAGCCCCCAGTCCATGTCGCCGCCCTCTCTGGACAGCGCCGCGAACCGGTCGATCACGTCCCGGGCCGCGTAGTTGAGCTGGGTGGGATTGGTCTCATTCCAGTAAAAGTCCGTAGAGAAAAACAGCCGGTCATTTTTGTTGACGCTGCGGATAGCCGTATAGAACACCCGGAAGGCGCGGATATACTCTTCCACATAGGAGTCCAGATCGCTGGGCCCCAGATAGTTCCACACCTGGTTGTTGATCTCGTTGCCGATGATCCAGTTGGAAATCTTTCCCTTGGAACCCGGCTCGCCGGAGTAGCGCTCCGCCAGGAACGAAGCAATGGCCTTGATGCACTCTACGCCTTCCTGGGTAGAGGCGTTGAACGCGTAATAGTTGGCGCCGGATACTTTCTTGGCTCCCGGCATCAGAAGCTGAGGCATCTGCTCATTCCATCCGTTTAAAATGATGGCGGTGACGCAGATATCCTTGCTGGACAGCTTGTCAATGGCCCGGTCGTAGTATTCGATCATGTCCTTATTGAAATGATAGGTCTTGCCATCGTAGACATAATCGATGCCCTGGCCCAGAATCTGATGAAACGCGATGCTGACCGAGGAATTTTTGACTCCCAGTTCCATGGCGTCGGACATCATGTCTCCGTCCAGCAGCAATCCCTTCTTGGTCAGCGGCTCTGTGTAGTCCGACGTATTTCTGGCCACCGCTTCCGGATTGGAAACATAGGCCCGGTTGGACACCGGCAGATAGGACGTGCCGTCGTACACTGCCAGCACAAAACTGGAATACAGCTTGTCCGCCTCTGTGCCGAATCCCAGGGGCAAGGAAAAGGAAACCGGATCCCCTTTGCGGATCCAGCCGGCATAATCCGTACGGCTGCCGATCTCATCTTCATAGGGCTGCAGTTCAAACAGATAGAGATAATTGTCGTAATACTGCGGGTCGGACCAGGCGCCGGAAACGCTGCCCTGAATCGTCACCTGACTGCCATCGGTGGTACAGGACAGGCTGGCGGTTTCTGTCGGCTCCGGCACCGCGGGCTCCAGCTCTTCTCCGGTCTCTGTCTGGCCCTCCTGGCCTTCCGCCTGGGCCGCTTCGGTCTCTATCACCAGTGCCGTCTGAATGTCCGATGCCGCGAATGCGTCTGTCAGACCAGAATTTACCAAAAATAAAACAGCTGCCAGCAGAATCCACGGCAGCGTTCTTCCAAAGGTTTTCATTTTTTCCATTTCCGCCCTCCTCATGCTGCGTTATGTGCCGTTATTATAGCCCGGAAAGGCAGAAAAATACAAGCAGGAAACCTCTTACAGAGTATTACATTTTCCTTAACGCGCCGGCACAGCCTTTTCTTTTGGCCGGGATGCTGGTATACTGTCGGTATTCCCACATGTGTTAAAGGAGCTTTTTCGTTTATGAAATCCACGTTGCCTTTCAGCCGCCGTGATCTGCTTCTGGTGATCCTGATTCTGGCGGCTGCCGCCGTCCTCTGGATCCGAAACCGTCCTGCCGCCGGCCGGCCGGCGGCTTTCGCGGAAATTTCCATCGACGGCGAAACCATCCGGACTCTGGACCTGGACGAAAATACGGAGCTGACCATAGAAAACCTGGACGGGGGGTTTAATCACCTGATCGTTGAAAACGGACAGGTCTTCATTGACGAAGCTTCCTGTCCGGACAAAATCTGCATCCGCCAGGGACGCATCAGCGCCCCCGGCGAAATGATCGTCTGCCTGCCCAACAAAGTCATTGTCAAAATTCCCGCGGCAGAGTAACCAAACCTGCCGCGGGAATCCGCCGTTTATGAAATAGTAAATTTTCCCTCGTTTTTCTCTTCCAGCGTCCGGATGGCGTCGTAGAGAAAGGTATTGTACGGAGTGGCCACTCCCGTCTCTTTTCCCAGCCGGATCACGGCTCCGGCAAAGCTTTCCACTTCCGTCTTTCTGCCGTGTTCAATGTCCTGCAGGGTAGACGGCTTGTTGAGAAACGGGACCTTTTTCAGATGCCCCAGATGCCGGACCGCGTAGTCCTCTTCTATATCGATTCCCTTTTTTCTGGCAATGGCGATCACCTCCGCGGCAGTCATGACCCGCAGGCGGTTGGCGTATTCGCTGGTCCCCCAGGCGCCGAAGGGAATCCCCAGCACCGCCGCCACCTGATTTTCACTGACATTGCAGACAAATTTCATCCAAATGGCCTTTTCCATATCCGGCTGGATCACCGGCCGCATGCCGGCCCGCTCAAACAGTTCTTTTACCAGCCGCACCCGTTCCGTATACGGGGCTTCGTTGCGCTTTTCCCCAAACTCCACCGCCGCGATATCCGGATTGTAGGAAACCTGGTTTCCATCCATTACCACGCTGACCCGCACCAGGGAGTACAGGATTCGTTCCCAGCCGTACACCGACGCCATCCGCTCTTCGCTCTCTACGCCGTTCAAAGGCGCCATGAGGATCGTCTCCGGCCCCACCTGATTCCGGATATCCAAAAGCGCCTGGTCCAGGCCGGTCATCTTGGTAATGACGATTGCCAGATCTACTGGTTCCATGGACTCTTCCGGATCCACCAGATGAAACCGATGGGGGACGCCGTTGATTACAATGCCGTCCCGCTCCAGCCGCTGTCTGCGGCTGCCGCCTGCCACAATCCGAAGATTGTCTCCCAACACCGTCTGCAGGTTTCCTGCCAGATAGCTTCCAATGGCGCCCAGGCCGATCAGCGCCGCCGTCCGGATTTCTTTTCTTTCCATCGTTTTATATCCCTTCTGTCATTCTTTTCCTGTGTCTTCCCCATGCATCCTGCTGCATATCCCATACATCCATTTCCTCCTCCCTGTATTCATATCACACGTTTATTATATGTGGAGACAACCAAATATACAAGCCAATTCAAAAAGGGAGCACCGCAGAATGAACGGCACTCCCCTGATGATTTTCGGTTCTGTACTTACAGAATGGCGTGCACCGGGCAGCTCTGGGCGCAGAGGCCGCAGTTGGTGCAGGCGTCGTAGTCGATGACCGCCAGGTCATGTTCCATATAAATGGCACCGGAGGGGCACTTCTTCGTGCAGAGGGTGCAGCCGATGCAGCCGGCGTCGCAGACCGCCTTCACGACTTTGCCCTTGTCGTGGGAACTGCACTGTACCAGGTGTTCGGCCTTGTACGGCACCAGTTCAATCAGGTGGTTGGGACAGACGGCCGCGCACTTGCCGCAGGCCACGCAGGCTTCCTTGTCTACCACGGCGACTCCGTCCACAATGTGAATGGCGTCAAAGGCGCAGGCGCTGACGCAGGAACCGTAGCCCAGGCATCCGTAGCTGCACGCCTTTTCTCCCTTGCCCGGCACCACCGAAGCGTCCCGGCAGTCCCGGATGCCGTCGTAGCGGTATTTCACACGGACCTTGTCGCAGGTGCCTTTGCACTTCACAAACGCCACCCGTTTTTCGGAAACCGTGTTTTCCACCCCCATGATCGCGGCAATTTTCTCCGCCACGGCCGCGCCGCCTACGGGACAGCCGTTTACGGGAGCCGTGCCCTGCACAATGGCGGCGGCCAGGCCGTCGCAGCCCGGGTATCCGCATCCGCCGCAGTTGTTGCCCGGCAGTTCTTCCCGGATCAGGGTCTCCCTCTCGTCTGTTTCTACTTTGAATTTTTCACTGGCAATGCCAAGCAGCACGCCGATCAGCAGGCCGACAATGCCCACAATGGCCGCCGCCAAGATCACTCCTGTTATGTTCATATCCTCTCTCCTTCCTTAAATCAGTCCGGAGAATCCGGAAAACGCGATGGCCATCAGTCCCGCCGTAATCAGCACGATGGGAGAGCCCTGAAAACTGTGGGGCACGTCGTTGCCCGCGATCCGTTCCCGCACGCCGGCCAGCAGTATAATGGATATGGTAAAGCCGCAGGCGGTGCCTACGCCGTTGACCACACTCTGGATAAAGTTGTTGCCTTCCTGCACGTTGGTCAGGGCCACGCCCAGCACCGCGCAGTTGGTGGTAATCAGCGGCAGATATACGCCCAGGGCTTCATACAGCGCCGGCATGGATTTTTTCAGCACCATTTCCACAAACTGCACCAGGGCGGCAATCACCAGAATAAATACAATGGTCTGCAGGTACTCCAGCCCCAGGTTGACCAGAATATGGTCGTAGATCAGGCTGGTGACGGCGGAGGCGATGCCGATTACGAAAATAACGGCGGCGCCCATGCCGGCGGCAGTCTCCGTCTTCTTGGAGACGCCCAGGAAGGGGCAAAGGCCCAGGAACTGGCTCAGCACCACGTTATTGACCAGGGCAGAGCCTACAGCAATTAACAACAGTTCTTTCATCAATCTGCCCTCCTATTCTTTCTTGTCCGCCGCGGCTTCCAGACGCCTGCGGTTGTCCGCGCAAATGGACCCGCTGCAGTGGCTGCAGTCGCCGCCGCAGGCCAGGCTGGACTTCGGCGCCGATCCGTTAGTGGCCGACGGGGCCTTGAACCGGTTCTGCAGCGCCGTCAGAATGGACAGGACGAAAAACGCGCCGGGAGCCATGACGAAAATGGTAATCGGCTCGTAGGCCTCAGGCATCACCCGAAAGCCGAACACCGCGCCGGAGCCCAGCAGTTCCCGCACCGCGCCGATGCAGGTCAGGGCGATGGTAAATCCCAGTCCCATGCCGATGCCGTCAAAGGCCGATTCCGCCGGTCCGTTTTTGGAAGCGTAGGCTTCCGCCCGTCCCAGGATGATGCAGTTTACCACGATCAGAGGAATGTAGATTCCCAGGGCGTCATAGAGAAACGGGATGTAGGCCTGAATCAGCAGCTGCACCACCGTTACCAGGGACGCCACCACCACGATAAACGCCGGAATCCGCACCCGGTCGGGAATGATGTTCCGCAGCGCCGAGATCAGCAGGTTGGACATCATCAGCACCACGGTGGTGCTTAATCCCATGCCGACGCCGTTCACCGCCGAAGTAGTCACCGCCAGCGTGGGGCACATGCCCAGCATCAGCACGAAGGTCGGGTTTTCTTTAATAATACCGTTGTATAAACGTTCTGTGCACTTGTTCATCTTCTCCCACCTCCTAGGCAATGCAGTCCGCGGCAAAGAACAGCGCCGCGTTGACGGCGTTGGTCACCGCTGTGGACGTAATGGTGGCGCTGGTAATGGCGTCGATTTCATTGTCCGCCGACGCGCCGTTTTTCGTCACTGCAAACTGCTCTGCTGTCTTTCCGGCAAACTGGGCCTTAAACTCCGGCGTATCCGCGTTCATGCCCAGGCCGGGGGTCTCCGCGATTTCCAGAAAACCGATGCCGGTCACCATGCCATCGCCGGTGATGCCCACCGACACCCGGATGGTGCCGCCGTATCCATCGCCGGAGGCCGCGGATATTACGTACCCGATGGGATTGCCGGAACTGTCCAGCGCCTGCAAAGCGCTTTCAATGGAGACATTTCCCAAAGACAGGCCGGAGGCTGCCAGCGCTTCCGGGAAGGCCTGCACGGCCGCGTCCAGCGCTTCATCCTCCACAAACTGCGCCGCGTCGGCGTACACCTCCCGGTACGTCTCCTGCTGCGCCGCGGCTTCTGCCGCCGCGATGGGGTCTTTGGTAATCTCGTATACCGCTCCCAGGCAGATACCGGAAATCAGGGTAATGAGAAACAGGGTAATGGCATCTTTCATAAATCCGCCTGCTTTCATTTTATTTGCCCTCCTTTCCGAACGCTTTGGGATACGTCACTTTTTCAATCAGAGGAACTACCACGTTGCCCAGGATAATGGCGTAGGACACGCCTTCCGGCGAACCGCCCCACAGACGGAACACGCCGGTGAGGATTCCCAGGAATACGCCGTAGAGAATCTGGCCTTTGGCGGTAATGGGGCTGGTCACATAGTCCGTCGCCATAAAGAAGGCGCCGAAGATCAGGCCGCCGGCCAGAACCTGGGCCAGGGTATAGGACAGATCCATGCCTCCGAAGAGGAACATAAACACCGCGAACGTCAGAATATATGTACCGGGGATGCGTATGGTAATCACCCGGCGGATCAACAGATAGGCCGCGCCGATCAGCAGCGCCAGTTTGGAAACCTCGCCGATGGTGCCGGGAATGGTGCCCAAAAACAGGGCCGTCAGGTCCGCGCCCTCACCGGAGCGCATCAGCGCCAGCGGCGTCGCCGCAGTCACGCCGTCCAGGGTAAAGGAGGACATCCGTCCCGCAAAGGAAATCAGCAGGAAGCACCGGGCCGCCAGCGCCGGGTTCATAAAGTTCTGTCCCAGGCCGCCGTACAGCTGCTTTACCACGATGATGGCGAAGACGCCGCCCAGCACCGGAATCCACAGCGGAATCTCCGGCGGCATGTTCAGCGCCAGAATCATACCGGTAATCACGGCGCTGCCGTCTTTTATGGTCACCGGCTTTCCCATAAGCCGTTCATAGATGTATTCGCTGAGCACACAGGCCGCCGTTGTGACCAGAAGCACCAGCAGGGCGTGAAAACCGAAATGGTATACGCCGAAGGCCGCGGCGGGAAGCATGGCGATGATCACATCATACATCAGCACCGGCGTGGTCACGCCGTCCCGGACATGGGGAGATGATGATACATGCAGCATTTTTTCCATTCTTTTCCCCTCCTATCCTTTCCTGCGGCTGGCCGCAACCGCTTTTCTCATTTCTTTAAACGCCTGGGTCAGCGGCCTTCTGGCCGGACAGATATAGGCGCAGCATCCGCATTCGCAGCATTCCATACCGTCCAGGCGGACAAATTCCTCCAGATCCCGGCGCTCCGCCGCCTGCATCAGCTTCTGGGGCACGATGCGTCCCGGGCATACGGTTACGCAGCGTCCGCACCGGATACAGGCCGTCGGCGCCATGGCGGCTACCTGGTCTTTGGAAAGGCAGGTCAGGGCCGATGAAGTCTTGGCCACGGGAATCTGCAGATCAAACAGCGCCTGTCCCATCATGGGGCCGCCGGAAATCAGTTTTTCCGGCTCCTGCTTAAAGCCGCCGGCCGCTTCTGCCAGTTCCTCGTAGCTGGTGCCCAGCAGCACGCTGAAGTTTTTGGGCTGGGCGATGGCATCGCCGGTCACGGTAACGATGCGGCGCAGCAGCGGTGTCTTCCGGCATACCGCCATATAGATGGCAGCCACCGTATCCACGTTGTCCACAATGCATCCCGCATCCGCCGGCAGCATGGAAGAATTGATCTTCCTGCCGGTAACGGCGTAGATCAGCGTGCGCTCGCCGCCCTGGGGGTATTTGGTCTTTAACGGCTGCACCCGGATCCGGGACTCGTTCTGCACCAGTTCCTCCATGTGGCGGATGGCCTCCGGCTTGTTGTCCTCAATGCCGATCACGCCCTGGGCCTTCGGAAACAGCTGCAGGATCACCTTCAGGCCCTGCACCACCTTCTCGCCTTCCTCCAGCATCACCCGGTAGTCGGAGGTGAGATACGGCTCACATTCCGCTCCGTTGACGATGACAAAGTCGATCTTGTCCGGTTCCTTGGGCGCCAGCTTCACATGGGTGGGAAAGCCCGCTCCTCCCAGGCCCGTGATGCCCGCCTCCTTGATAATCTCCAGAATCTCTTTGGAAGACAGGGAGGACGGATCCCGCTCCTCTCCCATGCCTGCTATGGTCCGGTACTCGCCGTCATTTTCCACGATCACACACTCCACCATGTCTCCGCCGGCAGTACGGCGCTTCTCGATGCCCTTGACCGTGCCGGACACCGAACAGATGACATTGGCCGAAATGAAACCGCCGGCTTCCCCGATCTTCTGTCCCACCAGCACCGGATCGCCTTTTTGGACCAGCGGCACCGCCGGGGCCCCGATATGCTGGGACATGGGGTATACCAGTTCGCCTTTCGGCATCAGGACTTCTATCGGCTGATTCTCGGACAGTTTCTTGCCATCGTACGGATGGACGCCGCCTTTAAAAGTAGCCAATCCCATTCCACCTAACCCTCTTTCTATACATTTTTCTCGTCTCCGCGCAGACAGAACCCCTGCCTGCCGTCTTTTTGAGTATAGCATAAAAAAGTGTGATTCTCAATTACAAATTCCCGATTTATCGCAAAAAAATGCCAAAATTCCCTTGTTTTCCGAGAATTTTGGCATTTTTTTCACAATCTTTTCGTACAAAACCGGCCGGACCGGATCCTTTCATTCAGACTGTCTGTACAACAACCCCTTCTTCCACATAGGTTCTTTCCCTGTACTGCTTCCACACCGCCTCAAAGGCTTCGCCCTCGGGAATCTCCGACAGGGGGCGCACCGGCCTGCGGCTGCAGCTGCAGGTCATGGTCTCCGGATCCAGCCGGATCTCCTGGATTTCTCCTGCATGGGCTCTGCCGCCTGGGCCGTCCAGGGTAAAGGAAACCAGCTCCGGCACCGCGATTTCTCCCGTATCTTCCCGGTATACCGCGGAGCCCCGGCTCCTGCCGCCGGCTTTGTAGTAGTCCAGCATGGCGTCCAGAAAAACCTTCTGGCAGATCCGCATATCGTAGTAGCGGTAGGCGCGGCACAGTTCTCCCGCCCGGTTTTTCTCCGGTTTTTCTCCGCCTTCCGCCGCTTCCTGTCCGGCTGCCGCTTTCCGGACCGCCTGTTCCCGCAGCCGGCCCAGTTCTTCCTCTATGGCGCGGCTCATCTGCTCCATAGCCTCCGGATCCCGCACCATGGCCGCGCACCGGCTCATCTGCGCGGAAGCTTCTTTCCACTGTCCGGAAAAATGCCAGGGAATCTGCTGCCGGATTTCCGCTTCCTGGGGTTCTGCTTCCCCGCAGAGGCCCTGCAGCACCTCCCCCAGAGCCAGACGCTCCCGGATCTGGGCGCCGGCTGCCGCCTCTTCTTCCGCCGACCAGCAGACCTCTCCCGGCCGGCGCCGGCCGGTCTCTTCGCCGCGGCTCTCTGTGGCTTCCGCATGCCCCTTTCTCCAGGGCACCGCCGTTCCCTGTTTTTCCAGTTCCAGTTCCGCGGCGATGTATTCCGCCGCCCGGGAGGAACCTGCCTGACCCGCGTTCAGCGCGCTGCCGCCGGGCCGGGTGATGCCGTGGGTTCCCGCCGCTTCCCCTGCCGCAAACAGGCCTTCCACATCGGTACGCCACCAGGCGTCTACCGCCAGGCCGCCGTTGTTGTGCTGGGCGCACACCGCCACCTCCAGCATGTCCCGGGACAAATCCACGCCGTGTTCCATATAGAAATCCACCGCCGGCTGGTTCAGCGCCTGCAGCCGCCGGTACGGCGTCTCCTGGCAGGCGCCGGCCCGCTCCAGATACTCCCGGGTCTCCGGCGACAACCGGCCAAAGTCTACCGGCATCCCTTCGCTGTTTTCCCGGTAGTCCAGCCACACTCTCCGGCCCCGCACGCAGGTTTCCCGGTACACCAGCAGGTCGATGACGGAAGAACCGCTGCCTGCTTTGGCGGCGTCAAAAGGCCACTGATAGCCTTTTAAAAAGACCGCGTCCATCATGGCCTCCCGGCTGGGATAGTGTTCCAGAAGAAATTCCCGTTCATCCCCGCCCTCGGCATCGGTGGATACCAGCCGGGGCAGCACCTGCATATAGCTGCCGCTGACATTCCAGCGGGGGCGCAGCGACGCCAGGCCGTACTGCCATTCCGTCAGGTTCCGCCCCGCCGCGCCGGCTTCAAAAGCCAGACCGCTGGCGCCCAGCTGGCTGGCGGGATAAACGCTGTCCCGGTAAATGCCCGCCGGCCCGCCGGTGGCCCAGATCAGCCGCCGGCACCGGATTACCACATATCCGCCGGTTTCCCGGTCCAGACAGAGAATGCCCAAAAGCCGTTTTTTCCAGGTCAGAATCCGGATCACCTGCAGGTGGTCATATACCGGGATTTCCGCCTGACGCACCGCCCGCTCCAGCGCTTCCGTCATATAACGGGACGTATAGGGGCCGGCGCTGGTGCCCCGGTCATTGGGATCGTGGTCGGTTTTGTAGCCAGCAAACTCCCCAAAACGGCTGTGGGGGAACGGCACGCCCAGATCCAGCAGCTTGAAAAATCCCTGGGCGGACAGAGCGGCCTCGCACAGGGCGATATCGCCGTCCACGCAGCCGCCGTCAAACAGCACCGCCGCCAGCTTCCGCACGCTGTCGTCCTGGCTGCCGGACAGGGACAGCTTATAATAGGTCTGCTTGTCGGATCCGGTGTTCCGGGAAGTCCCCCACAGGCGGCCTTCCGTCACCAGCGCCGCGTCCGTCACTCCGTACTGACGCAGGCGGTGCGCCGCGTTGAAACCGGCGGCCCCGGACCCCACAACCACCGCGTAAATGTCCATAACCCGCGCCGGCGTCTGTGCCGGTCTCGCGTTTGCGTCCCTCATCTGTCGTCTCTCCTTCCGCCGGCCTTGAGCCGGCCTGTGCGTCCGGCTTACAGCCGTTTGATATGAAATCCGCCGTCTACGTCGATGTAGTTTCCCGTGGTATACAAAAACGCGTCGGAGCAGAAGGCGGCCACCGCGTCGGCCACATCCTCCGGCGTGCCCCATCTCCGGATGGGGAAGGCGCCGTTTTCAATCAAGGCGTCGTATTTGCCCTGTACCGTGCTGGTCATGTCCGTCCGGATCACGCCGGGACGCACCTCGTGGACCAGGATGCCCTCTCCCGCCAGCCGGTCGGCAAACAGGGTGGTGATCATGGACACGGCGCTTTTGGAAATGCAGTATTCGCCCCGGCTGACGGAAGACACTTCCGCGGAGCAGGAGCCCACGTTGACAATGGTGCCCCGCTTTTTCCCGATGACGTCCTGCTTCAGCATCTGCCTGGCGGCCAGCTGCGTCAGAAACAGGGTGCCTTTGGCGTTGATGCCCATCACCCGGTCATAGCTTTCTTCCGTCATTTCCAGCAGATCCGCCCGCACCGACGGCGCCACGCCGGCATTGTTCACCAGGATGTCCAGCCTTCCGAAGCGGCGGACCGTCTCTTCCACCAGCCGCTCCCGGTCCTCTCTGCAGTCCAGGCTGCCCTGGACATAATGCCAGGTAATGCCCGCCTCATCCAGGCACCGCAGATGATCCATGCAGGCTTCTTTGGGCCGGGTGGCAAATACCGTGATCTGGCAGCCATCCATTCCCAGCTTTTTCGCGATAGCCAGCCCGATGCCCCGGCTTGCGCCGGTTACAATCGCTGTTTTTTTCATCCTTGTCTCTTCCACTTTTTCGTCCTCCATGGGATTATTTCCATCCGGCTCCTGCTTCCGAAGGCATCTGTTCCTTTTCATAGCAGGTCAGGAATACCTCTTCCAGGTTGCCGATCATGCAGAATTCATCGCCGTTTTCAAAGGTGCGCACCAGCTTGGATTCCGGCACCTGGGCCACCGGCATCTCCGCCAGGGCGTGCACCGCTTCCAGATGGGGGATGCCGCACTGCACCGTGCACACCGGATGGCCGCCGTGAAGGGTGCAGTTCACCGCGTCGTACAGCTTCTGCATAAAGCCGGAGCGGGGGTTGATGCCGTAGGAAACCCGGCTGCCGTCGTTCATTTCCGCCACATATTCTTCGGTGCCGTTTCCGTAGTCCTTGCCCAGGTAAACCGTCCCCTTTTCAAACCGGAACTGGGCGAACGCTCCCAGATCCGCCTTCAGGTTGTGGGACGTGTAGTAGTAAATGGGCACTCCTGCCGTAGTGCGGACGCATACGGCGGCGGTGTCAAAGTTTTCCACCCGGCTGTCGGCCCGGTACAGTTCTCCCTGCACCGACGACAGCTCCGCCGCCCGGTCCATGGCGTCTCCCAGAAGAAACGTCATGATCTGAAACTGGTGGGCGCAGGAATTGTTAAAGGGGCTGTCGTTCACCGGACAGCCGTTTACTTCCCGCCTGCCGGCCCAGCCATTGCGGCCGTAATAGGCGCGGCCCCGGCGCACGGCGTGCAGGGTCTTCATCAGCAGCGGCCGGCCAAATTTCCCGTCCAGAATGTCCTGCTTCATCTGCTTCAGTCCCGGCGCGTAGTCCATCTGATATCCCACCGCCGCGAAATGTCCGGTTTCCCGTTCCATGGCGATCATGGACTGCGCCTCTTCTACGGAAACGCACACCGGCTTTTCCACCAGCACGTTGGAACCTGCCTTCAGACAGGTGATCACCTGGCTGTAGTGCAGATGAATCGGCGTGGCAATCACCGCCAGATCCGCCTGTTTCTCCCGGTAAAACTCCTCCGGAGAGGCGTACACCGGAATCCCCTGCTCCTTCAGCTGCGGAAACCGCTCATAGACATCCGGCGCCACCTCGCAGATTCCCGCGATCTGCGCCGGCAGAGACGGATGATTCAGCAGTTCCTGTACGTAGCCGGAACCATAGCCGCACACTCCCATCAAAAGCACCTGAACCTTTTCCATATGTCCTTCCTTCTTTCTGCTGTTTTTCTTTCTGTTCTGGTTTTTTATTTCTTCTGTTCTTCCATGTACTCCCGGTAGTACGGCAGGTACAGTCCGCTGTCCCGCACCACGCATCCGGTGGGCTTGCCGGCCCGGATCAGGTCGCCGCATTTGCCGCAGGAAACGCAGACCTTTTTGGGATCCAGCCGTCCCGTTTCCAGAATCTGTTTTGGAAATTCCGGATTGGCAAAGGACATCCGTCCGAACAGCATCTGGTCGCAGAGGCCCTCCTCGATGGCTCCTGCCGCGAACAGGTCGCTGTACTGGCGCAGGTAAGAGGGGCCGGAGGCGGAAATCACCATGTCCGGCACTGCCTGCTTCACCTGGCCGATGCCGCCGATGATCCTGGCCACGCCTTCCAGCGGATGCTCTTCCGGCACGTACTTGCCCTGGTCAAAGGGACGGGTCACATGGGTGCTGACGTAGGGGTTGCCCATGGTCAGATTCACATAAGGCATCTGATACTGCTCATGCAGTTCCTTTACCAGGCGGATGGGCTCCTCCAGGCAGGGCGTCCGGCCGCTGCCTTCCTTTACGCCGAAACCGTAGGGGTAGGCAAAACCATCGTAGATGCCGATCCGGGCCGTCACCAGGAACCCGTCGGTTTCATAGGCTTTGGCCGCCGCGATGCCGTTTTTCAGCAGCCGGGCCCGGTTCTCAAAGCTGCCGCCGTACAGGCCGGGCCGGTTGTAGGCCGACGACAGTTCCGCCAACAGGTAGCCGTGGCAGGACTTGATGTCCACCGCGTCAAATCCGGCTTCTCTGGCCAGCAGCGCCGCCTGGCCGAATTTCTCTTCCAAAGATTTCAGGTAGTCGTCGGAAACGATGCAGGAATCGTCGGCCGGACGCAGTTTTTCATATTCCGGGTGGCGGTAGGCGATGAGGGGAGCCGGCTTCCCCTGGGGATTGGAATAGCGGCCGCTGTGGTTGGCCTGCATCACCAGGTACGGCGCGAATCCGTTGGCCTTGCGCCCCGCCTCTTTGATGGTTTCCGTAAACACCTTGTAGGCGTCCAGATTTTCTTCTGTCAGCATCAGCTGATGGGCGCTGGAACGGCCTTCCGGAACAATGGAAATGGCCTCAAACCAGATGACGCCGGCGCCGCCTTCGGCCTCCCGCACATACCGGCGGGTGGTCAGTTCCGACGGAGAACCGTCCGGCAGGGAGTCCGCCCCTTCCATGGGAGCGATGCCCAGGCGGTTGGGCAGCGTCACGCCGCCGAAGGATAAAGAAGTACCCAGCACCGCCGTATCCTTTGCGAAAGGCAGATGCACGCCCAGTTCCTCTGCTTTTTTCTGAATGTCCTCCAGACTTCTGTAGGTGAATTTTTCGTGTTTCATGGTTTCTTTCCTCTCCTTTTTTGCCCCGGCCCTGCCGGTTTTCTCTTCCCTTCGTTGACGTTTGCCGCCTTCCCGATTATAATTAGGAATACCAATCAGAAAGGAGCCGTTTCATGCTTTACACCCACATCCCGGACATCAGCTGTTTTTACTCCGACTCCGTCGGCGACAGCCTGGCGTTTCCCACCGCCCATTTCGAATATGAAATGATTCTGGTCACTTCCGGCCGCGCCTCTGTAACCATCAACAGCCGCTCCTATCTGCTGGAAGCCGGCTCCCTGGTCTTTATCAGCCGTCTGGAGCGCCACAGCTTCCGCGTCCTGGAAGAGCCCTACTGCCGGTATGTGGTCTCCATGTCCAGCAACCTGATCATGTCCCATATCAAGGAAACGGAACTGGTGTCCATCTTTATCCAGCGTCCCGCCGGCTTCAGCCACGCGGTACGGCTGGAACCGTCTGTCTATGAGGCTCTGCTGCCCCTTTTTCAGCAGATGGCCCAGGAATACGCCGCCCAGCAGGATTTTTACATCTCCTGCAGCGTCGCCCTGTGCATCTCCATTCTCATCGGCCTGTACCGCGCCGTGCCCGGCTGCTTTCCTCTGCGGGGCCGCACCGCCATGTCCGACGCGGTTTTAAACGCCCAGCGCTTTGTCAACGACCACTTCAACCGGAAGCTGACTCTGCAGGAAATCGCCGACGCCAACTACGTCAGCCGCCACGCCCTTTCTTTGGCCTTCAAAGAAACAGCAGGCATCACCTTTAAGGAATACCTGCTGCTCTTCCGCATGGCCGAGGCCCGCAACCTTCTGGCAACCACGGATCTGTCCGTATCCCAGATCGCCGAACGGGTAGGCTATGTCAACGTCAACAACTTCGTGAAGATTTTCAAAAAACTGCAGCACACCACGCCGCTGCAGTACCGCAGGCAATTTGCTTCTTCTTTGGATTGCTGATGCGATTATACCATATTTCCCCGTGGAGCGGGAAGGATTCCCCGTGCCAAAAAATATGCTTTTTGTTACTTTCTCACTTTTTAATCCAGTTCTTTCAGTCCCGTATACAGCTCATAGTAGCGCCCCTTCTGGGCCAGCAGCTGTTCATGATTTCCTCTCTCGATAATCTCTCCCTGCTCCAGCACCATAATGGCGTCGGCATTGCGGACCGTAGACAGCCGGTGGGCGATGACAAAAGTGGTACGGTTCGCCATCAGCCGGTCCATGCCGTGCTCGATATGCTTTTCTGTCCGGGTATCCACGGAGCTGGTGGCCTCGTCCAGAATCAGAATCGGCGCGCGGGAAACCGCCGCCCGGGCGATGTTCAAAAGCTGCCGCTGCCCCTGGCTTAAATTGGCCCCATCCCCTTCCAGCATGGTGTCGTAGCCGTGGGGAAGCCGCATAATAAAGGAATGGGCGGAAGCCGTTTTCGCCGCCTGCTCCACTTCCTCATCCGTGGCGTCCAGACGCCCGTAACGGATGTTTTCCCGCACCGTGCCGGTAAACAAATGGGTGTCCTGCAGCACCATGGCGATGTTGCTGCGCAGGTTCTCCCGGCGGATGTGCCGGATGTCCACGCCGTCCACGGTGATGCTGCCGGACTGGATGTCGTAAAACCGGTTCAGCAGATTGGTAATGGTGGTCTTGCCGGCTCCGGTAGAGCCTACAAAGGCAATTTTCTGTCCCGGCTTGGCATACAGGCTGATGTCCTTTAAAATCACCTTGTCCGGCGTATATCCGAAATACACATGGGACAGTTCCACATGGCCCCGCATGGGCTCCAGCACCACGGCGTCGGGATCGTCTTCCGGCTCCGGATCCTCATCCATAACGGCAAAGACCCGCTCCGCGCCGGCCAGCGCGGAAAATACGTTGCTGACCTGCATGGAAATCTCGTTGATGGGGCGGCTGAACTGTCTGGAAAAGTTCAGAAACACCGTCAGGCCGCCTACGTCAAAGCCCCGCAGGATACACAGCAGGCCGCCGATGCAGGCGGTCAGGGAATAGTTGATCTGGCTTAAATTACCCATAACCGGCCCCATGATGCCGCCGAAAAACTGGGCCCGGATCTGGTTTTCCCGCAGATCCCTGTTCAGCATTCCAAACTCTTCTTTGGCAATATCCTCGTGACAGAACACTTTTACCACCTTCTGTCCGGTGATGGTTTCCTCAATATAGCCGTTGACCGCCCCCAGAGAGGTCTGCTGGGCGGAGAAAAACCTCTGGCTTCTCCGGGCCACGGCTCCGCCGGCCCGCATCATCAGCGGAATCATCACCAGAGTCACCAGTGTCAGGTATACGTTGGTATACAGCATCAGCGACAGGGTGCCGATGATGCTCAGGGTGCCGGAAAACAGCTGCACCAGGGTGCTGGAAAGCATCTGTCCCACAGTATCCACATCATTGGTGAAACGGCTCATCAGATCGCCGTTGTTGTTGGTGTCGTAAAACCGCACCGGCAGCTTCTGCATCCTGGCAAACAAATCGTTCCGGATCTTCTGCAGGGAATTCTGGGCCACCCGCAGCATCACCCGGGCCTGGGCATAGTTGGCCAGCACGCCCACCAGGTAAACGGCGCCCATAACCGCCAGCGCCCGGGCCAGCCCTGCCGCGTCTCCCCGGCTCCCGTCCAGGGGGGCGATATAGGTATTGATAATGGGCCTCAGCATGTAGGATCCTGCCAGCGTCCCCACGGTGTTGAGGATTACGCACAGGAAGGCCAGCGCCATAAGCGCCCTGTCTTCGTTCAGATAGTGCAGCAGCCGCCGTATGGTTTTGCCGGCGTCTTTGGGAGAGCCGCCCCGGCCCGGGTTTCTCCGCCCCGGTCCCCCCGGCCCCCGGCCCGGTCCCCGGGAGGGCACCTGAACGTGGCGGTAGCGGTATTTCAGGCTTTCCATCCGCTTTTCCTGATTCATGACACGCCCTCCTTCCTTTCCCGGTCTCTCTGGGAATAATAGATCTCCTGATATGCCGGGCAGCCGGCCAACAGTTCTTCATGGCTTCCCATGCCGATGATTTTTCCCTCGTCCAGCACCAGAATCCGGTCCGCCTCTTCCACGGAACCGATCCGCTGGGCAATGATGATTTTGGTGGTATCTTTCAGCGCCGTGCGGAAGCACTCCCGGATCCGGGCCTCCGTCGCCGTGTCCACGGCGCTGGTGGAATCGTCCAGAATCAGGATCTTCGGTTTTTTCAGAAGCGCTCGGGCAATGCACAGCCGCTGTTTCTGGCCGCCGGACACGTTGACGCCGCCCTGGCCCAGATCCGTGTCATACCCGTCGGTAAAAGAGCGGACAAATCCGTCTGCCTGGGCGCTTTCCGCCGCGGCCCGCAGTTCTTCCTCCGACGCCTCTTCATCGCCCCACCGCAGGTTTTCTTCAATGGTTCCGGAAAACAGCACGTTTTTCTGCAGCACCATGCCTACGCCGTTCCGCAGATTCCGCAGAGAATAGTCCCGCACGTCCACGCCATCCACCAGCACCCGGCCTTCCGTCACGTCGTACAGCCGGGGAATCAGCTGCACCAGCGTGGTTTTGCCGCTGCCGGTGGCGCCGATGATGCCCAGAATCTGGCCCGGCTCCACAGAAAAGGAAATATGCTCCAGCACCTTTTCCTCGCTGTCCTGGCTGTAGCTGAAACTCACATCCTGAAATTCCACCCGTCCCCGGCTCACCTCCAGGTCTTTCCGGGCGGCGTCCGCATCGGTCAGATCGATCTCCGTATCCATAACCTCGTTGATGCGCTTCACCGACGCCAGCGCCCGGGAGCACTGCAGAAATACCATGGACAGCATCATCAGGGACATCAGGATCTGTACAATATAGGTGGTAAAAGCCGTCAGATCGCCCACCTGCATGCTGCCGCCGATGATCATGTTGCCGCCGTACCAGACCACCGCCAGGGTGGTGACGTTCATGGCCAGAGTCATCACCGGCATGGTGGCCATGACCACCTTCATGGCATTTAAGCTGCTGTCCTTTAAGTCCTGGTTCATTTCTTTGAACTTTTCTTCCTCATAGTCGCCGCGGACAAAGGACTTGATTACCCGCACGTTGGTCAGGGCTTCCTGGATGCCGGAGTTGATCCGGTCGATCTTCTTCTGCATCACCGTAAAACGGGGAAACGCCGTTTTCAGGATGATCCCTATGGAAAGGGCCAGCAGGGGAATCACCACCAGGATTACCAGCGCCAGCTTTCCATTGATGGAAAAAGCCATAATCAGCGCGCCGATAAGCATGCCGGGAGAACGGAACATCATCCGCAGCCCCATCATGGTCACGTTCTGCACCTGCTGCACGTCGTTGGTCAACCGGGTCACCAGGGATCCGGTACTGTACTGGTCGATATTTTTGAAAGAAAATTCCTGGACTCTGGCAAACAGATCGTCTCTTAAGTCGCTGGTAAAGCATATGGAGGCTTTGGATGAAAAATAGGCTCCTCCGATGCCGCCCAGGGCCATAACGCAGGCCGTCAGCACCATAATGACGCCCATTCCCGTCACATACCCCATGTCCCGGTTTGCCACGCCATAGTTGACGATCATGGACATAAATTTGGGCAGCAGCACATCGCCCAGCACCTCCGTCAGCATCAGAACCGGCGCCAGGATAAACGATGGCCAGTACGGCTTTATATATTTTCCGTAACGCTTCAAGGATGACTCCTCCCCTCGGTGATCGTTTTTTCCGGCGTCGCCGCCGGTCTAAAAATCCGCATGTATCCATTATACACAAAAAAAGGAAAAAAGCCAATTCAACATGCGGACGACAGGAAAATGACATTCTGACAGTTTGAAGCTTTAACAATAAGAAAGGGCTGTGAAATGAATTTGCACCCATTTCACAGCCCCTGTCTTCCTGTATACCCGCAGTTTCCGTCTCTTACTCGCCGAATACCGCCTTATAATCCTTCTGGAACTTTTCGATGCCCTGATCCGTCAGCGGATGCTTGGTCATCTGCATCAGCACCTTGTAGGGCACCGTAGCGATGTCCGCGCCGGCCTTGGCGCAGTCGATCACATGGATCGGATTGCGGATGCTGGCGGCAATGATCTGGGTGTCGATGTCGTGGATGGTAAAGATCTCGGTGATGTCATCGATCAGATCGATGCCGGTCATGGAGATGTCGTCCAGTCTGCCCAGGAACGGAGATACATAGGTAGCTCCGGCTCTGGCTGCCAGCAGCGCCTGAGCCGCCGTAAACACCAGGGTCACATTGGTCTTAACGCCCTCGGCGGTCAGCACCTTCACGGCCTTTAAGCCTTCCGCGGTCATGGGGATCTTTACTACCATGTTGGGGTGAATGGCAGCGATTTCCCGGCCTTCCCGGATCATGCCTTCCGCGTCTACGGTGGTAGCCTTTACCTCTCCGCTGATGGGGCCGTCCACGATGGAAGTGATCTCCTGAATCACCTGCTTAAAGTCTCTGCCCTCTTTGGCAATCAGAGAGGGGTTGGTGGTAACGCCGCAGATGATGCCCATCTCGTTGGCTTCCCGGATCTCGTCTACATTGGCTGTATCAATAAAAAAACGCATAATTCCTTTTCCTCCTCATTTCTCAGGTTCGCGGGCTTTAACGGGCGAAAGGATTCTCGCCGGGGTACAGCATATTCTTGGGCTGGTTGAATCCGATCTCTTCCGCGCCCAGATACTTGAATACCTCAAACAGGGCTTTGCCCACATGGCCGAAGGCCACGGCGCCGTGATGGGGATATCCTTTTTCAATCAGTACATGGCGGTAGAACCGTCCCATTTCCGGAATGGCGAATACGCCTACACCGCCGAAGGAGCGGGTAGCCACCGGCAGTACTTCGCCCTGGGCCACATAGGCTCTCAGGTGGTTGTCCGCCGTGCTCTGCAGCCGGTAGAAGGTAATGGCGCCCGGCACGATGTCGCCTTCCAGCGTACCCTGGGTCACTTCCTCCGGCAGGGTTCTGGCCATGATCATCTGGTACTTCATGGAACAGGAAGACAGCTTGCTGGAGCAGGTATTGCCGCAGTGGAATCCCATAAAGGTATCGGTGTGGCTGTAGGGGAATTTGCCTTTGATGTCCGCGTCGTACATATCGTCGGGCACCGTGTTGTTGATATCCAGCAGGGTCACCGCGTCCTGGCTGACGCAGGTGCCGATAAATTCGCTGAGGGCTCCGTAGATATCCACTTCACAGGATACGGGAATGCCCTTTCCGGTGAGGCGGCTGTTGACATAGCAGGGCACAAAGCCGAACTGGGTCTGGAACGCGGGCCAGCACTTGCCGGCGATGGCCACGTACTTGCGGTAGCCTCTGTGGGCCTCCACCCAGTCCAGAAGAGTCAGTTCGTACTGCGCCAGCTTGGGCAGGATCTCCGGCTTTAAGTTGCCGACGCCCAGTTCCGCTTCCATATCTTTTACCACGTCCGGAATCCGGGGATCGCCAGCGTGCTTGTTGAACGCTTCAAACAGATCCAGTTCGGAGTTTTCCTCGATCTCCACGCCCAGGTTGTACAGCTGCTTGATGGGGGCGTTGCAGGCCAGGAAATTTAAGGGTCTGGGACCGAAGCTGATGATCTTTAAGCTGGACAATCCCACCAGCGCTCTGGCAATGGGCATAAAGTCCGCCAGCATGTCGGCGCACTCCTGGGCGGTGCCGACGGGATACTCGGGGATGTATGCCCGGATGTTGCGCAACTGCAGGTTGTAGCTGGCGTTCAGCATGCCGCAGTACGCGTCGCCGCGGCCCTGTACCAGGCTGTCGCCGCTTTCTTCCGCGGCGGCGAAGAACATCACCGGGCCGTCAAAATGCTTGGCCAGCAGGGTCTCGGAGATCTCCGGGCCGAAGTTGCCCAGGTATACCGCCAGGGCGTTGCAGCCGGCCTTTTTGATGTCTTCCAGCGCCTGTACCATGTGGATTTCGCTTTCCACGATGCACACCGGGCATTCATACACGCCTTCGGTGCCGTACTTCTTTGTATAGGCGTCCATCAGGGCCTTTCTTCTGTTGACCGACAGAGATTCCGGGAAACAGTCTCTGCTGACGGCTACCACGCCTACCTTTACTTCCGGTATGTTGTTCATATCTGTAATCCTCCTTATGATTTTCACCTGTTAAATGCAGCGGTTCTCGCCTTTCAGGCCGATGAACGCGTTCTCCGGCAGTCCGCCTTCTTCATGGCCGATCAGCCATTTGTTCTTTGCAAACAGCAGCCGGTCTTCGGAAAAGACATTCTCCACCGGTTCCATATCGGTATTGGTTCCCTTGGGCAGAATCACCACGCAGCGGAATCCGCCGTCCTGCGTATGGCAGGGCGCGTAGTGCAGCGTCGTGGCATAGACCTCGATCACCGTGCCCGCCGGCACGAAAAAGGCCTCTGCTTTGGCGGTATCATAGGTATCATCCGCCTCCACGTCCTGCTGTCTTCCCAGAATCAGCACCAGATCCGTAGACGCCACGTTGATCTCCGACGTGCGGTGATATTCCATGGCGTTCATTTTTTTGTTGTGGCCGTTGCAGTATCCCACCTGAATGGGCAGCTGGCCGTAGAGATTTTTCTCGATCAGGCGGCACACCGGCAGCTTCTCCATCCCGGCGTCCGACGCCACATAAATGGTATCCTCCGGCACCGGCGTCTGTTCCATGGCCGCCAGCAGTTCGCTGCAGTCATATCCGGTAATGATCTTTCCATAGGCCCCGAATGCCAGGTCCGTTACCTGTTTGATTTCCATTGCCATTGTCGTTCCCCTCCTACAGAGCCGCCAGCGTTTTATAGCTGTCCTTTAAATCCAGATACAGCTTCTTGTACAGCTGATGATACTTGCGATAGGTTTCCATGTGATCCGCTTCCGGATGGCTGCACTTGTCTTCGGAGATCAGCTTTTCGCAGGCCTCCTCCACGCTGGCGTACACGCCGCAGCCTACGCCGGCCAGAATGGCCACGCCCAGCGCCGGGCCTTCCGACTGGTGCACGGTCTTTACGTCGCAGCCGTACAGATCCGCCAGCATCTGACGCCATACCGGGCTCTTGCCGCCGCCGCCGCAGGCCATCATCTGATCCACTTCAATGCCCATTTCCTGCAGAATGTCGTTGCAGTCCGACAGGGAATAGGACACGCCTTCCATCACTGCCCGCAGCAGGTGGGCCTTGGTGTGAATGGCGGACAGGCCGAAAAATACGCCCCGGCAGTCGGGATCCAGGTGCGGCGTCCGCTCGCCCATAAGGTAAGGCAGGTAGATCAGCCGGTCGCTGCCGGCCGCGATTTCCTTGACGTCCCGGTTGATCAGGTCGTAGACGTCTACGCCCTGGCGCTCCGCCTCCGCCACATAGTCCTGGCAGAAGTTGTCCTTAAACCACTTTAAGGACAGGCCCGCGCCCTGGGTGACGCCCATGACGTGCCAGGCTCCGGGAACCGCGCAGCAGCAGGTATGTACCCGTCCTTTGGGGTCCAGCACCATATGGCTGCTGTGGGCAAATACCACGCCGGAAGATCCAATGGTGGTAAACGCGGTGCCGTCCTTCACCACGCCGGTTCCCACGGCAGCCGCCGCGTTGTCGCCGGCTCCGCCCACCACCTTGACCTGGGTGGTCAGACCGGTCTTTTCGGCGATCTCCGGCAGCAGCTGTCCCGTCACTTCGCAGGACTCGTACACCGTTCCCAGCCATTCCCTGGGAATGTTCAGCTTCTCCAGAACCTCGTCGGACCAGCAGCGGCCCGCCACATCCAGCAGCTGCATGCCGCTGGCGTCGGATACCTCCGTAGCGAACACGCCTGTCAGCACATAGCGGATGTAGTCCTTGGGCAGCAGAATGTGGCGGCAGCGGCTGTAGTTTTCCGGCTCTTCTTCCCGGACCCACAGGATCTTGGCCGCCGTCCATCCCGTCAGCGGCGGGTTGGCCGTGATCTCGATCCAGCGTTCTCTGGGCATAATGGAGAGCATCTCACCCACCTGGGCCCCGGTCCGCTGGTCGCACCAGATAATGGAGGGACGAATCACTTCTCCGGCCTCGTCCAGCATCACCAGGCCGTGCATCTGTCCGGAAATTCCGATGCCCTTCACGTCCTCCGCCTGTACGCCGGACTGTTCCACCACGTCCTTTAAGGTCTTTAACACCGCGTCCCGCCAGTCCTCCGGCTTCTGCTCCGCCCAGCCGTTGTGTGGCTGGTACAGCGGGTACTCGCAGGACGAAGACGCCGTCACAACGCCGTTTTCATCGAACAGCACCGTCTTGGTGGCGGACGTGCCCACGTCGATTCCAATCAAATAGTTCATTGCTCTTCCTCCTCGCACTCTTATGGCTCCATTATAATATAAATCCGAGGAAAAAACATGCTATTAGTTGTCAAACTAATAGCACTTTCTTGCACTTTTTATGAGTTTTATGGTTTCATCTGTTTTCGGTAGCGGCTGGGCAGGCAGCCGTACCGTTTTTGAAACGCCTTGGAGAACGACCGGCTGTCGGGAAAGCCGTGAGCGATGGCGATCTGCTCGATTTCCAGGTCCGTATTCAGCAGCTGGCGCACCGCGTACTTCACCCGCAGGTCGATCAGGTAGGTCCGGTAATTGACCTGGGCGTATTTGTGGAAAATCCGGGACAGATAGGTGGCCGAAAATCCGAACCGGCTGGCCACCTCCTCCAGCCGCAGATCCTCCTGGTAGTGTTCTTTCATATACCGGGTCACCTGGGACAAGCGGTCCAGGTTCTGCTTCTGGCGGATCATGCCGGCGTCCATATTTTCGTCCCGGAATTCCGTCACCAGCAGGTACAAAAGCTCGTAAAACAAGCTCTTGACCTTCAGCTCATACCCGTAGGCCCGGGCCTCGTAGACCTGGTACATGTTCCGCACCAGCGCCGTAAGCCTCCGGTTCTGCGCTTCTTTCCGGATGCCGAAGCTGATATAGGGCTCCTCCCGCCGGTACTCGTCAAAGGCTTCCACCGGGATCTGCAGCACGATGGTCTCGTTGGGATCCGGACAGTCGATGGAATGGATCTCGTTGGAGTTGACCAGGACAAACTGCTGCTCTCCCAGATGGAAGTGGGAGGAATTGATGTAAAAATCCATGGCGCCCCGGACCACCAGAAAAATCTCCACCTGCGGATGCCAGTGCCTGGATACCCGGTAATTGCCGTTCCTGCCCTCAAAAATGAACATTTTAAAGGGCAGGTCTTCATTGGGAATCACAACTTCGTGGCGGGATTCCATATTCCTCCTTTCCCCGGCTCCCGCGGGATCCGGCCCGTTTTTTACAGTCCCTCCTGAGAGAACAGCTCCAGCAGTTCTTCCCGGCTCAAAGTTCCCATGACGCCGGCGCCTGCCGCCGCCTGAAGAGCCAGCGCCTGCTTGGACTGCTGCAGCTTTACGATATTCTCTTCAATGGTGCCCCGGGTAATCAGCTTAAACACCGAGACCTGCCGGGTCTGGCCGATGCGGTAGGCCCGGTCCGTGGCCTGCTCCTGGGCCGCCGCGTTCCACCAGGGATCGTAGTGGATCACCATATCCGCTTCCGTCAGGTTCAGGCCGGTGCCCCCTGCCTTCAGGGAAATCAGAAACACCGGCGCCTGCCCTTTCTGAAACGCCCGCACCAGCCGCAGCCGCTCTTCCTTGGACGTCTCTCCAGTCAGCAGAAAACAGGCGATCTTCTCCCGTTCCAGCCGGCGCTTCAGCAGGTCCAGCATGGAAGTAAACTGAGAAAACAACAGGATCCGGTGCCCCGCCTCCACGCCGGACTGAACCAGTTCCATGCAGGTTTCCAGCTTGGCGCTGCCGCCCCGGTATCCTTCGTACAAAAGCCTGGGGTCGCAGCAGAGCTGCCGCAGACGGGTCAGAGCCGCCAGGATCTCCATGCGGCCGCCTTCTTTCAGTTCTTCCTGCAGTTTCCAGGCACTGGCGGTATACAGCTTTTTCTGTTCGCCCTCCATGCGGGAATACACGGTGGTTTCCAGCTTTTCCGGCAGGTCTTTCAGCACGTCCGTCTTCAGGCGCCGCAGAATAAACGGACGGGTCAGCCGCTGCAGATCCTCCATGGCCTCCGCATTTCCGTCCCGCACCGCCGGGAGCTCATACCGCTTCCGGAACCGGGCATAACTGCCCAGAAATCCCGGCATCAGCCAGTCAAAAATGCTCCACAGTTCGCTCAGCCGGTTTTCCACCGGCGTGCCGGTCAGCGCGTACCGGGTCTGGGACCGCACCGCCTTAGCCGCCCTGGCCGCCTGGGTCAGGGGATTTTTGATATACTGGGCCTCGTCCAGAATCTGGAAGCGGAACACGGTTTCCCGGTACTGCTCCAGATCCCGTTTCAGCAGATCGTAGGAGGTAATCGCCACGTCGTATTCCTTCAAATACCTCAGCTTTTCCTCCCGCTCTCCCGCCGTTCCCACAGCCGTCAGCACCTTCAGTGAAGGCGCGAACCGGCGGATCTCGCACTCCCAGTTGTACACCAGCGACGCCGGACAGACGATGAGAGAGGTCTGTCCCGGCTCTTTCATAGCTGTGTCGTACAGCACTGCTATGGCCTGCACCGTCTTGCCCAGTCCCATATCATCTGCCAGGATTCCGCCGAAGCCGCAGGCGTCCAGGGTCTTCAGCCATCGGAATCCGGTGCGCTGATAGCCCCGCAGCACCGGCATCAGAGAGGCCGGAATCTCAAATTCTCCATCTTCCGCCGACTTCATCCCCCGCACCAGGGAACGGTACATGGCGTCCCGGTCAAAGCGGATGCCGCCGTACTCCCGGTACAGCGCGTCCAGATACATGGCCCGGTACCGGGGCAGCCGCAGCTGCCGGTCTTTGTGCCGGCCGCCGGTTTCCTCCGCCGCCTGGGCGATCCGGGCCACGGTCATCAGCCCGTTGTCCTCCAGCTTCAGAAACTCGCCGGACTTCAGCCGGTAATAGGTCTTTTTCTGCCGGTACGCTTCCAGAATCCGATACAGATCCTCTTCTTTTAAGTCTCCCAGGTCCACCGACAGATCCAGCCAGTCTCCCATGGTCCGCACCCCTACGGAGACCGCCGGCACCGCCACCTTCTGCAGCATCTGCGCCGATTCCGCCAGGCAGACTTCTCCCAGCTGCCGGAACTCGTCGATGCCGGTATCCGCCAGCCGGAACAGCGCCTCCTCGTCGCCGGCAATCACCGGGTCCCCGGTCCGGGCCTCCCGAAGGGAAAAATACCGGGTGATTACCTGGCTGATCCGGTATTCGCCGGCCGCGTCCCGGCACAGATCCGCCGGCAGGTTTTCCGGATGCAGCGGGTGAAATTCCACCTCTCCATATCGCAGCACCGGATGCAGCACCACCTGCATCGGACCGGTGCTTTCAAACAAAAAACGGGCCTGCAGCGCCGGCGGGCGCACCGGCTCCAGATCCACATCCTTCGTGTTGAGGATCCCCCGGTTTTCTGCCCGCAGCAGCACCCTCTGGTAAAACAGCGGCAAATCCTTCCGGCTTACGGTCACTTCTTCCGGCTCCGGATAGGCCTCCGCCATGCGGCACAGCAGGATCCCCAGGTCCTGGCTGAAGGATTCGCTGCAGCAGTACAGGGTTTCCTCATCTGCCGCGTACAGCCGCTTTTCTCCCATAAAACAGAACAGCCGCCGGTTCAGCAGAACCCGGATGCCGTCCTCTCCTTCCCGGACAGCCTGCACCATCAGTTCCGGATCTTCCTGTTTTACCAGAAGGGTCCGCCGGATGCCCCGGATGTCCTCCGCTTCCAGAGACTCCCCGGCCATCCCCGCAAGCAGCCGGTCCAGACGGCTGCCGGACATCCGCAGCTGCCGCAGCGCGGGCACCGACTCCAGAGAACCCCGCCGGAACTGGCGGAAATAGGATTCGTACGTCTGGACCATGTCCAGCACCAGATACACCAGTTCCCGGGACGCCGGGTCAAAGGCCGCCGGATCGTGGCTGAACGCCTCTCCCCTGCCGTAGGAGGCGCTGGCCCCCTGCTCCACCGTCCGGCAGAATGCCGCCAGGTCCTTGACCACATAGTTCCGGTCTCTGCCCACCTGAAACTCCGCCCGGATCTCTTCCCGTCCCAGAATCAGCCGGGGACGGAACCGGACCGGTCCCTCCGGGCTTCCGGCCCTGGCCTCCGCCAGCTCTTTTGCCGTATATTCCCGGATCATGGCCCGGACCGCCGGAGACGTAGACACCGGCGGGCGGCTGTTTTCCTCCTGCTGCCGCAGATACTGCTGGTACAGGGCCTTCTCATGGGGGCAGAGCCCTTTGTAGGAACGGCCCTCCGGACAGCTGCAGCGGCTGCGCAGAATCTGCCCGTCCTTGATTTCCAGTTCCGCCCGGAACCGGCTGCCATTCTCCTCAGCCAGCCCCGAGACCCCCACTTCTCCTTTCCAGAACGCGCGGATCTGCATTCCGGTGATCTTCATACCCCATCCCTCCCGCAGTGAAAGGATTGTTACATCCGCTCCGGCGCCTCAAAGCCCAGCAAATCGATGCAGGTCTCCAGAACATCCTTCACCAGGGTGATCAGACGGATATAGCCTGCCTGCTTCGACGCGTCTTCTTCCTTCAGAATCATGGTGCTGTTGTAAAATTTGTTAAATTCATCCGACAGTTCATAGATAAACTGGCAGATCTTGTGCGGCGCGGTCTCGGCAAATGCCGTTTCCACCATCTCGTTATAGCGGGTCAGCTGCAGCTGCAGCGCCTTTTCTTCCGGAGAGGAAGCCGGCAGAATCGCCGCACCCTCCGGCTGAGCCTGGCCGCCGCCCTGGGCGTACCGGGTCAGAATGGACTTGATGCGGACAATGGTATAGAGAATATAGGGGCCGGTGTTGCCTTCAAAGGAGATAAACCGCTCCATGTCGAACACGTAGTCCTTGGAAGCCTGATTGGACAGATCCCCGTATTTCAGGGCCGCCAGGCCGATAATCTTTGCCGTATCTCTGGCCTCATCCTCCGATACGGTGCGGTTTTCCATAATCCGCTCATACACCGCGTCGTCGATTTCCGCCACCAGATTTTCCAGCCGCATCACGCCGCCGTCTCTGGTTTTAAACGGCTTTCCGTCTTTGCCGTTCATGGTTCCGAACATCACGTGGACCATGGGTGTCTCCGGCTTTACGTAGCCGGCCTTTTTCGCCGTCCGGAACACCTGGATGAAGTGCAGCTCCTGCCGTTTGTCCGTAATGTAAATGTACTTGGACGGCGCGAAATCCTTTTCCCGCTCCAGAATGGTACCCAGATCCGACGTGGCGTACAAGGCGGCTCCATCGGATTTGCGGATGATGCAGGGCGGCAGTTCCTTGGCGTCGCCTTCCTCGGCGATGTCCACCACCAGCGCGCCCTGGCTTTCGTGGGCCAGGCCCTTGTCCTGGAGATCCTGAATCAGCCAGGGAATGTAGGGCTGGGCGTCGCTTTCCCCTTTCCACAGGTCAAAGGAGACGTCCAGGCTTGCGTAGTTCTTTTTCAGGTCCGCCAGGGATACGTTCATAATGTGGCGCCACAGGGCGTGATACGGCGCATATCCGTTCTGCAGCTGGAAGGTGGCCTCCTGGGCCCGGGCCTTGAACGCCTCGTCAGTCTTGGCCTTCGCGCTGGCGGCCGGGTAGATCTCCTCCAGCTCTCCAATGGTAAAAGGCGCTTCTGCCGGATACTCTCCCGTAAAGTCCGGATCAAAATAGGGAAGTTCCGGCTGACGGCTGCGCAGTTCCTCGATAATCAGTCCCATCTGCAGGCCCCAGTCGCCCAGATGGACGTCGCCGATCATGTGATAGCCCAGGAAACGGCCCATGCGCTTGATGCTCTCGCCGATAATCGCCGAACGCAGGTGTCCCACATGCAGCGGCTTGGCCACATTGGCCCCGCCGTAGTCCACGATGATAGTGCCTCCGTCCCGGACTTCTTCCACGCCCAGTTTCTTTTCCCGGCGCATGCCCGTCAGATAGTCCGCCAGCCAGGTTTCCGACAGGCGCAGGTTGATAAAGCCCGGCATCACCGCCTCCGCCAGGGAAAACATGGGGCTGCCCGCCAGCTTTTCCACCACCTGGCCGGCGATTTCAATGGGTTTCTTTTTGTAGGCTTTGGCGGCGGCCATCGCCCCGTTGCACTGGTATTCGCACAGGTCCGGCCGGTTGGACAGCACGGCCTTGGCGTAGGAACGGTCGTATCCGCAGGCTTCAAACGCCGGCTCCAGTTCCGTCTTGATACATTCCAGAATCTTTTTCACGTTGGATTTCTCCTTTTGCTTTCTTCTTTCTCCCTGGGGGAATCTGCCGGATGCGGCAAAACAGAAATGCCGCCGCACCTGTGATTTCACAATCATGGATGCGGCAGCACCTTGCTTCTGAAAAATCGGCTGTCCTTATACTCTGGACAGATACTCGCCGGTACGGGTGTCGATCTTGATCTTGTCACCCTGGTTGATGAACAGAGGCACGTTGACGCTGGCTCCCGTCTCCACAACCGCCGGCTTGGTGGCGCCGGTAGCGGTATCGCCCTTGAATCCGGGCTCGGTGTCGGTGATCTCCAGCTCTACAAACAGCGGAGGCTCCACGGAAAATACGTTTCCATTGTAGGAGCAGACCTTCACCATCTCATTTTCCTTTACAAACTTCAGAGCGTCGCCGATGGTCTCGTTGTTCAGCGCGATCTGCTCGTAGGTGTTGTTGTCCATAAAGTAGTACAGGTCGCCGTCGTTGTACAGGTACTGCATGTCCACCCGGTCAATTCTGGCCGACGGGAACTTTTCCGTCGGACGGAAGGTTTTCTCCACAACGCCGCCGCTCATGACGTTTTTGATCTTGGTTCTTACAAAAGCCGCGCCTTTTCCCGGTTTTACATGCTGGAATTCCATGATCTGGTACACGTTTCCATCAATTTCCAGTGTTATGCCGTTCCTAAAATCGCCCGCTGATATCATAAATGATACTCCTCCTTGCATCTAATCAACAATAATCTACTATATTCTATACTAAATAATCCGCTTTTTCAACCTTTTTTACAAAGATTCTCCCGGGTTTAGCGGTTTTGCCGGGCTCAGCGGCCGGTGAGAAAATCCATGGCCAGCTCGTACCCCCGCAGTCCCAGGCCCACCACCTGGCCGGTGCACACCGGCGCCGTCACCGATACGTGGCGGAATTCCTCCCGTTTGTGCACGTTGGAAATGTGCACTTCGATTTTGGGCATCTCCACCGAAGCCAGGGCGTCCCGCACCGCGTAGCTGTAATGGGTCCAGGCGCCGGGATTGATGATGATGCCTTCCGTGCCGTCTCCGTACGCCTGCTGGATCCGGTCGATGACGTCTCCTTCGTGGTTGCTCTGAAACACTTCCAGTTCATGGCCTTCCCGCCGGGCCTTCTCCTCCAGCCGGGACACCAGCGCGTCGTAGTCCTCCGTGCCGTATATGCCTTTTTCCCGGATTCCCAGAAAATTGATATTGGGTCCGTTAATCACCAAAATCTTCAACGGCCTCTCCTCCTTTCCCGTTTTCCATGGCCCCGCGGATTTCCTCCGCGATGGCTTCCGGACTCTTTCCATCGGTATCTGCCGTCAGGGAAGCGGCCATGGCGTAGATCCCGCCCCGTTCTTCCAGCAGACGCCGCACCGTTTCTTCCGGATGTTCTCCCGCCAGCAGCGGACGGGTATGGTCCCCTTCCAGACGCTGCAGCACCGTTTCCGGCCGGACCCGCAGATACACCGTCAGGCCCAGGGTCTTTAAAACCTCCCGGTTTTCCTCCCGCAGCGGCAGCCCGCCGCCGGCAGAGATTACCGCCGGCTCTTTCCGGTCCGCCAGACGCCGCAGCGCTTCCGTCTCCCTGCGCCGGAACGACGCCTCTCCTTCCGTTTCAAAAATCCGGTTAATGGTCATGCCAGCCTGCCGTTCGATCTGCTGATCCGTGTCCAGCAGTTCCCGGCCCAGCAGCGCCGCCAGACGCCGGCCCACCGTGGTCTTGCCGGCTCCCATAAATCCAATCAGTATGATATGCTGTCCCATATGCCTACCTCTCCAGCGCCCGGATCATCTTCTGCCTGGACTGGGCGATGATCTCGTCCGGCACCCGTATGCCGGGATTCCACAGTTCAAAGGCCGCCACGCCCTGGTAGATCAGCATGTCCAGGCCGTTCACCGCCTGTCCGCCCGCCTGTTCCGTGTATTCCATAAACCGGGTCCTGGCCGGCGTGTACACCGCGTCCACCGCCGCGGCGATCTTCCGGTAAAAAGCCGGGTCCTCCACCGGCGCCCGGTCCGTATCGGGGTACATGCCGACGCTGGTGGTCTGTACCGCCAGGTAGTCGTCCCGTTCCAGACGGGTCCAGTCCGCAAGGGCCGCCGCCTGCATGGTCTCTTTGCCGAACCGGCGGTTCATCTCCTCCGCCAGCGCCTGGGCCCTGGGCAGCGTCCGGTTCAGCACCGTTATGGAAGCGGCCCCCTCCTTCATCAGCAGATAAGCCGCCGCCTTGGCCGCTCCGCCGGCTCCCAAAAGCAGGCAGTGCCGGCCGCCGATAGAGATTCCGTGCTCCGTCATCAGCCGCAGCAGGCCGGCGGCGTCGGTGTTATATCCTTTATATCCATCTTCCATCCGCACCAGGGTGTTGACCGCTCCGATGCCCGCCGCCGAGTCGTCCAGTTCCCGCATAAAGGGCATCACCCGCTGCTTGTGGGGCACCGTCACATTCAGCCCCGCAAACCCCAGGGCCCACGCCCCTTTTACCGCGTCCTCCACCCGGTGGTTGTCCACCGGGCAGGGCACATACATGAAATCCAGCCCCAGAGCCCGGGCGTAAAAATTGTGCATCAGCGGCGACAGGGAATGTCCCACCGGATTCCCTATGACGCCGCACACCCTGGCTCTGCCGCTGGGCAGCCATTCCTCATTCATCGTATCTCTCTTTCCCGCGCCGCTTCTTTCCGGCGCCTCCTCCTGTAAACATACAGCACCGGCGCTTCCAGATACCGCTTCAGCACGATCTGGATCTCCTCTTTCGGATGGATGGGTTTTACCAGGCAGCTGGCAATCCCCGTCCGGTTGGCGCCGTAAATATCCGTAAACAGCTGGTCTCCCACAAACACCGTGGTATCCCGGCCGGTGCCCATCTGCTCCATGGCCCGCTCATATCCCTTCACCGACGGCTTGCCGGCTTTGAAAATATAAGGGGAGTCCACCTGCGCCGCGAAAGACGCCACCCGGGGCTCCCGGTTGTTGGACAGCAGGCAGGTTTTCATGCCCATGCGCTTTAACCGCGCAAACAGCGACACCGCCTGCCGGCTGGCCGGGGCGCCGTGGGGCACCAGCGTATTGTCAATATCGAAAATCACGCCGCGGATTCCCTGGCGGTACCATTGTTCATAGGGAATTCCATAGGCAGATTCCGCCTCCTTTGCCGGAAAAAAACGTTCCATCATTTTGCCGGTTCCTTTTTGTCTTTTTTCAGAAGTTTGCCCAGTTCTTCCATAAACGTATTCACGTCCTTGAATTCCCGGTACACCGAAGCGAACCGGACATAGGCCACTTCGTCCAGGTCTTTGAGCCGGTTCATCACCAGTTCCCCGATCACCGTGGTGGCCACTTCCTTTTCCTCCATATTGAAGATCTGGTTTTCGATCTCATCCACCATAGCCTCGATCTGCTGGGTGGAGACCGGGCGCTTATGACAGGAGTGCAGGATTCCGGCCTCGATCTTGGACCGGTCGTACACCTCTCTGGAATTGTCTTTTTTGATTACCATAAGCGGCATGGTCTCCAGCTTTTCATATGTGGTAAACCGTTTCCCGCACCGTTCGCACTGACGGCGGCGGCGTATGGAGCTGTTGTCGTCCGCCGGCCTGGAATCAATCACCTTTGTATCGTCTGCGCTGCAATATGGACATTTCATCCATCGTTCCTCCTATCCGTATGCTACGTACATTTTACCCCAGAGGCCGGAAATTGGCAAGTCCTGCCTGGCAGAGCGCCTACAGGCGGCACGCCTCTTCCACGTCCTTTTTCCGCACCCGCACCAGGATGATGTCGTCTCCCACCTGGCAGATGTCGCAGAAGGGAATCACGTACTCCTTTTCCCGTCCCAGAAATCCGCACAGGCAGCCGGGCCCCGGCACGATTACCGCGGTCATGCAGCCGGAACACATGTCAAAGTCCACGTCTCCCACAAACCCCAGGCGCCTGCAGTCTTCCGTATTGATAACTTCCTTCCGTTTCAGTTCCGAGATTCTCAAAACGCATAGAACCACCTTTTTTCTTTGGTGTATTCTATGCGTTTTCGTCGGATCTCTATTCAGCGGTTTTCGCGTCCGCTTCCTGAACGTCCAGGAAGAACTGCAGCATGGTGCAGGTCATATAGGGCCCCAGCCACAGAAAGCCGATGCCGAAGGTGGCGGCGCCCACCAGCGTCCATCCCAGGAAGCTTAGGGTCAAAACAAAAAAGCGTCCCCGGCGGCCCCGCATCATCCGGCGGCTTTCCATAAGAGCCTGCCAGATGCCCATGTCCGGATTCTGCACCAGCAGAAAATAAAACATGGCGAAGGTCAGCTGCACGTAAAGCAGCAGCACCGTAAGCAGCAGGCTGTAGCACAGCAGGTACAGCGACGCAAACAGAAACTGTCCCGACGCCGCCGCTCCCAGCAGCAGAAGCACCGCCGGGGCCGCCAGCACTGCCATCAGAAACAGGATGGCGATGCCGATGCCCGCAAACCGCGCCGGACGGTTCCGGAAGGCCCAGAAAACGTCGGAGGCCTTTGCCGGCTCCCTCCTGGCAATCTGAAGCATCACCCGGAGATACCCGGGAAGCATCAGATAGACCAGGCCAAACTGCACCAGATAGCTGACCGCCATCACCGCCGCCATATAGCCCAGATACAGGGCGCTGCTGTCCTGAAAGGCCAGTGCGAAGGTGCCGCCAAGCACCAGGACTTCCACTGCCAGGCCTGCCGCCCACTGCACCGCCATAATCAGAAACAGCGCGCCGATGGCCGTGCCGTACTTGCCGTTCAGGGCAATTCTGGCCGCGGCTTTCCATTTTACCCGATCTCTCATGCCGCACCTCCTGCCAGCATCACCATCCACAAAACGGTCATCAGGGTCCCGAGAACCAGTCCGGCGATGCCGGTCCAGAGGCCTGCCGCCGCCCGTCCCCGGATGCGGCCGGCGCCCCGGGAAAGGGCGGCAAACAGCACCGCCAAACCGCCCAGAATCCACCCCAGGCAGCAGCAGCAGGACATGGGGATGGACAGAATGCCGCAGATCATGGACGCCAGCGCCATGGACGGGTTCTGTCCCGCTCCCGGCGCGGCAGGCGCCTCCTGCCGCATGTTGCAATTTTCTTCCATGTATCTCACTTCCTCTGATAGGGAACGGATCCTAGAACAGCGGAACCACCGCTCCCTGGTATGTTTCTTCCATAAACGCCTTGACTTCGTCGCTGGTCAGCGCCTCCACCAGCGCCTGAATCGCCGGATCTTCTTCCTGTCCGGCCCGCACCGCCACCACGTTTCCGTAGGTCTGGGCGCCCAGAGATTCGGAATCTTCAATGGCCAGCGCGTCGGACACCTGGTAGCCGGCGTCAATGGCATAGTTGCCGTTGATTACCGCAATATCCACGTCGCCGATGATCCGGGGAATCTGAGCCGCTTCCATCTCGTACAGCTCGATGTTTTTGGGGTTGTCCACAATGTCGTTTTTCGTGGCGTTGATGCCCGCGCCCTCTTTCAGGGTGATCAGGCCCTGGGCCTCCAGCAGGCACAGCGCCCGGGCTTCGTTGGTGGTGTCGTTGGGCACCGCCACCACGGCTCCATCCGGCAGTTCCTCCAGGGAAGCGCAGGCTCCCGCGTAGATGCCGAAGGGCTCATAGTGAATCATGGCCGCAGACACCAGATTGGTCCCGTTTTCCTCGTTGAAAGACTCCAGATAGGGCAGGTGCTGGAAGTAGTTGGCGTCCAGGTCGCCGGACTCCAGCGCCAGGTTGGGCTGGATATAGTCCAGATACTCCATAACCTGCAGATCGTATCCCTTCTGGGCCAGCACTTCTCTGGCCGCCTCCAGGATCTCCGCGTGAGGCGCCGGGCTGGCTCCTACGATAATGGTCTCCAGTTCACCGGAAGCCGCCTGGGTCTCTTCTGCCGCTTCCTCCTGGGTTTCCTCCGCCGCCTGGGTCTGGGCAGCGGCAGCCGTGGTCTCCGCGGCTTCCTGGCCGGACGAGCATCCGGCTGCAGCGGCGGCAATCAGGGCAGCCGCCAGTACATACAGTGATTTTTTCATAATATTGTTCTCCTCTCCTGAACCGGTTTTACCGGATTCGTTTATCTCCCAGACGGGACAGGCGCATGCCCGCCTCCTGGATGATCTGCACCAGCACCACCAAAAGCACTACGGACACCCACATCAGAAACGGCTCGTTGCGGTAATATCCGTTGTTGATGGCAATGGCGCCCAGACCGCCGCCGCCGGTAAATCCGGCCATGGCGGAATAGCTTAAAATGGTGGTCACTGCCAGCGCCGCGCCCACCAGCAGGGACGGGCGGCACTCCGGCAGCAGCACTTTCCAGATGATCTGCCAGTTGGAAGCCCCCATGGACTTGGCCGCCTCGATAACACCGGCGTCAATTTCCCGCAGGGAGGACTCCACCACTCTGGCAATGTACGGCGCCGCCGCGATGGTTAAGGGCACGATCATGGCCGGCGAACCAATCCGGGTGCCGATGATCAGCTTGGAAAGCGGCAGCACAATAAACAAAAGGATCAGAAACGGCACCGACCGCAGCAGGTTGATGACCACTCCCAGGATCTTGTGCAGCCAGGGCACCGGCCGGATGCCGTCCTCGTCGATAACCACCAGCAGCACGCCCAGCGGCAGGCCAATGACATAGGCCAGAAACGACGACAGAAAGGTCATGTACACCGTTTCCCAGATGCCGGTTTTGATCATCTCCACCGTAGAAGCATCAAACGTCATATTCGGTCACCTCCTCAAAGGGGATTTTCACCGTCTTCAAATAGCTGTACACCCGTCTGGCCTCCGTCTCGTCTTCCGGCAGCTGGATGATCATCTGGCCCATGGCCTTTCCATCCAGGTCCCGGGTAGCCGCGTACAGGATGTTCACCGGGGTCCGGCAGGCCAGCACCAGATTGGAAATCACCGGTTCCTCCGACTCTCTGCCGTCAAAAATAATCCGGACCTTTTTGGACTTTCCGAAATTCGCCTGATGAATAGCGTCTCCCAGAATCAGCTGGCGGCCGATGCGGGTCTTCGGCTCGGAGAAAATCTCCGAAACGCTGCCCACTTCGGCGATCCGGCTCTGGTCGATAATCGCTACCCGGCTGCAGATGGACTCGATCACTGACATCTCATGGGTGATCATAATCACCGTCACGCCCATCTTCTGGTTGATTTCCTTCAGCAGCGCCAGAATGGACTTGGTCGTATTGGGGTCCAGGGCACTGGTGGCTTCGTCGCAGAGGATGACCTTGGGATTCATGGCCAGGGCCCTGGCTATGGCCACCCGCTGTTTCTGTCCGCCGGACAGCTGAACCGGATAGGCTTTGGCCTTTTCCTCCAGGCCCACGGTTTTTAAAAGTTCCATGGCCCGCGCTCTGGCTTCCTTTTTGGGCACGCCGGACAGCTCCATGGGGAAGCAGACGTTGCGGATTACGTTTCTCTGGGCCAGCAGGTTGAACTGCTGGAAAATCATGCCCATGGACCGCCGGGTCTTCCGCTGCTGGGCCGGGGTCATGGACGCCAGGCTCTCGCCTTCAAACAGCACGTCGCCTTCCGTCGGCACTTCCAGGTAGTTGATGCACCGCACCAGGGTGCTCTTTCCGGCGCCGCTGAGCCCGATGATGCCGAAGATCTCTCCCTGATAGATATCCAGGTTGATTCCTTCCAGGGCCCGCACCGTGCCGGAGGAAGTTTTAAATTCCTTGCCCAGATTCCTGATCTGGATAATCGGCTGTTTCATATTCTTCCTTTCCGGATCTACTGACACAGATCCACGATTACCTGGGCGAAGATTTTAGCGCTGGTCAGCAGCTCGTCCAGCACGGCAAATTCATCGGCCCCGTGCATCCGGTTGTCGGTCTCCGGCATGGCGGCTCCGAAGGCCACGCCGTTTTTCAAATGGTGCACATAGGTGCCGCCGCCCATGGACTGGCAGCTGCCTTTCCGTCCTGTATATTCTTCGTAGACCCGCAGCAGCGTCTGCACAAAGTGAGAATCGCCGTCTACATAGTGAGGCGGGTTCATGGCTTCGTTGTCCAGCGTCATGCCGGCCTCCGCCAGCGCCGCCTTTGCCGTCTCCAGCATATTTTCCCTGGTGGCGCAGATGGGACAGCGGCTGTCAAAGGTGCCGTCCAGGCTGTCTTCCGTAATGGTCAGCATGCTGAAAGCCAGGGTCAGACGGCCAGAAACCTCATCTTCCATATCCACTCCCAGAGCCGTCCCGTGGACGTCGCCGTGGGGGAACAGACGGCCCAGACCCTGCAGCAGCTCCGCCTGGCGGCAGGGCGCCAGAGGCAACCGGTTCAGAAAGGCGATCAGACCGGTGAGGGCGTTGTTGCCGTCTTCCGGATGAGCCGCGTGGGCGCCGGTGCCTTCCGCCGTGATCCTGGTGCCGGAAGCCGTAGTCTCCATGACAAACCGTACGCCGGTCCTGGCTTCCGTCTCCGCCGCCGCCTGGTCCAGTTCCCGGCGGCTGAAGCCTTCCACCTGGGCGAAGGCCTTGCCGGGCACTACGTTGACCTTGACGCCGGCCTCCAGAGATACCAGCCGGGGCAGCGCGTCAGAAGCCGCGAAGGAGGCGGTAAAATGTCCCTTCAGGCCGCCTTTTTCCACGTTGGTCACCGGAAACGCCGCGTCCGGCGAAAAGGTCATAGGCGCTTCTTCTTCTATATCATAGTAATGGGCGATGTCGGAGCTGCCGCACTCTTCGTCGGTGCCCAGAATCAGCCGCACGTTTTTGGACAGGGGAATACCCAGTTCCTTGACGGCCCGCATGGCGTAAAGCGCCGCCACCGCCGGGCCCTTGTCGTCGGCGGTTCCTCTTCCGTACAGCCTGCCGTCCTTTAACACCGGCTCAAAGGGCTCGGTCACCTGCCAGCCCTCTCCCGCCGGAACCACGTCCAGATGGGCCAGGATGTCCAGCTGCTTCTCCTTGTCGTTCAGATCCGCGGTACCCACAAAATTGTCGTAATTGTTCACGGAAAATCCGTAGCCGGAGGCCATGGCAAGGGCCTGGGACAGGGCCCGGGCCGCGCCCCGGCCGTAGGGCATGCCTTCTTCATAGGGCATTTTCTCGCTGTTGATCCGGCAGAGAGTGAAAATGTCCTGAATCATTTCTTCTTTATGTCCGTCGATAAACGCCTCAATTTCTTTCCGATACATAGCGCTTCTCCTTTCAGCGGGACAGCTCTGCCAGCGTCTCGCTGACCAGCTTCCCGTCCGCTTTTCCTTTGACTCTGGGCATCAGCACCTTCATAATCTTTCCCTTGTCCGCCGGCGTCGGCTTTTCGATGCCCAGTTCCGCCAGCACCTGGCCGATGACCTCCGCGATCTGCTCCCGGGTCAGGTCCGCCGGAGCGAAGGCCTGATATACGGAAATCCGCAGGGCCGCTTCGCTGCGGATGTCTTCCCGGTCCGCCGGAGCGGTGTCAAAGGTCTCCTGGCACTGCTTGATCTCTTTTTTCACCACGGCGTTTTCCTCGTCCTCCGTCAGCGGGGAGCGCTTGTCGATTTCCGCGTTTTTCAAAGCGGAAAGCAGCATGGACAGCGCGTCCTTTTTGTCTTTCTCCTTGTTTTTCATCGCCGTCACCATGGCGGCTCTTACCACGTCGATTTTGCTCATGGGTCTGCCTCCTTTTTCCATATGGGAAGACGGGCGCTACGCCCGTCCAAACTCGCTTAATACCAGTCCCGGATTCCGTTCTTCCACCATGCCCACGCTCCAGCTGTTGACAAACAGAAGCAGCGGACTGCCTTTTAAATCCCGGATCCGCTTCATATCCGACGTGCCCTGAATCTTCGCCACGTCTACTTCTTCCCAGTTCTCCACCCAGCGGATGTACTCGTAAGGCAGCTTTTCCAGCTTCACCTCCACGTTATACTCATTTTCCAGCCGGTAGGTGAGCACCTCAAACTGCAGCTCGCCCACCACGCCTACGATGATCTCCTCCATGCCGGTGTTGAATTCCTGGAAAATCTGAATGGCGCCTTCCTGGGCAATCTGGCTGACGCCTTTGATAAACTGCTTGCGCTTCATAGTGTCCACCTGCCGCACTCTGGCAAAATGCTCCGGCGCGAAGGTGGGGATGCCTTCAAATTCAAACTTTTCATTGGACAGGCACAGGGTGTCGCCAATGGAAAAAATTCCCGGGTCGAACACGCCGATGATGTCGCCGGCATAGGCCTCGTCCACAATCTTCCGGTCCTGGGCCATCAGCTGTTGGGGCTGGGACAGCCGCAGCTTCCTGCCGCCCTGCACATGGTTGACTTCCATGCCCGCCTCGAATTTGCCGGAGACGATGCGCATAAACGCGATGCGGTCCCGGTGGGCCTTGTTCATGTTGGCCTGGATCTTGAAGACAAAGGCGGAAAAATCTTCTTTGAAGGGGTCGATGACGCCTGTGGTGGTCCTTCTGGGCAGGGGAGAGGTGGTCATCTGCAGGAAATGCTGCAGGAAGGTCTCCACACCGAAGTTGGTCAGGGCCGATCCGAAAAACACCGGCGACAGATCGCCCCGGCTGACCCGGTCCTGGTCAAATTCGTCGGCGGCGCCGTCCAGCAGGTCGATTTCGTCCTGCAGCTGGCTGTAGTAGTCAAAGCCAATGGCCGCTTCCGCCTCCGGTCCTTCCGCGTCAAAGGTGCGGGACGCCACTTCTTTCTGGCCTCCCATGGCGGCGGTAAAGGTGGTAATCTTCCGGGTGTTCCGGTCGTAGACCCCTTTGAAGTTCTTGCCGCAGCCAATGGGCCAGTTCATGGGACAGGTGCGGATGCCCAGCACGTTTTCAATGTCGTCCAGAAGTTCAAAGGGGTCTTTGGCCTCCCGATCGAACTTGTTGATAAAGGTAAAAATCGGAATCTTCCGCATGACGCAGACCTTGAACAGCTTAATGGTCTGGGCCTCCACGCCCTTGGAACCGTCGATGACCATGACGGCGCTGTCCGCCGCCATCAGCGTCCGGTAGGTGTCCTCGGAAAAGTCCTGGTGTCCCGGCGTATCCAGAATGTTGATGCAGAATCCGCCGTACTCAAACTGCATCACCGACGAGGTAACGGAAATTCCTCGCTCTTTTTCAATTTCCATCCAGTCGGAAACCGCGTGTTTAGCGGCCTTGCGCCCCTTTACCGTACCCGCCAGGTTGATGGCGCCGCCGTAAAGCAGGAACTTTTCCGTCAGCGTGGTCTTTCCGGCGTCGGGATGGGATATAATGGCGAAGGTTCGCCGCCGCTTTATCTCTTCAGCTGTGGTTGACAAAATCCATCATTCCTCCATATTTCAGATTTATTGATTGTAGTATGAAACACGGATTCCGTCAAGCGTTTCCGAACCCTTCGATCCAGGTCTTCGCCAAATGGATCCAGCTCTGCACCGAAGGCACCAGCATTTCCCGCCTCTCTCCGGCAGTCTCTTCCGCCGCCAGCGACAGGCCGTGTTCTCCTTTGGGATAGATGTGCATTTCAAATTCCACGCCGTTTCTGCGCAGGGCCTCCGCCAGCATCAGGCTGTTTTCCAGCGGCACGGAAGAGTCCGCGAAGGTATGCCACAAAAAGGTCTTGGGCGTATCCGGGCTCACCTGGGTCTCCAGGGACACAAACCGCTCCTGCTCCGGCTGGTCCGCGCCTTCCCTGGCCCCCTCCAGCGCGTCGTCTCCCAGCAGGCGCTTAAAGGAGCCCACATGGGCAAAGGGGCCGCTGGAAATCACCGGATACCCCAGGATCATGCCGCTTGGACGGATCTGCTCCGGTGCCTTTCCCAGGGACTTCCACAGGAATTCCCGGTTCCAGAACACGCCCAGGCTGCAGGCCAGATGGCCGCCGGCGGAAAATCCGCAGACGAAGATCCGTTTCGGATCCACGTGCCACTCCTGGCTGTGCTCCCGCACCAGGGCCACCGCCAGGGCCAGTTCCTTCACCGCCGTGGGGAACCGGCTGGGAGCCACACTGTAGTCCATAAGGAATCCGTGGCATCCCATGGAAAGAAACTGCAGCACCACCGGCTCGCTTTCCCGGTCGGACTTCCTCTCATATCCGCCGCCGGCGCAGACGATTACCGCAGGCCGTTTCTTTTCCGGCGCCACGCTGATGGCGTCCAGCAGGTACGCGTGCAGACTTGCCTTTCCCTCTTTCTGTCCTTCTGTCTCAATCGCAAAATGTTCGTATCGCATGTTCAGTCTCCTCTTTTTTCGATGTTCCGTCTGTTTAACCCCGCATCTGCTGCCGGATCTCCGTCAGCAGCCGATGGGCCGCCTCGTCCTTGCTCATTCTCGGCAGCGGGATTTCTCCCTCCCGGGTAATCAGCGTCAGCACGTTGGTGTCCACGCCGAAACCGGCGCCTTCCGTCTTCAGGCTGTTGGCCGCCACCATGTCCAGGTTTTTCTTTTTCAGCTTGGCTCTGGAATTTTCCAATACGTTCTGGGTTTCCATGGAAAAGCCGCACAGAAACTGGCCTTCTCTCCGATGCTGCCCCAGCCAGGCCAGGATGTCGTCGGTGCGCTCCATGGGCAGCGCCAGGTCTCCATCCGTCTTTTTGATCTTTTCCGAAGCCGTATGGGCAGGCCGGTAATCCGCCACCGCGGCGGCTTTGATGATCACGTCCTGGTCCCGGCTCGCCGCCGTCACCGCCTGGAACATGTCTTTCGCGCTTTCCACCTCCTGCACCTGCACAAACCGGGGCCGCTCAAGGGCCGTAGGGCCGGTGACCAGGGTCACCTGGGCGCCCCGCCGGGCCGCCGCCCTGGTAATGGCGTACCCCATTTTTCCGGAAGAATGGTTGGTGATGTAGCGCACCGGGTCAATGGCCTCCCGGGTAGGGCCGGCAGTCACCAGAATCTTCATGCCTTCCAGGTCTTTGGGACAGGCGATTTCCTGCAGAATATAGTCCAGAAGCACCTCCGGCTCCGCCATCTTGCCGGCTCCCGTGTCGCCGCAGGCCAGATAGCCGCTTGCCGGGTCGATGATGTGCATGCCGTAGGAGGCGCAGATTTTCAGATTGTCCTGGGTAATGGGATTTTCGTACATCCGGGTGTTCATGGCCGGCGCGATGTATTTGGGACAGCTGCAGGCCAGAAACGTGGTGGTCAGCATATCGTCCGCCAGCCCGTGGGCGATTTTGGCGATGACGTTGGCCGTGGCCGGCGCCAGCAGAAACAGATCCGCCCGCTTCGCCAGGGACACGTGCTCCACCTGAAACTCAAAATTCCGGTCGAAGGTATCCACCATGCACTTCTTCCCCGTCAGGCTTTCAAAGGTCACCGGCGTAATAAATTCCGAGCCGTTTTTCGTCAGGATCACTTCCACGTCGGCATGCAGCTTCTTTAAGCTGCTGGCCAGGTACGCGATTTTATAGGCGGCAATGCTTCCGCTGACTCCCAGAACCACCGTCTTTCCTTTCAGCATATCCGTATCCTCCGTTGTATTTCCGCAAAAAATGTGGTAGATTTACCCTAACACTATACCACACATTGATTTTAATGGAAAGGAGTCCCTTATGATTTTAACCATAGATATGGGAAATACCAATATTGTCATCGGCGGCATCGACCGGGAACGGACCTATTTCGTGGAGCGCGTCACCACGGCCCACGGCAAGACCGACATGGAATACGCCATCAGCTTAAAGAGCATTCTGGAGATCCACCACATCTCTCCCGCCTCCATCGAAGGGGCGATTCTTTCCTCGGTGGTTCCGCCTCTCAACGAGGCGCTTTCTTCCGCCGTGGAAAAAATCTGCGGATTCCGTCCCATGCTGGTGGGCGCCGGCATGAAAACCGGCCTGAACATCCTGATGGACAACCCCAAGACCGTAGGCAGCGACATGATCGTAGACGCGGTAGCCGCCATCCGGGACTACCCCTGCCCCCTGATCATCATCGACATGGGCACGGCCACCACCATGTCCGTGGTGGACCAGGCCGGCAACTACATCGGCGGCGTCATCCTGCCGGGCCTTCGGGTCTCCCTGGATTCTCTGAGCGGCAAGGCCGCCCAGCTGCCCTTTATCAGCCTGGACATTCCGGACCGGGTCATCGGCAAAAACACCATTGAATGCATGCGCGCCGGCATCATGTACGGCAGCGCCGCCATGATCGACGGCATCATCGACCGCATGGAAGCGGAACTGCACCATCCGGCCACCGTCATCGCCACCGGCGGCCTGGCCCGTTTTGTCACGCCGCTGTGCCGGCATTCCATCGTCTACGACGACGACCTTCTGCTGAAAGGCCTTCTGATTCTCTACGAAAAAAACGCCTGAGCCCAGGCGTTTTTTTCTGTCAGTCTCCCACTCCAAAATCCGTATTCTCCACCAGGACTTCCACCGCCGGGTCCTCCCGCAGCCAGCCGTAAGTATCCAGAAACCAGCGGACCAGTTCCTCGTCCCGCCGGATGGCCGTGGTGTTGTTGACGAACACGTTGACGGTGCCCAGCCGGAAATGCTGTTTCAGCATGCGGATATCGTAATCGATCATTTCCCGGGTCTGCCCCTGGATGCCCACCATCAGGCAGGGCGAATCAAAGTACCGGGCCACTTCTTCCGGCATCTGAAAATCCGCGTGCTTGTTCAGCACCCGCTCCCGGAAATCGTTGTCAAAGGTCTCCACCCCGATTTTAAAGGTAATGGGAACTCCCATAAAATCCCGCATCTGCTGCAGCCGGTTCCGGTACATCCAGTGGCTCTCAAAAAACAGCCGCTGAATCTGCTTTTCCCGGATAATCCGGCGAATCTCCAGAAGAGTGGCTTCCGGCAGTTCAAAACAGCTTCCCGAATTGATCACCTCCAGAACCCCCATCTGTCCGGTTACCCGGGACAGCACCTGGAAATTCAGGGCGTTAATCGCTTCTTCATCCCGGGAGTTGTCGTCGGTGTAATCGCAGAAGGCGCACCGGCCCCAGGCGCAGGGAAATGCCTTTAGCAGCACGATTTCTCTGGGGTGTTTTTCCCGTATCACACTGTAGCGCTCCATATCAGTCCTCCTTTAAACGCCGGCACAGTTCGCTTCCCAGGCAGGACATCCCCGCCGCCGCGAACACCGCGCTGATCAGACGGTCTGCCAGATCCGTAAGAATCTGCACCGCAAATACGCTGGCCGTCAGATTCCATCCCATGTGGTGCAGAATCTGCACCAGCAGAGAAGAACCGGAAGACGTCACGCCGCCGAAGAGAAAGGCGCTGATGCAGGAGCTGACCAGAGTGCCCGGCAGCGTCAGAAGCACCACGCCCGCCGCCATTTTCCAGCCCTTCATCAGGCCGGCCCGGTGCAGCAGGCCGGACATCACTCCGGTAATCATCCCCACCGGCGCGAAATACAGGGCGTAGATGTCCGAGGTAATTCCCGTCAGAATGCCGCTTCCCAGGCCTGCCGCCAGCCCGTACCAGGGCCCCATAAGAGCGCCGGCCAGCACGGTGCCCAGACTGTCCAGGTACACCGGCAGCCGAAAAAGCAGCGCCAGATATGCGCCGGCCATATTGAGCACGATGCAGAAAGCCGCCGCCGTCAGGCGCAGCACCGCCTGAGAGCCGCCGGACCTGTGCCCCCTCATGCCCGGCCGCCTTCCGGCACCAGGATCTGCTCCAGCACCCGGCGCACCTGTTCTTCCGTTCCCGCCGCCGGGAACAGACGGGTGACAAACATCGTCATAAACCGCAGCGGATCCACCTGGGTCAGCACCCGGCTGTTGGGCTTCTTCTTCCAGAAATCCATGGAATCCACCACCGACTGTCCCAGGCAGATTCCCTCCGTCTCAATGGCCGTATAGGCGTCGAACCCTCCGCAGAGGGTTTCATCCGCCAGATAGGCCGCCGCCAGAGGATCGTTGATCACACAGCCGATAACCCCTTCCTGTTTCCAGTGAAAATCAAAATAAAACCGGGTGATCTGCTGGATGAAGCCGCCCAGTTCCCCGTCCAGCTGCTTCATATATTCCAGCACGTTGGGAGTCAGCACGATTTTCCGCGTCACGTCCAGCCCCACCATATGAATCGGTTTTCCCAGTTCTCCCAGACGCTGATAGCAGAACGCCGCCGCGTCGGGGTCGCACCAGTAGTTGTACTCCGCCGTCGGCGAACAGTTGCCGTGACTGCGGAAACTGCCTCCCATGGACACCACCCGGTCCGCGAAGGCGAAGGCCTCCGGATCTTTTTCCAGGGCCCGGGCCAGATTGGTCATAGGGCCCAGGGCCAGCACCGACAGCGGCGCCCGCTCTGCTCCCTCCGGCTGCCCGGCTTCCGCCCACAGGGTTTCCAGCAGGAAATCCACGGCGCCTTCCCGGGGCCGTATCTCCTGCACCGGTTCCATAAAGGTCTCTCCCAGGCCGTCCATGCCGTGGGTGTCCTGGGCGCTTACGTATTCCCGGCGCAGCGGTTTTTCTTCTCCCACGTACACCGGTATATCCAGCCGGCCGGCCCGCTTTAAGATCCGCAGGGCGTTTTCCGCCCCCAGCGCCGCCGGCACATTGCCGCACACCGTGGTAATTCCCGCAATCTCCAGTTCCGGCGACGCCAGCGCGAACATCAGCGCCAGCACATCGTCGATGCCCGGATCACAGTCTATCAGTATTCTTTTTTTCTGCATCATTCCGTCTCCTTAGTTTTTTATACTGGGAAGTTTTCGAACCAGTCCGGATTCCATTCGGAAATTTTTTTCAGGAAACCGGCTGTATAAATCCGCCGGATTCCGCACATCATTCTGAATATAGCGCCGCGGCAGACACACGGAGTGTCCCGGCGTCTCAGTATGATGTGGAGGTAATCGCCATGCCAGTCTACAAAGTTGAAATCTGCGGGGTCAACACATCCCGGCTTCCGCTGCTGACCAATGAGGAAAAAGAAGAGCTGTTCTGCCGCATCAAAGCCGGTGACAAGGAGGCCAGGGAAGCCTATATCAAAGGCAACCTGCGCCTGGTGCTAAGCGTCATCCAGCGGTTTTCCGGCAGCGGCGAAAATGTGGACGACCTGTTCCAGATCGGCTGCATCGGCCTGATCAAAGCCATAGACAACTTTGACATCTCCCAGAACGTAAAATTTTCCACCTACGCCGTCCCCATGATTCTGGGGGAGGTGCGCCGCTACCTGCGGGACAACAATTCTATCCGGGTCAGCCGCTCCCTGCGGGATACGGCCTACAAAGCCATATACGCCAGGGAAGGCCTGACCCGGCGCAATGCCCGAGAGCCATCCATTGTGGAAATCGCTGAAGAAATCGGCATCAGCAAGGAAGAAATCACCTATGCCCTGGACGCCATCCAGACGCCGGTAAGCCTCTACGAGCCGGTCTACACCGACGGCGGCGACCCTTTATGCGTCATGGATCAGATCAGCGACAAGAAAAACCTGGAAGAAAACTGGGTGGAGGACATCTCCCTCAACGAGGCCATGAAGCGGCTTCCGGAACGGGAGCGCCACATCATCGGCATGCGCTTTTTTGAAGGCAAGACCCAGACCGAGGTGGCGGAAGAAATCCACATCAGCCAGGCCCAGGTCTCCCGCCTGGAAAAGAACGCGCTGAAAACCATGCGCGGCTACCTAAGCTGACGGCTCCCCGGACAGCATCTCTTCCATCAGCTGCCAGATCTGGTCTCTGCCCTGCTTGGTCTCCGCGGAGAAGGGGATCAGCACATCTTCCGTCTGCATTCCCAGGCCTTCCCGCAGCACCTTCAGCTGTCCGGCCACCTGGCTGCGCTTGAGCTTGTCCAGCTTGGTGGCGATGACCACCGGCCGGAAGCCGTTGTGCAGCACCCATTCATACATGGTCCGGTCGTTGTCCGACGGCGCGTGGCGGATGTCCACCAGCAGGAACACGCACCGGAGGGCCCGGGACTTTTTCAGGTACCGCTCGATCATTTTCCCCCATTTTGCCTTGACCTCCACCGAAACCTTGGCGTATCCGTAGCCCGGCAGATCCACAAAATACAGATCTCCGTTGATCTTGTAGAAATTGATGGTCTGGGTCTTTCCCGGCTGGGACGACGTCCTGGCCAGGGACTTGCGGTTCATCAGCGCGTTGATCAGCGAGGATTTTCCTACGTTGGATTTGCCGGCAAAGGCAAATTCCGGCTGTTCATGCACCGGCAGCGCGCTGGTGATGCCGCAGACGGTTTCCAGTTCCGCCGATTTGATAATCATGCAGCCCCTCCTTTCTGGGTCTGTTCTCCATATACCAGCGCTTCCGCCAGTACCTCCGACATATCTTTTACATAGAGGATCTGCAGTCCCCGGGTGATTTCCCGGGAAAGTTCCGCAATATCCGGCCGGTTTTTGTCCGGCACCAGCACCCGCTTCATATGGGCCATCCGGGCCGCCAGGATCTTTTCCTTCAGGCCGCCGATGGGCAGTACTCTGCCCCGCAGGGTGATTTCCCCGGTCATGGCCAGCCGGCAGTCCACCGGCACGCCGATCACCGCGGACAGCATGGCCGTCGCCATAGTAATGCCGGCGGACGGACCGTCTTTGGGCACCGCTCCTTCCGGTATATGGATATGAAGATCGTGTTTTTCAAAATAATCGTCCGGCACCTGGTAGCGGGGGCCGACGGAACGGACATAGGTCAGGGCGATCTGGGCCGACTCTTTCATCACGTCGCCCATCTGGCCGGTGAGTTTCATCTCGCCCTTGCCCGGCATGACGTTGACCTCGATCTGCAGGGTGTCGCCGCCGACGCTGGTCCAGGCCAGTCCCCGGACGATACCCACCTGGTCTTCTTCGTTGGCGTCCTCAAAGGAAACCCGCTCTTTGCCCAGGTACTTTTCCAGGTTGGACTCGGTCACCCGGATGCCGGTTTTCCCGTCTTCCAGGTATTCCCGGGCCGCCTTGCGGCACACCTCCCCTACCCGGCGCTCCAGGTTCCGCACGCCGGCCTCCCGGGTGTAGTTGTGGATGATCTTTTTTAAGGCGCCGTCGGTAAAGGACAGGTTCTCCCGTCCCAGGCCGCACCGTTCCAGCTGTTTGTCCACCAGGTAGTCCTTGACGATGTGGAACTTTTCATTTTCCGTATAGCTGCTGACTTCGATGATCTCCATCCGGTCCAACAGCGGCCCCGGTATGGTCTGGGTGGTGTTGGCCGTGGCGATGAACAGCACCTGGGACAGGTCGATGGGCGTTTCCACATAGTGATCCCGGAACTTCATGTTCTGCTCGCCGTCCAGCACCTCCAGCAGCGCCGAAGAAGTGTCCCCTTTGTAGTCGCTGCTGACCTTGTCGATTTCATCCAGCAGCATCAGCGGATTGCTGACGCCGGCCTGGCGCAGGCCTTCCACCAGGCGTCCGGGCATGGCGCCCACATAGGTTTTCCGGTGTCCCCGGATCTCCGCCTCGTCCCGGATGCCTCCCAGGCTGATGCGCACATATTTTTTGTTCAGCGCCCGGGCTACCGACCGGGCAATGGAGGTTTTGCCGGTTCCCGGCGGTCCCACCAGGCACAGAATCGGCCCGTTTCCCTTTTTGGACAGGGTCCGCACCGCCAGGTACTCCAGCACCCGCTCCTTGACTTTCTCCAGCCCGTAGTGATCTTCGTTGAGAATCTCCTCCGCGTGGCGGATGTCGTTGTTGTCTTTGGAAACCTTTTTCCAGGGCAGTTCCAGAAGCGTCTCAATATAGGTGCGCAGCACGTTGGCCTCCTGGCTGCCGCCGGGCATGGCGCGGAAACGCTGGATTTCTTTTTCCAGTTTCTCTTTGGTCTCCTTATCCGCCTTCAGCTTTGCCAGCTGTTCCAGATAGCCGTCGGCTTCGCTGGAAGGGCTGTCCTCTCCCAGTTCCTCCCGGATGACCCGCAGCTGCTCCCTGAGAATATATTCTTTCTGATTTTTATCTATGCCGGCTTTCACCTTGGCCTGAAATTCCCGCTTCACCCGGCCCACTTCGTTTTCCATAAGCAGGCTGCGCACCAGCACCTCGTACCGTTCGGTGATGCCCGGCGCCTCCAGAACCGCCTGGCACACCTGGTAATCCCAGGGCAGCTGCAGGCTGATCTGCCGCATCAGGCGTTCCAGATCCTGGGTGATGATCATGCCCGGCAGCACGTCCCTGGCAAGCTTAGGGTGATCCAGGCTGTATTCCTCCAGTTTTTCCTTCAGAATCCGGACCATGGCTTCTTTGGCCGCGTAATCCAGTTCCTCTTCCTGGTCCTGGACCGGAAGAATCTCTCCCACCAGCATGGGTTCTGTGGATTCCAGGCCCAAAAGCTCCGCTTTTTCCAGTCCCTCTACCATAACCCGCGTCACGTTGCCCTGCATCTTTACCAGCTGGCGGACCTTGGCTATGGTACCTGCGGCATACAGATCTTCCAGTTCCGGCTCCAGCACATCCGGGTCTTTCTGGGCCGTGAGAAACACCTTCTGATCCGTAACCATGGCTTTTTCCGCAGCCGCGATGGAACGGCTGCGGCTGACGTCAAAATGAATCATCATTCCCGGAAGCACTGTCATTCCCCGCAGCGCGATCACCGGCATGGCAATTCTGTTTTCTTCCATTCCGTACCTCCTCTTTGGCAGTTGGCTGAAACCGAAAAGAGTGTGCGGCGCCGCGCACACTCTTCAGACCGGATTATGCGATTTCTCCCGGCCGTTCTTTCTTCAGTCTGCGGGCCGCGGCCTGCCTGGGCACCGCGGCGTCCCGGTAAACGATCTCCGGTTCTCCAGTCTTTCGTACCACGTCCCCGGTAATGGTGCAGATCCCGATGTTATTGTCGGAAGGCACTTCGTACATCAGATCCATCATGATATTTTCCATAATGGACCGAAGGCCTCTGGCGCCGGTCTTCCGTTCCGTAGCCAGACGCGCCACCTCCCGCAGCGCCTCGTCGGTAAATTCCAGTTTCACATCGTCCAGTTCAAACAGCTTCTGATACTGCTTCACCAGGGCGTTCTTGGGCTCCCGCAGAATGCGCAGCAGCGCTTCTTCCGTCAGCAGCTCCAGAGAAACCGTCACCGGCACGCGGCCGATAAATTCCGGAATCAGGCCGAACTTCACCAGATCCTGCGGCTGCACCTGCTTTAACAGCTTGTCGATGTCCGCGTTGTTTTTATCTACGATTTCCGCGTTGAATCCTATGGAGCCGGTGCTGAGCCGGTTTTCAATGATCTTTTCCAGTCCGTCAAAGGCTCCGCCGCAGATAAACAGGATGTTGGTGGTGTCGATCTGCAGAAGTTCCTGATGGGGATGCTTTCTGCCTCCCTGAGGCGGCACGCTGGCCACCGTTCCTTCCAGGATTTTCAGCAGCGCCTGCTGCACGCCTTCACCGGATACGTCTCTGGTAATGGACACGTTTTCCGACTTTTTGGTGATCTTGTCGATCTCATCAATATAGATAATCCCGTATTCCGCCTTGTGGATATCGTAATCCGCCGCCTGAATCAGCTTCAGCAGAATATTTTCCACGTCTTCGCCCACGTAGCCGGCTTCCGTCAGAGCCGTAGCGTCGGCAATGGCAAAGGGAACGTTCAGGATTTTGGCCAGCGTCTGAGCAAGATAGGTCTTTCCGGAACCCGTGGGGCCCAGCATCAGAATATTGCTCTTCTGCACATCCACATCCAGATTCTTCCGGGACGTGATTCGTTTGTAATGATTGTATACCGCTACGGAAAGCACCTTTTTGGCCTCATCCTGCCCGATGACGTATTCGTCCAGGAAGTTCTTGATCTCCCTGGGCTTGAGCAGGTTGATGTCGCCGAATTCCTCCGGCGCCTCTTTCTCGTCTTCCAGCTCTTCTTCCAGAATCTCCGCGCACAGGTCGATGCACTCGTCGCAGATAAACACGTTGTTGCTTCCGGCGATCAGTTTGCGGACCTGATCCTGGGTCTTCCCGCAGAAAGAGCAGCGGATCTTGTCATCGATTCTGCCCGGCATATCCATACCTCGCTTTCTTTTCCCGGTTCATGCCTAGTGTTTGGAAATCACCGCGTCGATCAGGCCGTATTTTACGGCTTCCTCGGCGGTCATGTAGTTGTCCCGTTCCGTATCCCGTTCGATGACCTCGATGGGCTGTCCGGTGTTGGCTGCCAGGATTTCATTGAGTTTCTGCTTGGTGCGCAGGATCTGCTCCGCCACAATGCGGATCTCCGTAGCCTGGCCCTGAGCGCCGCCGGAAGGCTGGTGGATCATCACTTCCGCGTTGGGCAGCGCGAACCGCTTGCCCTTGGCGCCGCCGGCCAGCAGGAACGCGCCCATGCTGGCGGCCATGCCCATACATACCGTGGACACGTCGCACTTGATATAGTTCATGGTATCATAAATCGCCATGCCGGCGGTCACGGAGCCGCCGGGGCTGTTGATGTAGAGATTGATGTCCTTGGACGGATCCTCGGACTCCAGAAACAGAAGCTGGGCCACCACCAGGCTGGCGGTCACGTCGTTGACCTCCTCGCCCAGGAAGATGATCCGCTCCTTCAGCAGTCTGGAGTAAATATCGTAGGAGCGCTCGCCCCTGCTGGTGGATTCGATGACATAAGGTACCAAACTCATAGGAATTCCTCCTTTACTGTCCGATTAAGCCGAAATAGATTCCGCGCCCGAAAGCCCGGAATCTATCTTCTCTGAAAATCTGTCCGATACGGTTGTTTATGACAGCTTCGCCTCAGCGACCAGCAGATCCACGGCCTTCTGAACCGCCAGGTCTTCCTTCATCTGCTTCACTTCATGCTCGCTCATCAGCTTCTGCACCTGCTCCAGTTCCATCTTGTACATGGAAGCCATTCTCTCCTGCTCCTTCTGTACGTCTTCATCGGAAATCTGGATGTTCTCCGCCTTGGCTACCGCCTCCAGCACCAGTCTGGTGCGGATTCTTCTCTCCGCCTGGGGACGGGACTGATCCTGCAGATCCTTTAAGGTCATGCCGGTGTACTTCATGTAGTCGTTCAGAGACAGGCCCTGGCTCTGCATCCGGCGGGCATAGTCATTGACCATATCCTGCACCTGGGTTTCCAGCATGGCTTCCGGAATCTCCATGGAAGCGCCTTCCACCACTTTTTCCACAACCCGGTTTTCATTTTCCGTGGCGGCTTCTTTCTGCTTTCTCTCTGAAAGTTTCGCCCGGATATCCGCTTTGTATTCATCCAGCGTATCAAATTCGGAAACTTCTCCGGCAAATTCATCGTTCAGCTCCGGAAGTTCCTTTCTCTTGATCTCTTTTACCGTCACTTTGAAGGTGGCGGGCTTGCCGGCCAGCTCCGACGCGTGATACTCCGCCGGGAAGGTCACCTGGATCTCGCTCTCCTCGCCGATCTTCTTGCCGGTCAGCTGCTCTTCAAAGGTATCGATAAAGGAATGGGAGCCGATGGTCAGCGGATAGTCCTCGCCTTTGCCGCCTTCGAATGCCTTGCCGTCGATGAATCCCTCAAAGTCGATGATGGTCTGGTCTCCATCCTCCACGGCGCGGTCTTCCACCGTCACCAGACGGGAATTCTGGTCCTGCACTCTCTTCAGTTCCCGGTCCACATCCTCGTCGGTCACTTCCTCGGAAGCTCTCTCCACCTCTACGCCCTTGTACTGGCCCAGGGTCACTTCCGGCTTCACCGCTACGGTAGCGGTGTAGATAAAGGGCTTGCCCTTTTCAATCTGCACCAGGTCGATCTCTGGTCTGGAAACGATGTCCAGTCCGCTCTCCTCCGCCGCGTCCGGATAGGACTCATCCAGAACGATGTTGGCGGCTTCCTCGTAAAATACGCCGGCACCGTACATCTTTTCAATCAGATGCAGCGGCGCTTTGCCCTTGCGGAATCCGGGAATCGTAAAACGGTTTTTATTTTTGTTATAAGCGGTCTGTACAGCCGCTTCGAACGTTTCGGCAGGTACTTCCACGGTCATTTTCGCCATGTTCTTCTCTAAATTCTCTACTTGTAAACTCATTCTATGGGTTCCTCCTTGATAGATATGTGAACCGCCTTCACCTAAGGGCGTTACACTTCAAGTTAGCATTATAGCATAGGTTTTTCATAAATACAAGTGCTCCGCAGGTTTTCCGGGCCCGGTTTTTCAGACTTCAAAGCCCTTCAGGCCCGCCGGCTGGGCGCCGCACCGCAGCACCGCGTACAGTTCCGCTTTAGTCGCCTCGATATAGGGCGCCACAAAGATGGTTCCCACGCCGCACAGCAGCGTGCCCAGAATCAGCCAGCCGATAAAGGACAGCTCCAGCACAAAGACCCGGAATTTGTTTCCTTCCATCATGCTCCGGCTTATATCCAGGACCTGCCGGGTGTCCATATCCGGGTTTTCCGACAGGATATAAGGCACCAGGTAGTACTGATAGTGCTTGACGATGCCGGGGATTACCAGCAGCAGGGTCCACAGAAAGATGTACAGATCCCGGAAAAACATGGTTTTTACGGTCTTTAAATAGCTGCCGCAGCCAAAGGCCCAGAACAGCTTTCCCACGCCGGCGGAGCGCATCACCTGCCGGCTCTCCATAAAATAGCGGCAGCTTCCCACCGACACGGGGTTGGATACAAAAAAGCTGAATCCGGCGCCTATGGCGGCGGCCACCGCCAGAATCACCACAAGAATCCCCACGCCGATGGCCAGGGCCGCGTTCTGGGCCGTATCCCCGCCGGAAACCGGCGCGCCTTCCTCCGGCGCGGGAACGGATTCTTCTTCATATTCATAGGAAATATCCGAATCCGACGGATACACCTCCGGCAGTTCCGTAATGGTTTCCACGCTTTCCGCCACATTGCCGCCGGAAGCCGCCGGCATGGTAAAACCGGAGCTGCCGCCCAGCACCGACGCGATCAGCACCACCAGCACCGCAGGCCAGTAGTACAGCTTCAGGCAGGCTTTCGCCCGCTGTTTCAGTTCTTTTCTTTCCCACATGGTTTTGTCTCCTCCTTGTAGTTGCGCAAACCGGCATTTCATGGTACCATGAAGCTGTTCCCATTCAATCTGACACATTCCAGGAAAGGCCGGTGAAATTTATGGAAATCGAACGCAAATATCTGATCAGCACGCCGCCCGAAGACTACCGCTCCTATCCGTACCGATGGATCGAACAGGCATACCTGTGCACCGATCCGGTGGTGCGGATCCGCCGGGACGACGGCCGCTATTATCTCACTTACAAATCCAAGGGGCTTCTGGTCCGGGAAGAATACAACCTTCCTCTGACAGAAGACGCCTACTTTCATCTGCTGCAGAAGGCCGATGGCATCGTGCTGCAGAAACGGCGGTACCTGATTCCCATCGACGGCACCGGCCTGACCATTGAGCTGGACATCTTTGAGGGCCAGTACGAAGGTCTGATGCTGGCGGAGGTGGAATTCCCTTCCGAAGAGGAAGCCAACGCCTTCACGCCGCCGGCCTGGTTCGGCGAAGACGTCACCGACTCCGGCCTTTACCAGAACAGCCGCCTGTCGGAAGGCAAGCTTGGGTAAGGCCCCGCCGCTCATTCCGCGGCGATCTTGATGCCTTCCGTCCGGTATTCCCGTTCCACAGGATCCCCGGCCGCCATGGCCAGCGCCATGTCCGCCGCCGTGTGGGACTGCAGTCTGTAATCCGTAAGCACCGTGCCTGTCACGGTGCCTTCTTTTATGTGCCGCACCGTTTCTTCCAGGCCGTCCGCGCCCACCAGGTACAGATCCTTTCCCGGCCGGTATCCCGCGTCCTGCGCCGCCTGCCTGGCGCCTTCCGCCATGGCGTCGCTTTCGCAGATCACCGCTTCCACCCGGCTTCCGAACAGTCCAAACGCCCGGCCGGCCTCTTCTCTGGCCTTTTCTTCGCTGCCGCCGGTCCTTCCCTCATACAGTTTTCTGAGCCGCAGGCCGCTCTCCCGCAGCACCGCTTCCGCGCTTTCCGCCTGGCGGCGGGCCGATTCGGATCCGCCCCGGTCCGTCAGCACCACGTAGGAAAGGGTGCCGTCCCGGTCGATGTCTCCGCCGGTCCGGGTCTCCAGAATCAGTTCTCCCTGCAGCACGCCGATCTGCTGCCGGTCGCTGCCCACGTAGGCGGCAGCCAGATCTTCCGTCTCCCATCGCGCCGTTTCCTCCGGCTCCGGTTCCTGTCCCACGCAGACCACCGGCACCTGCGCCTGGGCGCACCGGTCCACCGCCGCCGGGATACAGTCCTCGTTCACCGCGTCCAGAATCACCGCGTCCACGCCGCAGCCCAGCAGTTCTTCCAGCTGGCGGCTCTGTTTCTCCGGGTCGTCCGCCGCGTAGGCCACCAGAATATCGTCTTCTTTCATTCCCTTTTCTTCCAGCAGGTATTTCCGCAGTTCCCTGCGGTACAGTTCCATATACGGATCCTCATAGCTGGCAAGGCAGACGCCAAGCAGGCGCGGGCCTGAATCCTGACTCCCGTCCGGCGCCTCTGCCGCCGTCTGCCGGGCCGTACCGCAGCCGCCTGCCAGAACTGCCGCCGCGGCGCACACGGCGGCAGTTCGGATCCTGATACCGGCATATTTTCTTTTCATTGCTTATTCCAGTTCGTCCAGTTCGTCTTCCCCGACGATTTCATCGTATTCCTGCTCATCCAGAAATTCGTCAAAGGCATCGGCCGCGATCTCGTATTCCTCATCGTCTTCGATGTTATCCAGTTGGGGTTCGCCGTCGATCTCGCTGTAGCGGTACAGATAGACCTCTCCTTCGTCGGATTCCTCGCCTTCCGTAGGCAGCAGCGCGATGTAGTCCCGGCCGCCGGCCTCAAAAATCGTCAGCACGATACATTCCAGTTCCCGGTCGTCATCCAGGGTCAGTGTTACGGTCATCTCTTCTTCCGGACTGTTGTTTTCACGGTTTGCCATAGGTTTACCTCTCTTCTCCTCTTTTCTCTGGTTTCTCCCGGCAGTGGGCGCTTCCCGCGCCTGCCGTTTCGGCGGTTTCCGCCTGCCTTCACTCTATCAGACACGGGGCGGAAACGCAAGATATTTTTACAGCTCGATCCCGGTCCTGGCTCCTATCCCCCGGTCGAAGGGATGTTTGACTTTCCGGATTTCCGATACATAATCGGCGGCTTCCACAAGCCGCTCCGACGGATTTCTCCCGGTCATCACCACTTCCAGCCCCTCCGGCCGGTTTTGCAGCCGGCCAAGCAGCTGCTCTTCTGTTACAAAGCCGGCGGACAGCGCCGCCATCATCTCGTCCAGCACCAGCATGTCAAACCCTTCCTGCTCCGCCTGGTCCCAGGCCTTCTGAAACAGTTCTTCATAATACCGGGCCGCCTCTTTCTTTTCCTGATCGCTCATCTGGAAGGTAAAGCCGAAGGTCCGGCTGCAGGGAATCAGCCGGATGCCGGGGATCCGGGACAGCGCCGCTACCTCTCCCGAATCGTCGGTTTTTAAAAACCGTGCCACAAGCACCTGTTTTCCTCTTCCCGCGGCCCGCGCCGCCAGCCCGGCGGCTGCCGTAGACTTGCCCTTTCCATCTCCGCAGTAAATATGTATCAGCCCTTGTTCCATATCTTCCGGCTCCTTTCCTCTGTCTGCCTCGCCCCGGATCCGGCGTCCGGCTGCCCCAGATACTCGCCGATAAACCGGGACCGCTGCTGTTTCCTGCCGTAGCGCTCCTGCACATAGCAGACGCACAGCCGGTCCCTGGCCCGGGTCATGGCCACATAAAACATGCGGCGCTCTTCTTCCAGATCCGCCTCCAGCACCGCCTTCCGGTGGGGCGTGATGCCTTCGTTGGCGTCCAGAATATACACAATGGGGAACTCCAGCCCCTTGGAGCTGTGCATGGTCATCAGCGCCACGCCGCCGTTTCGCTCCTGCTGTCTGGCCGCCTGCTCCTTCAGCTGCTTTTTGTACGCTTCCATATGGGCAAACCAGGCCTCCGTCTCGGAAAACCCCGCCGCGCTTTCCTGCAGCTGATCCAGGATTTCCATCAGGTCTTCCGGCTTCAAATGCCGACTTTCGGCGTATTCCCGGATATAGCAGTCATAGCCCACCGCCTTCCGGATGTAGTTGACCGCCGCCGCCGGCGGCATGTCCCTTAGCATTTCCAGGTCGTATTCCAGCTGCTCGACCCGCTCCTGCATCCATTCCCGGTCCTGATAAAAGGCCTTGACCCGGTCCCAGGAGACTCTGGTTTCCTCCAGGGCGTCCCGGCTGATGTAGCGGTTGGGCCGGTTCAGAAACAGCAGCACATTGGACCGGCTCAGATCTCCCGCCGCGGCCCGGATATAGGCCAGCACGTTTCTGGAAATCCAGTGCTCATACAGATTGGGCAGCATATCCTTCATGACAAAGGGGATGTTGTATTCCATCAGCCGCTCCACCATAAGCCGCGGATTCAGATGGGTGCGGTACAGAATAGCAATGTCTTCCGGCCGGTATCCGGCCTGGAGATATCCCCGGATCTCTTCCGCGATCCGCCGGGTCTCCTCTCCCGGCGCCGGGCTTGCGCAGGTGAGCACCGGCTTGCCCGGCCCCCGGAAGGCGCGCAGATCTTTTTTGTACCGCTTCTGGTTGCAGCTAATCAGCCGCAGAGAAGCTTCCACGATTTCCCGGGTGGACCGGAAATTGGTGTCCAGAATGACGGTTTTCGCGTCCGGATAATCCTTCGGAAATCCCAGCATGATCTCCGGTCTGGCGCCCCGGAACCGGTACACCGACTGGTCGTCGTCTCCCACGATAAACAGATTGTTTTCTGGCCTGGCCAGCATCCGCACAATCTCGTACTGCACCCGGTTGATATCCTGAAACTCGTCCACCAGAATATACTGGAACTTGTTCTGCCAGGCCTGCAGAATGTCCGGCCGCTCCAGAAGCAGCTGCCGGCACATCACCAGCATGTCGTCAAAGTCCAGCATCCGTCCCGCCTGCATCCACGCCTCGTACTCCCGGTAGATCTGCCGGAACACCTGATCCGGGCAGTTCTGGGAATAGTAGTGTTCCAGATCCAGCAGTTCGCTTTTGACGTGGCTGATCTCTCCCAATAGAGACGAGATGCATTCATTTTCATCTTCCGCCTCCAGCCGGTGCCGCGTCAGCAGTTCCCGCATAAACCGGATCCGCTGCTCTTCCCGGACCACGTTGGAAGCCTGATAGCGGTAGGCGTGCTTCAGTATGGTAAAAAACACCGAGTGGAACGTGCCGAAGCTGACCCGGCCGCCGGTCTCTTCCATACCCGGCAGCCGCAGAAAGCGGCTCTCCATCTCCCTGGCCGCGGCCCGGGTAAACGTGATCACCAGAATCCGGGAAGGAGATACGCCCCGCTCTGCGATCAGGTGCCGGGTCCGATGGGTGATGACGGTGGTCTTTCCGGAGCCTGGCCCCGCCAGCACCATCATGGGGCCTTCCCCGTGGGCAATGGCTTCCGCCTGCGAGGGGTGAAATCCCATGGATGTTCCTCCTTTCACAGTCAGATAAGGCCTCCGCGGCGCCTGCCGCGGAGGCCTTCTTCCGGCTACTGCCGGCTCAGTTTCTCAATTCCCTTGCGGATCCGTGCCAGCGACTCTTCCTTGCCCAGCACTTCCAGAATCTCCGTGGCGCCGGCCGGCGTCATCTGTTTTCCGGAAAGCGCGGTGCGGATGGGCCACATCACCAGTCCCGTCTTGTATCCCTTTTCCTGCACATAGGCGGACAGCAGCCCGTACAGCGCGTCGTTGCTGAAATCCTCCTGGGCTTCCAGAAGCGGAACCACGTCCTGCAGAATCGACAGGGAAGTCTCTTTCGTGGACTTCATCTTCTTGTGGACGTACATCTCCGTATCGTATTCCGGCAGTTCCTGGAAGAAATCGATATGGCCGGCGATATCCGGCAGCACCTCGATGCGGGTCTTGACCATGGCCGCGATCTTGCGCAGATCCAGATCCCTGGTCACCACAGCCCGGATATAGGGCTCCGCCATGGCGTAGAACCGTTCAAAATCCATGGCCTTCAGATATTCGCCGTTCATCCATTTCAGTTTGGTCAGGTCAAACACCGCCGGCGACTTGCTGATGTGATGGTAGTCGAATACCTTCACCAGTTCTTCCAGAGAAAAGATCTCCCGGTTGTCCTCCGGAGACCATCCCAGCAGCGCCACATAGTTGACTACAGCTTCCGAAACAAAGCCCTGTTCGATCAGATCTTCATAGGAAGCATGGCCGCTGCGCTTACTCAGTTTCTTGTGTTCTTCATTGGTAATCAGCGGGCAGTGGACATAGACCGGCACTTCCCATCCGAACGCGTCGTACAGACGGTTGTACTTGGGGGAAGAGGACAGATACTCGTTGCCCCGGACCACGTGGGTAATGCCCATCAGATGGTCGTCCACCACATTGGCAAAGTTGTAGGTGGGATATCCGTCGGACTTGATCAGAACCATGTCGTCCAGCTCGGAGTTGTCCACCGTAATGTCTCCGTAAATCTCGTCGTGGAACGTGGTGGTGCCTTCCGTGGGGTTGTTCTGGCGGATGACGTAAGGCATCCCCGCCGCCAGATTGGCTTCCACCTCTTCTTTGGACAGGTGCAGGCAGTGCTTGTCATAGGTCATGATCTCTTCGCCGTTGACCGTCCGGCGCAGGCTGTCCAGGCGCTCCTGGGTGCAGAAGCAGTAGTAGGCCTCGCCCTTTTCCACCAGTTTTTTGGCATATTCCAGATAAATGCCGGCCGCCTGCCGTTCACTCTGGACATAGGGACCGACGCCGCCGTCCTTGTCCGGGCCCTCGTCGTGGATCAGCCCCGTCTCCTGCATCGTCCGGTAGATGATCTCCGTCGCCCCTTCTACATAGCGCTCCTGGTCCGTATCCTCAATCCGCAGGAGAAAATCTCCTCCTTCGTGCTTGGCAATCAGATAGGCATACAGCGCGGTTCTCAAATTTCCTACGTGCATCCGTCCCGTGGGACTGGGCGCGTACCTCGTTCTCACTCTGCTCATGTCTTGCTCCTTTGATTTCCCGTCTTTTCGCGGGAACGCATTCATTATACTCCGCCCCCCGGGAAAACACAACTGCTTTTTCTGACATATAATAGAGCAATCCTTATCCGTTTCGGAGGATCTATGATTCAGCAGTTTTCCTCTCTGGAGGGCACTATTTCTTCTGTTTTTCCGCTGCAGGGTTCCGGCAGCGCTCCCTGTTCCATGGCCATGACCCTGGAAACCGGAGATGGCCAGACCGTATATATCCGGATCGACGGTTCCACCTACGTGCTGGGGCAGACGCCTCTGCGCCAGGGCGACCGGGTCACGGCCTTTTATGACAGTACCGCCCCCATGCCTTTCGTCTACCCGCCTCAGTACCGGATCCTGGTGATCGCCCGGCTGGAAGAAGGCCAGACGGCGGCGCTGGACTACTTTGACCAGAACCTGTTAAACAGCCAGGGCACCTTGCAGCTGCGCCTGTCCGGCTCCACCCGGGTGCTGCTGCCCAACGGCCAGTACTTCTTAGGCATTCCCGGCGGCCAGTACCTGCTTGCCATCTACACGTCCGCCACCCGCAGCCTGCCGGCGCAGGCGGTGCCGCAGCAGATCGTGGTATTCTGCTCTCCTTCCGCGTAAGCCGCCGGACGGCGTTTAATTCCCTTCCGTCAGGTACAGCAGGACCTGGGCCCACACCGCCCGGTTCTGCTGCCAGACCGCATCAAATTCTTCCAGCGGCAGCGGACAGGCAACGCTTCCCACCTCTATGGTGACTCCCGGTACCGGATTTTCCTGCCGGGACTGCATCCAGTCCTTGAAGCCGCCTTTCCCCAGGCTGCCGTTCAGCGGATAGCCGGTCACCTGAGAAATCTGCCGGGCCAGCGCCTGGGAAGCCTCCCGCACCCGGTTGCCCTCCGCGTCCCAGTACAGAATATTGCCCATGGAGTGGTAGCTTATGGTGGCCGTCCAGGGATACGCGTTCCCCAGAGCCGCCAGCGCCTGGCTCTCCGGTTCCGAAAGCGGCGCCGTCCCCTTATAGGCGGAAGAAGACGGTCCCTGGGCCGACGTGACCACCGCCTCCCAGGCCGCCGGGAAATTGTGGTTTAAATCCACGCCGGCGGCGTTGCTTTTCCACACCTTCAGATACGCTTCCAGCGGCTGCCCGGTCCGGCCCTCCGCCTTGTCCGTCTCATAGGCGGCCTGAATGGCCTCCTGCAGCGTGCCGGAGCGGATGCCCGACAGGCCGGACTGGGCCAGCGTCACTCCGTCGGGATTGGTCATGGGGACAAAATGCAGCGCGGCTTTCTGAAACAGGTCCGAAAGCGCCCGGCCGCCGTAGTGGCCGGTGTCGTAATACACCAGCGCCGTTTCCAGCTGCTTCATCATCAGAAGCGGCGTCATATGTTCTCTGGCGTGGATACCTCCCTGGATCAGAACCTGCACCGGCGCCGCGGGATTGCCCACGATGAGATCGTAAATTTCCCGTCCGTCCAGAGAAGTCCCGATCACCTGAACCTGCATCCGGTCTCCGTACCGTTCCTTCAGTTTCTGTATATCGGCGGCCATATTCTCATAGGTATAGGCCGCCGCCGGACGCACCACCGGATCCGGGTACGCCGCGTCCAGAAAATCATTGTCCAAAATGCCGGTCGCCGCCGGCGTTTCCTGGCCATCTCCGGACTCCTGGGGCGTTACCCCCGGTCCGATTTCCGGTTTTCTTGTAAAAGTACCGGCGTCCGCCGGAAGCCCCACACCGGGGCCGATTTCCTCCGCGGAAGCCAGAAAAGGCGCCGCAGCGCCGATCCAGGCCGCCGCCAGCATCAGACACAGCCAACGTTTCATAAACGATTCCTTTCTTTTTGGGGAAATATCCTGGCCGCCAGCGCCTGCGGCAGATTGCGGATCCAGGCAAACAAGACGGCGATGGGGCCGCAGCCCAGCACCAGCGTCAGCAGAAACGATCCCAGCATCAGCCCTGTCACAGACCAGGCCGAGCGGGCGTTCACCAGCGCGGCAAGGCCGAAATACTGCCACAGGTCCCGAATGGGCCGGTGCAGCATATAAACCTGCAGGGTCCGCTGTCCCAGCGTGGTGAAAAGAGGGATCCGGACCGCCGGAAGACTGGCCGCCAGACCCAGAGAAAGCAGCGCCGCTCCCGCCTGCCAGAACAGGGCCAGCAGAAAGCAGAAGGGCTGTACCGGTTCCGGAAACCGGCCGTAAGCGGCTCCGTACACCACCAGCGTATAGGGTTGGAGAAAATCATAGGTCAGGCACACCGCTCCCAGCCCCAGAAGCAGCGCCGCCGCCTGAACGATCCGGCGGATCGGAGACGCGAAAAAGCGGTCCGCGTCTTCTTTGCGGATATAGTATCCCAGAAAGAAGAATACCGCGAACGCGAAAAACCGGTCCATGGCCAGAAAGTCGCTTAAAAACGGCAGGTAGCCGGAAGCGGCGCAGGCCAGAGAAAGGGCCGCCAGCACCAGAATCCGCCAGCGCCGGAGCAGATAAAACAGCGGCACCAGCAGATCGTATCCCATAAGCACCAGCAGATACCAGGGAGCGCCGGATTCGTGGAAAAAGTCCGGCACCGGCCGGATCTGTCCCGCCAGCATGCCCTCCGTCACATTGACCATCAGTTTAAACAGGATGAACAGCCACAGAAGCTGTACCCACCGGTCCCATCGGAATCCCCTCTCCCGGGTGTAAATCCCGTGGGAAAGGTATCCGGATACCAGCATAAAACAGGGCATGTGAAAGGAATAAATCAGATACATCAGATTCATGGTCAGACGCTCTCCGTTCACCGGAAGCAGAAAATGCCCCGCCACTACCAGAAAAATCAGCACTCCGCGGACGTTATCCACCCGCAGATCTCTCGTCCCCTTCATTCCTTCTCCTCCCGTGCCGCCGGAACACGTCCCGGCAGGCACATCCGAAAACAGGGCGCAGCCGGTCTGTACGCCGGCGCGCCCTGTTCCTGCTTGTATCGTCAGTCTTTCTTTGCCAGATCCGCAGGCTTCATGCTCAGGTTGACTCTGCCCATCTTGTCGATCTCGATTACCTTTACCGTAACCTCGTCGCCGATGTTCACCACGTCTTCCACTTTGCCTACCCGCTTATCGGACAGTTTGGAAATGTGAACCATGCCGTCCTTGTTGGGCGCCAGTTCCACAAACGCGCCGAAGTTCATGATACGGACCACTTTTCCCGTATAAACCTGGCCCACTTCCACATCGGTAACAATAGCCTCGATGATGGAAATCGCCTTGGCAATCATATCCTTGTCGGTGCCGCAGACCGATACGCTTCCATCGTCTTCGATATCGATCTTCACGCCGGTTTCCTCGATGATCTTGTTGATCACCTTGCCCTGCTTGCCGACTACGTCGCCGATCTTCTGCGGGTCGATCATGATCTGCTCGATCTTGGGCGCGTAGGGGCTTACTTCCGGTCTGGGCTCGGAAATCACCGGCTTCATGCAGGTATCCATAATAAAGAGTCTGGCTTCCCGGCATCTGGCAATGGCCCCTTCCACAATGGGACGGGTCAGGCCGTGGATCTTGATGTCCATCTGAATGGCCGTAATGCCTTCCGTGGTGCCGGTTACCTTAAAGTCCATATCGCCGAAGAAGTCTTCCAGTCCCTGGATATCCGTCAGCAGCACAAACTCGTCGTCGGTGTCTCCCGTTACCAGTCCGCAGGAAATGCCGGCCACCATTTTCCGAATGGGCACGCCTGCCGCCATCAGGGACATGCAGGAAGCGCAGGTGGACGCCATGGACGTGGAACCGTTGGACTCGAAGGTCTCCGATACGGTGCGGATGGCGTAGGGGAAATCCGCTTCGCTGGGAAGCACCGGCAGCAGAGCCCGCTCCGCCAGAGCGCCGTGTCCAATTTCCCGGCGTCCCGGTCCTCTGGAAGGCTTGGTCTCGCCTACGGAGTAGGACGGGAAGTTGTAGTGGTGCATGTAGCGCTTGCTGACCTCGTTCTCATCCAGGCCGTCCAGGCGCTGCTGCTCCGATAAGGGTGCCAGGGTGCAGACGTTGCAGATCTGGGTCTGTCCACGGGTAAACATGGCGGAGCCATGAACTCTGGGGATCAGGTCCACTTCCGCCGCCAGCGGACGGATCTGGGTCATCTGGCGTCCATCGGGGCGCTTCTGATCCTTTAAGATCATCTTGCGCACCGTCTTTTTCTCATACTGATACACCGCCTCGCCCAGCATGGCCAGCCACTCTTCGTTTTCCGCGAAGGCTTCCTCCAGCCGCTCGGTGATCACGCGGATATTTTCTTCCCGGGTCTGCTTGTCGTCGGTGAAAACAGCCGCTTCCATCTCTTCCTGGGGCACCAGCCGCCGGATCTCTTCCGTCAGTTCTTCCGGAACCGCGCAGCTGACATAGGAGTGCTTGGGCTTTCCTACTTCCGCCACGATCTTTTCGATGAAGGCGATCAGCGTCTGGTTCACGTCGTGGGCCAGGTAAATGGCCTCGATCATCTTCGCCTCCGGTACTTCATTGGCACCGGCTTCGATCATGATCACCTTTTCCTTGGTGGAAGCCACCGTCAGGTTCAGGTCGCCGTTCTTCCACTGCTCCTGGGAAGGATTGATGACAAATTCGCCATCCACCAGTCCCACCTGAGTCATGGCGCAGGGACCGTCAAAGGGGATATCGGAAATACAGGTGGCAATGGCCGCGCCCAGCATGGCCGTCAGCTCGGGACGGCAGGCGGGATCCACGCTCATTACCATGTTGTTCAGGGTCACGTCGTTGCGGTAATCCTTGGGGAACAGGGGACGCATGGGACGGTCGATGACCCGGGAGGTGAGGATGGCGTTTTCCGACGCCTTTCCTTCTCTCTTGTTAAAGCCGCCGGGGATCTTTCCCACCGCGTACAGCTTCTCTTCGTATTCCACGCTCAGGGGGAAGAAATCGATTCCCTCTCTGGGCTTTTCCGACGCGGTAGCCGTAGACAGGACCACCGTGTCGCCATAGTGCATAAACGCAGCGCCATTGGCCTGCTTCGCCACTCTGCCGATATCCACGGTCAGAGTTCTTCCGGCTAATTCCATGGAAAAACTTTTGTACATATCTAATCTCCTTCTGCCTTTCATAGAGCAAAAGGCTGCCGCAAAAAACATGCTTGCAGCAGCCTTCAGGCCAATCCTTACTTTCTGATTCCCAGTTTCTCAATCAGAGCACGATAACCCTCCAGATCCGTCTTCTTCAGATAGTCCAGAAGGCCGCGTCTCTGACCAACCATCTTCAGAAGGCCGCGTCTGGAATGATGATCCTTCTGATTGTTTTTCAGATGCTCCGTCAGTTCGGCGATTCTGGCCGTCAGAATGGCAATCTGTACTTCCGGTGATCCGGTGTCGCCGGGCTTTCTTGCGTACTCTGCAATAATGGCAGACTTCTTTTCCTTTGAAATCATGATGATTTCCTCCTTTTTTCTACTGACCGAGGACTAAGTATCCGGCTGGAAAATCCTGGAAACTGAGCCCCGGCGCCAATTCATACCGATATATCTTATCACAGCAGCCCATGGTTGTCAAGATAGGCGCGGCCATATTCTTTGTCCCGCTCCAGCTGCGCCTTCAGCTGGTCCAGGGAATCAAACTTTTTTTCCGTCCGCACGAAATGCAGCAGCTGCACTTCGATGGGCATTCCGTAGAGATCCGCGTCCAGGCCGAAGAGAAAGGTCTCCGCGCCGATGGGGTGCTCTCCCGCCACCGTAGGCTTTGTGCCGATGTTGGTGATGCCGCCGTAATAGACGCCGCCGGCCAGCACCCGGGAAACGTATACGCCGTTTCTGGGCAGGTACTTTTCCGGAGGCGGCAGCAGGTTGGCGGTGGGGAATCCCAGCACCGGGCCGCCGATGTGGCTGCCGTGGACCACGATTCCGTGGATGGCATAGGGCTCTCCCAGCAGTTCGTTGGCCTTTTCCATATTGCCCTGATCCAGTTCTTCTTTTACATAGGTGCTGCTGATGTCCCGGTGGTGGTCCTGGGCCTTTTCAATCACTTCCAGATGATAGCCGCAGGGCTCTGCCAGCTGCCGGAGCAGGTCGGCGTTGCCGGCCCTCCGGTAGCCGAACCCGCAGTCGGTGCCTACCACGATGGCTTTCGCCTGCATCCGGCCCGCCAGGATTTCCCGGACAAAGGTCTCCGGCGGCAGATGCGCCGCGGCTTCCGTAAAGGGATATTCCACCAGGTAGTCGATGCCCATCTTCGCCATGTTGTTGCGGCGCTCCTGGTTGGTGGTGATCACCTTCTGGGGCTTTCCCTCAATCCGTGCCGCCGGCGTGGTGTCAAAGGTAAACACGGCGGTTTTATATCCCAGCTGCCGCTTCAGCTCCAGCATCCGCCCCAGCAGCTTCTGATGCCCTCTGTGGCGGCCGTCGAATTTGCCCAGCGTCACCACCGTGGGCTCCGGTATCTGAAAATCCGCGTCACTGATATAGCACTGCATTCTATTCTCCCTTTTCCCGGCTCCGGACGGCGCTGTCCGGAAACATTTTCCAGGGCTTCAGCCTCCGTTTTTCATCCTGATACTGGTAAACGCCCCAGAACGTCCCGCCGCTGTCGTACATCCGGAAGCAGACGCCGTCTTCCATGGCCCCGGCGTCCTGCACCTGTTCCGGCGCCGCCGGATTGCCGTTTCGCGCCAGCCCGTCGCATTCCGGCAGAGTTCGCAGCGGCGGATACGCCGCGAACATCTCTTCCACGCTGACGATCCGGGATTCCAGTTCCCCCCGGTCCCGCAGCTGCTCCACCTGGTCCAGCGTCAGGCTGTCCGCCAGCAAAAACCGCTCCACCTGAGTCCGCAGCAGTTCTTCCATGCAGCCGCCGCACCCCAGTTTCTGTCCGATGTCGTGGCACAGAGTCCGGATATAGGTGCCTTTGGAACAGCAGACGGTCATCCGCACCCGGGGGAGGCAGATCTCCTCCACCGTCAATCGGTAAATCGTCACCGGCCGGGCCTGGCGCTCCACCACCCGGCCCTGCCGCGCCAGCTGGTACAGCTTCTTTCCGCCTACCTTCAGCGCCGAATACATGGGCGGCACCTGTTCGTACGCTCCTTCAAAACTTTCCGCCGCCGCCCGTACTTCCTCCGGGCTCACCGTCACCGGCGCCTCGGTCAGAATCTGTCCGGAAACATCCTGGGTATCGGTTTCCCGTCCCAGAAGCAGCACCGCCTCATAGGTCTTGGTCTTGTCCGTCAGCATATCCGCCAGACGGGTGGCCTGTCCCAGGCACACCGGCAGCACGCCGGCGGCGTCCGGGTCCAGGGTACCCGTATGGCCGATTTTTTTCTGATGGAGAATCCCCCTCAGCCGGGCCACCACGTCGTGGGACGTGTATCCTTTTTCTTTGTATATGTTCAGTACGCCGTTATACATGCTCACTCTCCCGCAGCTGTTTTTCGATGTGCAGGGACAGGTTGTTGATGACGTCGTGAATGCTACCGGACATGGTGCAGCCGGCCGCTCGGATATGGCCGCCGCCGCCGAAGTAGGCGGCAATCCGGCTGACGTCCACAATCCGGTTGGAGCGCATGCTCACCTTGTAGGTGTGGGGAGCGGTCTCGTACAGGAATATGGCGCACTCCACTCCCTCGATGATCCGCAGCTGTTCCACAATGCCGCCCAGATCGTTTTTGTCCACGCCGTAAAAATCCATATCTTTTCTGCGGACCACGGAAAAAATGCACCGTTTGTCCAGAAACGAGATGCTCTCCAGCAGGGCTCTGCCCAGAATCTGGCTCTGCAGATACGTCTTCCGGTAAAAGCTGTCGTCGATGATGTCGCTGAAGGGAATCCCCTTTGCCATGAGGCGGCCGGCCGCTTCCATGGTCCGGGACGTGGTATTGCTGTACTTGAACACACCGGTGTCGTGTATGATGCCGGTGTACAGGCACTCCGCCGCGGCTTTGCTGATGCGTTCCTCCTCAAACTGATAAAACAGCACTTCGCAGGTGGAACTGGCCGCCGGCTCGATGATGTTTTCCCCGGCATAGCCTTCATTGGTCACATGATGATCCACGCAGACGCTTTCCGCCGCCTGGTCCAGACAGGAGACAAACGGCCCCAGCCGTTCCCGGTCGCTGCAGTCCACGCAGACGCACAGATCCGCAGCCTCCCCTTCCCACTGACCGCGGATTTCTTCAAATCCGCGCAAATAGGAGAATTTCTGATCAGCCGCCTCCAGATACACGGCGGTTTGCTTCTGCGGATACTGATCCTTTATGTAATTGTAAACCGCCAGACAGGAACCGATGCAGTCCCCATCCGGGTTGACGTGGCCCAGCACCGCGATGGTGCCGGCCCGCTGTATCATTTCCTCCAGTTTCGTCATAGGAATCCTCCCGTTTTCTTTACTCCTGGTTTTCGTCGTCTTCTTCCGTCTTCAGATCCCGGGTGACGTCGTCGATCATCCGGGTCATTTTGACGCCGTAGGCGATGGACTGGTCCAGCACAAAGCGGATTTCCGGCGTATTGCGCAGGTTGACCCTGGCCGCCAGTTCCCGCCGGATATAGCCCATGGCGCTTTTCAGCCCTTCCAGCACGCCCTGGGCAGCTTCTTCGCTCCCCAGAACGCTGATATAGGCTTTGCAGTATTTCAGATCCGGCGACACTTCCGCCGATACGACGGATACCATGCCGGCCTGCACCCTCGGATCCTTGACTTCCGTGCGGAGGATTTCACTGAGTTCCCTCTGCACTTCCATGTTGATTCTGGTATTTTTAATGCTGTTTTTACGCATGGAATTCCTTCCCGCCAGGGGAGAGGCTCCCTATCTGGGAACCTCCACCATGATGTAGGCTTCTACCATATCATCCACCTGGACATCGTTGAATTTTTCAAATACAAGGCCGCATTCATATCCTGCCGCCACTTCTTTTACGTCGTCTTTAAACCGCTTTAAGGACGCCAGAGAGCCCTGATAGATCTGCTCGCCTTCCCGGGTGATGCGGATCAGGCAGTTTCTCTGGAATTTGCCGTCCAGCACATAGGAGCCGCCGATGGTGCCGACGCCGGAAGCCTTGAAGGTCTGGCGCACCACCGCGTGGCCGATGACTTTTTCTTCGAAGACCGGATCCAGCATGCCCTTCATGGCCGCTTCCACATCCTCGATGGCCTGGTAGATCACCCGGTACAGCCGCACATCCACCTTCTCCCGTTCCGCGATGGACTTGGCCGTCGCGTCGGGCCGCACGTTGAAGCCGATGATAATGGCGTTGGAAGCCGATGCCAGGGTTACGTCGGATTCGTTGATGGCGCCTACGCCGCCGTGGATCACCTTGACCATGACTTCTTCGTTGGACAGCTTGGTCAGGCTCTGCTTCACCGCTTCCACGGAGCCCTGCACGTCGGCCTTGACAATGATGGGCAGTTCCTTCACATTGCCGGCCTGGATCTGGCTGAACAGATCGTCCAGAGACAGCTTCGCCTTGGTGTCCTCCAGCAGTTTATTCTTCCCTTCGGAAATAAAAGTATCCGCGAAGCTTCTGGCTTCTTTTTCCGTCGCCGTCACTACGAAGACTTCGCCGGCGTTGGGCACGCCGTTTAAGCCCAGGATCTCCACCGGCATGGACGGGCCGGCTTCTTTGACCCGGCGTCCCTTGTCGTCCATCATCGCCCGGACTTTGCCGTGGCAGGCGCCTGCGGCGATGTTGTCTCCTACCCGCAGCGTACCTTTCTGTACCAGCACCGTAGCCACCGGTCCTTTGCCCTTATCCAGCTCCGCCTCGATCACCAGGCCTCTGGCGTTGCGGTTGGGATTGGCTTTCAGTTCCTTGACCTCTGCCGTCAGAATAATCATTTCCAGCAGTTCCGGAATGCCTTCCTTGGTATGAGCGGAAACCGGCACGAATACCGTGCTGCCGCCCCAGTCTTCCGGCACCAGTTCATGCTCCGCCAGTTCCTGTTTCACCCGCTCCACGTTGGCGCTGGGCTTGTCGATCTTGTTGATGGCCACGATGATTTCCACCCCTGCCGCTCTGGCATGGTTGATGGCCTCTACCGTCTGGGGCATGACGCCGTCGTCCGCCGCCACCACCAGCACGGCGATATCCGTAGACTGGGCGCCGCGCATACGCATGGCGGTAAACGCCTCATGGCCTGGTGTATCCAGGAAGGTAATCTTCTGGCCGTTGATTTCCACCACGTAAGCGCCGATGTGCTGGGTAATGCCGCCGGCTTCTCTTGCCGTCACGTTGGTCTGGCGGATGGCGTCCAGCAGAGAGGTCTTGCCGTGGTCTACATGGCCCATGACGCAGACCACCGGGGGTCTGGGAACCATATCGGCTTCGTTCTCCTCGTCTTCCTTCAGAAGTTCCTGGATCACGTCTACCTTTTCTTCTTTTTCACAGAGCACGTCGTACTCCATGGCGATTTCTTCCGCTTTTTCATAGTCGATTTCCTGGTTCAGGGTAACGATCTGCCCTTTCAGGAACAGCTTCTTGACAATGGCGGAAGGCTGCAGCTTCATCTTCTCCGCCAGTTCCTTGATGGTCAGAGTCTCGGGAAGGGTGATGACCTTAATGGTATCTTCCACCTTTTCCTCCGCCGTCTTCTGGGGCATGATGAAGGGATGCTTGGAAGCGGATTTGCCCTTGTTTCTGGGTCCGTCTTCCGTCATATTCTTCTTGTCGTACCGGTCGTTTTTGTGCGCGGCCTTGCTGGCGACGCGGCTGTTCTGCGGTTTGGAAGCCAGCGGCGTGTCAAAGGACTTGCCGCCGTCTCTCTGTCCCGGACGGCCCTGTCCCTGGGGACGTCCGCCGCCGAATCCGCTGCCCCGGCTGCCATCCCGGCTTCCGCCGAAACCGCCCCGGCTGCCATCCCGGCTGCCTCCGAAGCCGCCGCCGCGGTTTCCATCCCGGCTGTCACGGTTTCCTCCGAAGCCGCCGCTGCGATTGCCGTCCCGGCCGTCACGGTTTCCTCCAAAACCGCCGCTGCGGTTTCCATCCCGGCTGTCACGATTTCCTCCAAAGCCGCCGCCCCGGTTTCCATCCCGGCTGTCACGGCTGCCTCCGAAGCCGCCGCTGCGATTGCCGTCCCGGCCGTCCCGGTTTCCTCCAAAGCCGCCCCGGCTTCCATCCCGGCTGTCACGGTTTCCTCCGAAGCTGCCGCCGCGGTTCCCATCCCGGCTGTCACGGCTGCCTCCGAAGCCGCCCCGGCTTCCTTCACGGCTGCCGGCCGGCGCCGCAGCCGGACTGTTTTCTCTGGTTCCTACCGGACGGGTCTCCTGTGCCGCCGGTCTGGCCGCTTCCCGGGCGGGAGCTGCCCCGGTTCCTGCTGCCGGCGCGTTCTGTACCGCCGGACGCGTTCCCTGTGCCGGCTGTCCTGCCGGACGGGCTGCCGGCGCGCTCTGTCCTGCCTGGCGGGTTCCCTGTGCCGGCTGTCCTGCCGGACGGGTTCCCGGCGCCGCCGGTCTGGCTCCATCGCGGGCCGGAGCGCCCGGACGGCTCTGCCCTGCCTGGGGGCGGGCTCCCTGGGTCCGGCTCTTAATGGTCTGGGAATTCTGCGGCCGGTACACCGCCACGATCTTTTTCTTGGGCGGTTCCGCCGGAGCCGTTCCTTCCGCCGCCGGAGCCGGCGCCGCCTTGGGCTTCGGCGCGGCGAAGGCCTTCTTCACCGCCTGCGCCTGCTCGTCGCTTAAACTGGAGGAATGGCTCTTGACCTCGTGTCCCTGCTTCTGCAGGATATCCAATACTTCCTTGCTGGTTTTGCCCAGCTCCTTCGCAAGTTCGCTAACTCTCATACTTACTGCCTCCGTTCCAATTCATTTGTTTTACCAACGCTTTGGCGAATCCCTCGTCCAGTACGGCCAGTGAAGCCCGCAGTTCCTTTCCCATGGAATGGCCCAGCTCAACCTTGCCGCCGAAATAACAGATAGGAACCCGATAGTAAGTACACATGTTGGCAAACATCTTTCTGGTATTGTCCGATGCCTCTTCTGATACGATCACCAGATACGCTTTCCCGGTTTTGACCGCCCGTTCTGTGGAGAACTCCCCGCTGGCGATCTTTCCGGCCTTGGTGGCCAGCCCCAGCAGATTCAGCACCTTCTGTCTATTTTCCAATCTGCTCCATCTCCTTTTCCAGAGCTTCATACACTTCCCTGGAAACCGGCATTTTGAAGGAGCGTTCCAGCCCCTTGTTCTTTACCGCTTTCCGAAAACATTCCATATTCGGACAGAGGTAGGCGCCCCGGCCGTTTTTCCGTCCCGTGGCGTCCAGCACGATTCCTTCGCTCTCCGTCTTCAGAATACGGATCATCTCTTTTTTGCTCTTCATCTCCCCGCAGCCGATGCACTGACGGAGGGGAATTTTTTTCTCTGCCACCGGTGCTCACCCCTGCTCTGTCTGGCTGTCCGGATCGGCCGCGCCGTCTTCATATCCGTCTTCTTCATAGGCGTCCTCCGGATAGCCTTCCTCCGGTTCCGCCTCGCCGTATCCGTCATAGCTGTCGGCGTATTCTTCGTATACGCCTTCTTCTGTATGGTCATCCAGTCCCAGTTCCTCAAACAGTCCCATTTCCCGGGCCTGGGTCTCGTTCTTGATATCGATTTTATAACCGGTCAGGCGGGCCGCCAGCCGGGCGTTCTGCCCCTCTTTGCCGATGGCCAGCGACAGCTGATAGTCCGGAACGATGACCTGGGCCTCCCGGGTCTCTTCGTCCACCACCACGCAGATGACCTTGGCCGGGCTCAGCGCGTTTTCAATGAGGAACGCCGGGTTGTCGTCCCAGTTGATGATGTCGATTTTCTCGCCCCGCAGTTCCCGTACAATGGAATTGACCCGGGCGCCGTTCAGGCCGACGCAGGCGCCTACCGGATCCACGTTGGGATCGTTGGATTTTACCGCGATCTTGGTCCGGGAACCGGCCTCTCTGGCAATGGCCTTGATCTCCACGGTTCCGTCCTTGACTTCCGCCACTTCCAGTTCAAACAGCCGCTTCACCAGGTCCGGATGGGTCCGGGAAACGGAGATTCTGGGCCCTCTGGAAGTATCCTTGACTTCCAGCACATAGACCTTGATCCGTTCCGTGGGCTGGAACACCTCGCCTTTGACCTGTTCCGACTCATTCAGGATAGCGTCCACCTTGCCCAGGTTGATGCTGATGTTCTTGCCCAGATACCGCTGCACCACGCCGGGAACAATATCTTTCTCCAGCATATACCAGTCGTTGTAAAGCACCTTGCGCTCTTCTTCCCGGATCTTCTGCAGGATCACGTTCTTGGCGTTCTGGGTGGCGATGCGGCCGAAGGATTTGGACTCCACCGGAATCTGTACCACGTCTCCGATTTCATAGGTGGGCTTGATCATCTTCGCTTCCGCCAGGCTGATCTGGGTCAGCGGATCCTCCGCTTCCTCGGCGACGGTCTTCTCCGCCAGCACAGCGAAATCACCGGTATCCGGATTGATATTGACCTTAATGTTGTCAGCTCTTCCGAAATGATTCTTGCAGGCAGTAATCAGAGAATTTTCAATGGCCTCCAGCATCGTGGCCTTGCTGATGTTTTTCTCCTTTTCCAGAATCTCCAGTGCTTCCATCAGTTCTTTATTCATTTCTTTTATCCTCCAATATTTATTCCTATCAGAAATCAAAAGCCAGACGAATCAGCGCGATCTCCGGACGCCCGATCTGCATGCTGCTGCCATCTTCCAGTTCTATTGTAACGGACTCTTTGTCGTACTGGGTTAAAATCCCCGTAAAATCTTTACTGCCGTCCCGGAGGCGGTACAGGCGCACGTCCACTTCTTTGCCGATGCTGCGGGCAAAATCCTTGTCTTTTTTCAGCGGACGGCCCAGTCCCGGAGAACTGACTTCCAGTACGTAGCTGTCCTCGATAAAATCTTCCCGGTCCAGCCAGTCGCTTAACCGGCGGCTGACCATTTCGCAGTCGTTTATGGCAATGCCGCCTTCTTTGTCAATATAGGCCCGCAGATACCACGTTCCGGCTTCTTTTACATATTCCACGTCCACCAGCTCGAAGTGATATTCCTCCATAAGGGGCAGTAAAAACTGTTCCGTTCTGGATTCATAGCTTTCTCTTTTCGTCATGCTTCCACCACCTTTCTTCCTTCGTCTGACCCAAAATGAAGGAGTGGACTTTCGCCCACTCCTTATCAGTCATCTCATGTTATCGTATGAATTATACCACCTGCATATGACAAATGCAAGTGTTTTTTGCCTCTGTCTGCCGGTTATTCCAGTTCAAAAGCGCCGGTATACAGCTGATAATACTGGCCTTTTTCCTCCAGCAGCTTTTCGTGGCTGCCCCGCTCGATGATACGGCCGTGGTCCAGCACCATGATCACGTCAGAATTTTTGACGGTAGACAGGCGATGGGCAATGACAAATACAGTTCTGCCCTTCATCAGGGCGTCCATGCCTCTCTGGACAATGGCCTCCGTACGGGTATCGATGGAGGATGTGGCCTCGTCCAGGATCATCACCGGCGGATCCGCCACCGCGGCCCGGGCAATGGACAGCAGCTGCCGCTGGCCCTGGGACAGGTTGGCTCCGTTGCCGGTAAGCATGGTATTGTAGCCGTCCGGCAGACGGGTGATAAAGTCGTCGGCGCCGGCCAGCTGCGCGGCGGCGATGCACTCTTCATCGGTGGCGTCCAGCTTTCCGTAGCGGATGTTGTCCATAACCGTGCCGGTAAACAGGTTGGTGTCCTGCAGCACGATGCCCAGGGAACGGCGCAGGTCCGCCTTTTTGATCTTGTTGATGTTGATGCCGTCATAGCGGATCTTGCCGTCGGCGATGTCGTAGAACCGGTTCAGCAGGTTGGTAATGGTGGTCTTGCCGGCTCCCGTGGCGCCTACAAAAGCCACTTTCTGGCCCGGCTCCGCGTACAGCGTGATGTTGTGGAGCACGGTCTTGCCCTTTTCGTACTCAAAGTCCACGTCAAACAGCCGCACGTCGCCGGTCAGTTTCGTATAGGTAACGGTGCCGTCGGCTTTGTGGGGATGCCGCCAGGCCCACAGGCCGGTACGCTCCTCGCACTCCGTCAGCACGCCGTTTTCTTCTCTGGCGTTGACCAGGGTCACATAGCCTTCGTCGGTCTCCGGCTCCTGATCCAGCAGTTCCATGATCCGGGACGTGCCGGCCAGACCCATGACCACGGAGTTGACCTGATTGGACACCTGGTTGACGTTGCCGGCAAACTGCTTGGCCATGTTCAGAAACGGCACCACCACGCTGATGCTCAGGGGCAGGCCGGAAATGCTTACGTTGGGCACCTGGTATACCATAAGGATGCCGCCGGCCAAAGCCACAACCACATACAGCACGTTGCCGATGTTGTTCAAAATGGGGCCCAGGGTGTTGGCGTACTTGTTGGCCCGCTGGGACTGCTCGAACAGCATGTCGTTGTAGCGGTCAAAATCCGCTTTGGAAGCCTCTTCGTGGCAGAATACCTTCACCACTTTCTGGCCGTTCATCATCTCTTCCGCGAAGCCCTCCAGCTTGCCCAGGGCCTCCTGCTGCCGGAAGAAGAACCGGGCCGAGCCGCCGCCGATCTTTCTGGTAATGGTCAGCATCAGCAGGGCTCCCGCCAGCACCACCAGGGTCATCCAGACGCAGTAGTACAGCATGATAAACAGCACCGTCAGCACCGTCACGCCGGACACCAGCATCTGGGGAAAACTCTGGGAAATCATCTGCCGCAGGGTATCGATGTCGTTGGTGTAATGGCTCATGATGTCGCCGTGGTTGTTGGTGTCAAAATACTTGATGGGAAGGGTCTGCATCTTGTTGAACATCTTCTCCCGCATCTTCATCAGCGTTCCCTGGGTCATAATGGCCATCAGCTGGTTGAAGGTAAAGCCGGCAATCAGGGACGCCGCGTAGAAGCAGACCAGAATCCCCACGTAGCGGAAAATCTGTCCGCTGACGGCGCTCCAGTCGCCGCTCTGCCAGCTGCTCTCCACCACCGCGATGATGTTCTGCATAAAGACCGCCGGAATAGAGCTGACAATGGCGTTAAATATGATCAGGGCTATGCTCGCCGGAAACATCACCGGATAAAACCCGGCAATCATCTTCAAAAGACGGGGCACCGTGCCCTTTTTCGCGTTATTTGTCTTCATCGGAATCACCTGCCTTGTTCTGGGAGTAATAAACCTCCTGATAAATCGCGTTGGTCTCCAGCAGCTGCTTGTGGGTGCCTACCGCGTCGATCCGGCCGCCGTTCATCACCACGATCCGGTCTGCTTCTTCCACAGACGAGATTCGCTGGGCGATGATGATCTTGGTGGTCTCCGGAATAAACTCCCGCATCGCCTTGCGCAGATACGCGTCGGTCCGGGTATCCACCGCGCTGGTGGAGTCGTCCAGAATCAGGATCTTCGGCTCTTTCAGAAGGGCCCGGGCAATGCACAGACGCTGCTTCTGTCCGCCGGAAACGTTGGTGCCGCCCTGTTCGATGTATGTATCATATCCATCCGGGAACCCGGAGATAAACTCGTCCGCCTGGGCCAGTCTGCAAGCTTCCACCAGTTCCTCGTCGGTGGCGTCGGGATTGCCCCAGCGCAGGTTTTCTTTGATGGTGCCGGAAAACAGCACGTTTTTCTGCAGCACCACCGCCACCTGGTTGCGCAGGGTTTCCAGATCGTATTCCCGCACATCCCGGCCGCCTACCCGCACCGCGCCTTCCGTGGCGTCGTACAGGCGGGGAATCAGCTGCACCAGCGTAGACTTGGATGAACCGGTGCCGCCGATGATGCCGATGGTTTCACCGGAGCGGATCTTTAAGCTGACGTCAGTCAGCGCGGTGCGCTTCGCCGACTTGGCGTATTTGAAGCTGACGTGGTCAAATTCGATGGAGCCGTCGTCCACTTCGTATACCGGATGTTCCGGATTGGACAGGGTGCTGGTCTCGTCCAGCACCTCCGCGATACGCTTGGCGGATTCACCGGCCATGGTGATCATCACGAAGATCATGGAAAGCATCATCAGGCTGCTGAGCATCATAAAGCTGTAGGTCAGCAGCGCGGAAAACTGTCCCACGTCCAGATCCAGGCCCCTGGAAGTAATAATGGTATAGGAACCGAAGGACAGCACGAATACCATCACCGAGTAGATGCAGAACTGCATCAGCGGGTTGTTGAGGGCCAGAATCCGCTCCGCTTTGGTAAAGTCGGCGCAGACGTCTTCCGCCGCCCGTCCGAACTTCTTTTCTTCATAGTCTTCCCGGACGAAGGATTTTACCACCCGGATGCCTTTGACATTTTCCTGAATGGAACTGTTTAAGGCGTCGTACTTTTTGAAGACCTTGCGGAACAGCGGCATGGTCTTGTGGGCCACCAGAAACAGGCCGATGCCCAGAATCGGGATCACCACCGCAAAAATCCAGGCCATGCGGCCGCCCATAACCACCGCCATCACAAAGGCGAATACCAGCATCAGCGGCGAACGGATGGCCGTCCGGATGATCATCATATAGGCGACCTGGACGTTGGTGATGTCCGTGGTCAGACGGGTTACCAGCGAAGACGTGGAAAACCGGTCAATATTTTCAAATGAGTAGTTCTGGATATTGTAGAACATATCCTTCCGCAAATTTTTGGCCAGTCCGCAGGACGCGGTGGCGCAGGTCATGCCCGCCAGAGCGCCGAACATCAGAGACAGCGCGGCCATAATCACCAGCACCAGACCGTACTTAGCGATCACCGACAGTTCACAGCCGCCCTTGATCTGATTGACCAGCTGGGCAATCAGAAAAGGGATGATACACTCCATCACCACTTCCATGGACACCAGAAGCGGCGTGGCAATGGAAGCCTTTTTGTACTCCCGGATGCTTTTTGCCAGCATTCCTATCATTTCCCATACTTCCTTTCTGCTTCATTTTTGCGCAAACCGTCGGAATCCTGTTCCAGACTCCGGATCATCTTGCCGCAGAGAACGCGGAACAGCTCCGCTTCCTCTCCGGTCAGGCTGCGGCTCAGGCAGTGCTCCACCTCTGCGTGGATCTGGTGCCCCAGTTTCTGCAGCTTCAGCCCCTCCGGCTCCAGCTCTATGGACTTGTAGCGCCCATCCGCCTCCAGGCTGGTGCGGCGGATCAGCCCCTTTTCCTCCATAAGCGCCAGCATTTTGGAAGCCGTCGCCCGGTTGATCCCGAACTCCGCCTCCACGTCTTTCTGGAACACAGTCTTTCCTTCCTGTTTCCGGTCATAGAGGAAGTCTGCCACCCACATGTTCAGCATGGAAACGTCGTTCATCTTTTTCCTGTCATACAGGGTATGGGCTTTCCGGACAATCTGATGGTTCAGCCGGGCCGCGAAAGATCCCAGATCCATTTCCTTTTTCTCTGCCATATGTCATCCTCCATTAGTTTGCATGCGAACTATTTTAGAAAATTTCCCTTTTTTTGTCAATCGCATTTTGCTATAATATTTTGTGAATTTTTGATGAACTTATGGGCAAATGGCCGGAACCCGCTGCGGGAGCCGGCCGGTTGCCGCAGGAGGACTTGCATGAAAATCACCATTATCGACGGCCAGGGCGGCCGTATGGGAAAAGCCATTGTAGAACAGCTGAAAAAACAGCATCCAGAACTGGAGCTGTACGCCATAGGCACCAACAGCATCGCCACCGCCGCCATGCTCAAGGCAGGCGCGGATTACGGGGCCACCGGAGAACACCCCTGCATTGTAAATGCCAGAAACTCCGATATCATCATCGGCCCCATCGGCATCGTCTTTGCCGACGCCCTGTTGGGGGAAATCACGCCGGCCATTGCCGCCGCCATCGGCAGCAGTTCCGCCTTCAAAATTCTGATTCCCGTCAACCGGTGCGGCCACTACATCGTAGGCTGCAGGGACATCAGCCTGTCCGAATCCATCCGGCTGGTATGCGAAAAAGTGGAGTCCATGCTGTAGCAAGGACTCCGCTTTTCTTCTCTCAATTCTTTTTTTCCAGTACATCCCCGTATTCCGGGTGCTTTTCAAACCATAAAACCGCGTAGGAGCAGGTAGGAACGGCCTGCTTCCCCTGGCTTCGCAGCTGCTTTGCCGCCCGTTCCAGCAGCTGTCCGGCGATCCCCTGCCCCCGCAGGGATTCATCCACAAAAGTATGGCAGATGTTGACCCGGTTCTCTCCCTCCTCCGGGAAAAACACTTCCGCCAGAACCTTCCCCTGATCCTCGTATGTGATGCGGTCTTCCTTATGCTTCCACTCCACTGCGCCATCTCCTTTCTCGCTTCCAATATGGTTTCTGTCTGTCTATTATAGGGTTCCGGCGGCCGGCAGTCAAGGCCAGAGGGCCGCGCCGATAACCTTTTCATTTTCCTGTCATATGATAGCCATATAGTCAGGAGGTGGCCTATGATCCCCAAACTGGAAGTGAAAGACTTAAGCTATTCCTACCACACGCCGGAAGGCGAAACCCGGGCCCTTTCCCGCATATCCTTTGACGTACAGGACGGCGAATTTCTTGCCGTGGTGGGCCCTTCCGGCTGCGGCAAATCTACGCTTCTTTCCCTGCTCGCCGGCCTTCTCAGGCCGGAAGAAGGGGAGATTTTCATCGATGGCGTTCCGCGGCGGGAAAGCCGCGCCGTAATCGGATACATGCTGCAGAAAGACCATCTGTTTGAGTGGCGCAGCATTCTGGACAACGTATCTCTGGGGCCGGAAATCCGCCGGTCCTTAACCGGCCCCGTACGGGAAGAACTGCGGACCATGCTGGATACCTACGGCCTGCTGCCCTTCGCCCACGCCCGGCCCTCCCAGCTGTCCGGCGGCATGCGGCAGCGGGCGGCCCTGATCCGTACCCTGGCGCTGAAGCCGGACATTCTGCTGCTGGATGAGCCCTTCTCCGCCCTGGATTATCAGACCCGTCTGGAAGTCTGCGACGACATCAGCACCATCATCCGCACCCAGAAAAAAACCGCCGTGCTGATTACCCACGACCTGTCGGAAGCCATTTCCGCGGCCGACCGGATTCTGGTTTTAACCAGCCGTCCCGCCAGGGTCCGCTCCGTCCTGGAAATTTCCTTTTCTCCGGAGTACGACCGGCCCCTGGCCCGGCGCAACGCGCCGGAATTTTCTTCGTATTTCAATCTGTTATGGAAGGAGCTGAAAAACCCGTGACCTCTCCTGTTCTTTCTGAGGCGCAGCAAGCCTTTTTAAACCGGGAACGCCGGCACCGCCGCCGGGTGGCGGCGCTGCGGCTTCTGACCTTCGTTCTCTTTCTGCTGATCTGGGAACTGTGTTCTTCTTATGAGATCATCAATTCCTTTATCTTCAGCAGCCCGTCCCGGGTAGTCCTCTGCTTTCTGCAGATGGCTGCCGACGGAAGCATTTTTCTCCACACCGGCGTCACGCTTCTGGAAACCCTGGTGAGTTTTTTTCTGGTGACTGCCGTCGGACTGGCCGGAGCCGTCCTTCTGTGGAGCAGCCGCAGCCTGTATGAGGTGGCGGAACCGTATCTGGTCATGCTCAACAGCCTGCCCAAATCCGCTCTGGCGCCTCTGCTGATCGTCTGGCTGGGAAACCGCATGACCACCATCATCGCCGCTGCCGTCTCCGTTGCCGTATTCGGCTCGATTCTGACTCTGTACACCGGCTTCCGCCAGACCGATCCGGATAAAATCCGGCTGATTCTTGCCCTTGGCGGCACCCGCCGGGATATTCTGACCAAAGTGCTGATTCCTTCTTCCGTTCCGCTTCTGATCAACAGCATGAAGGTCAACGCGGGGCTCTGCCTGGTGGGCGTCATCATCGGCGAGTTTCTCTCCGCCCGGGCCGGCCTGGGATATCTGATCATCTACGCTTCCCAGGTGTTCAAAATGGATATGCTGGTGATGAGCATCGTCATCCTCTGCCTGATGTCGGCGGCGCTGTATCAGGGCATCGCGTGGGGGGAGAAAAAGGCGGGGAGGTAGAAAAAAACGGGCCGGAATACTCCGGCCCGCATTAGACAAACACTTTTTTGTTCTATGATTTCAGATTCACCACATTCACCGGTTCGCCATTCACAAATGCTCTCAGATTCTCTACCGCAATGTCCATAAGGCGTTTCCGGCTGGCTGCAGGCGCCCAGGAAATGTGAGGAGTGATCAGACAGTTTTCGCAGGACAGCAGCGGATTGTCTGGACGGATCGGCTCTGTGGAAACCACGTCCACGCCGGCTGCGTACACCTTTCCGCTCTTTAACGCCTCCGCCAGCGCCGCCTCATTTACCAGAGGTCCACGGCTGGTGTTGAGAATGATCACGCCATCCTTCATTTTCGCCAGGTTTTCCCTGCCGATAATGCCCTCCGTGTCAGAAAAAAGCGGGCAGTGCAGCGATATAATATCCGCGCGCGCCAGCAGTTCCTCTCTGGTGACATACGTTCCTATGGCTCTGCCGCTTTCCGTCTCGTGCGCGTCATTTGCCAGAACTTCCATACCGAACGCTTTTGCCAGTTTTCCCACTGCCTGTCCGATACGGCCGAATCCGATAATTCCCATGGTCTTTCCTGCCAGTTCTATCAGCGGGAATTTCCAGAAGCACCAGTCCGGACAGCTGGCCCACTCCCCTGCTTTGACCGCCTGAGAATGTTCCTGCGCATGATGGCAGATTTCCAGCAGCAGCGCCATGGTCATCTGGGCCACCGCCGTCGTCCCGTAAGTAGGAATATTGCAGACAGGAATGCCTCGCCGATCCGCCGCCTGAATATCCACTACGTTGTAGCCGGTCGCCAGCACGCCTACATATCGAATGGACGGGCAGGCCGCGAATACTTCTTCAGAAAGCGGTGTTTTATTGACAATCACTGCCTCCGCGTCTCCAATCCGCTCGATTACCTGTTCTGCCGGTGTCCGGTCATATACAGTCAGATCTCCCAGTGCTTCAAAGCCTTCCCAGCTCAAATCCCCGGGATTTTCTGTATAGCCATCCAATATTACGATTTTCATCGGCCTTCATCTCCTTTTCTTTTCTATCGGTCAGTCTTCCAGAAGCGCCCAGGCCCGGTTGATCACCCGCTTGGTTCCTGCCAGAATCAGGTCCCCATCTTCTCCCTTCCACGGTTTTACCTCAAAGGAAAGGTGATAGGGTTTTTCTGCGTTCAGAAAACCTTCCTGTTTCAGTACCCGGAAAAAGTCCAGCAGTTCTTCCGTATCGTTGGCGCTGTTGGGGAAGCCAAACCTGGGGTGCTGATCCCCATAAGCTTCACACCCCGGCTTTACTACCGCGTTTCCGATGTGGAAATGGGTAATATAGGGGCGCAGCGTCCGAATGACGAACTGAGACGTTTCATAGGTCGTCGGGAAATGGGACAAATCCACCAGCAGGCCGAAATTGCTGCACCGGGTCCGCATATCCGCCGCAAAACGCGCGGCCAGCGGCGCCGGACCGATCAGCGCTGCTTTATCCATATCAAAGTCAAATACTTCCAGATTTACCTGCATGCCTTTGGATGCCGCATAGCAGCAGACCGTCTGCGTGGTTTTCAGCAGCTGCTGATACGCCATCTCTTTTGTCTCTTCCTGCCATTTGCCTGCCAGGAACGCAATTCCTTTCGCTCCCAGCTGCTCCGCTTCATCCACCGCTTCCAGAAGCGTCGCTTCTGCTTTTTTACGTCCTTCCTCATCAATGTCGTTGGGGTTCAGTCCGGTTCCCAGCAGTCTCGGCTGCGCGCCATAGCATACCTGCATATGGGCCTGACGGATCATCTCCGCCGCTTTTTCCCGTTTTGCCCCATCCTGAAACGGTCCGATTTCAATGGCATCGAAAAAGTCGTCACAGGCAATGGTCTTTACAGAATCCAGCACATCATAGTCCGCCGGCGGATGGCTCATCCACTGGATGGTGCCGATTTTAAAATATTTGTGAATGGAATCTTTCATGTATTCCGCCTCCTCTGATTTTCCTGCAGTTTTGTTTTAAAATTCAATCGCCAGCATCTCCCAGACTTCCAAACGGTCCAGATCAATCTCCGCTCTTCCTGCTTCCTCTTTCCAGCTGATCTTCTGCTCTTCGATCACAGCCCGCACCGCGGAAATCTTCCGGCCTTCCGGCAGCTGTACCGATACGTGGACCGGCCCTACCGGAACGGTATCCCGCAGCGGCCGTTCACCGGTTTCATTAACCAGATGCACCAGATATTTTCCTTCTTTTTCATACATGGTCACCTGTACCGAAGTCGGTGCGCAGACTTCCAGTTCTCTGCGCTTCAGCATATCATCCGCCATATTGCCGATCAGCTGATAGTGATCCGCCAGCTGGAATTCTTTCAGCAGCGCGCTTAAGGAGAAGGGCAGATACATCACTTCGCCTTCGCCTGCGGCATGTTTTAAAATCAGCGGAATGTCGGTATGGGAAACCGGCATGGAAGCACGTTCCGGCGGAGCGCCTACCACTTCCATGGGAGCAAACGGCGGCACCAGCGTTGCCATGGTACGGCTTCCATCGGCCGGATCGCTGTACAAAACCTGTCCGCGGAAAGCGATTTTATCCGTATCCATATTCTTCTTGAGAGACGCGCCTGCTTCTTCAAACCGAAGATAGCTGGCCTTTAAATATTCTCCCTTACGGATCTGCGGACCGATTCCCAGGAATTCCCGCATACGCAAAGCCGCGCTGGAATCCGTATTTTCCACGATCACCCGTCCGCCCTGTTTTGCAAATGTGCAGACTGCTTTCTGCACTGCTTCCTGGCTCAGCAGGCCATCGGGCACAATCGCCAGGCGGTACTGGTTCAGATGTTCCTGATTGATGCAGTAATCCTGCATCAGATCAAAGGAAATATGGTTTTTCACCAGGCCATCTGCCCAATGGATCGAAGCTTCACGGCCATCCCAGAGCACTACGGTCTCCGCCCGGCTTCTGGCGCCGTCCATATCCTGTTCGCTCTTCGCGATCCAGTGATCCACCTGATCAATGGCCTTCAAAATCCGCTTGTCTGTAATGGTGTCCGGATATCCGGTTACTGAATGCCACAGCACGCCTCCAGAAGCCGGAACCTGACACATCCAGGGAAGATATTCAGCCACAGGAAGACCTACATGGCGCCAGTCCATACCGGGACAGGAGTGAATAATGCCGAAGGGCGGAAGTGCCTGGTCGTCCCTCTGGCCCGCTTTCATGGACAGCAGCGTATTGGAAGTTCCCGGTATATTGCCTTTAACGCCTCTGGACAGCACATCCTGGGATTCTGTGCAAATCAGTTCCGCAGTGGCATAGCGCTCATAGATGCTGTCGCGGTCAATTCTCCCGTGGCCTTCAATCTTCCAGGAGAAGGGTATATAATACAGAATCAGCGGCACTTCGCTTCTGGTTTCCTGAATCGCGCGGTGCATGACTCCGATATTGTCTTTGGTGCAGCGGGACAGCCAGTCCGGCTCAAAATCCGCCTCATCGTCCGGCATCGGTACCCCGTAAGTTTCCTTGTACTTTTCCTGACATTTCTCACAGAAACAGGCGGAAGCCATAGGCGCGTTCAGGAAAATGCCATCAATATCATAATTGTTCAGTACTTCTTTCAGTACGGGAACCGCCACTTCTTCATTGCGGTATCCGCTGCTGGCACAGGTATTTAAAAACAGAGACCAGTTTCCCATCCGCTTTTCTCCGCGGAAATAGGGAGATTTGTCTTTATGTCTGGCAAACCACTGCGGTTTCTGAAGATAGGTGGTATCATCCGTAATGCTGAAATCAAACCGCGCCACAAAACGGATGTTTCTCTTATGGAATTCCTGAATCAGGTCCGCCAGCAGATCCCTGTCTTTGGGAAGAAACTCGTTGATATGATGATACTTTACCTTGCTGGGATACCAGGCATATATGCCTCCCACATTCATAACTACCACATTGCAGGCCAGCTCTTCTGTCTCTCTGGCAATTTTTTCCGGATCCATACCGCCGGTGTCAGCCACCTGCAGATTGTACTGCATCACCCGCATAGGGCTCTTCCACCATACTCGTTTTTCTTCCATGTCGTCCCTCCTTATCTATCTGCATAAAATTACTGCCACATCATTGACATTGGTCCCGGTCGCTCCGGTAACAATCAGTCCATCCACCTGCTTCAGCGCATGATAGGAATCGTTGTCCTTCATGATTTTCTCATAGTCCATGCCTGCCTGACGGAGACGCGCCATTGTGCATCCATCCACCATGCCTCCTGCAGCATCGGTAGGGCCATCGGTTCCATCGGAGCCAACAGAAAACACCACAACGTCTTCCATTCCGTCAATGCCCCGGGCCGCGCTTAGCGCCAGTTCCTGATTTCGTCCGCCTTTTCCGCTTCCCGTCAGATTTACAACGGTTTCCCCGCCGGCAATAATCGCGCAGGGTTTTACAAATCCTGCCTGTCCTACCTTTCCGATGCTTCTGGCGATACTGGCCATGAATTCTCCTGCCTCTCTGGCTTCACAATCCAGGCTGGCCGTCAGTATATAGGGCTCATATCCCAGTTCCCCCGCATTGCGTGCGGCAGATCGGCAAAGTTCCCGTACACTTCCGGTAATGACCGATTCCACGTGATCGATCTGCTTCGGCGTTTCTCTCTGCAGGGCTGCTTCTACTTTTTCAGAAAACCGCAGATTGTACTTCTCTTTAATTCTCCGCACATCTTCATAGGTAGACGTGTCTGCGCAGGCCGGGCCAGAAGCAATCATCTCCAGATTGTCGTCAATAATATCCGACAGTACCACCTGATAAATTCTGGCCTTTCTGCACATCATCGCCAGTTTTCCGCCTTTGACCGCCGACAGCCGCTTCCGAATCACATTGATTTCCTGAATGGCGGCTCCGCACTGCAACAGCTGTTCCGTCACCTGCTGGATATCATCCAGAGTCAGCCCTTCTTCCGGCTTCTCCAGCAGCGCGGATCCGCCTCCGGATACCAGCAAAACGATGGAGTCCTGTTCTCCCGCTTCTTTCATCAATTCTATGATCTGCTCGGCACCTCTGACGGAATTCTCGTCCGGCACGGGGTGCCCGGCTTCCAGGATCTGGAAACCGGGGATCTCCCCTCTGGCATGCGCATACTTGGTAACCACAACTCCGCGCCGAATCCGTTTTCCAAGAATTCTCGCGGCAGCGTTGGCCATCTGCCAGGCAGCCTTTCCAAACGCCGCTACATAGATACTGCCAGGCAGGTCCACGCCCACCAGCGCGTGTTCTACCGCGCTGTCCGGCAGCATATCCTGAATCGACCGGCTGATAATCCTTTTTGCGTCCTCTCTCAACTCATTGTTCTGCCCCATATGGTGTTATTCCTTCCCGGATACGGACACACCGGAAAGCTTCTCATAATACTTTACAAGCGCGCTGTGATCCGCCTGTCCTTTTCCGTCCGCGTGCAGCAGCTGGAACATTTCCATCACCTGCGCGGTCAGAGGAAGCGGCACGCCTACTCCGTGTCCCGTATCCATTGCGTTATTCAGGTCCTTGATATGAAGGTCGATCTTAAAGCCAGGCTTTTCATTGTCTGCAATCATCATCGGCACTTTTGCGTCCATAACCGTTGATCCCGCCAGGCCTCCGCGAATGGCTTCATATACCATCTGCGGATCTACGCCTGCTGCCTTCGCCAGCGTAAATGCTTCCGAACAGGCGGCAATATTCAGCGCTACCACAATCTGATTGGCCAGCTTGGTGGTATTGCCGGCGCCGATGCTGCCGCAGTACACGGCACTGCTTCCCATACACAAAAGCAGGTCTTTTACCTCTTCATATACCTCTTTTTTGCCGCCGATCATAATGGACAAGGTGCCGTCAATCGCCTTTGGCTCTCCGCCGGATACGGGTGCATCCAGCATCTCGACGCCTGCCTTTTCACAGGCTTTGCAGATTTCCTGAGAGGCCAGCGGCGCTATGGAACTCATGTCAATCAGAATCATGCCCGGGCAGGCTCCTTCCAGTACGCCGTTTTCTCCCATAACCGCCGTCTTCACATGGGGAGAATTGGGCAGCATGGTAATGGCAATGCCGCAGCCCTTCACCGCTTCTGCCGCGCTGCCTGCCGCCTTTGCGCCGCAGGATACCACTTCTTCTATCGAAGCAGCATTCAAATCATAAACGGTCAGTTCGTATCCCGCGTTAAGCAGATTTTTGCTCATGGGTTTTCCCATAATACCAAGGCCAATAAACGCAATCTTTTTCTTGTCCATGCTTGTTTCCTCCAATCCTTTCTTATAGGTCATTTATACCTGAATCTTAAAAGCCTGATACAACTGTCCCTTCTTCATGGGACACTTCAGACATCCGTCTTCCAAAGGAACCGGCTTCAGACCTTCTTCTGTCATGACTTCCGCAGAAACCGGTGATATGCCTGTAAACCGTACCTCCATGCCGTCCAGCGCCCACGGTTCAAAGAACGTCATTCCATTCCATCCGGTCATATTGATCATCTGAAGCAAATACACAGAAGGCTCGCATTCCGCGAAGAATATCTCCACCATCTCCGGCGCGTTGGTTTCAAACAGCCGGGGCAGCGTCCGAATCGAAGACATGGCATCCAGCAGCAGCCGCTTGAATTCATCGTATCCCAGCTTGTAATACAGCGTTCCGATGTTCCAAGGCACATACAGATTTTTATTCCGGAATTCCGCCATCATAGGTTCATCCGTCTCTTCATGGCCGTAGCAGCGTTCCGGCGGTCCGAATCTGGCTTTTTCTACCTTGGGAAGCAAACCTCTGGTCTCCTCTCCCAGTTCCATTCCGCAGTACGGTCCGTCCAGAAATACCCAGTATTTTTTCTTTTCCGCAAAATCTGAGAAAACATCCGCCGGATCGGTTTTCAGATACGTTCCCCGTACATCGGTAACTTTTTCTTTCAAGGAAATACCGAACAGCGCCTGCAGCGCGTCTGCCTGCTCTTCCAGCGCCAGACCGGTCGCGATCACAGAAGCCCTGGTCTGTTTCAGCGCATCCAGCACAGGTTCTGACACCTGATGTACGTCCGGAAGAAGAATAAAGTCATACTCGTCAAATTCTTTTATATGACTTTCCAGCGCATTCAGCTTTACCACCGTGAACAGCAGATGGGCTTCTTTCAGCATATGATAAATGCCTCTGTATTCCGCGCAGAGTTCCTTCCGGCTTCCTTCCTTCACAACCAGAATCCGGGTCTTGGGACTAAAATGTCCGAAATAAGACTCATACTGCTTGTGGAAATGGAAGATCTTCTTGACCGATTCAAAATTTTCATAGTCGTGGTAATCCTCAAAATTGCCGATGATGCACCAGTCCAGGCTGCCGCCTGCCGCCAGGTCCCCATACAGGCGAATCTGGTTGAGGGAATCGGACACACCCATAAACCGGTACGGCAGATCTACCGCGTTGATGCAGCAGTTAGAAGAAATTTTGTCTTCATAGCTTCCCTCAATTTCGCCCACATTGTCGGAACTGTTATAGATCCAGAACGGAAGCGGACGGTCTACCGCAGAATTGGATTCGTTGCGGACAATATCCACGCCGGTATCCGCATATGTGCTCACCGCGCACTCCGGATTCAGTTCTCTGGCCAGATTGTGGATCTTTGTCAGCATTTCATCCACGGTAATCTTCTTGAATTCCATGTACTTGCGGAATACCGGATCATCGATGTCTTCTTTCACCGGAAGTTCTTCCCCGTACATTTCCTTAAACCGCCGCCGGCAGTTGTCGCACTGGCAGATCCCTACGTAATTGCCGCTGTAATCAAAAGTAATGTAGCCGAACATATTAAAGAAGATGCCGTCCACCGGATATTTCGTCAGAACCTCTCTCAAAATATCCAGAGAACGTTCCCTCTGGTAAGCTCCGTTGACACAGGTTGCCACCGTATCGTGATACCGTACCGGCGATCCGTCCGCGCTGCGGAAATACCAGTCTGGATGGGCCTCATAAAAACTTTCATGAGTCTTGCTGAAATCGAACCGGGCAATGACGCGGATTCCATTTGCATGGCATTTTTCCAGCATCTCGCCGAAAAAATCCCCTTTCATATAAGGGCTTTCCCACTGGCAGTCCAGTTCAGTAGGATGAAATGCCGTAATACCGCCGCATCCGATCTGCAGGGTATTGGCTCCCAGGTCTTTCAGCCACTGAATGTGTTTATCAATGTCAATACGGGCATCGATATCCCGGATGTTGTTCTGCACCATCCGGATATTATTTTTCAGCCACCAGGCCATACTCTCTCTCCTTTCACGATTTTGCCATATGACAGCGGACAAAATGTCCGGGGGTGATTTCCCTCAGCTGCTGAGGCGCCTTGCAGGCTTCCGTCGCGTATTTGCAGCGGGAAGCAAAACGGCATCCCGGTTCCGGGTTGATGGGATTGCCTACCTCTCCCTGCAGCAGATGCCGTTCCCGGTTCCGCCGGCTCAGATCCGGCGTGGGGATTGCCGACAGCAGCGCCACCGTATACGGGTGATACTGATGCGCGAACAATTCGTTCCGGGCCGCGTATTCCACCACTTGGCCCAGATACATCACCGCGATGAAATCGCTGATATGACGTACGACGCACAGGTCATGCGTGATGAACATATAGGCAAGTCCATGCTGGTCCTGCAGATCCATAAGCAGATTGATAATCTGCGCCTGAATGGACACGTCCAGCGCGGATACCGGTTCATCACAGACAATAAACTTGGGATTCAACGCCAGGGCTCTGGCCAATCCCACTCTCTGCCGGCGGCCGCCGTCCAGTTCATGGGGATAGGTGTTGTAATAGCGCTGCGGCAGTCCGCACATATCCATCAGTTCATGAACTCTCTGCTTCATGGCTTCTTTGCCTTTTACATTTTTTACAACTTTCATAGGCTCCGCGATGATTTCGCCTATGGAAAGCCTGGGGTTCAGCGATGTAAACGGGTCCTGGAAAATCATCTGCATGCTGGTGTGCATCTTTTTCATCTGTTTCTTATCATATTTTAAGATGTCCTCTCCCTCATACAGCACTTCTCCATCCGTGGCTTCCACCAGCCGCATAATGGTTCTGCCAAGCGTCGATTTTCCGCATCCGGATTCTCCCACAATACCCAGGGTCTGTCCTTCGTTTATGGTCAGATTTACATCGTCCACCGCATGCAGAAGACCGCGGGGCGTCTGGAAATATTTTTTCAGATTTCTGGTTTCAATCAAAGGTGCTGCCATGATCACTGTCCCCCTTTCGTTTCATAGAGGAAGCAGCGGATGCTGTGGCCGCCATCCTCGTACAGCTTCGGCGCTTCTTTCCGGCACCGTTCGGTGCAGTGCGGACAGCGCTCCGCGAATTTGCAGCCTTCCGGAAGGTTGGTAGGATCCGACATGAATCCAGGAATGGGAATCAAACGCTCCACATCGCTGGTCAAATCCGGAATACTGTTGAACAGCCCGGTGGTGTACGGATGATTTTTCTCTCTGGTAAATACCTCTTCTACCGTTCCCTGTTCAATCACTTCGCCGGCGTATACCACCGCCACTTTTTCGCAGAATTCTGCTACTACGCCCAAGTCATGGGTAATCAGAATCATCGCCGTATTGTACTTTTTCTGCAGTTCCTGCATCAGCTGCAGAATCTGTGCCTGAATGGTCACATCCAGCGCCGTGGTAGGCTCATCTGCCAGAAGAAGCTCCGGCTCCGCCACCAGTGCCATGGCGATTCCGATTCTCTGCTTCATGCCGCCGGAAAACTGATGTGGATACTCATTTTTTCTGGTCTTCTGAATTCCCACCAGTCCCAGGATTTCGTCTACCTTCTGGTCTTTTTCCGCGGCGCTCATTTTCGGGAAGTGCAGCTCCAGCACTTCGTGAATCTGTTCGCCAATGGTCATGATCGGATTCAAGGAACTCATGGGGTCCTGGAAAATCATAGTGATTTTCGCGCCGCGGATCTCCCGCATGGTATGGTTATTTGCCTTGATAATATCTATTCCATCATAGACAATGCTGCCCTCTGTAATTTCTCCCACCTTATCTGGAAGCAGTTTCAGGATGCTCAGCGCCGTCGTGGATTTTCCGGCTCCGGTCTCTCCTACGATTCCCAGTGCCTCGCCTTTGTCCAGCGTCAGACTTAAGCCGTTGACCGCGTGCACCACCGCTTCGTCGGTGTTGTACTGTACGTGGAGATTTTTAATTTCCAGTAAATGTTTCTCCATAGCTGCCTCCTTTTAGTTCTTCATTCTGGGATCCAGCGCGTCCCGCAGACCGTCGCCGATGAAGTTCAGGCACATAACGGAAATCGCGATAAACATGCCGGGTACCAGGCCCAGGTAGGGGTAGTAACGGATGTTGGCACGGTTTTCAGAAAGAATGGTTCCCCATTCCGGCGTCGGGGACGCTACGCCAATGCCAAGGAATCCAAGAGAAGCAATGGCCAGAATTGTGCCGCCCAAGCCCAGGGTGGCGGAGACGATCACCGGCCCCAGCCCGTTGGGCACCACGTGTTTGAAAATGATGCGGGCGGAACTGGTGCCGCAGCACTTGGCCGCTTCCACATACTCCTGGTTCCGCAGTGTCATGATGGAAGCACGGACCGTACGGGCATATCCGGGAAATGCCGCTATGGAAAGGGCAATCAGCATTTTGAAAGTACCTTGTCCCAGAGCCGCTACAACCGCCATGGAAAGCAGCATTCTGGGAACCGCCATAAATACATCGCAGATCCGCATGATCACATTGTCAATGCGGCCGCCGTAATAACCGGCGATACCGCCCAGCACAATCCCCAGCACCAGTGCCATGGCGACCACTACCAGGCCTGCCAGCAGGGAAATCCGGCCGCCGTAGATAATCCGGGCAAACAGGTCTCTGCCGAACTGATCGGTGCCCAGCGGATGTTCCGCGCAGGGAAGAATAAAGCGGTCCGCCATGCTTTGCTGATACACCGATTCATAATCGATGTAGAGAGGCGCTGCCACGCACAGCAGGGCCAGAATAACAATAACTGCCAGTCCGAACATCGCCAACTTGTTTTTGCTGAAACGGAATACAATCATACCCAGCTGGCTTTTATTGGAGAGATTGGTTTTCTTTTTGATCTTTTTGCTCATCGTCTGCCTCCTTCTTCTGTCAGCTGCCCAGTTTGACTCTGGGATCGATTACCGCGTACAGCAGGTCCACCAGCAGGTTTACAACGCCTACAAATACGGAAATTACCACGATAACACCCATAACCACCGGTACATCCCGGATTTTTACCGCATTGATCATCAGGCTGGCCACGCCGGGTATGGCGAATACGCTTTCTGTTACAATGGCTCCGCCTACAATCGTTGCGATATGGGCGCCGATGCTGGTTACTACGGGAAGCAGGCCGTTGCGCAGGACGTGACGGATCACGATACGGCTTTCCGAACAGCCCTTCGCTCTGGCGGTGCGCACATAATCCAGTTTATTAACCTCCAGCATACTGGTACGGGTCAGACGGACCTGGCCGGCCAGAGACGCGCTGGCCAGCGTAACCGCCGGCAAAATGAAATGCTTCAGACTCTCCGCTCCGGTAGCCGGAAACCAGCCCAGATTCAGGCAGAAAAAGATCTGCGCCATAAGGCCGAACCAGAATGCCGGCATAGAAGAAAACAGCATGGCCAGCACCAGCGTGCAGTAGTCGATGACGCCGTTCTGCTTTACCGCCGCGATAATACCCAGCGGAATTCCCACCAGTATTACAATGGCATTGGACAGAAGGCCCAGCAGCAGCGTATTGGGAATCCGGTTCAGGAACTCTCCCATAACATCGTACTCGTTGTACCAGGAGATTCCAAAATCTCCATGGAGCACGCCGGCCATGTATTTAAAATACCGCACCAGAATGGGATCGTTGAGTCCCAGTTCTTCTCGCTTGGCCAGGATTTCCTCGTAAGTGGCGTCCGGTCCCAGAATCAAGGTGGCAGGATCTCCGGGCGCCAGACTCATAATGACATAGATAAACAAGGTGATGCCGAAGATAACCGGTATCAGCATCAGGATTCTTTTGATAATGTACTTAACCATATGTCACCTCTCTGAAAGAAGAAGGAGCAAAGGATTTTGCTCGTTTGCTCCTTCCATACCCTATCTGCAGTTCACAGAACTGTTGTTGTCCTGATGCGGATTACCAGTTCCAGTCATTGAAGAAATACAGGCCGGTCAGAGATCTGGGAACTACTCCATTCAACGCCGCATTGTATGCCACTGCATTTACTTCATAGTAGATTGTGCATCCATACGCGTTATCCGTAATGTAGTCGCAGGCCTGCGCATACAGATCTTTTCTGGTGTCTTCATCCTGCTCCACGCGGGCAGCCATCAGCAGTTCATCCAGTTCCGGAGTCGTAACGCCTGCGTCATATTTGCCGGGAGTTAACACGCTGTCGCTGTGATACTGATAGAACAGGCCATCTGCATCCAGTACGGATACGCCGCTGAAGCGAAGCGCCGCGCCGAATTCACCGGTTCCGTTATCTACCGTGGCCGCGTAAGAAGCAGAGTCTACCGCGCTGACGGTGCAGTTGATGCCCAGTTCGATCAGCTGGCCCTGGATAATCTGTGCCGCGCTTTCATCTCTGGTACCGGATACGGTGACAATCTTAAATTCCTCACCATTGTAATTGGAAGCCGCCAGATATTCCTTGGCCTTTTCCGGATCATACTCTACAACCTTATAGGTGCCCGGATCCGGTCTTCCGGAAAATCCGGGAGCAATCTGGATGTCACCCAGGGTTGCCATGCCTTCGTATACGCCCAGGTTCACGTCTTCCTTGTTGATGCCGCACTGAATTGCCTTACGGAAGTTGATATCCGTGCCCGGACCCTTGGAACAGTTGATTTTCAGGTTGTCAATGGAGGACGCGTCCTTGGTATCCCACTTGATATTTTCGTTGTTCAGACGGGTCAGAGAACTGATGTTGGCATTGATCAGTACGTCCACATCTCCGTTTTCCAAAGAAACCATCTGGGTATTGGTGTCTGTCATCACCCGGAAGGTCACATGCTTGATAGACGGCGCGCCGCCCCAGTAATCCTCGTTGGCTTCCAGTACTACGCTGTCGCCGGAGGTGTAAGAGACAAACTTGTAGGGACCGGTGCCTACCGGTGCTTCGTTATAAGCATCCTCGCCGATTTCCTCTGCCAGCGCCTTGTCCACAATCAGCGCGTATCTGCCGCACAGAGCGTTCAGGAAAGGTCCATACGGCGCGCTCAGGTGAATCGCTACGGTATAATCGTCGATCACTTCTGTATCTTCATAGTTGGCCAGCTGTGCCAGTCCTGCAGAAGAATGTCCGGCGATGTCCAGCGTATACTCTACATCTGCTGCTGTCATATGATCACCGTTGTGGAAGTATACGTCATCTCTCAGGTACAGCGTATAGGTACATCCATCGTCGGAGATCTCCCAGCTTTCCGCCAGCAGCGGCTCATGGGTATTGTCCGGGCCCAGCTTAATCAGAGATTCATAGACATTGTGCAGAATCGGCACTTCGTCCATGTTGGTTCCCAGAGACGTATGTATGGGATAAAACGCGTTGGGTTCTGCCGCGCAGGCTACCACAACAGAATCTTTTGTTTCCCCGCCTTCCGCTTCTGCTCCGCCTCCGTCATCGGAAGCCTGTGCTTCTGTCTGCCCCCCGGCAGCTGCAGCCGTTGTGCCGGTATCAGAGCCCCCGCTTCCGCAGCCAGCCAACGACAGGATCATGCATGCTGACAATACACCCGCCAATAACACTTTTTTCTTCATAAGTTTCCTCCTTTTTCTGAAATATCTTCTCCTTTTTTGTAGATTGTGCCTCAATTATAGCGTGGGGATCTGGAAAACCCCATGTCCCCGTCTCCAAATTTGATTCTGTTTTTTGTGCTGGCATAACAAAAAATTTTACCTGTTTTTTACAAAAAAATGAGCAGATGCCTTACGGCTCTGCCCACCTTTTTATGGTTTCTATCAGTTCTTCTTCTAATTCCGTTTCTCCTGTCTGTTCACATTTCCTGATGTGTGAAAACGACCCGTCTCCGGGAATATGTACACCGGCAGAACGGTTCCGCAGCCGTTTCAGCAGTTCTTCACTGCGGGTTTCATACTCTTCCCGGCTCCAGAGCGCGTCCGTTTTTATAGCAATGGCACAATGAGATGTGGATCTGGCGCGAATCCCTTCTTTTTCCTCGTCCTCATCCAGAATCAGACCTCCGGACAGGACGCCGGTCAGCAGTTCGCAAAGAATCGCCAGGCCAAATCCTTTGTGTTCCCCTATGGGATGTTTGGTCCCCTGCATCAATTCTGCGGCAGTCCGCACCGGTTTTCCTTCTTTGTCCACGCCCCACCAGCCGGGGACCTCCTGTCCGGCCCTGGCACGCTTTGCCAGTTCTTCCCCGGACACATATGCCAGACAGATATCCAGCAGCACCGGATCCTGCCCTCCGGCAGGAAATGCGTATCCAATTGGAGACTGCCCCACAACATTGCCCTTACAGCCTGGGATCCCCATACTGGGCACGCCTTTGGCGATAATAAAACCGATACACCCCTGTTCTGCCGCCTGCAGCACATAGGGCGCGCTGCACAGATAGTGATTGGAATTTTTCATTACGCACATGCCGATTCCATGGGTTTCCGCCAGCCGGACTGCCCGGCCCATCGCGAAATGGCAGATCAGCTCTCCGGGGCCATTGTCCCCATCCCAGCGCTCCAGGGCACCGAACGCCGCATTCTTTGTATAAACCGGTCTTGGATTCAGCGTTCCCTTTTTCAGACTTTCCAGGCGGGAAGGCAGATTATGAATGTCATGATGCCCCACTTCCCGTTTGGTCGTTTCCACGTAAATCTGCGTCATGATTTCCGCGTCTTCTTCTGTCAATCCCTGCCTTTGCAGTGCCTGACGGATCCACTGTTCCATTTCTTTTACATTGACCTTCATACCGCTCCTCCTGTTACTGTCTGCAGGTTTTCACCAAATATTCGCACAAATTGTTCATAAAATTCCGGTCTTTCTGTTCCTGAATCGGATTCATGCCAAACAATTCCCGCAGCTTGTCCAGCCGATATACCAGCGTGTTTTTGTGTACCTGGATCCGTTTGCTTCCTTCTGCCAGGTTATAGTTGGAAGCAGACAGCGCCGTCATAACGGTTACGTAATTTTCAATTTCCCTCTCATCCATCCGTTCTTTAAATATCTCGAAAATACCCCTGGTTTCATCAAACGGCACAAACGAACAGAAATATTCTTCCAGATAGTCATAGAAAAACAAACTCCGCCCTTCTTCTTTGCAGTAGCCGCGAAGCCAGCTACAGTGCTGATAGCCCACCCGGTACTGAATATAGCGGTTTTGAAAAGAACCTACATAAATGGTATAGGAAATATCGCGGCTTTTCAGATACCGCAGCACCGCGCTGATACGTTCCGCCAGAATAAATTTGTACTCCCGGATCAGCTGCATCAAATCCTCTTCGAAATATTTGAAAATGATAATATCATTGCTTCTGGTTACGGTATAGAGATCCTGATGGGCCAGATAGTGAAACTCCCGAATATCGCTCAGGACCTTTTCCGCGAATTCCGCGTTTTGGTTCAGACGAATCATCACCGGAATCCGGATGTATTTTTCTTCCAGTTTCAGCCGCCTGCCATATTCAGCCAGTTCTTCCTGGGTCATATTTTCTCCGTACATCACCCGGCTCAGCATCCGGTCTTTTAAGTTTTTCCTCTGAAACCGTTCTTCTTTATAAAGTTCATATTCCAGCATGGTTTCCATGGAAAGCCGCAGAATCAGCGCAATCGGCCTTACTTCCTCCGGTTTTCCAGTAATGCCTATTACGCCGATTTTCTGATTCTTGTAGCAGAACGCCACGTTGATGCCCTCTTTGGTACCGATATACCGATCCCCCTCATGAACCACGATCTCATCCTGATCTCCCTGCACTACCTGCAGAGCGATCTCGTGAAAAGTCCCGATCCGTTCCTTTGTCAGGCTGGCAACAATAATGCCCCGTTCATTCATAATATTGATATTATAATCGGTATACTGCTTTACCCTCTCTATAATCTTATTGGCAAATTCTGTATCAAGCGTTATCATCTCTGTCCCTCTTTGCTGTATCTTTCCAATCCCGCTCTCTTTGCAGATGATCTACATAAGCCAAAAGCTGCCGGATGATCTCCGGATTCTGCATTTCCCTGATTTCCTGTTTCAATGTTTCTCGTTCAACTGCCAATCTCATCACTCCTTATTGCTTTAAGCAAATAGTAGATTGCCAATTTCAATTTGTCAAGTTTTATTCCTTATAAAACTCCGAGAGTCTCCTTCACAGCCTATGCTCTTTGTAAAAAATTATAAAGAAATTTTTGTCTGTTCTCCATATTCCCAATTCCAAAAAAAGGCACATCCTTTGTATCTCACGCACAATTTTTTTGCGTCAGTTTGTGTTTTCTATATTGATATTGACATAATCCCTCTGTCTTTGATAAGATGCTGAGTAATGGAGGCTCGGTTATAATGTATACACGGCTTAAACTTCTTATTCAGGAACTGGGGCTGACACAGCGCCAGTTTGCGCAGAAAATTTATCTGGATCCCGGCTATCTATCCCGGATTCTTCAGGGAAAAATCCGGCCTCCGGAACGGATTCTTCTGCTGATTGAAAAAACTTTTCACGTCAATCCCCAATGGCTTCGCACCGGAGAAGGGGATATTTTCGCTGAATCGGAACTTTCCAGCGAAAAGCGAAGGCTGCTGGCCGCTATCGACGAACTGGACGAATCACAGCTGCAGGCCCTGTCTGCTTTTCTGCGGTATCTGAAAGAGGAACAACGAGACTCTGACCTGACTTCTCCAATAGAAGAAAAAGAAGCCAGTGATTCATAATGGAAACAAAAAAGCAGGGCGCCTGCCTCTCCGGCAGATGTCCTGCTCTTGTATTGTCATCTGTTTTACTTCTCCCCTATCTTCTCTGCGAATGCCTCCACCGAATCCGATCCCGCCGCCGCAATCAGCCACCGGGTCAGCGTCCGGGTATCGGCCTGCGCCATAATCTCCGCTTTCAGTTCTTCCGGCACCGGTCCCAGCTATCCCAGCAAAGCCAGGATGCTCTCCCGCTTTCCTTCCAGATTGCCCGCGGCTCTTCCCTCGATCCGTCCTCGGGCTCTGCCTTCGATCTGTCCACGGGCTCTGCCCTCTGCCCTTCCTCTCTCAATTCCAACCGATAAAATGCTCATCTTCGCTTCCTCCCATTCTTCCGACTGCTTGACCTCCGAAACTACCGCGTCCAGTTCCACAATCCGCGAATCCTTCACCGTCACCGCCGGATTCTCCAGGCGGGAATCCTTCATATACTGCAGAAGGCTCACCAGCTCCGGCCTTCCGTTCCGGCTGCTCATATTCAGAAAAAGCTTCCGGGTTCCATCTTCTAAGTGCAGGCCCGGCACTTCCTCGCACTGTTCCGTGAACGTATACATCGCCCGGTCCTGCCCGAAAATGTCCTCCTGAGTAATAAAAATGATCACCGTGGACGGCAGATGCCGGTACCGGGTCTTTTTCCCCGATTTCAGAATCGGACTGTCCATCAGCCCCTGATAATACCGGGACCGCCGGCGGACGTCGTCCGTCTCCGTGTCGTTCTGCATCTCCGTGCTGAACTGCCGGCCCGTCTCGTCCGCTGCCCACGCGTCCAGACGGATAGACCGCTGCCCCAGCTGGTTTAAAATCACTTCCTCCACACGCACCTGCTTCAGCTTCAATTCCCTCTCCTCAGACGCACGGTCCGGATCTGAAACGCGCCGAATTCCAAGCAGAGTTCTCCATCCGTCACCGGAATTTCTTCCTCTGTCTCTTCCAGCATATTGCAGAGCCAGGCGCGCTCTGCGGGAATCCCCAGCCGCACCCGGGCCCGGCACCGGGCCTTTTTGCACTCGTACAGCCGCAGAATCAGGTCGCCGCTTCCATCCTCCGCCGGCTTTACCGTATCCAGCACCACATGGTCCGGATCCACAGCCGCCAGAGAAAACCGTCTGGTGCTGCCCTGCAGAACCAGCGGATCCTCATTCAGTTCAGCGGCCTGCTTTACCACGTCGCAGGTAAGGAATGGCCCCTCCCAGGCCGTAATGGCATAGGTAAAGGAATGGCTTCTCCGGTCCGCGTGGATATCCGGGCTGGCCGGCGCCCGCAGAAGCGTCAGCTCCAGCGCCCCATCCTCCATGCGGATGCCGTACTTGCAGTCGTTGAGCAGCGCGAACCCGTTTCCTTCGTCGCAGACGGCGCTGTAGCGGTGGCTGCAGACTTCGAACCGCTCCTGGTCATAGGGGCGGGAACGGTGCATGGGGCGTTCCACAAAACCGAACTGGATTTCGTTGATGCCGGTTTCCGGCCGCAGCACCGTGGGGAACGACGCCTTCCAGAGCCGATGGGTCTCCGACCAGTCCGCTTCCGTATGAAATTCCAGCCGGCTGGCCCCTGCCTCCAGCACCACATCCTGCACATAAGAAGAATTGCCGATCCTGCCGGAAAACCGGACCACTGCCCGGGGACCGGAGGACTCCCGGATCTCTCCGCGGACCTGCCGGACACCTTCCAATTCCTGCTGCAGGTAGTTGGAATCGATGTCCCAGGCGTCAAACTTCCGCGGTACATCCTTAAACAGCCGGAAATGGTTCATCGGCGCCGCGGCAAATTCTCTTTCTTCCGGCTTCCGCACAAACGAAATCACCTGTCCCGCCGCGTCCAGACGCGCCCGGAGGCAGCTGTTTTCCATTACATATCCTCCGCCGGCTTCCTCCCGGACCGTGCAGACCGCCTCCAGTTTCTTTGCGCCTCTGCCGGCGCCGGAATCCGACAGCAGGCTCACCGCGCCGAGGGGCGGCGCCGAAACCCAGGCGCAGGATTTTCCGCCGTGTCGGTACACCTGCACCGGCTCGCCTTCCGCCGTCCGGCACCCCGCCGCATAGGCTTCCGGCAGTTCCACCAGGCAGGTTCTGGCAAAGGAGAGAGAATTGAACACCGTAATCCCCTCTGTGCTCTCCAGCAGCGCCTCCGCCGCCGCCCTTCCCCGGGCGCAGGCCGCCTCCCAGGTTTCCTTTAACGCAGCTTCCGCTTTCCGGTATACCGCGCCGATGCAGGAGCCTGGAAGAATGTCGTGGAACTGATGAAACAGCAGCGTTTTCCACAGGTCTTCTGCCGGAGGCAGGACGGTTTCCCCTTTTGCCAGCCAAAGGGCCGCGCTCTGCCACAGGTCCATATCCCGCAGCGCCAATTCCGTTTTCCGGTTCCATTTTTTTATGGCTGCCTGGGAGGTATAGGTGCCCCGATGGGCGGTAAAATACAGTTCTCCCGTATAGGTATGGGCCGGCCCGCCTGCGGCCTGCAGCCGGTCAAAAAACTCCAGCGGGCTTTCCTGGCGCGTCCGCACGCCGCCCTCCAGATCCTCCTGCCGCCGCAGGTACTCGATGTGGTCCCGGCAGGGGCCGCCTCCCCCATCTCCGTACCCGTATGGAATCAGGAATTCTTCCAGATCCCGCTTCTGCACCCGGTTTTTCCACACCTGGTTCAGTTCCTCCGGATTGGTGCCGTAGGTATAGCTGGTCGGCAGAAACGACACCACCTCCGAACCGTCCATGCCCCGCCAGGTAAAATAGTGGTATGGAAACGGTTCGCCATCGTTGTAGGACCAGAAGATCTTCTGCGTCACCAGATAGTCCACGCCGCAGCCCTTCAGAATCTGGGGCAGCGCCGCGCTGTAGCCAAAGGTATCCGGCAGCCATAACAGCCGGCTCTCTGTGCCGAACATGTCCTTAAAATACGCCTTCCCGTAGAGCAGCTGGCGGATCAGGGCCTCGCCGCCGGCCATATTGGTATCCGGTTCCACCCACATGGCGCCTTCCGCGATCCATCGGCCTTCCTTCGCCGCCTGTCGGATCTTTTCAAACAGCTGCGGATAGTCCTGCCGGCACATCTCATAGGCCGCCGGCTGGCTCTGGAGAAACCGGTATTCCGGGTACCGCTCCAAAAGCCGCAGCTGCGCCGCGAAAGTCCGGGCAGTTTTGCGCCGGGTCTCTTCCACCGGCCACAGCCAGGCCAGATCGATATGGGCGTTTCCCACGCAGGAAAACAGCGGCATGGTGGAGCCGTTTTCCGCTTCCAGAAGCGGCCGCAGCGCCTCCCTGGCCCGGCGGTAAGAGGCCGTCCTGGCTTCCTTGTCCTGTTCAAAATCTACGATCCTGGTAAAGGCCTCCAGCCCTTCGGCGACCTTAGCCGCCCGCAGGCTGTCCGGGTCCAGAACCTCCAGAAGCCCGGCAAGCGTCATGACGTCCATATACAGCTGGTATGCGTCCTCATCCCAGACGCCCCAGGTGGACCGCCCCAGGCGCCGGCGTTTTGTCTCCGTTCCCAGCCAGTCGTACTGACCGGGAAAAACCGGCCCGGTGCAGCAGTCTTCCTCCGGCAGCCGTGCGTAATCGTGCCCCGCGTACACCTCCATGTACAGTTCAAAGGTATCGCCTGCCCGGCCCGCTTCCGTCAGAAAATTGTCCGCCAGAAAGTGGTGCGGTTCTTTTACCCATCCAGCCCGGTACGTACCAAAAGCCTCCCCGTTTACAAACAACGCCGCTTCCCCGCCCGGCTGTACGTCCAGCACCGCCGGCTTCCCGGCGGCCGCCTCCGTCAGGGTAAATTCCGCCCGGAACCACCCGTATCCGTATTCCTCTCCCCAGGCAAATCCCGGCTCTGCCGGCACGAACGTCTGCCGCCGGACCTCCTCCAGCGTCTGCCGCCCCTGCGCCGGACAGAACGAAAAGCGGATCTCTTCCTCCGGTGTATAAAAATCCTGTTTCAGCGACCGGATCCAGTGTGCCAGCCGGTCCCGGTACTCCGACCCCATAATCCCCATACGCCTCTCCTTTTCCGGAAACAGCCGGTTCCGGCTGAATCTTCTACAGAATCTCCTTCAAATACCGTCCCAGGGCGTCCTGCCAGGACGGCAGACGCCGGAATCCCATCTGGTCCAATTTGGACTTGTCCATACGGCTGTTGGACGGCCGCACCGCCTTTGCCGGATACTGGCTGCTGGACACCGGCTCCACTTCCACCGGCATTCCCGCCTGGCGGAAAATCTCACAGGCAAACTCATACCAGCTGCACAGGCCCTCATTGGTGGCATGATAACGGCCGTACCGGTCGGTTTCAATCATATCCGCCAGCAGGCGCGCCAGATCCCAGGTATAGGTAGGCGAACCGATCTGGTCGTCCACCACCGTCAGATGATCTCTTGTCTTTCCCAGATTCAGCATGGTTTTGATAAAATTCTTGCCGTTGACGCCGAAAACCCAGGCAATGCGGACAATAAAATACTTTTCCAGCATCTCCACCGACAGTTCGCCCTCGTACTTGGTCTGCCCGTAGACGTTTAACGGCTCCCGCTCGTCATCCGGCTCCCAGGGCCGCTCCCCCCTGCCGTTGAACACGTAATCCGTGCTGATATACATCATCTTGCAGTCCAGGTCCCGGCACGCCCTGGCGATGTTGGCCGTCCCCTCCGCGTTGATCCGGCGGCAAAGGCTCACGTTGTCTTCCGCCGCGTCCACCGCCGTATAGGCGGCGCAGTGAATCACCGCGTCCGGCGCCGTCTCTTCCATCACCTGCCGCACCATCTCCGCGTCGGTGATGTCCATTTCCTCCACATCCACGCCAATGGCCCGATGGCCCCGTTTTTCCAGCTCCAGCACCACGTCGTGGCCCAGCTGGCCCTTTACCCCTGTTACCAGTACCTTCATTCCAGTCTCTCCCCGTACATCTTGTCAAAATAGTTGGCATATTCCCCGGAGATGATGTGCTCCCACCACTCCCGGTTGTTCAGATACCATTCGATGGTCTGCTGAATGCCGGTTTCAAAGTTGTATTTCGGCTTCCATCCCAGTTCCGTTTCCAGCTTCGTGGGATCGATGGCGTAGCGCATGTCGTGGCCGGGCCGGTCCGTCACAAAGCGGATCAGGCTTTCCGGCTTGCCCAGCGCCTTTAAAATAGTCTTCACCACTTCCAGGTTGGTCCGCTCGTTGTGTCCGCCTACGTTGTAGACTTCGCCCACTCTTCCTTTGTGGATAATTAAGTCAATGGCTTCGCAGTGATCGGATACATGCAGCCAGTCCCGCACGTTTTCCCCTTTCCCGTACACCGGCAGTTCCTCGTCCGCCAGGGCCCGGCTGATGATCAGGGGAATCAGCTTCTCCGGAAAATGGTACGGGCCGTAGTTGTTGGAGCAGCGGGAAATGGTCACCGGCATGCCGTAGGTCCGGTGATACGCCAGCACAAACAGATCGGCGCTGGCCTTGGACGCGCTGTAGGGACTGGAGGTGTGCAGCGGCGTCTCCTCCGTAAAGAACAGATCCGGCCGGTCTAACGGCAGATCGCCGTACACCTCGTCGGTGGACACCTGGTGATAGCGCTTCACGCCGTACCGGCGGGAGGCGTCCAGCAGCACCCGGGTGCCCATGACGTTGGTCTGCACAAAGATGCCGGGATCGGCAATGGAGCGGTCCACATGGCTTTCCGCCGCGAAGTTCACCACCACGTCAAAGCGTTCCTTTTCAAACAGATCCATAATAAAGGGCTCGTCGGCGATGTCGCCTTTGACAAACCGGTAATTGGGCCGGTTCTCCACCGGCTTTAAGGTCTCCAGATTGCCCGCGTAGGTCAGCAGGTCCAGATTGACGATCTGATCCTCCGGATACTTGTTTACCATATGATGCACAAAGTTGCCGCCGATAAATCCGGCGCCGCCTGTTACCAATACTTTCACTTGTCTTTCCTCCTACTTGTCGATGAACTTTCCCGCCAGCACGTCCATCAGATACTGGCCGTACTGATTTTTCTTCAGGGGCTGGATATTTTCCAGCAGCTGATCCCTGGTAATCCAGCGGTTCAGATACGCGATTTCCTCCAGACAGCCCATCTTCCGGTGCTGATGGGTTTCCATTGTACGGACAAAATTGGTGGCGTCCACCAGCGACTCGTGGGTTCCCGTATCCAGCCACGTAAATCCCTGGCCCAGCAGCTCCACCTCCAGCTTTCCCTGCTCCAGATAGATCCGGTTCAGGTCCGTGATCTCCAGTTCGCCTCTGGCGGAAGGCTTTAGGCTTTTGGCGTATTCCACCACCCGGTTGTCATAGAAATACAGGCCCGTCACGCAGTAGTTGGACTTGGGATGGGCCGGCTTTTCCTCAATAGAAACCGCCCGTCCGTCAGAATCAAATTCCACAATGCCGAACCGCTCCGGATCGTCCACATAGTAGCCGAACACCGTAGCGCCCTCCTGCTTGTTGGCCGCCCGCAGCAGCCGCTTTTTCAGGCCGTGGCCGGCAAAAATATTGTCGCCCAGGATCATGGCCACATGGTCGCCGCCGATAAACTCCTCGCCGATGAGGAACGCCTGGGCCAGTCCGTCGGGAGACGGCTGCACCGCGTAAGACAGATGGATGCCGAACTGATGGCCATCCCCCAGCAGGGACTCGAACCGGGGCGTGTCCTCCGGCGTGGAAATAATCAGAATCTCCCGGATCCCCGCGCTCATCAGCACAGAAAGGGGATAATAAATCATCGGCTTGTCATAAATCGGAAGCAGCTGCTTGGATGTCACCATAGTCAGCGGATACAGTCTGGTTCCGGAACCTCCGGCTAAAACAATACCCTTCATAATAAGCCCTCCGTTTCTTCAACTTTATGCTTATTATAAAGGGTTACGTTACGTCACTGTCAAGGCCTTTTCCAAATTTTTCGTCTCAGGCTTTCCGGCAGACAAAAATCCCCGCTTCCTTGGTAATGCGGATCCTGCCTTTTTCCTGGATTTTTTTCTGCAGAAACTGCTTAAACTCCAGCTGCCTCCGGCTCAGGATCTCGCTCTGGTTGCCGTGGCAGGACAGGATGTAGTCCAGCAGCGGCTCCGCCTCGTCCACCAGCAGGCAGTCGTCGTGCATCCGCTTTTCCACCGCAGAAAAATAGGGTTTCAGCCTGGCCTGTCCATTTTCCAGGCCGAACTGCTCGTACAGCGCCACTTCCGACAGGGTGATGCGGGGATCAAACTCCTGCACCAGCAGGGTGATCTCCTTCATATGCTCCCGCCCGTAGGTGCTGCAGAAAAACAGGCCGCCGGGCCGCAGCACCCGGCAGATTTCCCCCAGCGCCCGGTCCATGTCCTTGACGTAAAACAGCACATGGTTGGCGATGACCACGTCAAAGGATCCGTCCTCATAGGACAGCGACTGGCAGTCCTGGGTTTCAAAGGTCAAAAAATCCCGGCCGGAGGATTTTAAAAGCCCCGCCGCGTCTTCCACCATGCCGGAAGACAGATCCGTCACATAGATCTGCCGGTCCCTCAGCCGTTCCGGCTCCAGGTTCAGCCACAGCTGGCCGTTGCCGCAGCCCACCTCCAGAAACCGCCGGTTTTCCTCTATGGGCAGCTGGGACGCCAGCCAGGCAAACCAGGGCACCGGGCTGCAGGAGAACCGGCTGTGCAGCGCGATGCGGACGTTTAAATTCACCGCGGTTTTGTACTGGTCCACCAGGGCGTGCTCCATATTGGTGATGTGGATCAGGTGCAGGATGTTGTTCCAGTCCACCTGTCCCGAAGTCTCCAGCACCCGGGCCGTGCCATCCAGGGTCTGTTCCATCAGTTCCAGATGACGGATCCGCCTGCGGATCAGTTCCCGCTGCATCGCCAGGGACCGGGCGATGTCCTCCGCGTCGTCGTTGATAGTCATGGCCATGATTTCTTCCAGAGAAAAACCCAGATACTTCAGCGACAGGATCTTCTGCAGCCGCCCGAAATCCTCGTCGGTGTACATCCGGTATCCGGCGCTGTTTACCCGGCTGGGCTTTAAAATTCCCTCCTTGTCGTAAAACCGCAGGGTGCGCACCGTCACGTTGGCCTTTCTGGCAAATTCCCCGGAGGTATAGTAATCTTTCATTCTTCTTCCGCTTCCACCAGGCGCAGGCCGGCGGTATCCGTCACCGGCAGGGAAAAGACAATGGCCTTCGCCTTGCTTTCCATGCCCGCCTCCCGCATCACCGATTCCATAATCGCCTTTTTCTGGCTGCTTTTGGCCACAATAAAGGTCATTTCCTTCTCCGAAGCCAGAGAAATGCCGAAAAAGGCCTCCGCCTTCTCCATTCCCGTGCCTCTGGCGTGGATCACCGTGCCTCCGCCGGCTCCCGCCTTTTTCGCCGCGTCCATCACCAGTTCCGTATAGCCCTGGTTGGAAATCACCACCAGCATTTCATGCGCCGTATCCTTCAAACCGCTCTCTTCCCCTTTCCTGTAATCCTGGTTCTGCGTCAGAAACTCCAGTTCCCGCCTGCCGCCGACGCTAGCCATAGGCACGCAGAAGGCAATGCCTGTGCCCGGCACGTCAATGCGGAAGCGGCGGGTCAGTCCTTTTTTGACTTCCTGCCACGCCGAATCCGTCACCACGGAAAACAGCACCGCTTTTTCCGAGGCTTCCAGCCCGAAATAATCCAGCACCTCGCTGGCCGCCGTTCCTCTTCCCAGCGTCACCAGGTTGGCCGCAATCTTCGTCTCCTGATAAAAGGAAAGGATCTTGGGCAGCATTCCCCGGCTCACAATGGTATGCATCAGAAACACCTGGCTCATCTTCCTTCCCTCCCTACAGTTCAATCACATCGTACAGGCCGTAGTCTTCCAGGCCGTTGCCGGAAGCCGCCGCCGTTTCCGCCGCGCCCGCTTCAGCGCTGCGAATGCTGTAGATCAGTCCCAGCACCTGTATGGTAATCAACGGCGTCATGGCCACCATAGCCACTACGCCGAAGGCGTCCCGCACCAGATCGCCTCCCGCCGATTGGCAGGCGCCAATGGCCAGCGGCAGCAGAAACGTGGTGGTCATGGGACCGGACGCCACGCCGCCGGAGTCAAAGGCAATGGCCGTAAAAATCTTCGGCACGAAAAAGGACAGCGCCAGCGCCGCGCCGTATCCGGGAATCAGATACCAGAGAATGGAAATTCCCGTCAGCACCCGGGTCATGGCCAGACCCACAGACACCGCCACGCCCACCGACAGGCTCAGCTTCATGGCCGTGCCGGAAATCGCGCCGTCGGTCAGCTCTTCCACCTGCTTCATCAGCACGTAGACCGCCGGCTCCGCCAGCACGATAAAGTAGCCGATGACCATGCCCACCGGCACGATCACCCATTTTTCCGGAAGCGCCGCCAGGGTCCGGCCCAGATAGGTGCCGGCAGGCATAAATCCCACGTTGGCGCCGGTCAGAAACAGCACCAGGCCCACATAGGTATACACCAGGCCGATGCCGATTTTTAGCAGGGCCCGGCTCTCCATCCGCAGAGAGAAGATCTGAAACAGCCCGAAAAAGAGCACGATGGGCAGCAGAGAAACCCCGATTTCCTTCATATAGGCAGGAATTTCCGCCAGAAACATCCGGCCCAGCATCCGGGAGTCCACGATTTCCACGATTTCTTCCGCCGCGTAAGTGCTGTCCGGATGGTAGAGAATCCCCAGCAGCAGCACCGCCAGAATCGGCCCTATGGAGCACAGCGCCACCAGGCCGAAGCTGTCGTCCGCCGCGTGGCGGTCGTTTCGGATCATGGAAATACCGACGCCCAGCGCCATAATAAAGGGCACGGTCATGGGGCCGGTGGTCACGCCGCCGGAATCAAAGGCCACCGCCTGGAAGTCCGCCGGCACAAACAGGGTGAGCCCAATGACCAGCAGATACAGCACAATCAGCATCGGCGCCAGGGCGATGCCGAACAGCATCCGCAGAAGCGCCAGCACCAGAAAGATGCCGACGCCGCAGGCCACCGCCAGAATCAGCGTCATATTGGGCACCGACGGCACCTGATTGGCCAGCACCTGCAGATCCGGTTCCGATATGGTCACCACAAATCCCAGAAGAAAGCCGATGGCCACGGTGATCCACAGCTTCCTGGCCTTCAGCATGCTGCTGCCCACCCGTTCGCCCATAGGCGTCATGGACAGTTCCGCTCCCAGGGAAAAAAACATCATCCCGACCACCAGCAGCAGGGCTCCCATGAGGAATTCCAGCAGAATGCCCGGGGAAACCGGCGCTATGGAAAAGCACAGAAGCAGTACGATGGCCGCCACCGGCAGCACCGCCTTCAGGGACTCTTCCAGTTTTTCCTGCAGTTTGGTCTTATAAAACAATCTGTCGTCCTCCGTTTCTGCTTACAGGCCCCAAAGACCTGAAGGGTTTTGTTTTATGTTACCATATTTTTTTGTCTGCCGTCAATGTTTCAGAAATTTCTGAAATGACAACGGAGGAAAAAACTGATAGAATAGAAAAAAACACAGGAGATTCCCGTTTATGGATATACAGAAAATTGTAACCGGAACCTATGTCGATCTGCCCCGCATGCTGGACGCCAGAGAACGGCGCCAGGCGGTGCAGAGACAGATGCTGAAAACCTCCGGGCTTCCGCTGATTTCCTTTACCCTCAACATTCCCGGCCCCATCAAGGTGTTTCCCCTGGCGGAGCGCACCTTTGAAGAAGGACTGCGGCTGATCCGGGTGCAGTGCTCCGCCTGGCGCCTGCCCATCCGGAAGGAGCACCAGATCCGGGACATCACCGGCCGGGAGGCCTTTCTGTCGGTGGACGCCGATCCCATGAAAATCAAAGAGGTGCTGTGCCGGCTGGAAGAACGGCTGGCCCTGGGGCGGCTGTTTGACCTGGACGTGATCCGCCCCGACGGTTCCAAGATTTCCCGGGAAGTCTTTCACCTGCCGCCCCGCCGGTGCCTGGTCTGCGGCAAAGAGGCTTTTGTGTGCAGCCGGTCCCGGGCCCATTCCGTCGATGAGATTCTCCGGCGGGAATGCGCCATTATGACCGAATATTTTGACCGGCAGTACGCCCGCCGCGTCTCTTCCCTGTCCATGGCCGCCCTGCTGTACGAGGTGGCCGCCACCCCCAAGCCCGGTCTGGTAGACCGGGACAATTCCGGCGCTCATACGGACATGGACTTTTTTACCTTCCAGGACAGCGCCGTTTCCCTGAACCAGTACTTTGAGGAATTTACCTTATGCGGCATACAGAACCACGCCAAACCCTGTCCCCAGGTGTTTTCCCTGATCCGTCCCATCGGCATCCAGGCGGAAGAGACCATGCGGCAGGCCACCGGAGGCGTCAACACCCACAAGGGCATGATCTTTTCCCTGGGCGTCTTCTGCGCGGCCCTGGGATACCTCTATGGCTGCCAGGTGCCCCTTACGGAACAGGCCCTGCAGGACACCTGCGCCCGCATGACCGCCCATCTGATGGACGACTTCCACGGCCTGACCGAAGAGACCGCCAAAACCCACGGCGAGCAGCTCTACGTCCGCTTCGGCGTCACCGGCATCCGGGGAGAAGCCTCTGCCGGATACCCGGGCGTATTCCAGCTGGGGCTGCCGGTGTACCGCGGATATAAAAACCGCGGCTTTTCCCAAAACGACGCCGGCGTCCTGACGCTACTGCACATTCTGGCCGGCACCCAGGATACCAACGTCATTGCCCGTTCCGATTACGACACCATGCTGGAGGTCCGCAGACGGGTCCGCAGGCTGCTGGACTCCGGCCTGGAAAACCGGGACTACCTCCGGGAAATCCGCCAGCTGGACCGGGAGTTTTCCGCCGCCGGCATCAGCCCCGGCGGCAGCGCCGACATGCTGGCCCTCACGTATTTTGTGGATTCCCTGGAATCCCTCACTCAAAACGAACCATTTCCTTCTTCAGACGCTTCATGATCTTCTTTTCCAGCCTGGAGATGTAGGACTGGGAGATGCCCAGAAGATCCGCCACTTCCTTCTGGGTCATCTCCTCTCCGTCTTCATCCCGCAGTCCGTAGCGCAGCTCCACGATCTTCTGTTCCCTTGGATTCAGCCGGCTGATGGCCAGGTGCAGCAGATCTTTTTCCGTCTCATGCTCCAGATTCCGGCAGATCACGTCCTCGTCGGTTCCCAGAATGTCCGACAAGAGCAGTTCATTGCCGTCCCAGTCCACATTCAGCGGCTCGTCAATGGAAACCTCCATCTTCGTCTTGCTGTTCCGCCGCAGATACATCAGAATCTCATTTTCAATGCACCGGGAGGCGTACGTCGCCAGCTTTATGTTTTTGTCCCGGTTAAAGGTGTTGATGGCTTTGATTAAGCCGATGGTTCCTATGGAAATCAGATCCTCCACGCCTACGCTGGTATTGTCGAACTTTTTGGCTATGTACACCACCAGCCGCAGGTTGTGTTCGATCAGCGCCGACCTGGCCTCCTTTTCCCGTTCTGTGCCCAGCATCCGGATCATCCGGTTTTCTTCCTCCCCATCCAGCGGAGCCGGCAGAATGTCAGCGCCCCCGATGTAGTGGACCTCTCCCTCTTTCTGAAACAGCATGGTTTTAAAACTGGGAACGGTTTTGAACTGAAACCGGTTTGGTATGGAAACCTTAATCACCATGGGCATTCCCTCCTTTTTGTCCGTCTTTCCATGGATTCCCCTCATGCAGCAGCATGTCGTAGCCGCCGGTTTCCGTCAGCGGAAACGGCGCTCTGGCCACCAGCGGCGCCAGGCACCGCCGGACTCTTCCGTCCTCTTCCCGGACCTCCATGGCCTCGATCCGCGTCCCTTCCATAAGCCCCCAGGGACTTCCCACGGTGCGGAAGGGAACGGAGATCTGCTCCATGCCGGGTCTCCACAATTTTTTCCATACAGAGTCTGAGACAATGTTGACCGGAGCGCCGCTGCCCGGTTCGTAAAGGCGGTTTCCCGTGTCCAGATACCCTACGGCGGCTACGGACCGCCCTCCCGCCTTCAGCGTAACCTGGCAGTAGGAAGCCCGCGCCTGCCGGGTCTTCCAGCCCTGCAGCCACAAAAACCGCAGCAGAAAACCGGTGCCGGCAGCCAGAAAGCCAAAGGCAAGAAGCGGCAGCCCTTCCGCCGGCCGGATACAGGGGCGCAGAAACTCCATAATGCCCCCCGCGCACGCCGCTTCCAGCAGAAGCAGAAGAAACCACCGGGCCAGCTGAGCCGGACCGGAAGGAGCAAACGCCAGCCGCACCATGACCAGCCCCGGCACCGACGTATCCAGAACCCAGCCAAACAGCCGGAGTCCATACACCGCCGCCTCCGGGACCCGATCCGCCGCTCCGTACAGATATGCCCCTGCTTGCAGCCGGAAAAGAATGGCCAGGCACGCCCACAGCCCTCCAAACAGCGCGGAGAGAAGCAGACGCCTGCCGGGCGTTCTCAGCTTCAGAACCCTTTTTAACAGGTACAGAAGCATCAGATCCATTCCGAAGTTCACCGCGAAGAATTCGTCGATGTACAGCTGATACGCCAATTTCTCCAGCCCCCTGTCTCATACTGCCCATTATAAAAAATTCCGGCGGCAGATTTTGTCACAATCCGTAGGCGCAGGCAGAGAATTCATCGACAAAAAAAGAACCACCCGCATATGCGGATGGTTCCGATTCATGTTCTTTCTTATCTCTTGTTCTTCAGGAAATCCGGAATGGTGATATCCTTCACATTGACGTTGGGACGGTAAGGAGCCGTGCCGGGCGCCGTATGGGAGGAAGGCTGCGCCGAAGTTCCCGCCGCCGGTGTCCGTCCTGCGGGAGCCGCCGCCGGTGCCGGACGGCCTGCCTGGAAGCCGGAGGGCGGCATCTGCTGCGTGGCAGCCGCTTCGGTCTGACCGGTTCCTTTCAGATGGAAGGAGCCGAAGCTGTTCATGGCTTTGGACACAGAACTGCCGGACGCGCCGCTGATGCTGCTGTCGTCCAGACCGGTGGCGATCACCGTAATGGTCGCCTCGTCCTGCGCGTTCTCATCGTACATCGCGCCAAAGATGATGTTGGCATCGTCGCCGGCCAGCTCCTGTACGTAGCTGGCGGCCTCGTTAGCCTCGATCAGGCTGATATCGCCGGAAATATTGATAATCACATGAGAAGCGCCCTCGATGGTGGTCTCCAGCAGCGGGCTGGATACCGCCTGCTTCACCGCCTCCACGGCCTTCTCGTCTCCCTTGGCCTTTCCGATGCCGATATGGGCAATGCCCTTGTCGATCATCACCGTCTGCACATCGGCGAAGTCCAGGTTAATCAGACCCGGTACGTTGATCAGGTCCGTAATGCCCTGCACCGCCTGCTGCAGCACCTCGTCCGCCTTCTTCAGGGCGTCGGGCATGGTGGTTCTGCGGTCCACGATCTCCAGCAGCTTGTCGTTGGGAATCACGATCAGGGTATCTACATTTTCTTTCAGTCTCTCAATGCCGTGAAGGGCATTGGTCATACGGGTCTTCGCTTCAAACTTGAAGGGCTTGGTCACCACGCCTACCGTCAGAATCCCCATGTCCTTGGCGATTCTGGCCACCACGGGAGCCGCGCCGGTGCCGGTGCCGCCGCCCATGCCGCAGGTAACGAATACCATATCCGCGCCCTTCATGGCCTGTGCCAGTTCTTCGGAACTTTCTTCCGCTGCCTTCTCGCCGATCTCCGGTCTGGCGCCCGCGCCGAGACCCTTGGTCAGCTTCTCGCCGATCTGCATGGCCGTAGGCGCCTTGCAGAACTGCAGCGCCTGCTTGTCCGTATTGATGCCGATAAACTCCACACCGGCGATGTTCTCATCGATCATGCGGTTTACCGCGTTGTTTCCCGCGCCGCCTACACCTACTACAATGATTCTGGCAGCATTTTCTGCTTCATTTATTTTAATCTCCAGCAAAGAAAATTCCTCCTTCATTCCGGGCCGCGCTCTGACATGCGCATTCCGGCACTTTCTGTTTTCTGTCTGATAGAACCAAATACAAAACTAGTCTATCTAATACTATATTTTATTTCCCCTAAAATATCAACCACTTTTTTAAGAAATTGTTACTTCTTTTTAAACGTGTACATGGTCTGGCGGTTCACCGGATCGTAGGAATCCAGATACAAAGTTCCTTTCTTTCCCTCCAGCTGGGGCATCATGTCCGACAGCTCCGCCACCTTGCCGGCAGTGTCCGCGTCGTCCCCCAGAAACACTTCCAAATCCTGGATAAACAGGGTGGCCTCTCCCCGGGAATTGTAGCGGATCCGGTCCGCCCGGATGCCGTACACTTCCAGTACCTGCGTCAGGTTCAGGATATCCTCGAACACGGTCTGGCTCTCCACCGGCAGCGGCTGGTGCAGCACAATGGAACCGAATTCCAGTCCTTCCACACAGGGAATTCCCTCCAGCGGCTGGCTGGTGCTTTCCACCACGATGCCATCTTTGTCAAAATACATGTAGCTGCTCATGTAGGAGACGCAGCCCACCACGCTTTTTTCGTGGACAATGATCTCCACGTGAAACGGGCTGTGGAACACCAGCTGGTAGTCCTCCACAAAGGGCACCTGGGGATGGCTGCCAAACCGGTTTTTCAGATAGCAGACCAGGGTGTTCCAGTCCGTCCGCTTCTGAAAAACCAGGTCCACCATTTCCTGGTCCGAATACCGGCTGTTTCCGGAAACCGTCACCTGCCGGATGCTTACGGACAGCAGCGCCGTAAGTGCCGCCGCAAGCAGCAGCGCTGCTGCCAGTATCTTGTAGGATTTCTTCATTCGACCCATGTTGCTTCGCTCTCTCTCTGTATGGATGCTCCCAGCGCCGCCAGATCCCGGCAGATGTCCTCGTATCCCCGGAAAATATGACGGCACTGTCCGATCACCGTTTCACCTTCCGCCGCCATGGCCGCGGCCGCCAGCGCTGCCCCGCCCCGCAGATCCGGCGCCTCCACCCGGGTTCCGGTCAGCGGGAACCGGCCTTCGACCATGGCCCGGTTCCCTTCCACGCGGATCCGGGCTCCCATTTTGACCAGTTCCCGGGCCGTGGCAAAACGGCCTTCAAACACGGTTTCCTCCAGGCAGGAGGTTCCCCGTCCCGACGCCAGCACCGCCAGCGCCGGCGACTGCAGGTCTGTGGGAAAGCCGGGGTAGGGACTGGTTCTTAAGTCGATGGCTGCGGGACGGCCGTCCATAGACGCGGTCACCGTCTCCCCGCCGGCCTGGATCCTGGCTCCCATGCGGGAAAAGGCCGAAAGCACCGCCGTCATCGACTCCGGCTCCGTCTGCCGCAGACAGATCCGGCCGCCGGCCGCCATAACGCAGGCTATGTAGGTGCCGGCCGCGATCCGGTCGCCGCTTACACGGACCTGGGTATCCCGCAGCGTTTTCACGCCTTCCACCTGGATCACATCGGTGCCGGCCCCCCGGATCCGGGCCCCCATGCCGTTCAGCATGTGGCTCAGTTCCTGGATCTCCGGTTCCCTGGCCGCGCCCCGGATCACCGTTGTCCCTTCCGCCAGCACCGCGGCCATCAGGGCGTTTTCCGTAGCTCCCACGCTGGGAAAACCGAACCGGATCTCGGCGCCCACAAGCCTGCCGGCGCTGGCCAGGATTTTTCCATCTTCTTCCCGGATCCCGGCGCCCAGCCGCCGCAGCGCTTCCAGATGCAGATCGATGGGACGCCGTCCAATGGAACAGCCGCCGGGATAGCTGGTCACCGCTTCTCCGAAACGGCCCAGCAGCGGTCCCAGCAGAATGATGGACGAGCGCATGGCCTTGATATAGTGCTCGGGAATCGACACCGACGTCAGATCAGCCGCGTCGATTTCCAGCTGATGCCCCTCCAGGCGGCACCGGCAGCCCATAGACTCCAATATCCCCATCATACAGAAAACATCCTGTATTCTGGGGACATGGGTCAGCACCGTCGTTCCTTTATGCAGTACCGACGCGGCCATCATCGGCAGCGCCGCGTTTTTTGATCCCTGTATCGCAATTTCACCTTTCAGCGGACACAGCCCGCGGATCCGTATCTCTGACAAGCGGTACTCCCTCCCTCAGATTCCTATATCCCATCTTATGTAGAAGGCGGAAGTCCTGCTTCCATTTTTTATTTTTCCAATTTGATCTGGTTGGATACCGCCAGCACCATGCCCATTTCCACCATAAGGAAAAAGACCGACGTGCCTCCGTAGCTGATAAACGGCAGGGTGATGCCGGTGTTGGGGATGGTATTGGTCACCACCGCGATATTTAAGATCACCTGAATGGCGATATGAGCCATAACGCCCACCACCAGCAGTGACCCGAACAGATCCGGCGCGTTGCTGGCAATCAGCATGAACCGGTAAATCATGAACATAAAGACCAGAATCAGGGAAATGGCCCCGAACAGCCCCAGTTCTTCGCAGATAATGGAAAAGATCATATCGTTCTGGGCCTCCGGCACAAATCCAAGCTTCTGGATGCTTTCACCCAGCCCCTTGCCGAACAGCCCGCCGGAGCCGATGGCATAAAGCCCCTGCAGCACCTGATAGCCGCCGCTGTCCGGATAGGCCTCCGGATCCAGCCACACGTTGATCCGGCGCAGCTGGTACTCCTGCAGCAGCCCTATGGATTCCAGCGCGTGTCCCAGAGGGCCCGCGAAAGCCACCGTCAGGCAGCCCGCCAGCACGCACAGCGCATAAGGCAGTTTCTTTTTGCTGGCTACAAACAGCATCACAAAGCCGATGCCGCAGATGATAATGCCGGAACTTAGGTTGTTGGCCGCCACTACCGCTCCCAGAGGAAGCACGATGGCCGCCGCCCGCACCAGCCCCGCCAGCCGGTCCACGTTTCTTCCCAGCCGGGTGATCAGCGCCGCCAGCGCCACAATAACGGTGATTTTTACGATCTCCGTAGGCTGGAAACCAATGCTTCCGATGTAGATCCAGCGTTTTTTTCCGTTGACTTCTCTGCCGAACAGCGAAACCGCGATCATCAGGATCCAGGAAACCGCGATGGCCAACCGGTACAGCCTGGCATACCAGTGGTAGTCCATTTTGGAGATAATCAGCATCACCACAAAGCCGCCCAGGGCAATCAGCCCCTGGCGGATCATGAAATACGCGGCGTTTCCGTCGTAGTCGATCTGCGCCTTGTAGGAACTGGCGCTGTAGATCATAATCAGACCGAATATGGTCAGAAACACCACCGTAAACAGTAGGCTGTAGTCATAAAACCGCTGGGAACGCTTTTTCTTTCCTGCCAATCCGGTCCCTCCTTCCCGCTTTGGGGCTGCTACAGGCTTCTGACGCACTCCTTGAAGATTTCGCCCCGCTCTTCATAGTCCCGGAACATGCCCCAGCTGGCGCATGCCGGAGAAAGCAGCACGTTGTCTCCCATGTTGGCGTAGGAGGCGCAGACCCGCACCGCCTCGGACATGTCCTCCGCGTACATAATGTCGTAAAATCCATGGGCCTTGGCGCACTGAGCGATCTTATCCCGGGTCTGGCCGATGAGCACCAGATAGCGGACCTTTCCCTCAAACGCCTCGATCCATTCGTCGTAGGACGCTTCCTTGTCGTATCCGCCGGCAATCAGCAGCGTGGGGCCAGGCATGGCCCGGATGGCCTGAATCGCCGCGTCCGGATTGGTTCCCTTGGAATCGTTGTAATATTTTACGCCGGACCGCTCCAGCACAAATTCGATACGGTGCTCCACCGCTTTAAAGGCCTTTACCGCCTTCTGGATCACCGGCAGCGGCACGCCCATGGCCCGGCTTATGGCAATAGCCGCCATAACGTTTTCATAGTTGTGCCGTCCCAGAAGCTGCATTTCCCGCACGTCCAGCAGCGGCTCCGCCTTTCCGTTTTCCGCAAAACAGATCTGGTCTCCATCCAGGAAGTAGCCGTCTTTGAGCTTCTGCCGGCTGCTGAAAAACACCACCTTGGGCTTGCGTTCTTCGCTTTCGCCGAATTCCCGCAGCGCCGGATCGTCGTAGTTCAGCACGCAGGTGTCCTCTTCCGTCTGATTGGAGGCAATGCTTTCCTTGACCGCGGTATAGCATTCCATGGTGTGATGCCGGTTCAAATGATCCGGCGTAATATTCAGAATCGCGCTGACATTGGGGCGGAAATCCATAATGGTCTCCAGCTGGAAGCTGCTGACCTCCGCCACCGTCACCGTGTCGTCTTCGGTCTTCATGGCCACCTGGGTATAGGGGATGCCGATGTTGCCCACCACGTACACATCGTCAAAATACGCTTTCATGATCTCACCGGTCAGAGCCGTGGTGGTGGTCTTTCCGTTGGTGCCGGTAATGGCGATCAGCTTGCCTTTGGCGCACTGATAAGCCAGCTGGATCTCGCTCCAGATGGGGATCCCCGCTTCGTCCAGCACCGCCACAAACGGCGTCTCCAGGGAAATGCCCGGGCTGATGACGCACATCTCCACGCCCAGCAGGTCGGTGCGCTTCAGTTCTCCCAGCACCACGCTGATCCGGTCCGCGTCCTCAAATTTCTTTTTCAGCCGGTCCGCATCCAGTTGCTCATTGCCGTCGTACAGCACTACTTCGCCGCCCATATCCAACAGCAGCTGCGCCGCGGCGATGCCGCTTTTTCCGGCTCCCGCCACCAGAACTTTCTGACTCTGGCTCATGTTTCTCCCTCCTATAATCCTAAGTACGCAACCAGGCAGAGAATGGCCGTGATAATGGAAAATACCGCCACTACCCGGGTCTCCGACCAGCCGCACAGTTCAAAGTGATGATGGATCGGAGCCATCTTGAAGATGCGCTTCCCTCCGGTCTTTTTGAAATATGTCACCTGAATGATCACCGACAGCACTTCCGCCAGATAGATCAGCCCCACCAGCGGAATAAACAGCGGCAGCTGCATCATAAAGGCACTGGCCGCCACAAATCCTCCCAGAGCCAGGGAACCGGTGTCTCCCATAAACACCCGGGCGGGATACACATTGAACAGCAGAAATCCCAGCAGGCTGCCGGCCACTGCGCCGGTTATGGGACTGATGCCGCTTTCTTCTCCCAGGGCCACAATGGTCAGAAAGGTAGCCACCAGTATGGTGACGCTGGTACACAGCCCATCCAGGCCGTCGGTAAAGTTGACGCCGTTGTCGGTTCCCAGCATCACCAGGAACACAAAGGGGATGTACAGCCAGCCCAGATCCAGAAGGATGCCCTGGTCAAAGCCTCCGGTAAAGGGAACCAGAATCTCCGTCCCCACCTCTCCGGAGCGCATCAGATAGCAGACAAACACAGCGGTAATCAGGATCTGCCCCGCCAGTTTCTGTTTGGGATTCAGGCCCTCCGACCGCTTCATCACGATTTTGATATAGTCATCCAGAAAGCCGATGATCCCGAATCCCACGGTCACAAACAGCACCGGAATGATCTTGGGATAGTCCCGCAGGTAAAATAAGGACGTGATGATAATGCTTCCCAGAATAATCAGGCCCCCCATGGTAGGCGTGCCCGCCTTCTTCAAGTGGGCCTGGGGCCCCTCCTGCCGGATCTGCTGGCCGAATTTCAGTTTGTGAAGAAAGGGGATCACCGCCGGACAGAGCAGCGCGCTTATGGCAAAGGCGATAATTACCGCCAGTATGGTCTCTTGAATCATATCGCACCTCAGATTCTTATGTAGCATTTCTGCCGTCAGGCCGGTTTCCGGCCTGCATTCCTAAGTAGTATACGTCTTTTTCACAGAATAATCAACTGTTTTCACCGGCCGCCTCCTGCTGCCGGATTCCCAGGTACGGCAGAATATTTTCAAACAGGCTGCCGATCACCGGCGCCGCTATGGTGCCGCCGTAATAGACCCCAGAAGGCTCGTCGATGGTAATCAGGGCGATGACCTCCGGATCCTGGGCCGGGGCGAATCCGATAAAACTGGAAATGTACTTTTTCCGGCTTCTGGGCAGCTTCTCCGACGTGGCCGTCTTGCCGCCGATGCGCCAGCCGGGCAGCGCCGCTTTTTTGCCGCTTCCCTCCGCTACCACCTGCTCCAGAATGAACCGCATGGAGGCGCTGGTTTCTTCCGAAAGAATGGTCTCGCCCAAAGGCCAGTCAAATTCCCGGATCCGGCTTCCCTCCTGCGCCTCTGTCCGCAGCGCCAGATGGGGCGTCACCCGGCGGCCGCCGTTGATGACAGAAGAAACGGTGGTAATCAGCTGCAGCGGCGTGATCTGAAAGGACTGGCCGAAGGAAACCGTAGCCAGTTCCACCAGCCCCATATCCTCTTCCCGGTGCATAATGGTAGACGCTTCTCCCGGCAGGTCCACGCCGGTTTTCCCCAGCAGCCCGAACTGCCGGAAATAGCGGCAGTAAGCTTCCACCCCCAGTTTCTGTCCTACGTCGATAAACACCGGATTGCAGGAATTCATGGCTCCCTGCAGAAAGGTTTCCGAGCCGTGGCCGCCGGTTTTGTGGCAGCGGATTTTCCGGTCTTCCACAATCCGGTATCCCGGACAGAAAAAGTGGTCTTCCAGCGTCACGCACCCTTCTTCCAGTCCGGCAGCGGCGGTGACGATTTTAAACGTAGACCCCGGCTCATAGGTGTCGTTGATCACCGGATTTCTCCACATCCGGTTCAGCCGTTCTTCCACGGAAAGGCCGGAGGCCTCCAAAGATGCCCCGGCTTCTTCCGGCAGGGAAAAGGGGTCGTTTAGATCAAATTCCGGCACGCTGACCATGGCCAGGATTTCACCGTTTTTCGGGTTCATCACCACGATGGAAACCTGCTTTGCCTCTTTTTCCTGCATCACCTTCCAGGCCGCCTGCTGGGCGTACAGCTGGATGTTGACATCCAGGCTGGTCACCAGGTCCGCGCCGGCCTCCGGCTCCACCCGGTCCTCCGGCATGCCGTCCAGTTCCACCCCCGCGGCGTCCGTCATGGTCAGAATCCTTCCCGGCGTCCCCTTCAGCCAGGATTCGTACTGCACCTCCAGGCCGATGATGCCCTGGTTGTCGGCGCCGGTAAATCCCAGTACCCGGGAAGCCAGGCTGCCGTAGGGATAGTACCGCTTGTAATCCTCATCCACCTTGACGCCGGCCAGCCGCTGCCCGCGGATCCGGTCTCCCGTCTCTTTATCCACATTGGTCCGGATAATTTCCCGGGAGCTGCGCTTTTCCACCTTCCTGCGCACCTCCGCCTCGTCCAATTCCAGTTCTTCTGTCAGCAGGCGGATCACCGCTTCCGGGTCCGTTATCTGGCTGCGGATTACCGATATGGTGCAGACCGCCCGGTTGTCGGCGATCACCGTACCATTCCGATCCAGGATCCGGCCGCGGGCCGCTTTGATGGTCCGTTCTCTCTGGTGCAGATCCTCTGCCATTTCACTGTAGTGAACCGACCGGAAGACCATAAGAAAAAATAGCCGTCCTGCCAGACCCAGCATCAGCAGCAGGCATGCCAGGCACAGGATGGCTATTTTCTTCCGGTGACAGGTAAGAGTCTGATTCATATGCCTTCCATCTGCCGGTCATTGTTACAGTATATGAATCCTGTTTCAAATTATTCACGTTTGGGGCGCTTCCGGCGCCGAAGTTTCCTCCGCGGAGGACGCCGGCTCTCCATCTGCCTCCGGCGCCGAAGTTTCTTCCGCCGTCATCTCCGGCAGCACCAGCGCCGGCTCGTCCGTATCCGGGCTTCCCGGCAGTTCCGCCGGAATGCCGGAGGAAATCAGCGAACCGTCTTCCGCCGTTTCCTGCGGCACGTATTCGTCGGTTTCATAAGGGATCTGCGGTTCTTCCTGGGTCTCTTCTTCCGCTTCTTCTCCCTGGTGCAGTCCCTCTCCCGCCAGCTGCTCTTCCGTCTGTCCTTCTCCCTCCGGCAGCTCCTGGATGGGAAATACGTTCAGATAAGGCAGGATGTCCCCCATGATCTGGGAAAATACGCCGCTGGCATAGGAACTGTGGGCCTGGTCTTCCACATTGGGCTCGTCGATGACCACGTAGACCAGTACCTGCGGATCGTCTCCCGGCGCGAACCCGCAGAAGGATACCAGGTAATTGCCCTGGTTTCTGGGGATTTTCTCCGCCGTACCGGTCTTTCCGCCGATTTCATACCCCTCTACCTGGGCCGCTTTTCCGGTGCCTTCCGCTACGGTGCGCACCAGCGCGTCCCGGATCAGGCTGCTGGTGGATTCCGATACCGTCTCCCGCACCAGCACGCCGTCGTTTTTCTCGATTACCGCGCCGTCTTCGTTGAGAATCTGCCGCATCACATGGGGTTCGTAGTAAGAGCCGCCGTTGATGACCGACGCGAACGCCGCCGCCATCTGCACCATGGTACAGTTGTAGTTCTGTCCGAAGGAGTTGGTCGCCAGATCCATGGGACCCATGTTGTCTTCCCGGTACACCAGCGTCGCGGCGTCCGCCTCTCCCGGCAGGTCGATGCCGGTGGAGGCTCCCAGATTGAACAGGTCTTGGTATTTTTTGAAAACCGTCTTGCCTTCCATGGCGGCAATCTGCATCATGGCGTCGTTGCAGGAAACCACCAGCGTCTCCCCCAGCGCCAGGTCGCCGTGTCCGCCTTTGCTGTAGGCCGTGCACTTGACCGGCCGTCCCGCGATCACCTGATAGCCGTCGCAGAAAAAGTGGGTGTTGGCGTTGACCAGATTTTCTTCCAGCGCCGCCGCCACCGTAAATACCTTGGAAGGCGATCCCGGCTCAAAGGTATCGCTGACGCAGAAATTGCGCCACAGCTGATTCCATGCGTTGGACTGCTCCTCTTCGTCCATGGCCTCGATCTCCGCTTCCGTGTACAGCCCCGTCAGGTCTCTGGGATCGTTGAGGTCGTACGTCTTGTCCGTGGCCATGGCCAGAATCTCCCCGTTCCGGGGATCCATCACCACCACACCGATCTGGCTGCTGCCGGTTTCCGTCATCCACTGTTCCACCCGCTTTTCCACCATGCTCTGCACATTGGCGTCAATGGTAGACACAATGGTGTTGCCGTTGCTGGCAGGCTTGATCACCGTCTCCATGTTGGAATCGCCGTTTAAATAGCCGTATTCTCTTCCGTTGACGCCGATCAGCTGGCTGTTGTAATACTGCTCGATGCCGCCGTTTCCGCCGGCTCCGTCGCTGTTGGCAAAGCCGATCACATTGCAGGCCAGGGATCCGTACGGATAGAACCGCTGGTACTCGTCTTCAAACCAGATGCCGTACACCCGCCCAGGGTTGTCCTGCTCCCGGTTGGCGTTGTTGATCTGGGTCTCCAGCGCTTCAAACTCTTCTTTTTTCTCATAGCTCAGCCGCCGGGCATAGCGGACGTACCGGTCGTTTCTGCGCTCCGACAGGGTGTTGAGCAGTTCCATCTTGTCAAAGCCGAAGCACTGCACCAGCGCGTCCACCGTGGTCTGCAGATAATTTTCTTCTTTGGAATAGATCTGATACGGATCCAGAATCAGATTGTACACCCGTTCGCTGGTAGCCAGATACGTGCCGTTGCGGTCCACAATGTCGCCGCGCCGGTAGGGAATGGTCCGGCTGTCATAGGTGGAATGCTGGGACAGCACCACCCGGGTATAGTCGTCGTTGTTCTGATCCACGATCCGGTACAGGACGACGCTGAGCGCAAACAAAGCCAGCATGATCACCAAAACCGTGACTGCCAGCTTTTCCTGCATGTGCCGCGGAACCGCCCGTCTCCGAACGGGAGCGCCGGAAGGACGGTGCGTCTCCGGTTCCGGCCTTCTCCTTTTACTGTTCCGGGATGTCCTCATATTGTTTTACGTACTCGCTTTCTGTCTGATTATACAAAAGAACCTGGTCTTTTCCCGCGTATACCATACCCAGTTCTTCCGTCGCCACCTTGTACACATGGTCCAGGTCCACCGACGTGTTGATGCTGGTCTCCAGCGCGTCATTTTCCGCCTTCAGGGTGTCCAGCTGCTGTTCCAGGGTCTTTATGGTATCCATCCGGCCGGTCATGCCGGACTGGATATGAATGTAGTTGACACAGATGTACAGTGCGCAGACAGCTGCCGCCACCAGCACCGCCAGATACGGCAGATCCATCTGGAGCGCCTTCTCCTGATTGCGGCGGATCCGGTAGGTAGCTTTCTGCCGGCGTTCCTGCTCCTGGTACCTCTGATGGCGCCGGGGCGGATTCTGCGCAGGTTCCAGCCGGCGTACCGCCGTGCCGTGTACATACACCTGGGAAGACGCCCGTCTTCTCTCTGGTAAAGATCTTGCTGCTGCCATGAGGTCTCCTTTCTAGCTGCGCTCAAACACGCGAAGTTTGGCGCTTTTGGCTCTTTTGTTCTCTTCTAACTCTTCTTCGGAAGGCAGTATGGGCTTTCGGGTAATCACCCGGCCCCGGCTGACCCTGCCGCAGACACATACCGGAAAATCCGGCGGGCAGATACAGGGATTTTCATTTTCCCGGAAACGGTTTTTCACAATCCGGTCTTCCAGCGAGTGGAAAGTGATAATGGAAAGCCGTCCGCCCGGGTTCAGCAGCTGGATCATGGTGTCAATGGACTGGTCCAGCACTTCCAGTTCGTGATTCAGCGCGATCCGGATGGCCTGAAAGGTCCGTTTTGCCGGATGGCCGCCGGTGGCCCGCATCTTGGCCGGAATGGCGGCTTTGATGATCTCCGTCAGCTCTCCCGTGGTTTCAATGGGTTTCTCCTGCCGTGCCTTTACAATATGTTTTGCGATGTTCTTCGCGAATTTTTCTTCTCCATAGTCCCGGATGATGCGGTACAGTTCGCTTTCGTCACAGCCGTTTACCAGATCCGCGGCTGTCTGTGTGTTTCTCCGGTCCATACGCATGTCCAGCGGCGCGTCTTCCCGGTAGGAAAACCCTCTCTCCGCCGTATCCAGCTGATAGGAAGAAACGCCCAGATCCAGATAGATGCCGTCCACGCGGCCGATCTGCAGGCCTTCCAGCACATCCTGAATCTGCCGGTAATTGCTTCTGACGATCACAGCCCGGTCTCCAAAGGGAGCCAGCCGTTTCGAAGCCGCGGCAATGGCGTCCTGATCCTGATCGATTCCGATCAGCCGTCCGCCGGGTCCCAGGCGCCGGCACACTTCAAAGGCATGTCCTCCGCCGCCCAGCGTGCCATCTACATAGATGCCATCCGGACGGATACACAGGCTGTCTACCGTTTCTTTCAGCAGTACCGATTTGTGTTCAAACATCATATGCCCAGGCCTTCCATATTCTCTGCGATTTCTTCCATATCGTCGTAGACATTGGCCTTCATCCAGGCTTCCTTGCTCCAGATTTCAATCCGGCTTCCCACGCCCACCAGCACCGCCTCTTTCTCGATGCCGGCAAATTCCCGCAGAACCGACGGAATCAGGATCCGGCCCTGTCTGTCTACTTCACAAGTGGACGCGCCTGCCAGGAAAAAACGGGTGAACTTTCTGGCGTTGGCATTGGTCAGGGGCAGAGCCTGCAGCTTTTCTTCCAGGGCTTTCCATTCCGTGTTTTCATACGCGAAAAGACAGCCGTCCAGACCCTTCGTTACTACGAATTCATCTCCCAGCTGTTCCCGGAACCGGGAAGGTACGATCAGACGTCCCTTCGCGTCCACTGTATGGCTGTACTCACCCATGAACATATCTATCACCTGCTGCCACTCGACGCCTCATAGCGCCATTTCTTACCACTCTCTACCACTTTCCACCACTTATGTAGTTTTATTCTAGTACAAACGTAAGAAAATAGCAAGAAAAACTTTACATTTTATTTCAGAAAAAGAAAAACACCCGAACCGCGCGGAAATCTCGTGGATGTTCCGCATGATTCGGGTGTTTTTCCGGTTCTCCCGGCCGGATCAGTAACCGGCCGCGATGTATTTTTCAATCAGCGCGTCCAGCTGTACGCTGTTTTTGTAAATTTCCTCGTACTGCCTTCTCTCATCGATGCTCTGATTGAGAATCCGTCTCGCGGATTCGATTTCCTGGATCAGTTCTTCTTTCGGATGCTTCATCTTCATTCTCCTCTTATGCTCGTTTGCTTGATTGATAGTGTCCCGCCGCTAAAACCAGCGCGGCGGCTGCCGCCAGGACCAGCGACAGCGCCTGGGATACGGGGATTCCCGTCCCAAAAAGGATCAGCTGATCCGTGCGCAGTCCCTCGATCCACGCTCTGCCGAGACCGTATCCCAGCAGATAGATGCAGAACATTTCCCCGTCGAATTTTTTGTACTTCCGGTACCAGAGCATAAAGCCCAGCACCGCCAGATTCCACAGGGATTCATACAGAAACGTGGGATGTACCTGTATGTATTCCACGCCGTTTTCCACCACCAGATGATCCAGAAGTTCCTGGGAAATCATACTTTCATTGACCAGTCCCCGCCGGATCTGCATGGCCAGAAGGCTGTCCGTATATCCGCCGAAGGCTTCACAGTTGAAAAAATTCCCCCATCTGCCGATGATCTGGCCGGTGATCAGGCCCAGACAGCCGGTGTCAGCCATGGACAAAAACGACAGCTTCCGCACTCTGGTGAATACCAGAAGCGTCAGCACCGCGCCGATGACGCCGCCGTAGATGGCCAGGCCGCCGGCCCGCAGGTTGAATACCTGAAGCAGGTTGTCCTTGTAATTGTCCCACTCAAAGATAACGTAATAGATCCGGGCGCCGATAATGGAAAAAATAATGGCATACAGCGCAAAGTCCAGATAGATATCGGGATCCTGCCCTCTCCGCCTGGCATCCTGTCTTGCCATCCAGATGCCCGCCAGCATGCCGATGCCGATGATGATTCCGTAAAACGCGATTCGGAATCCGAAAATGGAAATACTGCTTCGCAGATGTTCTATGACAATCCCCAGGTGCACAAACCGTATATCCGCCGCTGCAGTCATATGTACGCTCCTCTCTCTAGGTTTTCTTCATTTTACCCCCAAATGTTTGAAAAAGCAATGAAATTCGACCGACAGAATCCGCCACCATTCGACTTTTCCCCGCTGGTTTTCTGCCGGTTCCGGCGGCTTTTTGGTTCTGTCTTGCCAAATTCCCCCCTGTCCTTTATGATAAAAGCAAAGCAGTTCCATTCATAAGCAGGAGGTGTTTATAATATGAAGCCAGGCATTCAGATTTCCAGTTTCCGCCCTCTTCTGACTTCGCCGGAAGGAGTGACCCGGGTCTTCGCCGAAACGGCCCGCATGGGCTGCGATACCGTGCAGCTTCAGTGGATCGACATGTCCGTGTCTCCGGAAGTCATCGTCCAGGAAATGAACCGCTTCGGCATCCGGTCCGTGTCCACCCAGGATTTTTACGAAACGGTACAGGAGCATCTAGACTATTTTATCCAGCTCAATCACCTGTGTAAAAGCCGCTGGGTCTGCGTCAGCAAAATTCCGGAAGCCTTCGCCGGCCCCGAGGGCCTCGCGGATTTTTCCCGGCAGCTGGTCCTGCTGAAAAAACGGCTGGAAACGGAAGACCTGGAGCTCTGCTTCCACCCCCGAGGGGAAGACTTTGCCTTAACCGGCGGCCTGCAGCCTGTACAATACCTGATGGAGCAGGACAGCCTGGATCTCAGCCTGTGCCTGGACTTGTACCACGTGCACCGGGCGGGCCTCTCCCTGGCGGATGTGATCCGCCGCTACGCCGGCCGCGTCTGCATGGTGCATTTTAAAGATTTCCGGCAGACGCCAAAGGGGCCGGTGCTGGTTCCCGTCGGCCAGGGTGATATCCGCTGGGAGGAAGCGGTAAACGCCTGTCTCCAGACCCGGGTTCCCTTCGGCTTTGTGGAGCAGGAACAGTGGGAAGGCGATCCCTTCCGCTGCCTGCAGGAAAGCTATGACTGGCTGGGAGACGCTCTGCGCCGCCGGGGCGCGGTGGGCTGAAAAGAGCCTCGGCCGATAACCATACGGTTGTCGGTCGAGGCTCCTTTTATTTCATCACTTTATTCAACACTCGTCTTTGCCTCCTGTCTCTTCTTCAATCCATTCTTGCAGCTTCTTTTGCAGCAATTTCTTATCCGGCAGATAGAGGCTGTATTCCGACGCAAAAATATTACTATTTTCCGGCAGAGTCATCTGAACAACAGCGTCGTTTTTCTCCTTACAGAGTAAAATCCCAATGGTCGGGTTTTCGTCAGGAAGCTTTTGATACCGGTCATAGTAATTGACATACATCTGCATTTGCCCTAAGTCCTGATGAGTCAGCTTATCAATCTTCAGATCAATCAACACATAACAGCGCAGCAATCGGTTGTAAAATACAAGATCGACATAGAAGTTTTCTTCATCGTAGGTGAAGCGTTTCTGACGTGCCTCGAACAAATATCCCTTGCCTAATTCCAGCAAAAACTTTTGCAGCTTATCGATAATGGCCGATTCCAAATCGTTTTCTGAATACTTAGCCTGTTCTTCCAACCCCAGAAATTCCAGAACCGTGGGCTGCTTCACAACATCCGCCGGTTTTTCGATTACATTGCCCTGCTTTGCCAGGCGCATAACCTCGTCTTTATTCCGACTGAGCGCCAGGCGCTCATACAGGCTGGAATTGTATTGCCGCTGCAGTGTTCTCAGGCTCCATGCAGACTCGGTAGCCTCAATTTCATAAAACCTGCGCTCGTCCAGATTTTTAATCCGCATAAGCTGCAGGTAATGCGACCAGGACAGTGTAAAAGGAGCCTGTCCCTCAAAAATCCGAAACACCGCTTCGGATTTTTCTTCGGTGAAATTCCGAAATACTGTTTCGGAAATCCGATCCTGATAGCATAGATAAAATTTTCTCGCATTTTCAAGAGTATCTACTGAGAAGCCTTTCTCAAACTCCGCATTGAGCCGGATGGAAAGCGTCTGGATGACCTTTTTCCCGTAACCGGCACGATGCTCGCCGTGCTGCTGTTCTTCTACAATCCAGCGGCCAATGGCGTAATAGGTCATAAGCTGCACGAGGTTGATCTGCCTTGCGGTAACTTTTCGAGCATACTGGATCAACTCAATAGAATTGCGACACAATGCATCTATGCCATTCAAAGCGACTGGCGCTAAATCGTTATCGTTTTTATCCATTACCGCACCTCCTTAAATAAATCTGACTCACTTGGAAATATCGTCTTCATCCTCCCAAATCACAGCAGGGAACGGGATCGCCGGCGGGTGGGAGTGCAGCCGGAGGGGGGACGGTGCCTGTATGCGCAAAAGGCATTCGGTCAGAAATCCCGTGTAGAAACAGCGCCGTCTCATGGGAAAACAAGTTCCGCCATATGGTCCATCCGCCCGCCTCATAAAACCAATCTGATAATACTATATCGAAAATCACAGCGATAATCAACAGAAATGCCAACGATAAAAAAAGAAACCCCCGCATCTGAAAATTTGCGCAGAAACCTTGAGGAAACAGGCGCCATGCGCTATACTATATAGTTGTACCGTCCGCGATTTACCGGCAGGGCCGGCAGGCCGCGGTACACCTGTCTGGTATTTTTACTCCCATCCGTGCGGAAAAAGGGTGTAAAAAGGGCGTAGACAAAATAAAGAGAAAGGCAGGAAGCCTTGAAAAGCAAGGGTTTCTGGATAGGTATAAGATAAAATGAAATTAGGTATTGTAGGACTACCCAACGTAGGCAAGAGCACGCTGTTTAATTCCCTGACAAAGGCCGGGGCGGAATCCGCCAACTACCCCTTCTGCACCATCGACCCCAACGTGGGGGTGGTGGCCGTGCCCGACAGCCGGCTGGACTGGCTGGCGGAGTTTTATCACCCCAAAAAGACCACCCCGGCAGTCATCGAGTTTGTGGACATCGCCGGCCTGGTGAAGGGGGCCAGCAAGGGGGAGGGCCTGGGCAACAAGTTCCTGGCCAACATCCGGGAGTGCGACGCCATTGTCCACGTGGTCCGCTGCTTTGACGACGAGAACGTCATCCACGTGGAGGGCTCCACCGACCCCCTGCGGGACATCGGCATCATCGACATCGAGCTCATCATGGCCGACGTGGAGATGGTGGAGCGGCGCATCGACAAGGCCCAGAAGGCCGCCAAGGGGGACAAGAAGTTCCTCCACGAGGCGGAGGTGTTCTCCGCGCTGAGGGACTGGCTCAACGACGGCAACTCCGCCCGCTCCTTCTCCTGCGACGAGGACGACGCGGCCCTCATCGCCACGTCCGAGCTCCTCACCCTCAAGCCCATCATCTACGCCGCCAACCTGGATGAGGACGGCTTCGCCGACTGCGGGAGCGTGGCCTATTATCAGCAGGTGGAGGAGCTGGCCGCCAAGGAGGGGGCCCAGGTCATCCCGGTGTGCGCCAAGCTGGAGGCCGAGATCGCCGAGCTGGACGAGGCGGAAAAGAAGGAGTTCCTGGACGACCTGGGCATCGCCGAGCCGGGCCTGGACCGGCTCATCAAGGCCAGCTACGCCCTGCTGGGGCTCATCTCCTTCCTCACCGCCGGCGAGGATGAGTGCCGGGCCTGGACCATCCGCCGGGGCACCAAGGCCCCCCAGGCGGCGGGGAAGATCCACACCGACTTCGAGCGGGGCTTCATCCGGGCCGAGGTGGTGGCCTTCGAGGACCTGAAGCGCTGCGGTACCATGGCCGCAGCCAAGGAGAAGGGCCTGGTGCGCTCCGAGGGCAAGGAGTACGTGATGCAGGACGGGGACGTGGTCCTGTTCCGCTTTAACGTCTGACAGGTCCTTCTCCCGGGGTCGGCGCAGGGCGCCGTGTAAGCGTTTTGCACAGCAAAACCTTACGCCCAGGCGGATCCACTCTGCCTGGGCAGTATAAAAAGCCGGGGGCCCCGCGGGGGCGCTCACCCGCGGGGAGGAAGGGCCTGGTGCGCTCCGAGGGCAAGGAGTACGTGATGCAGGACGGGGACGTGGTTCTGTTCCGCTTCAACGTGTAAAACGGCGGCCCGGCCGGAGGGAGAGGAGGGGGCTGCGATGGGCTTTGGGAGAGAGCTGCAGGCCGGGTTTGCCCGGGCCACCGCCGGGGGCCGGCGGGGCGAGGTGGCGCTGTTCCGGGCGCTTCAGGCGGTCTTTCACGATCTGGAGGCGCGGTACCCCGCCTGCCTGGCGGCGGAGATCCACGGCGGGAAGAGCATCGTGTCCTTTACCAGTCAGGAGCACTATGTGGAGCGCGTCCCGCCGGGGCGGAGCGTCCGGTGTGAGCTGGGGGACCTGCACCTGGCGGCGGTGAGCCCCAGCCGGAAGCGGGCCCGGGGCACCTTCATGCAGAACAAGGTGCGGCAGGCCGACCCGCCCGACCTGGGCTTCCGGGCCGACCTGGTGCAGCTGGAGCTGCTGAAGACCCGGGCGGCCTTCTGCCGGGACGGGGTGCTGGACGAGGTGCTCAGCGCGGCCACCCACCCCTCGGTGGCCTGCTACGGGGTCTTTTTCCCCGACCGGGGGCACTACGACATGCAGTACTACTCCGCCCACCAGGTGGAGCCCTTTTTCACCCGGAAAAAGGGGCGGGTGCGGATGGCCCGCTACCAGGGGGTCCTGGATGTGTTCAGCATGACGGAGGACCAGTTTGACGGCTGCAGCGGACTGGAGGTCTTCGGCGACGCCTTCTCCGCGCTCCAGATCGGGGAGCCGATGAAGCTCCCGGAGCTGATCCGGCGCCTGCCGGAGGGGGAGCGGGAGACCCTGGTGGGGCTGCTGCGCCGCGCCGACACGCCGGTGGAGGACGGCGAGTGGTACCGGGAGGAGCCGGAGCCGCCCCTGTGGGAGGCCGTGGGGACCACAGTGTTCCTCAACGCCGACCGCTGGGACATGGAAGAGCGCCGCAGCACAACCGGATAGGGACAGATGCCGGGCGGCCCCGCTTTTGCGGGGCCGCCTTTTTCCACATATCCCCGCATTCCGCCGCATATAGATAGGCCAGTGGAATTCAAGTGCGGGGAGTGTTGGCTTTGAAAGGGAACATCGAGGAGCGCGCCTGCCAGCTGGCGCTTTACATCATAGAGAACCGGGCGACGGTGCGCGCGGCGGCCCAGAAATTCGGCATCTCCAAATCCACGGTACATAAGGACCTGTCAGAGCGCCTTCCGGCCTTCAACCGGCCCCTCTATGAGCAGGTCAAGTCGGTCCTGGAGGAAAACAAGGCGGAGCGGCACATCCGGGGCGGCATCGCCACCCGAAAAAAATACAAGGGACAATAGACAGCGCCCTC
>CALWIA010000032.1 GCA_944380605.1 uncultured Lachnospiraceae bacterium | reverse complement strand
CTCAGTTGGTGGAGTACGACCTTGCCAAGGTCGGGGTCGCGGGTTCGAGTCCCGTCTCGCGCTCTTGAAAAGACAGTATGGATGCGGATTTCCGGAAACCGGGAATCCGCATTTGGTTTACATAACGGAAGGAAGGGAAACGAAAGATGCGGTTTTCAAAACGTATGGACCGGTTTGGAGAGGGAATTTTTTCCAGGCTGGCGGAGATTAAGAACCAGAAGTTGGCAAAGGGAGAGCCGGTGATCGACTTAAGTATCGGCGCGCCCAACATCCCGCCTGCCCGGCGGATTCTGGACGCGCTGTGCGAGGCGGCGTCCCGGCCGGAAAATTACGTATATGCCATTCGGGACCAGGAGTATCTGCTGCAGGCAGCGGCGCAGTGGTACAAAACCCGGTATCAGGTGGAACTGGATCCGGATACGGAAATCTGCTCTCTGCTGGGTTCCCAGGAGGGGCTGTCTCACATCGCACTTTCCATTATCGACGGCGGCGACGCGGTGCTGGTGCCGGATCCCTGCTATCCGGTATTCGCCGACGGACCGGCGCTGGCGGGGGCAGAACTTTTTTACATGCCCCAGAAAAAAGAGAACGGGTATCTGATCCAGCTGGGAGAGATTCCCGAGGAAATCGCGCGGCGGGCCCGGCTGATGGTGGTGTCCTACCCCAACAACCCCACCACGGTCATGGCGCCGGATTCTTTTTATGAAGAACTGATCGCGTTCGCAAAGAAATATGATATTATTGTGATTCACGACAACGCCTACAGCGAACTGGTCTTTGACGGAAAGCGCTGCGGCAGTTTTCTGCGTTTCCCGGGAGCCAAAGACGTTGGAGTAGAGTTCAATTCCCTGTCCAAGACCTACGGGCTGGCGGGAGCCAGAATCGGATTCTGCCTGGGAAACCGCCAGGTGGTGTCAAAGCTGAAAGATCTGAAGTCCAACCTGGACTACGGCATGTTCCTGCCGCTGCAGCGGGCGGCGGCGGAGGCCATCACCGGCGATCAGAGCTGCGTGGCGGATACCCGGCGGGCCTATGAGTCCCGCAGAAACGTGCTCTGCGATGGGCTGAAGGCCATAGGCTGGGACATGGACCGGCCGGAGGCCACCATGTTTGTGTGGGCCAGGATTCCGGAAGGCTTCACTTCGTCAGAAGCCTTTGCCATGGAATTGGTGGAGCGGGCCGGCGTGCTGGTGACGCCGGGCAGCGCCTTCGGGCCCTCCGGCGAAGGCCATGTGCGGATGGCCCTGGTACAGGATGAAAAGACGCTGGAAGAGGCGGTGCGGGTCATTGCCGCCAGCGGCATGGTGTCCGGAAAGGCTTCCCTATGAAAAAGCGGATCCTCTGGACGGCGGCAGTGACGCTGTATCTGCTGTTTGTGTTTCACAACTCTCTGACGCCGGCGGATCTGTCTTCCCAGCAGAGCGGCGCGGTGCTGCGGTTTGCGGCCGGGCTGCTGGAGACGGCGGGGGTTCCAAGCGGCTGGCTGACGGAACATCTGGTGCGGAAAACGGCGCATTTTGCCGAATACGCTTTGTTTGGCGTCCTGCTCTGGAACTGCCTGCGGACCTATGAACTTCCGCGGCGGGTCTGGACGCTTCTGGAGGCATGGCTGATTCTGGCGGCGCCGTTTGTGGATGAAACGCTGCAGCTGTTTACCGAAGGGCGTTCCGGGCAGATCAGCGACGTATGGCTGGACATGGCAGGCGCGGCGGCGGGAACGCTGTGCGCCCTTGCGGCGGCGGGGCTGCTGCGGGCAGGAAGGCGCAGGCAGGCGTCCGCGGGAGAAAAGGGGTGAGACCGTGAAAGAAGCGGCAAAGAAAAACCTCCGGCTGGTTCTGGAGTACGATGGAAGCCGGTATGACGGCTGGCAGAAACAGGGGAACACCGGCAATACCATTCAGGGCAGGCTGGAGCAGGTACTGGAGCGGATGACCGGACAGCCGGCGGAGGTGCACGGTTCCGGCCGGACAGACGGCGGCGTGCATGCCCTGGGGCAGGTGGCCAACGCCCACATTGCCACGGATCTGCGGCCGGAGGAGATCTTTTCTTATGTCAACCGGTATCTGCCGGAAGACATCCGGGTGCTGCAGGCGGACTTTGCGCCGGAGCGGTTTCACAGCCGGCTGAACGCGGAGGAGAAGACCTACCGGTATGTGCTGGATACGGCGCCGAAAACGGACGTGTTCCGGCGCAGATATGTCTGGGCGCTGGGAGAGGCGCTGGATGGGGAGGCCATGGAGCGGACGGCACGCCTGCTGTGCGGGACCCATGATTTCCGGGGCTTTTCCACGAAACGTCCGGGGAAAAAGTCTACGGTGCGGACGCTGCGGTCTCTGAATATCCATTCCCGGGGCACCTGTCTGGAATTTGAGTTCTGCGGAGACGGGTTTCTGTATCATATGGTCCGGATCCTGATGGGGACTCTGGTGGAAGCAGGGCAGGGAAAACGGACGCCGGAAAGCGTTCTGCAGGTATTTGAGACCGGGGACCGGAGCCTGGCCGGCTTTACCGCTCCGGCAAAAGGGCTGTTTCTGGTATCGGTTTCCTACCCGGATTTCCATTTTCCCAAAGAAGAGAAGGCGGCGGTGCCGCCGGGCAAACACAAAGAAAGGCGGGAGGGCTTATGACGCAGCTGTTGGTGAAGCTGTTTGTGAAAAATTATCAGGATACGGACCGGACCGAGGTGCGGACGGCTTACGGCGTGCTTTCCGGGCTGGTGGGCATCTGCTGCAATGTGCTGCTGTTTGCCGCCAAGGTGACGGTGGGATGGATGATCAACAGTATTTCTGTCATGGCCGACGGATTCAACAACCTGTCGGACGCGGCGTCTTCGGTGATCAGCTTTGTCGGCGTTAAAATGGCGGAAAAGCCGGCGGACGCAGACCACCCTTTCGGCCACGGGCGGATTGAATACATTTCTGCGTTTATCGTGGCCTTTCTGGTGATTCAGGTGGGATTTTCCCTGTTTCAGACTTCCATTGGCAAGATACGGAACCCGGAGGAAATGACCTTTCAGCTGTTCCCGGTGCTGGTGCTGCTTCTGTCCATTGCGGTGAAGCTGTGGCTGGGCATGTTCAACCGGTCGCTGGGCAAACGGATTCACTCCTCTGTGATGATGGCGGCGGCGGCAGATTCCCTGGGAGACGTGGCCGCCACGTCGGCCACCATTCTGTCCCTGCTGGTATTCGGCTTGTTTGACAGAAACATCGACGGCATCGTGGGTCTGGCGGTTTCCGTGGTGGTCATGATCGCCGGCGTCAATATTGCCAGAGACACCCTGGCGCCGCTGATCGGACAGCCCATCGACCCGAAGGTGTACCGGCAGATTTCTGACTTTGTGGAGAAGTATGACGGAATCGCGGGCACCCACGACCTGATCGTCCACAACTACGGCCCCTCCCGGAGCATGGCTTCGATCCATGCGGAAGTGCCCAGAGATCAGGATATTGAAGTCAGCCATGAAATTGTGGATAAAATCGAGCGGGACTGCGCCAGACAGCTGGGCATTTTCCTGGTGATTCACATGGATCCGGTGGAGACCCGGGACAAACAGGTGCTGGATCTGAAAAAAGAAGTGGAAGAGGTGCTGAAAAATCTGGACGCGCGGCTGGATTTTCATGATTTCCGCGTGGTGACCGGAAAAGAACGGATCAATTTAATTTTCGATCTGGTGGTGCCAAGAGAGTATAATGCGGCGATGCGGGAAACAATAAAAGCGAAGATCGCCGAAGAACTGCATAAAAAAGACCAGCGGTATTGCTGCGTAATTACCGTGGAAAACAGCTATGTGGCGGAAGAGGCGGAATCAACCTGAGAAGGGATGGAGGAAGACCCATGCGCCGGACAGCGAAAAGACAGGAAAGCCGGTCCGATCTGGACCGGCTTTTGCTGATGGTACAGGAAGGAAACCGGGAAGGACTGCGGCAGCTGTATGAGAAAACCGCCAGAAGCATCTACGGATATGCCCTGGCGATTTTAAAGCAGCCCCAGGACGCGGAAGAAGTGATGCAGGACGTATACCTGACGGTGTGGAAGCAGGCGGAGAAATACCAGCCGGGCAGCCGGCCGGAAGCCTGGCTGTTTACCATTGCCAGGAATCTGTGTTATATGCGGCTGCGCAGTCCGTCGGCCGGCGGCGTCAGCCTGGATGAGCTGCGGGAAGGTGAGAACGGATGGGAGCCGGGGGAGCCCTGCCGGGAGATTGAGGCGGCGCCGGAAAAGCAGGTGCTTCTGCAGGCCCTGGGCACCTTGTCGGAGGAAGAACGAAAACTGGTGCTGCTGCACTGCGCCGGCGGCATGAAGCATCGGGAAATCGCCGAACTGACCGGCCAGACCTTGCCGGCGGTGCTGTCCCGGTACAGCCGGGCGCTGAAAAAAATGGAAAAAGTCATTGACAAAACCGAAGTTTTAGGGAATAATAGATTTTACTGAATTAGCACTTTACCATGATAGCATAAAAGAGTAAACATTCAAAAGCAGGTCATGGAATACGGAGAGACGACGGGAGGAAGAAACGGTGAGAAATTGGAAAAAGGCGGGTCTGATCTTTTTGGCGGCATCGGCCCTCTGGGGCTGCAGCGCGGCGGCGGGCCTGCCTGCGAAGGATACCAACCGGCTGGAGGAGATTCTGGAGAGAGGCTATATCGAAGTGGCGACGGAACCGTATTTTGCTCCTAATGAATTTATCGACCCTTCCAAGGAAGGGGAGGACCGCTATGTGGGCAGCGACATCGAACTGGCGCAGTATATCGCGGATCAGCTGGGGGTGGAACTGCGGATCGTGCCGCTGGAGTTTTCCGCGGTGCTGTCCAGCGTGACGGAAGGCAAGTACGATCTGGCCATATCGGCATTGGCCTATACGCCGGAACGGGCGGAGGCCATGAACATGTCCAAGGGCTACTATTTTGATGAAACGGAAGGCTACGGACTGCTGGTGCGGACGGAAGACGCGGACCGGTATCCGGACGCGGCGTCTCTGGCGGACGCGGTGCTGGTGGTGCAGAGCGGCTCGCTGCAGGAAGTGATGGTGAACAGCCAGGTGCCGGCCTGCAAAGAACTGAAACGGGTGTCTTCCACCACCGACGGGTTCCTGATGGTGCAGGAAGGCAAAGCCGACGCGGCGGCGGCTTATCTGGCCACGGCCAGGCTGTACGCGGAGGCCAATCCGGGGGTCACGGCAGCGGAAGGGTTCCGGTTTGTGCAGGACGAGACCACTCAGGGGACCCGGGTCGGCATTCCCAAAGGAGAAGAGGAACTGACGGAGAAAATCAACGAGATCATCGATGAACTGACGGAATCCGGCCTGTATGAGCAGTGGTATCAGGAATACAGCGACTATGCCGCCAGCCTTGGGATTCAGTAGGGAAAGGGGCCGGTGGACGTATCATGCTGGACAATATAATCAAAATCTGGATGAAATACGACTACGTGTTTCTGGAAGGGCTGTGGGGGACGCTGTGGCTGGCTCTGATCACCGTATTTTTCGGGACCGTCCTGGGCACGGTGGTGTCTCTGCTGCGCATGTCCCGATGGAAGGGGCTGTACGCGGTTTCTTCTGTATACATAGAAGTGCTGCGGGGCACGCCGATTCTGCTGCAGCTGTATTTTTTCTGGCTGCTGCTGCCCAAAGTCCTGCCCATCGAGATGTCGGACACTTCCTGCATTGTGGTGGCGCTGATTATCAACAGCAGCTCCTACGTGGCGGAAGTGATCCGGGCGGGCATCCAGGCGGTGGACAAGGGGCAGATGGAAGCGGCCCGCAGCCTGGGGCTTTCCGGACGGGGCGCCATGCGCTGGGTGATTCTGCCCCAGGCGGTGAAAAACATCCTGCCGGCCCTGGGCAATGAATTTATCCAGATGGTAAAGGAAACGTCGCTGGCTTCCGTATTCTTTGTAGGAGAGCTGATGACCTCTTACAAGACGGTGCAGTCGGCCACCTACCTGGCCCTGCCGTCTCTGCTGATTGTGGGCATCATTTATTTCGCGGTAACATTTCTGCTTTCCCGGGCCATGAAGACGCTGGAGCTGCGGCTGAAAGCCGGCAGCTGTTAAACGGGAAAGCCGGAAACGAGGAAAGGAGAAAAGACCGATGACGGATCTGGAATTTATCAGGGCTGCGGTGGATAAGCGAAAAGAAGCGATTCTGGACGCCTGCAGCCGGATCTGGGAGTACGCGGAACTTCCCTACGAGGAAACCCGTTCTTCCGCCCTGCTGCAGGAGATGCTGCGGCAGGAGGGATTTGAGGTGACTGTCGCAGCGGCGGGGATTCCCACCGCTTTTACCGCCCGTTTCCAGTACGGAGAAGGCGGACCGGTCATGGGGATTCTGGGAGAATTTGACGCGCTGGCCACCCTGAGCCAGAAGGCGGGATGCGCCCGGAGGGAGCCGGTGACGCCGGGGGCGCCGGGCCACGGATGCGGCCACTGCTGCCTGGGAACCGGCGCGCTGGCCGCGGCGCTGGCGGTGCGGGACTACCTGCTGGCGTATCAGAAGCCGGCCACGGTGATTTACTACGGCTGCGCCGCGGAAGAAGGCGCCGGAGCCAAGCAGTTTATGGCCAGAGCCGGTCTGTTTGACGGCGTGGATTTTGTCTATACCTGGCATCCATCCGATCGGAACGAGGTGCAGCCCACCTGCAGCGTGGCGATTATGGGAGCCAATTTCCAGTTTTTCGGACGGGCGTCCCATGCCGGCGGTTCGCCCCACCTGGGCCGGAGCGCCCTGGACGCGGCGGAACTGATGAGCGTAGGCGTCAACTACCTGCGGGAGCACATGATCGACAAGGCCAGGATTCACTACGCCTATGTGGACGCCGGCGGAACGGCCCCTAACGTGGTGCAGGACCATTCGCTGGTCAAGTATGAAGTGCGGGCTCCGAAGGTGGAGCAGATGAAAGAGCTGTTTGAGCGGGTGGTAAAAGTGGCGGAGGGCGCGGCCCTGATGACGGAGACCCGGATGCAGTACGAGATCACCATGGCGTTCTCCGATTATGTGCCCAACGACACCCTGGCCCGGCTGGCGGAAGGCTGTATGAAGGAAGTGGGAGCGCCGGAATGGGACGAGAAAGATTTCCGGCTGGCCAGAGACTTCCTTGAGTCCTATGACCCGGACACCCTGCAGGCCATCAAAGAACAGATCGCGGCGGAATACGGAGCGGAACGGCTGGAAGCCATTCTGGAGCGGCCGCTGGATACGGAAGTCCATTCTTATCCGGCGGGGCCGCACCCCTATGAGTCCGGGTCCACCGACGTAGGCGACGTGGGGTACGCGGCGCCGACGCTGAATCTGCATGTAGCTTCCTGCTGCATCGGCAACGTAGGCCATACCTGGCAGATGACCGGACAGGCCGGCAGTTCTCTGGGCCATAAAGGCCTGCTGACGGCGGCGAAGGCCCTGGCGCTGTGCTGCGTGCGCACCATGGAGAACCCGGAAGTGATCCGACAGGCCAGAAAAGAGTACGAAGCCCGTACCGGAGGCGTATACCGCTGTCCGCTGCCGGACGATGTGGAGCCGCCGGTGGGAAGGTACTGAACCGGCCAGGAAAATACTTCCGAAAATTGTAAAAAAAGTGCTTGACGAATGAAAATTCATGCTGTATAATTTGCTTTGTCGCTGCGAGAGAGCAGCCGGCAGAGCAATCTTGGGCTATCGCCAAATGGTAAGGCAACGGACTCTGACTCCGTCATTGTGAAGGTTCGAATCCTTCTAGCCCAGCTTCCAAACCTGCAGATTTTCGGTAGAAAGTCCGCAGGTTTTATTTATGCCCGCAGGTCCGCCGCGGCTGGACATTCCCGGGGGAATCCGGTATAATTAAAGGTAATTTTGAGAAATGAGGGATCGGCATGTATCAGTTCCACAGCAGAGTCCGCTACAGTGAAACCGACGAGTACGGACGGCTGTCTGTTACGGGCATTATCAATTATCTGCAGGACTGCTCCACCTTTCAGTCGGAGGACATCGGCCGCGGGGTTTCCTGGCTGAAGAGCCGGAACCGGGCGTGGTGGCTGACTTCCTGGCAGATTGTCATGGACCGCTATCCGGTGCTGGGAGAGCGGATTGTGGTCAGCACCTGGCCCTATGATTTTAAAGGCATTTACGGCTACCGGAATTTTACCATTCAGGACGAGGCCGGCGCGTATCTGGTGCGGGCCAACTCCGTCTGGTTTTTCTTCGACACCCTGCAGGGAAGGCCGGTCCGGGTTCAGGACGAGGACGTCAGCAGGTACGGAACCCTGCAGCCCCGGCTGGAGATGGACTATGCGCCCAGGCATATCGCCCTTCCGGAGGCCTGTGAGGAACGGGAGCCGCTGGTGGTGGCCAAGCACCACATCGATACCAATCACCATGTAAACAACGCCCAGTATGTGGAGATAGCCAGAGAACTGCTGCCGGAGGATTTTCAGATCGGGCAGCTGCGGGCGGAGTATAAGAAGGCCGCTGTGCTGGGAGACCGCATCTATCCCAGAATCAGCTTTACGGATGACGGCGCCGCGGCGGCGCTGTGCGGAGAAGACAAGAGCCCCTATGCGGTGATCTGGCTGGGGCGCAGGAGAGAGGAAAACCATGATTGAGTTAGGAAAAAGGCAGCTGCTTACGGTAGTGCGGGAAAAGGAGTTCGGCGTATACCTGGCGGAAGATCCCAAGGACGAGACGGCGGTGCTGCTGCCGGCCAAACAGGTGCCGGCGGGAACCAGGGCCGGAGACCGTCTGGAGGTGTTTATCTACCGGGATTCCGAGGACCGGCTCATCGCCACCACCCGGGAGCCGAAGCTGCAGGTAGGGGAAACGGCGGTGCTGACGGTGAAGGAGACCGGAAAGATCGGCGCATTTCTGGACATGGGACTGGAAAAGGACGTGCTGCTGCCCTTTAAAGAGCAGACGGAGCGGGTGCGGCCGGGCCAGCAGTGCCTGGCGGCCCTGTATGTGGACAAGAGCGGCCGGCTGGCGGCTACCATGAAGGTGCACCCCTATTTGAACGGCGATTCCCCCTATGAAAAGGACGACCGGGTAAGCGGAATGGTGTATGAAGTGAGCCCGCAGATCGGCGCGTTTGTAGCGGTGGACGGCCGGTATTACGGCCTGATCCCCGCAAAGGAATTTTTTGGAAATGTCCGGCCGGGAGATACGGTGCAGGCCCGGGTGACCAAAGTGCGGGACGACGGGAAGCTGGATTTAAGCCTGAACGAAAAGGCCCATATCCAGATGAACACCGACGCGGAGACGGTCATGGAGGCGCTGGAAGCCCGGGGCGGCGTACTGCCTTTTACGGACAAGGCGGACCCGGAGATCATCCGGCAGGAATTTGCCATGAGCAAAAACGCGTTTAAACGGGCGGTGGGCCATCTGCTGAAGGAAGGTAGAGTCCGGATCACCGGCAAGACCATAGAGAAAGTGTAGGAGGCTGTTGTGGACCCGGTAGCATATTATAATAAGTACGCGGCGAAGATATACGAGGACACGGTGGACGTGGACATGAGCGGGATTCTGGAGGAATTTTTAAGCCTCCTGAAGGAAGGAGACACCATTCTGGACCTGGGATGCGGCTCCGGCCGGGATTCCCTGGCCATGTATGAGCTGGGATATGACGTGACGCCCATGGACGCGTCGGAGGAGATGTGCCGGCTGGCGGAGATCCATACGGGCATGGACGTGCTGCAGATGTCCTTTGAGGACATGGAGTTCGAGGACGTGTTTGACGGCATATGGGCCTGCGGTTCCCTGATCCATGTGCCGAAAAACGAGATGCCGGAGATTCTGGGCCGGATCAGTGACGCCCTGGTAGCCGGCGGCGTGCTGTATCTGTCTGTAAAAAAAGGCAGCTTTGAAGGCATCCGCGGAGAGCGGTTTATCTGCGAGTATACGGAAGAGAGCCTGAAGGCCATGGTGGAGAAAACCGGCCTGTTTTCCGTGGTGAAGCTGTGGGAGACGGAGGACGTGCGTCCGGGACACCCGGATACGGCCTGGGTCAATTTGCTGGCCAGGAAACGGTAAAGGCCGGAGGCTTTAGAGAATATTGACAGAATTGTATCAATTTTTTGTGACATATTTTTATGTTTGTGCCAGTTTCCTTTGGCAATATGCAGATTAGACAAATTGTGAAAATGGATTTTGGTTATTTGCCATATGGCGAAAATCGGCACTTTCGTGTATTATAATAACTACAAAGCACAGTGAACTTGAATGGACAGCAGGTTCAGAATTGTGGAATTAAAAAACAGGAGGATTTAGATTATGGCTAGTTTGTCATTGAAAAATGTAACCAAGGCGTATCCCAACGGATTCGTGGCTGTTAAGGACTTCAATCTGGAAATCGCCGACAAAGAGTTCGTTATTTTCGTAGGTCCGTCTGGATGCGGTAAGTCCACGACTCTTCGTATGATCGCAGGTCTGGAAGATATTTCTTCCGGTGAACTGTACATCGACGGAAAGCTGATGAACGACGTAGAGCCCAAGGACAGAGATATCGCCATGGTATTCCAGAACTACGCTCTGTATCCCCATATGTCTGTTTACGACAACATGGCATTCGGTCTGAAACTGAGAAAGACTCCGAAGGACGAGATTGACAAGCTGGTTCATGAAGCTGCCAGAATCCTGGATCTGGAGCATCTGCTGGATCGTAAGCCGAAGGCTCTGTCCGGTGGTCAGAGACAGCGTGTTGCCATGGGACGTGCAATCGTACGTAACCCCAAGGTATTCCTGATGGACGAGCCGCTGTCCAACCTGGATGCGAAGCTGAGAGGCCAGATGCGTGTTGAGATCTCCAAACTGCATGACAGACTGCAGGCGACCATCATCTACGTAACCCATGACCAGACCGAGGCTATGACCCTGGGTACCAGAATCGTTGTTATGAAGGATGGCGTTATCCAGCAGGTAGATTCTCCGCAGAACCTGTACGACAAGCCCGGCAACAAGTTCGTAGCCGGATTCATCGGCGCTCCGCAGATGAACATGGTAGACGCAGTTGTTGCGAAAGACGGTGCAGACGTTACGCTGGCATTCGGCGGACACACCATCGCTCTGCCGGCTGAGAAGGCAAAAGTTCTGGAGAGCAAGGGCTATGTAGGCAAGACCGTTACCCTGGGCATCCGTCCGGAAGATCTGCATGATGAAGAAGCATGGCTGACCGCTTCTCCCAAGAGCGTAATAGAAGCTACCATTCGTGTATACGAGCTTCTGGGTGCTGAAGTATATCTGTACTTCGACATCGAAGACTCGAACTTCACCGCGAGAGTAAATCCGCGTACCACCGCAAGAGTAGGTTCCACCGTGAAGCTGGCTCTGGATATGTCCAAAATCCATGTATTCGACAAGGATACGGAACTGGTAATCGTGAACTAGTTCTTACGGAACCGCAGCGGTTTTATAAGAGAAATTTAAGCAGGCAGGTAGAGATACCTGCTTGCTTTTTTTTGTGGTTTGCTTTAATATAGAATAAGGGTAAATTTGCAAAAAGGAGCGTGCGATATGATATCAAACCAGATACTGCAGACGACCATCGACGGCTTAAAGGGAATCACCAGAATCGACCTCTGTATCTGTGATACGGAAGGAAAAGTGCTGGCTGCCACCTTTCCCGACGCGGAAGAATACGAAAGTTCCATCCTCGCCTTTGTAGATTCACCGGCTGACAGCCAGGTCATCCATGGCTATCAGTTTTTTAAAGTGTTTGACGAACATCAGCTGGAGTACATTCTGCTGGCCAAGGGCAGCAGCGACGACGTATATATGGTTGGAAAACTGGCGGCGTTTCAGATTCAGAACCTGCTGGTGGCTTATAAAGAGCGGTTTGATAAGGACAACTTTATCAAGAATCTGCTGCTGGACAATCTGCTGCTGGTGGATATCTACAACCGCGCCAAGAAACTGCATATTGAGACCAGCGTAAAACGCGTGGTCTATATTATTGAAACCAAGTACGAGAAGGACGCCAGCGCCCTGGAGACGGTGCGGAGCCTGTTCTCCGGCAAGACCAAGGATTTTATTACCGCGGTGGATGAGAAGAACATCATCCTGGTGCGGGAGGTCAAGCCAGGGGAGACCTTTGAGGACCTGGAAAAGACGGCCAACGTGATTCTGGACATGCTCAACACGGAAGCCATGACCAAGGTGCACGTAGCCTTCGGTACGGTAGTGGGAGAAATTAAAGAAGTTTCCCGTTCGTACAAGGAAGCCAAGATGGCGCTGGACGTAGGCAAGATCTTCTACAGCGACAAAAACGTCATCGCCTACAGCCGTCTGGGCATCGGCCGCCTGATCTATCAGCTGCCGCTGCCGCTGTGCCGGATGTTTATCAAGGAGATCTTTGACGGCAAATCTCCGGATGAGTTTGACGACGAGACGCTGACCACCATCAACAAGTTTTTCGAAAACAGCCTGAACGTGTCGGAGACGTCCCGGCAGCTGTATATCCACAGAAATACCCTGGTATACCGCCTGGACAAGCTGCAGAAGAGCACCGGGCTGGATCTGCGGGTCTTTGAGGACGCCATTACCTTCAAGATCGCGCTGATGGTGGTAAAATATATGAAATACATGGAAAATTCAGATTTTTAACGGACCAGGAGCAGGCATGATAGAGATTTCAAATGTAAGCAAGACCTACGAGACCGGAAACAAGGCGCTGCGCAACGTAAGCATCACCATAGAAGACGGAGAATTTGTCTTCATTATCGGGCGCAGCGGCTCGGGCAAGACGACGCTGTTTAAGCTGCTGCTTAAGGAGACGGAGCCCACTTCCGGCAAGATTGTTGTCAACGATATGAACCTGGGCAAGATGCCCAGACGCTACGTACCCAAGTACCGGAGGCGGCTGGGCGTGGTGTTCCAGGATTTCCGCCTGTTAAAGGACCGGAATGTCTACGAAAATGTGGCCTTTGCCCAGCGGGTGATCGGCGCCTCCACCCGGCGGATCCGGGAGTCGGTGCCGGCGATGCTGCAGATGGTGGGGCTTTCCGCCAAGTACAAGATGTTTCCGCAGCAGCTCTCCGGCGGAGAGCAGCAGCGGGTGGCCATTGCCCGGGCGCTGATCAACCGGCCGGAAGTCCTGCTGGCAGACGAGCCCACGGGAAACCTGGACAGCCACAACGCCATCGAGATTATGAAACTGCTGGAGGAGATCAACCAGATGGGCACCACGGTGGTGGTGGTTACCCACAGCCAAGAGATTGTAGACAGAATGCAGAAGCGGGTCATCGTGATGGAGCGGGGCTGCGTGGTCAGCGACGAGAAAAAAGGCGGATATACACATGAGGATTAGTACATTTTGGTATTGCCTGAAACAGGGCTTTATAAATATATGCAGAAATATCTGGTTCTCCCTGGCATCGGTGGCGACGATTTCTGCGTGTATTTTTTTGTTCTGCATGTTTTTCAGCATTATGGTAAACGTGCAGCATGTGGTAAAGAATGTGGAGACCACGGTGGGCGTCACCGTGTTTTTTGACGAGGGACTGTCGGAGGAACAGATCCGGGCCATAGGCAGCGTCATAGGACAGCGCAGCGAGGTCAGTTCCATGGAGTTTACCTCTGCCCAGGAGGCCTGGGACAGCTTTCAGCAGGAGTATTTTGAAGGTATGGAAGATCTGGCGGATGGGTTTGCCGAGGACAATCCTCTGGCCGGTTCCGCTTCTTACCAGATCTTTCTGAAGGATATTTCCAAACAGGATGAATTTGTGGTGTATCTGGAAAACCTGGACGGCGTGCGGCGGGTCAACTATTCCAGCAGCGCGGCGGCGGGCCTGACTAGCTTCAACACGGTGATCGGAATCCTGTCGGGGGTGATTATCGGCGTGCTGCTGGCGGTGTCCGTATTCCTGATCAGCAACACCATCAACGTGGCGGCGGCGTTCCGCAGAAGCGAGAACCAGATCATGCGCTACATCGGCGCCACCAATTACATGATCCGGGCGCCCTTTGTGGTGGAAGGCATTATCATCGGCCTGCTGGGAGCGGTGATCCCGCTGATCTGCATGTTTTTCCTGTATCGCCAGTCCATCGGCTATATCGAGGAGCGGTTCCAGATCCTGTCGGGAATCTTCCAGTTCCTGCCGCTGGGGCAGATCTTCCCCTATATGGCGGCGACGGCCATGCTGCTGGGCCTGGGCATCGGTTTCTTTGCCAGCTTCTTCACCATAAGAAAGCATTTGAAGGTATAACCGGCCGGGTATATTTTCCCAGAGACTGGGAATAGTATGGATAATCAGGACCCGGGCCGCGCGCCAGCGCGGTGTGGAGAGGAGACAGATACATGGAAAACGGAGAGGGAAAAAACCGATTCTGGAAGGGCGTTCTGGTGGGCGCGCTGGTTATGGCCTTTGCCGGACTGATTCTGGTGGGACTTTCCGCCGGAATCTTCCTGATCGGACGGACGGTGATGGGAGACCAGACCCAGATGGCCGGCGGCGATTCGGAAGACGGCGGTCTGGATATGGACCGGATCAGCGCCAAGATGCGGTACATCCAGGACATCATCGACCGGTATTTTCTTTTTGAAGAGGATCCCGAGGCGGTGGAGGACGGCATCTACACCGGCCTGATGTACGGCCTGGGAGACCCGTATTCGGTTTATTACAATGAGGAAAATTACGCGTCGCTGCTGGAGGACACCTCCGGCGAGTACTGCGGCATCGGCGCCATGGTGCAGCAGGATCTGACCACGGGGATTATGACGGTGGTGAAGGTGTTTGAAGGCTCTCCGGCGCTGGAGGCCGGCATGCTGCCCGGCGACGTCATCTACGAAGTGGATGGGGAAAACGTCACAGGCCGGGAACTGGACCTGGTAGTCAATGAAAACATCCGCGGCGAGGAAGGCACCCAGGTGACGGTGACGGTGCTGCGGGGAGAGACGGCGGAGGAAGTGGAACTGATCATGGAACGCCGCCAGGTGGAAGTGACCACGGTGGAATCCCAGATGCTGGATGAAAAGACCGGCTATATCTATGTGATGCAGTTTGAGATGGTCACCGGCGGCCAGTTTAAAGAAGCGGTGGACCGTCTGGAAGACCAGGGCATGGAGCAGCTGATTGTGGACTTAAGAGGCAACCCCGGCGGCGTGCTGGACGCGGCGGTGGAGATGCTGGCCTATATTCTGCCGGAAGACCGGATGGATGGCATGCTGATCTATACGGCGGATAAAGACGGCAAAGGCGACCGCTATTTCTGCCGGGACGGCAAGATCGTTATGGAAAGCGACAGCGGATATGTGACGGCGGGCTATCCCATGGAGGACGGCCACCAGCTGGATCTGCCGCTGGCAGTGCTGGTCAACGGAAGTTCCGCCAGCGCGGCGGAGGTGTTTACTGGCGCGGTTATGGATTATGACGCGGGCATCGTGGTGGGAACCCAGACCTTTGGAAAAGGCATTGTCCAGAGCCTGGTGCCGCTGGGCGACGGAACAGCGGTGAAGCTGACCACGGCCCACTATTACACGCCCAGCGGGTTTGACCTCCATGGAGAGGGACTGACGCCGGACGTGATCGTGGATCTGGATGAGGAACTGAAGACCCAGGCAGTGGTGGATTTGGACGAGGACAATCAGGTGCAGGCCGCCATGGAGGCTCTGGAGACCCTGAAAGAGGCCTCTTAATCCGCCGGCAGGTCCGCGGACAGGGCCCGGCAGAGCGCCTGCGGGGAGAGAGCGCGGAAATGGCCGCAGGCCGAAACGAGACGGTTCAGATTGAAATCCGAATTTTCTACCTGCCTGGAATACAGGTAAGCGGCCTGGATCCAGAAAACAGCAGGAAGCGTTTGTTGGGAAGCGTCGGAGGCAGCACATGCCCCCGGCGCTTTTTTCGTACGATAGGAAATTTCATTTCCTATCGTATGAAAAAACGCTCCGCTGAGGATGCGCACTCGCGCATGAGGCAGATGTTGCCTGACGGCAACTGCACTCGGCGCGAGTGTGCGCCAAGGCGCACACTTTTTTATGCAGTCAGACTCCCGGCGGTCTGGGAAGCCGGGGCCGGAAGGATACCCGGCCAGCCGGGCCAGGCACGCCGCCAGCCGGGCGGTCATCTGCCAGCTGCAAACGGCCATCTGGACGTTGGCCAGCGCCTGCCGGTCATAGACGGCGCCAGGCAGGTAGAGGCTGAGAAAATAGGTCAGCAGCTGCCGTTCTTCCAGGCGGTCCGGGGAGGCGCTGACGGGAGGCAGCCCATGGGGCGGCAGAGCCCGGCACCGGCGCATCAGCTCCGGCCACAGCGCTTCCACCGGCTCCATATGGGAAAAGACCTGCAGCAGGCCGCGGTGCAGGACAGCGCGGGCCCGGCGGCCTGCCTGCGGGGCGGAAACCGCCGGGGCAGAAACTGCCGGGGCAGAAACTGCCGGGGCAGGAGACCCGGAAGGGCCTCGGTTTTCCAGAGACGCCTGAAATCCGGCAGCCAGATCCAGGATTTCACAGACGGCGGACTCCAGGCTGCCGGAGTCTTCTGCCTCCGTTTCCCGGGCAGGCCAGAGCCGTTTTAGCATGGTTTCCCGGAGGCGGAACAGCCGGTCTAAAAGAACCGGATCCACTGCCTGCCCAGGCGGGCAGGAACGGCGGCTCTGCACGGTATGGATCCGGGGCCTGCGGGGCCAGGTCAGCAGAATGCGGGCGGCTTCCGGACAGGACAGGGACAGGCTGATTTCCCGGATGGAGCCGAACTCCTCCTGATGCCGGGGATAGACGCGGCAGGCGCGGCACAGCGCGCCGGGGCCGGCATGGATATAGAGGCTGCAGAGGCCGTCCGGCGTCAGCAGGCGGCACCGGCGCCGGGTCTGGCGGAAGGTACGGCGGCGAAAGTCCACGCTGCGCTTCAGACGGCGTCCAAATCCCTTTCCCCCGCCGGCGGCGATGAGGGCGCGGTACCGGGCCAGGGAGCGGCGGTCGATGGGAATCTGCCAGCCGCCGCAGCAGGTATCGGGACATGCAGAACCGATGCAGGAAAAGGTGCGGTAATAATCGGGAATATGGTATTCCATGGGGCGGAAGCCTCCTTTTTCGTGATGCTACTATTGTAAAAAGGATTGCAGGAAAAATCAATCTGGATTATAATAAGCCCATTCAGTCGGAAAGCCGTGAAAGGAGGAAACGTTATGCAGAAACTAACCAATCAGCATGTGTCGGCCGCCTATTCTTATCTGGCCGCTGAACCGGAGATGAACGTGTTTTTCCTGGGGGACCTGGAACAGTTCGGCATGGAAGGGGAACAGGTCTCCTGCGGCACATCGGACCGCTGGAAGCCGGGAGAGGAATTTCCCTGGCTGCTTCTGCGGTACCGGGACAATGCGCTGCTGTACAGCCGGAACGAGGATTACGACGCCTCTGAGGCGGCGGAGTACATAAAAGAAATCCGTCCCAGAACCATCAGCGGGAAGGACAGCCTGATGCGCCGGCTGCTTGCCTGCCTGCCGGACCGCCATGCCCAGCAGACCCAGCTGGCCCGCCTGGAAACGGTGACGGATCAGCAGAAGGCGGAGATGGGCCCGCTTCTGGAACGAGTCCGCCTGCTGACGCCCGGAGATATTCCGGCGCTGTATGACCTGTATATGAAAATTGAGGAATTTGCCTATAACTACCGGGGCAAGACAAGGGAAGCCTGCTATGAAGACATCCGGATGAACGTATCGGTACTGGGCAGAACCTATGGTATTTTTGAAGGAGAGCGCCTGGCCTGCGCCGCCCAGACTTCGGCGGAAAGCTCCTTGTCCGCCATGATCGTCGGGGTGGCTACAGATCCGGACTTCCGGGGCAGGGGATATGCCAAGGCCTCGGTGCTGAAGCTGTGCGCCGACTGCCTGGAAGAGGGCCGGCAGTTTGTGTGCCTGTTTTTTGACAACCCGGACGCGGGGCGGATTTACCGATCCATTGGATTTACCGATGTGGGAGCGTATACCATGCTGCGAAGCGGCGAATAGAAGGGAGAAGCGATGGAACAGAAGCATGTGCAGGCGGCGGTGGTGCTGAAAAAAGGCGAGGGAAGAAGCCTGAAGGCCGGCGGCGCCTGGATTTACGACAATGAAATCAGCCAGATCCGGGGAGAAGCCCGGGATGGAGATCTGGTGCGGGTAGAGGACTTTGACGGCTATGTCATGGGGCAGGGGTTTCTCAACACCCGCTCCAAAATTGCCGTGCGGATGATGACCCGGAAAAAGGATGCGGTCATCGACGAAGCCTTTCTGGAACAGCGGGTGCGGGACGCCTGGAATTACCGGAAAGAAACGGTGGACACCGGCAGCTGCCGGGTGATTTTCGGCGAGGCGGACTTTCTGCCGGGCCTGGTGGTGGACAAGTTTTCCGACGTACTGGTGGTAGAGTCCCTGGCGCTGGGCATCGACCGGATGAAGCCGGTGATTCTGGAAAAACTGGTGCAGGTGCTGAAAGAAGACGGCATCACGGTCCGGGGAATTTATGAACGCAGCGACGCTAAAGTGCGGCTGCAGGAAGGCATGGAACGGTTCAAAGGTTTTATCGGACCGGAATTTGATACGAAAGTAGAAATTCAGGAAAACGGCGTCCGCTACCTGGTGGACGTCAAAGATGGACAGAAAACCGGATTTTTCCTGGATCAGAAATACAACCGCCTGGCGGTGCAGCGGCTGTGCAGAGGCAAGCGGGTGCTGGACTGCTTTACCCACACAGGCTCCTTTGCGTTAAATGCCGGCATTGCCGGCGCCGAGTCGGTGCTGGGGGTGGACGCGTCGGAACTGGGCGTGGAGCAGGCCAGGGAAAACGCCAGGCTCAACGGCCTGGAAGACCGGGTGCAGTTTGTCTGCGCCGATGTGTTTGACCTGCTGCCGGAACTGGAAAAGAAGGGCGAGTCCTTTGACGTGGTGATTTTGGACCCGCCGGCCTTTACCAAGTCCCGCAGCTCGGTGAAAAACGCGGTGAAAGGCTACCGGGAGATCAATATCCGGGGCATGAAGCTGGTGCGGGACGGCGGCTATCTGGCTACCTGTTCCTGTTCCCATTTCATGGATCCGGAGCTGTTTGCCAAGACTCTGCGGGAGGCGGCCGCCGGCGCCCATAAACGGCTGCGGCAGGTGGAATACCGCACCCAGGCGGCGGATCACCCCATCCTGTGGGCGGCGGACGCCTCCTATTACCTGAAGTTCTATATTTTCCAGGTATGCGAAGAGAAGTAAAGACCGGATTTTAACATGATTATACTGCGCCGCGGCCAAACGTCAATGGGGTTCGGCAGATACCGGGGTCTGCGCCATAAAAAAGAGACTGCAATAACGCACAAAAGAAGTTGTGCAGTTTTCACAAAAATGGAAAAAAGCGGCTGCGGAGGCGGTTTGCGCCTTTTCTTTTCCGGCAGAATTCGTTAAAATAATAACGGTAAAGCGATACCAAAGTATCGGTTGTATAAAAGGAGAGAGAATCATGGCAAACAGAATTGTACTGAATGAAACTTCTTATCATGGCGCCGGCGCCATCCAGGAGATTCCGGGAGAGGTCAAGACCAGAGGATTCGCCAAGGCATTTGTATGCTCGGATCCGGATCTGATCAAGTTCGGCGTGACCAAGAAGGTGACGGACGTACTGGACAAGGATGGACTGGCATACGAGATCTATTCCGATATCAAGCCCAACCCCACCATTGAGAACGTGCAGAGCGGCGTGGCGGCGTTCAAGGCCTCCGGCGCGGACTACATCATCGCCATCGGCGGCGGTTCTTCCATGGATACGGCCAAGGCGGTAGGCATCATCATCAACAACCCGGAATTCGCGGACGTGAGAAGCCTGGAAGGCGTAGCTCCCACCAAGAAGCCCTGCGTGCCCATTATCGCGGTTCCCACCACGGCTGGTACGGCGGCGGAAGTTACCATTAACTACGTGATCACCGACGTGGAGAAGAAGAGAAAATTCGTCTGCGTGGATACCCACGATATCCCGGTGATCGCTGTTATCGACCCGGATATGATGTCCAGCATGCCCAAGGGCCTGACGGCCGCCACCGGCATGGACGCGCTGACCCACGCCATCGAAGGCTATATCACCAAAGGCGCCTGGGAGATGACCGACATGTTCCATCTGAAGGCCATTGAGATCATTTCCAGATCCTTAAGAGGCGCGGTAGCCAACACCCAGGAAGGCCGCGAAGGCATGGCTATGGGCCAGTATGTGGCCGGCATGGGCTTTTCCAACGTAGGTCTGGGCATCGTGCACTCCATGGCACACTCTCTGGGCGCGGTATACGATACGCCCCACGGCGTCGCCAACGCGATCCTGCTGCCGACGGTTATGGCGTACAACGCTCCCTGCACCGGTGAAAAGTACAGAGAGATCGCCAGAGCCATGGGCGTAGAAGGCGTAGATTCCATGAGCCAGGAAGAGTACCGCAAGGCGGCTGTGGACGCGGTCCGCAAGCTGTCTCAGGATGTGGGCATTCCTGCCGACTTAAAAGAGATCGTAAAAGAAGAGGATATTCAGTTCCTGTCCGAGTCTGCCTACGCGGACGCCTGCCGTCCCGGCAACCCGAGAGACACTTCCGTAGAGGAGATCGCCGAACTGTATCGTTCTCTGCTGTAATCCGGCAAGTACGTACCGGAAACGTGTACCAAAAACGGCCTGCCGCGTCAGTCATAAGCCATGTGACTGGCGCGGCAGTTTTACGCTGAAGCGCGGCCTTTCAGGGCCGAAGGAAAAACGGGGTAAAGAAACGAGATGAACAATGTAATCACGCAGACGCTGGTGTATCTGTCGCTGCTGCTGATCGGGTACGGATTTAAAAAAGCGGGAATCTTCAAGGTGCAGGACGCGGATTTTCTGAAGACGGTGATCCTGAATGTCTCCATGCCGGCGGTGGCGGTAAACGCCCTGAAGGACCTGGAACTGCAGACGTCGTTTCTGTGGTGCTTTCTCATGGGGCTGGTCACCTGCACGGCGCTGATGGCCGCCGGAGCCGCTGCCTCCCGGAGGGAGCCGGCGGCGGACCGGCTTTTGTACCTGTTCAGCCTCAACAGCTTCAACATCGGGAATTTTGCCATTCCCTTTCTCACAGGCCTGATTTCGGAAAACGGATTCGCGGCCCTGTGCCTGTTTGACATCGCCGTGGCGATTTTCCTGTACGGGATCGACTACAGTGTGGCGGAAAGCCGGAAGGGAACCGGCGGATTTTCCCTGAAGCTGCTGTTAAAAAAGCTGTTCGGATCGCCCATTACAGATACGTATCTGCTGATGCTTCTGCTGGCGGCGCTGCATCTGCGGCTGCCGGCGCCGGTGCTGAAACTGGCGGAAGTGGCGGGAAACGCCAACGCGTTTCTGGCCATGCTCAGCATAGGAATTTTGTTTGAGTGGAATCTGGACCGGGAAAACCGGAAGACCATTGCGAAATTTTTTGCCCTGCGGTACGGAACTGTACTGGCCATGGCGGCCTGCGCCGCGCTGTTTGTGCCGTTTCCGCCGGACATCCGGCTGGCGGTCTGCGTGGTGCTGATGGCGCCTTCTGCCAGCGTAGCGCCGCTGCTGACCAAAAACGCCGGCGGCGATGGCGCCCGGGCGGCGCAGATCAATTCCGTGAGCATTCTGATGGGTATTGCCATGATGATGGGCATCTACCTGCTTATGTCCTGAGTTTATGACTGTATCCGAGGCAGGACAGAGGAAAAAAGCCGGTGCAGCGGCGCAAACAGCACCAGGGCCAGCACCAGATTGCCGGCGCCGTGGACCAGGTCAAAGGGAATGCCGGCGATCCACCAGGCCAGCGCGGCTCCCGGGCCGCCGGCCAGATAGGGGATGGCGCACAGCAGGCCGAAGGAAAGGCCGAAGCCGCCGGACAGCATGGCGTAGGCAAAGGGGGAAGCCCCGGCGCGTTTGAACAGGGCGGCAAGGCCGGCCAGCAGAGGCCAGACGTACAGGTAGGAGACCCACCAGAGGCCGAAGCCGTACAGCAGTCCCTCCAGCAGGGCGAAGACCAGCAGCACCGGCACGACTCGTTTCCCTAGAAACAGGGTGTACAGAATGACCAGAAGGGATACCAGTTCGATGTTGGGCAGGAAGGCCAGCGCCGCCTGGGCCGCGAACAGCAGAGCGGCCAGGATGCCTCCCAGGGCCAGATGGCGGCTCATGCCGCCGGGGCGTCGGCCGGCTGGTATACCAGACGGTAATGCTGGCCGTCCTCTACCGGCTGGGTGCTGACGCCGTAGCTGCAGGGCTGGTCCTCCAGATAGATAGCCCAGTAAGCGCCGTCGATCTCATAATCGGCGGTGACGCCGTTGACCGTCAGCACCATCAGGCCGAAGGCCTCGGTGCGGCTGCCCTCTACCGTAAGCCCATCCATATCGGCCATGGCCTGTTCCAGATACAGGGCGTCGGTGGAAGCGCGGTAGGTTTCTGAAGAGCCGTCGGAATACACCACCTCCACCGTCACCTGTTTCCGGCCGGCGGAAGTTCCGGGACGGAGAGACGTGTATACAAACAGCAGCGCCAGGACTGCCAGGCAGAAGCCTGCCAGCGCCGCTGCTTTCTTTTTCCAGTTTTTCTTAAAGGTCTGCATGGGTGATTCATCCTTTCCGGCTGCCTTCCGGCAGCGCATATTCCGGTTTGATTCTCCGGATTCTCTATTTTACCATTGTAAAATCCAGGTTTCAACCCTATAATGATAGAAGACATGACAGAAACCACAGAAAAGAGGAATGATATGGAAACGCTGCGGCAGCAGGCGCGGCAGGCCCAGAAGATACTGGTGGGCCTGGGCGCGGAGTGGAAAGGCGGCGGCCCGCGGATTATGGAAGGCTATGAGGCCCTGGCGGCGCTGCTGGATGGAAAAGATTATTTTATTGTTACGACCAATACGGATGCGGTGATTTTTCAGACCCGGCTGGACGCCGGCCGGATTACGGCGCCCTGCGGCAACGAGACCTGGCGGCAGTGTTCCCGGGCCTGCACCAAGGACATCTGGGAACCGGGGGAGATTCCCGACGACATCTGCCCCCACTGCGGCGCGCCGCTGACCGGCAATACGGTGGATGCGGAAACCTACATAGAAGAAGGCTACCTGCCCCAGTGGCAGAACTACACCCGGTGGCTGGCGGGAACCCTGAACCGGGAACTGCTGATCCTGGAGCTGGGAGAAGGGTTCCAGCGGCCCACGGTGATCCGCTGGCCCTTTGAGCGGACGGCGGCCTGCAACCAGAAGGTCCGGTTTTACCGGGTCAACCAGTCCTTTGCCCAGCTGGCGGAAGGACTGGCGGAACGGGCGGTTTCCGTCCATGAAAATTCTGTGGAGTGGCTGATCCGGGAGATGGAAGCGGATTCCGGGACACAGCGGTAAACGCCTGGAAGAGGGCGGCAGAGACGAAAGGAGGCGGAGCCGATGGCGATGACGGCGGTCATTGACTACGACGCGGGGAATTTGATGAGTGTGGAAAAAGCGCTGACGTTTCTGGGAGGGCAGCCGGTGATTACCCGGGACCCGGAGGCGATTCTGTCTGCGGACCGGATTGTGCTGCCGGGGGTAGGCGCTTTCGGAGACGCCATGAACCGGCTGCGGCAGTACGGGCTGGACGAGGTGATCCGGCAGGCGGCGGCGCTGGAGATTCCCCTTCTGGGGATCTGCCTGGGGATGCAGCTGCTGTTTGAGGAAAGCGAGGAAAGCCCCGGCGTGCCGGGACTGGGCCTGCTGCCGGGAAAGATCCGGAAGATTCCGCCGGCGCCGGGGTTAAAGATCCCCCACATGGGGTGGAACGATCTGGGCATCCGGCGGGACAGCCGCCTGTTTCAGGGCGTGCCGGAAGGCAGCTTCGTCTATTTTGTCCATTCCTACTATCTGAAGGCGGAGCGGGAGGAAGACGCGGCGGCCTGGACCGATTATGGCGTGCGGATTCACGCGGCGGTGGAGCGGGACTGCCTGTTTGGCTGTCAGTTTCATCCGGAAAAGAGTTCGGAAACCGGACTGCAGATTCTGCGCAACTTCCTGCGGATTTCATAAAGGAGGCGGCCTATGCTTACGAAACGGATCATTCCCTGCCTGGACGTCCACGAAGGACGGGTGGTCAAGGGCGTGAATTTTGTCAATCTGCGGGACGCCGGCGATCCGGTGGAAATCGCGAAGGCCTATGACCGGGCGGGCGCGGATGAACTGGTGTTTCTGGACATCACCGCCTCGTCGGACAACCGGCAGACGGTGGTGGATATGGTGCGCCGGACGGCGGAGCAGGTGTTTATTCCCTTTACGGTGGGCGGAGGCATCCGCACCGTGGAGGATTTCCGGCTGCTTCTGCGGGCGGGGGCGGACAAGATCTCCGTTAATTCCGCGGCGCTGGACCGGCCGGAGCTGATCGCGGAGGCGGCGGACAAATTCGGGCGGCAGTGCGTGGTGGCGGCCATTGACGCCAGACGGCGGCCGGATGGTTCCGGATGGAATGTGTACAAACACGGCGGCCGCCTGGATACCTGGCTGGACGCGCTGGAGTGGGCGGTCCGGGCGGACCGGCTGGGCGCCGGAGAAATCCTCCTGACCAGCATGGACTGCGACGGCACCAAAGCCGGTTACGATATGGAACTGACCCGGCAGGTGTCGGAGCGGGTGTCGGTGCCGGTGATCGCTTCCGGAGGCGCCGGTACGGAATCCCACTTTTACGATGTGCTGACAGAGGGCGGGGCCGACGCGGCTCTGGCGGCTTCTCTGTTTCACTATAAGGAACTGGAAATCGGCTGCCTGAAGGAATATCTGGCCAAGCGGGGCGTGCCGGTGCGCCGCCCATAGAGAACAAACACGTACAGGAGACAAAAACCATGGGAGCGATACAAAACGACTGGCTTTCGGCCATAGGAGGCGAGTTCCGGAAGCCCTACTATAAAAAACTGTATGATTTTGTCAAAGAAGAATACAGTACCCGGGTGATTTACCCGCCGGCGGACGACATTTTCAACGCCCTGCACCTGACGCCGCTGAAAGCGGTGAAGGTGGTGATCCTGGGGCAGGACCCCTATCACAACGAGCACCAGGCCCACGGCCTGTCCTTTTCCGTGCTGCCGGATCAGGAGATTCCGCCGTCTCTTCAGAACATCTATCAGGAACTGCACGACGACCTGGGATGCTACATCCCCGACAACGGGTACCTGGAAAAATGGGCCCGGCAGGGGGTGCTGATGCTGAACACGGTGCTGACGGTGCGGGCCCATCAGGCCAATTCCCACCAGAATCATGGGTGGGAGCAGTTTACCGACGCCATTCTTTCTGCGGTGAATGGCCAGGACCGTCCCATCGTATATATGTTATGGGGCCGGCCGGCGCAGAGCAAGATTCCGATGCTGACCAACCCGAAGCATCTGATTCTGAAGGCGCCCCATCCCAGCCCCCTTTCGGCGTACCGGGGATTTTTGGGGTGCCGGCATTTCAGCCAGGCCAACGCGTTTCTGGAAAGCCGGGGAGAGACCCCCATTGACTGGCAGATTGAAAACAGACGATAGCAAGGAGAGACAGATATGGGTATTGTAGAAGTATTGAAGGTGCTGGTATTCGGCATTGTGGAAGGATTTACGGAATGGCTGCCTATCAGCAGCACCGGCCATATGATCCTGTTGGATGAACTGATTCCTCTGGCGGTGTCCAATGAATTCAAAAACGTGTTTATGGTGGTGATCCAGCTGGGGGCCATCCTGGCGGTGGTGGTGCTGTATTTTCAGCGTCTGAACCCCTTTATGCGGCTGCGGGGCAGGGAAGCCGGCGGCCGGCTTTTGCAGATCCGGGGCGATGTGGCGCTGAAGGTGCCGGTGGTGATTCTCTGGAGCAAGGTGGTGGTAGCCTGCGTGCCGGCGGCGGTGATCGGCCTGCTGATCGACGACTGGATGGAGGCCCACCTGATGAACGCATATGTGGTGTCGGCGATGCTGATTCTGTACGGCGTCCTGTTTATCGCGGTGGAAAACATCAACTACGGCAAGCGGCCGGCGGTGGAGCGGACCGGGCAGATCAGCTACCAGCTGGCCCTTCTGATCGGCCTGTTCCAGGTACTGGCCCTGGTGCCCGGCACCTCCCGGTCCGGCGCGACGATTCTGGGGGCCATGATTCTGGGCTGTTCCCGCAGCGCGGCGGCGGAATTTTCCTTCTTTCTGGGAATTCCGGTGATGTTCGGCGCCAGCCTGCTGAAAATTGTGAAATTCGGCCTGGGCTTTTCCGGATGGGAAGTGTTTATCCTGCTGTTCGGCATGGCGGTGGCGTTTCTGGTTTCCGTATATTCCATCAAGTTTCTGATGAGCTATATCCGGCGGAACGACTTCAAAATGTTCGGCTATTACCGCATCGTCCTGGGCGCGGTGGTGCTTCTGTATTTTGCCGTGACGGCCTTTGCCGCCTGACGGAATGTTTCAGAAAAAAACAACGGACGGAAGAATGTATGCGCATCTTCCGCCCGTTATTTTTTGTCTCGGTTTGTGGGTTCCATACCTTAGGTTTCCTTTCGTAAGTTTTCTTACGGAGCAAACAGATTTTCAATACGCTGCTCCGCCTGGATTTCGTCACAGCCGTTGAAGTAAAACCATACGTTGGGATTCTGGGTGTTGAATCCCCGTTTCATCGCGTCGTAGTCCTTGACATTGACTCTGGACTTGCCGTACTCAACGTAGATGTCGCAGTCGCAGGAATTTGCGGTGCTGATGAGTACTGCGATGGGAATGGGATGGTATCTCTGCCGAATGTTCAGTTCCTTCCGCAACATAAATCCCCGCCTCCTCACTCCTGGATACGAATATCCACTGTAACTGTACTTTACTACAATTTCATTCTATCACCCAAAAAGTAGAAACACAAGAAAAATGTTATGAAATTGAAAGAAAACTTATAAAAACAAGAGAAAAGTTCAGGAATCTGCAAAAAATCCGGCGGATGGAAAAGAAAAAAAGGCCGAAGGCCGCAGTTTTACTGCAGACCTTCGGCGATTTCGTACAGAAGCCATTGGGAATCGTCCCAGCCCAGGCAGGGGTCGGTAATGGATTTGCCGTAGCAGTGTTCGCCTACTTTCTGGCTGCCGGGTTCGATATAGCTTTCGATCATGACGCCCTTGACCAGTTCCCGGATCTCGGAAGAATGGCGGCGGCTGTGAAGCACTTCTTTGACGATGCGGATCTGTTCCTGGTGCATCTTGCCGGAGTTGGAATGGTTGGCGTCCACGATGCAGGCGGGGTTCTTCAGATTCCGCTGGCTGTACAGCTGGTGCAGCAGAATCAGGTCCTCGTAGTGGTAGTTGGGGATGTTCTGGCCGTGCTTGTTGACGGCGCCCCGCAGAATGGTGTGGGCCAGGGGATTGCCCGGCGTGCGCACTTCGTTGGCCCGGAAGATGAACTCGTGGCCTCCCTGGGCCGCCACAACGGAGTTGAGCATGACGGAAAGGTCGCCGCTGGTGGGATTTTTCATACCCACGGCTACGTCGCAGCCGCTGGCCACCAGGCGGTGCTGCTGGTTTTCCACCGACCGGGCGCCTACGGCGATGTAGGACATCAGATCGTCCAGATACGGCAGGTTTTCCGGATACAGCATCTCGTCGGCAGTGGTCATGCCGGTCTCCTGCACCACGTGCATGTGCATGCTGCGGATGGCGATCAGCCCCTCGTACATGTTGGGCTTTTTCTCCGGATCCGGCTGGTGCAGCAGGCCCTTGTAGCCTTCGCCGGTGGTCCGGGGCTTGTTGGTGTAGACTCTGGGGATCAGGATCAGCCGCTCCTTTACCTTTTCCTGGACGGCGGCCAGACGGGTGACATAGTCCAGCACGGCGTGTTCGTTGTCGGCGGAGCAGGGGCCGATGATCACCAGAAACCGGCTGTCCTTTCCGGTGAGCACGTCCCGGATCTGGGCGTCCCGTTCCTCCTTGACCCGGTCCAGACCGGCGGGAAGCGGGAACTGTTCCCGGATCTCCTGCGGACTGGGCAGTTTATTGACAAATTCAAGTCCCATAGCGGTTTCCCCCTGTGTATGTTCAGATTTCTGTAAGCGAAATGTAATTTGACTGTGAAGCACCTGTCCATTATAATATAGCCTGTTCGAAAAAGTAAAGCATTTTAAGGAGAATTCTGTTTATGAAACGTTGGATTGGAATGGCGGCAGCCCTGGTGCTGTCCCTTGGAATGACCGGCTGCGGAGCCGGAAAGGAGCAGAAACCGGCTGCGGAGCAGACGGAGGCGGTGACGGCGGATCTGGAAGAGATCCGGCAGGCGGTGCAGGACGCTTACGGCGAATCCTATATTCCCAGCGCTCCCTACGACGCGGAGACCTTTGCCGCGCTGTTCGGCATTACGGAGGATATGTATGAGACCTATGTGGCGGAAGGCCCCATGATCAGCGTCCATGTGGACACCTTCGCGGCGGTGGAGGCAAAGGAGGGACAGGCGGACGCGGTGGAACAGGCCTTTGCGGATTACCGGGAAGCGCAGCTGACCCAGGCGGCCCAGTATCCCATGAACCTGCCCAAGATCGAGGCGTCTCAGGTGGTGCGCCACGGCAATTACGTATTTTTCGTGATGCTGGGCACCCCGTCGGCGGAAGCGGAGATGGAAGGAGAGGAAGCGGCGCTGGAGTCCGCGCGGGAGCAGAACCAGATCGCCGTGGATGTGATCGACAGCTTCTTCTCATAGGAGAGCAGACCTATGGTTTTCAGCAGTCTTCTGTTTTTGTTCCGGTATCTTCCGGTGATGCTGATTTTGTATTATGCGGCTCCCAGACGGCTCCGAAACGGGGTCCTGTTTCTTGGGAGCCTGCTTTTTTACGGCTGGGGAGAGCCGGTCTACATCAGCCTGATGCTGTTTTCTTCCCTGGTGGACTACACCCACGGCCTGGCGATCAGCCGGATGCAGCAGCGGGGAGAACGAAATAAGGCCCGGCTGGCGGTGGCCTCCTCGGCGGTGATCAATCTAAGCCTGCTGGGCTTTTTCAAATACAGCGGATTCCTGACGGAGACCCTGAACGGCTGGCTGGGGACGTCGATTCCCGTTCCGGAACTGGCGCTGCCTATCGGCATCTCGTTTTACACCTTTCAGACCATGTCCTATACCATTGACGTATACCGGGGCGATGCCAAAGCCCAGAAAAATCTGGTGGATTTCGGCGCCTACGTCTCCATGTTTCCCCAACTGATTGCCGGCCCCATCGTGCGCTACCAGGATATTGCCGCGGAACTGGGCAGCCGGCGGGAAAATCCAGAGGAATTTGCCCTGGGCGCCGGCCGGTTCGCGGTGGGGCTGGGCAAAAAGGTGCTGCTGGCCAACGCCGCCGGAGCGGTGTGGGAAGAGGTCTGCGGCATGGGGGCGGCGGACCGCACCGTGGCGATGGTCTGGCTGGGGCTTCTGGCCTACGGCATGCAGATCTACTTTGACTTTTCCGGCTATTCCGACATGGCGGTGGGGCTGGGGCGGATGTTCGGCTTCCACTTTCCGGAAAACTTCCGCTACCCCTATACGGCCCGCAGCATTACGGAATTCTGGCGGCGGTGGCACATCAGCCTGGGCACCTGGTTTAAAGAATATGTCTACATTCCCCTGGGAGGCAGCCGGAAGGGGCCGGCGCGCCAGGTGGTCAGCATCCTGACGGTGTGGATTCTGACGGGCATCTGGCACGGGGCCGGATGGAACTTCCTGCTGTGGGGCCTGTATTTCGGCCTGCTGCTGCTGGGAGAAAAATGCGTCTGGGGAAAATATCTCCAGACCTGGCCCCGGTGGGCGGCGGTTTCGGCGGCCCAGCTGCTGGTGTTTGGCGGCTGGGTGCTGTTTGCCCATGACAGCCTGGCCGACGGCCTGCTCTACTTTCGCCAGATGTTCGGCATGGAAGGGCTGGCCTTTGGCAGCGCCAGAACTCTGTATCTGATCCGGGACAGCCTGGTGCTGCTTGCGGTCTGCCTGTTTGGCTGTACGCCGCTTCCGGCGGCGCTCTGGCGGCGGATCTGCCGGCGGGCCGAAGCACAGGCGCCCCGCCTGGCGGGACTGCTGCCGGCGGCAGGCATCGCGGTGCTGCTGGTTTTGTGCACGGCGGACCTGGTGGACGCGGGATACAACCCATTTCTATATTTTCGGTTTTAAGCAGACGGGAAAGGAGGAAACCTGTTGCGTCAGAACACATGGCACGCGCCGGTAAACGGCGTATTTCTGGGATTTCTGGGGGCGTTTGCCCTGATCAGCCTGTGGAAGCCCCAGCAGGGGTTTTCCCAGTCGGAGAACCGCTATCTGCAGACCAGACCGGAGTTTTCCTGGGAGAGCCTGCTGGATGGCAGCTTCGGAACGGCGTATGAGGCGTATTTAAGCGATCAGTTTCCCTTCCGGGAAGGCTGGATCGGCGTGGGTACCGGCTTTCGCCGTCTGCAGGGGGCCGGCGACGTCAACGGCGTCTATTTTGGAAAAGACCGGTATCTGATGGAGCGGTTTGAGCGGGAGGACCTGGAAGGAGAGGTGCTGGACCGGAATCTGGAAGCGGCGGCCCAGCTGCTTGCCTGGGCCGGTGAAACCCTGGGGATGGACCGGACCCGGGTGATGCTGGTGCCTTCCGCCGCCCAGGTGCTGAAAGACCGCCTGCCATTTCTGGCGGCGCCCTACGATCAGAGCCGGATCACAAAGCGGCTGGGGCAGATGCTGGCGGAACGGCTGGGGCAGGAAGCGGCGGCTGGGCTGATGGTGCCGGCGGAAGAAGCTCTGACGGCCCACAGCCGGGAGCCCATCTATTACCGCACCGACCACCACTGGACGGCGCTGGGGGCCTACCGGGGCTATGAGGCCTGGGCGGAATCGGCGGGGCTTGCGGCCTGGCCACGGGAGGATTTTACGGTGAAAACCGTCAGCGATTCCTTTCTGGGCACGATCTATTCCAAAGTCAACATTCCCTGGCCGGCGGATACCATACAGGCGTACCTGCCGGCGGAGGGGCCGGCGTATACGGTGTACTACGACGGGGCGGAAACGCCGGGCGAACTGTACAATTACGGGGCGCTGGAAGGCAAGGACCAGTATTCCTTTTATATGGACGGCAATCACGGCCTGACCCGGGCGGCGCGGAAGGAGGCGGCGCCGGAATCGGAAGGAGCGGGCCGGCGGATTCTGCTGGTCAAGGACTCCTACGCCCACGCCATGGCGCCTTTTGTGATGAACCATTTTGAGGAACTCCACATGATCGACCTGCGGTACTACAACGGCGACATCCGGGCCTATATCCAGGAACAGGGCATCACCGACCTGCTGGTGCTGTACGGGATTCCCCAGTTTGCCGCGGAACGGACCGCGGCGAAGATGCGCTGAAACGGCCTATCTTGCGGAAGGAACCAAATCGTGCTATTCTAAGTCGGAGAGCGGGCGATCGAGCCTGCGGAGAGCGAGGAAGGCATATGACGGCAAAAGAGAAGATGACGGGGGCGGCGCTGACGCTGGCCGGCGGCATTTTATGGGGATTTTCAGGAACCTGCGGGCAGTATCTGATGCAGCGGGAGGGACTTACGTCCGACTGGCTGGTGCCGGTGCGGCTGAGCCTGGCGGGGCTTTTGCTGCTGCTGTTCTGTTTTGCCCGGACCGGGCGGCAGGTGTTCGGCGTGTGGAAGACGCCCCGGGACGCGGCGGGGATCCTGGTGTTCGGCCTTTTGGGCATGTCCATGTGCCAGTATACGTATTTTACCGCCATTGGCGCGTCCAACGCGGGAACCGCCACGGTGCTGCAGTACATCGGGCCGGTGCTGATTATGCTCTACGTTTCCGCCCGGTCCCGGAAGCTGCCTTCCGGGCGGGAGATGGCGGCGGTGGCGCTGGCGGTGCTTGGCACCTTTCTGTTGGCCACCCACGGCGATCCGGGCAGCATGGTGCTGTCGGAGCGGGCGCTGTTCTGGGGCCTTTTGTCGGCGGCGGCGCTGGCGGTCTATACGGTGCAGCCGGGCCGTCTGCTGCAGGTCCACGGCTCCCTGGCGGTGACCGGCTGGGGCATGCTGATCGGCGGCCTGCTTCTGCTGTCCATTTTCCGCCCCTGGACCATGGACGTGGCGGTAAACGGCCGGGTGGTCCTGGGCATGGCGGTGATCATCCTTCTGGGAACCGTCGTGGCCTTTTCCTGCTATATGGAAGGCATCCGGCGGGTGGGCCCCAAAAAGGGGAGCCTGATCGCGTCGGTGGAGCCGGTGTCCGCCACGGTGTTTTCCGCGGTGTGGATGGGCGCGTCCTTCGGCGTCTTTGATCTGGCGGGTTTTGTCTGTATTTTATCTACAATTTTTCTGCTTTCCTCGTCAAAAAGTAATTGATAAAAACTTCACAGCATGCGATAATGGATACAGCCTGAAATTGAATTTTTATATGCGGAGGAATAAGCAATGAAAGTAACAATCTGTATCGGAAGCGCATGCCATCTGAAAGGGTCCAGAGAGATTATCAAACAGCTGCAGGCCCTGGTGGCGGAGCACGGAATCGGAGACAAAGTGGACTTAAACGGCGCTTTCTGCACCGGCAACTGCGTGAAGGCGGTCTGCGTCACCGTAGACGGGACGCTGTTCTCCCTGACGCCGGAAACTACGAAGGAGTTTTTTGAAAAAGAAATTCTGGGGAGGCTGTAGGTATGGCGATTATTGATTTCAAGGCTACCAAGTGCAAGCACTGCTACAAGTGCGTACGGAACTGTGAAGTCAAGGCCATTATGATCAAGGATGAACGGGCGGAGATCATGCCGGACAAGTGCATTCTCTGCGGCAAATGCCTCCAGATCTGTCCCCAGTCTGCCAAGACGCTGGTCAGCGACCTGGATCTGGTTAAGGGATTTATCAAAAGCGGCCAGAAGACGGTGGCGTCCATCGCCCCGTCCTATATGGGACTGCTGAAGTACAAGACCATCGGGCAGGTAAAGGCGGCCCTCAAGAAGCTGGGCTTTGCCGACGTGCGGGAGACCTCCGAGGGCGCGGCCCTGGTGACGGAGGAGTACACCCGGCTGGCGCAGGAAGGCACCATGGAAAATATCATTACCACCTGCTGCCCCAGCGTCAACGACCTGATCGAGATTTACTATCCCCAGCTGGTGCCCTACCTGGCTCCGGTGGTGTCTCCCATGATCGCCCATGGAAAGATGCTGAAAAAGGAGTACGGCCAGGACACCCGGGTGGTATTTGTAGGACCCTGCATCGCCAAGAAAAAGGAGTCCCAGGATCCGCGGCATGAAAACTGCATCGACGCGGTGCTGAATTTCAACGATATTCAGCAGTGGCTGGGCGAGAAGCAGGTGGTGATCGAGGAGTGCGAGGACGATCCCTTTGATCAGATGGATCCCAAGGTCAACCGGCTGTACCCGGTAACCAACGGCGTGGTCAATTCGGTGATTTCCACGGAAGGAAGAGTGGACAGCTACCGCAAGTTCTACGTCCACGGCACCAGAAACTGCATCGACCTGTGCGAAAGCATGGCCCGGGGCGAGATCAAAGGATGCTTCATCGAGATGAACAACTGCTCCGGCGGCTGCATCAAGGGGCCCACGGTGGAGGACGAGTCCATTTCCCGCTTCAAGGTCAAGCTGGACATGGAAGAGGCCATTGCCAAAGAACCGGTATCGCCCAAGGTCATCGCGAAGATGATGGACGGCGTTTCCATGCACAAGCAGTTCCTGGACCGTTCGCCTCAGGATCCCATGCCCACGGAAGAACAGATTCGGGAGATTTTAAAGCAGACCGGAAAGCTGCGTCCGGAGGACGAGTTAAACTGCGGCGCCTGCGGATATCCCACCTGCCGGGAAAAGGCCATCGCCGTATTCCAGAAGAAGGCAGAGGTCAACATGTGCATCCCCTACATGCACGAAAAGGCGGAATCCCTGGCCAACCTGGTGATGGAGACCTCTCCCAACGTGGTGCTGATTGTAGACAAGGATATGAAGATCATGGAATACTCCGCCGTAGGCGAGAAGTATTTCGGCAAGACCCGGGCGGAAGCGCTGGAGATGTACCTGTACGAGTTCATCGATCCGGTGGACTTCCAGTGGGTATACGACACCCATCAGAACATCCACGGCAAGAAGGTGACCTATCCGGAATACCAGCTGTCCACCCTGCAGAACATCGTTTACATAGAAAAGCAGGACGTGGTGCTGGCTACCTTTATCGACATCACCAAAGAGGAAGAACAGTCCCGGGCGGACTATGAAAAGAAACTGGAAACCATCGACCTGGCGCAGAAGGTCATTCACAAGCAGATGATGGTGGCGCAGGAAATCGCGGGACTGCTGGGCGAGACCACGGCGGATACCAAGACCACCCTGACCCAGCTGTGCAAATCTCTGCTGGACGAGGGAAGTGAAAGCGAGGTTCGGTAGATGGGAATTACGGTTGACGTTGCGTATAAAAGCCTGAACAAATTTTCAGAGATCCTCTGCGGCGACCAGGTGGAGATCTTAAAAACGGCGGATTCGGACATCCTGATTCTGGCGGACGGCATGGGCAGCGGCGTAAAGGCCAACATCCTGTCCACCCTGACCTCCAAGATTCTGGGCACCATGTTTTTGAACGGAGCGACGCTGGAAGAGTGCGTGGACACCATTGTGCAGACGCTGCCGGTGTGCCAGGTGCGGCATGTGGCCTATTCCACTTTCAGCATCCTGCAGGTGTTCCAGAACGGGGAAGCCTATCTGGTGGAATTTGACAATCCGGGCTGCATCTTCATCCAGGATGGCAAGCTGGTTCCGATTCCCAAGAATCTGCGGACCATCGAAGGCAAGCAGATCAACGAATACCGGTTCCAGGTAAAACGGGGCGACGCCCTGATTCTGATGAGCGACGGCACGGTCCATGCCGGCGTGGGGCAGCTTCTGAACTTCGGCTGGCAGTGGGAGGACATCGCCGCCTATGCGGTCAAGCAGTACGCGGTGACGGTGTCGGCCATCCGGCTGGCGGCGTCCATCTGCCAGGCCTGCGACGAGTTGTACATGATGCGCCCCGGCGACGACACCACCGTGGCCTGTATGCGGATCATCGACAAGAAGTCGGTGCACCTGATGACGGGCCCGGCCAGCAATCCGGAAGACGACCAGAAGATGGTAGCGAATTTTATGTCGGACGCCGAAGCCAAAACCGTGGTCTGCGGCGGCACCAGCGCCACCATTGTGTCCCGGGTGCTGAACCGGCCCATGGACGTTTCTCTGGACTATTCCGATCCGGAGATTCCGCCCATTGCCTATATTAACGGCATCGACCTGGTGACGGAAGGGGTGCTGACCCTGAACCGGGTGCTGCAGCTTCTGCGGCGGTTTGTGCAGAATGAGACGGTGGCGGAAGACTTCTTTGAAGAACTGGACAAGCCCAACGGCGCGTCCATGATCGCCCGGATGATCATCGAAGACTGCACGGAACTGCACATGTACGTAGGCAAGGCCATCAACAGCGCCTATCAGAACCCGGACCTGCCCTTTGACCTGGGCATCCGGCAGAATCTGGTGGACCAGCTGAAAAAGACCATAGAGGAAATGGGAAAGCCGGTGACGGTGACGTATTATTAAGAGGGGATAAGAGGAGGAATATTACATGGTTACAAACGACGCTACGTTGTTGAAGATAAAACGGGAGGTTCTGTATGAAGTGGCAAAACTGGCCTGGGAAGGGAACCTGGATCAGGGCAAGGAAGAGATTCCCTACAAGCTGATTCCCGGCCCGCAGGCCCAGTTCCGCTGCTGCATCTACCGGGAGCGGGAGATCATCCGCCAGAGAGTGCGGCTGGCCGAGGGCCTGTGCCCCACCAGCGGCAAGGACACCCGCAACATTGTACAGGTGATCGGCGCGGCCTGCGAAGGCTGCCCCATTACCCGGTTTACCGTAACGGACAACTGCCAGAAGTGCATGGGCAAGGCCTGCCAGAATTCCTGTAATTTCGGCGCCATTTCCATGGGACGGGACCGGGCTTACATTGATCCGGACAAGTGCCGTGAGTGCGGCAAGTGCGCTCAGGCGTGTCCGTACAACGCCATTGCGGACCTGATGCGTCCCTGCAAGAAGATCTGCCCCGTAGACGCCATCACCATGGATGAAAACGGCATCGTCGCCATCGACGAAAGCAAGTGCATCCAGTGCGGCGCCTGCATCCACGGCTGCCCCTTCGGCGCCATCGGCTCCAAGTCCTTTATGACGGATACCATCGAGATGATCCGCGCGGGCAAGCGGGTGGTAGCTATGGTGGCTCCGGCGACGGAAGGTCAGTACGGCCCCGACATCACCATGGCCAGCTGGCGGACGGCGTTAAAAAAACTGGGCTTTGCTGAGATGATTGAAGTGGGCCTGGGCGGCGACATGACCGCCGCGGCGGAAGCGGAAGAGTGGGCGGAGGCCTACAAGGAAGGCAAGAAGATGACCACTTCCTGCTGCCCGGCTTTTGTCAACATGATCAAGCAGCACTTCCCCGGCCTGCTGGACAACATGTCCACTACGGTGTCTCCGATGTGCGCCGTATCCCGCCTGGTGAAGGCGCAGGATCCCGACGCGGTGACGGTATTTATCGGGCCCTGCATCGCCAAGAAGAGCGAGGTGCTGGACCTGGATATCAAGGACAACGCGGACTACGCGCTGACCTACAGCGAAGTAGAGGCCATGATGCGGGCCAAGGGCGTGGAGCTGGAGCCGGAAGGCAACAGCTACCAGGAGGGCTCTGTATTCGGCAAGCGCTTTGCCAACGGTGGCGGCGTGACCAATGCGGTGCTGCAGTGCTTCAAGGAAATGGGCGTGGAGGAAGAGCCCAAGGTGATGCGGTGCAACGGCGCCGCGGAATGCAAGAAGGCGCTGATGCTTTTGAAGGTGGGCAGACTGCCGGAGGACTTTGTGGAAGGCATGGTCTGCGTAGGCGGCTGCGTAGGCGGTCCCAGCAAGCACAAGACCGAGATGGAAGCCAAGAAGGCCAGAGATACGCTGATCGGACAGGCGGACAAGCGCAACATCCACGAGAATCTGCAGAATCTGGGCGCCGACAAGGTGCCGATGCACAGAAAATAAAACAGGCCGCGAAGCGGCTGCCAGACGGCGGTCCGGGATGGTGCAGAACCAACCGGTACCGGTACAGGGATCTTAATTACAAGCATATAAAAGAGCACCGCTCTGTCCCCGATTCATCGGGGCGGAGCGGTGCTTCTTTTACGGCATATGTGCCGCCCGCCGGTACACCATAAAGGATACGGCGGCGGAGACAAATTCTGTAATCCAGAAGGCGTGCCAGACGCCGGCAGGTCCCAGGAAGCGGCTGAGCAGCCAGGCCGCCGGCAGGATGATCACCGTATAGCGGCACAGGGAGATGACCAGGGAAGGCAGGCCCTTGCCCAGGCCTTCCAGGGCGCCGGAGGAGACCACGGAAATGGTGGAGATGAGAAAGCCGGCGCTGATGATCCGCAGCGCGGTTTCTCCCACCTGTATGGTCTCCGGGCGGGAGGTAAACAATCCGATGAGGGAGCCGGGAACCGCCAGGCAGATCAGGGTGCCGGCCGCCATAATGGCACCGCACAGGCCCAGGGCGCAGCGGTAGATCTGCTGTACCCGCCGGTGCTCGCCGGCGCCGTAGTTGTAGCCTACCAGGGGCCGCATGCCCTGGATGATGCCGTTGGCCGGCAGGTAGAGGAAGGTCTGCAGCTTGTAGTAGCAGCCCAGCACCAGCACATAGGTCTGGGACCAGGCGGCCAGAATGGCGTTGAGGGCGGAAATCAGCAGAGACGGCAGCGCCAGGTTGAGAATGGCCGGCACGCCGATGGCGTAGAGCCGCCGGCACATTTCGCCGTCAGGGGAAAGCAGCTGCCGGCGGATCCGCACCTGGGTGGGACGGAAGCGGTACACCGCCAGGTAGATGGCCAGCGTCAGCACCTGGCCCAGACCGGTGGCCAGGGCGGCGCCTTCGATTTCCATGCGGGGAAAGGGCCCCAGGCCGAAGATCAGCACCGGATCCAGCAGGATGTTGGCGACGCAGCCGCAGAGCATGCTGACCATGGTCACTTTCATCCGTCCCGCCGCCTGGAAGATTTTTTCAAACGCCAGCCCCAGCATGACTACAATGGTAAAGGGGAAGGCCACGGCGCAGTAGCGCAGGCCGAAGTCCAGCACCGGCTCCGAGGCGGTAAACATCCTGAGAAAGGCCGGCATGATCGCCAGGGAAACGGCGGTCAGCACCACGCCCTGGAGCACCGACAGCGTCAGCCCCTGGGAAGCGGCGGCGTCGGCTTTCTTCTGGTCTCCGGCGCCGGAGTAGAAGGAAATGACGGCGTTGATGCCGATGCCGAAGCCAATGGCGGCGGCGTTGATCAGATTCTGCACCGGATAGACCAGGGAAAGGGCGGTCATGGCGTCTTCGCTGATCCGGGCCACAAAAAAGCTGTCCACGATGTTGTACAGGGAACTGACCATCATGGACAGGACCATGGGAAGGGACATGGAAAGCAGCAGCGGCAGCACCGGTTTTTCTTTCATAAAAGTTTCATTCATAACGGAATCTCCTTGCGTATGTTCCTGCCGGGATTCTTCCGATCGGACAGGGGAAGCACGGCGGCCGCCCGACCGGCGTACCGCGCAAAAAAACCGCCCCGCGGCCGGCGCATAAGCGCTGGCTGCGGAGCGGCGAAAAGATGACATCGTCCGGAAAAATCCACTCCAGAATTTTAAACAGTTTTATTATACCGTTTTTGCTCCGGCTGTCAAGGGTTTTGCTCAGTTCCCGTTGATGCTTCTCTTCACATAGGTGGTGTGAAGCAGGTGATGGGCTTTCTCGCTGCCCGGATGGCCCAGATAGGTCTCGTAGAGTTCCTTGATGGCCGGGTTCTCGTGGGACTTACGGATGGGGTTGTCCTTGTCGGAGTCGTAAAGCACTTTGGCACGGAGCGCCCGGATATCCACCGTGTTGCGCACATAGCCCGGCTGCTGGGGCTGTCCGCCGCCGTTGATGCAGCCGCCGGGGCATCCCATGATCTCGATGAAGTGATACTGGGCTTCGCCGGATTTGACCTTGTTTAACAGCTCTCTGGCGTTGCCCAGGCCGGAGGCCACGGCTACCTTGACTTCCATGCCTGCCACGTTGTAGGAGGCTTCCTTGATGCCCTTCATGCCGCGGACGTCGGTGAAGTCCAGAGCGGCCAGCTCTTCGCCGGTCAGGGTCTCCACAGCGGTGCGCAGGGCGGCTTCCATAACGCCGCCGGTGGTGCCGAAGATCACCGCCGCGCCGGTGCCCAGTCCCAGAGGCGCGTCAAAGCCTTCGTCCGGAAGCTGGGTGAACTTGATGCCCACCTTGCGGATCATGCGGGCCAGTTCCCGGGTGGTCAGGGAGTAGTCCACATCCGGCACGCCGTTGGCCGCCTCGTCGGGCCACTGAATCTCAAACTTCTTGGCGGTACAGGGCATGATGGACACGGAGACGATGTCTTCCGGCTTCAGTCCGGCCTTTTCCGCGTAGTAGGATTTGGCGATGGCGCCGAACATCTGCTGCGGGGATTTGCAGCTGGATAGGTTTTCCGTCATGTCCGGGAAATAGTGTTCGCAGTATTTGATCCAGCCGGGAGAGCAGGAGGTGATCAGAGGCAGCACGCCTCCGTTCTGCACCCGGTCGATAAACTCGTGGGCTTCTTCCATAATGGTCAGGTCGGCGCTGAAATTGGTGTCAAAGACCTTGTCAAAGCCGATGCGCCGCAGGGCGGCCGCCATCTTGCCTTCCACGTTGGTGCCGATGGGATAGCCGAATTCTTCGCCCAGGGCTGCGCGGACGGCGGGAGCGGTCTGTACGATCACGTGCTTGGACGGATCGGCAATGGCCGCCAGAACTTCGTCGATCTGAGACTTTTCCTGAAGGGCGCCGGTGGGGCACACGGCGATGCACTGGCCGCAGGATACGCAGCTGGTCTCGCCCAGGCCCATGTCGAAGGCGGAGCCGATAAAGGTGGCGAAGCCTCTTTCATTGGCGCCGATGACGCCGATACCCTGTACCTTTTCGCACACGGCTACGCAGCGGCGGCACAGGATGCACTTGCTGTTGTCGCGGATCATATGGACGGCGCTGTCGTCGATGCAGGACGGCGTGCGCTCGCCATCGTAGTAAGCCTCGTCTTCCACGCCCAGTTCTTTTGCCAGCTGCTGCAGTTCGCAGTTGCCGCTGCGGACGCAGGACAGGCATTTGCGCTCATGGTTGGACAGAAGCAGCTGCAGGGTCTTTCTGCGGGATTCCAGCACCTTGGGGGTGTTGGTCCATACTTCCATGCCGTCGTTTATGGGATAGACGCAGGAAGCCACCAGGCTTCTGGCACCCTTTACTTCCACTACGCACATCCGGCAGGCGCCGATCTCGTTGATGTCTTTTAAGAAGCAGAGGGTAGGAATCTCAATGTGGGCCAGACGCGCCGCCTCCAGAATGGTCGAACCCTTCGGAGCGCTGACTTCCATGCCGTTGATTTTAATTGTAATATTCTCCATTCCGATTCTCCTCCATTACTGTTTGTAGATGGCGCCGAATTTACATTTTTCCATACAGGCGCCGCACTTGATGCACTTGTCCTGATCGATGGTGTGCGGATTTCTGACGGTGCCGGTAATGGCGTTGTTCGGGCAGTTTCTGGCGCAGAGCGTACATCCGCGGCACTTCTCCGGATCGATGTGGTAGGAGAGGAGCGCTTTGCAGACGCCGGCGGGACATCTCTTTTCCAGGATGTGGGCCTCATACTCGTCGCGGAAGTAGCGCAGGGTGGAGAGCACCGGGTTGGGAGCCGTCTGTCCAAGGCCGCACAGGGCGTTTTCCTTGATGTAGTAGCACAGCTCTTCCAGCTTGTCCAGGTCTTCCATGGTGGCCTGGCCCTTGGTGATCTTGGTGAGGATCTCCAGCATGCGCTTGGTGCCGACGCGGCAGGGCGTGCACTTGCCGCAGGATTCTTCCACGGTAAACTCCAGGAAGAATTTGGCGATGTCTACCATACAGTCGTCTTCGTCCATGACGATCAGTCCGCCGGAACCCATCATGGATCCGATGGAAATCAGGTTGTCATAGTCGATGGGGATATCGAAATGCTCAGCCGGGATACAGCCGCCGGAGGGGCCGCCGGTCTGGGCCGCTTTGAACTTCTTGCCGCCGGGGATACCGCCGCCGATTTCTTCGATGACTTCCCGCAGGGTGGTGCCCATGGGGATCTCCACCAGGCCGGTGTTGTGAATCTTGCCGCCCAGGGCGAACACCTTGGTGCCCTTGGATTTCTCCGTACCCATGGAGGCGAACCATTCCGGACCGTTTAAGATGATCTGGGGAATGTTGGCGTAGGTTTCCACGTTGTTTAAGATGGTGGGCTTGCCGAACAGGCCCTTTAGAGCCGGATAGGGAGGTCTGGGTCTGGGTTCGCCGCGGTTGCCTTCGATGGAGGTCATCAGAGCGGTTTCCTCGCCGCATACGAAGGCGCCGGCGCCCAGGCGCAGGTCGATGTCAAAGTCAAATCCGGAACCGAAGATGTTCTTGCCCAGCAGTTCCATGTCGCGGGCCTGTTTGATGGCGATTTTCAGACGCTCTACCGCGATGGGATACTCAGCGCGGACGTAAATATAGCCCTGGCTGGCTCCGATGGCGTAGCCGGCGATGGCCATGGCTTCCAGTACCGCGTGGGGATCGCCTTCCAGTACGGAACGGTCCATAAACGCGCCGGGGTCGCCTTCGTCGGCGTTGCAGCAGACGTACTTCTGGTCGGCGTCATTCTGCTTGGCCAGCTTCCATTTCAGGCCGGTGGGGAATCCGCCGCCGCCTCTGCCCCGCAGGCCGGAATCCAGAAGGCACTGGATCACGTCGTCGGGCGTCATTTCCGTCAGCACTTTGCCCAGGGCTTCGTAGCCGCCGGTACCTATGTATTCTTCGATGTTTTCCGGGTTGATCACGCCGCAGATGCGCAGGGCGATGCGGTGCTGCTTCTTGTAGAAGTCCGTATCCACCAGAGCCTTGACGCCGGCGGGGGTGACGGTCTCCTGGTACAGAAGACGGGTGACCACGCGGCCTTTCAGCAGGTGTTCGGATACGATTTCCGGAATGTCTTCTACCTTAACCATGGAGTAGAAGGTGGCGTCCGGATAGATAATCATAATGGGACCCAGGGCGCAGAGACCGTGGCAGCCGGTCTGTACGACGGCAACCTCGTTTTCCAGGCCGTTTTTGGCGATCTCCGCCTTTAAGGCTTCCATAATCTGCTGGCTTCCGGAGGAGGTGCATCCGGTTCCGCCGCAGACCAGTACATGTGAACGATACATTGAAGTTCCTCCTTATTTGATGTCTGCTGAATTCAGCGTGTATTCTTCTACGACGTGCCCGCCGATCAGGTGGCGTTCCAGCACTTCTTCCGCTTTATCCGGATTCATCTTGATGTAGGTGACTTTGGGCTTGCCCGGCTCCATGACTTCTACGATGGGCTCGTACTGGCACAGGCCGATGCAGCCGGTCTGGGTTACGGAGATTTTGTCCGTCAGGTTCTTCTGCTGAACCAGGTTGGACAGGGTGGTCAGAACCGGTCTGGCGCCGCTGGCGATGCCGCAGGTGGCCATGCCGACAACAACCCGGATGTGGGAATGGTCCTCCGCGCGCATGCTGACCTGGCTCTGCATCTTTTCGCGGATGGCTCTCAGTTCTTCAAGAGATTTCATATAAGTACCTCCATTCTGGCGTCTAGTAGCTGACGCCGCCGTCAGTGTCGAGTTTGTTTTCGTTCAGATATTCCCGTATGTAGTCGGAAACTTCGGGAGTGTCAAAGGGGACGTCTCCCAGAATCTGCCGGAACTGCCGGGTGTCCATGGTGAAGGACCGGCCGTTGAACCGGTACTGGTAGACAAAATCCGTGTCCGGGTGGTACACCACCAGCGTATGGATGGTGGAGGTGATGTCGCCCAGGGGCATCCGGTCGATGTGGGACAGGATGAAAACCGCTGTGACGCAGGTGCCTTCTCCGGCTTTGGACGCAATGGAGAAGCTGCCGCCGGTGCTTTCCGCCGCCAGCTTGAAAAAGGGCACCCCCAGACCTACCTTGCGGGTGGTGCGGCTGGTGAAAAACGGATCGGTAACCCGCTCTACCTGTTCCGGCGTCATGCCGCAGCCGTTGTCCTCAATGGTCACGGTCAACTGGTCGGCCTCAAAGTCCGCGTCTACGGTGATGGTCACCAGCGTGGCTCCGGCCCGTGTGGAATTTTCCGCCACATCCAGTATATTTAAGGAAATCTCCGGCATCATGGCGTTATTTGTATTTGGCGAGAATGCCGGGGATATCGTCCGGCGTCAGCCGTCCGTATACTTCGTCGTTGATCATCATAACCGGCGCCAGTCCGCAGGCTCCCACGCAGCGGCAGGAATCCAGGGAAAAACGTCCATCCGGCGTGCATTCGCCGTTGCTGATGCCCAGAACTTCTTCCAGCTTGCTTAAGATGCCGCCGGAGCCCTTGACGTAGCAGGCGGTGCCCAGGCAGACGGAAATCTGGTACTGGCCCTTGGGCTGCAGAGAAAACTGGGAATAGAAGGTGGCGACTCCATAGATTTTTTCCAGCGGAATGCCGGTTTCGTCGGAAATCATGGTCTGAACTTCCAGGGGAAGATATCCATAGATCTCCTGCGCCTGCTGCATAATGGGCATCAGAGCGCCTTTTGTGTCTTTCAGACGGGCGATGACTTCCTTCAGCTGCGCTTCCTGCTCCGGGGTCCCGTTGAAAGGTACACGATCTTTTTTACAAGCCATGTGTTAAACCCTCCTCTTTGTGTGATGCTTGTGCAATATGATTATTATTTTATCATGTTATTGACAAAAAATCTACAAAAAAATAGGGGATTCCCGGCCCGGCGGAAGGGGAATTGTGAAATCTGTTGAATAATCCCGCCGGGAATGGTATTCTAAAAGGAAAGAAGCGACGAATCAAGGAGTCGGGAAGGAGAGGGTTATGACAGTTAAAGATGCGATGGACCTGCTGGGGGCTGACGTGCTGGTAGGGGAGGAACACCTGGACCGGGAGGTCCGCAGCGCCTGCGGGTCGGATATGATGAGCGACGTACTGGCGTTTTCCAAGGATCATTCCATTCTGCTGACGGGTCTGTGCAATCCCCAGGTGATCCGGACGGCGGAGATGTTAGACATTGTCTGCATCATTTTTGTACGGGGAAAGAGGCCGGACGATACGGTGCTGCAGATGGCAAAGGAGAGGGATCTGGTGGTGCTGGCCACGAGACACCGCATGTTCAGTTCCTGCGGCATGCTGTATGAGGCGGGACTGAATGGGGGTGCGGCTTAATGGCGGATGTGATTACATTGACCTACGACATATCGCCGGATGATTTTACCAGAGCCGGCGAGGCCAGCAGCGACGTGAAAAGCAAGTTAAAGCAGATGGGCGTGCCGCCGGAGGCCATCCGCAAGGTGTCCATCGCGCTGTACGAGGGAGAGATCAACATGGTGATCCACGCCGAGGGCGGGCGGATTACGGTGGAGATCTCGCCGCAGCGGATTTACATGGTGCTGGCGGACAAGGGCCCCGGGATTCCGGACATTGAGAAGGCCATGCAGGCCGGATGGTCCACGGCGCCGGACGAGGTCCGCTCCCTGGGCTTCGGCGCGGGCATGGGGCTGCCCAATATGAAAAAGTATTCCGATGAGATGAACATCGAGACGGAGATCGGCGTGGGCACTACGGTGACCATGTCGGTGAACATCGCGTAGCAGAAGAAAAGGGGTGGAACGGTGGATAAATTCTATCATTCGGTACGGCTGGACGCTTCACTGTGCAGAGGCTGCATCAACTGCATTAAGCGGTGTCCCACTCAGGCGATCCGGGTCAGAAACGGAAAGGCGCAGATCAACAGCAAGTTCTGCATCGACTGCGGAGAGTGCATCCGCATCTGCCCCCATCATGCCAAGACGGCGACTTACGACAGCATCGACGTGCTGAAGCAGTACGCCTATACGGTGGCGCTGCCGGCGCCGTCGCTGTACAGCCAGTTCAACAACCTGGAAGATACCAACATCGTGCTCAACGCCTTAAAGCTTATGGGATTTGACGACGTGGTAGAGGTCAGCGCGGCGGCGGAGATCGTCTCCGAGGCTACCCGGCAGTACCTGGCGGAGCACAAAGAGCAGATGCCGGTGATCAGCACCGCCTGCCCGTCGGTGGTGCGGCTGATCCGGGTGCGGTTCCCCAATCTGATTCCCCACCTGCTGCCGCTAAATCCTCCGGTGGAGGTGGCGGCCTGCATGGCGGCGGAAAAGGCCATGCAGGAGACCGGACTGCCCAGGGAAAAGATCGGCGTGGTATTTATTTCTCCCTGCCCGTCCAAGGTCACTTATTCCAAGGCGCCGCTGGGCACGGAAAAGAGCCAGGTGGACCGGGTGCTGGCCATCAAGGACGTGTATCCCCGGCTGCTTTCCTGCATGAAGACCGTGGGACGGGGCGACGTGGAAGAGATCGGGGTGTCCGGCAAGATCGGCATCAGCTGGGGCAGCAGCGGCGGAGAGGCCAGCGGCCTGTTTTCCGACAGCTACCTGGCGGCGGACGGCATCGAGAACGTGATTCGGGTGCTGGAGGACCTGGAGGACCAGAAGTTTACCAATCTGCAGTTTGTGGAGCTCAACGCCTGCAACGGGGGCTGCGTCGGCGGCGTGCTGACGGTGGAAAACCCCTATGTGGCGGAGGTGAAGCTGAAGCGGCTGCGCAAGTACATGCCTGTGGCCAGAAGCCATATGGAGGCGGAGCACGAGGCCTACGTGCCCTGGACCACCGGCGTCCAGTTTGAACCGGTGTTCCGTCTGGGGGATACCATGATGGAGAGCTTTTCCAGGCTGGAGCAGGTGGAACGGCTGTGCCGGCGGCTGCCGGGACTGGACTGCGGCTCCTGCGGCGCGCCTACCTGCAAGGCCCTGGCGGAGGACATTGTGCGGGGCGAGGCCAGCGAAAAAGACTGCATCTACTGGATGCGGGAAAATCTCCACAAGCTGTCCCGGGAAGTGACGCAGCTGGCCCAGGATATGGCGGAAAGCGGCAAGGAAAAGTCAGGGAAGCTTCCGGTGCTTATGGACTATGTCCGGCAGATTTCCAGCGAGATCACCTACCTGGACAGCCGGGTGCAGGAGCCGGGCAGCGAAGAAGAACAGGAGGAAACGACGTGACCATTGAAGAACTGCTGAAGAAAGAGATGTTCCGGACGGTGAATCCGGGAGAAGACAAGGAGCGGCAGATTACAGGGGTGTTCTGCTGCGACCTGCTGAGCATCGCCATGGGGAAGGCGCCGGCGGACTGTGCCTGGGTGACGGTGATGGGCAATGTCAACACCATAGCGGTGGCGACGCTGGCAGACGTGTCCTGCGTGGTGATGGCGGAAGGGGTGCAGCTGGACGAAACCGCCAGAGCCAGGGCGAAGGAGCAGGGCGTCACGGTGCTGGCGACGGAGGAGCCGGTGTTTGAGGCGGCTCTGAACATTTACAGGGAGCTGGAAAGCGCCGGGGCGTGATGGAACTGTACTACGACCTGCACATCCACTCCTGTCTTTCCCCCTGCGGAGACGACGACATGACGCCGGCCAATATCGCGGGCATGGCGGCCATCAAAGGACTGGATGTCATCGCCGTGACGGACCACAATTCCTGCCGAAACTGCCCGGCGGTGATGGCGGCGGCGGAGGAGTACGGCGTGCTGGCCATTCCGGGCATGGAAATCAACACCTCCGAGGAAATCCACGCGGTGTGCCTGTTTGAGGAACTGAAGGCGGCCCTGGAATTTGACGCCTATGTGTACGAAAGGCTGATCCCCTTTCCCAACCGGGAGGACATCTTCGGGCGGCAGCTGATCTACAATACGGAAGATCAGATCTGCGGCACTGTTCCCAACCTGCTGATTCAGCCGGCGGAGATTTCCTTTGACCAGCTGTGGGAGCTGGTGCGGGGCTACGGGGGCGTGATGTTCCCGGCCCACATCGACAAACAGGCCAACAGCCTGCTGTACAACCTGGGCGCCATTCCGCCGGACAGCCGGTTCCGGACGGCGGAGATGAAGGATCTGAAAAACCTGCACCGGCTGCGGCGGGAGCATCCTTACCTGGAACACTGCCGCGTCATCAGCAATTCCGACGCCCATTACCTGGAACACATCCACGAACCGGAGCTTACCTTACAGGTTTCTGATAAAACCATAAAGGATGTCTTAAAAGCCTTGCTTTTTCCGGATTTCTGAGTATAGTGGAGATACGGAAAGAAAATCAGACAAGGCGGTAGAGTTATGAATCAGACAAAAAAGAAAATCATCAGACCGACGGCCCTGGCGTTTCTTCTGGCGCTGGGGCTGTCTGCGGCTATGCCGGCAGGGGCCGGCACGGCCTATGCCCAGCCGGTCCAGGAAGGCCAGCCGGCGGGAGAGGCGTCCGGGGACACCGCCCAGGGCGGATACTGGATGAATCTGGAAGAGGGCCCCGGCGTGGCCCAGTGGGTGGATGAAAACGGCCAGGTGACGGAAGAACCGGGCGTGAAGCCAGAAGAAGAAAGCCAGCCGGCTGCCGAAACCGGGGAACCGGCCGGTGAAGAAGCCGCGGAAGGCGGGGAAGCGGCCGGCGAAGAGGCCGCCGAAACCGGGGAAACCGCCGGCGAAGAAGCCGCCGGCCGGGTCATCGACCCTGCCCGCCCCATGGTGGCCCTGACCTTTGACGACGGCCCGTACGCGCCGGTGGGCAATCAAATTATGGACTGCCTGGCGGAATACGGCGGAAAGGCCACGTTCTTTGTGGTGGGAAACCGCTGCGCCTCCTATGGAGAAGAGATGCGGCGCATGGCGGCGGAAGGCCATGAGATCGGCAACCACACGTATGAGCACCGGTATCTGGACAAGCTGGGGGCGGCAGACATCCAGTATCAGATCAACAAAGGAAATGAAGCCATTGCCGCCGCGTCCGGCGTCTCCCCCACCCTGGTGCGGCTGCCGGGAGGACGCAAAAACGATACGGTAATGGCCAACGTTCCCATGCCTATGATCATGTGGACCATCGACACCCTGGACTGGAAGACGAAAAACGCCCAGAACACCGTGGATACGGTGCTGAACCAGGTGCGGGACGGCGATATTGTGCTGATGCACGAACTGTACGGCGCCAGCGGCCAGGCGGCGCTGCAGCTTATACCGGAACTGACCCGGAGAGGGTATCAGCTGGTGACGGTCAGTGAAATGGCCCAGTACCGGGGCGGACTGCAGCCCGGCCAGATCTACTACAGCTTCCGGCCCTAAAGGGGTTTTTCTGCCAGGGAGGCCCAGAAGGTGGGGATGTTCTGCTGATGCAGGAACCCGTATCCGTTGGTGTCCTCGTACAGGTCCAGCAGGCGGAATCCGGTCTTCAGCTGGCCGCCCAGCTGTTCTTCCAGGGTGTGGGAAAACTGGCAGCCTTCTTCTTCCAGTTCTTCCGGCGTCAGCTGGGGATGGCCTTTCAGCGGATTGTAGGGCAGGCCCCGGACGATGTGCTGGCCGGAGGCGTCTACGATGTAGTTGATGCCGTTGTCCATGCCGGCAAGCAGCCGTCCGCCGGGGCGGAGCACCCGGAAGCACTCCCGCCACACCGGTTCCACTTCTTCGATGTAGCAGTTGGACACCGGATGGAAGATCAGGTCGAAGGACGCGTCGGCAAAGGGCAGGGGATCGGTCATGGAGGCCCGCACCGTCTTTATGGAATAGCCTTCCCGGCGGGCCACCTCTTCTTCGCTGCGCAGCTGTCTGGGAGAGTAGTCCAGCACGGTGCAGCAGGCGCCCAGGGCGGTAAAGATGGGCATCTGCTGGCCGCCGCCGGAGGCCAGTCCCAGCACCCGGCAGCCCTCAAAGGGCAGATACCAGCTGGCCGGCACCGGTTTGGTGGGGGTCAGCAGCATGGAAAAACGGCCGTTTCTGGCCTCTTCAAATTCTTCATGGGAGATGGGGCGTCCCCACTCCCAGCCTTCTTCGATCCATCGGTCGATGGTGCCGGCGTTGTGATCCACGTAGCTGACGCAGGTTCCTGAAATACCATTCTTTTGATTCATATCAGTTTCTCCTTTTACACAGTTGTGAAATCCGTTCCAGCCCCAGGTGAGTCAGCAGCCCGCCCAGGCACAGGGCCAGCAGGTAGAGCGCGATGCCCGCCGGCGTGCCAAACAGCAGGGAAAGCCGGTGGAACACCACCTGGGTGACGGGATAGTAGGGCGAGATATAAAACATATCCGCCTGCCCGCCGGTAGCCACGTTGATAGCGGTGGCCATGAGGCAGAACAGAAACAAAAGGGGTAGGGTCCGGGCGTAGCCGCGGACGCCGGGATCCGCCAGGCCGGCGCGGAAGATGGTCAGGCCCAGAAAGACCAGCAGGATGTGCCACAGCAGGCCGTGGAGGGTCAGGGTCCAGTAGGGGTGAAACAGGCCGGAAGGCTCTGCCAGGGCCATGACGCCGCCCAGCAGGGAAAAGTCCTGCAGGTAGGTAAACAAAAGGCCCGCGGCCCGCCGGCGGCGCCGAAACAGCGGCAGAACCAGGCAGAGGTACATGGGTGTGCTGCACAGCTGAAAGGGAAAATACCACCAGTTGTAACGTCCGCCGTTGACAATTTCATAAAGAAACAGCTGCTTGTAGAGTTCGCCGGCGGCCAGAATCAGGCCGCACAGCAGCAGAAAACGAAAGGGCGCTTTTTCATTCTTTCTGCAGAAGGCGGCGGCCCGGCGGGAAAGCCCCAGGGCGGCGGCCAGCCCGAACAGGACAAACAGCAGGTGAAACGCGGAGCCCGGCTCCGGAACGGTCATGGGCCAGGCGGTTTTTTCAAGAAACGTCTCCATGGAAATTCCTCCCCGTCTACTGTAGCATACCGGCGTAAAAGAAGCAATGCCCCGGTTTCCTGTTATCATTTTGTTAAAATTGGGCGAAATCTTGAGTATCAAACAAAAAAATATGGACATGATTTACAGATATGATATAAAATATTTTATATCAAGTACAGAGGAAATGACGGCAGGGAATGACAGTTCAGGGGGACCTCTAAGAAAAGGAGGATACGGTATGAGCACTGCAACACAGAAGAAAGGCGGGCAGCAGCTGCGGCCTTTCGGCATGCTGGACAAGGTAGCTTACGCCGCCGGTGATTTCGGCTGCAACATGAGCTTCTGTCTGGCGGGAACCTTTTTCACGTTGTTTTACACCCAGTACATGAAGATCGATTCGCTGGCATTTGCGGGAATCCTGGTCCTGTTAAAAATCTGGGACGCCATCAATGACCCGGTAATCGGCGGCTTTATCGACGCCAGCAAAAAGGAGTACAAACGGGGCAAATTCAAAACCTTTATCTCCGTGGGTTCGGTAGGGCTGCTGATCGCTTCGGCACTCTGCTTTCTGCCCTTCCCCAACGCGCCGCAGATCATCAAGGTGATCCTGTGCCTGTTCGGCTACATCTGCTGGGACGCCTGCTACACCATTGTAAACGTACCTTACGGTTCCATGGTAAACGTGATCTCCCCGGAACCCAGCGACCGCGCCCAGCTGTCTGCCTGGAGAAACCTGGGAGCCATGTGCGCCAGCATCCCGGTCAACCTGGTTCTGCCTATGGTGCTGTACGATGAGAACCAGAACATCATGGGCCAGAGACTGATCGTGGCGGCTCTGGTGCTGGGCATTATCGGATTTGTGGCCTTCCGCTTCATGCTGACCAATACGGTAGAGCGGGTGCAGATTCCCAAGGAAGAGCGGGCCAAGCAGAAATTCAACTACTTTGTTTCCATTAAGAACTTTGCCAAGAACCGTCCGGCCATTGGCGCGACCATGATCCCGGTGGGCATGTTCCTGGGCTCCTACGGTACGTCTACGGCAGTGGCGGTTATGTTCCAGTCTTATTTCAAAAACGCGCAGATTTCCGGCGTCAGCACGGTGTTAAACATGCTGCCCACCATCCTGTTCGTGCCCTTTATCGGCAAGATCGTGGACCGCTGGGGCAAGAAGGAAGCCGGACAGGTGGGACTGCTGTTCAGTATCGCCGCTACGATTCTGATGATCGTGGTGCCGTACCCGGCCAACGGAACCGGTATCTTCCTGTTCTACCTGCTGTCTCTGTGCAACGGCCTGGGCGCCGGTATCGCTACCTGTACGGTTTACGCTATGGTGGCGGACGCCATTGACTACAACGAGTGGAAAAACGGACTGCGGGAAGAGGGCACCACATACGCGCTGCATTCCTTCTTCCGTAAGCTGGCCCAGGGTATCGGACCGTCCATCGGCCTGGTGCTTATGGTAGCCATCGGATACGACGAGGCGCTGGGAGCGGCGCAGCCCATTGAAGTGGCCACGAAGATGAAGACCCTGATCGGCTGCATTTTCCTGGGCGCCGCGGTTCTGCAGATGGTAGGCCTGCGGTTCGTCTACAACCTGGACCGGAAAACGCTCATGGAGATGGAACGGGATCTGGGAAGAAGCATGGAAAGCAAGAACCTGGTTGGAAAACAGATGGAAGATTAAATAGATTTCTCAAAATATGGGGAGCACGGACCGGCGAGTCCGTGCTCTCTTTGTATGGAAAAATTTAGACTTCGGATACATGGAATTCCTGTCCCGCCGCGCTTTTTACGGTGTAGTGGGAACCGCCCTGCACCTGTACCTGGATGACGCCGCCCATGCAGCAGGCCTGCACCCGCATGCGGCAGACGCCGGAGGTGTCGGGGATTTCCAGTTCGGCGCTGTCTCCTTCATTAAACCAGGACAGCAGCAGGGTGACGCCTTCGGCATAGTCGTAGTCCGGCCGCTGGCTGCAGGCGCCAAGGGGAAGGATGGAACCGGGCCGGAGCAGCAGAGGCAGAGTGTGGAAATCGTGGACTTCCTTTTTCCAGCTGCCGCCCTCGGCAAGGGTGTCCGTCAGCAGCTGATACCACCGGCCTTCCGGCAGGAAGTACCGGACTTCGCCGGATTCCTGGAAGATGGGGGCGACCAGCAGGGACGGCCCCAGCATGTACTGAAGGTCCAGGCCGCTGCAGGCCGGGTCGTCGGGAAATTCCAGGAACATGGGCCGCAGCAGGGGGCGGCCGGTCTGGTGGGCCTGTACCGCCAGTCCGTAGAGATAGGGCATCAGCCGGCATTTCAGCTCCGTAAATTCCTTTAAAACCTCGCAGGCTTCTTCGTCAAAGAGCCAGGGCACCCGGTAGGAGCCGGAGCCGTGGAGGCGGCTGTGGGAGCTTAACAGGCCGAACTGGCACCAGCGCTTGTAGACGTGGGCCGGAGCGGTATTTTCAAAGCCTCCGATGTCGTGGCTCCAGAACGCGAATCCGCTGGCTGCCAGGGACAGGCCTCCCCGCAGAGTCTCCGCCATGGAAGCGTAAGTGGCGGAGCAGTCGCCGCCCCAGTGCACCGGAAACTGCTGGCTGCCGGCGGCGGCGGAGCGGGCAAAGACCACGGCCTCTCCTTCGCCCCGTTCCCGCACCAGCAGGTCGAAGACGGTCTGGTTGTAGAGGAAGGGGTAGTGGTTGTGCATCTTGACCGGGTCGGAGCCGTCAAAATAGACGATGTCCCGGACGGGGATCCGCTCGCCGAAGTCGGTTTTGAAGCAGTCCACACCCATGTCCAGCAGGGTTTTCAGCTTCTCCTGGTACCAGCGGGCCGCCTCCGGGTTGGTAAAGTCCACCACGCCCATGCCCGCCTGCCACAGGTCGCTCTGCCAGACGCTGCCGTCGGCGCGCTTTAACAGGTAGGAATTCCGGGCCGCTTCTTCAAACAGCGGCGACTTCTGGCCGATATAGGGGTTGATCCAGACGCAGATTTTCAGGCCTTTTTCGTGATAGCGGGCCAGCATGCCCCGGGGATCGGGAAAGGCTTCCGGATCCCAGCGGAAATTGCACCATTCGAAGGCGTCCATCCAGAAGCAGTCGAAGTGGAACACGTGCAGGGGTATGCCCCGGTCCGTCATGCCCTGAATCATGGAAGAGGTAATGGCTTCCCGGTAGTCGGTGGTGAAGGAGGTGGAGAGCCAGAGGCCGAAGGACCAGGCCGGCGGCAGCGCCGGTCTGCCGGTGAGGGCCGTATAGGTCTCCAGGGTGCCCATGGGCGTCCGTCCGCTGATGAAATAGTAGTCCAGACGTTCCCCTTCCGCGGAGAACTGCAGACGTTCCACCTTTTCGCTGGCGATTTCCCAGGAGACGTCGCCCTGGTTGTCCACCAGTACGCCGTAGCCCTTGTCCGACAGGCAGAAGGGAATGTTCTTGTAGGCGATTTCACTGGAGGTGCCGCCGTCCTCATTCCACATGTCCACGGTCTGGCCGTTGCGGACAAAGGGGGTAAACCGCTCTCCCAGGCCGTAGATGTGTTCGCCTACATCCAGGAACAGCTGTTCCAGCATGTAGGATTTGCCGGTATCGCGGTTGTACATCCGGGCCAGGTTGCGGAAGCTGGATTCGGTGAGAAAGCGGCCCTCTTCATAAAACGCAAGCCGGTAGGCGCCGGGCGCCTTGTCGATCGCCGCTGTCAGGGAACCGGAACGGTACCGGATCTGTTCCGGGGTTTCCTCGATGGATACCTGGGGTTTTTCGTCCCGAACCTGGACGAAGGGACCCTTGTAAACGGCGCCGGCGTGATGGACGGCGGAGACGTGGATGACTCCTTCCATGGGGCTGGACAGGGTGACGGTGAGCATGGGCAGGTTCAGGGTATTGCCCCGGTCCTGGATCCGTCCGCAGGGCAGATACAGAATCAGGCGGCCGTCCCGCACCTGATGAGAGCCGTATTCCACGGCGTAGGCGGGTACCATTTCGTCCCGCAGAAGCCAATAGCCTTTGGTAAATTTCATAGAAGTCTCCTTTCCGGAAAGCGATTGCAGATCAGTGGTTCTTAATGACAGCATACTTCCCGGCATGGTGTTTGGCAAGGAAAATTCCGGTTTTTATTCTGAAAATCAATCAGGGAAAAAATTCCTTCCCCCTGGCCGGATTCTCTGTTATAATACTATGATACGATCTTATTCAGAAAAGGGGAAATGTTATGGACGGCAATAAAGAGAAACTGGGTACCATGCCGCTGGGACGGCTGATGTTCCAGCTGGCGGTTCCCACGGTGTTCGCGCAGATCGTCAACCTGCTGTACAACCTGGTGGACCGGATCTATGTAGGACGGATTCCGGGGGAAGGCTCCATGGCTCTGGCAGGGCTGGGGGTCACCTTCCCGGTGATCATGCTGATCTCGGCGTTCGCGGCGCTGGTGGGCCAGGGCGGCGCGCCCCGGGCGTCCATTTGCATGGGGCAGAAAGACATGGAAGGGGCGGAGCGGATTCTGGGCAGTTCCACTGCCTTTCTGATCGTACTCTCCCTGGTGCTGAGCGTGGTGTTCATGGCGGTGAAGGAGCCGCTTCTGATGATGTTCGGCGCCAGCGAAACCACCATTCCCTATGCCAACGAGTATCTGGGAATTTACCTGCTTGGCACCATTGCGGTGCAGATCGCCCTGGGCCTGAACCAGTTTGTCACCTGCCAGGGCTTTGCCAGAACCGGCATGATGACGGTGCTGATCGGGGCAGTGCTCAATATCATTCTGGATCCGATCCTGATTTTCGGATTTGATATGGGCGTCAGCGGCGCGGCGGTGGCTACGGTGTTCAGCCAGGCAGTGTCGGCCCTCTGGGTGTTCTGGTTTTTGTGCAGCAAAAAGAGCATCATCCGCATCCGCAGAAAGTATCTGCGCCTGGACAAAAAGGCGCTGGGGCCGGTGTTGCTTCTGGGGGTTTCGCCGTTTATTATGCAGGCCACGGAATGTCTGGTGCAGCTGACCTTCAATACGGGGATGCAGACTTATGGAAACGACTACTACGTAGGGGCCATGACGGTGATTTTCAGCCTGTCCCAGATGATTTTCCTGCCGGTGCAGGGCATTTCCCAGGGCGCGGCGCCGATTATCAGCTACAACTTCGGCGCGGGCAATATCAAGCGGGTCAAAGACGCGTTCCGCCTGCTGCTGATCTGCGCCCTTTTGTTTACCCTGGTCAGCGCCGGCCTGTTTGTGCTGGTGCCGGGGGTGTTTGTGGCGCTGTTTTCGTCTGACCCGCAGATTCAGGAAATCGCCTCCTTCGGCATGCGGATCTACTTTGCCGGATTTACGATCTTCGGGGCCCAGCTGGCCTGCCAGCAGACCTTTCTGGCGCTGGGAGAGGCCAAGATTTCCATGTTTCTGGCGCTTCTGCGGAAGGTGATTCTGCTGATTCCTCTGGCGCTGGTTCTGCCGAAGCTGGGGCTGGGGACTACGGGGCTGTTTCTGGCGGAGCCCATTTCCGACGTGCTGGCGGTGGCGGCTACGGTGACTATGTTCCGGCTGAATATCGGCCGAATTCTAAAAAGAAACTAAAGTTGTATTAAGTTTTTGTGAGTTCTCTTGAAATATGGGGAAAATAGGGGTATGGTTAAGGGAACAGCCAGGAAAGGAGCGCTGCGGATGAAGTACAGAATCGTTTATGACAGCCGTACCGGCAATACGCAGAGAGTAGCCGGCGCCATAGAAAAGGGGCTGGCGGCCTATACGGGAGCGGTCTGCCGGATCGAGGAAGCCCTGGAGCAGGGGCCGGATCCGGAGACAGACGTGTATTTTGTGGGGTTCTGGAACGATAAAGGCACCTGCAGCGAGGGTGTACAGGCATTTCTTTCCCGGCTGCATGGAACGCAGGCGGCGCTGTTTGGAACTTGCGGTATGGGCAGCAGCGAAGCCTATTTCCGGCAGGTGGAGGATCGGGTGAAAGCGCTGCTTCCGGAGGACTGCGGATATCTGGGGGCGTTTCTGTGCGCCGGACGGATGCCGGCCCAGGTGCTGGAGCGGTACCGGAAGATGCAGCAGCAGGAGGATTCTCCCCGGATCCGTATGATGATCCGCGCCTATGAAGAGGGCCAGTCCCATCCGGACGAGGCGGATCTGACGCAGGCGGCGGCCTTTGCCGCGGCGGCTATGGAACGGGCGCTGGCCGGAAAACCAAATGAGAAGCCATAAAGGAGCAAAACTGTATGGGTATGAGAGACGATAATTCGGAACATTCAAGAAAACCATTTTTTTATTACTACACCATCGTGATGATCGTGCTGATGGCGCTGAACCTGGTGCTGATGCCGTTTATGCAGGGACGCCAGGTCACGGAAGTGCCCTACAGCACGTTTCTGGAGATGATCGACGACGGCAACGTGCTGCAGGTGGCCAGAAATGAGGACCAGATCGACTTCCTGGCCAAAACCGGAAGACAGAACCGGTTCGGCGAGGACGAAGTGGCCCAGTACAAGACCGGGCCCTGGCCGGACGACACCCTGACCCAGAAGCTGCTGGACCACGATGTGGTCTTCGCGGAGGAGATAGTGGAACAGCCTTCCATGATCATGACGCTGCTGTTCCAGTGGGTGATTCCCATTCTGATTTTCGTGGTCATCGGCCAGCTGATGGCCCGGTATATGCAGAAGAAAATGGGCGGCACCAACGCCATGACCTTCGGCAAGTCCAACGCCAAGATCTACGCCGAGTCGGAGACCGGCAAGACCTTTGCCGACGTGGCGGGGCAGGAAGAGGCCAAGGACGCGTTAAAGGAGATCGTGGACTTTCTGCACAATCCCCAGAAGTACGCGGATATCGGCGCGTCGCTGCCCAAGGGCGCGCTGCTGGTGGGCCCTCCGGGCACCGGCAAGACGCTGCTGGCCAGAGCGGTGGCCGGAGAAGCCAAGGTGCCGTTTTTCTCCATTTCCGGTTCGGAATTTGTGGAGATGTTTGTGGGCATGGGCGCCGCCAAGGTGCGGGATCTGTTCAAGCAGGCCAATGAAAAGGCGCCCTGCATCGTATTTATTGATGAGATCGATACTATAGGAAAGAAGCGGGATGGCAGCGGATTTGCCGGAAACGACGAGAGAGAGCAGACCTTAAACCAGCTGCTGGCGGAGATGGACGGTTTTGACGGCCGCAAGGGTGTGGTGATTCTGGCGGCTACCAACCGCCCCGAGTCCCTGGATCCGGCGCTGCTGCGCCCGGGCCGCTTTGACCGGCGGATCCCGGTGGAACTGCCGGATTTAAAGGGCCGGGAAGCCATTCTGCGGGTGCACGGCAAGGCTGTGAAGCTGGATGAAACCGTGAATTTCCAGGATATTGCCAGGGCCACTTCCGGAGCCAGCGGCGCGGAACTGGCCAACATCATCAACGAGGCCGCCCTGCGGGCGGTGCGCATGGGAAGAAAGAGCGTTTCCCAGCAGGATCTGGAAGAAAGTGTGGAAGTGGTCATTGCCGGATACCAGAGAAAGGATTCCGGCGTCAGCGTCAATGAAAAGAAGATCGTGGCGTACCACGAGGTGGGCCACGCGCTGGTGGCCGCCTGCCAGAGCCATTCGGCTCCGGTGCACAAGATCACCATTATCCCCAGAACTTCCGGCGCCCTGGGCTACACCATGCAGGTGGACCAGGACGAGCGGTATCTGATGAGCCGGGACGAGGCCTTCAACAAGATCGCCACCCTCACTGGCGGCCGCGCGGCGGAGGAACTGATTTTCCATTCCATTACCACCGGCGCGTCCAACGATATCGAGCAGGCGACGAAGCTGGCCCGGGCCATGATCACCCGGTACGGCATGAGCGACCAGTTCGGCATGGTGGCGCTGGAAACGGTGAACAACCAGTATCTGGGCGGAGACACTTCTCTGGCCTGCTCGCCGGAGACGGCCCGGATCATCGACGAAGAAGTGGTGAAGCTGGTGAAGCAGGCTTATGACAAGGCCATGGATATCCTGACGGAAAATCAGGGCAAGCTGCACGAGATCGCCGCGTATCTGCTGGAGAAAGAAACCATCACCGGTGAAGAATTTATGGAGATTCTGAATTCTCCCATGAAGCTGGACGACAGCCAGGATCCGGAATCCCAGCACCGCAATGTAGAATAAGAAAACGCAAAGAAAAACGCTCCTGCGGAGTTCGCTCCGCAGGGGCGTTTTTTACGCGATAGGCCTGGGGATCAGTCCGTTTTCAGTCCGATCCGTTCATACTGTTCTTCGGGGGCTTCGTTTTCCTTCATCATCCGCACCATGGCATCTTCCAGCCGGCGGACGACGGCGGCGTCCTCTATGGGATGGGTCTCCTGAGGATCCTGCTGCAGGTCGTAGAGACGGGTGCCGTACTTGTAGGCGCTGAAATAGGTGCGGGTGGGGATCTTCATCACTTTCGCGCCGTTCATATGGGGGAATCCGTCGATGAGCTCCGCCTGGCTCAGTTCCTGGACGGAGAAGGGATCCCGCATATGGCAGGGCATGTCGGTGTATTCGTACAGCGGCGTGTTTTCCTCCGAAGCCGGCGCTTTCATGTATACATACCGGCCGTCGGTGATGTTGATATGGCCGCCGTGGACGCCGAAGAGGGCGGTTTCCCGAATGGGCGTGTCGTCCTGGATTATGGGAGTCAGGCTGCGTCCATCCATGTGGGCCGGCGGGTCGATCTGGAAATACTCCGCCAGGGTGGGCACGATGTCCACGGTCTGGGCCAGGCCGGCGCGGCGCTTGCCCGCTGCCTGGGGACATCTGGGATCCCAGATGAAGAACGGCAGATGGGAGATTTCCTGGTACATAGGCTGGATGTTCTTGCCCATCCACTCTTTTTCTCCCAGCATAAAGCCGTGGTCCGTGTTGACGATGAGCATGGTGTCCTTCCACATGTCCAGTTCGTCCATTTTGTCCAGAAGCCGTCCCAGGCTGTGGTCGCACATGCTGAGAAGGGCGGCGTACTCGTAGCGGACGTGGCGGGTGGCTTCTTCGCCGTATTCGTTTTTGCCGTAGTCCGGCCAGTCCAGATTCTTGCCATGGTAGTCGTCGGGATAGAGCTTTTTGTAGTCGCCCTGGGTGTAGAAGGGCTCGTGGGGATCGAAGGCTTCGATCTGCAGGAACCAGCGGTCGTAGGCGGCGTTGCGCTCGATGAAGTCCAGACCGCTTTCAAAGGTGCGGGTCTGGGGCAGCTGTTCTTCGGTCTGCATAAAGCTGCGGTTGATCCAGTCGTGACGCCAGTTCTGGCCGTTTTTGCGGCGGCACAGGGTGTCCGGGAACTCCGGCCACGGAACCTGGCCGATCCAGGGATCGCCCTGCTGGCCCCGGTGCATCTCGTAGCTGTCGAATTTGCTGATGTAGCAGCTGCCGCCGTCTTCCCAGTAGTGGAAGTGGTCGGTGGTGATGTGGGTGTAGATGCCGGCGTCTTTCATCCGCTGGATGACGGAATCGTCATAGGGCTGCAGCGGCGACCAGGACGTATGCAGGAAATTGTAGCGCCCCGTGTGCAGCTCCCGGCGGGCGGGCATACAGGGCATGCTGCCGGCGTAGAAGTTGTCAAAGGTCACCGCCTTGTCCGCCAGGCGGCGGAAGTTGGGCATGACCGTCCAGTCGCAGCCGTAATTGGGCAGGAAATGCCGGTTCAGGGAATCGAACATCATCATAATAGCTCTCATAAAACAGGTCCTCCTTTATGGTTGGTCAGTTTCTGTATGTTCTGCTTTGGGCGCGCCGCCTTTCTGCTTCTGGCGGTAGGCGGAAGGGGGAAGCCCCTTGACCCGCATAAATACCTTGTACATGCTGTTGGAAGAAGTAAATCCCGTCTTCAGCGCGATGTCGGCGACTTTCATCCGGGTGTTTTCCAGCAGTTCGATGCCCTTCTGCACGCGGAGAAGGGAGATGTGGTCGTTGAGGGTTTCGCCGCAGGCCCCTTTTACCAGCTGAAAGATGTATTTTTCCGACAGATGGAAGTGGGCGGCGATGGAGCCGGCGCACAGGTTGGGGTCATCCAGGTGCTCCTCGATGTACCGCAGTACGTCCAGCCCCTTGATCCGGGCGGTCCGGGTCAGGTGTTTCTCGTAATACTGGTACAGGCTCTGGTTGAAGGCCAGAAACGTGTTTTTGATGGTCTCGGCCCGGTATTCGTCCAGATCGTCCGGCAGCCGCAGCCAGGATTCCACCGACTCGCCGCTGCGCTCCGCTTCCAGCAGAAACTGGCTGGCTACGCCGGAGTAGACCGAGCGCAGGGAGAAAAACAGCTGGCGGAAATCCACCGCGTCCAGGTGTTCCGGCTCGATCTGTTCAAACAGCTCGCTGATCAGCTTGTCCGCCGCGGCGCAGTTGCCGGTGAGCAGGGTGCGCTGTAGGGATTCCATGGTCTGGACGCTTAACAGATTGCGGCTGGACTTGGAGGAATAGGTGTGGGCAAACAGGTAAATCCCCTGGAGATGAAAGCCGGCTTCCAGCCTGCGGGTGGCCTGGCGCACACCCTGGCGCACCGCCTGCAGACTGCTTAGGGAATTGCTGATGCCGGCTTTGGTAACTGCAAAGCCGCCTTCCCGCAGGCTGCGCAGCGCCGTTTCCAGACGGGAACGGATTTCCGCTTCTGATTCAAAGGGAAGCAGCAGGTAGAGACGGTCTCCGTAACGATAGTGGACGTAGGTGTCCTGGCCGGCGCTTTCCAGCGCTTTTAAAATGGTTTCTTCCGACGGCGGCGCGCCTTCCGGGGCCCAGCTGACCGCGGCGGCCAGACAGGGAGAAGGCATGGGGCCGTAGTACTGGATAAAGGCGCTTTCCCGGCGCCCGGACGCCAGGCTGCCGAAGAACAGGTGCTCCAGCAGGCTGCTGCAGACCATGGAATCCAGGTCCTGTATGGTGGTCTTGCACTGGCGGATCTCGGAAACCATGCTGATTACCGAATCCTCGATTTCCGACATATAGCCGGAATTTTTCTCGCTGCCGACGCATCCGGTGCGGATCATGCTGAAGATCTGTTCAATGGGTTTGGAACGCTTCCAGGAAAAGACCAGGGCGACGCAGGCGCCGGCCACCAGTGACAGGCCGATGCTGCGGCCGATCAGCAGGAAGGTGTCCCGGCGGATCTGCTGGAAATACTGTTTGCTGATGCCGGTGTAGATTTGTCTGCCGTCGGCGGCTGTGACGGAAAGTATGGCATAGTCGTCCTGATCCTGCAGAAGCTTGGCCGTGCTTGCGTCCGGCGGCAGGGTGCTGGCCAGAATGGTGCCGTCGGCGTCGGCAATGACGGCGAAGCTGTCTTCCGCGATCTGCGGAGGCAGGAAGGTCCGGGCCATGGCGCCGGCGTCCAGGGAAACCATGATCAGAATCCGGATGTTGGCGTCTCCGGCCATGGGGAACAGGAAAATCTTGTTGATCACCGGCGCGTCCGGATCCCGGCTTAAGTAGTCCATAAAGGTGTCGGACTTCAGGAAAATCTTTTCCTCGGACAGAAATGCCTCTTCCAGCCAGTCGGTTTCGTTTAAAGCGCGGAACTGGTTGTTCTGATAGAAGCGGGAACGGGTCTCAAAAATGTATTTCTGAGTCAGCACATAGTCGAATTTGGGAATATATACGAAAACGTCCCGGATGCCGTCGATGTTCTGGAAGTGCAGCTTCAGCTGTTTCTGCAGCAGGCTCATGTCGTAAAACAGCGTGGTGTCCGCGCTGCGGGTGCTGCTGTAGTAGATCCGCTGCAGCGCCTGGTCGGCGTAGAAATTGCGGGCCGCGTAAAACAGGGATTCTTCCCGGGCGTCCATCTCATCGGCGGCGTTGATGCTGTGGCTGCGGATGGACCGGGCCGCCTTGTCGGCCTCGGAATCTTCCAGAGAGATATAAATAGGAAACAGGCAGACCAGAACCAGGACAATGATGACGCAGTAGGTGGACATAAAGCTGAAGAAAACTTTTTTGTTGGTATTGAACATGTCATTGCCTCCGATGCCTGAATAATTTGTCATAAATACATAATATGGGAAGGAAGAGCGTTTGTCAATGCGGCGGGAGAAAGAAAGCAGAAGGGAGTGTACTATTGGCAACATCTGGGAGAAAGAGCAACAAACCAGGAAAAACGGGAGAAATGAAAAGAATGAGGAGAAATTCTTTGTGCAGGATGACGGCAAAAAGCGGAAGTTGGAGGGCATTTTTACGCCTTTTTTATAAAAACATGGACAAAAGTAAAATCCTGCCGGAAATGCAGAGAAAAATCACACAAAACCACAGGGCGGTTTACGAATTTCATTGTGCAGGGTGAATATCCGTTTTACATTTCTTTTACAAGGGGTTATGATGATTACAGTAAGAATTGCACCAGCGGCAAGGATAAAAAGGAGGAATTGTATGGCAAGTATGGCAACCGGATCCGGGAAAGCAGCCGAGAAGCAGTCGATGAAGGCTTCTACTAAGGAAAACATCACCGGATTCCTGTTTATTCTGCCGGGATTTGTGGGATTTGTGATTTTCATTCTGATTCCGGTAGCAATGTCCCTGGGCTTAAGCTTTACGGAGTGGAACTTCTTAAAAGGATGGGGCGCCATTGAGTTCACGGGACTGGAAAACTTCATCGACCTGTTTTCCGATGACTGGTTTAAGGCGTCCATGATCAACAACCTGGTCTTTACAGCGGTGACGGTGCCGGCGCTTCTGGTGCTGGGCCTGATCATGGCGGAGATCATCAACCGCCATACCTACGGTGGCAAAGGCATCCGCGCCATGATCTTCATCCCCTATATCGCCAGTATCGTGGCGGTATGTACGGTGTGGCAGGTGCTGCTGCAGCCCAGCTACGGACCTATCAACCAGTTTTTAATGTCCCTGGGCATCGAGAACCCGCCCCGCTGGCTGGTGGATGAGCGCTGGGCCCTGGCGGCGGTTATGATCATCAACATCTGGACGCAGGTAGGTTATTACGTAGCGGTGTACATGGCGGGACTGAAAAATGTGCCGTTAGACCTGTACGAGGCGGCGGCCATAGACGGAGCCAACGCCAGACAGCAGTTCCTTTATATTACGGTGCCTATGGTTTCACCCACCACGTTTTTCCTGGGCATCATGGGAATTATCAGTTCCTTTAAGGTATTCGACCTGATCAGCGTGCTGACCCAGGGCGGCCCCGGAAACGCCACGTCCGTTATGGCCTACTACATTTACCGGACCGCGTTCCAGGATTTCAAAATGGGTTATGCCTGCGCACTGGCCTGGGCGCTGTTCGTGGTTATTTTCATCGTGACCATGATCCAGTGGAAATACCAGAAGAATTTCACCAACGAATAAAGGAGGAGACACATGGGAGGTTTAAAGAAGCTTTCTGCAGGAAAGGTAATTGCTACCATTATCCTGTACTTCATCGGAATCACCATGCTGGCTCCGCTGGCCTGGATGATTTCCACTTCGTTCAAGATTGAAAACGAAGTATTCAATTTCCCCATTGAATGGATTCCCAAGACCTTTGTGGGACTGGACAACTACAAGGTGGTATGGGGCGAGGAGTACAACTTCGGTATGTACTACCTCAACAGCATCAAGATTACGGTGCTGTCCACGATTCTGCAGATCCTGATTTCGGCGCTGGGCGCCTACGGATTTACCAAGGTTCGCTGGAAATGGAGAGACAAGATCTTCCTGCTGTACCTGGCTACCATGATGATTCCGCCTCAGGTTATGATCGTCAGCCGTTTCGTCATCATGACGGAAACCGGCCTGTACAACACCCACATGGGCCTGATCCTGATGACCATGTTCAGTACCTACGGCGTATTCCTGCTGCGGCAGGCGATGATGGGCATTTCCAATTCCCTTTGTGAATCCGCCCGCATCGACGGCGCCAGCCACTGGATCATCTTCTGGAAGATCATTCTTCCGCTGGTTAAGCCGTCCATGGCTACCCTGGCGATTCTGAAGTTCGTCTGGACCTGGAACGACTACCAGATGCCGCTGATTTTCTTAAGCAAGCGGGAACTGTTTACCATTCAGCTGGGCATGAAGCTGTTCGCCACCGAGTCCGGCAGCATCTATTCCCTGATGATGGCGGCGGCGGTATCGGCGATTCTGCCTCTGATTATCGTGTTCCTCTGCGGACAGCGCTACATCATCGACGGCATCGCGTCCGGCGCGGTGAAGGAGTAAGTCAGAAATACAAATTACATTATATATGGCGGCTCCGGGAGGGGGCCGCGGAAAGGAAGGGTTTTATGAAAAAAAGAAACAGAGCAGCAGCATTGGGAATGGGAGTGATCCTGGCGGCCGGTATGCTGGCCGGATGTTCCTCCGGCGGAGATTCCGCGGAAACCACGGCGGCAGCGGCGGCTGATACCACAGCGGCAGCGGCGTCCGGCGATACGGAAGCGGCGGAAGAGGGCAGCGGAGAGGCCATTACCCTGCGTTTCGTCAGCTGGCAGAGCAACCACGCCGAGGGTGACCAGAGAATCGTGGACGCCTGGGAAGCAGAGCATCCGGACATTCAGGTAGAGATCGAGTACCTGGGCGATATGAACAGCAACGACTATCTGCAGAAGACCGACCTGATGCTGATGGGCGGCGAGGAAATTGACATCATGATGTCCCCCAGTATCCAGTCCATGGCGGTCCGGGCGGCATCCGGCTCCTACCTGCCTCTGGACGAGTATTTTGAGGCGGAGGGCGTGACCCCGGAAGACGCCTATGACATCGTAGTTCGCAACGACGAGCAGGTGTACAGCATCTTCAGCGATATCCGCTACAACAACGTGATCCTGATCAACAAAGACATGCTGGAGGCCGCGGGCCTGTCCATGCCGGACCAGAACTGGACCTGGGATGACTACCGCGAGTACGCCATTGCCATGACCCAGGGCACCGGCGCCAACACCATTTACGGTTCCTACATCCATTCCTGGGGCAATCAGAACCTGCTGGGCGTGTACTGCGCGAAGCCGGACAACGCGTTCTTTAACGACGACGGAAGCCTGACCTTCGGCAACCCCGAGTTCCGCAATTTCCTGCAGTACCGGTATGATCTGGAAAATGTAGACAAGGCTTCTACGCCTCTGGCGGATGTGAAGGCTCTGAACATGAACTACAGAGACCAGTTCTTCTCCGGCAAGATCGCTATGCTGCCCATGGGCACCAACCTGTTGAGCGACGTGGGCAACGAGATCTATGCCCACGACTTTGTAACCGCTTTTGCTCCCTGCCCCCTGTGGAATGCGGACGACACCCGCTACAACTCGGTAGGCGGCATCTACTACCACATTGCCAAGACCTCCGCGCATCCGCAGGAAGCCTTTGAATTCCTTCGCTTCTGGACCACGGAAGGCGTGCCGTTAAAGGCCATGTTCACTTCCAATGAAAAGGGCGTGGACAAGATGGAAAGCACCAAGGCGATTGTGGCCGGCTTTGAGGATCTGGTGGATCTGGACTCCCTGGAAGCTCTGATGGAAAATCCCGACGGCGTGGAGACCTATGATTCCTTCGCTCCCGAATATCAGAGCCAGATCGAGACGGTGCTGAACGAAGAAACCGACAAATTCCTGCTGGGCTCCCAGTCTCTGGACGACACCATCAACAACCTGCTGACCAGAGGCAACGAGATCATCGAAGAGAACCAGTAAAAGACAGACATTAAGAAGAAATCAGCAGACAGGAGAAAGACGCCATGCCGGACAGACCGAAAAACATCGTCATGATTATGACGGATCAGATGCATAAATACGCGCTGGGGACGGTGACTCCCTACGTGAAGACACCAAACCTGGACCGGCTGGCGTCGGAAGGCACGTTATTCCATAACGCCTACTCCTGCAACCCGGTGTGCGGGCCCTTCCGCGGAATCCTGTATTCCGGATGCTACAGCAAAGACTGCGGCGTCCAGGACAACGCGGAAAGCCTGCGGCCGGACGAGGTGACGCTTCCCATGGAACTGGAACGGCTGGGCTATGACACCAGCTTTGTGGGAAAACTGCACCTGGGCGGAAACGGCAATGTGCCGGTGCCGGAGCGGTTTTGGGCCGGGCACCGGCATTTCATCGGCTATCAGTGCTACAACGGCTTTCAGGACAACGTGTGTTTTTACGATGAGGAAGGCCGGGAGCACCGGTACGAGGAACATCGTACCGACGTAACCGGACGGCTGGGGGTGGAACGGCTCCGGATGCTGGCGGCGGGGGGAAAGCCCTTTCTGCATACCGTCTTTTTCCAGGCGCCCCATTATCCGGAACAGCCATCGGAAGCCTATGAGCATCTGTACGACGGCTTTACGTTTCCCATGCCGGAGCAGTACCGGCCCATAGAGCCCTATACGCCCACCTATTCTCCCTACAGCCCCAGACCCTTTGAAAACTGCCCGGACTATCAGCGGTATGGCGGCAATATCCAGCTGTACTTAAAGCTGTATTACGCCATGGTTTCCCAGATCGACCGCAATGTGGGCCTGATTCTGGACGAACTGAAGGCATTAGGCATCGAAGAAGAGACGGCGGTGATTTTTTCCTCGGACCACGGGGATATGCAGGGCAGCCATGGGATGAAGAACAAGTGTCTTCCCTATGAACGGTCCTGCGGAATCCCGCTGATCATCAAGGTGCCGGGCATCGCGCCGGGTACGGTGGATGTGCCGGTGTCCTGCGTGGACTATTATCCCACCTGCATGGAACTGGCAGGTGGCGTCAGCGAAAAACAGCTGCCGGGCGAAAGTCTGCTGCCGCTGATGCGGGGCGAGACCAGGAGCCACAAGCCGGTGTTCGCGGAAAACCACCTGGCTCAGGACCACCCGCTGGGGGTGCCCTGGTTCATGCTGCGGGATGAACGGTACAAACTGACCATAAACGCCGATACGGAAGAGGTGCTTCTGCTGTACGATATGATAGAAGACCCAGAAGAATCGGTGAATCTGGCCGGAAGGCCGGAAATGGAAGAGACCGCCGGCAGGCTGCGGGCGGAACTGCTGAAAGAGACAAAAGGCTATCATTACCAGAAACGCACATAACCTGTGCGTTCCTATAGATTGGCGTCTGCCATAATCCTGACCCCCCGCGGATCTGATCCGCAGGGGGTCCTCCTCTATCACCTCCTCTATCACTTCTCAATTCCCCTAAAAATTTCTCCAGAAAAAAGAATAATATGGTATAATGTTCACGAATGATTAAGCAGTGCGTCAGATGACAGATAGGAGGAGGCCGCGTGCTTGCACGCAGGCCGCCGGATATCTGGCAGATGACATAGGGCGCAAGCCCGTGAGCGAACGAACAAAGTTCGTGAGCGCGCACTGCGCCAGGCAGAGCAGGGCGCAAGCCCGTGAGCTCACGAACGGAGTTCGTGAGCGCGCACTGCGCCAGGCAGAGCAGGGCGTGAGCGCACTGCGCCTGCAAGGACGGCGCGCCACATCGGGCGCGAAGAGAGGAGGCTGTTCATGAACGCGTCAGAAGAAAAACTGATGAAATGCTACGAGTGTGTCCGGCAGAAGGTGGATTTCCGGCCCCGGGCGGCCCTGGTGCTGGGGTCCGGACTGGGAGACTACGCCGATGAAATCCGCAGAGAAGCGGTGCTGGACTATCATGAAATAGAAGGATTCCCGGTTTCCACCATACCGGGGCACAAGGGGCGCTTTGTATTTGGCTATGTGGGCGATGTGCCGGTGGTGGTGATGCAGGGGCGGGTCCATTATTATGAAGGATATTCCATCCAGGATGTGGTGCTGCCCATCCGGCTGATGAAGCTTATGGGCGCGGAATTTCTGCTGCTGACCAACGCGTCCGGCGGCATCAACCGCAGTTTCCACGCCGGAGACCTGATGCTGATTACCGATCAGATCAGTTCCTTTGTGCCGTCGCCCCTGATCGGCCCCAACATGGACGGTCTGGGCACCCGGTTCCCGGATATGAGCGACATCTATGACCGGAAGCTGCAGGCCATGGTACGGAAAACGGCGGAACGGCTGAATATCCCCCTGCAGGAAGGGGTGTACATCCAGCTGACCGGTCCGGCCTATGAATCGCCGGCGGAGGTGCGGATGTGCCGGACTCTTGGTGCCGACGCGGTAGGCATGAGCACGGCCTGCGAAGCGGTGGCCGCCAACCACATGGGCATGCGCATCTGCGGAATTTCCTGCATTTCCAATCTGGCCTGCGGCATGACCGACCAGCCGCTGAGCCATAAAGAAGTGCAGGAGGCGGCGGACGCGGCGGCTCCCCGGTTCAAAAAACTGGTGACGGAGATTATCCGGGAGGCCTGCGGCCAGGCGTAAAATACGGTTTTGGCGGGGAGGAAGACAAACGATGAAAACCACGGTAATCGGCATTGCCGGAGGCACGGGATCCGGGAAGTCCACCTTTACCAACCGGCTGAAGGCGGCCTTTGGGGATCAGGTGGCGGTGCTGTATCATGACAACTATTACCGGGCCAGGGACGACGTGCCCTTTGAAGAACGCAAAAAGATCAATTACGACCATCCGGACGCCTTCGAAACGGAACTTTTGCTGGAGCAGCTGAAAAGCCTGAAGGAAGGCAGGGCCATTGACTGCCCAGTCTATGACTATGCCCAGCACAACCGTTCCCGGCAGGTGCTGCGGATCGAGCCCCGGCCGGTGGTGCTGCTGGAAGGCATTCTGGTGCTGGCGGATCCCAGGCTTCGGGAACTGCTGGACATCAAGATCTACGTGGAGGCCGACGCGGATGAACGGATTCTGCGGCGGGTGATGCGGGATGTAAAGGAACGGGGCAGAGATATCGAAGGGGTGGTGCAGCAGTACCTGACTACGGTCAAACCCATGCACTATTTGTACGTGGAGCCCACCCGCAGCCTGGCGGACCTGGTGATCAACAGCGGCAGGAACGAAACAGCATTTCAGGTGATGAAAGTGACCATTGAACAGCTGCTGAAAGAAGCATAGAAAAGAAGTAAAAAAGATAGAAAAGCATAGAAGCAAACGGAAAGGAAGCGGCGATTGGTTATGGAAGAAGAAGCATTTCTGAAGGAACTGAGACAGCAGGGATATGAGGCGGCAAAAGAGCTGCTGGAAGCGGCCCATCCGGCTCCGGGAAACCTGTTTGTGGTGGGATGCTCCACCAGCGAAATCTGCGGGAGCACCATCGGCACGGATTCCAGCCCCCAGGCGGCCCAGGCAGTCTTTGACGGCATTTACCAGGCGGCGCGGGAAGCGAACGTCTGGCTGGCGGCCCAGTGCTGCGAGCACTTGAACCGCTGCCTGATTCTGGAGCGGGAAGCGGCGCGGCAGTATGGCCTGGAAGAGGTCAATGTGGTGCCCCGTCCCAAGGCCGGAGGCTCCTTTGCCACCGCCGCGTACCAGGCCTTTGCCCATCCGGCGGCAGTGGAGCACATCCGCGCCCACGCGGGAATGGACATCGGCGATACGCTGATCGGCATGCACTTAAAGGATGTGGCGGTGCCGGTGCGGATCCGGCAGAAAGAAATCGGCCATGCCCGGGTCGTCTGCGCCCGCACCCGCCCCAAATACATAGGAGGCGGGCGGGCAGCCTACGACGATGCTCTGATGTAAGTTTTTGTACGTCAGCCGGCGGCAAGGGCCAGAAGGGCCTTTCGGAAGGCCTCGGCCGCTTCCGGCGGCGTAGCCCATGAGGTGACCAGGCGCACGCAGGTATGGGTGCTGTCGGGCTTGTCCTGGAACTGGAACTGAAAGTCTTTGGACAGGGCTTCCACCCACGCGTCCGGCAGAATGGGGAACAGCTGGTTGGTGCAGGGCGGGTACGCGAAGGCGACGCCGCATGCTTCCAGCGCCTGCCGAAGCTGTCCGGCCGCCTCGTTGGCATGGGAGGCCAGGCGGTAAAACAGGCCGTCCCGGAACAGTTCTTCAAACTGGATGCCGGCGATCCATCCTTTGGCCAGCATGGCGCCCCGCTGCTTGATCATATAGCGGAAATCCGGCTTTAAGGCCTCGTTTACAATGACCAGGGCCTCGCCCAGCAGCGCGCCGTTTTTGGTGCCGCCAATGTAGAACAGGTCGGTGAGGGCGGCGATGTCCGCCAGAGTCAGGTCATTGGAAGCGCAGGTGAGGGCGGATCCCAGGCGGGCGCCGTCCAGAAACAGATACAGCCCGTGTTCCCGGCAGAAGCCGGAGAGGGCGGACAGTTCCTGTTTGGTATAGCAGGTTCCCACTTCCGTGGAATCGGAGATGTAGACCATGCGGGGCTGCACCATGTGCTCGTCGGTGTGCAGGGCGAGAATCCCGGCGATCTGGTCCGGCGTCAGCTTCCCATCGGGGCAGGAAGCGGTGAGCACCTTGTGGCCGGCGGCTTCCACGGCGCCGGTTTCGTGGACGTTGATGTGGCCGGTGGAGGCGGAGATCACTGCCTGCCAGGGGCGCAGCGCCGCGGCTATGGCGATCAGGTTGGTCTGGGTTCCGCCGGTGAGAAAGTGTACGTCGGCATCGGGACGGCGGATTTCCTGCCGGATCCGGTTCGCGGCGGCGCGGCAGTGGCCGTCCAGGCCGTAGCCGCTGTTCTGAACGAGATTTTCACGGATCAGGGCGTCTAGGATCTGCGGGCTGGCGCCCTCGCTGTAGTCGTTGTTGAAGCTGTACATATGGGTCTCTCCTTTTTATGATGTTCTGCAGTCCATCATAAGCAGGAACCGGGAGAATTGCAAGAAAAATCGGGGGATTATGGACAGGAAAACCGTATTTCAGAAACAGAAGCCCTTCGGCGCCGGGGATCAGTTGGGGTACTATTTCGGCGATGTAGGCGGTACGCTGATCAACGGGTTTGCCGACGCGTACTACATGGTGTTCTGCACCTATGTGCTGGGGCTCAGCCCGTTTTTTACAGGCACCATGTTTTTCTTCGCCAAGGTCTGGGACGCCGTCAGCGGCCCGGTGATCGGTTCGCTGCCGGACCGGTTCCGGCTGCCGGCCTGGCTGGGAGGCGGCAGAAACGAGGGACGGTTCCATCCGTGGATCCGGCTGGCGGTGCTTCCTCTGGCCCTTTCCGGCATCCTCTGTTTTTCCGACGTGTCGGCCCTGCCGGAAAAGGCCCGGAAGATCTGGGCATCGGCGGCCTACCTGCTGTACGGCACCGCCTATTCCGGCACTTCGATGCCCTATGGGGCCATGGCCTCCGTCATCAGCCGGGATCCGGGAGACCGGGCCAAACTTTCCCGTGCCCGGGCGGCGGGCGGCATGACCGTCAGCACCGTGGTCATGGCGCTGGTACCGCTGGCGGTGTTTGACGGTGCGGGACATTACCAGGCCTCTGCGTTTTTCGCTCTGGCCCTGGCGTTTGCCGCCGGGTCGGTGCTCAGCTACTGGCTCTGCCTGCGGCTGACCACGGAGCGGGAAGAAGCGCCGGAGAAGGAGAAAAACAGTTATTCTTACCGCCGGGTTGTGGCGGATACGCTGCATAACCGGCCGCTGCTGGGCGTGATGCTGGCTTCCGCGGGAATCATGCTGTATTTTACCGGAAGCGGCCAGCTGACCAGCCTGGTGTTTAAGGAGTATTACCACGTGCCCTGGCTGGCGTCGCTGGTCTCCTTCAGCAACCTGCCGGTGATGCTGGTGCTGTTTCCCCTGGCGCCCTGGCTGTCCCGGCGGTTCGGCAAGAAAAACGTGGTGCTGGCGGGCTTTTGCTGGACGGGTGCGGCAGCGGCGGCGATGCTTCTGTTTCCCATGGAGCATCCGGGGGTGTTCCTGGCGGCGGTGATTCTGGGCAATACGGGGCTGCAGTTTTTCCAGATGCTGGTGTGGGCCATGGTGACGGACTGCATCGACGTTCAGGAGGCGCGGACGGGAAGGCGCAGCGACGGCTCGGTGTATTCGCTGTACACCCTGTCCCGGAAGCTTGGGTCGGCCCTGGCGGCCTCGTCCATCAGCTATATTTTGGGAGTTATGGGAATGGTTTCGGGGGCGGCTTCTCAGACGGCGCAGGTGGCCGGAGGGATCCGGACGCTGTTTGCCGCCTGCTATTTCACGGTATTTCTGCTGGGGGCGGCAGGAAGTCTGCTGTACGGCAGAACCATGGGGGAAAAGGGTTAAATGGAGTCTATGCGGAGGATAGGAACATGACATTAAAAGAATTGCCTATAGGAAAAACAGCCACCGTGGTGGCCGTGGGCGGCGAAGGGGCCCTGCGCCAGCATTTTCTGGACATGGGCATTATCCCGACGGCGGAAGTGACCATGGTCAAGTACGCGCCCATGGGAGATCCGGTGGAACTGCGGATCCACAGCTACGAACTGACGCTGCGGCTGGAAGACGCGGAAAAAATTGAGATTGAACATGTGCGGGAAGCCAGACAGGAGGCCGGCGCCGCCCCGGGAAAGAAGCGGCAGATTTCCCACCCCGGACTGGGCGAGGGGGGCAAGTACCATGTGAAGGCGGACGAGCATCCGCTGCCGGATGGATCGGTGCTGACCTTCGCGCTGGCCGGCAACCAGAACTGCGGCAAAACTACCCTGTTCAACCAGCTGACCGGTTCCAACCAGCATGTGGGCAACTTCCCCGGCGTGACGGTGGACCGGAAGGACGGCGTGATCAAAGGGCATGACCATACGCTGGTGACAGACCTGCCGGGCATTTATTCCATGTCGCCGTATTCCAGCGAGGAGCTGGTCACCCGGCAGTTTGTGCTGGAGGAGCATCCCACGGGCATCATCAACATCGTGGACGCCACCAACATCGAACGGAATCTGTACCTGACCATGCAGCTTATGGAGCTGGACATTCCCATGGTGCTGGCGCTGAATATGATGGATGAGGTGCGGGAAAACGGAGGTTCCATCCGGGTCAACGAACTGGAAGAGATGCTGGGCATCCCGGTGATTCCCATTTCGGCGGCGAAAAACGAAGGCATCGATGAGCTGATCAGCCATGCCCTCCATGTGGCCAAATACCAGGAGCGGCCGGGCCGGCAGGACTTCTGCGACGCGGCGGACCACAAAGGCGCGGTGCACCGGTGCCTGCACGGCATTATGCACCTGATCGAGGACCACGCCCAGGAAGCGGGGATTCCCCTGCGGTTTGCCGCCAGCAAACTGGCGGAGGGAGACCGGCTTCTGGAGGAACAGCTGCATCTGGATGAAAATGAAAAAGAAGCGGTGGAGCACATTGTGCGCCAGATGGAGACGGAACGGGGACTGGACCGGGCGGCGGCCATGGCGGACATGCGGTTCTCCTTTATAGAAAAAATCTGCCGGGAAACGGTGGTCAAGCCCAGAGAGAGCCGGGAACATGCCAGAAGTACCCGCATCGACCGGATTCTCACCGGCAAGTACACGGCCATACCGGCGTTTGTCGGCATTATGGGTCTGGTGTTCTGGCTGACCTTCGGTGTCATCGGCCTGTGGCTGTCCAACCTGCTGGAAGCGGGAATCGGGTGGCTGACGGAAACCGTCAGCGTCATCCTGCTGGACGGCGGCGCCAATCCGGTGCTCCGGTCGCTGGTGATCGACGGCATCTTCGGCGGCGTCGGCAGCGTCCTCAGCTTCCTGCCCACCATTGTGACCCTGTTTTTCTTCCTGTCTCTGCTGGAAGACAGCGGCTATATGGCCAGAGTGGCCTTTGTCATGGACAAGCTGCTGCGCCGGATCGGCCTTTCCGGCCGCAGCATCGTGCCGATGCTGGTGGGATTCGGATGCACCGTGCCCGGCGTTATGGCCAGCCGGACCCTTTCTTCGGAGCGGGACCGGAAGATGACCATTCTGCTGACGCCGTTTATGAGCTGCTCCGCCAAGATTTCCATATACGCCTTCTTTACGGCGGCGTTTTTCCCGCAGTACGGAGCGCTGGTGATGATTCTGCTGTATTTTACCGGCATCGTCATGGCGGTGCTGATGGCGCTGGTGCTGAAAAAGACGGTGTTCCAGGGCGAGGCGGTGCCCTTTGTTATGGAACTGCCCAATTACCGGATGCCGGGAGCCAGAAATGTGGGACAGCTTCTGTGGGACAAGGCCAGGGACTTCCTGGAGCGGGCTTTTACCATTATTTTCGGCGCCACCATTGTCATCTGGTTTCTCCAGACCTTCGGCCTGCATCTGAATGTGGTGACGGATTCCAGGGACAGCATCCTGGCGGCTGCTGCCGGCGTCATCGCGCCGCTGTTTTCGCCGCTGGGATTCGGCGACTGGCGGGTCTGCACCGCGCTGATTTCCGGCTTTATGGCCAAAGAGAGCGTGGTGTCCACCCTGTCGGTGCTGTTTGGTTCCACGGAGAATTTAAGCCTTCTGATGACGCCTCTGACCGCGGCGGCTTTCCTGGTGTTCTGTCTGCTGTACACGCCCTGCGTGGCGGCGGTGTCGTCGGTGAAGCGGGAACTGGGCGCCAAATGGGCCCTGTTCGTGGTGATCGGCCAGTGCCTGATCGCCTGGCTGGCGGCCTTCGCGGTGCGGCTGATCGGCGGTCTGCTGGGACTGGCCTGACCGATTCCGGCCGGCTGGCTGGAGAAGGACGGGCGGTTCTGGCCGCGGGAACATGATATCATACAGAAATACAGGAGGACGAGACAGATGAAAATCGGATTTATCGGATTCGGCAATATGGCCCAGGCGCTGGCGGAGGGCTTTCTTCTGAAGCAGGCGGCGGTGCCGGAGGACATATATGCCTGCGCCAGAAACTGGGAAAAACTGGAGGCCAACGCGAAAAAGTACGGGATCTGCCCCTGCCGGGACGCGGCGGAAACGGCAGAGCGCTCCGACCTGGTGGTGGTGGCGGTCAAGCCCTACCAGGTAGAAGAGGTGCTGACGCCGGTGAAGGAGATTCTGAAAGATAAAATCGTGGTTTCCGTGGCCGCCGGCATGCCCTTTGAAACCTATGAGCGGTTTCTGGCGCCGGGGACCCGCCACATCAGCACGGTGCCCAATACGCCGGTATCCATAGGAGAAGGCATTGTGGTCTGCGAAGATATTCATTCCCTGACGGATGAGGACTACCGCCAGTTCCGGGAACTGTTTTCCCAGGTGGGAGTGGTGGTTTCCGTAGGCACGAAGCTGCTGGGCATCGCCGGGACGGTGTGCGGCTGCGGGCCGGCCTTTGCCGCCATGTTCATCGAGGCGCTGGCGGACGCGGCGGTGCTTCACGGCATTCCCAGAGATCTGGCTTACCAGATGGCCAGCCAGGTGGTGGCGGGAACGGGAAAACTGCAGGAGGCGTCGGGCACCCATCCGGCGGCGATGAAAGACGCGGTCTGCTCTCCCGGAGGGACTACCATTGTAGGGGTGGCGGCACTGGAACGAAAAGGATTCCGCTCGGCGGTGATCGACGCGGTGGACGCGGTGGAACATAAGAAGAAATGACGAAAAGGAGAATGGGACGATGAAAAAGATGTGGGCGGGACTGCTTGCGGCCCTGATGCTGACAGCGGCGCTTCCGGCGGCGGCGTATGCCATAGGACCGGGAGAGCCGGTATACGGAGGACCGGGCGACAGCGCTCCGGCGCAGAACGGCCGGGTGGTGTACGCGTATCCCGGGTTCAAAGGACAGGGGCCGCAGTACGGCCAGATGGTCAATTCCTTTACGGAGCCGGCGGGACCCGGCGGCGTGTATACCCAGGGATGGCGCTACAGCCCCAACGGCTGGTGGTACCAGTACGCGGACGGCAGCTGGCCGGCCGGCGGCTGGAAGTGCATCGATTCCCGCTGGTACTATTTTGAAGAAGGCGGCCATGTCAAAACCGGATGGTTTCAGGAAAACGGCATCTGGTATTATCTGAATCCGGTGGATGACGGCACCTACGGCACCATGCGCACCGGCTGGCAGATCATCGATGGCAAAGCCTACTATTTCAATGCTTCCTCAGAAGGCGTAACGGGAGCCATGCTGGCCAATACGACCACGCCCGACGGTTACCAGGTGGGAGCCGACGGAGCCATGATCCTGCAGCCGTAATGGCTTCTGGTTCCCCGGCAGGAGTTTCTTTTGTATTTTGCAGATTCTTTTGCAGGGTGTGATTGAGGTTGTGTAATGCGTGCAGGAATTTCGTGAAAATTCAAAATCTTTGTTTTGGTTTTCTTTGTTTGGTTTTCAGATGCATAGGGGCATCTCCTGCCGGGAGAAGCGTTATCATCCGTTCACTAAAAGAATGCGGCGGCCGGCGGTTTTATTGCAGAAAAAATGAAAAACCACTTTTTTACAGTTATAATTGTAGAAACGGGAAAACTGTGCTATGATAGGGAAGATTTTGATTTTTTGCGGAAAAGGGGAAAAAAGGCATGCTGTCTTATCTGATTGTCTGCCCGCTGATGTTTCTGGCGGGACTGGTGGATTCCATCGCGGGGGGAGGCGGACTGATCTCTCTGCCGGCGTTTTTGCTGGCCGGGGTTCCTGCCCATACGGCGCTGGGCACCAACAATATGGCGTCTGCCATGGGTACGACGGTTTCCACCGGCCGCTTTCTGAAAAACGGATACGTGCGCTGGAAGCTGGCGGCGTTTTCCGCGGTGCTGGCGCTTGGCGGTTCGTCCATAGGCGCCCATATCGCCCTGTTTATCAGCGATGCGGTGATCCGGCACATGATGATCGTGGTGCTGCCGGTGGTGGCGTTTTACATTTTCCGGAACCGGGATCTGGGGGAGGAAAAGCAGAGAGAGCCTCTGACCAGGGCCCAGGAGTTTCTGGTATCAGGGGCCGCGGCGTTTTTTGTAGGCATCTACGCCGGATTTTACGGTCCGGGCACCGGCACCTTCCTGATTCTGATTCTCACCGGCGCCGGCCGGATGCAGGTCAAGGAAGCCTCCGGCATGACCAAGGTGATCAACCTGTCCTGCAATATCGCGGCGCTGGTTACGTTCCTGGCCAACGGCAAGGTGCTGTATCCTCTGGGACTGGCGGCGGGCCTGTTCTGCATCGCCGGCCATTATATCGGATCCGGCATGGTGGTGTCCGGCGGCCGGAAAGTGGTGCGGCCGGTGGTCATGACGGTTTTGGCGCTGCTGTTTGTGAAGGTTGTGTCCGGCCAGTGAGCCGGCGGAAAGGAGACTGCCTGTGAAATGGAAAAAATACACGCTGACCACCACCACGGAAGCGGTGGATTTAATCAGCAGCATGCTGGATGAAATCGGCATTGAAGGCATTGAGATCGAAGACAATGTGCCGCTGACGGAGCAGGAGACCAAGGGCATGTTTATCGATATTCTGCCGGAGCTGCCGCCGGATGAGGGCGTGGCCAAGGTCAGCTTTTATCTGGAGGACGCCTCCCGGGAAGCGGAGATTTTAAAACAGGTGCGGGAAGGCGTGGAAGAACTGCGGGCCTTTGTGGATCCGGGAGCCGGCACGGTGGAAATCTCGGAGACCGAGGACAAGGACTGGATCAACAACTGGAAGCAGTATTTCAAGCCCTTTACGGTGGACGACATTCTGATCAAGCCCACCTGGGAAACGGTGCCGCCGCAGGATCAGGACAAACTGCTGATCCAGATCGACCCGGGCACGGCCTTCGGCACCGGCCAGCATGAGACCACCCAGCTGTGCATCCGCCAGCTGAAAAAGCACGTAAAGCCGGGAGACCGGGTGCTGGACGTGGGAACCGGCAGCGGCATTCTGGGCATTACGGCTCTGAAGCTGGGAGCCGGAGAGGTGTTCGGCACCGACCTGGATGAAAACGCCATTACGGCGGTGGGGGAAAACCTGGAAGCCAACGGCATTTCCCCGGACCGGTTCCGCGCGGTGCAGGGCAATATCATCGACGACGAGACGCTGCAGAAGGAAGCGGGCGAAGGCTGCTGGGACATTGCCGTGGCCAATATTCTGGCGGATGTGATCATTCCGCTGCAGAAAGAGATCCCGGCGCATCTAAAGGATGGCGGCCTGTTTATCGCTTCGGGCATTATCAATATGAAGGAGCAGGCGGTGCGGGAGGCTGTAGAGGCCAATCCGCTGCTTGAAATCACGGAAATCCATCACCAGGGAGAATGGGTGTCGGTAACCGCCAGAAAACGGGCGGCCGGCGTATAAAAAGGAGAAGCGGTGCATCATTTTTTTGTGACGCGGGAACAGATACAACAGGATGAGATCGTGATCACGGGACCGGACGTCAACCATATCCGCAGCGTGCTGCGGATGCGGCCGGGACAGCAGATCCGGGTCAGCGACGGCAGGCAGCGGGAATATCTCTGCAGCCTGGAACAGCTGGAACCGGACCGGGTGCTGGCCCGGATTCTCTCCGAAACGGAAGGGGAGACGGAACTGCCGGCCCGGATTACGCTGCTGCAGGGGCTGCCCAAAGGCGACAAGATGGAACTGATCGTGCAGAAGGCGGTGGAACTGGGGGCGTTTGAGGTTGTGCCGGTGGCCATGGAACGGTCGGTGGTCAAACTGGACGCCAGGAAAGCAGAGGCCAGGATCCGGCGCTGGAACGGCATCGCCGAAAGTGCGGCCAAACAGTCGGGACGAGTCCGGGTGCCGCAGGTGACGCCGGTGATGACCGTGCGGGAAGCCCTGGACTATGTGCAGGACGCCGCGTGGAAGCTGCTGCCCTATGAAAACGCCAGGGGCATGGAGTCCATGAAAGAGGCTCTGGAACAGATGGAACCCGGCTGCCGCATCGCGGTGTGGATCGGGCCGGAAGGCGGATTTGAAGAGACGGAAGTGGAGCAGGGACTGGCGGCCGGCTTCCGGACGGTTTCGCTGGGCAGGCGGATTCTGCGGACGGAGACGGCAGGGCTGGCGGCGCTTTCCATTCTGATGTTTTGGCTTGAGGCCGGAGCGTTCCGGTCCGGAACCGGCAGTGAAAAAGAGAGGGATTGAGATCATGGAAGCATATTTTGACAATTCGGCCAGTACAAAGGTGATCGGCTGCGTCATGGACGTGGTGGTCAAGACCATGACGGAGGACTATGCCAACGCGTCGGCAAAGCACAGCAAAGGCGCCGCGGCGGAACGGTATATCCGGGAAGCCAGAAGCATCATTGCCGGCACCCTGAAGGTAAAGGAAAAGGAAATCCTGTTTACCTCCGGCGGCTCGGAATCCAACAACATGGCGCTGATCGGAACGGCGCTGGCCAATCGCAGAGCCGGCATGCATATCATTACCAGCGGCATCGAACACGCGTCGGTGTACAACACCCTGGGATTTTTAAGCGAACAGGGCTTTGACGTCACCTATCTGCCGGTGGACGGCCAGGGGCACATCAGCCTGGAACAGCTGCGGGAGTCCATACGGCCGGATACGATTCTGGTTTCCATTATGTATGTAAACAACGAAGTGGGCGCCGTGGAGCCGGTGGAGGAAATCGCCCGGGTCATCCATGAAGTCAACCCCAATACGCTGTTCCATGTGGACGCCATACAGGCCTACGGCAAGTATGAGATCCGTCCCAAGCGCCAGGGCATCGACCTGCTCAGCGTCAGCGGCCACAAGCTGCACGCTCCCAAAGGCGTGGGGTTCCTCTATATCGATGAGCGGGTTAAGATCAAGCCGCTGATCTACGGAGGGGGCCAGCAGCGGGGGCTGCGGTCCGGCACGGAAAATGTGCCCGGCGTGGCCGGCCTGGGCGCGGCGGCGGCGGAAGCCTACCGCGACCACAAGGAGAAAATCGACTATTTATATGGGCTAAAAGACCGGATGATGACCCGCCTGGGAGAGCTGGAAGGGGTGCACCTCAATACCCAGCCGGGGCGGGAAAGCGCGCCTCAGATCGTCAGCGCCAGCTTTGAAGGCGTCCGCAGCGAAGTGCTGCTCCACGCCCTGGAGGAAAAGGGGATCTACGTATCGTCCGGGTCCGCCTGTTCTTCCAACCATCCAGGCGTCAGCAGCGCCTTAAAGGGCATCGGTGTAAAGCCGGAGCTTCTGGACGCCACCCTGCGGTTCAGCTTCAGTGTGCTGAACACCCCGGAGGAAATCGACTATGCCATTGAAGCGCTGAAGGAACTGCTGCCGGTGCTTCGCAGATATAAGAGAGGATAGAAATCAGATATGCTGTACCAGTCTTTGTTGATCAAATACGCGGAAATCGGAACCAAAGGCAAAAACCGGTTCCTGTTTGAAGATGCGCTGATGAAGCAGATCCGCTGCGCCTTAAAGCCGGTGGACGGCACCTTTGAAGTGACCAAGGAAGCGGGCCGGATCTACGTGCAGGCGGATGGGGAGTACGACTACGAAGACGCGGTGGAGGCCCTGAAGCGGGTGTTCGGCATCGCGTGGATCTGCCCCATGTTTCAGACGGAAGAAAAGGATTTTGAAAAGCTGAAAAAGCAGGTGACGGAGTACGTGGGCGCCGTGTACCCGGACCGCCATAAGACCTTTAAGGTAGACTCCCGGCGGGCGGATAAAAAGTACCCGGTTTCCTCGGAGCAGATGAACCGGGATCTGGGGGAAGTGATTCTGGAGGCCTATCCGGAAATGCGGGTGGACGTGCACCATCCGGACATCCTGCTGCGGGTAGAGGTGCGCAACGTAGTCAACATCTATTCCGAGATGATCCCCGGCCCCGGCGGCATGCCGGTGGGAACCAACGGAAAGGCCATGCTGCTTCTGTCCGGCGGCATCGACAGCCCGGTGGCCGGCTATATGATCGCCAAGCGGGGCGTCAAAATCGACGCGGTGTATTTTCACGCGCCGCCCTACACCAGCGAGCGGGCCCGCCAGAAGGTGGTGGACCTGGCGGAACTGGTGTCCCGCTACGCCGGTCCCATGCAGCTGCACGTGGTGAATTTTACGGATATTCAGCTGTATATTTACGAACAGTGCCCCCACGAGGAACTGACCATTATCATGCGCCGCTATATGATGCGGATCGCCGAGGCCATCGCGAAAGAAACCGGAAGCCTGGCCCTGATTACCGGCGAGAGCATCGGCCAGGTGGCGTCCCAGACGGTGCAGTCCCTGGCGGCGACCAACGACGTCTGCACCATGCCGGTCTTCCGTCCGGTAATCGGGTTTGACAAGCAGGAGATCGTGGACATTTCAGAAAAAATCGGCACCTACGAGACGTCCATCGAGCCCTATGAGGACTGCTGCACGATTTTCGTGGCCAAGCATCCGGTGACCAAGCCCAATATCCATGTGATTCGGAACTCGGAAGAAAAGCTGCAGGAGAAGATCGATGAACTGGTAAAAACCGCCATTGAAACCCGCGAAGTGGTGCGCTGCGGAGAAGGCCGGTAAAGGGGGAAGGCTGCCCGGAGCGTATCTCCATTTTACATTTTTCATACAAAGTCACTCTTGACTTTTGCCGGGCATATCTGTAGTATGGAACTAGGCGGATGGAAGATCCGCCCAATGAAGCGATAACCTGAAGGAGGGTTTCCTATGAAAACCGTACGTATTTCTCTGAATTCGATTGATAAAGTAAAATCTTTTGTAAATGATCTGTCCAAGTTTGACGTGGATTTTGACCTGGTATCCGGCCGTTACGTGATCGACGCCAAGTCCATTATGGGTATCTTCAGCCTGGATCTTTCCAAGCCCATCGATCTGAATATCCACGCGGAAAACGAGGCCAGCGTCAATGAGATTCTCACCGTACTGGCTCCGTATCTGATCCACTGATCCGGTATATTACAATCGATACCCCATACAAACGAGTCTGCCTGCGCAGGCTCCTTTTGTTATGAAAGTCCCGCCGCCGGAGGCGAGGAGCAATCGGCTTTCATAACAAAAGGGAACGAAGTCCCGCTATAGGAGCGGGCAGAACCACATTTTAAAGAAAGAACAGGAGTACACTATGACGCGCAAAGCAGCTCTGCACAACCTGGGATGCAAGGTCAACGCCTATGAGACGGAGGCCATGCAGCAGCTTCTGGAGGAAGCCGGCTACGAGATCGTGCCGTTCCACGAAAAGGCGGATGTCTATATTATCAACACCTGCTCAGTGACCAATATCGCGGACCGCAAATCCCGGCAGATGCTGCACCGGGCAAAGAAGCAGAACCCGGAAGCGGCGGTGGTGGCCGCCGGATGCTACGTCCAGTCGGCGGCGGAGGAACTGAAGGCGGACGCCGCGGTGGACGTGCTGATCGGCAACAACCGGAAAAAGGATCTGGTGCCGATTCTGGAAGCGTATTTTGCCGGCCGCGAAGCCGGAACCGGAGGCGGGCAGGAGCCGGCCCGGAAGGATCCGGTGTGGGTGGAAGACCTGGCAAAGCCCAGTTCCTATGAGTCCCTGCGGATCGACCGCATCGCGGACCACACCCGCGCGTTTATCAAGATACAGGATGGCTGCAATCAGTTCTGCAGCTACTGCATCATTCCCTATACCCGCGGCCGGGTGCGCAGCCGCCGGCCGGAAGAGGTGGAAGCGGAGGTGCGCCGCCTGACGGCAGGGGGCTACCGGGAAGTGGTGCTGACCGGCATTCATTTAAGCTCTTACGGGCTGGATTTCGCGGACCGGCAGGGGGACCAGCCGGAACTTCTGAAGCTGATGAAGCGGCTGGACGGCATCGAAGGACTGGAACGGCTGCGGCTGGGTTCTCTGGAACCCCGGATCATTACGGAATCCTTCGCGAAAGAACTGGCGGGCCTGCGGACTTTGTGCCCCCATTTTCATCTGTCGCTGCAGAGCGGCTGCGACGCGGTGCTAAAGCGCATGAACCGCCGCTACACCACGGCGGAGTATGAAGAGGGATGCCGGATTCTGCGCCGGTGGTTTGACCGGCCGGCCATTACCACCGACGTGATTGTGGGATTCCCCGGAGAGACGGAAGAAGAATTCCGGCAGACCGAGGCATTTTTGCAGCAGATCCATTTTTACGAAATGCACGTGTTCAAATATTCCAGGCGGGAAGGCACCCGGGCGGCGGCCATGGAAGGACAGCTGCCGGAGCAGGTCAAAGGCGTCCGCAGCGACCGGCTGCTGGAACTGGACCGGAAGATGTCCCTGGAATACCGGAAGGGTTTTCTGGGAGAGAAAAAAGAAGTGCTGTTCGAGGAGAAAACGGAAATTAACGGGGTGCCGTATCTGGTGGGGCACACCCGAGAGTACGTCAAGGCGGCGGTGCCCTGGGAGGAAAACCGGAAGGGCACCATGGGAACCGGCGTCTGCAGCCGTCTGCTGACCGATGAAATTTTGCTTTTGTCGGAAATGTAAATAAAAAAGACACAAATAATTTATAATATTTTTCTTTACGAACGGAAAAAAGTGGTATAGAATAAATAGGAACAGTTAAAGGACGTGAGGACAAGATGGGCGATATTCACAATACACAGTTTTTCAGACCTGTACAGGAAAATAAAATGGATGTAAGCCAGGTTTTGGAGCAGGTGTATGCTGCCCTGACCGAGAAGGGGTATAATCCCGTGAGTCAGATCGTGGGTTATATTATGTCTGGAGATCCAACCTACATTACCAGCCACAAGAGTGCCAGAAGTCTCATTATGAAAGTGGAGAGAGATGAGATTCTGGAAGAACTTCTGACTGTGTATATTGATGCGAAATTACGATAGGAACGTGAAAAGTACCTGAGAAAGACTGCCAGTATCTGCCGGCCGAGGTCAGAACTGACAGTCCTTTGCTATGGAACGGGCACAGGCCCGGAACCAAAGATCTGGGTGAAACGGGGGGACTGCGCGGCCAAAAGGCGCCGGCCTGCCGCTTTCGCCTGTTTGGCCTGTCTTTGCGCGCGGGATCCCGGCGCGGGTTTTGTCATGGAGCAAGCGTATATGAGAATCATGGGTTTGGATTATGGATCGAAAACTGTAGGTGTGTCGGTCTGCGATCCGCTGGGCCTGACGGCTCAGGGAGTGGAGACCATCACGAGAAACGAAGAAAACAAGCTGCGCCGTACCTGCAGACGGATTGAAGAATTGATTTCCCAATATGAGATTACCGCCATTGTTTTAGGTTATCCTAAGAATATGGACGATTCCGTTGGAGAACGTGCGGAAAAGACAGAGGAATTCAAGGAACTGCTGGAGCGCAGAACCGGCCTGCCGGTGATTCTGTGGGACGAACGGCTGACCACGGTGGCGGCCGACGAGATTCTGGAGGAAAGCGGCGTGGCCAGAAAGGACCGCAAAAAGGTCATCGACCGGGTGGCTGCCGGAATCATTCTGCAGAGTTACTTAGACTGGCAGAAGCGGCAGGAAGCGGCCCAAAACGGAGGAACCAATGAAGGAAGATGAAAAGATCGTTCTGACGGCGGAAGATGGAGAACCGGCGGAGTTTTACGTGCTGGAAGAAACCCGCATCGGCGGAGTCAGCTATCTGCTGGTGACGGACGCTGCGGACGACGAGGAAGAAGCGGAGTGCTTTATTTTGAAAGACCGGTCAAAGCCGGAAGACGCGGAAGCGTCTTATGAGTTCCTGGAAGACGGGGACGAGCAGGAGGCTCTCTGGAGAGTCTTCGCGGAACTTATGGAAGGCGCGGACTGGGACGTGGAAAAGTAAGATTTGGAGGTAATGGATTGAAACAGCAGAATAAACAGCAGAATCCGGGCGCCAGAGTGAAGATCATTCCCCTGGGCGGCCTGGAGCAGATCGGAATGAACATTACGGCCATCGAGTACGAGGACAACATCATCGTGATCGACTGCGGCCTGGCGTTTCCCAGTGACGACATGCTGGGCATCGACCTGTGCATTCCGGATATTACGTATCTGAAACAGAACGCGGAAAAAGTCAAGGGCTTTGTCATCACCCACGGCCACGAGGACCACATCGGGGCGCTGCCCTATGTGCTCAAGCAGCTGAATGTGCCGGTGTACGGCACGAAGCTGACCATAGCCCTGATTGAGAACAAACTGAAAGAGCACAACCTGGTCAAGAGCACCAAGCGGAAAGTGGTCAAGCACGGCCAGTCTATCAATCTGGGGTGCTTCCGCATCGAGTTTATCAAGACCAACCACAGCATTGCCGACGCGTCGGCGCTGGCCATCTTTACGCCGGCGGGCATCCTTCTGCACACCGGAGACTTTAAAATCGACTATACGCCGGTATTCGGCGAGTCCGCGGACCTGCAGCGGTTCGCGGAGCTGGGCAAGAAAGGCGTGCTGGCCCTGATGTGCGACAGCACCAACGCCATCCGCCCCGGCTTTACGCCGTCGGAGCGGACGGTGGGCAAGACCTTTGACGCGATTTTCGCGGAGCACAAAAATAACCGGATTATTGTGGCCACCTTCGCGTCCAACGTGGACCGGGTGCAGCAGATCGTCAATTCGGCCTACAAATACGGACGGAAAGTGGTGATTGAAGGCCGCAGCATGGTCAACGTCATCGGCACCGCCAGCGAGCTGGGCTATATCAAGATTCCGGAAGGCACGCTGATCGACATCGACCATCTGAAAAATTACCCCGACGAGAAGACGGTGCTGATTACCACCGGAAGCCAGGGAGAGGCCATGGCCGCCCTGTCCCGGATGGCTTCCAGCATCCATCGGAAGGTGTCCATCAAGCCTACGGATGTGGTGATTTTAAGTTCCCACCCCATTCCCGGCAATGAAAAAGCGGTTTCCAAGGTCATCAACGAGCTGTCCATCAAGGGCGCCGAGGTGATTTTCCAGGATACCCATGTGTCGGGCCATGCCTGCCAGGAGGAGATCAAGCTAATCTACTCTCTGACTCATCCCAAATACGCGCTGCCGGTGCACGGCGAGTACCGCCACCTGATGGCCCAGAAGGGGATTGCGGAGGCTATGGGTATTCCCAAAGAAAACATTTTGATTATGTCTTCCGGAGACGTGGTGGAACTGTCTCAGGACTCCTGCAAAGTGGTGGATCATGTGCAGGCGGGGGCGATTCTGGTAGACGGCCTGGGCGTGGGCGATGTGGGCAACATCGTGCTGCGGGACCGCCAGAACCTGGCCCAGAACGGCATTATTATCGTGGTGCTGACCCTGGAAAAATATTCCAACCAGCTGCTGTCCGGACCGGACATCGTCTCCAGAGGCTTTGTTTACGTGCGGGAGTCGGAGGATCTGCTGGAAGAATCCAGAAAAGTGGTGGAAGAGGCGGTGCAGGACTGCCTGGACCGTCATGTCAGCGACTGGGGAAAAATCAAAAATATTATCCGGGACAGTTTAAGCGACTTTTTGTGGAAGAAGATGAAACGCAATCCTATGATTCTTCCCATTATCATGGAAGTCTGACCGCCATTTCCGGCGGGGGAGGACAGGACCTGAACGGAGGAATGAACACACATGAGCCGGACGACAAAAGAGATCAATCGGGTAACAGGCGCCATCATCCGGATTTCCCTGCGGCTGATCGTCTACGGGGCGGTACTGCTGCTGCTGTACGAAGGCGTTTCCAGGGGATACGAGTTCGGCCACAGCCTGTTTTATGAAACGGCGGCGGCGGAAGAACCCGGCGTGGACATGCGGGTGACCATCGGAGAGAACGAGACGCTGGGAGACATCGCGGCGGCGCTGGAGCGGGGCGGCCTGATCAAAAGCCGGTATGCCTTTCTGGTTCAGAGCCTGTTCTACGGCTACGGCGGATCGGAGAATCCGGTGCAGGCGGGGACCTACCTGCTGAACAATTCCATGACGGCAAAGGACATCATCCTCACCCTGCGGGATGGCATTACAGAGGATCAGATGGCGGATCAGGCGCCGGAAGAGGAATGAGAAGTCTTGAAGATTGTGGACGAGAGAATCCGGGACTATATCTGTTCGCTGGAGCCCGGACAGGAAGAACTGTATGAACGCATCGCGGAGGATGCCCGGGCGAGGGACATCCCCATTGTCCGGCCGGAGACCGGAGCGCTTTTAAAAACCATAACCGCGGCAAAACAGCCTGGGGCGATTCTGGAAGTGGGAACCGCCGTGGGCTATTCTGCTTTATTGATGGCGTCGGCGGCGCCGGAGCGCTGCCGGATCACCACCATTGAAAAATATCCGCCCCGCGTCCGGGAAGCCAGAGAAAATTTCCGCCGGGCCGGGAAGGAAGAACAGATTCAGCTGATAGAGGGAGACGCTGAGGACGTGCTGGCGCGGCTTGCGGGTCCCTATGATCTGATTTTTATGGACGCAGCGAAAGGCCAGTATCTGCACTGGCTTTCCCGTCTGCTGGAACTTATGGCGCCGGGAGCCGTGCTGTTTTCCGACAACGTGCTGCAGGATGGCACCGTTGTTCAGTCCCGGTACGCGGTGGAGCGGCGGGACCGGACCATCCACAGCCGGATGCGGGAGTATTTGTATCAGCTGAAGCACTGCCCCCTTCTGGAAACGGCGGTGGTGCCCATTGGCGATGGAGCGGCCATAAGCGTCAGGAAAGGGCAGGGAGAACCGATATGAGAAAGACAGAACTGCTGATGCCGGCAGGCAGCCTGGAAGTGTTGAAAACGGCAGTGATTTACGGAGCCGACGCGGTGTACGCCGGCGGAGAAGCCTTCGGCCTGCGGGCCAAGGCCAGAAATTTTACTATGGAAGAACTGAAGGAGGGCGCGGCGTTTGCCCACAGACGGGGGGCGAAGCTCTACATCACCGCCAACATCCTGGCTCACAACCAGGACCTGGAGGAAGCGGAAGGCTATTTTGAGGAACTGAAGCAGGTGGAGCCCGACGCCCTGATTATTTCCGATCCCGGGATGTTTGTCCTGGCCCGGCGGGTGCTGCCGGAGACGGACATCCATATCAGCACTCAGGCCAACAACACCAACTACGGCACTTACCGGTTCTGGCATGAACTGGGGGCGAAGCGGGTGGTGTCTGCCAGGGAACTGTCCCTGCGGGAGATCGGGGAGATCCGCCGCCGGATTCCGGAGGATATGGAAATCGAGAGCTTTGTCCACGGCGCCATGTGCATTTCCTATTCCGGGCGCTGCCTGTTAAGCAATTATTTTACCGGCAGAGACGCCAACCAGGGCGCCTGCACCCATCCCTGCCGCTGGAATTACGCGGTGGTGGAGGAGACGCGGCCGGGGGAATACATGCCGGTGTATGAAAATGAGCGGGGAACGTTCCTGTTCAACTCCAAGGACCTGTGCATGATCGAGCACATTCCGGAACTGCTGGAGGCGGGAATCGACAGCTTCAAGGTAGAAGGCCGCATGAAGACGGCGCTGTACGTGGCTACGGTGGCCCGGGCCTACCGGAAGGCCATTGACGATTTCCAGGCGGATCCGGCGCTGTACCAGAAGAACAGGGAATGGTACAAGGAGGAGATTGGAAAATGCACCAACCGGGAGTTTACCACCGGCTTTTATTTTGGAAAGCCGGGCAGCGACAGCCAGATTTACGACAGCAGCACCTATGTGAAGGATTACACCTACCTGGGGACGGCCGGGGAGAAGGACGCAAAGGGCCGGGTGCGGCTGGAACAGAAGAACAAATTTTCCGTGGGGGAGACCATCGAGGTGATGAAGCCGGATGGAAGAAACCTGCAGGCCCGGGTACAGGGCATATACAATGAAGAAGGAGAAAGCCAGGACAGCGCGCCCCATGCCCGTCAGATTGTCTATGTCCAGCTGGACGTAGAGACGGAGCCATGGGATATTCTGAGGCGGCGGGAGGCCGGCGGCTGAAGCGGCAGACAGGAGGGGGATTATGTTTCGTTGGGTGACGGCGGCAGCGGCGGTGCTGTGTCTGGTATATTATATCGTCATAGTGGTCTATTCCGGATTTACCACGTCCTTCGCCTGGTTCTGGCCGGCGGCGGCGGTGTTTCTGGCCCTGCTGTCGGCAGGGGCCTGGTATGCCAGAAAATACCCGAAGCGGATTCCGCTGTGGGTCAGCGTGCCGGCGGTGACGGTGCCGGCGGCGGGGCTGGCGGTGTTTGCCGTCACCGGGATTCTGGTGTTTCTGGGGGCCTCCGCTTCCGTAAAACCCAGCCTGGATTATCTGATCGTGCTGGGCGCCAAGGTGGATGAACGGGGCATCAGCCGTTCGTTAAAGCACCGGTTGGACAAGGCCATTGCCTACGCCCAGGAAAACCCCGGCACCGTGCTGATTCTGTCCGGCGGGCAGGGGCCGGACGAGCCGGTCAGCGAATCCCAGGCCATGTACGACTATCTGCTGTACAACGGCGTGCCGGCGCAGCAGATGCGCCAGGAAAATGTTTCTTCCAGCACGGTGGAAAACATCGCCTACAGCCGGGTGCTGATCGGACAGCTGGAAGAGGAGCGGCTGGAGGCGAGAAACCAGCGGGGCGGCGTGGTGCCTCCCGGACCCTTTCAGCAGGTGGAGAACAAGCCGCTGCAGGTGGGGATTCTCACCAGTGATTTCCACGTGTTCCGCGCCCTGCAGATCGCGAAAAAATGGAACATTCCCAATGTCCACGGCATCTGCGCCCCTTCGGATCCGGTGCTGTTTGTCCATCTGTGCGTCCGGGAATGCGCGGCCATACTAAAAGATCAGTTAATGGGGAATATGTAAAGGGAAAGACAAAAAAGAAAGGAAAGGCAGATCAAGATGACCAGAATCGAGGATCTGGCGGCTTACCGGCTGCTGGAAAAGAAGCATGTAAAGGAACTGAATTCGGAGAGCTATGTGCTGGAGCACAAAAAAAGCGGGGCCAGGCTGTTTCTGCTTTCCAATGACGACAGCAACAAGGTATTTTCCATAGGATTCCGGACGCCGCCTTCCGACAGCACGGGAGTCCCCCATATTCTGGAACACTGCGTGCTGTGCGGATCGGAGAAATTTCCGGTCAAAGACCCCTTTGTGGAGCTGGTAAAAGGGTCCATGAATACTTTTCTCAACGCCATGACCTATCCGGACAAGACGGTGTATCCGGTGGCTAGCACCAACGACCAGGATTTCCAGAACCTGATGGACGTCTATATGGACGCGGTGCTGCATCCCAATATTTACCGGGAGGAAAAGATTTTCCGCCAGGAAGGATGGCACTATGAGCTGGAGTCGGAAGACGGGCCTCTGACCTACAACGGCGTGGTGTACAATGAGATGAAAGGGGCGTTTTCCTCTCCGGAAAGCGTGCTGGAGCGGTTTACCCAGCAGGTGTTGTTTCCGGTTACCTGCTACGGACACGAGTCCGGCGGCGACCCGGCCTGCATTCCCGACCTGACCTATGAGCAGTTTCTGAATTTCCACAGGACCTATTACCATCCGTCCAACAGCTTTATTTATCTCTATGGAGATATGGATATGGCCGAAAAGCTGGCATGGCTGGATGAGGCCTATTTAAGCGGATACGACCGCAAAGATCCGGCGGCCCAGGCGGACTCCCGGATCCGGATGCAGGAGCCTTTCAAAGAGCCCCGGCACGCGGAAACCGCGTATTCCATAACGGAAGAAGAGGACGGGGAAAATGCCTGCTACCTTTCCATAAGCGACGTGGCGGGAACGGATCTGGACCCGGAACTGTATGTGGCTTTCCAGATCCTGGAGTACACCCTGATCGACGCTCCCGGAGCTCCGTTAAAGCAGGCGCTGTTAGACGCCGGCATCGGCCACGACGTGCTGGGCGGCTATGACAGCGGCATTCTGCAGCCGTATTTCTCCGTCATCGCCAAGGACGCCAGGGCGGACCAGAAGGGCGAATTTCTGGCGGCAGTAAAGGGAACGCTGCAGAAGCTGGCGGATCAGGGCATTCGCCGGAAAAGCCTGCTGGCAGGCATCAACTATTACGAGTTCCGCTACCGGGAGGCGGATTACGGCTCCACGCCCAAGGGCCTGATGTACGGGCTGCAGTGCCTGGACAGCTGGCTGTACGACGGGGATCCGCTGATGCACCTGGAATATGAAGAGACCTTTGCCCGGCTGCGGCAGAAGGTGGAAGAAGGGTATTTTGAGGAACTGATCCGGCAGTATCTGCTGGACAATCCCTTTGAAGCCGTCATCGTGGTAAAACCGGAAAAGAATCTGACGGCGAAAGAAGATGGAAAAACGGCGGCAAAGCTGGCGGCGTACAAGGCCGGCCTTTCCGGAGAAGACATCCGCCGGCTGGTCCGGGAGACCCGGGAACTGAAGGAATACCAGGACACGCCGTCGCCTAAGGAGGAACTGGAAAAGATCCCCATGCTGCGGCGGGAAGACATCGGGACAAAGGCGGAGGAAATCCGCTGGACGGAGCGGGTTATCGACGGCGTGCCGGCGCTGCACCATTGCCTGTTTACCTCCGGCATCGGCTACCTGCGGGTGCTGTTCGACATGAACCGGGTGCCGGCGGAAGACCTGCCCTACGCGGCGTTTCTGAAATCGGTTCTGGGCTATGTGGACACGGAGAACTATCGCTACGCCGACCTGACCAGCGAGATTCACCTGAACACCGGCGGCATCAGCTTCTGCACCACGTCTTATCCGGACCTGGCCCACGCCCCGGCGTTTACCGGCGTATTCGCGGCGGACGTGCGGGTGATGTACGACAAGATCGGCATCGGCTGCGCGCTGCTGACGGAGATTCTGACCCGGTCCCGGCTGGATGACACCCGGCGGCTGGGGGAGGTGCTGCGGGAGGCCAGATCCCGCAGCCGGATGCGGCTGGAAGGCTCCAGCCACAGCGCCGCGGTGACCCGGGCCACTTCCTATTTCTCACCGGTATCCGCCTTCAACGACATGACCGGCGGCATCGGCTACTACCATTTCCTGGAAGACATGGCCAGGGATTTTGACAGCCGCAAGGAGGAACTGGCGGCGAAACTGCGGGAAGTGGCGGGACGGCTGTTTACCGTGGACAATATGCGGATCAGCTACACGGCGGACGAGGCGGGCTTTGCGCGGCTGGAACAGGAGGCCGGCGCGCTGACCGGCGGGCTGCCGGAGGGAGACGGAACCGTGTATCCCTTTGCCTGCGGCCTTGGAAACCGGAACGAGGGATTCAAAACCTCTTCTCAGGTCAACTATGTGGCCCGCTGCGGCAATTTCCGGTTCCGGGGGACGGACCCCGCGTCCGGCGAGGCGACGGGATACGCCTACACCGGCGCGCTGCGGATTCTGAAATTGATTTTAAGCTACGACTATCTGTGGCTGAACCTGCGGGTCAAAGGCGGGGCCTACGGCTGCATGAGCGGCTTCGGCCGGTCGGGAGAAGGGTATTTTGTCTCCTACCGGGATCCCAACGTGGAAGAAACCAACCAGGTGTACGAAGGCATTGTGGACTATCTGGAGCATTTTGACGCGGACGACCGGGACATGACCAAGTACGTCATCGGCACCATCAGCGCCCTGGATACGCCTATGACGCCGGCGGACCAGGGAGCCAGAGGCCTTTCGGCGTACCTGTCCGGTGTAACCGGGGAAATGCTGCAGGAGGAGCGGGACCAGATCCTGGCGGCCCGCCAGGAGGACATCCGGGCGCTGGCGCCGCTGGTGCGGGCAGTGCTGGATACCGGCAGCCTCTGCGCCATTGGAAACGACGAGAAGATCGAAGAGAAAAAAGCCATGTTCGGACAGGTGAAGAACCTGTTCCGGTAACCGGCATTCCGAAAGAAAAAACAGGAGTTTTGTATCTATGGATGAAAAGAAAAAATCCGGATTCGCGGCGCTGGTAGGCCGTCCCAACGTGGGCAAGTCCACGCTGATGAACCATCTGATCGGCCAGAAGATCGCCATTACCTCGGACAAGCCCCAGACCACCCGGAACCGCATTCAGACGGTGTACACCGATGAACGGGGACAGGTGATTTTCCTGGACACTCCCGGCATCCACAAGGCCAAAAACAAGCTGGGCGAGTATATGGTCAGCGTGGCGGAGGGGACCCTCAGCGAGGTGGACGTGATTCTGTGGCTGGTGGAGCCCACCACCTATATCGGCGCCGGCGAACAGCATATTGCCGGCCTGCTGCGGAAGGTGAAGACGCCGGTGATTCTGGTGATCAACAAAATCGACACGGTCAAGCAGCCGGAAGAGATTCTGACCTTTATCAACGCCTACAAGGACATCTGCGATTTCGCGGAGATCGTGCCGGTATCGGCGCTGAAAGACAAAAACACCGACGTGATGATGGAGCAGATTTTCAAGTATCTGCCCTACGGCCCTCAGTACTACGATGAAGATACGGTGACGGACCAGCCTATGCGGCAGATCGCGGCGGAGCTGATCCGGGAAAAGGCGCTGCGGCTTCTGGAGGACGAGATTCCCCACGGCATCGCCGTGACCATCGAGCAGATGACGGAACGGGACAACGGCATGTTCGACATCGAGGCCACCATTATTTGCGAGCGGGAATCCCACAAAGGCATCATCATCGGAAAAGGCGGCAGCATGTTAAAGCGTATCGGAAGCGCCGCCAGGCGGGAGATCGAGGCCCTTATGGGGGCCAGGGTCAACCTGCAGCTGTGGGTCAAGGTGCGCAGAGAGTGGCGGGACAGTGAACTGTATATGAAAAACTACGGCTACTATCAGAAATAGCCGCGGACAGGGAAAGGGGAAGAGGACATGCGGGAACTGCTGGAACTGACCGGCATGGTGATCCGGTCCGCGCCGGCGGGGGACTACGACCGGAGGCTGGTGCTGCTGACCCGGGAACGGGGCAAGATCACCGCCTTTGCCCGGGGCGCCAAGCGGCCCGGCAGCAGCCTGATGGGCCCCAGCCGCCTCTTCGCTTTCGGAACCTTCCGCGTGGCGGAGGGAAAAGACGCCTACAGCCTGTATTCCGCGGAGATTTCCCAGTACTTTGAGGAACTGTCCGCGGACGTGGAGGCGTCCTGCTACGGGCAGTATTTTCTGGAAGTGGGCAGCTACTATTCCAGGGAGAACCTGGATGGAAGCGGCATGCTGCTTCTGATCTACCAGTCCCTGCGGGCCCTGCTGAAGCCGGAGATCCCCAACCCGCTGGTGCGCCGGATTTTTGAATTGAAGGCGATGGTGATGAACGGCGAGTACACGGAGCATCCGCCGAAGGAGGTGGGCGTGTCCGCCAACTACGCCTGGGAGTACGTGATCGCGGCGCCGCTGCAGAAGCTGTATACCTTTACGCTGACGCCGGAAGTGTTCGAGGAATTTCAGCAGTGCGTAGAGACCAGTATGAAACGCTATGTGGACCGCCCCTTCCACTCTCTGGAGATTCTGAAGGTCCTGGAAGACAAAATGGGAAAATAGTATTGAAAACAGGGGGAAAAGGGGGTATAATCCCAACATGCGCCCGCGGAGGGCACAGATTGGAGGAGACTATGAAAAAGGCGAAAGCGGCGGCGGTGATACTGGCAGCCGGATGTCTGCTGTGGGGCTGCAAAGAAAGCGGCAGTCCGTTTCCGCCGGACAGAAGCCTGATTTACGTATCCGGAGATGGGGAAATCTTCGGAGCGCAGGTGGAGACCTACGACGCGTCCCTGGACTATTTCAGCCAGGAAGAGCTGGAAGCCATGGCCAAGCAGGAGGCGGACGCGTACAACCAGACGCGCTGGGACGAAGGTCTGCCGGAGGATGAGACGGCGGCGTCGGTGGAAGAATGCAGCCTGTCCGACGGCACGGCCCGGGTGGTGTACCGCTACCGGGACGGCAGCGAGCTGTGCCGGTTTACGGAAGAGTATCAGGACACGGCCAATCATCCGGACGATTTTGAACTGACCAAAACCGATCAGGGATGGGAGATCCGGGTCTCGGGAACGGTGACGGTGCAGACAGAGGGAAAGATCCTTACCTGTACCGGCGGAAACCTGACGGACGCGTATACGGCGGAGGTTTCCGGAGGAGACGCGTATCTTTTGTTCAAGTGATGGATATCAATAACCGCGGAGGGTAAAACGATGGAAAAGACAATGGAAAAAATTGTGGCGCTGGCCAAATCCAGAGGATTTGTATACCCGGGCTCCGAGATCTACGGCGGCCTGGCCAACACCTGGGATTACGGCAATCTGGGCGTGGAACTGAAAAATAACGTAAAACGGGCCTGGTGGCAGAAGTTTATCCAGGAAAGCCCCTACAACGTAGGCGTGGACTGCGCCATCCTGATGAATTCCCAGACCTGGGTGGCTTCCGGCCATGTGGGAGGATTTTCCGATCCTCTGATGGACTGCAAGGCCTGCAAGGAGCGGTTCCGGGCCGACAAGCTGATCGAGGACTATATGGAAGCCAACGGCATTTCCATAGAAGGCAGCGTAGACGGATGGTCCCAGGAAGAGATGAAGCGCTACATCGACGAGCACAACATCTGCTGCCCCAGCTGCGGCAAGCATGATTTTACCGATATCCGTCAGTTCAACCTGATGTTCAAGACCTTCCAGGGCGTGACGGAAGACGCCAAGAATACGGTGTATCTGCGTCCGGAAACGGCGCAGGGCATTTTTGTCAATTTTAAAAACGTGCAGCGGACCTCCCGGAAAAAGATTCCCTTCGGCATCGGCCAGATCGGAAAGTCCTTCCGCAACGAGATCACGCCGGGCAACTTTACCTTCCGCACCCGTGAATTTGAGCAGATGGAGCTGGAGTTCTTCTGCGAGCCGGATACGGACCTGGAGTGGTTTGCCTACTGGAAGTCCTTCTGCATCAACTGGCTGAAGTCCCTGGGCATCAAGGACGAAGAGATGCGGGCCAGAGACCATGAGCCGGAAGAACTGAGCTTTTACAGCAAGGCTACCACGGACATCGAGTTTCTGTTCCCCTTCGGCTGGGGTGAACTGTGGGGCATCGCGGACCGTACGGACTACGACCTGACCCAGCACCAGAACACCTCCGGCCAGGATCTGTCTTATTTTGACGACGAGAAGAAGACCCGCTATATTCCCTACGTCATCGAGCCTTCTCTGGGAGCGGACCGGGTGACTCTGGCGTTTTTGTGCTCCGCCTATGACGAAGAAGAGATCGGCGAAGGCGACGTGCGCACGGTGCTGCACTTCCATCCGGCCATCGCGCCGGTGAAGATCGGCGTGCTGCCCCTTTCCAAGAAGCTCAACGAGGGCGCGGAAAAGATCTACACCGAACTGTGCCGGTACTACAACTGCGAGTTTGACGACCGGGGCAACATCGGCAAACGCTACCGCCGCCAGGATGAGATCGGCACGCCCTTCTGCGTGACCTACGATTTCGATTCGGAAAACGACCAGGCCGTGACCGTCCGGGACCGGGATACCATGGAACAGGTACGGGTGCCCATCGCGGAGCTGAAGCAGTATTTTGAAGACAAATTCCGGTTCTGAAAACAGTCGGAAAGCACTTGGAGGACGCCGTCCCGCGGATTTCGCGGGACGGCGTTTTGGTTTCAATTTACAGTAAATGTCCGTTGTGCTACAATGGATATCAGAAAATAAGAAGCATCGGCGCGCAGGCGCCGGGAAGGGAGAACTATGCTGGAAGCGTTGAAGCGGCAGGTGTACGAAGCCAATATGGAACTGCCGGAAAAAGGGCTGGTAATCGATACCTGGGGGAACGTCAGCGGCATCGACCGGGAAGCCGGCCTGTTTGTGATCAAGCCCAGCGGCGTGCCGTACGACGCGCTGCGGCCGGAGGATATGGTGGTGATGAGCCTGAAGGGGGAAAAGGCAGAAGGAGAGCTGAATCCTTCCTCCGATACGGCGACGCATCTGGAACTGTACCTGGCATTTCCGGAAATCGGGGGCATTGTCCACACCCACTCCACCATGGCTACGGCCTGGGCCCAGGCGGGACGGGCGCTGCCCTGCTACGGCACCACTCACGCCGACTATTTCTACGGGGAAATTCCCTGCGCCAGAAACCTGACGCCGGAGGAAATTGAAGAAGGATATGAAAAGAATACGGGCCGGGTGATCGCGGAAACTTTCCAGGGGAAAAATCCCATGCATGTGCCGGCGGTGCTGTGCCGCAACCACGGCCCCTTTACCTGGGGAAAGGACGCCAAAGACGCGGTGCACAACGCCATGGTGCTGGAAGAAGTGGCGCGGATGAATCTGTATACGGAGATGCTGAATCCCGGCGTGCAGCCGGCGCCGCAATGCATACAGGACAAGCATTTTCTGAGAAAACACGGTCCGGGGGCGTACTACGGACAGGGAAAACGGCAGTAGCGGAATACAAAAACAGGAGGGGCGACATGGAAGACAGAAAGACAGAAATCAGAAAAGCGATTGAAGAAGGCAGAACGGCGCTGGGCATTGAACTGGGTTCCACCCGGATCAAGGCGGTGCTGATCGACGAGACCCACAGCCCGGTGGCGGCCGGCAGCTATCAGTGGGAGAACCGGCTGGAAAACGGGTACTGGACCTATTCGCTGGAAGACGTGCGGACCGGCCTGCAGGCCTGCTACGCGGATCTGGCGGCGGACGTGGAGCGGCAGTACCAGACCAAGCTGAAAACCATAGGGGCCGCCGGGGTCAGCGCCATGATGCACGGCTATCTGGTGTTTGATCAGGCAGGAACGCTGCTGACGCCGTTCCGCACCTGGCGCAACACCACGGCGGGACCGGCGGCGGCCCGTCTGACGGAGCAGTTCCAGTTCAACATTCCCGAGCGATGGAGCATTGCCCATCTGTATCAGGCCATTCTGGACGGGGAGGCCCATGTGCCGCAGATCGACTATATGACCACGCTGTCCGGCTATATCCACTGGCAGCTGACGGGAAACCGGATGCTGGGCATCGGCGACGCCTCCGGCATGTTCCCCATCGATTCGGGGACCGGCGATTTCCACGCAGGCATGATCCGGCAGTTTGAGGCGCTGCCGGAGTGCGGCGGCTTTCCGTGGAAACTGAAAGAGATTCTGCCGGAGGTGAAAAAAGCGGGAGAGCCGGCGGGACGGCTGACAGAGGCGGGCGCCCGCCTGCTGGATCCGTCCGGCACGCTGGAAGCGGGGATTCCGTTCTATCCGCCGGAGGGAGACGCGGGCACCGGCATGGCGGCCACCAACAGCGTGGCGGTGCGCACCGGCAACGTGTCCGCCGGTACTTCGGTCTTTGCCATGGTGGTGCTGGAAAAAGCGCTGTCCGCCATGCACCGGGAACTGGACATGGTGACTACGCCGGATGGGCTTCCGGTGGCCATGGTCCATGCCAACAACTGCACCTCGGATCTGAACGCCTGGGTAGGGCTGTTCGGCGAGTTCGCCAAAGCGGCGGGCATGGAGCTGAGTGCCGACCAGCTGTACGGCCTGCTGTATAAAAAAGCGCTGGAAGGAGACCGGGACTGCGGCGGCCTGCTGTCCTATGGCTATTATTCCGGTGAATTTATCACCGGCATGGAAGAGGGCCGGCCGCTGTTTGTGCGGATGCCCGACGCATCCTTTACCCTGGCCAACTTTATGCGCTCCCACTTGTACACGGCCCTGGGCGCCCTGAAAATCGGCATGGACATCCTGATGAAGGAAGAACATGTGGAGCTGGACAACCTTCTGGGACACGGCGGCCTGTTTAAGACCAAAGGCGTGGGACAGCGGATCATGGCGGCGGCGGTAAACACCCCGGTGACGGTTATGGAAACGGCGGGAGAGGGCGGTCCCTGGGGCATGGCGCTGCTGGCGGCTTACGGACGGTTTGCCGACGCCGGCGAAAGCCTTCCCGACTACTTAAACCGCCGGGTATTCAAAGAAAACCAGGGGAGCCGTATGGAACCGGATCCCCTGGATGTAACAGGTTTTGAACAGTTTATGGAGCGGTACCGCCGCGGACTGCCGGTAGAACGGGCAGCGGTGGACCACTTGCCGGAAGCATAACAAAATCAGGAGGGCCTGCGTTTTCTGCGGAGCACGGCGGTGGACCAGCCATCGAGCACGCCGTGAAAGCTGCCGAAGACGCAGGTCCATTCTGTTTCCGGATCCGACCCGGCGCGGGAGAGGGAAACGGCGGCCGGCTCCCTGCGGAAGTTCTGCAGGAACAGGTACTGGTACGCGTCATTTTCCCGCAAACAGGCTTCCACGCCTTCCGGAAGGTCCGAAACCGGCCGCTCCGGAAACAGGGGCGCCGCCAGCTGCGTGAAGAAGTCCCGGTAAAAGTCCGGTTCCGCCGCGGCGGCCAGGTACCAGGCCTGCCCCTTGCCCCAGGCATTGCAGGTCAGCACCGGTTCACCGGCGTAAAAGTCTTCCCCGTAGGTCATAACCGTCCGGGCCGAGGAAGGCAGGATCCGCTCACAGAGCTGGCTGCAGCGGTAGGAACGGGCAAAGGAGACGCCGCCCGGTTCTTCGCCTGCCGGGGAAACCGGCACCATGCGGTTGGATTCCCAGTCGTAGAGGCCGTCGATTTCACAGAAGCGGAGGCCCAGCACGTCGGTGAGCCCGCCGGGGGTTGGCCCCAGGAAGCAGAGGTCGTTTTCATCCACGACGCCGGACCAGAAGGTCATGACCAGGATGCCGCCCTCCCGGACAAAGGCTTCCAGTTTCTGCTGGATGCCTTCCCGGAACAGATACTGCATAGGCGCGGCGATCAGGCGGTATCCTTCCAGGGAGTCCTCCATATCCAGAATATCCACGGAAAGCCCCAGGCTCCGCAGGGCGCGGTACATGCCCATGGCGGTCTCCTTGTGGGGCAGCCCCTGGTTCCGCGGTCCCTGGGCGTCTTCCATGGCCCAGCGGCTTTCCATGTCCCACAAAATGGCGGTCTGCTTCGGAACGGAAGAACCGGCGACTTCCCGCAGCCGGGAAAGGGCCTGCCCCACCTGGGCGGTTTCCTTCAGAATCCGGGTATCCGGGCCGCCGTAGTGGTCGATGACGGCGCCGTGGAATTTCTCCGACGCGCCCCGGCTCTGGCGCAGCTGGAAATAGAGGACGCTGTCGCTGCCGTGGGCGACGGCCTGCAGAGAAGCCAGTTCCAGAATGCCGGGCTTGCGCAGCTTGCTCACCGGCTGCCAGTTGGTGGAGGAGGGAGAAGATTCCATAAGCAGGAAGGGACGGCCCAGCAGGGAACGCATCCGGTCGTGCTGGAATCCGCAGTCGGCGGCGGTGTCCGCCTCCGGCCCCTTGTGCCAGGTGGGGTAGTTGTCCCAGCTGACCACGTCCAGGCTGGAACGGAATTTGCCGTAGTTTAGGCCGGTGTAGTCGTACATGAAGTTGGCGGTAACCGGCAGGCGGCTGCCGCTTTCCCGCAGGGCCTTTACCTCCCAGTCCAAGAAGTCTGCGGTGCAGTGGGTGACAAAGCGCTTCCAGTCCAGATTCAGGCCGTGCAGCGCGTGCTCTCCCAGAGGCGACGGGCTTTCCACCTGGGAAAAGTCCTGATAGGTGTGGCTCCAGAAGGCAGTGTTCCACTGATGGTTCAGCCGTTCTATGGTGCCGTAGCGCTCCTTCAGCCAGCCGCGGAACCGCTCCTGGCAGAGGGGACAGTGGCACTCGCCGCCGTATTCATTGGAGACGTGCCAGAGAAGGACCGCCGGATGAGAGCCGAACCGCCGGGCCAGCTCCTGATCGATCCGCCGGACCTTTTCCCGGTAGATGGGGGAGGTGTAGCAGTGGTTGTGGCGGCCGCCGAACAGGGCGCGGCGGCGGGAAGCGTCGGTCCGCAGCACTTCCGGATAGCGGTCTGCCAGCCATTTGGGCCGGGCGCCGGAGGGCGTGGCCAGGATCACGTGGATCCCCCGGTCCCAGACCCGGCGGATAACGTCTTCCAGCCACTGCATCTGGAAACAGCCCTCTTCCGGCTCCAGGGCGGCCCAGGAGAAGATGCCCAGGGTGACGGTGTTGATGCCGGTTTTTTCAAAATATTCCAGATCTTTTTCCAGAATTTCCGGAGCGTCCAGCCACTGCTCCGGGTTGTAGTCGCCGCCGTGCAGCAGAAACGGCGCGGCAAAGGGATGGTTCATAAAGGGCCTCCTTTCAGAAAACAAAAGCTGCTGTATGTATAGACAGTGTAACACATCGGCAGACGGAAAAAAAGCGGAGGTGACAGACATTGGACAAAAAAGACATTTACATGATTCAGGGCACCGATTATAAACAGATGACTCTGGAACTGCTGCGGGCCTGCGGCCTGGCGGAAGCTATCGGGGACCGGCACAAGAAGGTGGGCGTAAAGCCCAATCTGGTGGCGGCCCGTCCGGCTTCTTCCGGCGCCACCACCCACCCGGAGATCGTGGACGGGGTTCTGACCTATCTGCAGGAAGAAGGATTTGAAAACCTGCGGGTGCTGGAAGGCTCCTGGGTGGGAGATTCCACGGCGGAGGCCGTGCGGGTAAGCGGGATTCTGGACGTGTGCCGGAAGCATCAGGTGGAGTTTATCGATCTGCAGAAAGACCGGTCGGTTCCCTGCAAAGCCGCCGGCATGGAGATTTCGGTGTGTCAGAAGGCGCTGGAGGTGGAGTATCTGATCAACCTGCCGGTGATCAAGGGCCACTGCCAGACCGCCGTCACCTGCGCCCTGAAAAACAGCAAGGGGCTGCTGCCGGCTTCGGAGAAGCGCAGGTTCCATTCCATGGGGCTGCACCGGCCCATTGCCCATCTGAATACGGTGATTCACCAGGACCTGATTGTGGCGGACAACATCTGCGGAGACCTGGATTTTGAAGAAGGCGGCAATCCGGTGACCATGAACCGGATTCTGGTATTTGCGGATCCGGTGCTGTGCGACAGTTTCGCCGCCCGGGCCATGGGCTACGAACCCCGGGACATTGCCTATATCCGGATAGCGGAAGAACTGGGAGTGGGAAGCACAGACCTTGAGCACGCCGTTATCCACGACCTGCGGCCGGACCGGAAACAGGAGGCGATGCTGGCGCCGAAAGGCAGGGCGGCGGCTCTGGCGGGGTATGTGGACGCGAAAGACGCCTGTTCCGCCTGCTACGGTTCTTTGATCTACGCCCTGGACCGCCTGGACGAGGAGGGGCTGCTGCGGGGAAAGAAGCGCAGATCCATTGCCATAGGCCAGGGCTGGCAGGGAGAGAGCGGAAAAACCGGCATCGGCCGGTGCACCCGGTGCTTTGAAAAGAACCTTCCCGGGTGCCCGCCCAGCGCCGCGGAAATCGCCGCCTTTTTGCGGGAAGAGTGGCGGTGACGGCGTTGACATTTGCCCTCTGATCTTGTATTCTTAATATAATATGAGAAGGATGCCGGGGCGCTCCGCGTCCGGTGCCTTTGTGCATATTCCATTAACGGGAAAGGAGAAAGTAGGATGAAATTATGTAAAGAAAGCCTGAAACAGGCAGATGCCTGGAAGCAGGCGGGGGTGAAGCTGCCGGAATTTGATCTGGATCAGATGCGGGCCGCGACGGAGGAGAAACCGGTCTGGGTACATTTCGGAGCCGGCAATATTTTCCGTGGATTCATCGCAGTTCTGCAGCAGCGTCTGCTGGAGCAGGGACTGGAAAAAAGCGGCATCATTGCGGCAGATACATTTGACTACGACATCATCGACAAAATCTATACGCCTTTTGACAACCTGACCATGATGGTCAGCTTAAAGCCCGACGGTTCCATGGACCGGGAGATCGTGGGAAGCGTAGCGAAGGGCGTGAAGGCCAACGTAGACGACGCGGAGGACTTCGGATATCTGAAGAAGGTGTTCCGGAATCCGTCTCTGCAGATGGTCAGCTTTACCATTACGGAAAAGGGCTATGCCCTGGCCAACCTGCAGGGCGAGTTCGCTCCTGTGGTGAAAGCGGATATTGAAGCCGGCCCCGCCGGCGCCCGCCATGCCATGAGCATTGTGGCGGCCCTGCTGCTGGAGCGGTTCAACGCCGGCGCGGCGCCCATCGCCATCGTCAGCATGGACAACTGCAGCCACAACGGTGAAAAACTGAAAAACAGCGTGGTGACCATCGCGGAAGAGTGGAAGAAGAAAGGCCATGTAGGCGAAGACTTTACCGCATGGCTGGAAGACGAGACCAAGGTTTCCTTCCCCTGGAGCATGATCGACAAGATCACTCCCAGACCCGCGGAAGTGGTGGAAAAGGCTCTGGAAGCCGACGGCATCGAAGATATGGCTCCCATTATCACCAGCCGCAACACCTATATCGCTCCCTTCGTCAACGCGGAAGTGCCTCAGTACCTGGTGGTGGAGGACCGCTTCCCCAACGGCCGTCCGGCCCTGGAGAAAGCCGGTGTCTACATGACGGACCGGGATACGGTCAACATGACCGAGCGCATGAAGGTGACCACCTGTCTGAATCCGCTGCATACGGCACTGGCGGTTTACGGCTGCCTGCTGGGCTATGACAGCATCGCTTCCGAGATGAAGGACGCGGACCTGAAGAAGCTGGTGGAGACCATCGGCTACAAAGAGGGTATGCCTGTGGTGACGGATCCCGGCATTTTAAGCCCCATGGACTTCATCCATGAAGTCATCGACGACCGTCTGCCCAATCCCTTCATTCCGGATATGCCGCAGAGAATCGCCACCGATACCAGCCAGAAGATTCCGATCCGCTTCGGCGAGACCATCAAGTCCTATGCCGCCAGCGACAAGCTGGATGTGCAGAGCCTGACGGCCATTCCGCTGGCCATTGCCGGCTGGCTGCGCTATCTGCTGGCTGTGGACGACGAAGGCAAGGAGATGGCGGTCAGCAGCGACCCGCAGCTTTCCGAACTGCAGAAGCAGCTGGAAGGCGTGAAGGTGGGCGATCCCGACAGCTGCGCGGGCAAGCTGAACGCGATTCTGTCCAACGAAGTGCTGTTTGGTTCCGATCTGGTGAAGCTGGGTCTGTCCGAGAAGATTACGGACATGTTCCGCCAGCTGATCGCGGGTCCCGGAGCCGTACGCGCTACCCTGCACGCATATATGGAAAAAGAATAATCCGCCAATAGAAAAGGAGCTTCCGCCATGGCAATCTGCCGGAGCGGAGGCTCCTTTCTTGCGCGGTACGCCAGTCGGGCGGCCTCTGCGCTTCAAATCGTATATACGAACAATAAACGGATATGGGAATATACACAAAAAATGTAACCGCTTACAATGAAAAATTTAGGTATATTCCACAAAAAAACCGGTTTTTTTCCCATTTTTGGTCTTTACTTGAAAAAGAATTGTGCTATACTAGTACCAGACCGCCGGCGCGGGCACGTGTAGTTCGTGTGCGCCTTTTACGGAAAGAATCAAATCCTGGGTCCCAGGATTCTTTTTTCTGTATAGGCAGGGGAAAGAGAACCGGCGGTGGGAATTCGGTAGAGGAATCTACGCATCACTTGAGGAGGAAAAATTTATGGCAAAAAAGTGGGTTTATTTGTTCAGCGAAGGCAATGCCTCCATGAGGAATCTCCTGGGCGGCAAAGGCGCCAACCTGGCGGAGATGACCAACCTGGGCCTGCCTGTGCCCCAGGGATTCACCATTACCACGGAGGCCTGCACCCAGTATTATGAGGACGGCCGCAGAATCAACGATGAGATCATGGGCCAGATCATGGAGTACATCGGCAAGATGGAAGAGATCACCGGAAAGAAATTCGGCGACAAGGAGAATCCGCTGCTGGTGTCCGTACGTTCCGGCGCCCGCGCGTCCATGCCCGGCATGATGGATACCATTCTGAACCTGGGCCTGAACGAAGAAGTGGTGGACGTACTGGCCAAAAAGTCCGGCAATCCCCGCTGGGCCTGGGACTGCTACCGGAGATTTATCCAGATGTTCTCCGATGTGGTTATGGAAGTAGGCAAGAAATACTTTGAAGAACTGATCGACAAGATGAAAGCGGAAAAGGGCGTCACCCAGGACGTAGAACTGGACGCGGACGACCTGAAGGAGCTGGCCGAGCAGTTCAAGGCAGAATATAAAGAAAAGATCGGGGCGGACTTCCCGACGGATCCCAAGGAGCAGCTGATGGAAGCGGTGAAGGCCGTATTCCGTTCCTGGGACAACCCCAGAGCCAACGTATACCGCCGCGACAACGACATCCCCTATTCCTGGGGCACCGCGGTCAACGTGCAGATGATGGCCTTCGGAAACATGGGCGACACCTCCGGCACCGGCGTGGCCTTTACCCGTGACCCCGCCACCGGCGAGAAGCACCTGATGGGTGAATTTTTGATGAACGCCCAGGGCGAAGACGTGGTAGCCGGCATCCGTACGCCGCAGAAGATTGACAAGTTAAAAGAAGTGATGCCGGAAGTGTATGAGAAGTTCGTAGGCATCTGCCATACCCTGGAAGATCATTACAGAGACATGCAGGATATGGAGTTTACCATTGAGGACAAAAAGCTCTACATGCTGCAGACCCGAAACGGCAAGAGAACGGCCAAGGCCGCTTTAAAGATCGCCTGCGACCTGGTGGACGAGGGCATGATCGACGAGAAGAAGGCGGTTGCCATGATTGATCCCAGAAACCTGGATACCCTTCTGCATCCCCAGTTCGACCAGAAGGCGCTGAAGGATGTGGAGCCGGTGGGCAAGGCGCTGGCCGCTTCTCCGGGAGCTGCCTGCGGCAAGATCGTATTCAGCGCCGAGGACGCCAAGGCATGGGCGGCCAGAGGCGAAAAGGTAGTGCTGGTGCGTCTGGAGACTTCTCCGGAAGACATCGAAGGCATGAAGGCGGCTCAGGGCATCCTGACGGTCCGCGGCGGCATGACCTCCCACGCGGCGGTAGTAGCCCGCGGCATGGGCATCTGCTGCGTATCCGGCTGCTCCGAGATTGCCATGGATGAGGAAAACAAGAGATTTACCCTGGCCGGCAAGGAATACCACGAGGGCGACTGGCTGTCCATCGACGGTTCCACCGGAAAGATCTACGACGGCATCGTTCCCACGGTGGACGCTTCCATCGCCGGAGAATTTGAGCGGATCATGGCCTGGGCGGACAAGTACAGAAAGCTGCAGGTGAGAACCAATGCCGATACGCCGGCAGACGCCAAAAAGGCCAGAGAGCTGGGCGCGGAAGGCATCGGCCTGTGCCGCACCGAGCACATGTTCTTTGAGGGAGACCGGATCGACGCGTTCCGCGAGATGATCTGTTCCGATACGGTAGAGGAAAGAGAAGCGGCGCTGGAGAAGATTCTTCCGGTGCAGCAGAGCGACTTCGAGAAGCTGTATGAGGCTCTGGAAGGCAACCCTGTGACCATTCGCTTCCTGGATGCGCCGCTGCATGAGTTCGTTCCCACGGACGAAGCGGATATCCAGAAACTGGCGGACGCGCAGGGCAAGACTGTAGAGCAGATCAAGAACATCATCAGCGGCCTGCATGAGTTCAACCCGATGATGGGCCACAGAGGCTGCCGTCTGGCAGTGACCTATCCGGAGATCGCCCGGATGCAGACCAAGGCGGTAATCCGCGCGGCCATCAACGTCAAGAAGGCCCATCCCGACTGGAAGGTAGAGCCGGAGATCATGATTCCGCTGGTAGGCGACGACAAAGAACTGAAATATGTCAAGAAGTTTGTGGTGGAAACCGCTGACGCGGAAATCGCGGCGGCAGGCGTGGACTTAAAGTACGAAGTGGGCACCATGATCGAGATTCCGAGAGCCTGCGTAACGGCGGACGAGATCGCCAAAGACGCTGAGTTCTTCTGCTTCGGAACCAACGACCTGACCCAGATGACCTATGGCTTCTCCCGCGACGACGCCGGCAAGTTCCTGGACGCTTACTACGACGCCAAGATCTTCGAGAACGATCCCTTCGCCAAGCTGGATCAGACCGGCGTGGGCAAGCTGTTGGAAATGGCTCTCCAGCTGGGCAAGTCCGTACGCCCCGACCTGCATGTGGGCATCTGCGGCGAGCACGGCGGCGACCCGTCTTCCGTAGAGTTCTGTCATAAGATCGGACTGGACTATGTGTCCTGTTCTCCGTTCCGGGTACCCATCGCCAGATTAGCGGCGGCACAGGCGGCCCTGGCTGAATAAAAAGAATGCTGGAAACGGCATATAAAAAGGATCTCTCCTGTCAGAAATGACGGGGGAGATCCTTTTTTTTATTTCCGCCTCTTTTACAGCAGAGACGCGAAAGAATACGCGTTGTACAGGCTGATGGCGGATACGGCCAGCAGCATCACCACAAACAGCTTGTCCACCTGGGCGGAACTGATCCGTTTGTTGATGGCCTGTCCTGTCAGGCCGCCGGTAACACCGCCGGCGATCATGGCAAACAGGAACAGAGGCAGCACATCCGGCACCGACGCGGTAACAAACATCTGCACCAGAGAAGCGATCTGGGAAAGCAGAATGACGCACAGCGAGTTAATAGCCGCTTCTTTGGTCTTCATGGAGAAGAAAAAGCTGAGCACCGCCAGGTTGATGGGGCCGCCGCCGATGCCCAGAAAGGAGGACATCAGGCCCAGCACCAGGCCGATCAGGGCGCTGGCCGCCAGATTTTCCACCCGGCGGGTCCGGATCCGCCCCTTCTTTTCCAGCGTGACGTATACCAGAGTGAGAACGGTGATCAGCGTCAGCACCAGGGCCTGCACCAGTCCCACCAGAGATTCGTTGCCGGCCGCGTCCCGGATTCCGTTGAACAAAAGCTTGCCGATGACGCCGCCGGCCGCCGCTCCGACGCCCAGGGCCGGCGTGATGCGCCAGTGAATGGGCGCCTGTCCGTTGTAGAGGTTTTTGCCTACGGATACTACGGACATGGCCAGTACGGTGCAGCCGGATAAAAAGCTGATGGCGGAAACGCTCATGATATTCATGGCGTCCAGTACGGGTTTGATGATGACGCCTCCGCCGATTCCGCAGATGGAGCCGACGATGGAGGTGCACAGAGCGATGCAGAATAACGTAATAGACATGATGGCCTCCTCTTTTGCTGTCTTTTCCATCTATTATAGGCGGACGGCGGCCTAATGTAAAGCATGGGCCGCCGGTTTGCGTATTCTGCCGGTCAGCTGAGGGCGTTTCTCTTGACCTGAGCCAGCGCTTTGGACACCGGCGGCAGGGAGATGACGATCACCGTCAGCACGCCTTCGGCCAGAATGTAGGAGTAGTTGTAAATGATGGGGTACAGTGCCGCCAGAGACTGAGGGAAGTTTTCCGGCATGTAGTCCATCCAGTACAGATAGCCGCCCAGGGCGTGGAAGGCGCCCCGGACCAGGATGCCCAGGATATAGCCTTTGATCAGGCCGTTTTTAGACTTGTGGAACAGTCCGGCCAGTCCCAGGCCGGCAAAGGCCAGCACGTAGTCGCAGCAGACCTGGAACAGGGACAGCACGTAAGGTTCCTGCAGAAACTGCAGAATGCCGTAGGCCAGGCCGGTCATGATGCCGGGGCCCACGCCGTACCAGTACCCGATCAGACAGATAAACAGCATGCTGAACAGGGTGACGGAACCGCCGTAGGGAAGGGAAAATACTTTGATGTACGAAGCCACAAAGGCCAGGGCCATGGCGGCGGCGCAGAAGACCAGCTGCTTGGTGGAAAGCTTCTTTGCGGATCCGCTTTTCGCGTGGAAAAACGCGGCGGCAAGGACCAGCAGCACGGCGGCGGCGGCGCACAGGCCGTAGCCGAAGGCGGTCAGGCCGCCATCCGGTGTAACAACAGACATAAAAAAACCTCCTTTGTACGCGCAGGAGGGGACTACCGATACGGCGTCCGCAGACAGCTGCCGCATACGGGAAGGGATATGCTTCCTTACGCCGGTATGATCCGGTTCAAGTAGTGAGGGTCAGAAGGACGGTCCGCGGCGCGGGTTTCATCTTTCAGTCTCAGCCCGAAGGCTCCCCTAGCGTTTTCTGTATTTTTCGGTGTGAGTATAGCGCAGCAAAAGACAGATGTCAAGTCCGGAAACAGGCATATTTTCCGGAAAGCCCGGGAAACCTATCTGCAGAAGGACTGAGAAAATTTTGTCCGGGAAGGAGATCGCGGATATGCACGGAATCTGGATCGCGCTGATTTCCGGCGCGCTGATGAGCATACAGGGGGTTTTTAATACGGAGGTGACCAAACACACCAGCATCTGGGTATCTGCCGGCTGGGTGCAGGCTACGGCGCTGGCAGTCTGCGCGGTCATGTGGATGGCGACCGGCAGACAGGAACTGTCCGGGCTGTGGCAGGTACGTCCCTGGTACATGCTGACCGGCGGCGTGATCGGCGCGCTGATTACCTATACGGTGATCCGCAGCGTGGACAGCCTGGGGCCGGCCCGCTCGGCGATGCTGATTGTCATCGCCCAGATTCTGGTGGCTTACGGCATCGAGGTGCTGGGGCTGTTCGGCGTGGAAAAAGCGGGGCTGGAGTGGAAAAAGGCGGCAGGAGCGGCACTGGCGGCGGCCGGGATTGTGATTTTTTACCAATCCTGAAAGTCCCGCTTGTATTTGACCGGTGATTTGAGTAGAATAGTAGGTAGGCGGAAGAAGGCGTTTTCTCCGGAGACGAAGGAGGGAACTGCCATGAAAAAATCTGTAAAACTCCGCGGCCTGAAGCTGGCCGCGTCGGTACTTTGCGTGCTGGCCGCCGGCCTGTGCTACAGCTGCGGGCAGAAACCGGAAGATACGGTTCTGCTTCTGGCTTCACAGGACGCGGCGCCCGCGGAACCGGAAACCGCAGAAAGCGCGGAACGTCTTCCGGATGAGACAGCGGCGGAACCGCTGCCCGGGACAGAGCCGGAAACGGCGGATGAGACGGAGGCGGAGCGGGAAGCGCCGGCCCCGGAGCCCAAAATCTGCTATGTACATATCTGCGGCGAGGTGGAAGCCCCCGGCGTATATGAACTGGAAGTTGGTCAAAGGGTTTTTGAGGCGGTGGAACTGGCGGGAGGATTTACGGAGAAAGCGGCGGACGGCTATCTGAATATGGCCATGGAGATCGAGGATGGCATGATGATCGTGGTGCCGTCGGAGGATCAGATGGCGGATATGCCGCCGGACCCGGGCGTCTACCGCGGCGGCCAGCCGGCTTCGGAAAGCGGCGGGAACCAGAAGGTCAACATCAATACCGCCGGCGCGGAGGAACTGATGACCCTGACCGGCATCGGGGAGGCTCGGGCGGAGGATATTCTGCGGTACCGGCAGGAACACGGCGCGTTCCGGTCGATTGAGGAAATTATGAATGTGTCCGGCATCAAGGACGCGGCATTTCAGAAGATAAAAGACGACATCACGGTATAGGATAAGCATTACCCGTGACAGCCAAGTATAAGAAGAGGGGAATGGATCAGGATGGCGAAAGTGCTGGTTGTGGACGATGAGAAACTGATTGTAAAGGGAATCCGCTTCAGTCTGGAGCAGGATGGCATGGAAGTGGACTGCGCCTATGATGGCGAGGAGGCGATCCAGAAGGCCAAAGAAAAGGAGTACGATGTGATCCTGCTGGACGTGATGCTGCCCAAGGCCGATGGCTACGAGGTCTGCCAGGCCATCCGGGAGTTTTCCGAGGTGCCGATCATTATGCTGACGGCCAAGGGAAACGACATGGATAAGATTCTGGGACTGGAATACGGGGCGGACGACTATATTACAAAGCCTTTCAATATCCTGGAAGTCAAGGCCCGGATCCGGGCGATTCTGCGGCGGAACGCCAAGCGCAGCCGCCGTCCCGCGGAGCCGGAGAAAAAGATGATTACCGCCGGCAGCCTGCGTCTGGATCAGAACGGCCGCCGCGTGTTTGTGGGAGACCGGGAAATCAATCTGACGGCCAAGGAATTTGACCTGCTGGAACTTCTGGTCTGCCATCCCAACAAGGTTTACAGCCGCGAGGAACTGCTGGGCTGCGTCTGGGGAAATAAAGCCATGGATTCCGGAGACGTGCGGACGGTGGACGTCCACGTCCGGCGGCTGCGGGAGAAGATTGAGCCCAGTCCCAGCGCGCCGCAGTTTGTCCATACCAAATGGGGCGTCGGTTACTACTTCCGCGCCCAGAACAGCTGATGGGAGGGACTGCCATGACCCAGTGGAAGATCCGAGAGGTCCGGCCGGACGACCTGGAGGCGGCGGCCCGGGTGGAACGGCTGTGCTTTCCCGCCGCGGAAGCCGCGGGGAAAGAGGCGCTGCGGGCGCGGATCCAGGCATTTCCCGGAAGCTTTTTTGTAGCGGAAGCGGACGGAGCGGTGGTCGGAATGATCAACGGGGCCGTGACCGACGAACCGGCTATCCGGGACGAGATGTTTGCCGACGTCTCTCTGCATCGGCCGGATGGAGCGTATCAGAGCATTTTCGGCCTGGATGTACTGCCGGAATACCAGCACCGGGGAATCGCGTCGGCGCTGATGCGGCATATGATCCGGGACGCGAAGGAGAAAGGAAGAAAGGGATTGATTCTCACCTGCAAAGAGCGGCTGATCGGTTTTTACGAAAGCTTCGGGTACCGGAATCTGGGGCGTTCCCGCTCGGAACACGGAGGCGCGGTATGGTACGACATGCTTCTGGAACTGCCGGCTGAGGTCATCCCCGGCGAAGAATCATGAGGATTACCATCGCGGCGGTAGGAAAGATCAAGGAATCGTATCTGGAAGCCGCCATTGCCGAGTACAGCAAGCGGCTGAGCCGCTACTGCAAACTGGAAATCCTGCAGGCGGCGGACGAGAAGACGCCGGATGGAGCTTCCGAAGCCCTGGAGCGGCAGATCCGGCAGAGAGAAGGAGAGCGGCTGCTGTCGCTGATCCGGGACGACGCGTATGTGATCGCCCTGGCCATTGAGGGCAAACCGCTGGATTCGGTAGAGCTTTCGGAACGGCTGGGCCGCCTGGCGGCAGGGGGCAGGAGCCATCTGGTGTTTGTGATCGGCGGGTCGCTGGGACTGTCGGAGGCGGTGATGCACCGGGCAGACGAGGCCTGGAGTTTTTCCCGGCTGACCTTTCCCCATCAGCTGATGCGGGTGATTCTGCTGGAGCAGATCTACCGGGGATACCGGATTTTGAACCATCAGCCGTACCACAAATAATGGCCCTATAAATATTTAGAAAATTAAAGAAATACACCCAAAATACAGCGAGAATATTTCGAAATTGTTCAAATAATTGCAATCAATAGATACAAATGCAGAAAAGTAAAAAATAAAAAAAGAATATCGGAAAAAGTATTGACAAATAGCATCGGATTGGCTATAATAAAGACAACAAAAGAAGTAAAGAGAGTTAGAGAGAAGGTACCAGACAAGTACCAAGGGCTAACAAATCTAAAAGAAGGAGGTACAGACCACCGAAAACGTAAAGTTCGTTTCATTTATATAAATAAAAAAGATGTCAATCTTATAATAAAAAGTATAAATGGAACATAGGACCCACCAATCAGAACGACGCGGAACCAAAATCTATGAGAATTTCGAATTCTGAGATCGATTATAGAAAATAAGTCGTTTGGCAATATGACGAGAAAGTATTGTTGGTGCGACAGAAGATTTTCAAATATATAACGACTGGAAAGATATGAAAAAGAGAAAGAAAAGAACATAGAGGGAAAGCGGAGGGAGATTGGAAGAAACAATTAAATATAGATGCTCTTAAAAACGAGGAAGACGTAAAGTCAGAAGTTTTTAAGAAAAAAACTATCAGAAAGAAGAGGTTTTAAGTCCAATGGATGAGATAGTTTAGAGGCGAGTATCGAAGGAAAGCAATGAAAAATCGATACTCGCTTCTGTTTTGTCCGGGTTTTCCCGGCAGTCATTCCGGGATTCCTTCCAGATCAAAGGGTGGCGTATATTCTTCCTTGGCGCTGCTTCTTTGCTGCATGTAGCCACGGCTGAGTCCAAAATCCAGAGCGGCGTCCACCACTTTCTGATACTCGTAAGAGGTGACGCGGCGGCTGATTTCCGGATAGGGGCCGCCTTTTTTTGCGCGGTAAAAGGGGGTGTACTGGCTCATCAGGCTGATGAGAAACTGGTCCTTCGGCAGTTCGTCCCGCATCCAGGCCAGCAGCGCTATGGAGTCTTCTTTGGCCTGGGGCAGAACCATGTGGCGGATGATGACGCCGGAGCGCAGCAGGCCGGATTCGTCAAAGACAGGGGCTCCCGTCTGACGGATCATCTGCGCTATGGCGCCGGAGGCATAGGCAAAGTAATCGGCGGCCCGGGAATACCGGGCGGACAGGGCTTCGCTTTGGTACTTCAGATCCGGAAGCCAGATATCCACGTAGTCCTTCAGCGCCTCTACGATTTCCGTCCGCTGGTAGCCGCCGCAGTTATAGACCACGGGGATGGTCAGCCGGTGCCGGACCTGGTCCAGGGCGGGGAGAATGGAGGGCAGGTACTGATCGGCGGTGACCAGGCTGATGTTGTGAGCACCCTGGTCCTGCAGGCGCAGCATGATTTCCGCCAGTTGTTCCGACGAAATTTCCGCGCCGAAGCCCTCCTGGCTGATGGGGTAATTCTGGCAGAAACAGCAGCCTAGGGTACAGCCGGAAAAGAAAATGGTGCCGCTGCCTCTGGTGCCGCTGATGCAGGGCTCTTCCCACATGTGCAGGGCGGCGCGGGCGGCTTTCATCTGGCTGGAACAGCCGCAGAAGCCGGAGGAAACGGTCCGGTCGGCGCCGCAGCGGCGGGGACACAGCCGGCAGTTCTGATATTGATAGAAAGAAAGATCCATGGAGGCTCCTGTCTCTGACCGCTGCTTTGTTGACAAATCCGGACAGCGGCAGTAAAATTAATGATTGGTTTTCCTGTCTATGGTAATGGGAAATGACAAAAAAAGCAAGAGGAATGGAAGGAATACGCCATGAAGATGGGGAGAAAAGAACTGCGGTACGCATTTCCCAAAACGGTACCGGTGATGGTAGGTTATCTGTTTCTGGGCGCCGCCTATGGAATTTTGATGCAGGTAAACGGATTCGGCCTGGGATGGACCGCGGCTTCCAGCGCCCTGATCTACGCCGGCAGCCTGCAGTATCTGGAGGTGACGCTGCTGGCGGCTATGGTGCATCCGCTGTACGCGTTTTTCATGGGGCTGATGCTCAACGCCCGCCATCTGTTTTACGGCCTGTCTATGCTGGGCAAGATGAAGGAAATCCGGCACGGAAAGCCCTATCTGATTTTCGGCCTGACAGACGAGACCTTTTCCGTGCTCTGCAGCGAAGAGACGCCAGGGGATCTGGACCGGAACGCGGTGTATCTCTGGATTACGTTTCTGGATCATCTGTACTGGTTTGCGGGAAGCATGGCCGGCTGCCTGCTGGGAAGCGCCGTGGAATTTGATTCCAGGGGGCTGGATTTTGCCCTTACCGCATTGTTTGTCGTGATTTTTACGGATCAGTGGAAAAGCCGGAAGGATCACCGGCCGGCGCTGACCGGCGTGGCTGCCTCCGCTCTGTGCGTGATGGCGTTTGGCGCCGATCTGTTTCTGGTGCCGGCTATGGCCCTGATTCTGGCGGTGCTGACCCTGGGATACCGAAAGGAAGCGCAGGAAAAGAAGGAGGAACAGGCGTATGAATGAGCTGTCGGTGACAAGAGGCGTGCTGATTGTGGCAATGCTGGTGCTGGCAACGGCCATTACCCGCTTCCTGCCGTTTCTGCTGTTTCCGGCAGGGAAAAAGGTGCCGCGGTATGTGGAGTATCTGGGAAGGACGCTGCCCTATGCCACCATTGGCCTGCTGGTGGTGTACTGCCTGAAAGACATCCGGCCGCTGGAACCTCCTTATGGAATTCCCCAGCTGCTGGCTGCGGCGGTTACGGCGGCGCTGCATTGGAAAACGGGCAATTCGCTGCTGAGCATCGGAGCGGGGACGCTTCTGTACATGGTGCTGGTGCAGGCGGTATTTGTCTGAAGAGGCGGCATCAGGCGTCCAGGCCGCCGGCGGGGGTGGGACCGGGCAGATGGCTGTGTTCCCGGAATTCGCCGGGAGACTGGCCGAATTCCTTTTTGAAAGCCCGGTAAAAGCTGGAATAATCATGAAATCCATACTGATAGATCAGCTGTTTGAACGGAATCCCGGAGAGGATTCCGTTTTTGCATGCCTGCAGCCGTTTTTTCAGAATATACTGGTGCAGGGAAATGCCCATATAGTCCTTGAACACATGGGAAATGTGGTATTTGCTGGCGTAAAAATACGAAGCCAGGGCTTCCAGGGACAGATCTTCTTCCAGGTGCTGGCCGATATAGTCGCACAGGTTCAGACAGAGGTCGCCGTCTACGGAGGGAGAAGCCGGATGCAGGGCGTCGTAGGCGATCTGGTTGAGACGCATCAGCAGGGACGCGATTTTCAGCGTGGCATTGGTGGAGGAAAAGACGCGGCCGGCCTTGGTTTCCTCCAGCAGGTCGATGAAGCGGGCCTGGATCTCCCGGGCGGGAAACCGGCCGGACCGGTAAAAGAAGCCGCCGGTTTCTGCCGACGCCTGAAAACCGTACATCAGATCCGGAGAAATCCGGGTCAGCTGCAGGCAGAAGTCCGGATCCAGCCAGAGGACGAACCGCCGGTAGGGGGTGTCCGGATCGTCTATGGAAGGGCGATGAGAGACGCCGGGAGGCAGCAGCAGAAAGTCGCCGTACTGCAGCCGGCGGGTGCTGCCGCCGGCCTGGAAATCCACGCTGCCCTCCAGAAAGAAATACACTTCGTAGTATCCGTGCCGGTGGGAGGAGATCCGGTCCAGCCGGACGTCGCTGTAATAAAAAAGTTCGTAATCCCGCTTTTCCATATGTTGGCGGGTGTTGAAGGAAGTGGACAGTTCTTTCCGGCTCATGGCATTCTCCTTTGCATAAAATTCATAGGACTATTTTAGCCGAAAACCGCAACTTTTGCAATGTGAATCACAATGTTTTCTATGTTCAACGGGAGCAATTTTATTTATAATGAAAGTACCATGATGCAAGGTTGAAAAATGTAAAGGAGGATTACGGAAATGAAATTATCATTCAGATGGTACGGGGAAGACGACAAGGTTACCCTGGAGCAGATCCGCCAGATTCCGGGTATGCAGGCCATTGTAACCGCCGTCTATGACGTGCCGGTAGGAGAGGTATGGAGCCGTGAGAGCATTGCCAGACTGAAAAAGCTGACGGAGGACGCGGGACTGGCGTTCGAAGTCATCGAGAGCATCCCGGTTCACGAGGACATCAAGCTGGGCAAGCCCACCAGAGACCGCTATATCGAGAACTACTGCGAGAATATCCGCCGCGTGGCGGAGGCCGGCATCAAATGCGTGTGCTACAACTTCATGCCGGTATTTGACTGGACCCGGACCCAGCTGGACCACGTGCTGGCAGACGGCTCCACGTCCCTGGTATATTATCAGGAGCAGGTAGATCAGGTGAATCCTCTGGAGAGCGACAGCGACCTGACGCTGCCGGGCTGGGACGCCAGCTACACCAGAGATGAACTGAAGGCGGTTGTGGCGGAGTACAATGCCATGAGCGAAGACGATCTCTGGAACAACCTGAAGTACTTCCTGGAGAGAGTGATTCCGGTAGCGGCCGAGTGCGACGTCAACATGGCGATTCACGAGGACGATCCCTGCTGGAGCATTTTCGGACTGCCCAGAATTATCACCTGCGAGGAGAATCTGGACAAGTTCCTGAAACTGGTGGACGATCCCCACAACGGCATTACCCTGTGCACCGGTTCTCTGGGATGCTCCGCGAAGAACGACGTGGTACGCATGGCCGGCAAGTACGCCGCTATGGGCCGGATCCATTTCGCGCATCTGCGCAACGTGGCGATTCTGGACAACGGATTTGAAGAGAGAGCCCATCTGTCCAGCTGCGGCTCCCTGGATATGTACGCCATCCTGAAAGCGCTGCACGACAACGGATTTACGGGATATGTAAGACCTGACCACGGACGGATGATCTGGGGCGAAACCGGACGGCCCGGCTACGGCCTGTATGACCGCGCTCTGGGCGCTACCTACATCAACGGACTGTGGGAAGCCATCGAAAAGAGCAGCAAATAAATCATAAAAACATTTCCGACAGGGGCCTTCTGTGCAGACAGGACGGCCCCTGTCCCGCCGTCTGCGGCTGCCGGAAACAGCGCGGAGGGCGGGGAGAGGACGGAAGGAGAATGCAGACGATGGAGACGATGGAAAGGAAAATATGGAGAACCTCTGAAACACAGCTGGATAACACCGGAAAGACCGATGTGACGGAGGGACTGCAGGCGCTGATCGACGCGGCGGCGGCAGAAGGCGGCATGGTGCTGGTGGAGCGGGGCACCTATCTGACGGCGTCGCTGTTTCTGAAAAGCGGGATGGAATTCCGGCTGGAGGAAGGCGCGGTGCTGCTGGGCACCACCGACGAATCCCGGTATCCCGTGATCCGCACCCGGGTGGCCGGCGTGGAGATGGATTGGTATCCGGGGATTTTAAACTGCAATGGACAGCAGCATGTGACCATCAGCGGCCCTGGCACCATCGATGGACAGGGAGAGTACTGGTGGGACAAGTACTGGGGGCCTGATGAAAAAAGCGGCATGCGGGGCGAATACGACAAAAAAGGCCTGCGCTGGGCCTGTGATTACGACTGCCGCCGGGTGAGAAACGTGGTGGTTATGGATTCCAGCCAGGTGGAACTGAAGGATTTTACCTCCACCCGGTCCGGATTCTGGAATGTGCACATCTGCTACAGCTCTCAGGTCCACGTGGACGGAATCCGGATTACCGCCTGCGGGCTTCACAGCCCCAGCACAGACGGCATTGACATCGATTCCAGCGAGGACGTGCTGGTGGAGCACTGCGTCACCTCCTGCAATGACGACAGCATCTGCATCAAGTCCGGAAGAGACGCCGATGGCCTGCGGGTCGGCCGTCCCTGTCGCCGGATCGTGGTGCAGGACTGCGAAATCCAGGCGGGATTCGGCGTGACCATTGGCAGCGAAGTCTCCGGCGGCGTGTCCGACGTGACGCTGCGGAACATCCGCTACCGGGGAACCGACTGCGGATTCCGCATTAAATCCTCCATTGCCCGCCGCGGCTATATCCGGAACGTGCTGGTGGAAAATCTGGACATGGTCAATGTGAAATATCTGTTCCACATGTGCCTGAACTGGAACCCGGCCTACAGCTACTGCAGCCTGCCGGAGGGATACGCCTGCGACGGTGACCTGCCGGAGTCCTGGCAAAAACTGCTGGAGCGGATTCCGGATGAGGTGCCTCTTACCCAGGTCAGCGATATTGAGATCCGCAATGTAAAGGCCCGGTACGAGGATGACTACGAGGGGATCAGCCGCGCGTTTCACCTGGAAGGTTTTGCTGCGGAGCCCATCCGCCGCCTGACCTTCCGGGATATGGATCTGTCCTGCAAAGAGTTTGGCGTCATCGACTATACCAGGGACATCCGGTTTGAACATGTCTCCGTTTCCGTTTCGGGAGCCCGGGACGAGAAAAACGACAGCTACGACAATCGATAAAGTGATATAGGAAAACCAAATTCCCCGGATCGGCCTGCGGTCCGGGGAATTTTTGACGGCAAAAATCCGGTCTACGGCTGCCGCCTGGCGTCTGCCAGATACGGGTACAGTTCTTCGTAAAATTCCCGCTGATCTTCGTTTAGCGGCAGGGCGGGAATCAGGCCGGTGCATTCGGAGGCGGAGCAGACCGGAAAATCCGAGGTGGCTTCCACCCGGTAGGGATCCGGGTCCCGGCGGTCCGGGGCTTTGCGCCATCTGTCCGCGTCCAGTTGGCTGTCTGCATGTTTCATATCCATCACCTCGGAATCAGTATCGGCGCGGAAAGCGGCGTCCATGCCAGGAAAATACCGGAAATGCCGTAAAAAAGTTTATATATTTTTTATGCCGCATTTCTTGATTTATGGAAAAACTACCTCTATAATGATAGACAATGGCATAAACTCGCCATCAGGGATAAACAGAGGAGAACAATACGGTATGGATGACAGAAATAAGAACAATGGGGGCAAAGGTCCCGGGTCCGCCCAAATCTTTGCCATTATTCTTATAGCGGGCCTGATTACGCTTTTAAGCGTCATGGCCATGAGCAGCTACTGGGGGCAGAAGGCCAGCGTGCCTTACACCGAGTTTGTCAGACAGCTGGAAGCGGGCAACGTGGACAGCGTCCGGGTGGACAGTTCTTCCATTTACTACAATCTGAAACCAGGAGCCGAAGGATATAACCCGTTAAGCGATTACGTGACGGTGCGCATGGAAAGCGGAGACCAGCTGACCCAGCGCCTGATCGACGCCGGCGTCACCAGCGAGCAGATGCGGCAGAACACCACGCTGTGGAGTATCCTGAGCTATGTGCTGATGTTCGGTTTTCTGGTATTTTTCATGAACTTGATGATGCGGCGCATGGGCGGCGGCGTCATGGGCGTGGGCAAGAGCACGGCCAAGATGTATATGCAGAAGGAGACCGGCATTACCTTTAAGGATGTGGCGGGACAGGACGAGGCCAAGGAATCGCTGGTGGAAATCGTGGATTTTCTCCACAACCCCGGCAAGTATACCCATATCGGGGCCAAGCTGCCCAAGGGAGCGCTGCTGGTGGGGCCGCCCGGAACCGGCAAGACGCTGCTGGCCAAGGCGGTGGCAGGAGAGGCGAAGGTGCCGTTTTTCTCCCTGTCCGGTTCCGATTTTGTGGAGATGTTTGTAGGTGTGGGCGCCTCCCGTGTCCGGGACCTGTTCAAGCAGGCCCAGGAAAACGCGCCCTGCATTATTTTTATCGACGAGGTAGACGCCATCGGCAAAAGCCGGGATTCCCGGTTCGGAGGCGGCAACGACGAGCGGGAGCAGACGCTGAACCAGCTGCTTTCGGAGATGGATGGATTTGATTCTTCCAAGGGCCTGCTGGTGATGGCGGCGACCAACCGTCCGGAGATTCTGGATCCGGCGCTTCTGCGTCCCGGCCGTTTTGACCGGCGGATCATTGTGGACAAACCGGATTTGAAGGGACGGGTCAACATCCTGAAGGTGCACGCGAAAAACGTGTCGCTGGATGAGACGGTGGATCTGGAGGCCATTGCGCTGGCCACCTCCGGCGCCGTGGGCTCGGACCTGGCCAATATGATCAACGAAGCGGCGATTCTGGCTGTGAAAAACGGAAGGAACGCCGTCAGCCAGAAGGATCTGTTTGAGGCGGTGGAAGTGGTCCTGGTGGGCAAGGAAAAGAAGGACCGGGTGCTCAGCAAGGAAGAGCGGCGGATCGTTTCCTACCACGAGGTGGGCCACGCGCTGGTCAGCGCCCTGCAGAAGGATGCGGAACCGGTGCAGAAAATCACCATCGTGCCCCGTACCATGGGCGCGCTGGGCTATGTGATGCACGTGCCGGAGGAAGAGAAGTTCCTGAATACGGAAAAAGAGCTGAAGGCCATGCTGGTAGGCTGCCTGGGCGGCAGAGCCGCGGAGGAACTGGTATTTGATACGGTGACCACCGGGGCGGCCAACGACATCGAGCAGGCTACCCGGATTGCCAGGGCTATGGTGACGCAGTACGGCATGTCCGAGCGGTTCGGCCTTATGGGACTGGCGACCCAGGAAGACCAGTATCTGAGCGGCCGCATGGTGCTCAACTGCGGAGAGGCGACGGCGGCGGAAATCGACCAGGAAGTCATGAAGATGCTGAAGGCGGCTTATGACGAGGCCAAGCGCCTGCTGGGAGAAAACCGGGAGATCATGGACAAGATCGCCGAATTCCTGATTGAGAAAGAAACCATCACCGGCAAGGAATTTATGAAAATTTTCCGGGAGTGCAAGGGCATTCCGGAAACCGGCGAGGAAGAGAAAACACCGGGAGAATTTCTGGCGGAGGAAGTGGCCGAAGAAAGAAAAAACAGCTAAAAAATTTTTTGGAAAGTGCTTGACAGGCGCCGGAAGCTGTGGTAATCTATACAAGCTGTCGCTGAGAACAGCGGCAGCAAAACAAACATCGGACCTTGAAAATTAAAGATCGAACAGTATGTAAAACCCTGAAAATTCCAAAAAGAAGGGCCGGATTT
>CALWIA010000031.1 GCA_944380605.1 uncultured Lachnospiraceae bacterium | reverse complement strand
AGCCGCGTTTGCGGTATACGTGATCCTCGCGGGAATCCTGTGCATGATATGTCTGATCCTTGGCTATCAGCGGGAGGGCATGATAGCCGCCATGTCCATCTGCCTGCTGGTTCTGCTTTATACGATTATGTTCCATATTCTGGCGAAAAAGTATTAGGAGGGCGCGGCATCATCATTTGTTCGACAAACCCGGGGAAAAGCAGTATAATGATACCAGCAGTTTTGTGTGGATTTCAACATATGATAAAGGAGGGTTACAGCTGTGAAACTGCCGAAGAAAGTCATTATCTGTGAAGACGTAACAAGAGACGGGTTTCAGAGCGCGCCGGTGGATGTGTCTGCGGAGGACAAGGTGCAGATCATCGACATGGCGGCGGACGCGGGGGTGTCCTGCTTTGAGGTAGGCGCGTTTACGCCCAATTCGGAAAGCATGAAAAAGATGTGGAATACCAAGGATGTATTCCGGCTTTTGAAACAGAGAGAAGGGGTCAGCTACCGCGCGCTGATTTTTGACGAAGATGGGGTGAAGGAAGCGTACGAGGCCGGCTGTCCCAAGGTGAAAATCAACATCTCCGCCAGCGACGCCCATCACAAAGGCGGCGCTGGCATGACCACCAGGGAAGCCATGAAGCAGTTTTCCAAGATCGGAAATTTTGCTTCCGATCACGGCATCGCCATGTGCGGCTCCATTTCTCTGCCGTTTATTTCTCCGTTTGAGGGCGAAGGCGTGATTCCCATGGACCGGCTGGAAGATATTATCCGGGGCTTTATGGATATCGGAATCCGGGAGATTTCTCTCTCCGACGCCGCGGGCCTGGGCGATCCGGCCATGATTTATGAACGTTTCTCCACTGTGGCGGAGCACTTCCCGGACGTCAGCTGGATGCTGCACATGCACAACACCTGGGGCATGGGTCTGGCCGGCGTGCTGGCGGCTCTGCAGGCCGGCGTCACCAAGTTTGACGCCAGTGTGGCAGGTCTCGGCGGGTGCCCGTATCTGCCGGGGGCTACCGGCAATGTGGCGACGGAAGACCTGGCGTTTATGCTGAACCGCATGGGCATTGAGACCGGCATCGACGTGGAAAAGCTGATTCCGGCAGGCAAGAAGGTGCGGGAGATTGTGGACAATCGGGGCACGGATTCGGTGATTCAGAGGAACTTTGAGAAATTCCCCAGGTTTCATGACCTGATGCAGGTATAGCGCTTTTCAATGGGTCTGAAATGCAGTATAATGAAACCGAGATGATTCGGGATGGACACAGACAGCAGGGCCGTCGGAGGAATCCGGCGGCTCTGCTGCTGTGCGCGGAGAAACCGACAAGTACAGAACAGGAAAGGACGGTCTTAGGCGGAAGCCATGAGAAGTTGGAGCGCATACTATGAAAAAAACCGGCGGATGCTGCAGATGATTTTCTATCTGTCCTGGCCGGCAGTGCTGGAGCAGGCGCTGCAGACGCTGGTAACTTATATTGACACGGCTATGGTGGGACGGCTGGGCGCCCAGGCGTCGGCGGCAGTGGGACTGACCAGCACCATGACCTGGCTGGTGAACGCGCCGCTGTTTGCCATGGGGGTAGGCGTGCTGTCCTGCATCGCGGAGTCCATTGGAGAAGGCAGCCGGGAAAAAGCCAGGGCTTATGGCGTGCAGTCTCTGTATTTTTCCCTGATTCTGGGCGTGGCATTGGGGGTTATCACCCTGGGCATCAGCCCGTTTCTGCCGGAATGGCTGGGAGCCGAGCCTCAGCTGCGAAAAGAGGCGTCCACGTATTTTGCCATAGTCTGCGCGCCTATGATTTTCCGGGCGTTTTCCATCATTCTAGGCGCGGTTATGCGCGGCGCCGGGGATACCCGCAGCCCCATGACGGCCAATATTCTGATGAACCTGGTAAATCTGGTGCTGAACTTCCTGCTGATTTATGAATCCCGGTACGGGCAGATCGGGGACTGGCGCTTCTGGATTCCCGGTGCGGGCCTGGGCGTGGCCGGCGCCGCCATAGGAACGGCGGTATCCTACTGCGTCGGCGGATGTTTTATGATCGCGGTATACTGGAAAAATCCCAAAGTTTCGCCGAAAGGCGGCCGGCTGGCATTTCAGAAGCCGCTGGCGGCCAAGTGCCTGCGCATCGGAGGACCGGTGGCCATGGAGCGGGTCAGCGCCTGCCTGGGGCAGGTGGTCTTTACCAGCCTGGTTACCAGTCTGGGAACCCTGGCGCTGGCCACCCATTCCATTGCCATAACGGCGGAACAGGCCTTTTATATTCCCGGGTACGGCATGCAGGCGGCGGCGTCTACCCTGGCGGGCAATGCCCTGGGAAAACGGGATACAAAAGAATTCCGGCAGGTGACCAAGAACATTGCCGGCATCGCGGTGCTGCTGATGACGGTTACCGGCCTGCTGCTGTTTCTGTTTCCCGGCTTTATGATGTCGATTTTTACCGAAGATCCCCAGGTGATTGCCGGAGGCATCACGGTATTGAAAATTGTAGCGGTGTCCGAGCCCATGTTTGCCGCGGTCATTATTTTTGAAGGCGTGTTCAATGGAATCGGCGATACCAAGGCCCCGTTTTTTATCTCGCTTTTTTCCATGTGGGGTGTGCGGATCATCGGCACCTGCATCTGCATCCACGTACTGGGCGGCGGTCTGCAGGCGGTCTGGGTGTGCATGGTGGCGGATAATGTGACCCGCTGCATCCTGCTGGGACGGCGGTTCGTGGTGCGGTCCTGGGAGAGAAAATTCGCGTAAGCGGGGAAAACGGAGAGATATGGAAAACAGGATACGAATACTCATTGCGGACGATGAACCGGATATACTGGAAATTTTGAGATTGCTTTTGGAAGGCGAGGGATATGAGGTGACCGCGGCTGCCGACGGACGGGAAGCGGTCCAAAAGGCGGATGCGTCAGTAGACTTGTATATTCTGGACATTCATATGCCGGTGATGAGCGGCTTTGCGGCCGCTATGGAAATTCGCCGCAAGTTTTTGGCACCGGTGTTGTTTTTGACGGCATATTCCGGAGAGGCGGACAAAGCTATGGGATTTGCGGCCGGAGCGGATGATTACGTGGTAAAGCCGTTTTCCAATAGAGAATTGCTGCTGCGGGTCCGCTCGCTGCTGCGCCGCTATAAAGAGTACGGCGCCAGGAACATCTCGGCCTCCAGCCAGGAAAAGAAAGAAATCGTTTACAAAGATCTGGTGCTGGATCTGGAAAGCCAGTCGGTGAAGAAAGAAGGAATGGTGATTGTGCTCACCAGCACCGAATTTCGGATTTTGAAGCTTTTGCTGACACACCGGAAAAAGATTTATTCCGCAGATAGTCTGTATAGCAGTGTGTGGGAGGAAGATGGAGCGGTAGGAGACGGGGCGATTATGGCGCACATTAAAAACCTTCGAAAAAAACTGGGAGACTCTTCCAGGAATCCGCAGTATATCCGGACTGCATGGGGGAAGGGATATTATGTGGATTAGGAAAAAAGGACGGACAGAGCCTGCGGAGAGAACACCGGGCGCGGGAAAGCGGAAAAGAAAACTGGCCGGCGAGATTGTGGAATTTCTCCTGCTCTCCCTGGCGATTGCCGCTTTCTTGTTTTGCTTTTTATATGCGATGTCAGACTCTCTGGCACAAACGTATCTGCTGGATCGAAACATAGTGATCGGTGAAGCGCGGCAGGCGGTCCTGCAGATGTGGCTGCGGAGTCTGTGCGCGATTGCGTCCGCGGCCGCTTTTGTGGTATTGTTTTTATTTATGCTTGGGCAGCGGATTTCTTACCTGGTATCCATCATCGAAGGGGTTGCGGCGATGGAAGAGAATGGCATGTATTTTCAGGTTCCTGCTGAAGGGGACGATGAACTGACAGAACTGGCAGAAAGCATTCGACTGCTGGCGGCCTCCAGGCGTGAGGTGGCCAGGCGTGAACAGATGCTGAAAGAGGATCGAGAACAGTGGATCCGCGCGATGTCCCATGATATTCGTACGCCGTTGACATCTATTTTGTCTTATTCCCAGCTATTGGTGCAGAAAGAGGTGCTGGAACAGGAAGAAATGCGGCGTTATGCGGCTTTGGTTGAAGCGAAAGCGGTGCAGATTCGAGAACTGGCGGATCGGCTGTTGGAACAAAAAGAGGCAGGAAAGCAGAGGGTGGAACATGTACGATTTTTAATGGAACAGCTGGCGCAGGAGTGGGAAGAGATTCTGGAGGATCGGATTCCCTGCAGGACGGAACTATCCGAATGCGGAGATTTTCTGGGAATGCTGAATGTGCAGGATATTCGCAGGATTTTTGACAATCTGGCGTCGAATGTGGAGAAATACGCAGATCCGAAAACAGAAGCGGTTCTGGCAGTAAAGAACGATGGAACCTGGTTGTCCCTGATACAGACCAATGGCGTCCGGAGAGAAGAAGTTTGGAAGGCGGAAAGCCACGGCATCGGATTGGATAGTGTGCGGCGGATTGCTGAAAAAATGGGCGGTTACATGGAGACACAGCGCACAGGAGACGCATTTGAAATACGAGTGTCGCTTCCGATTTCTGAATTGCTGTAAAACCGATCTTCAGAATTCTTCAGAATTTTCTGCGGGATTTTTTGGAAAATTTCTGATATCCTGTTGCCATATAAAACGAAAAAGGAGAGAAGATAGATATGGCACTGGGAATTTTGATGATTGGATTTGTTGTAATGAGCGTAATCAGTATTTTGGGACTGCTGCTGATGTTTCTTGTCAAAAATCGCAAAACAAAGGAAAAAGTGCTGTACTTTATGGCAGGCTGGGGGATGATAATCGCTGTATTGGGCGCTTCTGCTCAGCCATCGAATTATGTAATACAGCAGTTGGTATCCTGGATCCTGGGATTTTTGGGCATTGCAGGCGTACTGGTATATAAAAAGGCCGGAAACAGGTGGATGACCTTGATAGCGTATTTGCTGATCATACTGTCGGTCGTCGGAGGAATGGAAAGACTGTTTTTTTAAAATCAGAGGGATTTGAGCGGCAGAGCGGATCCTGCGCGGCATGCAGGCATCGGCCCTGCCGCTTTTTTGTGCGAGCGGACATCCGATCATTAAAACAGGGTCTGAAAGCAGACTTGCAGGCCGGGGAAAATGCCGCAGGAAATGTTCTGTTCGAAGGGATAAATGGACGGAGCGGCATCTTGCTCATACATATAGACAACGGTTATTTTTTTATCCGGATCGACGATCCAGTATTCCCGAACGCCGGCCTGCGCATACAAGGCGTTTTTCAGACCATAGTCCAGCTTGCGGCTGGAGGGAGAGACTACCTCAATCACCATGTCCGGAGCCCCCAGACAGCAGCGTTCAGTCAGTTTGGAAGGGTCGCAGACAACAGAAAGATCCGGTTCCACCCAGTTTTCATCCTCCGCATCCAGATTGATGGCAAAGGGGGCGGGAATGACTTCACAGGAACCTGAGCGCGATTCCACATAATCACCCAGCAGTCTCTGAAGCCGGTGAACGATGCGCTGGTGAGAGAGGCTGAGAGGAGCCATAGCATAGAACGCTCCATCAATCAATTCTGCCCGCTGATCTTCGGGAAGTTTCCAGTAATCATCCGCAGTGTATCTCTGCTTTTTTGCATGAGGCATAAAAACGGCTCCTTTCTGATATTTGTTTTTATTATATCGGATGACAGAGAACCTGTACAGTACGTTTTTTGACAGCGGATTCTCATGGCAGGGACTGGAAGCCTCTGCCAAAATCTGGTACAATACGTTACAAGAAACGTTCCGGGTGTTGGGTAAAAGGAGGGGCAATCATGAACAAAGTACTGGAGCAGAAGCTGGCGTATTTTCGCAGCGAAGTGGAAAAAGCGGGGGAGGAACTGCGGGACGTTCCGCTTCCCGAACTGACGGAGGAAGCCTTCGGCCTGTTTGAGACCAATGGAAACCGCCTGATCTATGAAAATCTGTACTTTCCCAGAAGAAAGCAGCTGGCGGTATTCGGACTGCTGTCTATTTGGTACGGCAGGGAGGCGGATGTAAGGAAACTGGAAGCGGTTCTGCGGGAAATCTGCCGGGAACGGTGCTGGGCGCTGCCGGCCCACGTCAGCCGGAAGGAGAAGGACTGGGAGATTACGGTGGATCTGTTTGCCAGCGAGACGGCTCAGGCGCTGTCGGAGATTGCCGCGCTGCTGGGAGACCGTCTGTCGGAAGAGATCCGGAATCTGGTGAAAGAGGAAGTGACCCGCAGGATTTTTGATTCTTATATGTCCCGGCCGCTGGGCGGCTGGAACTGGGAGTCCTATGAAAACAACTGGGTGGCGGTGTGCGCCGGAAGCATCGGCAGCGCGGCTATGCACCTTCTGAATGATCAGCCGGAGAAGCAGAAGCGGATTCTGGACCGGGTGCTGGAAACCATGCCCCGGTATCTGGACAGCATTATGGAAGATGGTACCTGTCCGGAAGGCATCCTGTATTTTACTTACGGGATGACGTATTTTACCGGCTTCGCGGAGCAGATGTACCGGTTCAGCGGCGGGAAGGTGAATCTGATGGACAATCCCAAGGTAGAGCGGGCCGCCCGGTTCCAGCAGGCCTGTTATTTTGATTCCGGTCTGACTGTCAGCTTTTCCGACGGAAGCCAGAGAGACCGATACCGCCTGGGGCTGACCTGCTACCTGGCCAGTTTGTATCCGGGGGTGGAGCTGCCGGCGATCTCTTCCGCCATGAACTTAGACGACGACAGCTGCTACCGTTTTATGGCGCTGCTGCGGGATGACGCATGGGTGAGAACCTATGGAGAATCGGTAAAGGCCCCGTCGGAAGACGGCGCTGCCGGACGGGATCAGTGGCTGACGGTGCTGCCGGCCGCCCAGTGGGCTGTGGGCAAAGGCGACCGCGGCACGGGATTTGCTGTAAAAGGCGGTCACAATGACGAGCCCCACAACCACAACGACATCGGAACGTTTTTGTATCTGGCAGGACGTGACATGTTCCTGACGGATCTGGGCGGAGGCGAATATACCAAGGACTATTTCAGCGACAAGCGGTACGGGATTCTCAACAACCGCTCGCTGGGACACAGCCTGCCTCTGGCGGACGGGAAAGAGCAGCTGGCGGGAAGGGCATACTGCGCCGACGCCTTCCATGCGGAAGAAGAGACGGTGAAGCAGGAGAACGGAGAACAGCACTGGGCGAAGACAGAGGTATCCTTCGGCGGGGCCTACGAAGAAGGGCTGTTTGAAAAAGTCCTGCGCAGCCTGCGGTTCTGCCGGGAGACGGGACAGCTGCAGGCGGAGGACCGGTTCTGGCTGAAACATGCCAAAACGGTGACTGAGAATCTGGTAACGCAGTACGAGCCGCAGATGGAAGGCAATGGGTTTTCGCTGCGGGGACAGGACGGCGTCCTGCGGATCCGGGTGGAAGAACCTGCGGACTTCAAGGTGGAGAAAGAGACGTTTTCCAACCACCAGGGCCAGGAAGAGGTGCTGTACCGGATCCAGTGGCTGTTAAAGACGGAGGATGGAAAAGCAGAAAGCCGGTTCACAGCGGACTGGGAACCGGCCAGGTAATACAAAAAATCAGGTTATACAGCTGTTTCAGCGGAAGACTGGAACTGGGAATTGTAGAGGCGGGCGTAGAACCCGCCTTTTTCCAGCAGTTCTTCATGACGCCCCTGCTCCACCACGTCGCCGTGGTCCAGAACCAGAATCCGGTCGGCGTTCCGAATGGTGGAAAGTCGATGGGCAATGACAAAACTGGTGCGGTTTTCCATGACATAGGTCATCGCTTCCTGCAGCTGCTTTTCCAGCCGGGTATCCACGGAGGAGGTGGCCTCGTCCAGAATCAGGATATCCGGATTTTTCAGAATGGCCCGGGCTATGGTCAGCAGCTGTTTTTCCCCCTGGGAGATGTTGCCGCCTTCTTCGTTGATCACCATGTCATAGCCGCCGGGCAGGGTTTTGATAAAGTGATGGACATTGGCCAGCCGGGCGGCGGAGATGACTTCGTCCCGCCGGGCGTCCGGACGCCCGTACCGCAGGTTGTCAAAAATTGAGCCGTTGAAAAGCCAGGTGTCCTGCAGCACCATGCCCATATTCCGGCGCAGGTCTTCCCGGCGCAGCTGGCGGATGTCCACGCCGTCCATGAGAATCCGCCCGCCATCCGGGTCGTAGAAACGCATCAGCAGATTGATGATGGTGGATTTGCCGGCGCCGGTGGGGCCGACGATGGCGATGGTCTGGCCTCGGCGGACCGTCAGGTTCAGGTCGTGAATCACGGTTTTGCCGGGCTCATAGCCGAAGCGGACGTGTTCAAAGGTAATGGAATCAGAAAAATGTCCGGCCGGGTCCGGCAGAGCGGCGGGCCGCTCGGGCTCTTCCATCTCTTCCTGCTCCAGAATTTCCATAATCCGGGTCAGGGCGGCAAAGGCCGACTGAATCTGGGCGGAAAAGTTGCTGACCTGGGACATGGGGTCGTTGACCTGCCAGACGTAGCGGATGAAGGCCTGGATCTGGCCCACCTGAATGGAGCCGCTTATGGCCAGCAGGCAGCCGATGATGCCGATGCCTCCGATGATCAGGTAGGTGCTTAAGGACACTAACGGAGAGATCAGGGAAGACATAAACTGGGCGCGGAAGGCGCTGCGGCACAGGTCGTCGTTGACGGAATCAAAACTCCGGATGGCGTCTTCCTGTTTGTTGAACAGCAGGATTTCCTTATAGCCGCTGTACATTTCCGTAATGGAAGCGTTCAAACGGCCCAGGGTATTCTGCTGGCGGATAAACAGCTGCTGGCTGCGGCGCACAATAAACCGGGTGATCAGGATGGCCGCCGGTATAATCAGGAATACCAGCGCCGTCATGGGGGCATTGATGCGCAGCATCATAAAGAAAGCCAGCAGAATGGACAGGATTCCGCTGAGGATCTGCATAATGGTCTGCTGCAGGGCATTGGACACCGTGTCCAGGTCGTTGGTGACGCGGCTGAGCACGTCGCCGAAGGGTCGGGCGTCAAAATACTGCACCGGAAGGCGGGTAAGCTTTTGTTCCACTGCGTTGCGCAGGTCATGCATGGAATTTTGGATGGAGCCGGTCAGAGTAAAGGCCATGACGCCCTGGGAAACGGTTTTGGTCAGGTACAAAAGGAACAAAAGCGTCAGAAGCTGAAGCAGCCGGTCAAAGCGGATGCCGGCGCCGGGCACGTGGTTCAGCAGATCGGCGGCGTCAGACACCAGCAGGGAGGTAGCCATGCCTTCTACGGAGGGCGAAATGGCCAGGGCCAGGGTGGTGACGCAGACCATGGCTACGGACATCAGGAAGCTCAGTCTATAAGGCGCGATAAAAGGCACCAGCTTCCGGGCGGTTTTCCGGTAATGGGCAAGATTATGCTTCATAGGTCAGTTCCTCCTCACTCAGCTGGGACGCGGCGATTTCCCGGTAAATCGGGCAGCTTTCCAGCAGCTGCCGGTGGGTGCCGCAGCCCGCCAGCCGTCCGTTGTCCAGCACCAGGATCCGGTCGGCGTGCATAATGGTGGAAACCCGCTGCGCCACAATCAGGGTGATGGCCTGCCGGGTCACCGGCTTTAAGGCCTGCCGCAGGCGGGCGTCGGTGGCAAAGTCCAGGGCGGAAAACGAGTCGTCAAAGATATAGATGTCCGGTTTTCCCACCAGGGCCCGGGCGATGCTCAGGCGCTGCTTCTGGCCGCCGGAGAAATTGCTGCCGCCTTCGGAAATTTCCGTGTCCAGCCCATCCTTCTGGTTCATGACAAAATCGTAGCCCTGAGCGGTTTTCAGCGCCTCGCACAGCTCTTCGTCAGACGCGCCGGGCTTCGCGAAAGACAGATTTTCCCGTATGGTGCCGGAAAACAGATTGGCCTTCTGGGGGATAAATCCGATCTTGCGGCGCAGCTCTTTTAAGGGATAGTCCCGGAGATCCCTGCCGTTTAACAGGATGCGGCCGGAAGCGGCGTCGTAGAAACGGGGAATCAGGCTGATCAGCGTGGACTTGCCGGAGCCGGTGCTGCCGATGAAGGCCACGGTTTCTCCGGAGCGGGCTTCAAAGGAAATATCTTTCAGAACCGCCTCTTCTCCGTCCGGATAGACAAAGGTCACATGGTCAAAGGTCAGGGTCAGAGCGCCGGTTTCTGCAGAAGGTTCTGCCCCGGCTGCTTCCCCGGCGTCCCGGATCAGGCTTTCGGTCTCCAGGATTTCCGCGATCCGGCGGGCGGATACCGCCGCCTTGGGATACATCACCAGTACCGTACAGAACAGCATGGTGGAAAACATGGCGTGGAACACATAGTCCTGGAAGGCCACCAGGCTGCCGGCCTGCATGGCGCCGGCCTGAATCATGGACGCGGCGATCCAGAAGATGGCCAGAATCGCCAGATTCATCAGGAAAAAGAAGGTGGGCTGAGTCAGCATCATCAGCCGGAACACCTTGCGGGAATAGCCGGTGTAGGCATCGTTGGCAGATGAAAAACGGGACAGTTCCCAGGCGTCGTTATTGAACGAGCGCACGACGCGGACGCCCAGCAGATTTTCCTTGGAAATCCGGTTCAGTTCGTCCAGCTTTTCCTGCTGTTTTTCCGACAGCGGGTCCGCGATGCGGGTGACCCAGAAAATGCCTAAGAAGATCACCGGCAGCGTGGCCAGGATTACCAGAGACAGCCGTATGGAGGTCATAAAGGTCAGGGAAAAGCTGAACAGGATCATCATAGGCGTCAGCATGGCGGTGCGCAGCAGCACGTTGACGAACATCTGGATCTGGAACGCGTCGTTTCCGGTGCGCACAATCAGGGAAGACACGCCGAACCGGCTCATTTCGCTGGGAGAAAACTGCTGCACCCTGCGGAATACGTCGCTGCGGATGTCCCTGGTAATGGACGTGGAAATTTTGGCGCTGCAGTAGCCCAGCAGCATGCTGCCCAGGGCGCCGGCCAGAGCCACCGCCATAAGGACCGCGCCGGTCTGGTAAATATAGGCTTTGTCGCCGGTCATGACGCCGCCGTTGATCATGCGCGCGATAAGCGTGGGAATGCCCAGCTCCACTAAGGCAAAGCTGCACACGCCCAGCAGATTCAGAAGCAGGTACCGCTTGTACCGCAGCATGTAGTGAAGTATCAGTTTCATAGCATCCTCCTGTTTGTATCGTATCCGGCGCCGCTTGGGCGGCGAAAACACCGGTCTGGTTCTGCCATCCGGCAGACGTGTATGGGAAGCTTAACATAGAAAGCAGAAAAAGGCAAGGCGTCCGGACAGGAAAAGATTCCGGAATAAAAAGAAGAAAGAATCTTCTCCATCTGCGCCCTTTTATGATACACTGAAGAAAGAACAGGGAATGGCAGGAAAAGGAGAATGCGTATGCCGCGGATGGTGCAGATTACAGATTTTGACGCTCCGGAACTGGATATTTACGCCCGGTGTTCCGAGGTGCAGCTGTTAAGATATTATGAACCGGAACGGGGAATCTTCATAGCGGAAAGCCCGCTGGTTATCGGGCGGGCGCTGGATGCCGGCTGCCAGCCCATTTCCTTTTTGGCGGAGCCTGAGGACGCGGAAGGAAAGGCGGCGGAGCTGATCCGCCGCTGCGGGGATACCCCGGTGTATACGGCGCCTCTGGAAGTGCTGACCCGGCTCACCGGGTTTCCGCTGACCCGGGGCCTGCTGTGCGCCATGCGCCGGCAGCCGGCCCGGATGCCGGAGGCGGTGTGCGCGAACGCTTCCCGGATCGCCGTGCTGGAGAAGGTGGTAAATCCCACCAATGTGGGCGCCATTTTCCGCTCCGCGGCGGCTCTGGGCATGGACGCGGTGCTGCTGACGCCGGGCTGCGCGGACCCGTTGTACCGCCGGGCCGCGCGGGTGAGTATGGGAACGGTATTCCAGATTCCCTGGACGTTTTTTGCGCCGGGAGAAGGCAGCTGGCCGGAGCGGGGGATGGCGCTTTTGAAGCAGATGGGATTTCGGACCGCCGCCATGGCGCTGCGGGAGGATTCCATAAGCATTGCAGATCCCAGGCTGAAGCAGGAGAAAAAACTGGCGCTGGTGCTGGGAACGGAAGGAGACGGGCTGGCGGACGAAACCATTGCCGCCTGCGCGGATACGGTGCGGATTCCCATGTTTCACGGCGTGGATTCCCTGAACGTGGCGGCGGCCAGCGCGGTGGCGTTCTGGGAACTGGGAAAGATAGACGGCGGCGCCGCCGCGAACCGGCAGAACGATCTGCTGACCGGAGGTTCCCGGTTTCCCATGAAAATCTGACGGCAAAAGGAAGGTGGATGGTTTGACAGAAGCAGCAGGAAAACAGAAAACAGCCGCGGACCAGACGGAAGTATTTGAACGCATGCCGGTTCCGTCGGCGCTGCGGGTTATGATTGTTCCGTCGGTGATCAGCCAGCTGATTGTGCTGATCTACAACATGGCGGATACTTTTTATGTGGGACAGACCGGCAATCCCTACATGGTGGCGGGAACGTCGCTGATTCTGCCGGTGTTCAACCTGACGCTGTGTCTGGCGGGCCTGGCCGGTATCGGAGGCGGGGCCCTGATTTCCCGGCTGCTGGGGCAGGGGCGGGAAGAGGAAGCCAGACGGGTCAGCGCCTTTTCCCTGCGGCTGGCGGTGCTGGTGGCCGCTGTTTTTTCTGTCGGCATGGGGCTGTTTATGAAGCCGGTGCTGGAGGTGCTGGGCGCCGGGGAAAATACATACCGGTTTGCCAGCCAGTACGCGTTCTGTGTGATCGTGTTCGGCGGCATTCCTACGGTGCTGTCCAATGTGCTGTCCAACCTGATCCGCAGCATCGGCCGCTCCCAGCAGGCGGGAACGGGAATCGTGCTGGGCGGCGTGCTCAACATTGTGCTGGATCCGCTGTTTATGTTTGTGCTGATGCCGGACGGCTATGAGGTGCTGGGCGCCGGAGCGGCCACCGCCTTGTCCAACTGCGTCGCGTGTCTGTATTTCGCGTCGGTGCTGGCAAAAATGGGAAGAGATTCCATCATTACCTTCCGCTTCCGCTCCGGGCGGCCCGGCCGGGACAGCATCGCGGCGGTATTCGCGGTGGGCGTCCCCTCCGCGGTGGCGTCTCTGCTGTTTGACCTGGACTATATTATCATCGACAAGCTGATGGTATCGTATCACGACCTGGCGCTGGCGGCCATAGGCATTGTTCTGAAGGTGGAGCGGTTCCCGCTGAATGTGGGCATCGGCATCTGCCAGGGCATGATGCCTCTGGTGGCCTACAATTTCACCTCCGGAAACCGGGAACGGCGGGAAGCGGTCATCCGGCTTTCCCGGAGGCTGGGACTGGGGATCGCGGCGGTCAGCATTCTGCTCTATGAACTGTTTGCCGGCCAGTTTGTGCGGCTGTTTATTTCAGAGCCCCAGACTATGGCGCTGGCGGCGGATTTTCTGCGGATCCGCGTACTGGCGACGCCGCTGATGTTCCTCAGCTTTTTTACCGTCTATCTGTTCCAGGCGTTTGGAATGGGAAGAAAATCGCTGTTTCTGGGCATGACCCGATGGCTGGTGTTCAACATTCCCATGCTGTTTCTGCTGAACGGTATGTTTGGAATGTACGGCATCGTCTGGTCCCAGGCGGCGGCGGATACGCTGACGGTGGCCATGTCCTTTTACGTGTATCATAAGTACAGGCCGAAGTGACAAAAAACCGACAGAAAAACAGACAAAAAGAAAGACCAGGAGGCATAGGAAAATGGAGAAGAAGTGGAAAAAGATGCTGACGCTGTTCTGGCAGTTCTTCCAGTTCGGCTGCTTTACCTTCGGCGGCGGCTGGAGCATCATCGCCCAGATGCAGAAACTGTACGTGGAAAAGGAAAAAACCATTACCAGCCAGGAATTGCTGGATATTACCAGCGTGGGCCGCAGCCTGCCGGGCACCATGATCGGCAACGTAGCCATGCTGTACGGATACCGGGTGGGCGGTTTTCTGGGCGGCTTCCTCTGCGTGATTGCCATGATTACTCCGCCGATGCTGGTATTGTCGGTGATTACCTATTTTTACACGCTGTTCAAGGAAAATCTGTGGGTGATGAGCGCCATGACCGGCGTCCGGGCGGCCATTGTGCCGATTATTGCCAGCGCCGCCGTCAACATGGTCAAAGGCGCCTTCCGGTTTCCGCCCTGCTTTGTGCTGGCGGCAGCTGCGTTTGCCCTGTATCTGTTTTTCAATGTCAGCTGCGTCATGCTGGTGGTCATGGGCATCATCGGCGGCCTGCTGATCAGCGAATACTACGAACGGAAGGGGGCGGGACACCGTGCTTGAGACACTTTTGACGCTGCTGTGGAGCTTTGTGAAAATCGGATTTACCAGTTTCGGCGGGCTGTCCATGATTCCGCTGATTTCTCATGAAGTGGTTTCCAACGGGTGGATGAACCTCAGCGAGGTCTCGGACATTGTGGCCATCGCGGAGATGACGCCGGGACCGCTGGGTTTAAACTGCGCTACCTTTGCCGGCATCCACGCCGCGGGAATGGTGGGAGCGGTGACCGCCAACCTGGGGGTGCTGATGCCGACGCTGACGCTGACGGCGGTGGCCGCGGCCTTTTTCCAGAAGGTGCAGAAAAGCCACCGCATGGAGGAAATTCTCACCGGCGTCCGTCCGGTGTGCATCGGGCTGCTGTTAGGCGTGGTGGCTTCCTTTTGCCAGACCAACTATGTGGTGAATTCCGCGGTGAGTCCCCAGGCCATTGTCATCGGGCTTCTGGACGCGGTGCTGCTGTTTAAATGGAAAGTCAGCGTGCCGAAGGTGATTTTGTTAAGCGCCGTGCTGGGGCTGTTTTTGTTCCGGCTGGGGTGAAAAAGAGGAGGAAGAAAAGGTATGGCACTGTATGCCCTGGGAGATCTGCATCTCAGTTTTCAGACGGATAAGTCCATGGACCGGTTCGGAGCGGTGTGGAAACACCATGAACAGAAAATAGAGACCCAGGCGGGGCGGCTGATCCGGCCGGAAGACACGCTGGTGCTGACCGGGGACCACTCCTGGGGCAGGAAGATGGAAGAGTGCAGGGAAGACCTGGCCTTTATCGAGCGCCTGCCGGGCCGCAAGATTCTGCTGCGGGGCAACCACGACATGTTCTGGGACGCCGCCAAAACCGACCGTTTAAACGCGGAGTTTGCCGGCCGTCTGTTTTTCCTGCAGAACAATTTCGCGGCCTATGAGGACTACGCCTTGGTGGGCACAAAGGGCTACACCTTTGAAGGCCCGTTTTATCTGGACCGGCGGGGCCGGATCCTGGGCTGGGATGAGGAGCGGGAGAAGCAGGCCAGAAAGCTGGTGGACCGGGAAATCCGGCGGCTGCGGGAGTCCTTTGCCGCCGCCCGGAAGGCGGGATACCGGAAGTACATCATGTTTCTGCATTATCCGCCTACCAATATTCTGGAACAGACTTCTCCCTTTACGGAAATAGCGGAAGAATACGGCGCGGAAGCGGTGGTTTATTCCCACTGCCATGGAGAAGCCCGGTTCGGGGACAGCATCCGGGGTATGTTTCACGGCGTCCGGTATATGCTGGTATCGGGAGATTACCTGGATTTTTGTCCCGCGCGGGTGAAGTAGCGGAAAGGCAGTACCCATGGGGGTCTGTACCAGAAAGAAGGAGAGATTGCTATGAAAGCGATGACGTATGTGGAACAGGGGAAATTTGCTTTGCTGGATAAAGAGAAGCCGGTGCTGCAGGATCCGAAGGACGCCATTGTCCGGGTGACCATGAGTTCCATCTGCACCAGCGATCTGCATATCAAACACGGCAGCGTGCCGCGGGCGGTTCCCGGCATCACGGTGGGGCATGAAATGGTAGGCGTGGTGGAGCAGACCGGCAGCGAGGTGCGGTCGGTGCGCCCCGGCGACCGGGTGACGGTCAACGTGGAGACCTTCTGCGGCAGCTGCTTTTTCTGCCGGCACGGCTATGTCAACAACTGTACGGATCCCAACGGCGGGTGGGCGCTGGGCTGCCGCATCGACGGCGGACAGGCGGAGTATGTCCGCGTGCCCTATGCCGATCAGGGGCTGAACCGGATTCCGGATGGCGTCACCGACCAGCAGGCGCTGTTTGTGGGGGACATTCTGGCTACCGGGTTCTGGGCGGCCCGGATTTCGGAAATTCAGCCGGGAGATACGGTTTTGATCATTGGCGCCGGTCCCACCGGCATCTGTACGCTGCTGTGCGCGGCGCTGCGGCAGCCGGGCCGGATTCTGGTCTGCGAGAAAGACGCGGCAAGGCGGCGGTTTGTACAGGAGCACTATCCGCAGGTACTGGTCTGCACGCCGGAAACCTGTGAATCCTTTGTCCGGGAACATTCGGATCACGGCGGCGCCGACGTGGTGCTGGAGGCCGCCGGCGGCGCGGATACCTTTACACTGGCCTGGCGGTGCGCCCGCCCCAACGCGGTGGTGACCATTGTGGCGCTGTATGAAGAAGCGCAGACGCTTCCGCTGCCGCAGATGTACGGCAAAAACCTGACGTTCAAAACCGGCGGCGTAGACGGCTGTGACTGCGGGGAAATCCTGTCGCTGATCGAACAGGGACGCATTGATACGACGCCGCTGATTACCCACCGGTTCCCGCTGTCGGAAATCGAGGAGGCTTACCGGATTTTTGAAAACCGGCTGGACGGCGTGATTAAAATCGCGGTAACGGCGGAGTGAGGAGGGACAGAGATGCAGTATATCAGTCATTACCGCTCCCCGCTGGGGGACATTCTTTTAGCCGCGGACGAAATCGGCCTGACGGGTCTCTGGTTTGAAGGGCAGAAATACTTTGCGCGCTGCCTGGACAAAGAACGGGAAGAAAAGGAGATTTTGCTGTTTGAAACGGCAAAGCGCTGGCTGGACGTGTACTTTTCCGGACAGGAACCGGATTTTTCGGTGCCGCTGCATCTTATGGGAACCGAATTCCAGAAAGAGGTTTGGGAGATTCTCCGTGCGATTCCCTATGGACATACCACGACCTACGGTGAGATCGCGAAGCAGATCGCCGCAAAGAAAGGCCTGCCCCATATGTCCGCCCAAGCCGTAGGCGGCGCTGTGGGCCGCAATGAAATCTCCGTGATTGTGCCCTGCCACCGGGTGGTGGGGATCAACGGAAGCCTGACCGGTTACGCAGGCGGCATAGAGAAAAAAGTGAAGCTGCTGACACTGGAAAACGTGGATATGACCTCGTTTTTTATTCCAAAGAGAGGTACAGCGTTATGAATCTGAAAGAATTTCAGTGGATCCGGCGGCCTGAAAACTGCCGGATCGAGGAAGACAGAGCGGAGATTGTAACGGCTCCGCATACCGATCTCTGGCAGAGGACCTATTACCATTTCCGGAACGATAACGCGCCGGTGCTGCAGATGGAGACGGAAGAACCATTTTTCAGCTTTGTGGTAAAAACCGATTTTTCAGAAAGCCGGCATCGGTTTGACCAGTGTGGAATTGTCATGTATTTGGACAGTGAAAACTGGCTGAAGGCTTCTGTTGAATATGAAAACGACGCATTCCAGCATCTGGGAAGCGTCGTAATGAATTATGTTTTTTCTGATTCGGCGACCACCGAGATTCCCGCGGACAGAAAGACCATGTGGTACC
>CALWIA010000030.1 GCA_944380605.1 uncultured Lachnospiraceae bacterium | reverse complement strand
TGGACCATTTCAAGCTAGTATCCGAATACGCCCCTACCGGCGACCAGCCTCATGCCATCGCGGAACTGGTCAAAGGCTTTCAGGAAGGCAACCAATTTGAAACCTTGCTGGGCGTCACCGGCTCCGGCAAGACTTTTACCATGGCCAACGTGATCCAGGCGCTGAACAAGCCGACGCTGATTATCGCCCACAATAAAACCCTGGCGGCGCAGCTTTATTCCGAGTTCAAGGAGTTTTTTCCGGAAAACGCGGTGGAATATTTTGTCTCCTACTACGACTATTACCAGCCGGAGGCTTACGTCCCTTCTACCGATACGTATATCGAGAAGGATTCCGCCATCAATGATGAGATCGATAAGCTGCGCCATTCGGCCACGGCGGCGCTGTCGGAGCGGAAGGACGTGATCATCGTGTCCTCCGTGTCCTGCATCTACGGACTGGGAAGCCCCATCGACTACCAGGAGATGGTGATTTCCCTGCGGCCCGGCATGATCCGGGACCGGGATGAGGTGATCCGCAAGCTGATCGACATTCAGTATGACCGGAACGACATGGACTTCCGCCGGGGAACTTTCCGGGTGCGCGGCGACGTGGTGGAGGTGTTTCCGGCGTATTCCGGAAGCGAGGCCTACCGGATTGAGTTTTTCGGCGACGAGGTGGACCGGATTCTGGAAATCGATACGGTGACGGGAGAGGCCAAGGCCCAGCTGGGGCATGTGGCGATTTTCCCGGCGTCCCATTACGTGGTTCCCAAGGAGCGGATGGAAGCGGCGGCCCAGACCATTCTGGAAGAACTGAAGGAGCGGGTAGCGTATTTTAAGAGCGAGGACAAGCTGCTGGAGGCCCAGCGGATTGCGGAGCGGACGAATTTTGACGTGGAGATGATGCGGGAAACCGGCTTCTGCTCCGGCATAGAGAACTATTCGCGGCATCTGACGGGTTCAGCGCCGGGAGAGCCGCCCTATACGCTGATCGACTATTTTCCCGATGAATTCCTGATTATTATTGACGAGTCCCACATTACGCTGCCTCAGGTGCGGGGGATGTACGCCGGGGACCGTTCCCGCAAGCAGACGCTGGTGGACTATGGATTCCGGCTGCCGTCGGCGCTGGACAACCGGCCGCTGAATTTTGAAGAATTTGAAAGCAAAATCGACCAGATGCTGTTTGTATCGGCGACTCCTTCGGTATATGAAGAGGAACATGAACTGCTGCGGACGGAGCAGATCATCCGTCCCACCGGCCTTCTGGATCCGGAGATATCGGTGCGGCCGGTGGAGGGACAGATCGACGACCTGATCGCGGAGGTCCGCAAAGAGACCGGCAAAGGCAATAAGATCCTGGTGACCACCCTGACCAAGCGGATGGCGGAGGATCTGACGGATTACATGCGGGAAGTGGGCATCCGGGTCAAATACCTGCATTCGGATATCGATACCCTGGCGCGGGCGGAGATCATCCGGGACATGCGGCTGAACGTGTTCGACGTGCTGGTGGGCATCAACCTGCTGCGGGAGGGGCTGGATATCCCGGAGATTTCCCTGGTGGCCATTCTGGACGCGGACAAAGAGGGATTTCTGCGTTCGGAGACGTCGCTGATTCAGACCATAGGGCGGGCGGCCCGGAATGCGGAGGGCCATGTCATCATGTACGCGGATATGGTGACGGATTCCATGCGCAAAGCCATTGACGAAACCAACCGGAGACGGAACCTGCAGCAGAAGTACAATGAAGAACATGGCATCACGCCTACTACTATAAAGAAAGCGGTACGGGATCTGATTGCCATTTCCAAGGCGGCGCAGGAGGACAGAGAGGACCACGGCAAGGAAATCGAGTCCATGGACGCGGCAGAACTGAACAAGCTGGCGAAGGAACTGCAGAAAAAGATGCACAAGGCCGCGGCGGAACTGAATTTCGAAGAGGCGGCAGTGCTGCGGGACCGGATGCTGGAAGTGAAAAAGGCGCTGCTGGAACTGGAAGGCTGAGGTCAGGACAGAGACTTGCAAGAACAGGAAGGCAGGCAGACGACGGTATCGGTCTGCCGGCAGTACCGGTAGGCGTGGTCCGAAAGCCGTTCCTGGACAGACACCACTTCTTCGTTGGCCTGCAGGATCATATCGGTCAGCTGATTTGCGGAAAGACAGGATTGGTCGGGAACCAGGAGAACTTCGTGAACGCTGGATGGGAGAATGATCAGATCTTTTTTCAGATAGGCGGCGAAATTTTTCAGAACGTCGGGGTAGAGCATGGCGCAGGCCCCGTCGACGCCGCTGGAATTGGTAAGAACATACAGAGGAGTCGGATCATGGGGTTCCGATGCCGGAGAAGGCTGGCTGCTGCCGGAGTCTCCGGCTTCTTCTTTGAGAAAAGAATTTTCCGGAGCGAGAAAGCCCAGAGAAGCGCCGCAGTCTTTCAGCACCTGGGTCATGCTCTCCAGCCGGGGCGGCAGAAGCCGGGGCGTATTGGCGGCGGCCAGCCGGTGCAGTTCCTCCGTATCGGTATGCCACAGTTCCATGTGCTGGCTGCGGATCAAAACCGTCATGGTGCCGGAAGGCGTCCGGTCCAGCAGCAGGTAGAAGACGATAGATAAATCCAGCCAGGGAATGGAAGGCGTGTCCTGCAGCAGAACCTCGTTGGAACGGGTGTGAATCAGCCGCATGGCCACCCGGTCCCGCAGCCGGGAAAAGTCGTCCAGAAGGTCGGGCGTTATGGGGCAGGAGCCGCGGCACTCGGTACAGAGTCTCACAATGTCCGCTGCCAGGGTGTCCGTGGACTCGCCTTCCTGGAACCGCTGGTAATAGGATTCCAAATAGACGGTGGGCGATATGGAATCGCCCTTTTTGCGGACGCAGAGGCCGCTTAACACCATCCCGTTGTTTTTTGGAATCTTCAGAATGGAAAGCAGGTAGTCCTCTCCCAGTTTGCTTTGCACTTTCTGCATGATGATTTTCTGGAAAACGTCATAGATCATGGGTATACCTCCTGAATAAGAAATAGAGAAATAACAGATAGATAAGAAATTCAGACTGGAAAGTATACTCATTATATAAAATCTGCCGGCGGCTGGCAAGAACGATTTTTGACAGGCAGCCGGCAGAAACCGGCTCAGGCCAGCCGGCGGATGGCTTCGATGAGAGGCAGCCGGCGGTTGAAGAAGTTGACGAACCGGCCTACCAGCAGGGCGGACAGGATGGTGCCGGCGCCGAGGCCGTTTAGCTGCCCGAAAAAGAGAAAGGACAGCACACCCGCTGTGGCCATCAGGGTGCAGTCGAACAGGACCTTTACGGTGCCGAAGCGGATGCCGCTGACCCGGGCGATGACGCGGACCATGCCTTCTCCCGGCACCACAATGGTATCCGGCGCCACTTCCACGCAGATGCCGAAGGCCAGGATCAGGCAGCCGATCAGCAGGCAGATCAGCCGCGCCGGCAGCAGTTCCGGCTGCAGGAAAGACAGAATCCCCATGCTGACGTCGATCAGGGCGCTGAACAGGACGTTGGCCGCGATCTGCAGGCACTGCACCGGCGGAAACTCCTTTCTCAGCAGCAGAAACTGCAGCAGGATCAGGACCATGTTGAACAGAAACGTGGTCATGCCGAAGCTGAAATCGGAAAAGCGCAGGCTGAGAACATAGGGAAGGCTGGAAATAGGCGAGGTGCCCAGGGCGCTTTTGGTGATAAAGGCCACGCCGAACGAGTTGATGGCAATGCCTGCGGCAAAACATAGGTAACGGGACAGCAGGTGTTTCATATGCGATTCCTCCGATGTAAATTTGAATGGGGAACAGCCCCGGACAGGTGCAGAAAAAAGAAAGGACCGCTGCAGGATGAAGAAACATCCGCAGCGGAATATAAAAAATGCGTCTGATAGGAATCGAACCTACGCACGCGGCTCCGGAGGCCACTGCTCTATCCACTGAGCTACAGACGCATCACATGTATAATACAACACATTTGGAAAACTTGCAAGCAAAATTTTCACCAGTTGCTTTTTAACCGGTATTTTGCTAGAATAAGACGAGAATTCCAGAGGAAGAACCAGAGGAGACTCGGTATGAATAGACGAATCAACAAACGGACGGGAGGCGGTCTGCCGGACGATGGAATCCGCAGATATGCCCGTTTTATGGTATTGCCCCTGGCGGCAGTGGTGCTTCTGGTGCTGGTCCGGCTGTTGGATCCGGCTCCGGCCGGAGAAGCGCCGGCGGAAAGCGCCGGGCAAACGGCGGCGGAGACAGCGGCAGAAACTTTGGAGGCGGAAGGGACGGGAGCGGAGACGGATGCGCCGGAAGCGGCGGCAGAGTCCAAAGCAGCAGCGCCGCTTTCGGAATCCTATGACCCGTCGGCCTATGAACTGCAGCAGGACGCGGTGCCGGAACTGCTGGCGCTGGTGCAGTCCTACTGTGAAGCCAAAGAAGACTGCGATCCGGTGCTGCTGGCCCGGGTGTTCGGCGTCGATTCCATGACGGAGGAAGAGGAGGCCGCCCAGAGAGAGAAGATGGAACTGGTGGAGGCCAGTGTAAAGGGGTATGAAAATATTTCCTGCTATTCCATAGAAGGGCCGGAGCCGGATTCCTACGTGATTTTTCCGTATTTTGAGATCCGCTTCCGCGAAACGAATGTGCGGATGCCCCAGCTGACCTGGGGATATGCCCGGAAAGGGGCGGATGGCCAGTACTATATCGAAGCGAAGGCGGATGAGGAAATCCAGGCCTGCATCGCGCTGGCAGGACAGCAGGAGGACGCGGCGCGGCTGATCAAACAGGTGAAACAGCAGCAGCAGGCGGCGGTGGAATCGGACGCGTATCTGCAGGAAATTTACGGCGGCGCTGCCGCCTCGGAAGTTGTAATCGAAGGAAAGCAGGAGTAAAACATGGACGTAAAGGATTTTTATTTTGACCTGCCCCAGGAACTGATTGCCCAGGATCCCCTGGAAGACCGCTCTGCTTCGCGGCTTCTGGTGCTGGACAAGTCTACGGGACGGATGGAGCACCGGGGGTTCCGGGATGTGACGGAATATCTGAAAAAGGGCGACTGCCTGGTGATCAACGACACCAAGGTGATTCCGGCCCGGCTGTACGGCCAGCGTCAGGATACCGGAGCCAAAATCGAGGTGCTGCTGTTAAAACGGAAGGAAAAAGACGTATGGGAAACCCTGGTAAAGCCGGGGAAAAAGGCCCGGCCCGGCACGGTGATCTCCTTCGGCGGCGGGCTGCTTGCCGGCGAGGTCATCGACGTGGTGGAGGAAGGCAACCGGCTGATCCGCTTTTCCTATGAGGGGATTTTTGAAGAGATTCTGGACCGGCTGGGACAGATGCCGCTGCCTCCCTATATCACCCATGAGCTGAAGGACAAAAACCGCTATCAGACGGTTTACGCGAAGCACGAAGGCTCCGCGGCTGCGCCGACAGCGGGGCTGCATTTTACAGAGGAACTGCTGCGCCGGATCCAGGATATGGGCGTGACCATTGCCCATGTGACGCTGCACGTAGGCCTGGGGACTTTCCGTCCTGTGAAGGTGGACAATGTGCTGGACCACCATATGCACTCGGAGTTTTATCAGATCGAAGAGGAAGAGGCGGCCAAAATCAACCGGGCCCGGGAGAACGGAGGACGGATTATCTGCGTGGGAACCACCAGCTGCCGTACCCTGGAATCCGCTGCCGCAGAAGACGGGAGCCTGAAAGCGGGAAGCGGCTGGACGGACATTTTTATCTATCCCGGATACCGGTTCAAAATTCTGGACGGGCTGATTACCAATTTTCATCTGCCGGAATCCACGCTGGTGATGCTGGTGTCGGCGCTGGCGGGACGGGAACATGTGCTGCAGGCTTACGAGGAAGCCATCCGGCAGAGATATCGCTTTTTCAGCTTCGGAGACGCCATGCTGATTCTGGATCTGGACGGCGCCGGCACGGACGCGGCGGGAAAGACAGGAGACGGAGAAGAGATTGGAAGAAATAAGACTGAATAAATATCTGAGCATGATGGGGGTCTGCTCCCGCCGGGAGGCGGATCACCTCATTGAAACCGGCCAGGTGCAGGTGGATGGACAGACGGCGGTCATGGGCATGAAAGTCCGGGAAGGCCAGCAGGTGGTCTGCCGCGGGAAGCTGGTGGGAGCGGCGGAGCAGAAAACGCCGGAAAACGGCGGCAGGCGGAAGCCTGCGCGGCCGCGGCCGGTGCTGCTTATGGTCAACAAGCCCCGGGGCATTGTCTGCACCACTTCCCAGAAGGACCGGGCCATGAACATTGTAGAACTGGTGCAGTACCCGGAACGGATTTATCCGGCGGGCCGGCTGGACAAGGATTCCGAGGGCCTGATTCTGATGACCAACCAGGGAGAACTGGCCAATCAGGTGATGCGGGCCGGAAACGGCCATGAAAAGGAATATGTGGTAACGGTGGACCGCCCGGTGACGGCCGCCTTTATCCGGCAGATGGAAGCAGGGGTATGGCTGGAGGAACTGGGAGTGACCACCCGGCCCTGCCGCGCCCGTGCCACCGGCGTCCGGGAGTTTCAGATTATCCTGACCCAGGGGCTGAACCGCCAGATCCGCCGGATGTGCCAGGCGCTGGGCTATCACGTGCAGAGCCTGAAGCGGGTGCGGATCATGAATCTGCGGCTGGGAGGGCTGAAAACCGGAACCTATCGGAACGTGACGGAAGAAGAGTACCGGGAACTGATCCGGCTGCTGCAGGAATCCGAAGAAGGAGAAGAATCGCGTTGAAAGAAGAATCCATGGCCAGACTCCGGGAACTGACGGCCCTGCTTTCGGAAGCAGGCAGAGCCTATTATCAGGAAAGCCGGGAGATCATGAGCAACTACGAATACGACCGGCTGTACGACGAACTGGCGGCGCTGGAGCGGGAAACCGGCGTCGTTCTGGCGGGGAGCCCTACCCAGAAGGTGGGGTATGAGGTCTTAAGCGAACTGCCGAAGGAGCGGCATCCGGCGCCCATGCTTTCTCTGGACAAGACCAAAGAGGTAGCGGCGCTGCAGGAGTGGCTGGGGGACCAGAAGGGCCTGCTGTCCTGGAAGATGGACGGCCTGACGGTGGTGCTGACCTACGAAAACGGGGAACTGGCCAAGGCGGTCACCCGGGGGAACGGCGAAATCGGCGAGGTGATCACGGCCAATGCCCGGACCTTTGAAAATATTCCGCTGCGGATTGCCTATACGGGAAGACTGGTGCTGCGGGGCGAGGCGGTGATCCGCTACTCCGATTTCCAGAAGATGAACGAAGAGATTGAGGACGTGGACGCCCGGTACAAAAATCCCCGGAATCTGTGTTCCGGCTCGGTCCGTCAGCTGAACAGCCAGGTGACGGCGTCCCGCCACGTGCGGTGCGTGATCTTTGCCCTGGTGCAGGCGGAGGACGTGGATTTTGCCAATTCCAGAAGCCGGCAGTTTGCCTGGCTGCGGGAGCAGGGATTTGAAGTGGTGGAATACCGGGAGACGGTGCGGGAGACCCTTCCCGCGGCGGTGGAGGCGTTTGCGGAGGCCATTCAGAGCAACGATATCCCTTCGGACGGCCTGGTGCTGACCTACGACGACATCGCCTACGGCGAATCGCTGGGACGCACCGCCAAATTCCCCAGAAATTCCATTGCGTTTAAATGGGCGGACGAGGTTCGGGAAACCACCCTGTCCTATATTGAGTGGAGCCCTTCCCGGACCGGGCTGATCAACCCGGTGGCGGTGTTTGAACCGGTGGAACTGGAGGGCACCACCGTCAGCCGCGCCAGCGTGCACAATATCAGCATTATGGAAGGGCTGGAACTGGGAGCGGGAGATACCATAACGGTGTACAAGGCCAACATGATCATCCCGCAGATTGCCGACAATCTGACCCGCAGCGGCGTCCGGGACATCCCCGAGCGCTGCCCGGTATGCCAGGGGCCGGCGCAGATCCGGCAGATAAACGACGTAAAGGCCCTGTACTGCGCCAATCCGGACTGCCAGGCCAAGAAGATCAAAAGCTTTGTCCTGCTGGTCAGCCGGGACGCGCTGAACATCGACGGGCTGTCGGAAATGACCCTGGAAAAGTTTATCGGGGCCGGCTTTATCCGGGAATACGCGGATATCTTCCATTTGGACCGCCACAAAGACGCCATTGTGGAGATGGAAGGCTTCGGCGAAAAGTCCTATGAAAATCTGGTGCAGGCCATTGCGCGCAGCGCCCATACCACCCTGCCTCGGCTGGTGTACGGACTGGGGATCGCCGGCATCGGCCTGGCCAATGCCCGGGTGCTGTGCCGCCATTTTCACTATGACTTTCAGGCGATGCGGGAAGCGTCCGCGGAGGAACTGACCCAGATCGACGGCATCGGACCGGTGCTGGCGGAAGCCTGGCGCGGGTATTTTGATTCCGCGAAAAACCGGGAGATGGTGGACCGGCTGCTGGCGGAACTGGAACTGGAAGAAGCGCCGCAGGAAGAAGAAAACCAGAACCTGCGGGGACTGACCTTTGTGATCACCGGGTCCCTGGAACACTTTGACAACCGCAAGCAGCTGCAGGAGCTGATCGAGTCCAGAGGCGGAAAGGCCGCGGGAAGCGTCACATCCAAAACCTCGTATCTGATCAACAACGACGTCCAGTCTTCCTCTTCGAAAAACAAAAAAGCCAGAGAACTGGGGATTCCCATTCTGTCGGAAGAAGAGTTCCTGAAACTCTTGGAAGGAGCGTACCATGCCAATTAAAATACAGAAGGACCTGCCGGCCCGGGCGGTTCTGGAATCGGAAAATATTTTCGTCATGGATGAGGCCCGGGCGCTGAGCCAGGACATCCGTCCGCTGGAAATCCTGATTCTGAATCTGATGCCCATCAAAGAAGACACGGAAACCCAGCTGCTGCGGGCGCTGTCCAATACGCCTCTGCAGATCGACTGCACGTTTCTGATGCTTTCCACCCACGTGTCCAAAAACACGTCAGCCAGCCACCTGAACAAGTTTTACGTGACCTTTCAGGAGATCCGGAAACGCCGGTTCGACGGCATGATCATCACCGGCGCGCCGGTGGAAATGCTGGAATACGAGGAAGTCAATTACTGGCCGGAACTGACCCAGATCATGGAGTGGACCAAGACCCATGTGACCTCTACCATGCACATCTGCTGGGGCGCCCAGGCCGGTCTGTACTACCATTACGGGATTCCCAAATACAAGCGGGAGAAAAAACTGTCCGGAATCTATCAGCACCGGGTGCTGGACCGGAAGGTGCCGCTGGTGCGCAGCTGGGACGACCTGGTGATGGCGCCCCATTCCCGGTATACGGAGGTGTGCCGGAAAGACGTGGAGGCGCACGGAGAGCTGCAGATTCTGGCGGAGTCGCCGGAGGCCGGCATCCTGCTGATTATGAAGCGGGACGGCAGCCAGATCTTTGTCCAGGGGCATCCGGAATACGATCGCATGACGCTGAACAACGAGTACCACCGGGACCTGGCCAAGGGGCTCAATCCGGAGGTGCCCTGCAATTATTACGAAAACAACGATCCATTTTCCACGCCGGTGCTGTGCTGGCGGAACATGGCCAATACGCTGTACAGCAACTGGCTGAATTTCTATGTCTACCAGGTAACGCCGTATCTGCTGGAAAGCGAGTAAAAAGGCTTGTTTCTCCCCTTCTGGATGATGTATAATCAGGTATTATACCAGCTGTAATCGACAGAAGGGGGGAAGGCGATGAAAGCGACGTGGATAGGGTATGGAAAGCGTTTCCTGCAGGCGCTGCGGGGAGTTGCTCCGGTGATTTTGTTTTTCCTGACGGGCTTCGCCTCGGTGTACGCCTTGTTCGGGATGCAGTATGTATGCGTCGTATCGGTGGTTACGGTGTTTTTCAGATGCGCCACAAAAAGAACGACAAGACGCCCAGGCGGTATCTGCGCCTGCTGGTTACTGGTACGTTTCTGATGATCTGCGCCTATGTCAGCACCCTGAGTCTGGCCTCCTGCCTGCTTCTGAATCTTCTGATTCCTTTTGTGCTGGTGTTCACCCAGAGTTCGCAGTTCAACCCCAAGGGATATTTTTCTTATGCCATGATTTTTGTGTTTCTGTCGCTGATGCCTCCGGATCACCTGGGGGAACTGGCGGTGGAGATCGTGGTCTTTTTCTTCTGCGTGGGCCTTCTGGCCGTTTCCATCCGTTTCCATACCCGGCTGTTTTCGCCGCCGGCCAGCGTGCCGTTTACCCTGGAAAAAGGGCTGTCCGCGCTGGCGGATATGGTGCGGCTGCTGCCGGATGAGGAGCGCCGGCCGGAACTGGAACAGCGGTTTTCCAAGCTGGAACAGGAATTTCACCGGCAGTCCTACCATCAGAATTTTTTCCGCCGGCAGAACCCGGAAAACGGGCGGCAGGATATGTTTTCCACCATGATGCAGCGGTTTTCCTATCTGCTGACCGACAACAGCTGGCGAAACGAACTGCAGGAGGATCAGATCCGGACGCTGCGGGAGACGGCGGCGCTGATGGAGGAGACGGCGAAACGGCTGGAATTTCTTTCCCATAAAGAATTAACGGAAATCTGTCAGAAGGCGCTGAAGCGCATGACCATTGAAGAGGGGCGGATCCGCATTTTTTGCCGCAGCATGCTGCACCAGCTGCGGGTCCGCAGCTCCGCGGAAACCTTTGAGATGCGGTTTGCCATGCGCCTGGCGTTGGTGATGACCGTCAGCAGCGGGCTCAGCTATGTGCTGCCCTTTACCCGGTCCTACTGGATTCCGTTAAACGCCTTTTTCCTGCTGCAGCCCAGCTATGAGGACAGCAGCTACCGGATGAAGACCCGGACCATCGGCACATTCTTAGGCTGCTGCGTGGAATTTGTGGTGCATCCGCTGCTGCCGGGGGTGACGGGGCAGGTGCTGTTTTCCCTGGTGATGATTTCCCTGATGTACTGCTCGGTGCCCGGCACCTGGTACCAGCCGATTTTTACCACCTGCTACGCGCTGACCATGGCGTCCATGACCATGCGGGGCACCGACGCCATTCTGCTGCGGATCCTGTATCTGTGCGCGGCGGTGGTCATCGTCTTCGCGGCCAACCGGTTCTTTTTCCCCACCCGCAGGGAGACCCAGTTCAAGCAAAATTTTAAGACCCTTTTCCGCTTAAACAACAGCTACTGGGACATCATCCGCCAGGGCCTGGAAGGAGAGACCAACCTGTCGGTTTCCGGCGAGATCCTGACCCATTTTCACATGATTGCCCAGGACTGCGCCCGGTATCTGCGGGAGCAGAAGGAGGAACCGTGCAGAGAGGAACGGCAGGCGGTGCTTCTGAAGCTGTGGCATATGTTCGCGGAGCTGGAACAGATGCATTTTCTGATCCGCACCAAAAGCGTCCGGCCGGAGGAGCAGAAGCGTCTGCTGCATATGATCGAAGCCATTCAGGAAGAACTGTACCCGGTGATCTCCGGGGAAAATCTTTCGGTAATCCGCCGGGAACTGCAGTACCAGGACCCGGAAGTGGTATATGTACTGGATCAGTATCTGCGCCACGCGGAATCGCTGCTGGCGTATCAGTCCTGCATTCCGTTCTGAGGGGCGGGGGAATCGGTGAAAAAGGCGCGGCTGGCAAAGCGGCTGACGTCCGCCACGAACGCGTCTACGGCATAGCCGTCCCCGTATTCCAGATAGCAGGTGCCGACGCTTAAGAACAGGTCGGCCAGCAGGTATGTGAAAATCGGACGGGAAATATTCAGACGGAGGCCTTCGGTTTCGGAGGCCTCCAGTTTTTCTGTGAGAATCTGCACCAGGCAGCTGCGCAGGGCGTCCATAAAGATGCCGTTTTTGTTGGTCTGGCAGATTTTCCGGTAGATCTCCTTGTTTCGGCTGATGACGGCGATGACTTTGGCGATAAACGCCTGGGTGCTTTCCTGGTTCTTCAGGTAGATGACGTCTTCATCCAGCCGGGACTCTTCAAAAAAGCGGCGCAGGCAGTAGCGCAGCAGATCGTATTTGTCCTCAAAGTACCGGTAAAAGGTGGAGCGGGGCACCATGGAACGGGCGCACAGCCGGGTCAGGGTGATTTTTTCAAAGGGCATTTCCGTAAGCAGCTGAAACAGGGCGGACTGCAGCAGGGCATAGGTCCGCAGGGCGGATATATTCAAGACAAAACTCCTTTTCTGCGCAGATATGGACAGATGGAGCCCATCTGTCTCATATGGAACAAATCGGTAAATGTGGTTCTTGCATATTGTATCATATTTCTTCATAATATGGCAATACGGCAAGGATCCCGCAGGGCTTTTTCTGCCTGCGGGACCGCAAAGAAAGGATGGCGGTCTGATGAATCAAAAAAACGGCGCGGACCATCTGATGATGCGTCTGGCGGCTTTTATTGTAAATAAACGGAAAGCGTTTCTGGTGCTGTTCCTGGTGGCCTGTGTCTACAGCGCCTTTTCCATTTCCAAGGTGACGATTATCAACGATATCACCGAGTACCTGCCGGATACCACGGAGACCCGGCAGGGGCTGGACATTATGGAAACGGAGTTTACCACCTTCGGCACCGCTCAGGTGCTGGCGGCCAACCTCACCTATGAAACGGCTCTGTCGCTGGCGGACAAACTGGAGGAAATCGACGGCATTTCCTCCGTCTCTTTTTACCGGGAAGGGGACGACGCCTATGAAGACGCCCAGCTGACGGATTATTACAAAGACGCTGCCGCCCTGTATACCCTGACCTTTGAAGAGGAAGAAGACACGCCCCGCTCCCAGGCGGCCATGGCCCAGGTGCGGCAGGCCCTGGAAGGCTGCGACACCTGGGTGTATACCACCGTGGACAAAGACGACGCGGCATCGCTGCGGGAAGACATGAAGGTGATCATGGCGGTGGTGGTGGCGGTGATCCTGCTGGTGCTTCTGTTTACCTCCGGGACCTATACGGAGATTTTTATTTTTCTGGTGGTATTTGGCGTAGCGGTGCTTCTGAACATGGGAACCAACTACTGGTTCGGTGAGGTTTCGTTTGTCACCAATACGGTGGGAGCGGTGCTGCAGCTGGCCATGTCCATCGACTATGCCATCATTTTGTTTCACCGCTTTATGGAAGAGCGGGAGCATATGGAGCCGCTGGACGCCATCACCACGGCGCTGTCCAAGGCCATACCGGAAATTTCTTCCAGCAGCCTGACCACCGTGTCCGGCATGGTGGCGCTGATGTTTATGCAGTTCGGCATCGGTATGGACCTGGGGCAGGTGCTGACCAAGGCCATTCTGCTGAGCCTGTTTACCGTGTTCTTCCTGATGCCGGCGCTGATCGTCATGCTGTCGGACGTGATCGACCGCACCCGGCACAGAAGCTTTGTGCCGTCTATCCGGCTGTGGGGCCGCTTTGTGGTCCGGGTCCGGTATCTGACGGTGCCGCTGTTTCTGGCAGTGATCGCCGCCGGGTACGTGTATGCCTCCCGCTGCCCGTACATTTACGACATCAATTCCATTGAATCGGCGAAGCAGAATGAATACCTGACGTCGAAGGAACGGATCCAGCAGACCTTTCAGGTGACCAATACCATGGCCCTGCTGGTGCCGAAGGGAGACTATGAGAAAGAGGCGGCCATACTGGAGCGCCTGGAACAGATGGACGAAGTGGATACGGCCCTGGGCCTGGCCAACGTGGAGGTGTCCGACGATGGCCGGTATATTCTGGTGGACAAGCTGACGCCCAGGGCCTTCGCGGAAACGGCGGATATGGACCTGGAACAGGTGCGGCTGCTGTACCAGTTTTATGCCCTGAAACATGAGCAGTACAGCGCCTTCATGAAAAATCTGGATGAATACCGGATCTCCATCATCGATCTGGTGGATTTTATTTATGAGCAGAAAGAATCCGGCGGCCTGGATTTTGACCAGGAACTTTCGGAAGAAATCGACGACCTGCACCAGGCGGTCTGCGACGCCCGGGAACAGCTGGAAGGAGAGCACTATGACCGGCTGGTGTTTACGATGAAGGGGCCGGTGGAAGGAGCGGAGGTGTTTGCAGCCGTGGACCGGATCCGGGACATGGCCCATGAGTATTACAAAGAGGTGTATGTGGTGGGCGACGCCACCAGCAACTATGACCTGAGCAGTTCCTTCCAGACGGACAATGTGATGATCAGCGTGCTGACGGCGCTGTTTGTCGGCATTATCCTGCTGTTTACCTTCCAGTCCGCCGGTCTGCCGGTGCTGCTGGTGCTGACCATCCAGGGCAGCATCTGGATCAATTTTTCCATTCCGGAGCTGACGGGAACCACCATGTATTTCTTAAGCTATCTCATTGTCAGTTCCATTCAGATGGGAGCCACCATTGACTATGCCATTGTGATTACCAGCCGGTATCTGGCGCTGCGCAAGTGTATGCCGGACCGGAAGCAGGCGGCGGTGGAAGCGCTGAACCAGGCGTTTCCCACCATTGTCACGTCCGGCACCATTATGATCTGCGCGGGATTTGCCGTCGGGTATCTGACGTCCAACGCGGTGATCGCGTCTCTGGGCACCGCGCTGGGGCGGGGGGCCTCTATCTCCGTGATTTTGGTGATGACGGTGCTGCCCCAGCTGCTGCTGATGTTTGACAAATGGATTGACAAGACGGAACTGACCCGTGCCAGAGACCGGAAGCGGGTGATCAGGAAGGAGGAGGCAGAGGCATGAGAAGGAAAACAAGAACGTACCGATGGAAGCGCCGTCTGGCAGCTGCCGCGGCTCTTTCCCTGAGTTTCGCGATGGTGCCGGTGCCGGCGGTCTGGGCGGAGGAACCGGCGGCGGTTTCCGAGACCGGAGAAACGGTGGAAATCCGTACAGAAGAAGAGTTCCGCCGGTTTGCGGCGGAATGCGTGTCGGAATCTTATTCCAGAGGGAAGCGGTTTGTCCTGACCGGGGACATCGACCTGGGGGGAGAGGCCCTGGAGCCGGCGGCGGTTTTTGCCGGAGAACTGGACGGAGGCGGCCATGTGATCCGCGGCCTGCAGGTAAGCTGCGCCGGTTCGGACCTGGGGCTGTTCCGGTACATAGAAGAAGGAGCGCTGGTGCGCAATCTCCAGGTGGAAGGAGACGTGATTCCCGCTGGCAGCCGCGGACAGGTGGGCGGCATCGCCGGCGTCTGCCGGGGCCAGATAGAAAACTGTTCCTTTTCCGGACGGGCTGCGGGAGAAGAGGCGGTGGGGGGCATTGCCGGCTATGTGGAAGAAAACGGCGTGATTCGAAATTGTTCAAATGCCGGAGAGATTGCCGGTGATCTGAAAACCGGCGGCATTGCCGGGAGAAACGACGGACGGATCGAGGACTGCGTCAATACGGGAGCCGTCAACGCGGCGGCGGACGAGGAGCGGACCGGTCTGGAACAGGAAGAGGGAACGGCCGGCTCGGCGCTTTCCCTGGAACCGGAAGACCTGGAAAAAAATCTGCGGACGGAGCGGATCAACGACACCGGCGGCATTGCCGGCCTGTCTTTAGGCGTGCTGTCCGGCTGCGTCAACCGGGGCCAGGTGGGGTACGCGAAACGGGGCTATAACACCGGCGGAATCGCCGGACGCCAGAACGGCGTTCTGCTGGACTGCAGCAATTACGGAACCGTGGCAGGCAGGAAAGACACCGGCGGCATTGTGGGGCAGCTGGAACCCCATCTGTCGGTTTCCTACGAAGAAGATCTGTACCAGCAGCTGAAACAGCAGCTGGACGCCATTTCCGATACGGGAGACGCCCTTTCCGGCGCGGCGGAGCAGGCGGTGGATACGGCTCAGGACAACGCAGACCAGATAGGGGAACGTCTGGATGGGATCCGGGACATCGCCCGGTTTTACACCGATCTGTTTGGGGACGACGCGGACCGGCTGGATGAGGAAATGGACCGTTCCGCGGAAGAAATCCAGGACATTCTGGACGGGATGGACGTCCATTTGCTCACAGGAGCAGCGCAGCAGAAAATCCGGGACCTGAAAACGCTGGCAGGGGAAATCCGGCAGCTGAAAGAACAGCTGAAAACCGGCTATGACGGAGCATGGACCGATGTACAGGCGCTGAAGCAGTGGCTGGAAGAACGGGCAGAGATGGTCTCCCAGCTCCTTGACCGGACGGCAGAACTGAAGGAAGGTCTGGAGGCGCTGATTCCGGAGCTGGCCGGCGGCCTGTATCAGGAGGGCGAGGACACCCTGGAGGATCTGGAGGATCTGTCGGTGGAGGTTTCGGTGCTTCTGGATGTGCTGCAGGAAAACCGGGACCGGATCCGGGGAGATATCCAGAGCCTGGAAGAGGAGGCGCGCCGGGAATCCGACGGTCTGTCCGGCGACGCGGACGCGCTGTCTGACGGACTGGAGGATGGAAAGGCGCAGATCCGGGAAGAAAAGCGCCGGCTGATGGATCAGATGGACCAGCTGCGGGAGATTCTGTCCGACCAGGCGGACACGGCCAGAGAAGACGCCAGGGAGGCGGAGCAGAATCTGAAGGACGGCAGCTGGAAAGAGGGAATCACCGGGGAAAACGGCATATTTGCAGATGTTTCCGCCAGCGAGGCTGAGGAGACCGGCACCGGCACCGTATACCGCTGCGTCAATGCGGGAGAGGTGGAAACCGACTACCACGGCGGCGGCATCGCCGGCATGATTGGAACCGAATTTCTCCTGGATCCGGAATCGGATCCGGAGGAAACCGACGCCTGGACCATGAACCGGTCCGGCAGCGCCCGTTCCGTGATCCGGGAATGCCTGAACCGGGGGAATGTCCGGACCCGATATGATTATGCCGGCGGCATCGCCGGCCGGGCGGCGCTGGGGGTGATTCTGCAGAGTGAAAATTACGGAGATGTGCAGGCGGAAAACGGCGATTACGCCGGCGGCATCGCCGGCAGCAGCCTGGGCGTTCTGCAGAGCGACAGCAGCATGTGCACCGCTTCAGGAGAGTCATATGTCGGCGGCATCGCCGGACTGGCAAAGGAGATCCGGGACTGCCGTTCCATGGGCTTTCAGAAAAGTGAAGGCGGAGAAAAGCTGGGAAGCATCGCGGGAGCTGCCCAGGAAGGGGCGGTAATCGCGGGCAACCTCTACGTGGATGAGGGCCGGGGCGCCGTGGACGGCGTGACCTATGAAAGCCAGGCCCAGGGGCTGCCTTATGAAGTATTTGTGGAACAGGAAGGCGTGCCGGAGGCGTTTCAGACGCTGACGGTAACGTTCCGGACGGAAGACCGGGTGATCGAGACCATCATCTGTGGGTACGGGGACTGCATCGAGGAAAAACAGATTCCCCGGCTGCCGGAGCGGGCAGGGTACTACAGCCGGTGGGAGGGCCCGGACCTGTCCTGCGTGCGGAGCAATGAAACGGTGATGGGGGTGTACCGGCCGTGGGATACGGCCATCGCTTCCTCCCAGGAGATGCGGCCGCTGCTGCTGGCAGAGGGCAATTTTTATCCGGGAACCACGCTGCAGGCAGAAGAGACGCCCTATGCCGGGGAGACGCCGGAAGGATACCGGGCGGTGAAAACCATTTCCTTCCGGATTGATCCGCCGGAGGCGGAACATGCGCCGGAAACGGCGGTGCTGCGGGTGCGCATTGAAGACTGTCCCGGCGTCCGGGCGGCGGGAATTGTAAAGGCGGACGGCCTGCAGGTGACGGAAGGGACAGTGGATGGCAGCTGCCTGGTCTTTGCGGCGGACGGGCTGGAAGACGGGCAGGGCGCCTTTGTGCTGCTGGAAAAGAAGAGCGGCGTTCCGGCGCCGGTGCTCATCGGCATCGCGGCGGCTGCCGCGGCCGGTCTGGCTTTTACGCGCGCCCGGAACGGTGGAACAAAAGCAGCAGGCCGCCGTAACACAGCGTCAGCAGAGCAATCTGAAACGCGGCGGAGAAAAAGGGAGAAAGCAGAGGAAGAAACGCAGGCTTCCCCAAAAGAAACCGGACCAATCCCACAGAAATCACCAGCAGAGCCGCCGGCTTCAGAATCATGTTCCAGGGATCCCAGGAAAAAGGAATCCGTCGGCGCAGAGCGCCCAGATGCAGAGCCGTAAGGAAGAGTTCGCTGGCCAGCATGCCCCAGAGATAGGCGGTGATGCCGAAGCGGGGGATACCGGCCAGCACGAAGACGAGGCGCAGCAGCAGAGCCGCGGTGTTGTGCAGGAAGGTGATCCGGGTCTGTCCCAGGCCGTTTAAGATGCTGCCGGCAGTGGAGGACAGATACAGAAACGGGCACAGCCAGGCCAGAATTTGCATAAACGTGCCGGAGGCGGCATTGTGAAAGACGCCGGCGCCCAGCTGGGGGCCGAACCAGGTGAAGACGCCGATGCACAGAATTCCCATATAGAGACTGTACCGCATGGACATGGAAATGGTCCGGGCGATGCGGTCTCTTTTTCCATCGGCCTGGGCCTGGGCCACGTCCGGCAGCAGCAGCACCGCCATGGAATTGGTAATGGCGGAAGGAAAGAAAATAAACGGCATGGCCATGCCGGTGAGAACACCGTAGACTTCGAAAGCCTCCTGGGAGGTCAGGCCGGAGGCGGCGAGCCGGTCGGGAATCCATACGGCTTCCGCGCTGCCCAGCAGATTTAAGATCAGCCGGTTTCCCATGAGGGGAAGGGCTAGCGTCATCAGGGGCGCGGCGGTTTCCCGGAAGGCGGCGGCAGAAGACCGCAGGGAGGCGAGGAAGGAGCGGCCAATGCCGGAGCGTTCCTCTTCCAGGCGGCCGGAGGGGGAGAACAGGCAGAACCAGGCTGCCGTGTACAAACAGGAGGCGATTTCGCCGATCAGGTGGCCGGCCGCCGCCAGTTCTACAGTGAGAGGCGCTCCTTGTTCCGTCAGGATGTCGGCAATGAGAAATACGGCTCCCATGCGGATGGCCTGTTCCGCGATCTGGGAAGAGGCAGGAACCAGGGTCCGGCGCATGCCGTAATAGTACCCGTTGATGCAGGCGTGAACTGCGGAAAAGGGGATGGACAGGGCCATAAAAGGCAGCAGGCCGGCGCAGGACTCTTCCAGCAGGACATAGCGGGCCAGGGGAAGGGAGAACCGGCAGATCAGAAAGGCCAGCAGCAGGCTGAGGCAAAAGGAGATCAGCAGGGCGGTGCGGAACACGGTTTTGCTCTTTCTGGCATTGGCGGCGATGAAGCGGGACAGGGCCGTCTGTATGGAGCCGGCGCACAGAGAAAAGCAGATGCCGTAGACCGGATGCACCATGTTGTAGAGGCCCAGGCCCTCGGCGCCGATGGCGCGGGAGAGAAAGATGCGGTAAAAAAAGCCCAGCACCCGAGTGAGAAAACCGGCGGCGGTGAGCAGCAGTGTGCCCGCGATCAGGGTATGTTCTTTCAGAAAACGGATCATGGAGGCTCCCCCCCGCAGGGAATTGATACAGTATATGGGGGAGGAGGGCGGGGTAGAAGAAGAAATCTTCCAAATTTTACTATTCCTATTGCAATACTAGGAATATAATATATAATAGGAATTGTAAAACCATGATTGGAATCAGATACCTACAGAAAGGCGGACAATATCCATGAAGCAGATGATCTATCTGGATAACGCGGCGACGACCCGCACCCGTCCGGAGGTGGTGGAGGCCATGCTTCCCTACTTTTCGGAATATTACGGAAACCCGTCGTCCATCTATGAATTTTCCACGCCCTGCAGAAAAGCCATGTCGGACTGCAGAGCGGTTCTGGCCCAGTCTCTGGGCGTAAAAGCCAATGAAATATATTTTACCGCCGGCGGCACCGAAGCGGACAACTGGGCGCTGACAGCGGCGGCGGAAGCCTGCGCGGCAAAAGGAAAGCACATCATTACCAGCAAAATCGAGCACCACGCGGTGCTGCACACCTGCCAGTACCTGGAAAAACGGGGATTTGAGGTGACATATCTGAATGTAGACGAAGCCGGCATCGTCCGTCTGGAAGAACTGAAAAAAGCGATCCGGCCGGATACCATTCTGATCTCTATTATGTATGCCAACAATGAGATCGGAACGCTGCAGCCTATAGAAGAAATCGGGGCCATTGCCAGGGAACACGGCATCTTGTTTCATACCGACGCGGTGCAGGCCTACGGCCATGTGCCCATCTCGGCGGATGCCTGCGGCATCGACATGCTCAGCGCCAGCGCTCACAAGTTCGGAGGCCCCAAAGGCGTGGGATTTCTCTATATCCGCAGCGGATTGAAGCTGGGCGCTTTCATGCACGGCGGCGCCCAGGAGCGGCGGCGCCGGGGCGGCACGGAAAATGTGCCGGGCATCGCAGGCATGGGCCGGGCGGCGCAGCTGGCGCTTCTGGACATGGAAGAGCGGCAGCAGAAGGAACAGCAGCTGCGGGATTACCTGATCGACCGGGTGCTGAAAGAGGTGCCCTATACCCGGCTCAACGGGCACCGTACCCGGCGGCTGGCCAACAACGCCAATTTTGCCTTTCAGTTTATCGAGGGAGAATCCCTGCTGATTATGCTGGATATGGAAGGCATCTGCGGATCCAGCGGTTCCGCCTGTACTTCCGGCTCGCTGGATCCGTCCCACGTGCTTCTGGCCATCGGACTGCCCCATGAGATTGCTCACGGCTCTCTGCGGCTGACGGTCAGCGCGGAAAATACAAAAGAAGAAATGGACCGGACGGTGGAAGCCATCAAGGCCATTGTACAGAAACTGAGGAACATGTCGCCGCTGTACGAGGATTTTATGCGGCGGTCCGGAGGAGAAGGACGCCGGTGAGGCGTCCGTAAGAAAAAGGAGAAAATCGGATGTATACGGAAAAGGTTATGGATCATTTTCAGAATCCCAGAAATGTGGGAGAAATCGAAAATCCCAGCGGCATGGGCACGGTGGGAAATGCCAGATGCGGAGATATTATGCGGATTTATCTGGATATTGACGATCAGCAGGTCATCCGCGACGTGAAGTTCAAAACCTTCGGATGCGGCGCTGCCGTAGCCACCAGCAGCATGGCGACGGAGCTGGTGAAGGGGAAAACGGTACAGGAAGCCATGCAGGTCACCAACAAAGCGGTGATGGAAGCTCTTGACGGACTGCCCCCGGTTAAGGTACACTGTTCTTTGCTGGCAGAGGAAGCCATACATGCGGCGCTCTGGGATTATGCCGAAAAAACCGGCATTGTCATCGAGGGTCTGGAACGGCCCAGAACCGACATCAGCGAACACGAGGAAGAGGAAGAATATTAAGCAGGGCAGGAGCCATGGGAAAGAAAAAAGTGGTGGTGGGCCTGTCGGGAGGCGTGGATTCCTCCGCGGCGGCCTGGCTTTTGAAAGAACAGGGATACGACGTCATCGGCGTCACCATGCAGATCTGGCAGGAAGAAGACAGCCGGACCCAGGAAGAAAACGGAGGGTGCTGCGGCTTAAGCGCCGTGGAAGACGCCAGGCAGGTGGCGTGGAAACTGGGTATTCCCCATTATGTGATGAATTTCCGGAAAGAGTTTGAAGATCATGTGATCCGGTATTTCACAGACGCGTATATGGCGGGGAAGACCCCCAATCCCTGCATTGCCTGCAACCGGTTTGTCAAATGGGAGGCGCTGCTGAAACGGAGCCTGGAACTGGGAGCGGACTATATCGCCACCGGTCATTATGCCCGGGTGGAACAGCTGCCCGGCGGGCGCTTCGCGCTGCGCCGCTCGGTGACCGAGGCCAAAGATCAGACGTACGCGCTGTACAGCCTGACTCAGCAGCAGCTGGCCCATACCCTGATGCCGGTGGGCGCCTACAGCAAGGACCAGATCCGGCAGCTGGCCGAAGAGATCGGCATTCCCGTGGCCAACAAGCCGGATAGTCAGGAGATCTGCTTCATTCCGGATCACGACTATGCCCGGTTCATCGAATCTTATACCGGCCGCCGGATGCCGGAGGGCAATTTTGTGGACGCGAAAGGGCAGGTGCTGGGCAGGCACCGGGGGATTTCCCACTATACGGTGGGACAGCGAAAAGGTTTGAACCTGTCCATGGGAAGGCCGGTGTTTGTAACGGAAATCCGGCCGGAGACCAACGAAGTGGTTATCGGCGGGGGAGATCAGGTGTTTTCTTCGGAACTGACCTGCAGCCAGGTCAGCTGGATGGCGGCGGAAGGGCTTTCCTACTGGCCGCCGGGACAGCCGGCCCGGGCAAAGGCCAAGATCCGCTACAGCCATAAAGGAGCGGCCTGTACCCTGGAAGACGCGGGGGAGGGCCGTCTGCGGGTCGTGTTTGATGAACCGCAGCGGGCCATTACGCCGGGACAGGCAGTGGTATTTTACGATGGAGAATATGTTTTGGGCGGAGGTGTGATCGATTGAAAAAACGGATGTTTCTTTTTGGCGCCGCAGCGGTGTGCCTGCTGGCGGCGGCAGGCTGCCAGAACCGGTATGAGCCGGCGGGGGTTCCGGAATCTTTGGCGGAAAGCCAGATGCAGGAAGAAGCCGGCGGGATCATGGCCGGAACGGCCATAGCCATAGAAACGGCGCGGACCATGGCGGTGCAGGGGGAAGCCATGACGGATACCGATGATACGGTCTATGTGACCGGCGACTCGGTGAACCTGCGGACCGCGGCGTCTATGTCCGGTTCGGTGCTGGGCCAGGCAAACCGGGGAGATGTGTTTCACAGAACCGGATACGGAGACGCCTGGAGCCGTGTGGAGTATGAAGGCGGCATCTGCTACATCTCCTCCGCGTACGTGACGGCACAGCCGCCGGAAACCCAGGCGGCAGACTCCGGCACGGAAACCGGTTCCGCTGCCGGCCCCGGGGAATCTTCCGGCTCGTCCGCGGCTTCGGAGGGAAGCCAGGCGGAGGAGATCGGGCTGGATGCTTCCTGGCCGTATGCGGAATTTTCTAAAATCAACTCCGGAAAAGCGGTGCTGTACCGTTCCCAGGCCGCGCAGCCCAAGGGAAAAACTATCTGCGTCAACGCGGGGCACGGAACCAGCGGCGGCGCATCGGTCAAGACCCTCTGCCATCCGGATGGCACGCCCAAAGTAACCGGAGGGACCACCGGCGCCGGCGCTACAACGGCAGTGGCCGTATCTGCCGGCATGACTTTTGCCGATGGAACACCGGAGGCGGAGGTTACCCTGGCCATGGCCAGAATCCTGAAGGACCGGCTGCTGGCGGCGGGCTATGACGTGCTGATGATCCGGGAGAGCAGCGACGTGCAGCTGGACAATGTGGCCCGGACGGTACTGGCCAACAACCGGGCGGACTGCCACATCGCCCTGCACTGGGATTCCACCTCCAGCGACAAGGGAGCGTTTTATATGAGCGTGCCCAATGTGGCTTCTTACCGGAACATGGAACCGGTTAAATCCCACTGGGAACAGCACAATGCCCTGGGCGAAAGCCTGGTGGCGGGGCTGCGCCAGGCCGGCGTGAAAATTTTTTCCGGCGGGGCCATGGAGATGGATCTGACCCAGACGTCGTACTCCACCGTTCCTTCGGTGGACATCGAGCTGGGAGACAAGGCATCGGACCATTCCCAGGCGGCGCTGAACGTGCTGGCGGATGGCCTGCTGGAAGGCGTAAACCGGTATTTTTTTGGACAATAAATAAAAAAGTCGGCGGAAGCACTGGTCAAAACCGAAATTATCGTGTATAATCTAGGAGTTGGCATTCCGCCGGCGTGTGGAGATGTACTCAAGTGGTCGTAAGAGGTCGCACTCGAAATGCGATAGGTCCGCAAGGGCGCGTGGGTTCGACTCCCACCATCTCCGTTTTTTGAAAGGAGTAAACCGTACCCGAATCGTTCAGCACAGTCTTTTTTCCTGTGTCTTACGATTCGAGTGCAGTTTACTCCTTCTTTTTTTGCAGTTATTCAAGTCTACGCCTCATTAGAAGGGTACTGTAACTGACAAACGGTGCCAGAATACAGATTTTATCAGTTGTATCTTATAAATTCACTTTTTCTCTGTTGTATCTCAGGTGTAAGTGGGTTATACTAAGATCAGCCACGAGAAAGGGGGCTTTGAAACCCATGATCAAACGCGAATTATATATGAGCCGCATCCGTCCCTTTATTGGATCGGACCTCATTAAAGTCATGACCGGTATTCGCCGCTGCGGAAAGTCGGTTATGTTGGAGCTTGTTAAACAGGAGCTTACGGAGTCCGGTGTCAGTCCGTCTCAGTTTATCTCAATCAATTTTGAAGATATGCGCTATTCCCATCTGCAAACCGCAAAGGCTCTGCACGATGAGATTACGGCGAGAGCCGCCGAAATGG
>CALWIA010000029.1 GCA_944380605.1 uncultured Lachnospiraceae bacterium | reverse complement strand
GCACCCGGCCCACCACGTACCGCCGGTTCAGCACGGTTCCGGCCCGCAGGGCGACGGGGTATTTGGCTTCGTTTTCCGCCAGGTCAAAGCCGCAGTAAGGGCAGGGCCCCTCGGCGGCCGCTTTCTTCTGAAAACAGTTGTAGCAGACGTATGTATGTTCCATATCCGATTCTCCCGCTGATGTGATTCTGACAAAAAGGCCGGCATGGCGCCGGCCTTTTCCGCTGTCTGTATTTTACCGTATTTCCCATATGGATACAATATGCACGCTGCATAGTGTTTCCAGGCTTAGGGCCGTTTTGTACCCTCCGCATCCGGTACCTGGCTCATAACCGCCAGGATTTCCTGATTCAGCCGCTCATAGGACTTCCATCCCTCCTTGGGCACGTGGATATCCGCGTACCCGAAAAAGCGGATGATCCGGTCCATGATCTGCCGGCTGGTAAATCCGGTCAGGTCTTTGATCTTTGGATCGGTCAGGGACACGATTTCATGGGCCGCCACGTTGCGGACCGCTTTTTCCACATTCCGCAGGTCGGACGCCAGCTGCTTCATCTCCGCATCCTGAGAAAACGCCTCCATCAGCAGCCGGATATGTTCCGAATACACCGGGCCGCCGTGAAAGCTGCTGTAACTGCTGTTCAGCACCGCTCCCGCCTGGGTGCCGTTCAGCTTCTGAAGCGCCCAGCTCCGGGCGCCTCTGTTCTGTACCGTGTAATCGGCGATGTTTATCCCGCACCGTTTTTTCAGCGCCAGTTCAAACAAATCCACCATCACCGGCGTAATGCCGCGGATAAAATCCGTATATTCCTTCCGTTCCAGTTTGACCCCAAGGTTCAGCGTGTATTCAAAGTATTTCCGGCTGTCTCCCGCCTTCACCGGCAGGCAGTCGTATCCGGTTTCTTTGATCCACCGGTTCACGCCGGCAAAGTCCAGCAAGATCCGGGCCGCCGCCATGTGCAGCAGCCCCAGATACGCCTTCGCGTCGTCTTTCATGGTCTCCGCTACGGTCACCGCCGCCTGATAGTCGTAGACGGCAATATGTTTTTTGATGATCTCTTCGTTTTTGATTCTGGACAGGGTGGGGCATTGTACCTCCCGGCACCGGTTCTCAAAATCCGGCCGGTTGTCTTCATCCAGTTCCCACAGCAGTTCCACGTCGTATCCTCTGTGGTTATGCTCGTTCATCTTTCTCTCCGGCGTCGCCACCTGGATGGCCGCCGCCGGGAACTCGCCCATGGTCTGAAGCACCAGCAGTCCGCTTTTCATCGCCGGCGTGCCGGAGGAAACATTGATCAGAAGCCGGTCCGTCTCATCCATAGACGCGAAAATCGTTCCGATGATGTTCCGGAAATCTTCGTAAAAATAGTCGAATTCATGGACGCTGGTCAGTTCCGGCCGTTCAATCTCACAAATCTCCACATGCTCCCGCTTCTGCAGTTCAAACAGCTTCCGAAGCGCGTATCGGTACCGGTCGTCGGCCGCCTGGTTTTCCAGCACTTCCTGGGACATATAGAGAATCACCCGGGTGGGCCGATACTGCCTGCAGATGTGCAGCATGGACCCATCTCTGCAGTTGTTCATGGAGATGGGATCGGTTCCGCCCACCGGCGAAAACAAAATGATCTGGTTCATCGCGGTTCTCCTTGCTGAAATTTTCCGTCCCCTGGCGGGGGGTGATGTCTTCAAAATATAAAAAAATAAAGGGAGTCAATATAATGTTCTTTCCGTCCCCTGGCGGGGAGTCTGTCTACAAAATTATGAAAAAGAACGTTCTTGTTGGTTTCGATTTCCGTCCCCTGACGGGGCTTTCCATGGTTCGCCAATCTTAATACGGGAGCAAAATGTATGTGTGAAAGCTGCCGTCCCCTGACGGGGAATCCGTATTTCACTGCCGTCCTCCTTCTTCATCCAAAATCTCCAACCGGCATTTCCCCATTTCCATCCACTGTCCCTGATACCAGGCGCCTTTCATCGTATGGGGAGAGACGCCGGCCTGCCGGTCCCGGTCGTGGCCGTGGGCCGCAGGCACTCCCATTTTGCAGAACATGTCTGCCGCCGTCTCCACGCCCCGGGTTCTGCCAAGCAGCGGATACAGCACCGTCTTGCTGACAAATCCGGCTCCGCCGCCCAGATACACCTGGCCGGGCTCCGGCCGGTCCGCGCCGGCAAAAGCCCGCAGGAAACAGTCCTCATAGATCCGGCAGAAGGTTGCCGCCGCCTGACATAGTTCCTCTTTTCGGACGGAGCAGATGTTTTTTTCTATGGTTATGGTAAACTCCATCGCCGTTCCCGGCCGGATGCATTCCCGCAGCACATTCAGCCGCTGTTCTGTTCCGTCGGTATGACGGTCCGCCTTCTGGCACAGCACCAGGTCCGCCTTCCGAAGCGGCCGGCTGTCGCTGACCAGCATACCGGACAGTTCATCGTTGACCGCGTCTCGTTTCCGGTATTCGTTCCGGCTCAGCCGGTACAGGCCCGCCAGTTCCACCTCTTCCGCCTCTTTCCGCAGAAAGCCCGCCGGTCTCGCCCGCCTGGTCCGCCGCACCGCCTCCTCCGCCTGGTCCGCGCTTCTCTCAAAGGTCTTCGGGCGTCCGGCAATCCGCCCCGCCAGCAGAATCGTGCGGAGCATTCCCTTTAAGGAACTGCCGGGAATATAGGGGTTGCCGTAAGGGTCTTTGACGCATTCCCGGATCTTCACCCTGTCCCCCTGCTGAAGCAGCGTATCTCCGCTGTCCAGGGTATACCGCAGGCAGGAGCCGGTTTCTTCCCGGCTGAATCCGGCGGCCGCCATCCAGGACCCCAGATCCTGGCTTTCCTGTTCCCCGTCTGTTTCCAGCATATACGATTCCAGGGCTTCCCGCAATCCTTTTTTTACCGCCAGCCCATACAGTTTTTCCATGTCCGCGATGCCGACGGTCCGGAAACCGTCCAGAAACAGGTATTCTTTTTTGGAAAAATTGCTGCCGCATCCGATAAACACCGGCCCCAGGGCCGTCAGGCGGCAAGTATACACCTCCAGATGATGTTTCATAGATCCACCCCCAGAAAGATCGGTTTGGCATACCGGTACACCGGATGCGCGCCGCCGGCGGACACGTCCAGTACCTGTCCCCGGTACCGGCAGGCAAAGCAGGAACCTGCGGCAAACAGATACGCGTCTTTTTTGCGCGACCACTCCGAGGCGTAGCGTTCCGAAGCCACAAAGCCGCCGCGCCTTACCAGCAGATAGTCGGCCCCGTCCAGGACCTGTTTCATCTCTTCCTCTTCCGGAAGGGAAACCGACAGGGTCATCCATTTTCCCGCAGGAGCCTCCAGCCGTTTCAGATACGCCGGATCTGCCGGCGCTTTCCGGCACCGGAACCGGCCCAGGCCGGAAGAGCGTTTCCCGCCGATCCCGGAAAAGGACAGCGCCTCCAGAAGGGCTTCAAACAGCTGTTTTTCGTCCTCTTTTTCATATCCACAGAGAAGGTACAGGCCGCCGTTTTCCTGAAACCGGAAAAACCGGACCCGGTACGGCATGGAAGCTTCCAGCCCCCGCACAGCCGCAGCAGTTTTGGTCTGAAAGCTTCCCAGATCCTCCAGGGCCTGCGCCGCCTCCGGGGAGTATTCGCCGTTCAGCCAGGCGTCCAGGCTTCCGGCGGGAATGTATTTCAGCTTTTTATATGCTTTTTTGATCTGGGAATCTCCCCGGTCCCCCGCGCGGCGCTCCGCCGACAGCATGGGCTTGGGAATAAAGTACTGGCCGTCCAGAAAGGGGAAGGCGTCGGAGAACCGCAGCCGGTCTTCCTGCACATACCGCGCAAACGTCTCCAGCACCGGCTCCCCCTGCCGCGCCGCCTCCATGCACAGCGCGGAAAACAGCGTATCGGCGCAGAACGTATTCTGCGCGCCGTCTGGCGAACCGGAGCCGAACCGGACGCCGTAGGGAAATGTCAGCTGATAGAATTGGTATTTCATAGGCTTCTCACTCCTGGCCGCCGATGCATCTGTTTAAAATCTCGCCGCAGGTCCGGACCAGTTCTTCCCGGACCGCCCCCGCCGCCGCTTCCGTCCGCACGTCCCGAAACCGGACTTTTCCGTAGCCCCGGGACCCGTGGCCGCCCAGGTAATCGTACTGCAAAAGCCGCATGCCCTCTCCCAGGGTTTTCATGTCTTCCAGAACCTCCGCCTCATCGGACGCCTCGTAAATCACATCCAGATCGAAGCTGCCGCCCCGTACCACCCGCTCGATCTGCCGTGGGTTTGCTACCGCGGTCATGCGGTTAATGGTATTTTCAAATTTGATCTCTGTCAGGCTCTGCAGGCCTCGGCCCCGCAGTTCCTCTTCATTGGAAAGCACCATATCCGAAAACAGCAGCCGGCTTCTCTGGATGTTCCCCTTTTGGGATGTGCCGAACAGCCGCGCGATGCGGATATCGTCGTCGTCCGGCCGCACCAGCCGCTGGTTGTATTCCCGGGCCAGCAGCGTCCGGAGTTTTCCTTTCAGGGAGCTTCCCGGTATCATGGGCAGATTGCTGTGCACATCCTTGATCACCGGCGCGTCTACGGCCCCGATGGCCGCGAAGGCGGCGGAGCCGCCGATGTGCATGCCCGTCTGCAGTTCCAGTTTTCCTGTAATCTGAATTTTCCCGTACATGTACCTTTCCTCCCTTTAATCCCGGCCGCCGTAAAATTTGTGGAAGGCCACCAGCGCCTCCATATAATGGGCAAACAGCAGGAAATTGTCCTTGTCTCCCTGGATTTCCTTCAGAATGTCCAGAATCTTCGCCTCTGTCACAAAATCCCGGACTCTGCCTTCCGGATCCTTTCCCGCTTCGTAGATAAAACGGACCCGCAGGTATTCGATCCGACTGCGCAGCCGTTCCGGAAGCGGTCCCTGGGGCAGGCCCAGCGTCTCGTTGTAGATATCCGAGGTCATGGCCAGCAGGTTTCGGATCTTCGACGTGGTCACCATGGGCACGGGGACCGACGTCCCGTCCCGTCTTTCCCTGGTCCGGGACTGCAGCGTCCGGATCACCTGTTCCGCCTGATCTACATAATGATTCTGGTCAATGGTCCGCATCGTTTTCTTCCTCCCCGCTCGTTCTGTTCCGGTATAAATAGAGCATCATCGCTGTTTTCAGCTGCCTCCGGTCCTCTTCCCGCTGCACCCACCGGAGCATATGGCCGGAAAAGGCGCGGTAAGCTTTCCGGGCTTCCGGTTCCGCCCTGCCGTCCGGCTCCATTCTGGCCAGCAGATAGACAAATCTGGCAAACTGGATCCGTTCCTTCTGGTTCTGGACGCCTTCCAGCAGATGGCTCAGAAACGCGTTTCCCCGGTCCGGAGAAGTATCCAGAAACGCGGCGATGCAGGAGAGTTTCTCCCCCAGCACTCCTTCTTCCAGTTCCTGCCATTTCCAGGTGCCGTCGGACACCCGGTAAATCTCATCCTCTGCGGTCACGGTATGGGATTCGCCGTCTTCCAGCAGCGTCACCGCGTTTTTCCCCGGAAGCCGCTTGGACGCGTCCTCCAGTTCTTCCGTCTCCCCCGCCATGGTGCTGACGGGATACCGGCTGTGATAGATGCCGATGCCGGCGGACAGCGTCAGGGTGCCTTCCGTAAACCGTTCAAATTCCCGGCGGATGTCCACCGCCAGTTCCAGCACTTCATTCCACGCGCCCGCCGCGAACAGGTCGTCGCCGCCGGAATATACCACCGCCGCCCGTCTCGGCTCCGGCGTGCGGCCCGGCTTCATGGAATAGGTTCCGTGCTCCAGAATCCGGTTGATATAAAATTTGAAAAACAGCGACAGTTGCCAGGACAAAGCCGCCGTACGGGACAAGGTCACATACCGGTCTTTGTTGTCCGGGTTTTTGAATCCCGACGCAAACGCCTGGCCCAGGCTGTCCACATCCGCCCGGAGAATGCCGACCCTTCGGACTCCCTCCGCCGCTTCGGCAAATTCCGCAAAGGAACTGCCGCTTGTGTAGCTGCCGGTCCAGAATTTCCGGACGCCGCGAAGTTCCGTGTCCATGCGGTTTTTGCCGTAAGCCCGCACATAGCCGCCGTCCGCGTCCGCCATCCGGGCCTGCAGGGACCGGCGGCTGTCCGCCGTCAGGCTGCATCCGCCGGGCAGCGGCAGCCCCTGGGACCCGCCTCTTACCACGGTAAAATAGTCCTCGTACAGCACGCCGCGGGAAAAATCTTCCAGTGCCTGGCAGACGGGGCAGACCCCGTTCTGGTTCACCGTCCCAATGCGCCGGCACACCGCGCATTCCCGGGTATAGTCCCGGTTTTCCCTGCGGTTCAGCCAGAGAATCTGCTCCGGCGTGTAGCGGTTTCGCTTCCTGGCTGACAGCTTGGCCGACAGGTTCCAAAACATCTGCTCATAGCTGCCTTCCGGCCGGTTTCTCAGATCGTCGGGACTGCAGGGCTCATACGCCCCCGCCGTGTACAGATCCGTCTGAAACTGCTCCAGCATCCACTGGTTGGTCTCCGCCAGAAACTGGTCAAAGGCCTGCCGGCAGCGCCGGGTATTGGGCAGCAGCAGATAACAGTGGCCGCCGCCGGAATAGATCCGGTTGGCCCGGCTTAAGTCCAGCTTTTCCAGCAGTTCGTCCAGCAGGTGTTCCATCATGATTTCCAGATAAAAGGAACGGGCCCGCAGAGAACGAAGGACGTGTTTCGTGGTGATGGTATAGATAAAATTCTGGATGCCGGACGTGTCCAGCGACGCCAGCAGAAACAGTTTATTTGCGCTGCATGCTTTGCAGTTTTCAAAAAACACCTTTCGGTAATCGGTTATCTGCGCTTCCTCGGCCCAGGCCTGGATGCAGGACGCCGCAGCGGCCGTCAGACGCGCGTGGTCGAACAGGGAAATGTCCGGACTGCCGCCGGGAAGCGCCGGCACGTAAGACAGCTGGCTCTCCATGACCTCCAGCAGTCCGTTGACCGACTCCAGGCTCCCGTCCATCCCCTTTATATAGGCGGCAGCAGCGCCGGCCATGTCCGCGAACTGTTCCCGGGTGTACCGCTTTTTCGTCTCCGTGGGGAAGCGGACGTCGGACTCCCGCTCCAGCGTCCCCGGCAGGTAATACAGCTGTCCCTGGTTCCGGTTCAGCACATTGAACACCGGCTGCAGCGGCGCGTACCAGTCCTCTTCCGCCGCCTCCCGGCTTTCCTGTCCTCTCTGATCCTCCCCCAGTACCGTCTGTTCCGCCATCCAGACCACATAGGCGGGGCTGTCCGCAGCCAGTCCCAGTTTCTCCGGATCCCCGGTCTCGCAGAGACGGAGGCAGTCCAGAACCGCCTCTTCCCGGACTCCTGCTTCCTGCCGCAAAAATTCCGCTCCTTTTCCCTGTCCGCGCTCCAGCAGCCTGCCGATGCGGCAGAGCAGCCCGCCAAGCACCAGAGCCGTCTCTTTTTCTGTCATGCCTTCTCCTTTTCCCCGAACCCTTCCTGCATCCGCAGCGCTCCCATGCCCATGCCGGTCTTGATGCCCGCGCCGGAGTATTCTCCGAACCGGACCAGCAGCCGGATATACCGGGCCATGGTGCCCGAGCCGCGGACCTGCAGCATCATCCGTCCCAAAAACGCCGGGATCTTCACGCCTTCCAGCGGAAAGCGGGCGCTCCGCAGCTGGTACGCCGGCACCGACACGCATTCCGTCAGCTGCTTTAACGTCTCTTCGTCAAACATCTCCAGATTTCCGCTGGCGGCGCTGTACTTGTTCATCAGGCTCTGCAGCAGCAGCCGGATATCCGGATAATTGACATAGACGCCGCTCTGCTTAAACGCGGTGGGAGTCAGAAACTCCAAAGACACCCGGGGCGCGTCGGCCCCGTCGTAAAATTCCTCCAGCAGCGCCTGCTGGGCCGTGGTTCTCAGCTGTTTTTCCTGAATCCGCACCGGGATCTGCCGGTTTCGTATGGTAAACGCCGTAAAGTCCCGGGACAAAAGGGGAAGCAGAATCGCTTCATAGGCCTCTTTTGTCACCGTCTGCACCGTCCAGCACAGGCCCTGTTCCCGGTCCTGCCGCAGGTACTGGCTGTAGGGGTGGAATCCCGGCCGGTGCAGGATTTTGGCATAGTCCGGATCCAGCTGTTCCATCAAAACGCCCTGGAGGCTGGAGGACTGGAAGTACCCCATTTCCCGGTCCCCGGTTTCCAGGCGCATCTTCAGTTGCGCAAGCACGTTGTTTCCCCGCCCCTCTCCTGAAACATCATCTGCCATCAGTATAAAATCGCCGCGGCGGTTTTGCAACGACTTTTTGCCGTCCGCAAAGCCTCCGCGGCGATTCTAAAATAGTTCCGGATTCAGTGTTTTTCTGCCGTAATATGACGGGCAAAGAAGTTGGCCAGCACCGCACCGGATACGTTGTGCCATACGCTGAAGACCGCGCCTGGAATGGTGGCCAGCGGATACTGGGCGAAATGGGTGGTGGCCAGGGACGTGGCCAGACCGGAGTTCTGCATGCCCACCTCTATGGAAATGGCCCGGCACTTGGTCTCATCCAGCTTCAGCACCTTGCCGATGACATATCCCAGGGCGTATCCCAGAACGTTGTGCAGGATGACTACCACTACGATCAGCAGGCCGGAGGTCATCAGGTTGGCGGAGTTGGCGGATACCACGGCCGCCACAATGGCCACAATGGCCAGGGTGGATACCAGCGGCAGCACTTCCACCGCCTTTTCCGTAAAGGTGTGGAAGAAATGGTTGATCACAAAGCCGGCGGCGATGGGCACGATCACCACCTGCAGAATGGACATGAACATGCTGAGAATATCCACATCCACTCTGGCTCCCGCGTATACGTAGGTCAGAAACGGCGTCAGAAACGGCGCCAGAATCGTGGATACCGAGGTCATGCCCACCGACAGGGCCACGTCTCCTTTGGACAGATAGGTCATGACGTTGGAGGACGTGCCGCCGGGGCAGGTGCCTACCAGAATCACGCCGATGGCCAGTTCTGTGGAGAGGCCGAACACCTTGGTCAGAAGGAACGCCAGCAGCGGCATCACCGTAAACTGGGCGATGCAGCCGATGATCACGTCCTTGGGGCGGCTGAACACCACCTTAAAGTCATCCGGCTTTAAGGTCAGTCCCATGCCGAACATGACGATGCCCAGCAGCGGGTTGACGTAGCTGGTCTTCAAAAAGCCTACGGCCTGCGGGAAAAACAGCGCGATGGCCGCCACGATAATGACGATCAGCGCCATGTTCCCGCTGACAAAGTCTGTGATTTTCTTCAGTGTCTTCATACGTTTTCTCCTTCCTTTCCTGCCATTCCAGGCTGTTTCATAACCGCGCTGCCCGCAAAAGATAGGAAATGAAATTTCCTATCGTACAAAAAAAGCCCTTGTCTCATAAGAGACAAAGGCTTGACCTCTGCGGTACCACTCTTCTTGCCGGAATACGGCCTCTCGGTTCTGTCTGACAACAGAAGGCCGGATAACGGCAGCCATGCCGTCCGGACTTACTGATAAGCGGTTCAGCCCGGAAGCTCCAAGGTGATTTTCCGCGGAAAATCCAGACTGTCTTGCACCTGCCGGCAGCTCTCTGTACCTTCCGTTCCGCGTACTCTTCCTTTTCATCGCGAATTATGAACTGCCGCAATCATAACGCTTTTTTAACAGAATGTCAATATTTTGGGAGAAACATTTCTTCTTCCCTCTCCGTCCTTTCAAATCCGCAGGATCTGCTCATAGAGCATCACATGGCGGTCCGTCACCGCCCGGTCATCGTGGTAATGGCCGAAAAACCACTTCCGGAAGGCAATCCGTTCTTCCACTGTCTGCAGATACTCCGTCAGACAGTCCGGCTGAAACAGCGGGCCGCCGAACCGGTTCTGGATCCCGGTGGGCGCGCAGTGGGTCACCACATAGTCCACCGCGTTCCCCCGCCGTTCCAGGTTCCTCAGCCCTTCCTCCCGCTCTTTTATGGAAGGAAGTTCTTCCTTCCACCAGCTAACATGGTTGATCCGGTAGGGAATCCGCTGCCGGTCCAGCCGTTTTTTCTTTGTGAGAAACGCCGGGTCGTCCTGCTCCAGGATACCGCCCTGTATGTCGTGGCTGCTGGCCCCGCCGAAGGTAAAAAAGCGGTATCCGCCGATGTCAAAGACCTGTCCCCGCATCAGGCGCAGCACCGACGGCAGAATCCGCTGCACCTTTCCGCCGTGCCACGGCTCCGCCGGAACCGGCGCCAGCAGGTCGTAGTTCTCATGGTTGCCGTCCACCCAAAGGGTGGTAAAGGGCTTTGCCTCCAGCCAGTTCCGCCACCACCGCTGTTCCCGGTCCTCCGACCAGAAGCCGAAGTCGCCGCAGATGATTACATAGTCGTCCTTTGTCATGGTCTTCTGTTCCGGAAAATTCTCCGTATTGAACCGGCGGTAGTCCCCGTGACAATCTCCCGTAATATAAATGGACACGGCGCTTCACCTCCAGCCTTTTACAGGTCTCTCAGGATTTCCTCCCGCTTCGCCTTGTACTCTTCTTCCGTAATCGTGCCTTCTTTAAAAAGTTCTTCCGCGGTTTTCAGCCGGTATTCGATGTCGTCTTTCTTCCCTTCCTCCGTATCGTCGTCCATGATGATTTCGTGGGAAGCGACTCCCTGATCGGAAAAGGCGTTCAGCCCGTTGACCGCCGTAATGATGCCGGCAAAAACCGTCCAGATCACACCGAACAGACCGGCCATGGGAATCACCACCAGGACCCCCAGCAGACAAAAGACGATGCCGGCGGCAAACCCCGCCATGGACTGGGTTTTCCCCGGTTTCACCCGAATGCGTTTTGACATGAGTCCGCACCTCCCTTTGCGTTTTTCTTTATCATACCATCCCTTCCGTCCCCGGTTTATTACATATGTCTTACGTTTCCTTTAGGATTTTGCAGCGCAGATTTGTGCAGATTGCATGATTTCTATCCGGATTTTTATGCAAACCTTCCACAGGTATCAATTTTTCCGATATCACCTATGAGAAATCGTCTCTTGCACTGATTTTTGTACAATTATATGATGGATTCAACAAGAAATGGGGGATTTTTTCATGGTTTTTCAGCACAATGAAACATCCCCGGGAGAGAAAGGAGTTCATGTATGGAAAAGATTTCTATGAAGGGCGTTGTGGATATGCACGTACATACCAACCCGGACCTGCGTCTGCGGGCCTATGACGATTTCCAGCTCTGCGACGCGGCTGTGCGGGTCGGCGCCCGGGCTATCGTCATCAAGACGCATCTGGGCAACACCACCGCCCGGGCCATTATGGCCAACCGGTACAATCAGATTGTCCACGGGGACAACGATTTTACCATGTTCGGTTCCGTCACCCTGAACCGGTGCGTCGGCGGCATCAACCCCGCCGCCGTGGAAAATGCCCTGAAGCTGGGCGCCAAAGTCGTCTGGCTGCCCACCCAGTCCGCCCGCCGTCATCTGGAGATGATGAAGCAGCCCACGGACAAAGCGGTAGACGTGGTGCGGGACGGCAAGGTGGTGCCGGAGCTGTTGGACGTATTCCAGCTGATCAAGGATCATGACGCGGTGCTGGGCACGGCTCACGTTTCTCCGGAAGACGCTTTCACCGTGGTGGAAGCCGCCCGGGACGCCGGCGTGAAAAAAGTCGTGATCACCCATCCGGAATGGTGGATCGTCGGCATGTCCGTGGAGGATCAGATCCGTCTGGTCAAGGACTACGACGTGATTCTGGAGCGCTGCTTCGCCCAGAACATGGGCGGCGGCAAGTACAAGAGCAACCTGCCGGACAACCTGGAAATCATCCGCACCGTCGGCTACAAGAACGTGATGACCGATACCGACGGCGGACAGACGGAAAATCCCAACTGGGAAATCGCCATGGAACAGTATCTGCAGTATCTGGCAGACCACGGCATTCCCGAGGATCAGATCCGCTATATGAGCCACACCCTGCCCTGCAGCCTGCTGGGCATTGAAGCCTAAGAAAGGAGATTACTGACATGACCGGAACTGCTCTTAGCCTTCTGCTGATCGCGTCCATCGCGCTGGCAGTATTTCTGGGCTACAAAACCGGAATCAACACCGGACTTTTCTGTATTATTTTCGGCTACATCATCGGCTGCTTTGTTATGGGGCTGGCGCCCAAGACCATCATCGGCTACTGGCCCATCAGCACCATGTTCGTAATTCTGGCGGTTTCCCTGTTCTACAACGTGGCCGCCGCCAACGGGACCCTGGAAAAACTTTCCCGGACGCTTTTGTACGCCTGCCGGAAATTCCCTTCCATGCTTCCCTACGCGCTGTTTTTCGTCGCGGTTATCCTGTCGGTTATGGGCGCCGCCTACTTTACGGTGCTGGCATTCCTGGCTCCCATTACCATGCTGATCTGCGAGGAGTCCAAAATGGACAAGCTCACCGGCGCCATGGCCATCAACTGCGGCGCGCTGGCGGGCGGCAACTTCCCCACCGCGGCCCTGGGCGTTATCTTCCGCGGCCTGATGGACGAGGCCTATGCCAACAACCCGGATCTGACCCCCATTGACTCCTTCTCCTCTACCCTGACCATGTGCGGGCTGGCCATTGTGGTTTCTCTGATCCTGATTACCATTATGCGCTTTGCCATTCCCGCCAACCGGACCATCGGCAAGGGCGTGACCTTTGCCAAGCCGGAGGCCTATGACAAGGTCCAGAAGCAGACCCTGACTCTGATCTTCGTCATGATGGCGGTGGTGCTGGTATTCCCGCTGTTAAAGATGCTGCTGCCAGATGTGGCCTTTATTTCCATGGTCGCCGGCAAGATCGACGTAGGCCTGGTGGCGATTCTCTTCGCGGTAATCGCCCTGTTCTTAAAGCTGGCTCCCCAGAAAGAGATCATCGCCAAGATCCCGTGGAATACCATCATCATGATCGCCGGCGCCGGCATGCTGATCGCCGTAGCCGTGGAAGCCGGCACCATCGAGATGCTCTCCGCCTGGATCGGCAGCAACGTGCCTGTCGTCCTGATTCCGCTGGCCTTCAGCATCGTAGCGGCAATCATGAGTTTCTTCAGCTCCACCACCGGCGTAGTTACGCCGGCCCTGTTCCCGTTAGTTCCCGCTCTGGCGGCTGCTACCGGCCTGACTCCCGCGGTGCTGTTTACCTGTACCGTGCTGGGCGCCCAGAGTTCCGCCATCAGCCCCTTCTCTTCCGGCGGTTCCCTGATTCTGGGTTCCTGCGGAAACGAAGAAGAACGCAATACGCTGTTTAACCGGCTGATGTTTGTGGCCGTGCCCTCCAGCGTTGCCGTCAACGCGGTGTACAACCTGATTATTTCCATGATTCTGTAATATGCCCGGGTCAGGCAGTCCGCGGATTTGGGGCTGCCTGGCCTGTTTCGAAAAAGAAAGGAGATCCCCTCTATGGTAAAACTTTACGATGGCGGCGTCTACCTGGTAGACGGCAAGACCCTTGTGGAAGACGCGGCGGCTCTGCCCGGCCTGTGCGGCAAGACCGTTTCTCCGGAGGAAGGCCGCGAAGGCACCATGGCCTACGGCATTCTGAAGGCCCATAACACCAGCGGCGACATGCAGCACCTGCAGATGAAGTTCGACAGCCTGACCAGCCACGACATCACCTACGTGGGCATTATCCAGACTGCCCGGGCTTCCGGCATGAAGGAATTTCCCATGCCCTACGTCCTGACCAACTGCCACAACTCGCTGTGCGCCGTAGGCGGCACCATTAACGAAGACGATCACATGTTTGCCCTGTCCGCGGCCCACAAGTACGGCGGCATCTACGTTCCCACCAACATGGCGGTTATCCACAGCTACAACCGGGAAATGATGGCCGGATGCGGCCGAATGATCCTGGGCTCCGACTCCCACACCCGCTATGGCGCTCTGGGCACCATGGCGGTGGGCGAAGGCGGCGGCGAGCTGGCCAAGCAGCTGGTGGGACGCACCTACGACGTGGCCATGCCCGGCGTCATCGCCATTTACCTCACCGGCAGCCCCAAACCCGGCGTCGGCCCTCAGGACGTCGCCCTGTCCATCATCGGCGCCGTATACGCCAACGGCTATGTAAAGAACAAAGTTATGGAATTTGTGGGACCCGGCGTCGCCAGCCTGCCCATTGAATACCGCAACGGCATCGACGTCATGACCACAGAAACCACCTGCTGGTCTTCCATCTGGACCACCGACGAAACGGTCAAAGACTACTACGCCATCCACGGCCGTCCCGAGGCCTACAAGGAGATCGCGCCGGCCCAGGTGGCTTACTACGACGGCTGCGTATACGTGGATCTGAGCACGGTGGAATGTACCATCGCCCTGCCCATGCATCCCAGCAATACCGTAACCATCGCCGAACTGAAGGCCAACGCCAAGGACATTCTCCACGAGTGCGAGGAAAAGGCCAACGCTCAGATCACCGGCGCCAGACTGGACCTGGTGAGCAAGGTGCACGACGGCGGCATCTGGGTGGACCAGGGCCTGGTGGCCGGCTGCTCCGGCGGCACCTTTGACAACGTGTGCGCGGTGGCGGACATCCTCCGCGGCCATTCCTGCGGCAACGGCACCTTCCGCATGAGCGTATACCCCGGCTCCATGCCCGCGTACCTGCAGCTGCTGAAAAACGGCGCCCTCACCGATATCGCTTCTGCCGGCGCCATTATCCGGGAATGCTTCTGCGGCCCCTGCTTCGGCGCAGGCGACACGCCGGCTAACGGAGAATTTTCCATTCGGCACACCACCCGCAACTTCCCCAACCGGGAAGGCTCCAAGCCCGGCGAAGGCCAGATGGCCGGCGTGGCGCTTATGGACGCCCGCTCCATCGCGGCCACTGCCGTTAGCGGCGGCCGGCTGACCGCCGCCACGGAACTGGATGTGGACTACAAATCGTATCCCTACTTCTTTGACAAGAGCGTCTATGAGAAGCGGGTATACAACGGCTTCGGCAAGGCGGAGCCGGACCACCAGCTGAAAATGGGCCCCAACATCAAGGACTGGCCGGAGATGCCTGCCCTGTCTGAGGACCTGCTGGTGAAGGTGGTTTCCTATATCACTGACCCGGTTACCACCACCGACGAGCTGATTCCTTCCGGCGAGACCTCTTCCTACCGCTCCAATCCTCTGCGCCTGGCAGAATTTGCCTTAAGCCGCAAGGATCCGGCCTATGTGGGAAGAGCCAAGGAGGTGCACGCGCTGGAGCTGGCCCGGGAACAGGGACAGCCGCTGAGCCCGGAGATCCAGGCCGTTTACGCCGCTCTGACCGCGGCGGGCGTCGCCAACGATCCGGCCCATACGGTTATCGGCTCCACCATCTACGCCAACAAGCCCGGCGACGGTTCCGCCCGGGAACAGGCGGCTTCCTGCCAGCGGGTGCTGGGCGCCGCCGCCAACCTGGCCAGGGAATACGCCACCAAGCGCTACCGCTCCAACTGCATCAACTGGGGCATGGCTCCCTTCCTGGTCAAGGACGCCGACGCGTTTGCCCTGGGCGACTACGTATTTGTGCCCGGCCTGCGCAAGGCCATCCTGGAAGGCACGCCGGAATTTAACGCCTATGCCGTAAAGGCGGACGGCACCGTAACGGCCTTCCCCGTCTCCCTGGGAGACCTGACCAAAGACGAGCGTCAGATCATCATCGACGGCTGCCTGATCAACTACTACCGCGGCCACTGACGCGCTTTTGCTGAAACAAAATCCAATTCTGCCATGATTCGAGAAAGAGCCATTGCAAAGCGGATGAGAAATCATCTGCGGAGCAATGGCTCTTTTTTACAGTTTCCCGTTTTGCCCCTCTGCTTCTGCCTTTCCTAAGATATAGAGAAACGCGGCGGCAGGGAACCCGGGCAGACACACAATTTGTAAGAATTGTCCCGGCGCAGGACCTTTGGATGCAGTAAATTCAGATACATTTTTTTTGATTTCTATATATTCTCCAAGGAAATTTATGCTATAATTAGGAGAATGCATTTGAACACACGATACAAACGGAGGTTTGACATGCCCAAACGAAACGACATCAACAAAATTATGATCATCGGCTCCGGCCCCATCATCATCGGCCAGGCCTGTGAGTTCGACTATTCCGGCACCCAAGCCTGCAAGGCCTTAAAGAAGCTGGGATATGAGATCGTCCTGGTCAATTCCAATCCGGCCACCATTATGACGGACCCGGTCACCGCCGACGCCACCTACATTGAACCGTTAAATGTAGACCGGCTGACCCAGATTATCGCCAAAGAACGGCCCGACGCCCTGCTGCCCAACCTGGGCGGACAGTCCGGCCTGAACCTGTGCGAAGAGCTTTATAACGCCGGCGTCCTGGACAAGTACGGCGTGCAGGTGATCGGCGTACAGGTAGACGCCATCAACCGCGGCGAGGACCGGATCGCCTTCAAAGAAGCCATGAACAAGCTGGGAATCGAAATGGCCAAAAGCGCCCCGGCCTATTCTGTGGACGAAGCGCTTTCCATCGCTTCTGAGCTGGGATATCCCGTTGTCATCCGTCCCGCCTACACCATGGGCGGCACCGGCGGCGGCATCGTATACAACGAAGAAGAACTGAAAAAGGTCGCTGCCCGCGGCCTGGCCGCTTCCATGGTTCACCAGATCCTGGTGGAAGAATCCGTCATCGGTTGGGAAGAACTGGAGGTGGAGGTGGTCCGCGACGCCAAGGGCAAGAAAATCTCCATCTGTTTCATTGAAAATATCGATCCCATGGGCGTCCACACCGGCGACTCCTTCTGCAGCGCTCCCATGCTGACCGTTTCCAAAGAGGTACAGGAGCGTCTGGAACAGCAGGCCCATGCCATCGTGGAATCCATCGGCGTCATCGGCGGCACCAACGTGCAGTTCGCCCACGACCCCAAGACAGACCGGATCATCATCATCGAAATCAATCCCCGGACGTCCCGCTCTTCCGCCCTGGCTTCCAAAGCCACCGGCTTCCCCATCGCCTACGTATCCGCTCTGCTGGCCTGCGGCCTGACGCTGGACGAGATTCCGTACTGGAAAGAGGGAACCCTGGACCATTACAAGCCCTCCGGCGACTACGTGGTGATCAAGTTCGCCCGCTGTGCCTTTGAAAAGTTCAAAGGCGCCCAGGACAAGCTGGGCACCCAGATGAAAGCGGTGGGCGAGGTCATGTCCATCGGAAAGAACTACAAGGAAGCGTTTCAGAAAGCCATCCGCTCTCTGGAGACCGGCCGCTACGGCCTTGGATTTGCCAAAAACTTCCACGAACTGTCCTTAGACGAGCTGTACCGCCGCCTGGCAGAACCTTCCAGCGAACGTCAGTTCCTGATGTACGAAGCCATCCGCAAGGGCGCGCCTCTGGAGAAACTCCATGAAATGACCCACATCAAGATGTGGTTCCTGGAGCAGATGAAGGAACTGGTGGATCTGGAAGAAGAGATTCTTTCCTATAAGGGCAAAGAACTGCCCGACGCCCTGCTGATCCAGGCCAAGAAAGACGGTTTCTCCGACAAATACCTGGCGGCTCTTCTGGACGTCGACGAATGGGAGCTGTTTAAGCGCAGAGAATCTCTGGGCATGAACGAGCGCTGGGATGCGGTTCCCGTCAGCGGCGTAAAAGAACCGGCTTCCTACTACTATTCCACCTACAACGCGCCGGACCGCGCGCCGGTTTCCGACCGCCGGAAAGTTATGGTTCTGGGCGGCGGCCCCAACCGGATCGGACAGGGCATCGAGTTTGACTACTGCTGCGTGCACGCGGCCCTGACCCTGCGCCAGCTGGGCTTTGAGACCATTATGGTCAACTGCAACCCGGAGACCGTGTCCACCGACTACGACACCTCCGACAAGCTGTATTTCGAGCCGCTGACGGTGGAAGACGTGATGAGCATCTACAACAAGGAACAGCCGCTGGGCATTATCGTGCAGTTCGGCGGCCAGACGCCTTTGAATATCGCGGCGGAGCTGGAACGGCGGGGCGCCCACATTCTGGGAACCTCTCCCAAGGTGATCGACATGGCGGAGGACCGGGATCAGTTCGGCGCCATGATGGAAAAGCTGGGCATCCCCATGCCGGAATCCGGTATGGCCGTCTCCATCGACGAAGCCCTGGAGATCGCCCATCGCATCGGCTACCCCATGATGGTCCGTCCCTCCTACGTGCTGGGCGGCCGCGGCATGGAAGTGGTTTACGACGACGATATGCTGCGGGATTATATGGCGGCTGCCATCAACGTGACGCCGGAACGGCCCATCCTTATGGATATGTTCCTGCAGGACGCCATGGAATGTGAGACCGACGCCATTTCCGACGGAACCCACGCCTTTGTGCCCACAGTCATGCAGCACATCGAACAGGCCGGCATCCACTCCGGCGATTCCGCCTGCGTGATTCCTTCCGTGAAGATTTCGGAGAAAAACAAGGAGATCATCCGCAAATATACCACGGACATCGCCTGCGAAATGGGCGTTGTGGGCCTGATGAACATGCAGTACGCCATTTACAAAGACAAGGTCTACGTACTGGAGGCCAACCCCAGAGCGTCCCGTACCGTGCCGCTGGTTTCCAAGGTCTGCAACATCAACATGGCCAACATCGCCACCCAGCTGATGACCTACGAACTCACCGGCGTCCGTCCGGACGTGACCAAGTACCAGGAAAAGGAGCATCCCTACTACGGCGTCAAGGAAGCGGTCCTGCCCTTCAACATGTTCCCGGAGGTAGATCCTCTGCTGGGACCGGAGATGCGCTCCACCGGCGAGGTTCTGGGCCTGAGCAGCACCTTCCCCCTGGCCTATTACAAGGCGGAAGAAGCCGCCGGCACCAAGCTGCCCTTATCCGGCACGGCTCTGGTCAGCGTCAACAGCGCCGACCGGCCTCTGGCTCTGGAAGCCGCCGCGCAGCTGCATGAACTGGGCTTCTCCATCGTGGCGACCCGGGGCACCGGCGCCTATCTGGAGGAACACGGCGTTCCCTGCCGCATCCTGAAAAAGCTGCAGGAAGGCCGCCCCAATATCTACGACGCCATTGTCAACGGGGAAATCGACCTGATTATCAACACCCCGGCGGGCAAGCAGAGCAAGTATGACGACTCCTACCTGCGCAAGACCGCCATTAACAAGAAGATTCCTTATCTGACCACCATGTACGCCGCCAAGGCAGCTGCCAAGGGCATTGCCGCCGTTATCCGGGGCGAACATGACGAGCTGAAGTCCCTGCAGGAATACCACGCCAGCATCCCGGACTAAGGAAAGATACAAATAGACGCCGCTCTGCCATCCTGACCGATGGCGGGGCGGCGTTTGATTCCGAACAAAATCTGACTGAAAACAGGAGATAGAAGAAATGATTGGCTGCGTTACCCGTTTTTTTAAAGAAGTTCAGGAAGAAAGTCTGGCGTTTCTGCGGTTTTGCAGGGAAGAGAAAATCCTCCGCTGGTTTACCGCTTTCGCGATTCTGGTGTTCTGGGGCATCAAGATCGTTTACAATGACGTGTATATTGACAGCGAAGTGATGAGCATTGAGCCCAACGGCCTGATACAGTCCTGGTACGGCCACAAGCGCTATGGCCTGATTCTGATGAAAAAACTGTTTTTTTACGTGCGCCTGGTCCCTTACCTGTCCAATCTGCTGTTTGCCGCCGTGTTATGGGGCGTAATCCTGCTGCTCTGCTTTTCCGTCAAACGGTGGTTTGCCCTGGCGCTTTCCGGGGGCAGCAAATGGAGCCTGTACCTGTTAGCGGCTCTGTTTGTCAGCTGCCCCTCTCTGGCAGAACAGTACATGTTTACGCTGCAGGCCTTTGAGATCACGCTGGCCATGGGCTTCTGCCTGATCGCCGCTTACAGCGCGGATCAGGCTATCTGCGAAGGAAAATCCTTTCTCTGGTACGCCCCTGCTCTGTTCTTTCTGGTGTGGAGCCTGGGCGCCTATCAGAGTTTCTGCCCCTTTTATATCGCCCTGGTGCTGCTCTCGTTCCTGGGCAGCTACGAACGCGGCAGAAACCAGCGGCCGTTTTGCGCCGGCATCCTCCATCTTGCCCTGTTCCTTCTGGGCTTTGTTTCCAATACCCTGGTGGGAAATGCGCTGTGTCTGTTAAAAGGCGGCGATTCTTCCTACGTGGATGGAATGTATCTTTGGGGAAAAATCCCGCTGTCCCAGTCTCTGCAGGATCTGTGGTATGAATTCCGGATCCTCTACTGCGGCATGTCCCCTGTGCTTTACAACCGGTTCGCCGGCATTGTGCTTCTGCTGTCCGCGGCGGGACTGGCGGTCCGCGGCGTTTTGAAAAAGTGGAACTGGCGGCAGATTCTGTGGTACTGGCTTGCCCTTCTGCTTCTTGCCGCTTCTCCTATGTATATATCCCTGATCAGCGGAACCCGCACCACCGTCCGTGCCCAGCTGGTATTTCCCCTGGTGTTCGGCTTTTTCTCCGCGGCACTGTGGTACATGGTCCGCGGTCTGGCAGTTCTGGTATGGCAAAAGAAAAAGACGGCATGCCGGCTCTTCTGCGCCGTGCTTACCGCCGGTTTCTTTTACCTGGGCTGGGCCCAGGGCATTCACCTGATTCAGTTAAACCAGACCGTGCATGACACCTGTACCCGCGATATACTGACTGCCGAGCGGATGTACATGGACATCTGCCGCGCCGCCGACCGGGAGGATATGCAGAACCAGAAGGTGGTCTTTATCGGAAGCCGGGACGCCAAAATGCCTCAGGCCGCCGCCATGGGCGAATCCATCGGCCGTTCCTTTTTTGACTTTGGAACCACCTCCATCGGAATCTCCAACCGCGCCGTCAGCTTCTTCAACTATCTTGGCATGAATATGGGCCTGCCGACGCCAGAGGATTATGCCGCCGCCCTGGAAGCCTCCCAGACCCGGCCCTGCTGGCCTGCCAACGATTCCGTCTTCTCATGGAATGACTGCATCGTTGTAAAGCTGTCCAACTGAAGTTTCTCATGTATCCATTTCCGCGTAATACAGCATATCGGTATCGCTGTCATATATGCCAAGGATAAAATTAAGGGAGGCCCTGTGAAGGATATCGACCCCGCTGGCCTTTCCTTCCTCCGCCTGCCGGTCTATGAGAAGATAATATCCGTTTTCTATCTCCGGTATCAGAGGGCCGCCGTCTTCATCCAGAAGATACGGCCCGATCTGTGCCGTCCCTTCCTCAATGCCGTACACAAGCGCCTTCACCGTATCGTTCAGCGGAAACGGCGCCCAATTCTCCTTCTCAGCGATCTGCCTGGCAATATCCGTCCCCTCGCAGGCAAATCGGATCCACGTGATCCCATCCCCGTGAAACCCTCCATGGCTGTCTTCCTGGGAAAGGATCTCCGCGGCAGAAACATCGATGCCCAGCAAAGCGGCCTTCTCAGCCTCAGGCGCTGCTTTCCCGCAGCCGGCCAGAAGGAGCGCCCCAATGAAAAGCGCAAGGAGAAGGTTCTTTCTATTTTTCTTGTTTACCATATCGTCACCGCTCCATAGTATACGCTATTTTTGACAAAACCCTTTTTCCGCTTTCTGTCTTCATTACTCGGTCCATAAAATTCAGCATATTTTGACGGCTGTATCCGTTTTCAGTGGCATTCGCAATGTAATCTGCTTCGACAAGTATCTGATAGTCTATTCCCTGAATATCAGAATACGTATGATGATGTCCTACAAGAAAGACGACACGATTCATTTGCTCTTGATTTAATCCTGCATCTTTTAAAAATTCACGGACAATCGGTTCACTCTCTTTCTCCTGATATTTCCCGTTTGTATTTCCATATTTTTCTCTGCATAAAGGACATGCAATATCATGAACCATGGCAGATACTTCCAATATAAATTGTGTAGCCTTGTCTAATTTCTCCAATTCGCCAATGGTTTTGGCATATGTCCATACTCGAATAAAATGGTCGATATCATGGATATTCCCCTGAGAAAAAGAAATCATTTTCTCCATAATTTGAGATACTGTCATCCGGCCTTTCTCCTTCATCCGAATTGGTAAATTGTCTGTGCAAGGATATATCACATACCCTTCATCATAAACACCCGGCTGCATCGGGAATGTTTGAACCCAATTCACAAATGTTCATAAAACAAACGTGCTTTTTTCCTGCGGCAAATTTACTTTTCTCCCGAAATAGGATATATTATAAACAGCATCAAGTTTTCTTTATATTTCAAGAATAGAAAGGATGATTTTATGAATTTGGCGAAACTCTCTGCAAAAGGTCAAATCACGGTGCCAGTGGAAATACGGCGGCTGCTTGGTTTAAAGTCCGGGGATAAAATTCTGTTCTTACAGAATCAGGACGGAGAAATTGTTGTAAAAAACGCTTCTTCCAAAGCACTCCGCAAAGCGCAGGCTGCCTTTGCCGGAGCTGCCGAAGAAATGGGCGTTTACAGCGAGGATGATATTCAGGCACTGGTAGACGAAGTACGGTACGGAAAGGAAAGATAATATGCGGATATTGATTGACACAAATGTCCTATTCTCCGCATTGATCTTTCCACGCTCCAAACCAGCGCAGGCACTTCTGTATATCGCAGACAATCACAAGATTGTTCTGTGTGACCGCAACATTGCAGAACTGCGGACTATTCTGCAGCGAAAAGCCCCTAAGTTCCTTCCGGATGCGGAAATGCTGCTTACGGAAATGTCCTATGAACTGATTCCAGCAGTAAATCATGCAGAAAAGCTGATACGTGATAAAAAAGACCAGCCAATCTTAAATGCGGCAATTGTGTCTGACGTAGATATTATTCTCACTGGAGATAAGGATTTTTTGAGTATTGAAATGGAACATCCAAAATGTATGACGGTTGCACAATTTCTTGAGAGTGAGAGATTAAAAAAATAATTCTGAACTTCCTTTCCCCTATTCTTTTATTTTCTTCACTGTATAATCCGCCAGCGCAGCACTTATGATCAACGCAATTCCCCAACAAACTATTGCTAAAAGGTCCGTAAACAGGCTTAGCGTATTCCTGAACACCAAATCGATAAAATAGCAGAAAACAAGAAAATATACTACTGTAAAGAAAACCATAAGGATCTTCTCTTTCATAATCTCTGCCTCCTATTCCGTTTTACTCTTTCAAAAGGAACCAAGCAGATACCAAAGCAATCACTCCCATATCAAAAACGACAAAAAATCCGCACACAGCTGCATCCATGTCTGTCAAAACATCCGCTGTCGTCCGCATCGCCAAATAATATGCGCTATAAATCAATGAAAATATTGCAAAGTGAAATAGGAACTTCATTCCATTTTCTCCCTTTTTCACTTTTTCCCTGATCATAACCTTCACCATAAGCGCCGCCAGGATAACTGCGCCTGATGCAATACCGGACAGCAGGATCGGCGTATACCACGGCGCGGACATTTGCGCGTAAAGCTCCGGATGGGTCTTGTAGTCCCAGTATGTATAGATCCCCGCAGCCATCCATAACCCGCCGCAAATTCCCATCAGGACATTCAAGCATATATTGAATTTCTTCCACATGAAATCCCACTTCCTTACACAGGCACCCACATCTATTTCTTTTCTTTAATAAAACTATACCACATTCCGGTTTTCTGTGTCTTACTTATGCCTTACATTTTATTTAATCCTGAACGCGGGAGCGTCAGAATCAGCCCGCGGATATCTTTCCCGCACTTCAAACATATTCCCTCTCAAACCCGAACTTATTCTACCGAATAAGAAAAAGGCAGCAGTTCTTTTGCCTTGATTTTTTTTAGCTCTCCGTCTGCAAACACAATGACGCCGCAATCCGGCATATAGTCGTGCAGTATCTGGCGGCAGTTTCCGCAGGGCGGTATGACTTCCTCTCCCTCTTTTCCTCTGACCGCAACAACCGCTTCAAACTCTCTTTCCCCGTTTGTAATTGCCGTCCCTATGGCCACCTGTTCCGCGCAGGCCCCATGCAGCGAGTAAAGATTTACCCCAACGTATACGCTGCCGTTTTTGCAGCGTACGGCTGCCCCTACCGTATGATTATGGTGCTCCTGATCGTAGTTCAGACGAATCGCTTTTTGAGCTTCCGCGATTAACTGATAATCGTTTTCTTCTACACGCATATGTTCCATCTCCTGTATTCTGTTTTCTTAAATCCCTTTTATTAAAAACAATTCCATCGGCTGTTCATACTTGGGAATGTCTATCATGAAACCGCCGCAATCCCTATACCCCAGTTTCCTGTAAAAGTGCTGTGCTTCTTCGTCAACCCGGGTGGATGTCAGCAGCATGCCGTATCCCTGCGCCTTCATCTCATTTTCCCAATGCTCCATAAGTTTTTTTCCATAACCTTTTCTGCGGAAGCTTCGGCTGATAAACAGCAAGGTGCAGAACGGCGTATTGTCCCAGAAGAGATTATATCTCAATACCCCGATGGGGTTATTGTCATCCAATAGGACATACCCTCTTCTGCGGTTCACCTTATCCATAAATTCCTGCTCGGATAAATGTTTATCAAAACAGTGCCAAAAGTCTTTATCCTCTGGTTTTACATATCTGATTTCTATCATTCCTGTTACCTCATAAGCGAATCGGAACTTCCCATTCGCCACATCTGGAGGCGGATGGAGTGAAGTAATGGCTCCTCTTTACTTTTATTGTTTCAGCGCTCCCTCAGGAAGTCCATCCTGCTCTCTCCCTCTCGAGAAGCTATAGGCTGCGCCGTCTATCATATGATCTCCGGTATACATATGCCCATAGTCGCCGTCATGATGTGGGTGCAGATAATAGATATTGCCGTCCGTATCGGTGAACCAGCCGCTCTGCAGGTATCCGTTGGCATCCATATAATACCAGAGGTACCGGCCGTTCCAAAGGGCTTTGATCCATCTGCCCGCTGCATAACTTCCGTCCGTAAGCTTAAATTTCCAGCTTATGCTTCCATCCGAAGCGGTCTCCGGTTCCCAGGTTCCCTGTGCTGCATCAGAGGGGATCTTTTCCACGCTTTCTCCGCCATCATCGCTTTCTGTATAGGCCGCGGCGCTGATCCTGCCGCCTGTTACGGAAGCGGCAGCCTCCGCGTAGGTGCTGGTGAAAACGTCCCCGGAGGCAGTCCCTTTCGAGAGGCCAACTGCAAAGGCAAAGCTGCCGTCTGTGCCATTCCGGTCTGTGGAAGTGCCCTCGTCTGCCGCCGCAAAACCCGTCATGGTGACGGTGCAGTTTGCGCCGTTCAGGTTCATGTCCGCAAGCTGTCCCTCAATCCATGCCTGGACCGCTTCCTCGGTGTTGGCCGTGGCCTGGGGCACGGTCCAGGTATGATTTTCAATGATGGTCTTGACGGCGTCCACGTCCGCCTTGTTTCCCGCCGCCGGGTCGGCGGCAGCTGCTACGGCAACGGTGTCATTCGCCGTGGTTATCCCGTCCTCAGCGGTGACGGTAAAGGTATAGGTCACGTGTTCTGTACCCGTGCGGATCGTCAGGTTGGAATACGCCGCCCCCGCCGCCGCAGTGATAGCAATATCGTCTGTCCCGTCCGGCAAAGCAGAGTCAGGGAGCACTTCACTCTGTTATGACCTTGCCGCTGGTGTCCGTCGCAGCATAGGCGGGAGAGTCCGTGGTGCCAGAAAGCGCCACACCGCCCACATAAACCATCTCTCCACCCAACCGCGCGTCGGACGGAGTTGACGCATTCGACGGAGTGGCGGTGCTCTCTGACACGCTTTGCGCCGGCAGCATGCCGCTGTCCGGTTTTCCCCCGGCAAAAGCCGTAACTGGGAACAGCGTAAACAGCATACACAGGCACAAAAGGGCCGCTGTCAATCGTTTTCGCATAATGTTTCCTCCTCAATCCCCATTTTTTGAATCCCCGTTTTTTACCCTGCATTTCTGCAGAAGATATCAAATCACACTTTTATTATACAGAAAAAAAAACGAGAAAACCATCACCCATTCCGACCCCCAAAATGGGTGACTCCAGGCAGGGATTTCGCAGGAATTTCCCCTATTCCAGCATATACTGCTTCAGGTTTTTTCGGTTCGTCACATTCAGCTTCCGCATGGCGATCGCAAACTCGGTGGCAGTCAGATCATCGGCCGCATCATGCCCCGTTATGGGGTTATGAACTCTACGCCATCCGGAAGAGAAACGCCTTTCCATATCCGTGAAACACAAGCATCCTGAATGTTCAGCCAAGCAGCCGTATATCGTGAAACAGGAAGGTCAGCTTATCGATCTGTTTGTTGATATGCCAGTGTCCGCAGTACCATTCTTTATAGTCCAGCCTGTCTTCAATGGTATCCAGCCAGTTTTCCGTAGATTTATCCACCTTGGACTGGTCAATCCCCGGCATAAAATGTTCCACCGGCTCGTACTTGCGTGGGCAGGTATGGGACAGTACCGCATCCGCCTTCCATCCGACTCGGTCCAGCTGCTGTTCTACATACTCCTTAATCTCATCGGAAGGCTGCTCATCCGAAAACCAGCGGTATCCCATCCGCAGCCGGTATTCCTTATCCACGCTGTAGGCCCCGCCAATAGCCAAGACATCCTTCCCGCCAAGCCGGTACATCTCCCCATCCTTTGCAAACAGCAGATTGGGGAAACATTCTTCCTGATATACCATTCCGCCGTTCCACGGAATCAGCCTGTATCCGTCCAGTGCCGCAGGCCGCATTTCGTGGTTCCCATGTATCATCAGATAGGTGATCCTGGTATGGGATACACCTGTTTTTCTGGCAGTGTCCCGAGCGTCGCCAAAGTAATTCAGCCCTGCATCCCCCAGCACGATCATGACATCCTCCCGCCTTGTCCCCATGGTGAAACAGAAATCTCCGATCTGCCGGAAATCCCCGTGCGTATCCCCTGTAATATATACCGCCATTCGATTTTCACCTCCGCCCTGCTCAGCCTGTTGCATTTTCCCTGTCTTGCTATTTGTTTTTCGCAAAATCATGCGCTTCCCCCACCCATGCAAGGAGTTCGTCGTCTATCTCCCCTGTCTCGCCGATCACGATATGGGTCGTCCATCTTCCGGGATATGGCTCCGTCTTTACTGCCACACGGGGAGATGCAAGCGGATACGGCATGCCAAGAGTAATTACCAGATATGGATCTGGAAGATCCTTCTTCTTTTTTACCCGCGCGAACGACACACATGCAAACATATGCACGTCGTAAAAAGATATCTGTGACTTCTGGACCCTGATCTCCGTATCGGGATACCGCGCGGTTACTGCTTCTGTGAATGCCTCATAGAGAGGCAGGGCATCCGGCTGCTTATCAAAAAATAAAATCGCATGTAATGCCATATCTCTCTTATATCCTCTGCACATAACGCTCTGTTTTTTTCACGATAAAGTTTCTGAAAACATCCGCCGTTCCGCCGCTCATTTTCCTTTTATCATACGCCTGTGTATGGCTCTCGCTGAAAATAAAAATGAAATAGGCCTGATCCTCAGCAATGGCTTTTATCTTATCATAATGCCACTCCGTAGTGCCAAT
>CALWIA010000028.1 GCA_944380605.1 uncultured Lachnospiraceae bacterium | reverse complement strand
AAGAGCGTGACGGTAGAAGAAGGCGTACAGCAGCTGAAAGAAAGAGCGGCTGAGGTTCTGGGCGTAGAACTGGGCGCGGCAGACGCGGCCGATACGGCGGAAGAGACCACAGCAGCAGCGGAATAAGCAGACGGAAATCTGTGACAGACCAATGATTGGGGCTCCCTCCACATGGAGGGGGCCCCTGATTTTTTATCGCTGAGGATGCGCGCTAAGGCGCACACTTTTTATCCGGAGGGTTCATGTCTGCGAAGCAGACATGCCATAGGTTTTGATGATGTCTTCCGCAACGGTTTTTTTGGAAACGCAGCGGTCCATGGCCTGCTTTTCGATGTAGCGGTGCGCCTGCGGCTCTTCCATTTTCAGTTCGCGGATCAGCAGCCATTTCGCCCGGTTTACGATACGGATCTCCGCCATCTTTTCTTCCAGAGTCAGCGCCTTTTTCCGGCTGGTCCGCAGCCGTTCTCTGGCGCTGGACAGCCAGCCAAGGGCGATGCCCATGGTCGCCTTTGAAGTAGGCTTTGCAAGGAGGAATACCCCGTGTTCCGCCGTCTGGTCATAGATTTCTTCATACAGTTCCGCACGGACCAGGAACAGCACCACGGATTCCCGTTCCTTGCTGACGTCAATGGCGAACCGGATCCCCGGGTTGTCCGGAAGGGGGGAGTTGATGATTACAAAATCAAATTCCCGGTCGGTAACAGCTCTTTTAGCGGAACTGATGTCGGAAACCGTACAGACCGGCTGATACCGGGAAGGAGGGAGCAGAGTAGACAGTGCCTCATTGAAGCGTTCGGAGGCGGAAACCACCAGAACGCTGTAGACCTGTTCTTTCAGACTCATGGGGCATCCCTCCTTTCAGGGCGTTTTGATCCGTTATCGATGGCAGTAGATGTCTAAAATCGCGGGGGGTATATGCGCTTTGATAAATTCGCTTTCTTCCGCGATTTTACAGGCGGCATTTAAATTTTCAGGCAGTTTCCGGAACCGGGACAGGGTCTTCTGGTCCGCCGTAAACAGGTTGATGTCTGCCGCCGGCGGAAGTTCCATGCGGTTTTGCAGCCCGTACAAACCGGCATAGATCATCAGGGAAAAGGCCAGATACGGATTGGCGGTGGTGTCCGGCGATCGCAGTTCCGCGCGGCGGTACGCGCCGGCCGCGCCGGGGATGCGGACCAGCTGGGAGCGGTTTTCGCTGGACCAGGAGATGTATCCGGGCGCTTTTTTCTGGCCGAACCGCTTGTAGGAGTTTTCCGTTGGATTTAAGAATACGGTCATCTCCTCCACTTTATCCAGAATTCCGGCAATCATATGGCAAAGGGATTTGGAGGTTTCGCCAGGTTTTACCGACATATTGATATGGAAGCCGTTGCCGGGCCGGCCGTCCAGAGGCTTGGCGGAGAAATCCGCCCAAAGCCCGTTCCGGTTCGCGACGGTTTTTACCACGGTCTGGAAGGTCATGGCGTTGTCTGCGGCAGTCAGGGCGTCGGAATAACGAAAGTCGATTTCGTTCTGGCCGGGGCCTTCTTCGTGGTGCGACCGTTCGGGATGAATGCCCATCTGTTCCAGAGTAAGACAGATTTCACGGCGGACATTTTCACCCCGGTCTTCCGGCGCCATATCCATATATCCCGCTTCGTCGTAAGGAATGGTGGTGGGACTGCCGTTTTCGTCCAGGCGAAACAGGTAAAATTCCTGTTCCGCGCCGAAGGCAAACGTAAAACCGGCTTCTTTTGCGTCTGCGATGGCTTTTTTCAGCAACGTCCGGGTATCGCATGGAAAGGGGGTTCCATCGGGATATGTAATGCTGGAAAACATGCGGACCACCTTGCCGTGTTCCGGTCTCCAGGGGAGAAGCGACAGCGTTTCCGGATCTGGATGAAGCAGGAGGTCGCTTCTGGATTCATCGCCGAAGCCGGCGATGGCGGAGGCGTCGAAGGCAATTCCATATTCGAAGGCGCGGGGAAGTTCCTCCGGCATGATGGATATGTTTTTCTGCCTGCCGAATACATCGCAGAACGCAAGACGAATGAATTTTACGTCATCTTCCTGGACATACTGCATGACTTCATCTCTCGAATATTTCATCTTCATAGAGCACCTGCTTTCTTTCAATTTGCCGCGTACATCTGCTTGTACGGATTTTTGCTGTCCGGCGTAACCACGGTAAAAGGAGAGGAGAGGATCCGGTCCGCGTTACAGCCGAACAGATCGCAATATTCAGACACGTATACGCGCAGTTCTTCCATATCGGACGAACCCGCGGGCCGGGCGGTCACCTGGCTGGGAAACACAATATCCCTGCAGGTGCCTCGGAGAAACATCTTGCCGCCGTGCATGCCGGTGCAGGGAAAGAACCCTACAATTTTTCGGTTTTCCGCTCCCAGGCCGAGCACGGCGATTACGCCGCCTGCCTGATATTCGCCGAGGAAGCTGCCGGCGGTTCCGCCGATTACCATGACGGGAAGCTTTTCCTGATAGGCTTTCATATGGATCCCGGCCCGGTATCCCGCGTTTCCCTTGACAAAGATTTTGCCGCCGCGCATGGCGTATCCTGCGGTGTCGCCAATGCTGCCATGAACGATGATCTCCCCTGCGTTCATGGTGTCGCCTACGGCGTCCTGCGCGTCTGCGCAGACGGTAATGCTGGCGCCGTTGAGATATGCGCCCAGCGCGTTTCCAGGTATACCTTCAATACGGATTTCCTTGTCAGACATGCCGGCGGCCAGGAATCGCTGGCCGCAGCATCCCACAAGGGTGCAGGGCTCCTGCGTCTCTCGAAGACGCGCGTTCAAGGTTCTGGAATCCAGGTCTTTTGCGTCTATTACCATTGGATTTTACTGCACCTCCAAATTTCTTTACTCTCCTGCGTGGGAGATACCAAGAATCTTCAGTTCTCTGTCTGTCAGTCCGATGCCCCGCAGAATCAGGCGGTTTCCTTTCAGGGCTTCGATAGAATTGATGCCCATGCCGCCCATAAGTTCCATGATCTCATGGCGCCAGGCGGTCATCAGACGGACCAACCGCTGGCTTCCAATATCGGGATCCAGCCGTTTTACCAGATCGGGACGCTGGGTGGCGATGCCCCAGCTGCAGCGTCCACTTTGACAGGTACGGCAGAGGTGACAGCCCAGGGCCAGAAGCGCGGCAGTGGCGATATAGCAGGCGTCTGCGCCCAGGGCGATGGCTTTTACCACATCTGCCGCGCTGCGGATGCTGCCGCCGGCCACAAGGGAAACCTGATTCCGGATGCCCTCGTCGCGAAGCCTCTGATCCACAGCCGCCAGGGCCAGTTCAACGGGAATGCCCACGTTGTCGCGGATACGGGTAGGCGCCGCTCCGGTGCCGCCCCGGAAGCCGTCAATGGCGATGATATCCGCGCCGCTTCTGGCGATGCCGCTGGCAATGGCGGCGATATTATGTACGGCGGCAACTTTTACGATCACCGGTTTTTTGTACTGGGTGGCCTCTTTCAGCGAAAAAACCAGCTGGCGAAGGTCCTCGATGGAATAAATGTCGTGATGCGGGGCCGGAGAAATGGCGTCTGACCCTTCGGGAATCATGCGGGTACGGGAGACGTCCCCCACGATTTTCGCGCCGGGGAGATGGCCGCCGATTCCGGGCTTTGCTCCCTGCCCCATCTTGATTTCAATGGCTGCGCCGGCATTCAGATACGCTTCGTGGACGCCGAAACGGCCGCTGGCCACCTGGACGATGGTGTTCTTTCCATATACATAAAAGTCTTCGTGCAGTCCGCCTTCGCCGGTATTGTAGAACGTGCCCAGTTCCTCTGCCGCGCGGGCAAGGGACGCGTGGGCGTTATAGCTGATGGAGCCGTAGCTCATGGCGGAAAACATCACCGGCATGGAAAGGGCGATCTGCGGAGGCAGTTCGCACCGGAGCTTTCCATTGGCGTCCCGCTCAATTTTCTCCGGTTTTTTTCCCAGGAACACGCGGGTCTCCATAGGTTCGCGCAGAGGGTCGATGGGGGGATTGGTCACCTGGGATGCGTTGATTAGAATCCGGTCCCAGTATACCGGAAGCGGGTTGGGGTTTCCCATGGAAGAGAGCAGGACCCCGCCGCTGTTTGCCTGTTTATAGATTTCCTTTATGGTATGATTCTGCCAGTTGGCATTTTCCCGCAGCGTACAGTCGCTTTTGACGATTTTCAGGGCTTTGGCAGGACAGAACGATACGCAGCGCTGGCAGTTCACACACTTGGTTTCATCTGCCATCATCACGCTCTTTTCTGCATTCAGGCTGTGCACCTCATAGGCACATTGTTTTTCGCATATGCGGCAGACGGTGCAGCGGTCCGTATTTCGGATGACTTCAAATTCCGGATAGATAAATTCGATTCCCATGTTAAAACGCACCGTCCTTTACTTTTACGATTACCGGTTCGCCGCCGGCAGGCGCCCAGATGTGTTCGGCGTCGGGCTCCATGACGCGGATGGATGCTTCTTCGCTGGCAATGAAGACCCGGTCGTCTTTTTCCCCGACCACCATGGAACGGAGCTTCAGGCGGTCATTTAAAGCCATCAGACCTCCGTCAAAGCCGAGAACGATGGAAAACGGACCGGTGACAAGGAGACTGGGGAAAACGGTGCGCAGAAAGATATGCTTTTCCTTATCTTCCAGGTCGGTTTTGGCGGCTATGGTACTCCAGAACGGCGCGGCGACCACGCTGGCGGCCTCTCCCAGGGAGAGGCCCTGGATCCGGAGCAGATAGTCCATAATATAAGTAATCACTTCGGTATCCGTCTGCAGCGAACATTTATATCCGAACATTTCGATAAAACGCCGGTTGGCGTCGTAGGAAGAAATCTCCCCGTTGTGCACCACGGACCAGTCCAGCAGCGTGAACGGATGCGCGCCGCCCCACCAGCCCGGGGTATTGGTGGGATACCGCCCGTGGGCCGTCCAGGAATATCCTTCGTATTCTTCCAATTTATAGAATACGCCCACGTCTTCCGGAAATCCTACGGCTTTGAAGGTTCCCATATTCTTGCCGCTGGAAAAGACATAGGCGCCATCCAGTTCGGCGTTGACCTTCATGACCGTCCGGGCAACAAACTCTTTCTCATCGATTTGCATGGAAACCAGCAGAGATTTGAGAGGAGCGACAAAGTACCTCCAAATGATGGGCTCGTCGGTGATGGCCGGAATGGTGCGGGTGGGGATGCGTTCGCTTTTGACGATCTCAAACCGCTCTTTCAGAAATGCCTCGCACTCCTTGCGCGTCTCGCGGCAGTCAAAAAACATGTGCAGGGCGTAAAAATCCTTGTATTCCGGATAAATGCCGTACCCGGCGAAGCCGCCGCCAAGCCCGTTGGAACGGTCGTGCATCGGTTTCATCGCGTGATAAATCCGCTCGCCGGACATCCGGTTTCCGTCTCTTGATATAACTGCCGCAATGGCGCATCCCGATGGGATCCGTACCTGACCTTCTTTTTTCATACTGACCAACCCTTTTTCTGAAAAATAAAAAAGAAAAGCGCCCATTACCGCACAGGGTGCCTCTTGCAGTAATGAACGCCATTGCTCATTTGCAGGGAGTATAGCGCACAGGACGGGATTTGTCAAGAGAAAATGCAGGAAAACCGGCTCCGGGAAAATTCCGCGATTTGAGGGTTGACAGCGCAAAACTGCCGTAGTATAATTCCGACCGTAGAGGCAAGGGCGTCTTTTGTGTTCACACGAAAGACGCCTTTGTCTTTATTTTCATTTATTTTTCAAGCAAAGGAGATGGAAGTATGCGTACAGTACCGGATTATTTTGGAAGCATGGTGTTTGACGACCGCATGATGCGGGCACATCTTGCGGCAGATGTTTATGCGTCCCTTCGGAAGACCATCGACCAGGGAACCGAACTGGATATCGGCGTTGCCAATGCGGTGGCGGAGGCCATGAAAAACTGGGCCGTGGAAAAAGGAGCGACTCACTACACCCACTGGTTCCAGCCCCTGACCGGCATCACGGCTGAAAAGCATGACGGCTTTCTTTCACCCTCCCCGGACGGCGGCGTGATTATGGAATTTTCCGGCAAGGAACTGATCAAGGGAGAGCCGGATGCGTCTTCCTTCCCCAGCGGCGGGCTCCGCGCCACGTTTGAAGCGAGAGGCTATACCGCGTGGGATCCCACGTCCTATGCCTTTATCAAAGGGAAGACCCTGTGCATTCCCACGGCTTTCTGCTCGTACGGAGGACAGGCGCTGGACAAAAAGACGCCGCTGCTGCGTTCCATGGAAGCTCTGAACAAACAGGCCCTCCGCGTTCTCCGGCTGTTTGGAAACGACACGGCAAAGCGGGTGGTTTCCTCGGTGGGACCGGAACAGGAGTATTTTCTGATTACCAGGGAAATGTATGACGCGCGCCCGGATCTGCGGATGACCGGCCGGACTCTGTTCGGCGCGAAATCGCCCAAGGGACAGGAGATGGACGATCACTACTTCGGCGTGATCAAGCCGAGAGTCGCCGCCTATATGGAAGAACTGAACGAGGAACTCTGGAAGCTGGGAATTCTGGCCAAGACGGAACACAATGAAGTGGCTCCCGCTCAGCACGAGCTGGCGCCCATCTATACCACTACCAACATCGCCACCGACCACAACCAGCTGACCATGGAAATCATGCAGAAGGTGGCCGAAAAGCACGGCCTGGTCTGCCTGCTCCATGAAAAGCCCTTTGCGGGAGTCAACGGAAGCGGCAAGCACAACAACTGGTCCATTGCCACGGACCAGGGACAGAACCTGCTTTCACCCGGCGCCACGCCCTACGAGAACGCCCAGTTTCTGCTGTTTCTGTGCGCGGTCATCAAGGCGGTGGACGACTATCAGGATCTGCTGCGCATTTCGGTGGCGACGGCGGGAAACGATCACCGGCTGGGAGCAAACGAAGCGCCGCCCGCCGTGGTATCCATTTTCCTGGGAGATGAACTGAACGCGGTTTTAGAGGCAATCGAAACCAATACCCCGTACAAAGGCGTGGAAAAGAAGCTGATGAAGCTTGGCGCCGATGTGCTGCCGAAGTTCAGCCGGGATACCACGGACCGCAACCGGACCTCCCCCTTCGCCTTTACCGGCAACAAATTTGAATTCCGCATGCTGGGCTCGTCCAACAGCATTGCCTGCGCCAATATCATGCTCAACAGCGCGGTGGCGGAATCCCTCAAAATTTACGCCGACCGGCTGGAAGGGGCGGCGGATTTTGAAACGGCGCTGCACGAGATGATCCGGAAAACCATCAAAGACCATAAGCGCATTATTTTCAACGGAAACGGGTATGACGAAGGATGGATCAAAGAGGCGACGGAAGTGAGGGGCCTGCTGAACTATCGTACCACCGCGGACTGCATGCCGCATCTGCTGGACAAGAAGAATGTGAACATGCTCACCTCCCACGGCGTCTACTCGGAGGAAGAGCTGAAATCCAGATGTGAAATCATGCTGGAGAACTACTGCAAGACCATTGTCATCGAAGCCAATACCATGGCGAATATGGCAAAGACCCAGATCTTGCCCGCGGTGGAAGCCTATGCTTCAGATACGGCCAGGTCCGCGGCCGCAAAAAAGGCGCTGGATCCCGCCCTTGCCTGCAGCTATGAAACCGGCGTGGTAAGGCGGCTTTCCGTCCTTGCGGACCGGATCGCTGAAAAAACGGAGGAACTGGAAACGGCGCTGCTTTCTCTGGGCGATGCGGAAAACGTGGAAGCCGAATCGGCCGCGATCCGCGACCATGTGCTGGGCCTGATGAGCGAGCTGCGGCTTGCCTGCGATGAGGCGGAAACCATGACCGCGAAAAGCTACTGGCCCTTCCCTGGATATGGGGATCTGCTTTTCAGCGTGCATTAGATCCGGAACGGAATACCGAAAACGTGTCTGAGGAGTGAAGTTTCTATGTGTTCAATTATGGTGTACTGTGACAGCGGCGCTGCCCTGGAAGAGTTTAAGAAAGGGTTTGACCGTACCATTTCACGCGGCCCGGATGACAGCCGCATTGTGGATACCGGCAGGGGGCTTATGGGCTTTCACCGCCTTGCCATTATGGGCTTGACGCCGGCGGGCATGCAGCCCTTTGAACTGGATGGAAGCTACGCTGTCTGCAACGGCGAACTCTATGGGTTTGAAGCGCAGAAGCAGGCGCTGATGCAGAAAGGGTACACCTTTCAAAGCGGCAGTGACTGTGAAATCCTGCTTCCGATGTACCGGGAGTACGGAACGGAAATGTTTGCTATGCTGGACGCGGAATTTGCCTGTGTGCTTTTCGATGGCGGCACCGGCAGCTATATTGCCGCGCGGGATCCGCTGGGTATCCGGCCCCTGTATTACGGGTATGATAAACGCGGGAGCATTCTTTTTGCCAGTGAGGCCAAAAACCTGGTGGGACTGGCCGAAAAAATCATGCCGTTTCCTCCCGGACATTACTATCAGGACGGCAGATTCATCTGCTATGCCGATATTGCCAGGGTGGACGCCGTCTGTCACGACGATCTGGAAACCGCCTGCGGGAAAATCCGGGAAAAGCTGATCGCCGGAGTGGAAAAACGCCTGGTCTCCGACGCGAAGATCGGGTTCCTGCTTTCCGGAGGCCTGGATTCCTCACTGGTATGCGCTATAGCCGCAAAAAAGAGCAAGGAGCCCATTCAGACCTTTGCCATTGGGATGCAAAAAGACGCCATCGATTTAAAATACGCCAGAGAAGCCGCCGGCTATATCGGCAGCCATCACCGGGAGATTCTCATGACGCCGGAGGACGTGATCGGGGTTCTGGATCCCCTGATCGGTATTCTTGGAACCTACGACATTACCACGATCCGCGCCAGCGTGGGGATGTATCTGGTCTGCAGGGCAATCCATGAGCAGACGGACATCCGGGTGCTGCTTACCGGCGAGATATCCGATGAGCTTTTTGGATATAAGTATACAGATTTTGCACCGTCGGCGGAAGCGTTTCAGGAAGAAGCCCAGAAGCGGATCCGCGAGATCCACATGTACGACGTGCTTCGCGCCGACCGGTGCATTTCCGTCAACTCCCTGGAAGCGCGGGTGCCGTTCGGCGATCTGGATTTTGTCCGATATGTGATGGCGCTGGACCCCGCCATGAAACGCAACACCTACGGAAAAGGAAAATATCTGCTTCGCCATGCGTTTGAGGGTCAGGGGTATCTGCCGGATTCCATCCTTTGGCGGGAGAAGGCCGCGTTTTCCGACGCCGTGGGCCATTCTATGGTGGACGACTTAAAGAAATACGCGCAAGAGCAGTATTCGGACGCGGAATTTGAAAGAAGAAGGAAGCGGTATGCCTATGCGCAGCCGTTTACAAAGGAGTCCCTGCTGTACCGGGAAATTTTTGAAAAATATTATCCGGGACAGGCGGAGATGGTCGCGGGGTTCTGGATGCCCAATCCGTCGTGGGAAGGCTGCAGGGTAAACGATCCGTCTGCCAGAGTCCTTTCCAACTACGGGGACAGCGGCAGATAAAAGAAATTAAAGGAGAAACTATGGCGACGAAATATATATTTGTGACAGGCGGTGTGGTGTCCGGCCTTGGAAAGGGCATCACCGCTGCCTCGCTGGGAAGATTGTTGAAAGCGCGGGGGCTGAAGGTGGCCGCGCAGAAGCTGGATCCGTACATCAATGTGGATCCCGGCACCATGAGCCCGTATCAGCACGGCGAGGTATTTGTGACGGAGGACGGGGCGGAAACGGACCTGGATCTGGGGCATTACGAGCGGTTTATCGATGAAGACCTGAATCAGTATTCCAATCTCACCACCGGGAAGGTTTACTGGAACGTGCTGAACAAGGAGCGCCGCGGAGAATATCTGGGCTCCACTGTACAGGTGATTCCCCATATCACCAATGAAATCAAAGAGTTTGTCTATCGCCTGGGAAAGAAAACCGGCGCGGATGTGGTCATTACGGAGATCGGCGGCACCATCGGCGATATCGAGTCCCAGCCGTTTATTGAGGCGGCGCGGCAGATTTCCCTGGAAGCGGGGAGAGAGAACAGCCTCTTTATCCATGTGACGCTGGTTCCGTTTCTGAGAGGTTCGGACGAGCACAAATCCAAGCCTACCCAGCATTCCGTGAAGGAACTGCAGGGGATGGGCGTGAATCCGAACCTGGTGGTGCTTCGCTGCGACGAACCTCTGGAAGAAGCCATTTTCAAAAAAATCTCCCTGTTCTGCAATGTCAAGTCGGACTGCGTCATAGAGAATCTTACCCTGTCCAACCTCTATGAGGCGCCGCTGATGCTTGAAAAATCCAATTTTTCTTCGGTGGTCTGCCGGGAACTGGGCATAGATGCCCCGGACTGCGACCTGGCCGAATGGACGGCCATGGTGGAGCGGATCAAAGCGAGGACGCGATGCGTGGATATCGGCCTGGTGGGGAAATACGTCAGCCTGCACGACGCCTATCTTTCGGTGGCGGAGGCGCTGCGCCACGCCGGCTATTACCACAATACCCATATCCGCATCCACTGGATCGATTCCGAAGAGATCACAGAAGAAAACGTGGAAGAGAAACTGGCAGGCTGCGACGGGATCCTGGTTCCCGGAGGCTTCGGCAGCCGGGGCATTGAGGGAATGATCCTGGCCGCGGCATACGCCAGGAAAAACGGGCTGCCGTATTTTGGCATCTGCCTGGGCATGCAGATCGCGGTCATCGAGTACGCGAGAAACGTGCTGGGGATAAAAGACGCGAATTCCGGCGAATTTGATGAATTGTGCAAACATAAGGTAATCGATTTCATGCCGGGACAGAGCGATGAAATTGACAAAGGCGGGACGCTGCGGCTGGGCTCCTATCCCTGCCGCATAAAGCCCGGGACTGCCATGGAGCGCTGCTACGGCGTTTCGGAGATCCGCGAACGCCACAGACACCGGTATGAATTCAATAACGATTACCGGGAAGCCTTTGAAAAGGCCGGTCTGACCCTCAGCGGGACGTCTCCGGATGGAAGACTGGTGGAAACGGCGGAGATCAGCAGCCGGCCGTTCTATATCGGCGTTCAGTTCCATCCGGAATTCAAAAGCAGGCCCAACCGGGCCCATCCGCTGTTTAAAGGCTTTGTTGGAGCCGCCATGGCACATGCGGAAGGAGGAAACGGATGATGCGCGCAGAATCCGGACTTCATGAGGAATGCGGCGTGTTCGGCGTGATGGCTCCTGCGCCGTGCGACGCGGCGGGCCTTGTCTGCTACGGGCTGTACGCGCTGCAGCACAGAGGACAGGAAAGCTGCGGGATTGTGGTAAACGATGACGGCGTATTCGCCTCCCATAAAGATCTTGGACTGGTCAGCGAGGTCTTTACACCGGATGTCCTTTCCAGGCTGCCCAAAGGCGCTATGGCGGTGGGCCACACCCGCTACGGCACTACCGGAGGAACCAACCGCAATAACTGCCAGCCCCTCGAGGTCAACCATCAGAAAGGCCGTATGGCTCTGGCCCACAACGGGAATCTCAGCAACGCCGCGGAGCTGAGAAGCAAGCTGGAACTTGGTGGAGCCATTTTCCACACCACCAGCGATACGGAAACCATTGCCTATATCATCACCAGGGAACGGCTGCGCGCCGCGTCCATCGAAGAAGCCGTAAGCCGCGCGATGAACACCCTGGACGGCGCCTATTCTCTGGTGCTGATGTCGCCGCAGAAACTGATCTGCGCCAGAGACCCCTATGGGTTCCGTCCCTTATGTTACGGAAGGACACCGGATGGGACGTACGTGATCGCCTCGGAAAGCTGCGCGGTCAAAGCGGTGGGAGCCGAGGTGATACGGGATGTAGAACCTGGAGAGATTCTGGTGTTCAGCAAAAACGGCGTGGTTTCCCACTGCCGGCACTGCAAAGAAAAACCGAAACGGCTCTGTGTTTTTGAATACATCTATTTTGCCCGTCCGGATTCTGTCATCGACGGCATTTCTGTACATATGTCCCGTGTAACAGCGGGACATATTCTTGCGAAAGAGCATCCCGCGGAAGCGGATCTTGTGATCGGCGCCCCCGATTCCGGGCTGGACGCGGCGTTGGGGTTCAGTCAGGAATCTGGAATCCCTTACGGGATCGGGCTGATCAAGAACAAGTATATCGGCAGGACCTTTATCGCGCCGGAACCGGGCATGCGGGTGGACAGCGTGAAGCTCAAGCTCGCCGCCGTAGAAGAAAGCGTCAAAGGCAGGCGGGTGGTTCTGGTGGACGATTCCATCGTCCGGGGCAATACCATGGGACGGGTGGTTAAGCTGCTGCGGGACGCCGGAGCGAAAGAGATCCATGTGCGCATTTCCTCGCCGCCGTTTCTGCATCCCTGTTATTACGGGACGGATATCGATTCGGAAGAGCACCTGATTGCCTGCAGGCACAGCATCGAAGAAACCTGCAGGATCATCGGCGCCGATTCTCTGGGATATTTTCCGGTGGAAAAGCTTGGCTGCCTGACAGGAAACCGCGGATTCTGCAGCGCCTGTTTTGATGGGAAGTATCCCACCAGCATTCCGGCAGATACAAGAAAAGACCGGTTCGAAGCCCGGCTGTCGGATGTGGAAAAATGAGCGGCGCTTCGCTTGTCTTATGTGAAATTTGACCGGCTTTCTTATGGGGACTTTCAGGGGTATTGTATAGTAATAACAAAAAACAAAGCGTAAGAACACGGTGAATAGATGAAAATCACCAAAGAAAAAGCACAATATGACATAATCACAGCACGATAATCAATATGAAGTAAAAAGAAGTGTGCTATTATAGTATAAAGTCGTAGTGCACAACAAACAGGATTTGTCAGAATGCGATCTTACGCAAAATGCACAAAATGTGTCGGATTCTATCCTACCGTGTCTGCGGCGGAGATAAGAAACCATTTAAGGAGGAGGATGTAACATGAAAAAAAGAAGATGGCTGGCAGCAGGAATGGCGGCTGTAATGGTTGCCGGAATGCTGGCAGGATGCGGCAGCAGCAGCGACAGCGGTGATTCTGGCGATACCGCGGAGACCACCACGGCGGCGGCCGTACAGGCGCCTACGGAAGAGGCCAGCGGCGAGGAAGTGACCCTGCGGGTAGCGCTGTGGGACTATTCCAACACCCAGTACTACAAGACCATGT
>CALWIA010000027.1 GCA_944380605.1 uncultured Lachnospiraceae bacterium | reverse complement strand
AGATAATACTGCAACGAGTTTCGTCTGCTTTCTCATAATGAATGCACTCTCCTTTTTCCTTTTTTGAATTTTCCTTTGAAAATCCTTTGCATTACGAGGTAATTATACTTCCTATAATGGAAATTATCAATACTTTTTTGACTTTTTTTATAGTTTCTGCTAAAAAAGCCTTGTACTGGACTTCCCTCTAGAAAGTACCACTTCCTCAATCACACCGTTAGTATAATACACTTTCTCCGAAAATGCTATAACTTTTCTCTGTGCATTTTCTTACATAAAACTTACGAAAAGCCAATTTCTTTCTTAGATTGTACTTAAGTTCGTACAATCTTCTGCCTTTCCGAGATAATATGCGGCTTTTTTCAAAGACTTTCCCCTTGTTTTTCTCCTGTCTCATGTTATAATGTTCATATATTTTCATTTCTACTTATTTTTGAACGGAGGGCTGACATGGACAGAAAGGCGCTGCTTTGCAGAACCTTATGGGAGCATCCGGAGGCGACACAGCGGGAGCTGGCGGCAGCCCTGGATATTTCTCTGGGCGCCGCCAACCGGCTGGTCCGGGAGTGCGCGGCTTCCGGCTATCTTCAGATGCCTGGAGAGGGAGAACCCGGTTCCTACCGGATTACGCAGAAGGGCCGGGATTATCTGCAGAAGTTTCAGGTGGATGGGGCGGTCATCATCGCCGCCGGTTTCGGTTCCCGCTTCGTTCCTCTGACGTTTGAAACGCCCAAGGGCCTGCTGGAGGTTTTCGGCGAGCGGATGATCGAACGTCAGATCCGGCAGCTGCACGAGGCCGGCATTACGGATATTACTATCGTTGTCGGATATTTAAAGGAAAAGTTCGAGTATCTGATCGATCGATTTGGTGTGAAACTTCTATATAATAAGGAATATTCCTGCAAAAACACCCTGGCCACCGTCTACCACGCCCGGGAGATTCTGCGGGGCCGGAATATGTACCTGCTGTCTTCGGACAACTGGATGCGCCATAACATGTACCACGCCTGGGAGTGCGGCGCCTGGTACTCCAGCGTGTTTCAGGAGGGAGATACGTCGGAATGGTGTCTGAGTTATAATAAGAAAGGTAAAATCCTGGACGTTTCTGTCGGCGGGCGGGATTCCTGGGTGATGTACGGGCCGGTTTTCATGTCCGCCTCCTGGCTGGACGCGTTTCTGCCGGTTCTGGAAGCCTATTACCGCCTGCCGGGCACAGAGCAGATGTACTGGGAGCACGTCTACATGGAGGTGGTAAGCGGCGCGGCGCGGCACCGTCTGGCAGAAGCCGGCATCCGGCAGCTGGGCCGGTTCTCTCTGGACCATTGGGAAGATCTGAAAGACGCCATGGACCTGTATGTCAACCGGCAGCCGGCGGACCAGGTGTACGAGTTTGAAAATCTGGAGGAGCTGCGGCGGTTTGACCAGCGGTACCGCGACCATTCCAACAACCAGGCCATGGAACTGATTTCCCGGGTTTTTCAGGTACCGGAATCGGAGATCCGGGATATCCGCTGCCTGAAGGCGGGCATGACCAACAAATCGTTTTTGTTTCAGGTAAATGGCAGCCACTATATCTGCCGGATTCCGGGACCCGGCACCGGACTTCTGATCAACCGGCGGCAGGAAAAAGCAGTATTTGACGCGGTAAAGCCTCTGGGCATTACAGAGCGGATCCTGTATTTTGACGGTGAAACCGGATATAAGATCGCCGAATATTATGAGGGGTCCCGCAACTCAGATCCAGACAATCTGCAGGAAGTTTCCCAGTGCATGGCGCTTCTGCGGCAGCTGCACCGTTCCGGCATCCAGGTGGACCATTCCTTTGACATGCGGGAGCGCATTGGATTTTATGAAAATCTGTGTCTGGCCCACGGCGGCATTCCCTTTGAGGATTATAGGGAAATCCGGGCGCAGATGAATCAGCTGTTGGACATGCTGGACCAGCTTCACCGTCCTAAAGTGCTGTCCCATATCGACAGCGTGGCGGACAATTTCCTGTTTCTGCCGAGCGGAAAGCTGCGGCTCATCGACTGGGAATACGCGGGTATGTGCGATCCGCTGATCGACATCGCCATGTGCGCCATTTATTCCTATTATGATGAGGAACGGACCGACTGGCTGATCCGGACTTATCTGGAACGGGAGCCGGAACCGGAGGAGCAAGCTGCCGTATACGCCTATGTGGCGCTGGGCGGATTTTTGTGGAGCCTCTGGGCCGTTTACAAAAGTTCTCTTGGAGAAGAATTTGGCGAATATACCATTCGGATGTACCGGTATGCCAAACGCTATTTCCGTAAAATATTCCGAAAATTGTAATGTTTTTGTCTGCAATTGCCCTATCTCTTCCGTATTTTTTATGATATAATAGATGAAATAGCAAATCGTACGGATTGTATCACCAAAAGGAGCAAACTTGCTTGCTCCGCTGTTTTTACACTATATTGATCAGCAGGAGGAAAAGTATGGTTCATCGCAAGTATGCAAAAGCACTGGCGCTGGCTGGTCTTCTGGGGGTTCTGACGCTGGCTCCCGCTTCTTCGGCCCTGGCGGCCGTCGGCTGGGACAACAGCAGCGGGCAGTGGATGTACTATGATGCCAACGGCATTCTGCAGAAGGGCTGGCTGCGCACCACAGACGGTACATATTATTACATGGATCTCAGCACCGGCAAGATGTGCACTGGCTGGAAGCAGATCGACAACAAATGGTATTATTTCCGCGCCAACGGTTCTATGGTAGCCAACAGCTGGATTACCGACAACGGAAGTTTCTATTATCTTTATGAAGATGGCACCATGGTTACCGGATGGATGCGCATCGGCGAAACCTATTATTATATGAAGGCCAACGGCGCCATGACCACCGGATGGTGGCAGATGGACAACGGCTGGTTCTATGCGGATGAATCCGGCAAGGTAGCCATCGGCTGGAAGCAGATCGGCGACATCTGGTACTACTTCGGCGCCGACGCCAAGATGCTCACCGGCTGGCAGCAGATCAACGGCCATTACTATTATCTGGATACCGATGGCAAGATGCGCACCGGATGGCTGTCCGACGGCACCAACCAGTACTATATGGATGCCGGCAGCGGCGCTATGGCCACGGGGTGGAAGATGGTAGACGGCAGCTGGTACTACTTTAACGATTCCGGCCACAAACAGAACGGCTGGCTCTATATCGACGGCAAGTATTATTACCTGAATCCTTCGGATTCCGGACGCATGGTGCACAGTACGACCATGACCATCGATGGAACTTCCTATACCTTTGATTCCAGCGGCGCTTATGTTTCTTCCGGAACGGCTTCTTCCGGCACCAACGCGCCGGGCAGCACCGGCGGGACCAATGCGCCGGGCGGATCCACCACTATCACTACCGGAGCGCCTGGTTCCACAACTGGTACGGTTATTTCCTCCGGTCCCGGATCCTCGTCCGGTTCACCGTCTTCCAACTCTGGAACGACGGTTTCTACGGGCCCCGGATCCTCCAGCGGAGCCCCATCTTCCGGGTCTTCCTCGTCCGGCCCCGGATCTTCCGGTTCCTCCGGCTCGCAGGCGCCTGGTTCTTCCGGCTCCTCAGCCCCCGGATCCTCGTCCTCCAGTTCCTCCAACGGACTGGTTCCCGGACTTACCGGCGGCCCTGGTTCTAATCACTGAGTCAATACGCCCCGCAGGTTTTGCCTGCGGGGCGATTTCCATCCTATTCTGCTCCTTCTCTTCTATCCTCGGCTCATATACTGTCTTGCCGCCTCTTCTGACAGATGGCATTCCTTCTGCAGCTGCCGGCAGATCTCTCCCTCCGTGATATTCAGATTCCGGAAGGCACGGATCATAGCCTCAATGCCTTTTTCGACACCTTTTTCGATGCCTCTCTGTTCCCGGTCCTCCAATTCATCCTTCATCAATTCTTCCAGCGCCTGGTACATCTCTTTCACCTCCTGAAATGTCCTCGCATTTGCTCTCGCAATCAGATCCATAATCGACTCATACAGCGGTTCCTTCTTATGCTCTCCGTACTCCCGCAAAAGCCTTCTGGCCTCTTCCGGGCGCAGATCGTTGGTCAGATTCCGCAGCCACCGATTTTCCCCTTCTGCCAGCTTTGAAGTCACAATCAGCTGGATTGCAATCGGCTTCTCCCGCACATAATAGATTCCTGCCTCTGCCTGACGGATCCGATACCCCCATACCTCTTCCCAGTGCCGAATCAGCTTTCTTGGGCAGCGCCAGGTTACCAGCGTCAATGTCAGTTCCCGGGCAGATACAGCGTCTTCTCCTCCGGTATGGGTAATCCGGTGATTTCTTTACTACCAGCACATCCATCTGCACAGGCCCTGCCCCCAGCAGATGTTCCTGCTCAAAATACAGCTGTTCCGCTTCCTCCCGCAGTTCAATCTGCAGACCGGCAAAAAATGCCGGATGCCACGGCAGCGGAACCGCCTTCATTTCCTTCGGTTCCTGCTTCATAAAGGTTCCCGCCCCCTTTGTTCCGGCAGGGACCCTCTCCGGAAAACCCCGCCTTTCTATTCAGATTCCGCATGGATTTTCCGAAAACCATCGGCCACGAAAGACGACCGCGTCCTGTGCGCTGAAGATCCGGTCAGAACCGGGGCACAGACAGATCAGCAGAAAATACATCTGTCTTTATCATACCAGTTTGCCGCAGCGGTGTAAAGGAAAACTTCCGTTGCCCGTCGGATGTCCGCTGGTGCAGGCACGGGCGGCCGCCCGACCGGGCACACCGCATAAAAAGGCCGCAGGAAACGCGGATCGCTCCCGCGTTTCCTGCGGCCTGTACAGGCAGTATCAATCAATAAAACAGACGGTTCACCGCGCTGAAAATACCCCGGAAGGAAGCGCGGGTAATGTTGGAACTGATGCCTACGCCGTAGGTCACGCGGCCGGTCTTCACATCCATCAGATGGATGTAGGAAGCTGCCTGCGCTCCGGAACCGGAGGTCAGTGCGTGCTCGTTGTAGTCCAGCACCCGAATCTCAATGCCCAGTTCTTTTTCCAGTCCCTTCTGCATGGCGTCAATGGGGCCGTTACCCACGCCTTCGAAGGTCTTTTCAATGCCGTGGTTGGTATAGGTTACATGTACCAGGGTGGCAAAGGTACCATCCTCGGTCTCCGTGTCGTGGATCTGGCACTTGCGGAAGTGAATGGGTTCTTTCCGCTCCGTATAATTGCTGCGGAATTCTTCCATGATCTGCTCCGGCGCCACCTCGCCCTGCTTCTCGGAAATGGCCTGAATCACATCGGCAAATTCCTTATGCATGCCCTTGGGCAGCTTGAAGCCGAAGAAGGTATCCATAACAAAGGCTACGCCGCCCTTGCCGGACTGGCTGTTGATCCGTACGATGGGCTCGTACTGTCTTCCAATGTCCGCCGGATCGATGGGCAGGTAGGGAACTTCCCAATACTGGCCGTTTCTTTCCCGCAGCGCCTGCATGCCCTTGTTGATGGCATCCTGATGGGAACCGGAAAAAGCGGTGAAGACCAGCTTGCCCGCATAGGGATGCCGCTCCGGAATCGCCATCTTGGTGCAGCGCTCGTATACTTCCGCGATCTCCCGCACATTCTCAATCTCCAGCTCCGGATTGATGCCCTGGGAGAACATATTGTAGGCCAGCGTCAGAATGTCCACGTTGCCGGTGCGCTCGCCGTTTCCGAACAGGGTGCCTTCCACCCGCTCCGCGCCGGCCAGCATGGCCAGCTCCGTCGCCGCCACGCCGGTGCCCCGGTCGTTATGGGGATGCACGCTTAAAATAATGCTGTCGCGGTTTTTGAAATGGGTATTCATCCACTCGATCTGATCGGCGTACACGTTGGGCGTCGTCATCTCTACCGTGGACGGCAGGTTGATGATAATGGGATTTTCCGGCGTCGCGCCCCACTCGTCCTGCACCGCGGTGCAGATCTCCAGCGCGTAGTCCAGTTCCGTACCGGTAAAGCTCTCCGGCGAATATTCCAGCATGATGTTTCCATCAAACTTTGCCGCGTACTTTTTCACCAGTCTGGCGCCTTCCACGGCAATCTGGGTGATCTCTTCTTTGCCCTTGTGGAAGACCACGTCTCTCTGCAGAGTAGAGGTGGAATTGTAAATATGCACCACCACATTGCGGATGCCCTGGATCGCTTCAAAGGTTCTCCGGATCAGATGCTCCCGGCACTGTACCAGCACCTGCACCCGCACGTCGTCGGGAATCATATGCCGTTCCACCAGCTGCCGCAGGAAGTCGTACTCAATCTGGGAAGCCGCCGGAAAACCGACTTCGATTTCCTTAAATCCAAGCTTCACCAGCATGTTGAAAAATTCGACCTTTTCTTCTACCACCATGGGCTCCACCAGCGCCTGGTTGCCGTCCCGCAGGTCCACGCTGCACCAGATAGGAGCCTTCTGAATCTCCTTATCCGGCCAGGTGCGCTCCGGAAAATCCACCACTGGTACCCGTTTATATCTCTGATAATTCAACATATCTGTTTCCTCCTCCATTGACTCTTCGCGTATTGATCAAACGGTTTTCTGCTCTATTTCAGCATAGCTCCAAGCCCCGGAGTCGGTAGATCACGCTGTATTTGCGGATAATGTACATCTTTGTCTTCACAGGTCTAACCCCATCTTCATCATCCCTTTTCGTTAAAATTATGTCCACTATTATAGCATAACCCCATTTTAATGGCAAGTTTTACTCCGTCACAAGGCCTTTCTTTTTCATGGCGCTGATGATCCGGTCCACATACATTTCGCAGATTTCCGTGGTTCTGGCCTCGGCCATCACCCGCATCACCGGCTCCGTGCCCGACGGACGCAGCAGGATCCGGCCGTCGCTGCCCAGTTCCTGAACCGCTTCTTCCACGGCCTTCTGCACATCCGCGTCTTCCTGGGCCGCCGTCTTGTCGCTTACCCGTACATTTTTCAGAACCTGGGGGAAGATCTCCACTTCAGATGCCAGCCGGTGCAGGGTCTGTTTCTTCTCCAGAATCACTTCCATGACCTTCAAGGACGTGAGAATGCCATCGCCGGTGGTGGCGTTTTTGCTGAAAATAATGTGCCCTGACTGTTCGCCGCCCAGGCAGTGGCCGTTGGCCGCCATATTCTCATAGACATACTTGTCGCCCACCGCCGTCTTCTCATAAGCGATGCCTTCCCGGTCCAGCGCCTTGTAAAGGCCCAGATTGGACATGATGGTGGTGACGATGGTGTTGTTGACCAGGGTGCCCTGCTCCTTCATATACTTGCCGCAGATGTACATGATCCGGTCGCCATCCACCACTTCTCCCTCTCCGTCCACGGCGATGCAGCGGTCCGCGTCTCCGTCGTAAGCAAATCCCACGTCCAGGTGCTGCTCCTTCACATATTCCTGCAGAGCGCGGATATGGGTGGAACCGCAGTCCAGATTGATGTTCAGGCCGTTGGGATCGTTGTGGATCACATGGGTCTCGGCGCCCAGGGCGTCAAAAACATTTTTGGCAATAGCCGAAGCGCTGCCGTTGGAGCAGTCCAGCCCTACCCGCATATTTTTAAAGGAGCGGGTGGCAATGGAAATCAGGTATCCGATATAGCGGTTCCGGCCCGCGGCAAAGTCCACGGTGCGTCCGATATGGTCCCGTCTGGCCAGCGGAATCTCGCCCATCCGGCCGTCCAGATAGTCTTCGATCTTTTCAATGACAGACTCTTCCAGTTTTTCGCCCCGCTCGTTGATCACCTTGATGCCGTTGTCGTAGTAGGGGTTGTGGCTGGCAGAAATCATAATGCCGCAGCTGAATTCCTCGGTGCGCACCACATAGGACACGCTGGGGGTGGTGGTCACGTGCAGCAGGTACACGTCGGCGCCTGACGCCGTCAGTCCCGCCACCAGCGAATACTCAAACATATAGCTGCTTCTGCGGGTGTCTTTGCCGATGACTACCCGGCACTTCACATCCGGCGTCTTCTGTCCGTAGTACCAGCCCAGAAAACGGCCTACCTTGTAGGCGTGCTCCACTGTCAGATTCACATTGGCCTCTCCCCGGAAGCCGTCGGTTCCAAAATACTTGCCCATTTCTATTCCTTTCCGCCGGGATCTGCTTTCCGGATCCGCGGCCTCTCCGTTACGGATTTTCGTTCATTTTCGCCAATTTCGCCGCCTGGTCCGCGGCAATCAGGCTGTCCAGCAGTTCCTGGATATCTCCGTTCATAATCGAATCAATCTTGTACAGCGTCAGCTTGATGCGATGGTCGGTGACCCGGCCCTGGGGGAAATTGTAGGTGCGGATCTTCTCGGAGCGGTCGCCGGTACCGATCTGGCTGCGGCGCTCTTCCGCCTCCGAATTCTGCCGTTTTTCCAGCTCCAGGTCATAGAGCTTGGAACGCAGCAGGCGGAAGGCCTTTTCCTTGTTCTGCAGCTGGGATTTCTCCGTCTGGCTGTAGATGACGATGCCGGTGGGAATATGGGTCAGGCGCACCGCGGAGTCCGTGGTGTTGACGCACTGTCCGCCGTTTCCGGACGCCCGCATCACGTCAATGCGGCAGTCTTTCATGTCGATCTGTACATCCACTTCTTCTGCCTCCGGCATTACTGCCACCGTGGCGGTGGAGGTGTGGATGCGGCCGCCGCTTTCCGTCTCCGGCACCCGCTGTACCCGGTGCACGCCGCTTTCATACTTCAGCTTGGAATAAGCGCCTTTTCCCGTCACCATGGCCACCACTTCCTTGAAGCCGCCGATGCCGCTTTCGCTTAAGCTGACCATTTCCACCTTCCAGTGCTGGCTTTCCGCGTAGTTCACATACATCCGGTACAGCTCCGCGGCAAACAGGGCCGCCTCTTCGCCGCCGGCGCCGGCCCGGATTTCCAAAATAATATTTTTGTCATCGTTGGGGTCTTTGGGCAGCAGCAGGATCTTCAGCTGCTGTTCCAGCTGCTCGATCCGCTTTCTGGCCTCAGACAGTTCCTCCTTGGCCAGCTCCCGCAGTTCCTCGTCGTGCTCCTCTTCCAGAAGCGCCAGGCTCTCCTCCTCATCCTGCCGGGTTTTTTTGTATTCCCGGTAGGTCTCCACCAGGGGAGCCAGGTCCGCCTGTTCCTTCATCAGACGGCGGAAGCGGTTCTGATCTTCCGTCACCGACGGACTGTTCAGTTCCTGCATCAGTTCTTCGTAATGGATCAATATATCGTCTAAACGGTCAAACATCGCAACCTCCTGTGTTTCCCTGTCCTTTCTCTGTACGTGCGTCCGGCCTCAGATCGGCGCGGACCACCCGGTCCTTCCCCGCCAGATCCGGGAGCACCTGAACGCCGGCAAATCCCGCCTGTTCCAACAAGCCGCGGACCGCCTCCCCCTGATCCCATCCGATTTCCAGATACAGAGAGGCGCCTGGATTCAGCCAATCCGCCGCTTCCGCCGCGATCCGCCGGTAAAACGCCAGTCCGTCGGCAGCACCGTCCAGCGCCATCCGGGGCTCGTAGTCCCGTACCTCCGGCTGCAGGCCCTCAATGACCTCTGTGGGGATATAGGGCGGATTGGATACCAGAATGTCAAAGGTCTCTCCCGGCTCCAGGGCCCCGAACAGGTTCCCCTGCCGGAACCGGATCCGCTGCTCGCTTCCCAGAATCCGCCTGGCATTTTCCCGGGCCACGTCCAGCGCCTGCTCCGACAGATCCGCCGCCGTCACGTCCCGGTATCCGCCATCGGCAGCCAGACTGACCGCCAGGCATCCGGAACCGGTGCACAAATCCAGCACCCGCTTCTGCGGGAAGGGCTGTTCCTTTAATACCTGCTCCGCCAGAATCTCCGTATCCTGTCTGGGAATCAGCACATGGCGGCTGACCCGGAATTCATGTCCCATAAACATCTGGGTCCCCAGAATGTGCTGCAGCGGCTCCCGCCGGCTTCTGCGCGCTACCATGCGGCGGTACGCCTCCGCCGCCCGGGCCGTCTCTTCCGTCCCCGGAAGCAGTTCCATGCGCCGGGTCAGAAAATGCACCAGATCCAGATGAAACGCTTCCAGCAGAAGCGTCCGGGCGTCCAGCGCCGCTTCCGGCTCTCCCGCCTTCTGCAGGCACTCCGTACCCTCAGTCAGCAGCCGGTGCAGCGTCATCGTCCTGTCCTCGCCGCGGAAAATTTTCCGCCAGATAGGCTCTCCAGTCAAAAACCGCCTCCACGGCGGCGATGGCCACCTCGATCATGGAGTCGTCCGGTTCCTTCGTGGTCATGTTCTGCATCCACAGCCCCGGACGGCTCAGCGCGTTCACCACCGGGCTGTCGCTTCTTCCGGCCAGCCGCAGAAACTCATAGGAGACCCCCGCGATCACCGGAATCAGCACCACGCGGCTGGCAATCTTCATCCAGATCCCATCCACGCGGATTACCATAAAAAATAATATGCTGATCATCATGACAATAATCAGAAAACTGGTGCCGCAGCGCTTGTGCTGCTTGGAACTGCACCGCACGTTGTCCACCGTCAGGTCCATGCCGTGCTCGATGCAGTTGATGCACTTGTGTTCGGCGCCGTGGTACATAAAAGTGCGCCGGATGTCTTCCATATTGGAGACCAGCTTGATATACAGAATAAAAATTGCCAGCCGGATCACCCCTTCCAGAAACGCCATCAGGGTTTCGGAAGCGATCCAGGGGCGCAGCAGGCTGCTGATGCCCAGCGGCAGGATCATAAAAATCACCACCGCGGCCACTACGGAAAACGCCATCACCGCGGCCATAAGCACCTTTTCCAGCCGTTCTCCGAACACCTTGTCCAGCCACAGCTCCAGCCGTCCCGGCTCCGAGTCCTCGTCGTCCTCAAAGAAGCTGGCGGACCAGGTCAGGGTCCGCATCCCCAGGATCAGGGAGTCGGCAAAGCTGAAAATCCCCCGCACAAACGGCAGGGCAAAAAGCGGCACCTTTTCCGTCAGGCTGACGTACCGCTCCTTCTGCACCTGAATCTGCCCGTCCGGCCTGCGGACGGCTGTGGCATAGTCGTCTTTATGCTTCATCATGATCCCTTCGATCACGGCCTGTCCGCCGATTCCCGAATATTTCATGCTTTCCTCGCTTTCCATGCTGCCTTACGGCAGTGCTTTCCGAAAAACTCCGGAAAGAAAAACAGGTTGAGCGCAAGTGTTTCCACTCAGTCTCAACCTTATCTTTCATCCTGTCTCAATTAGTTGGCGCTGATGCCGTACTTACGATTGAACTTATCAATACGTCCGCGGGCCGCCGCGGCCTTCTGCTGGCCGGTGTAGAATGAATGGCACTTGGAACATACTTCCACGTGAATCTCCTTCTTCGTGGAGCCGGTTACGAACTCGTTGCCGCAGTTGCAGGTAACCTTTGCCTGATAACACTCCGGATGGATTCCCTCTTTCATGATTTTCACCTCGCAAATCTTGTATTCTATTCCCTGTGACCCAGAGGTCACCCTTGGTCTTATAAACAGCTTTAACAGTATAGCACAGATTATTTTCCATTGCAAGCGGAATTATCAATAAAACCGCATCTTTTTGGCGGTTTCGATAAACTCCCGGTTGTTTCTGGTTCTGGCGAACAGATCCAGAATCCGCTCCACCGCCTCTTCCGGCTTCAGGCCGCTGGTGGCCTTGCGCAGCACGTCCACGCACTCCTTTTCCTCCTGGGTCAGCAGCAGATGATCGTTGCGGGTGCCGGATTTGAGAATATCGATGGCTGGGAAAATCCGCTTTTCCGAAAGTTTCCGGTCCAGCACCAGTTCCATGTTGCCGGTGCCTTTGAATTCCTCGTAGATCACGTCGTCCATACGGCTGCCGGTGTCCACCAGCGCCGTAGCCAGAATCGTCAAGCTGCCGCCTTCCCGCATGCTGCGGGCAGCGCCGAAGAACCGCTTGGGCATGTGCAGCGCCGCCGGGTCCAGGCCGCCGGAAAGGGTGCGGCCGCTGGGGGGCACCACCAGGTTGTAGGCCCGTGCCAGACGGGTGATGCTGTCCAGCAGGATGATCACGTCTCGGCCGTGCTCCACTAGGCGGCGAGCCCGTTCCACCACCATCTCCGATACCCGTTTGTGGCGCTCCGGCAGTTCGTCAAAGGTGGAATAAATCACTTCCACGTGGTCGCCCACCACCGACTCCCGGATGTCCGTCACTTCTTCCGGACGTTCGTCGATCAGCAGAATGATCAGGTGCATCTCCGGATGATTGGTGGTAATGGCCTGAGCCACCTGCTTTAACAGCGTGGTCTTGCCGGCTTTGGGCGGCGATACGATCATACCCCGCTGTCCCTTGCCGATAGGCGCCAGCAGATCCAGCACCCGCATGGCGGTGCTGTTGGCCCGCCCCGGCGTCTCCATATGCAGCCGCTGGTGGGGGAATACCGGCGTCAGGTCTTCAAAATTTGGCCGTTTTTCCAGTGCCGACGGCGGAAAGCCGTTGACGCTGTCGATGTAGAGCAGCGCCGCAAATTTCTCCTGGGCGGTTTTTATCCGGCGGCTTCCGTGGATGATGTCGCCGGTCTTCATATTAAAACGGCGGATCTGCGAAGGCGCTACGTATACGTCATTTTCTCCCGGCAGAAAGTTCTCGCAGCGGATGAAGCCGAATCCATCGGGCATCACTTCCAGAATACCGTTGGCCTCGATGCCGCTGTCCAGCTCCGCGATGTCCTGAGGCGTCTGGTCCGGAAACTGAGCCTGGATCTGGGGAGTGATGCTGACCTGGACGTTCCTGGAATTTTCCACCCGGGTCCCGGTCCGCTCCGGCCGTTCTCCGCCTCTCTCCCGGTCGCTGCCGCCGCGGGCCCGCCGCGGGAATTCCCGCCGGCCTCTGGTCTCCGCCTCTTCCCTGGGTTTTGGGGATTCTTTGACCTTTTCCTCTTCTTTGGCCTTTGCCTCTTCCTGCTCCTGTGCTTTCTGGCACAGCAGATCAATAATTTCACTTTTTTTCATGCTGCTCAGCCCCCGGATGCCCTGGGACTTGGCCAGCTCCTTCAGCTGCGCCAGCGGCAGCGTCTGCAATTTTTCCCGCATGGTCCGTTCTCCTTTTCCGTCTGTCCGTTTTTTCCGTTTCGTTTGATCTATCCTGGGATTCTTTTCCTGACTGTACGCTAAGATTCTGCGAAATACTATGAATGCCAGACCGGCAGAGGAACCCTGCCGGATTCCTCTTTTGTCTCCCATTATACCTGATTTTTCCGGAAATGAAAAGTCATTCTTTCAGAGAATCCAGATATCTGCGGATCTGCGCCTCGTATCCCTGGTCCGAGACATGGTAAAATTTCCTGTCTTCCATGCCATCCGGCAGATACTGCTGCTTTACATAATGGCCGGGATAATCGTGGGGATAGCGGTACCCGTTTCCATGCCCCAGCTTCTGGGCGCCGCTGTAATGGCTGTCCTGCAGATGCGCCGGCACCGGCGGGGACGGCTCGTGTTCCACCGCGTCCATGGCCTCGCCGATGGCCCGCACCACCGAGTTGCTCTTAGGCGCCGACGCCACGTAAAGCGCCGCCTGGGCCAGAATAATCCGGGCCTCCGGCATGCCGACCCGCTCCGCCGCCTGGGCCGCGCTGACCGCTACCGTCAGCGCCTGGGGATCGGCGTTGCCCACATCTTCCGCCGCGTGGACCATGATTCTCCTGGCGATGAAGCGGATGTCTTCGCCGGCGTACAGCATGCGGGCCAGGTAGTATACCGCCGCGTCCGGATCGGACCCCCGCATGCTTTTAATAAACGCGGAAATGGTGTCGTAGTGGTTATCCCCCTGCCGGTCGTACCGGACCGCCCGCTTCTGAATGCACTCCTGCGCCGTCTCCAGATCGATGTGAATCTGGCCGTCGCTGCTCCGCTCCGTGGTCAGCACCCCCAGTTCCACCGCGTTCAGGGCCGACCGGGCGTCGCCCCCTGCCGCGTCCGCCAGAAATTCAGCGGCGTCTTCGTCGATGCAGGCCCGGTAAGCGCCCATACCCTTTTCCCGGTCGGATACGGCGCGGTAAATCAGCTCTTTGACGTCCGCTTTCTCCAGCGGCTTCAGTTCAAAAATCCGGGACCGGGACAAAAGCGCCCCGTTGACTTCAAAATAGGGATTCTCCGTGGTGGCTCCGATGAGAATCAGCGTGCCGTCCTCCACAAACGGCAGCAGATAGTCCTGCTGTCCGCGGTTGAAGCGGTGAATCTCGTCTACAAACAAAATGGTCTTCCGGCCGTACATGCCCAGCGTGTCTTTGGCCTCCTTCACCACATCTTCCATGTCCTTTTTCCCGGCGGAGGTGGCGTTGATCTGCCGGAACTGGGACCGGGTGGTGTTGGCAATGACCCGGGCCAGGGTCGTCTTGCCGGTACCCGGCGGCCCGTAAAAAATCACAGACCCCAGCTGATCCGCCTGAATGGCCCGGTACAGCAGCTTGTCCTTCCCCAGAATGTGCTTCTGCCCCACCACCTCATCCAGGGTGGAGGGACGCAGACGGGACGCCAGCGGCGCTTCCCGTTCCTGATTTTGCTCCCGCATATAATCAAATAAGTCCATGTTCTGTTTCCCTGTTTTCCTTATTTATCCCCCGATTATAATCTTGTGCCGCTTCTGTGTCAAGATTTCCCGGACAGGCAGAAAGAGCCGCTGCAGCGGCCCTTTCTCTCTTAATTTTACGGTTTGTAATCAAAATCCGGAATCTTCGTCCAGCGGTCCCGCAGATAGTGGGCCGCCAGCTTGGGACGGCGGTCCCGGGTGAAAATGCCCTTCTTATTGCCCTGCACCCGCAGCAGGCCCTGGCTGGTGGCAAAATCGGCAAAGTTCCACACCTGCTCGCCGACGAAGTTTTCCATCTCATCCACCACCCGGTGGTTGACCTTGTAGTATTCCACCTGGTATTCTTCCGTCCACATCACCGGCGTAGTGTCATGCAGGCCGCTTACGGTATCGGCGCCGTATTCGGTAAACAGAAACGGCTTGCCCAGGGAATTCCAGAAGGTCATCTCTTCCCGGCACATGGCCTCCGCCGCCTCCAGATCGCCGCCGCAGGCGTACCATCCGTAATAGCGGTTCAGACAGAACACGTCGCTTAAGCGGATGGTGCAGTCCTCTTTGTAGTTGCCCATCTGGACGCTGACCATGGTTCTGGGCCGCTTCTGGGGATCCAGTTCCCGGGCCAGGTCGTACAGGGGCTTGAAGTATTCATAAGCCCCCGGGCCGCCGGAATCCGCCTCGTTGGCAATGCTCCACATCACCACGCAGGCCCGGTTTTTGTCTCTGGCGATCACGTCCCGGATCACCTCTTTGTGGTGTTCCTGGGTGCGGATGCCGCCCTTTTCAACAGGATCAAAGGTATGGACCTTTTCCCCGGTTTTAAAATTGGCGCCGCCTCCGAAGTTCAGGTTGATGCCCACCGCCGGCACCTCGTCGATGACCACGATGCCTTCCTCGTCGCACAGCTGCATCATTTCCTCGCTGTAGGGATAGTGGCTGGTGCGAAAGCTGTTGGCCCCCTGCCACTTCATCAGGCTGATGTCCTTGACATTCATGGGCAGGTTCAGCCCCCGGCCCGCCGGGAAGGTATCCTCGTGCTTTCCGTAGCCCTTGAAATAGAACGGCCGTCCGTTGATCAGGAACTTGCCGCCCTTGACTTCCACGGTGCGCACACCGTAGGTCATGGTATAGACGTCTTCTCCGAACCGGGCCGTCACCTGGTACAGGTAGGGCTTTCCCGGCTGCCACAGAGTCACCGGGTCGATAACCAGGGTTCCCGACTTGCCGGAGGCTTGCGCCGCCAGTTCTCCCTGCCGGGTACGGATCTCAATGGAGGCCTCGCCTTCCCCTTCCGTCTCCAGTTCATACCGGATCACCGCCCGGCTGCCTTCCACCGAAGGCACCAGGGTCACGTCGGAAATATAGTGCTTCGGCGTCGTGTAGATCTTCACCGGCCGGGTAATGCCGCAGTAGTTGAAAAAGTCAAAATTGGGATGGTTTCTCTTTTTGCTGGCCTTAGACGGGAAAAATCCGCCGCTTAAAATGCCACCGGGGCTTTCACTGCCCACCGGCAGGGTGGAATGGTCAATGCGGTTGTCCACGGCAATAGTCAGCCGGTTTTCCCCCGGCTGCAGGACTTCGCCGATCTCTGCTTCAAAGGGGAGAAATCCGCCTTTGTGCTGGCATACCAGCCGTCCGTTGACATATACCCTGGCAAAATGGGTGACCGCCGCCATCCGCAGCACCACCCGCTGGCTCCGCATATACGCCGGGACGCTGAAGGTCCGCTGATAAAACACCCAGCCGTAGTGCTCCCGGAAGTCCTCCCCTTCTTTCAAGTCGTTGTAAGAAGACGGCACCGCCATGGGCATGGGATCTTCCAGCGGCCCCTCCTGCCATTTGGCTTCAAAACCGGTTCCGTCGTCCAGCTTAAAATCCCAGATTCCGCTTAAATCCATCAATCCTCTGGATTCCGTCAGTACCGGATACAGCATATTCGATTCCTCCTTTTTTGCGTTCTGACAGAGAAAGCCCCGCGTTCCACGGAGCTTTTCTCAGTTGGGGGAAGGCTTTTCCTGCGGAAAAAGCCCTACATCATAACATATCCATTTTCATCGCTTTTAATCGGAATGACTTCCATAAGGTCCAGCATGGTCATCATCACCGGAATCATGGTCCAGAAGAAAAGCAGATAGAGCATGCCCAGGCCTCTCCGGCCCGCGTAGAACCGATGTCCGCCCATAAAGCCGGTAAACACCGCCAGCAGCATGTAGGTTTTCTTCTTTACCAGGCGTTTTTCACGGGCGCCCCGCTTTCCGAAAAGCCGCCAGAAAAAGCCCCAGATTCCGTAGGTTCTGGCTTCCATGCCCGCCTCTTCCATAGCGTTCTGCAGGGCAAAATCCGTTTTGATGATTTCCCCTACCAGCGTATCCTTCTGTTCCTTCTTCAATCTGCTCACCCTTTCATGGCTTCCGCTTTAATCTCCGCGATACGGTCCTGAATCTCTTCCATCTTTTCTTTGGTCAGCGGATAGAACTTCATGGCTACCACGTTCAGAAGCCATCCGACCATAGGCGCGCCGATGAGGCAGGCCATGGATACCCAGAAGATGCCGCTGCTGTAGGGCGTCTCCGGCGTGGGCAGCACGGCGGAAAAGCCGATGGCCGCGAACATCAGAGAGACAAAGGTGGTCGCGAACGAAGAAATAATCTTATCCACAAAGCTGAACAGGGTTCCCATAAGGCCGGGCACATATCTGCCGGACCGGTATACCTCGTAGTCGGCGCAGTCCGCGGTCATGGGAATCACGATGGAACTGGCGATGCCGGAAAATCCTTTCATCAGGCACCACAGCACAATGTAGGCCACGCCGAAGAAGCTCCAGTTGGCACCCACCAGCATCTGTCCCCAGGTAGACGGCTTGGTCAGGCTCACAATGGGCAGAGTCATGGACGTGGGGCTGCCGAACAGGAACAGGCACAGCATCAAAACGGCCGATGTCATGGCGCCGATGGTGCCCAGCAGCAGGGCCTTTTTCTGCCCCAGGTTCCTGGCCACATAGCCCATGCCCAGCAAGGATACCGCCGCCACGGGAATGGCGCTGATGGCCGACTGGGAGCCGTAGAAGCTGTAGTTGCCGCAGATAACGCCGAAGATACATACCATAATAGTGGCGTTGGTCTGCATGGTCAGGCTCAGTTTGTCGGAAGAAGCCGCCACTACCAGCATCTGGATGCCCCGGTTGTGGGCCAGCACGTCCGCATAGTCCCGGAAAGTGACTTTCTGCACCTTACCGGTGCCAAAGTATTCCAGACGGTCCTTTCTCCACAGGCCGATGATGCCGCAGACCGCGAACACCGCCGCGATGCTGCCCAGCACCAGGTGCAGATGCCGGAACATCTCCGGGTTGTAGAAGCCGGACAGGGTGGTAATGCCGTCCGCCACCGTCAGCGAGTCGCCGATGCCCGGGAATTTAGCCACCAAGGCTTCGATCTGCGCCGCGCCCTCCGCGGTGGCGCTGGTGATGGTGTAGCGGGGAATCAGGGTTCCGGACACGTATACCGGAATGATCACGCTCATGGACAGCAGGTTGTACACCGTGTCAAACATGGCGAATACCGGCCGCTGTTTCGGATCGTTGGTCAGACAGGTCTGGGCGGACTTGGTCACCACGCACTGCGCGGTATAGCCCAGGATGTAGACCAGATAGATCAGAATAAAGGCGATCAGCCGGATTCCGGTCCCCAGTTCCGTTACAAAGTGGAACATCAGCCAGGTAGTCACAAACAGGGTGATGTTGCCGATGACGATAAACGGCCGGTTCTTGCCGAACCGGGTGTTGGTCTTGTCCACCAGCATGCCCACAAAGGGATCGGTGACGCCGTCCCAAACCCGCATCAGGGTGACAAAGGAACCGGCAAAGACCACAGTGGTGCCGATGATGCCCACCAGATAGTAGGAAATGTACCCCACCAGCGTCAAGTACAGGTTGGTGGAGGTGTTGTTCAGCGCATACAGGCCGATTTCCCAGAGTTTGGCCCGGTGCATGCCGGACGCTGCTTTTTTTGTTTCTGCCATATCAATTTCCCCTCCTGTGTTGCGGCAGGATCCCCTTCCTGCCGTTTTTCCATGGAAAAAGGCCGGAACAGCTTGCTCCCCTCTTTTTGTCTGTCCGGCCTTTCTCCTCATTTCCCCTTCCGGTGCGTCCGCAGGCCCGCGCCGGAGGCATGTATCAAATTTACCGCTGCCGCGGAAAATTTGCTCTCTCTGCTGGCAAAATGCCTCTCCCGAAGATCAGAAGCGGGTCTCCCAGCGTTCGCAGAATACGTTGTCGTTGTATTTGCCCTTGAACTCGGATTTTCCCATCAGCTTTTCGATCACCGCGTGAATGGCTTCCGGATGATTCATATAGCTGTTGACATAGCACCGGGCCATGGGAACGTCGATCAGCATGTTGGGATAGGTCAGCGATACCACAATGGTAGGCACCTCGCTCATGTACCAGGGCTGCTGGGTGGGCAGCGCCCATTTCACCCGCATGGTGTTGTACTGGGCAAAGCCTTCCACGTTGAGAATCAGGATTACCGCGTCGTATTTCTTCTTGAAGTCCTCCATCTTGCCCTTGACATCCATATCGGAGGAATCCACGTTGAATCCCGCTTCCTCGAACTGACGGATCACGTCCGCCTTGATTTCGGCGTCGTTGCCCTTGGTCAGCTTGCCGGCTACTACGCGGCCCTCGCCGCCGATGAAGATCAGCTTCAGGTTCTTATAGCGGTCCGTGGTCATGGGCAGGTAGCCTTCCCGGTCTTTTACCAGGGTCACATACTGGTCTGCCAGCTTGGCGGACAGCTGATGATGCTCTTCGCATCCCACCACCGACAGGTTTTCCTTCGGCGGCAGCAGTCTGCCTTCCTTCTGCAGGATATGCAGGTTCAGAGCGGCCTTGACGCCCAGAATGCGGTGCAGGGCATCGTTTAAACGCTCTTCGGTAATGGTTCCGTTCTTATAGCCTTCCATCATGTAGCCGAAGTCCTCGTCCCGGTCGTTGAAGAACAGGAACATATCGCAGCCGGCGGCAATGGCGCCGGGCACCTGCTCGCTTCTGGGAATGGTGGCGCCGAACATGCCGATCATATGGGAGGCGTCGGTAACTACCAGGCCGTTAAAGCCCAGCTGTCCCTTTAACAGGTCGGTAATCAGTTCCGGAGCCAGGGTTGCGGGACGGATCTCCGTATCCTGGATGCCGGGGCGCAGCTTCTTGGAATAAGCCGGCAGCGCGATGTGGCCGGCCATAACGGTCATAACGCCTTCATCGATCAGCTCTTTGTAGACTCTTCCGAAGGTCTGGTCCCATTCCTCGCAGGACATCTCGTTGATGCCCATGATCAGGTGCTGGTCGTTTTCTTCGGTGCCGTCGCCGGGGAAGTGCTTCATGCAGGTGGCCATGTTCTGAGTTCTGGTGCCCTTGAAAAATGCCTTGGCGAAGCGGATTACGTCGTCTGGATTGTCATTAAAGGCGCGGATCTGCACAATGGTGTTTCTCCAGTTGTAGGTCAGGTCCACGATGGGGGCGAAGTTCCAGTTGCAGCCTACGGCGCAGCCTTCCACAGCGCCGACACGAGCCATTTCATAAGCCGCTTCTTCGCTTCCGGTAGCCGCTACCGCCGCTCCGTTGGCCATGGGCGTGCCGCCGCCTACGCCGCCGTTTCCTCCGGCTTCACAGTTGGAAGCGATCAGCAGCGGAATCCGGGACGCGTCCTGCAGCGTCTTGTTCTGCTCGTACAGCGCTTCGGCGCTGGTGTTGTGGTAGCGGATGGCGCCGGGGTGATAGGTCTGTACCACGCGCTTTAATTCCTCCGGATCCCGGTCCGTTACCATGTTGACAAACAGCTGCCCGATTTTTTCTTCGATGGTCATGGACGCAATGGTGTCTTCCACCCACTGCACCTGTTCATCGGACAGGTAATACGGTTTTGCTTTTAAATTTACCATACTCTTCTCCTTTCCCGCCGCGGCGGCATTGACAGTTGTTTTTATGACAGGTTGCTGCGGAACGCCTGAATCTGCTGTTCCTGATAGTCTCCTTTATAGGTCCCCTGCAGGAATCTGGGCAGCGCCTCTTTTACAAAGGTCTCCCAGGATTCTTTTTCGTGCTTCACCAGAATGGGGTAGTACAGCACGCCGTTTTTCTGAGCGGCGCTTAAATCGCCCGGCGCGTCGCCGATCATCAGCACATGGTCCGCCGCGAAGCCGTATTCCAGCATCTTGCCGATGCAGTAGGCCTTGCTTCCCACGTTCTGGGTCAGGCATACGTCCACGCTGTCCATCAGGCCGTGCTTCTGCCACTCTTCCACTACCGCTTCCAGGTTGGCGGAGGATACAATGGCCACATCCGCCGACTCGTGGGCCGCCTTCAGGCCTTCCGCCACGCCTTCGAAGGGCTTTTTTGTCTCTTCCGGCAGTTCGCTGATGGACTGGTTCACCGCCTTGGACCAGGCAAGGGCCTTCCGGAAAATTTCCAGGCCGCTTTCCTCTGCCTTCCGCTGCACCGATCCGTTGGACAGTTCATCCGCTTCCTTGACCCAGGCGGACAGTTCCTCTACGCCTTCCACCGGCGTCAGGGATTCGTTGATCTCTTCCAGGGCCATGGCAAGGGCCAGAAAACGGTTGATGCCTCTGGTCATGGAATAGAGGTTGATCTCATTCCAGCGGTCCAGAATCTGGCCTTCCCAGGCCTCCAGCTTCCACTCCTTCACCATGCAGGGTCCGAAGCAGCGGATGTGTTTGATGTCCATGGTGTCCATGGCGCAGCCGTCGGAATCCACACAGACCAGATAGTCCCGTTTCCTTGCAAACGCTTCTAATGATTTCATTCCCCACGTACCTCCTTTGTCTTTACTATACCGGTTTTGCGGCGATTCACATAGAACTATTTTTCTTGATTTCAGCACGATTTTATGCTACCATCATTTTTAGCAAATTTTTAGCGTGTTTTATCCAAAAATTGTGCGGATTGCCGAAAAACCATTGGAAACAGGAGGTGCAAAGCCTATGGATCTGCTCTCTGTGGCGCGGGAATATTTTCAGGCCCTCGGCATTCAGTTTTTTGCCGTTTCCCATGCTTCCCCTGGGTTCTGTCCGGAACAGCTGGACTACCGGCTGCGCCAGCAGCTGTTTCCCGGCTTCGATTACCAGAAACTGCTGGAGCCGGCGCGGGAACAGTTAAAGGATGGCGTCCTGTACCAGCTGACCGATGAGTTTCATCTCCACTATGCCGTGCTGCGGCTGCCAGAACCGGCCGCGTCCCGGACCGGCATCCGCGTGCTGGCCGCTGGCCCCGTGATGTTTCAGCCGCTGCAGCTGCGGGATTTCCTGGCTCTGATGGACCGGTTTCACATCTCGCCGGAACTGCAGCCGGATCTGCAGGAATTCTACAACAGGATACCCATTCCCGGTTCCTTTGATACCTGGTCCGCGGCATCGGCCTTTTTCTTTTCCAAAATCGCCGGCTTCCCCATGGATTCCGTCTATCTGGAATACCGGGACTTATCGTCCAGCCACCCTTCCTACGGCAGCTACGCCATACCCAGCAAATCCGACCTGGCGGCAAAGGCCATTGAGGAACGCTACCGGATCGAGGGGGAGATGATGAACGCCGTCGCCGCCGGCAACGCGGAAGCCGCCCTGGCGCTGCAGATCCAGTTCAACCAGTACAAGCTGATGCCCCGGACGGCGGACCCGGTGCGCAACCGCAAAAATATGCTGGTGATTTTGAGCACTCTGTGCCGCAAAGCGGCACAGAACGGCCATGTCCACCCCCTGCACATCGACAATTTGTCTACCCAGATCGCCGTGCAGCTGGAGTCCATGACCAGCCTTTCTTCCCTGGACGCCTTCGCGCCTACCATTGTGCGCAAATACTGCCTGCTGGTGAAAAACTACTCCCGGCGGGGCTACTCCTCTCTGGTGCAGACCTGCCTGGACTACATCGACTTTCACTACGCGGAAAACCTGTCCTTGGATTCCATGGCGCGGCTGTGCTCCGTTACCAACAGCTATCTGTCTTCCCTTTTTAAAAAGGAAGTGTCCATGACCCTGACCGACTACATCAACAGCACCCGGATTCACCAGTCCCTGATCCTTTTAAACACCACGTCCCTGTCCATACAGGAGATTGCCGTCCAGTGCGGCTTTTCCGACGCCAACTACTACGCCCGGACCTTCAAGAAGCTGCAGGGACAGTCGCCCAAGGGCTACCGGGACTCTATCCGGATGAATCTGAAAAACAATTCCGAGACAACCCCATAGTGTGCGCCTTGGCGCACACTTGCGCCGAGCGCAGCTGCCGTCAGGCAGCATCTGCCTCATGCGCGAGTGCGTATCCTCGGTGAAGCGTCTTTTTTATATGATAGGAAATAAAATTTCCTATCGCATAAAAAAAACCGGGAGACATCTTTTGGGGATGTCTCCCGGCATTTTTATCCTTCAATGGAAATGTATTTCTTTTCTTCCACCGCGGGCTTGGCTTCTTTCTTCGGAATCGTCAGTTTCAGGATCCCGTGTTTGAACTCGCCTTTGATATCTTCCTGGGTCAGGTCTTCGCCGACATAGAAGGTTCTCTCGCAGGCCCCCGCGTACCGCTCTCTGCGGATGTAGCGGCCGGTCTTCTTCTCCTGCTCGTCCTGGTCCAGTCCCTTGGCGGCGCTGATGGTCAGATAGCCGTTTTCCAGGGAAACCTTGACTTCGTCTTTGGTAAATCCCGGCAGGTCCATTTCCAGTTCATAGCCGCCGTCGGTCTCCTTGATATCCGTCTTCATCAGGTTCTTGCTGTGGTGGCCGTACAGCCGTTTCTCCATCCGTCTCATGTCCTTGTCGTCATAAAACGGAAATCCTCTCATAAAATCATCAAACAGATCTTCTCCAAAAATGCTGGGCATCAACATAAATCCTTCCTCCTTTTTTATCCTTCAATGGCGATGTACTTCTTGTCTTCCACCGCGGGCTTTTCTTCCTTCTTCGGAATCTGCATGGTCAGCGTGCCATTTTCAAATCTGGCCTTGATGTCGGCTTCCGTAATCTGGTCGCCTACGTAAAAGCTTCTGCTGCAGGAGCCACTGTAGCGCTCTCTGCGGATGTAGCGGCCATTGGAATCCTGCTCGTCCCGGTTGGAGTTGGCGCTGGCGCTGATGGTCAGGTAACCGTCCTTTAACTCCGCCTTGACGTCTTCTTTCTTTACGCCGGGCAGGTTCATGGTCACTTCATAGCCGTCTTCCGTATCTTTTATATCGGTCTTCATCAGTTCCGTACCGGTTCCCGCAGTCTGGAAACGGTTCTCAAACGGAAAATCGAAGAAATCATCCAGGAAACTCTCTCCAAAAATACTAGGCATCAACATAACTCATCTCTCCTTTTTCTTCTTGAATACCTTGTTTCTTTGGAACCTCTGAAAGGGAACGCATCCGGGAATCTCTCCGGATTCCCTCTTTCTGTCTCCCTTCCTTTGTTCTAGCTGTAATATAACACATATTGTTAGCACTGTCAAGAGATGAGTGCTAATTTTTTTGTGAAAAAAGTGTGAAGTCCCGGGTTTCAATTTTGGCGTTTTCGTTAATTCCATATAAGACCTTGCGTCCCGCTGCCAGATGTGCTATATTTGAAATAGAAAAAGAGAAAGCCAGAAACGCATGGCCTACCCTAAATAGCAAATGACTTTACCTCAAACGAGGTCAGCCGTCACTATTGCAGTAGTGGCGGCTATTTTCTTCCCTGAAAAATTCAGGGAGCATTGTGACTGATTTTGTCACAATACCCCCTGTTTAAGGCTATCTATCGGTTTTATGCTTCCAGCACTTTCTTGTAGGCTTCTGCCATGCCCTTGCTCTCGATGAGGTCGTAGTACTCCTGTACCATCGGGATCATCTCGGTCAGGTCTTCATGCCAGTAGTCTTCCCGCTTCATAATCTCTTCTACGGAAGCGGTCTTCATAAACTTCATGATCTCTTCGCCGTCGTTGGCTTCGTCGGTGCGGTAGAACGCGATGAGAGCCGCCATGGAGAAGGTCAGAGCCGTCGGATATTTGCCGAATTTCTCTTTGTATTCCAGAATGGTGGGCAGCACCCGCACCTGGAATTTGCTGACAGAGTTCAGAGCGATGGACAGCAGCTGATGCTTGATGAAGGGGTTGGAAAACCGCTCCAGCACCGCTTCGCCGAACTTCTTGTCAGTATCGGTATTGCCCAGCGTAGGCACGATCTCGTCAAAGATGCACTTCTTCAGGAAGGCGCTGACGGTGGCGTCCTTCAGGCACTCGCCTACGGTGCTCAGGCCGTACAGTCTGGCGCCCAGCACCATGGAGGTATGGCCGCCGTTTAAGATGCGGACTTTTCTCTTCTTGTAGGGCTTCGCGTCGTCGGTCCATACGATGTTGTAGCCGGCCTTGTTGAAGGGAAGCTCATCCTCGTGATGGCCTTCGATGACCCACAGATGGAAGATTTCCGCGGTATCGATCAGCTTGTCTTCGTAGCCGATCTGCTTGCCCAGCTCTTCCGCTTCGTCTCTGGGGTATCCGGTTACAATCCGGTCTACCAGGGTATTGCAGAAATCATTCTCCGTCTCGATCCAGTTCTTGAAGCCATCGCCCAGCTGCCACAGGTCCGCGTACTGCAGCACGCACTTCTTTAAGTTGTCCGCGTTGTTGTCGATCAGTTCGCAGGGCAGCAGGATAAATCCCTTTAAGCCCAGCGTAAATCTCTTGTACAGGAACTGGGTCAGCTTGGCGGGATAGGACTTGGGCGGCGTATCCGTCAGCTTCTCGGTGCCCAGGTATTCGATGCCGGCTTCCGTAGTGTTGGACACGATCACCCGCAGATCCGGGTTCTCCGCCAGCTTGATGTACTCATCGTACTGGGTGTAGGGGTTCAGCGCCCGGGAAATGGACGTGATGTGGGTATGCTCATTGACCACCTGTCCGTTCTCAATGCCCCGCAGGAACAGGTTGTACTCACAGTTCTGGTCTGCCAGCACCTGGCACATACCCTTCTCGATGGGCTGCACCACTACGATCTTGCCATCGTACAGGCCCTTCTCTCTCAGTTTGTGGAAAAAGTAATCCACAAAGCCTCTTAAGAATCCGCCTTCGCCAAACTGCATGACTGTTTCTTTCACATTGCTCATTGTCTGCCGACCTCCATAATCTTATTTTGTAAGGGCTTACAATTTCATCTAAGGTTACTATACAACATTTCCGTACACATTGCAACCCTTTTTTGTAAGCGCTTTCATTTTTCTCTCAGATAAACCGTTTGTGCAGCCAGGCGCCGTTTAAAAACCGCGCCATATAGACCGCGCCCCGGAACAGCCAGTCCATGCCCATGGCCATCCAGACGCTTAAAACGCCGATGTCCGTGGTCTCCCGGAACACATAGCTGAATCCCACCCGGAACAGCCACATGGAAAAAATGGACACTGCCAGGTTGAAGTTGACGTCGCTGGCGGCCCGCAGCACGCAGGGAATGTTGAAGGCGCAGACCCAGACGGTTCCGCAGATCAGGGCGTGGAACCGGATCAGGGACATGGTGGTCTCTTTGGTCTCCTGCGTCAGCTGGTACAGCCGGGCAATGGGCTCCGCTCCGATAAAGGTGGCCGCCGACAGCACTGCCGCCAGCACAAAGGACACCTTCAGGATGTTTCCCGCATACCGCCGCGCCTGCCCCGTCTCTCCCGCGCCGATGCACTGGCCCACCACCGTGGTCAGCCCCAGTCCGATGGCATACACCGGCATCTGGGTAAAGTCCGCCACCGTCAGCGCCACCGCGTTGGCGGCGATAGCCGTGGTGCCGTAAGAGGTCACCACCCCCTGCACCAGCAGCTTGCCTACGTGGAAGATGCCGTCTTCCATGGCCATAGGCACCGCCAGCCGGAAGATATTTTTCAGAATCACCGGCTCGGCCCTCAGCCCCGCCATATGCCGCAGGCTGATGCTGAAGCGGCGTTTGGACAGAAACCAGAGCAGCAGCGCCGTTCCAATGGCCTTGGCGCACAGGGACGCAAATCCCGCGCCGAAGACGCCCCAGTCCAGTCCGAAGATGAAAATGGCGTTGAGGAAAATATTTCCCACGCACATCAGAGAGGAACCGCACAGCGGAATCCGGGATTCTCCCATGCCCCGGAACAGGGCGCCGCAGGCGTCGAATACCATAATGCAGGGATAGGCCAGGGCCGACAGGTAAAAATACGTAACCGCTTCTTTCAGCACCGCCGCTTCCGCCGTCGGGAACAGCCGGCGCAGAAACCACTGGTTGCCGGCGCAGCACACCGCCGCAATGGCAGCGGAAAAACAAAGGGACAGCACCAGCAGCTGCCTGGCTGTCCCGTTGGCATGATCCCGTTCCCGTTTTCCCAGATACTGCGACGCCAGGATTCCGCCTCCGGCGGCCAGCGCCGAAAACATGCTCTGAAACAGCATATTGATGGAATTGACCAGGGAAATGCCGGATATGGCGGTTTCCCCCACCGGGGCCACCATAACCATATCCGCAATTCCAATGGTTCCCAGAAAGATCTGTTCCAGAATCAGCGGCACCATTAAATTGATCAGGCTTTTTCTGTTAAACAGCATGATGTTAATTCAGCTCTTCCATAAGCATCTGCAGATACTGCAGGCTCTTTCTGGCGGACACTTCCTCCGACGGCAGGCAGTTGGTCTCCAGGGCCAGCGCTCCGCTGTAGTGAATGTCCTTTAACGCCTGCAGCGTTTCCTTAAAGTTGTAGTGGGCATGGCCCGGATACCAGCGGTCGTTGTCCGCCAGATGCACATGTCCGATATAGCCCTCCGCCTTCCGGATGGCCGCGCCGATGTCCGCCTCTTCGATGTTCATATGCACCGTGTCGATGTGCAGGCGGATCCGCTTGAAATCATGGGCTTTTAAATAGTCCACGCCTTCCGCGATGGTGGTCAGATAGTCGCTTTCAAACTGGTTCATGATCTCAAATCCCAGTTTTACGTCATGGCTCTGGGCCAGCCGGTCCAGCTGGTACAGGCTGTCTTCCAGGTTGGCCTTGAACTCTTCCGGTCCGGAGCAGTCGGAAAACCGTCCCGCCACCAGGCCCAGAATCACCAGGCTCTGATCCGGCTCCGCCGTGATCATATGCTGTTCCAGGTGTTTTATGGCCGCCTGGCGCACCGCCGGGTCGTGATCCACCAGATTGTAGTGCTTCCGGCCGTATACGGAACCGGTGCCGATGGACGTCAGCGTCATGCCGTTCTCCTTCAGCGTATCCCACAGTTCCTTCCGGTCGATGGCCGCCGAATCAAAGATGTGCATCTCTACGGCGTCGTAGCCGGCCGCCGCCATCCGCGGAATGATTTCCTTATACGGCCCATGGAACACCAGAAAGGTATCCCCGGTATTCAAGGTTCCTGTCGTCGCGATTCTCATGAAAGTTTCCCCCTGTCTTCTCCGTCGATTACCAGCCGGTCGATGTTGTGGAAATCAAAGGCTTCTCCCTCGTTTCCTTCTACCGTAACGTTGTTCAGAATCAGTTCTTTGGCATTGTTGATGTACAGGCCCATAAGGGTGGTTTCGCCCAGGTCGTCCATCATGGCCGGCTCCATGGGAACCGGATTTTCCGCGTAGTCCACCTGGATGTTTTCCATTTCCACCCGGTCAATTTTCTGCTCCGGCAGTCCGTAGATAAAGGCGCCGGCCGCGTGGCAGTTGTGACAGACGATGTTGCGGAAGGTCAGATGGTTTACCGACGGCGTCCGTTCGTCCACCGGCAGCGGGCTCTTGCACTTGACGTAGTCGGAGTGAGCGTCCGGATCGCAGCAGTTGTAGAACGAATTGACCACAAAGGGCGTCCGCACCTGGTCCATCTGAATGTCTTCAAAGCAGATGTTCTCAATGGCCGCGTCCTTGCCCCGGCCCCGGCGGGTCTTGATCCGCAGGCCCCGGTCCGTATTGTCGAAAATGCACTTGTGGGCGTGGAGGTTTTTTACGCCGCCGGCCATTTCACTGCCGATGGAGACGGCTCCGTGGCCGTTCTGCATCCAGCACTGACGGATCTCGATGTTCTGGGACGGCTCTTTATACTTGTGGCCCATGTAGTACTTGCCGGACTTGACGGCGATGCAGTCGTCGCCCAGGGAAAAATGCACGCCCACCACTTCCAGGCCGTTGACCGACTCCGGATCCATGCCGTCGGTGTTGGGGGAATCCCAGGGATTTAAAATGGTCAGGCACAGGAACCGGATGTTTTTGGAAAAATACGGATGCAGGTTCCAGGACGGGCTGTTCTGGATGGTCAGGCCGTGCACCGTCACATTTTCACAGTGATTCAGGAAAATCATGCGGGGGCGGAAGGCGATGATCTTGGCCCGGTCGTCCTCCCACCAGTTTTCCTCCGACGCGTTGCCGTCCAGGACGCCGCCGCCGGTAATCACCACATTGGACACGTGAATGCCGGTAAACAGGCTGGCAAAGCAGTCCAGGGGGTTGCCCTCCCAGGTGCCCAGGTTGTAGTCAAAGGTCTCGTCCTGACTCTGGATCATGCCCGGCAGTACCGGAATGTCCTCGCGGACCACGGAGCCGGAGAGCACCGCCTCGTCGTCCAGGTCGATGCAGAGGTCGCTCTTTAAAAACAGGCTGGTCACCCGGTACACGCCTTTGGGCAGGTACACCCGGCCGTCTTTGGGGCAGGCCATGATTGCCGCCTGGATAGCCGCGGTATCGTCGTGAACGCCGTCGCCCATGGCGTTGAACCGCTTTACATTCAGGGTCACCGACTCATACCGGGTCTTAAGTTCCACTTCCTCCGACTGGTCGTCCGCCGTGCGGATCTGCGCCCGGTAAACCGTGTCCGGCTTCAGGCCCGTCACCGTCTCCACCGCTTTTTGGCTTTCCAGGACTTTTTCTCCGTCCAGCCAGATTTCATAGGGCTTCGTCGTCTCCCAGACGCCGAAGTCTTCCACTTCGATGACTGCTTTTCGGGATGTGGCAAATAAAATCGAAAATTTCAGCATATGCTCCTCCTTAAAAACGCGCCGCCGGACCAGTCCGTCAGACAGCGCGTTTTTTCATACAGAAAGTATCAGCCCTTGACGCCGCCGGCCGCGATACCTTCCACGAACTGATCCTGTGCCAGGAAGAACACGATCAGGGTGGGGATAATGGTAACCACAGACAGCGCCAGCACTTTGTTCCATTCAAATCCGGTCTCGCTGTCGGTCAGCAGACGCAGACCCAGAGACGCCGGATATTTGCTTACGGAGTTGATGTAAATCAACGGACCCTGGAAGTCGTTGGACGACCACATGAACTGGAACAGCGCCACGGAAACGATGGACGGCTTCACAATGGGCACCACGATGTAGAACAGACGCTGCAGGGAGTTGCAGCCGTCGATTTCCGCCGCCTCTTCCATTTCCTTGGAAACGGAACGCATGAACTGTACCATCATGAATACGAAGGTGGTCTCATTGGCAAAGAAGGCGGGCACCACCAGCGGTTTGTAGCTGTCCACCCAGCCCATATCCGTAAACATCAGGAACTGGGGAATGTTCAAAACCACCTGGGGCAGGAACAGGGTGCTCATCAGCAGCGCGAACAGGGCCTTTTTGCCGACGAACTCAAACCGGGAAAATCCGTAGGAAGTAATCACCGTGGAGATTACGATTCCCACTACCTTCGGCAGCACCATCAGGTAGGTGTTGATCATGAAATCGCCGAAGGGCACGCCCGTCGCGTTCCAGGCGTCAAAGTAGGCCTGGAAGGAGGGATTTTTCGGGATGAAACTGATCGTGGAATAAATTTCGTTGTTGCTTTCCTTCAAAGAGGCGCCGAACATCCAGAGCATGGGATAAAACATCACAATGCCCACCACGCACAGCACCACATAGCGCAGGAGAATGGATATGGTAGTTCTTGTCTGTTTGCTCATTCTGCTCACCTCTCATCATCAGAATAGTACACCCAGTATTTCTGGCTGAGGAAAGCCACCAGCGAGAATACCGCGACAATCAGGAACAACAGCCATGCCATGGCGCAGGCCAGGCCCATTTCATAGGATTTAAAGGCGTTCTGGTATACCAGCAGGGAAATCAGCGTCGTGGATCCAAGCGGGCCGCCCTGAGTAATGATGTAGGCGCTGTTGAATTCCTGGAACGCGGAGCACAGCTGGGTAACCAGGTTGTAGAAAATGACCGGCGTAATCAGCGGAATGGTGATGCTGAAGAACTGTCTCCACTTGCCGGCGCCGTCGATGGCCGCCGCCTCGTACAGATCCTGGGGCACGCCCTTTAATGCGGCCAGGAAGATAACCATGGCGGAACCGAACTGCCATACGTGCAGCAGGCAGATGACCCACATGGCGTAGGTGGTGCTGCCCAGCCAGTTGATGTTCTCAATTCCGAACACGCCCAGCACCTGGTTTACCAGGCCTTCCGACTGGAACACGAACTTCCAGACGACGGATACCGCTACGGAACCGCCCAGAATGGAAGGGATGTAGTATATGGTACGGAAGAATTTCACGAATTTGATCTTGAAATTCAGGATATACGCGATAAACAGGGAGAATACCAGCTTTAACGGCACCGTGATAAACGCGTATTTAAAGGTGGCCATATAAGCGGATATGTACTTTTTCGTGGTCAGAATGGACTCGTAGTTTCCCAGACCGATAAAGTCCGTCCCCTCTTTAAACAGGTTGAAGTTCAGCATGCTGTACCACAGCGACGAAATAAACGGATAGCATTTGAAGATAATGAATCCGATGAGCCAGGGAAGAATGTACAGAAGTCCCCGGTTGTGCTTCCAGAACTGGTGCCATGCCGACTTTTTTGCCGGTGCGCTGCCGGCACGGACCGCACTTGCCTTTGCCATAACTCTACCTCCTCTTTCTACAGTTCCCCATCCGGATGCAGCAGCAGGTACTCACCGTAGGCCATCATCATCACGCCCTGGGCCTTGGGATCGTCCTCTACCACCGGTTCCGACAGGTAATACTCCACGCTTCCGTTGCGCTCGTGTCTGGGCCCAAGGCCTGCCACCGCGCAGGTATTGCCCAGATGCAAACGTCCGTCGTGGTCGTTCAGATGGCGATGGGCCACCGCCTCCAGAATCTCCTCTCCCGTCTTCTGGTACTTGTCCGCCAGCAGGATCTCCAGGCGGCAGGCTTTCAGAATGGAGTAGGCGATCATCAGCGATCCGGAAGACTCCAGATAGTTGCCTTCCGCCTCCGGCAGCGCGATCAGCTGGTAGAACAGATGGCTGTCCGGATCCTGGTACTTCAGCACGCCGGCTATGGCCTCCCGGTACAGGTCGGCAAAGACCCGCTTGCAGTCGTACAGCTCCTCGCTGGCCAGTTCAAAGCAGTCTACTAAAGCCATCAGATACCAACCGATGGAACGAAGCCAGAAGTTGGGGGAAAGGCCGGTTTCCTTATCCGCCCAGTCCCGTTCCTTGTACTCGTCATAAGCGTGGTAGTACAGGCCTGCCTTCTCGTCATACAGGTACTGACGCACCGTCTTGAACTGGTTCACAATGTCGTAGTAGTTCTTTCTGCCGTTGAACCGGTTCTCGTATTCCAGATAGAAGGGCTGGCCCATGTACAGGCCGTCCAGCCATACCTGGAACGGATAGATCAGCTTGTGCCAGAAATTACCGATTTCCAGCCTGGGCTGATACTTCAGCTGTTCCATAAGTTTGTCCGCCGCCAGTTTCCATCTCTCTTCTCCGGTCTCGTCGTACATAAAATAGAACAGCTTGCCGGCGTTGACAAAATCCAGATTGTACTCATGCAGGTCGTAGCTCTTTATGGTGCCATCCTCCGCGACATACGGATCCATGAAACGGAGCACATAATCGCGGTAGGACGTATCTTTCGTCACTTCATACATCCGGCGGCAGCCCAGCAGCAGGCTGCCGTCCTCGTAGTTCCACTGATTGAAATACTCGCCCTCCAGCGTCTCTTCTTTATAGACGTCCAGACCTTTGTATTCCCGCATATAGTCTTTAAAAAAAGTCTGCAGTTCCATAATTCCCTCCTTGCCGGTTCCGTTTCCGCGGACGGTCGCCGTTCCGCAGAGCACATGCCGGGTTTTCCGTGGTTTGAAAAAGGGCGCCGCAAAATTCAGTATTTTGCGGCGCCCCCATAAGTTCTTTAGTACGGATTGGCTGCGTTTACATCATTTACGGAATCGATCAGATACTGAGCCAGCTCCGTTACGTCGCCGCCGGCACTCAGGTTGTCGAATACTTCGTAGTATACGCCAGTGGTTTCCTTCAGAGCGGAATGCTCAAAGTTCGGGTCAAAGGTGTAGGCCGCGTTGGACGTCGCGATGTGGTTGGCTTCCGCAACGTTGGGATCTACCAGGCCTTCATCTTCCAGAATCTGCATAGCCACCGTATTGCAGGGGATACCTCTCTCCGTGGTCAGCAGCTTCACGCCGGTCTCGTTGGAGGTCAGGAATTCCAGCAGCAGAGCCGCCTCTTCCTTGTGCTCGGAAGTCTCGGTGATGGCGAAGCCCTGAGATACCTTGGTCATACCGAAGCCGTTGGCGCCGTCCATGGTGGGATACTCAGCCATAACGATCTCCTGGCCTTCGTTTACAGAGTTGACAATGTTGTTGGCGGCGGAGTCATACTCCAGAACGCCTGCATAGCGGCCGTCCATCCACTTGGGATTGACCAGAAGGCTTTCCGCGCCGTCGCCCTGATATTCCGCGATGGTGGGCATTACATGGTTTTCTTCCATGGCGTTGATGAAGTTCATGCCGTCGATGACTTCATCCAGGGTGTACTGAACTTCCATGTTCTCTACCCACGGTTTGCCGTATTTCTGCTGCAGGTACCATACCATGATCCAGAAACGCTCATATCCCGCGTTCTCCATGGGATAGTACTCGTCGCCCAGAACTTCCTGGAAGGTTTTTCCTGCCGCAAGCAGTTCATCCCAGGTAGTGGGAATCTCAATGCCGGCTTTGTCAAAAGTGGTCTTGTTGAACATCATCAGTTTGCTGGTTACGCTAATGGGCACGCCCTGCAGCTTGCCGCCTACGTTCATGGCCTGCAGATTGTTCTCCGGCCAGTTCTCCAGGGAGATGATGTCAGAAAGCTCGTTTAAGTCCACAAACTTGGAGCCGTCTCCGGAGTAGTGGTACAGCCAGTCCCAGTTGATCTGCATCAGATCGGGAGCCGTGCCGCCTGCCAGCTGCGTCGCTACCTTATCCTGCCAGCCGTCCCATGCGCTGTATTCGCACTCTACGGTGATCCAGGGGTACTCTTCCATAAACGCGTCTACCGCTGCCAGCGTAGCCTGGTGTCTGGACTCGCCGCCCCACCAGCTGAACCGGATGGTCACCGGCTCCTGTCCGCCTTCTGCGCTGCCGCCTTCGTCACCGGCTGCCGCCGTGGTGTCTGCCGCCGCTGCTGCCGTGGTAGCTGCCGTCGTCTCTTCCGCGCCGCCGCCTGAAGAGCAGCCGGCCAGAGAAGTTGCCAGCATGGAAGCTGCCAGAATCAGTGCTGCTTGTTTTTTCATAATTGAAACCCTCCACTTCTTTTCTTTTTTATGATTCTCCCCGGTCCCGGACTGCCGGGCCCGGGGGCAATACCGTTTTTACTGCTGGCCCTTGGGAACTTCGATCTCGAACCAGACGTAGTTTACATTTTCGTTTTCCTCGATCTCAATGGCGTGCTCCACGTTGATCGGAATGAACGCAAAGTCGCCTTCAGAAAGCACGATCTCCTCGCCGCCGGCGCGGTAGAGGAACTTGGTGCCCGGCATTCCGTAATACCACTGATACAGATTGTCATGGCTGTGAGGATCCGCCTTGTTGGGTCCCTTGCCGATGATGGCGCCCATGGTCATTCTCGTAACCCAGTGGGTATCAAGAATGGAATAAGCCTTAATGGCATCCGGCCGAAAGCTCTCGGTGTACTGGATGCACTGGCTTAAGGGGCAGAACCGGGGCAGAGAAATGTGCCACTTCTTCCACCACTCTTTGTCTTCCGGAAGCATGAAGCAGGTCAGCTGCAGATACTCCACATCCGTCACCGCGTGCATCACGTTCTTCTCCAGATCCATGTTGGGGATGAACAGAGACGGCTCCGTAATCATGAACGCCTTGTCCTTGGTGGTGATGTAGCACTCGCCGGAGGTTACGTAAATCAGCTGGGTGGTGTCGCCGAAGGTCTCCAGTTCCACCGTATCCCCTGCCTTCACCTGGCATTTATAGGTATGTACGCCGTCCACCATGCCTTCCAGCATCTCGGCGCGTCTTACGCCGTTGGGCAGCGTCTCGAATTTCATGTCTTCTTTCTTCTGGTACTTAATGATTCCCATTGGTTTCTCCTCCTCATTGTGTTTGGATTATTTGGAATATATGTACTGATCCGGCGTCACTCCGCGGCTGTCACCAGATCCGCGTAGTGATTCCAGTATTCCTCGCATACAGCAAGCAGTTCTTCCCGGCTGATCTCTCCGTCGATGTACCGGGCCCAGTCTTCGCTGACGGCGTCCGCCGCTTCCTCCGGCAGAAGCCCCATAAGTTCCGGCGTCATGCGTCCGGTGCGGTACGCATAGTAGGTGTCCTGCGCCATGGAGCAGAGCCCTGTCCGGCATGCCTCCTCCATCACCGGCATAATGCCCATGTGCTGTTTCTGGTATTCCAGCGCCTGTTCATCGCTGATCAGCCAGTCCAGAAACTCTTTGGCCTCTTCCGGGTGGGAACAGCTTTTGGTCACTCCCAGCCGCACCACATCCATCAGCAGGCGGTTTTCTCTTCGGTTGTCGCTTAACAGCATGGGGCCCAGGCTGGCCGTCTCATCCACGCCCTGCCCGGCTTCCCGCAGCCCCATAAGGTTTCTGGCGCTCTCATTGAGAATCATGGCGTAGCGCCCAATGGCGAAATAATTGCGGGCCAGGTCCGTATCCAGCTGCAGCGCCCGGCGGGTTCCGTACTCCAGCGTCAGGTCGCAGAAATCCAGCAGTTCCTGCCACTCCGTATCCGTCTCCAGCGGGCTCTCATTTCCCCGCATCAGCAGCCGGATGTACAGCTCCGGATACTGCTTCATGGAAATCATCTGCAGCATGCCGCATTTGACCCAGGTGCTGATCTCGTAATAGGAATTCATCAGGGGATTCACAGAAACTTCTTCCAGGTCCCTGCACAGCTGCTCCAGTTCCATCCGGGTCTCCGGCTTCCGTTCCCAGCCGGCCTTCCGCAGCAGCTCCATGTTGTAGAGGATCCCTCTTCCGTATACCGCCTGAGGCACCGAATAATACTGCCCGTCTTCTTTTCCCGCTTCCAGCAGGTCCGGAAATACCTGGTTCAGATGAGGCAGGTCGTCCAGCGGAATCAGATGCGGGTACCACTGATCCAGTTCTTCTCCGATCTCCACTTCCATGATGTCCGGCAGATTTCCGGTGGAAAGTTTCATATTCATCAGGTCCCAGTACGAACTGTCCCGAATCAGTTCCCATTGGATATCCGCCACTTCCGGATGGCTTTCCAGATACATGCGTTCCAGTTCTTCCACCGCCTCGTTCCACTGCGCTTCCGCGACGCACACCGTCAGGGTGATCCCCGGCGCTTCTTCCGGTCCCGGGACCGTCTCCGTCCCGGCGGCGCATCCGGCAGCCAGAAGAGACGCCAACAGAACGCAGCCGCCTGCGGCAGCTGCCAGGCTCCTTTTTCGTTCTTTCATGGCAGCCCCTCCGTTTCTTTCTGTCCGACACTTGGGAAGACCGTTTACATGTCTGTATTGTACAAATCCGGCCCCTTTTTTTACACTCACAGTTTTGCTCTTATGGTGGACAATTTTCACTTTCTTTTTACAAAATCCCTGTTTTTCCATTGATTCCGCCGCCAGGTTCTTATTATAATGATACCAGAATGAAATCCCCGAGGGAAAGGAGGCAGGTTATGAGCGGAAAATCCTATACCAGCATGCACAAAAAGCTGATCAAGATGCTCACCTTCTGCCTTCTGGTTCCCATGCTGCTGTACTGTCTGTACTCCTACCAGTTTACCCGCGGCAGCCTGGGACGGAAATACCAGCAGCAGACCATCAGCACCATGCAGGCCACGGCCCAGGCCATCAGTTCCTATATGTCCATCGCCGACCACACCGCCCGGAGCCTGCACTACAACCAGGATATTCTGGAGGTGCTGGCCTTAAACGGGCAGAACATCTCGCCCAGCCGCCAGCGCAGCATCACCAGCCAGCTGTTCCGCTACATGCAGCAGCTCTACGGCGTGGTGCCGGACGCCACCCAGATTCACATCGACGCCTACCGGCTGCGGCGGATTCTGCTGCTGAGCGACACCTTCCAGCAGTATGAAAAGGAACATATCTATCTGCAGTCGGAGCGGACGGTCTCTACCATTCCCTACGAAACCTATGTCCTGCCCACCCACATGCAGTACGACTACAACTTTACCAATACAGAACTGGACACCTACTCCCTGGTGGTCACCCTGGTGCTGCCGCTGTACCGGACGCCTTCCGACAGCGAACTCATCGGGAAGCTTTCCATCGACATCCCCATCGAGGTGCTGGGACAGATGTGCGCCGGCCTGTACGACAGCCAGGAAACCTTTTATCTGCTGGACTCCCAGCAGAACATCCTGTTTTCCTCGGATCCGGAACTGACCGCCACCGCCACCCGCAGCAGCAAGCTGCACCGGCTGTGCTCCCAGGCCGCCCAGACTTCCGGCATGGTCATCGACCGCAGCGACAGCCAGTGGTATTTCTGCGCCCCCATCTCGGAAGCGCCGCTGGACTGGTATATGGTCAAATCCACGCCGGCTTCCTACGTGTACCGGGACGCGGACCAGTTCTTCCGCCACAGCCTGGCGGTGCTGATGCTGTCCATCCTGGCGGCGCTGACCTGCAGCTTTTTCATCATCGTCCGCCAGACCCGGCCGCTGCGCCAGCTGACCCGCTACACCGACGCCATCCAGAAGGGAAAACTGGACGAGCACCTGTCCGATTACATTGTCTATACGGAAAACGACGAAATCGGCCGTCTGATCCACAGCATCCAGAAGATGATGTATTCCATCAACCACTTCATCATCCGGGAATACCAGCTGAACCTGGCCAATAAATCCAGCGAGCTGAAGGCCCTGCAGGCCCAGATCAACCCCCATTTCATCTACAATACTCTGCAGTGCATCGCCGCGGAGTCTCTGGAGACCAACAACCTGGAACTGTACCGTTCCATTACCACTCTGGGCCAGATGATGCAGTATTCCATGGATACCCGGCACAATCGGGTGGAACTGCAGCAGGAAATCCAGAACTGCGCCAACTACGTGCGCCTGCAGAAGATGCGGTTTGCCGGTTCCGACGTCAGCCTGGAACTGGACAACGAGCCTGACACCCTGCACTGCGTCGTTCCCAAGATGATTCTGCAGCCGCTGGTGGAAAACGCGTTCAAGCACGGGAACCTGTTAAAGATCCCCGGCGGACGGATCTGGATCCGCTCCTCGGAAAAAGACGGCATCCTGCACATTTTTGTGGAAGACAACGGCACCGGCATCTCCTTTGAACGGCTGGAACAGGTGCAGGAGCAGCTGCGAAGCACTAAAGAGGCCCTGGCCAACCGGGGCGTCCAAAACTTCCTGGAACTGTTCGCCGAATCGGAGCAGAAGGACGAAGAGCGGAAAGCGGACGCGGCCCGCAACCTGAAAGAAGACTTAAAAGAAGCCCGGGAAAATCTCCACGCTTCTTCCAGCAGCATCGGGCTGAGCAACGTCTATATGCGGCTGCTGCTGATGTACAGCCACCAGTGCCAGATGAGCATTTACCCCAACGAAGATTCCGGAACCACCATACATATTGAAATTATGCGGAATTCCATGAATCAACAGACCGAAGACGAGGCGGAAAGCCGGAAAGGAGACACGCTGTGAAACTGCTGATCGCCGACGACGAATACCATGTCATCAAAACCATCAAATACCTGATTCAGCTGTCCCCCCTGCATTTTGATTCCGTTCTGGAGGCCGGTTCCGCCAGGGAGGCCATTTCCATTCTGGAACAGGAACAGCCGGAAATCCTGATCACCGACGTGGTCATGAACGACGCCACCGGACTGGATCTGATGAATTACCTGAATCAGACCGACATGCCGGTAAAGGTCATTGTCATCTCCGGCTACAACAACTTTGAATACATCCGCGCCGCCCTGCGGGAAGGGGGCGTGGACTACCTGTTAAAGCCCATCGACGCCGACCAGCTGACGGCGGCTCTGCAGAAGGCCGTGGACGAATGGCAGAAGGAAGACGCCCAGCGCCGGCAGACCATAAAGCACCTGGACATGATCAGCAGCATGAGCGCCGTATACAAGGAAACGCTGCTGCAGCGGATCATGACCCAGCCGGATCCCGACCGTTCTTATGAGGATCTGAGCCAGGTGCTTCCGGACATCCGGCAGTGCCGCAACTGCATTGTAGGGTATTTCAGCTGCGCGCCGTATCTGAACGACACCGCTTCGGATACCTACAAAGTACTGGCGGCGGCCTGCGCCTCCTTCAGCCGCCGGCTGGAGGAAAAGAACGCGGGTCTTTGCTTCCCCAACACCGATGACGGACGGGAGTTTCTGCTGTTTCTCTACCATCACACCTCCGACGTGCTGCGGCTGGCGGAGGAGCAGATTCTCGCCATCCGGCAGCTGGCCTCCCTCCCGGTTTCCTTCGGCCTGAGCCGGCCGGTGGCCTTTCCCGCCCTGGCGGGCGAAGCCATGTCCCAGGCCCGCATGGCCTTTTACGAACAGGACATGTTCTCCCCGGCCCCGCCCTGCCTGTCCTACAGTCGGGTGGCCGCCGACCATCTGGAGGCCCGGCAGCCGGCCCAGGAGCGGCAGCTCTACAGCGCCATGATCACCGGAAACGAAACCCTGATCGACGATTCCATCGAACAGTGGCGCCAGGCGGTGCTTCCTTCCCCGCCGCTGCCGCTGCGCCACGGCATGGCTCTGACGGAGCGCTACAACCAGCTGCTGAGCCAGTGGCGGGCGGAAATCGAACGGCAGTATCCCAAGCTGGTTCTCTCCCCATCCCAGCCGCTGTCCTACTGCCAGCTGCTGGACGAACACTTTCATTTTTCTCCGGAACTGCTGGAGAAAAAGCTGAAATTTGAGCTGTCCCAGCTGTTCGGCGAACTGACCTCCCCCGGCTCCCATCCGCAGAACGACATCATCTACCAGGTGGCCTATTACATACGCCTGAATTACGACAAGCCTTTCAGCCAGTTTGCCTGCGCCCAGCTGTTTTTCATCAACAAAAACTACATGTGCCGGAAGTTCAAGAACACCTTCCACGTCAGCATGGTGTCCTACCTGAACCAGATCCGCATCGACCGGGCCCGGGAACTGCTGGAAAATCCGGGGATCAAAATCAAAGACATCGCCAACATGGTGGGCTTTGAAGACGAGAAATATTTCTCGCGGCAGTTCCACAAGAACACCGGCATGTCTCCCAACGAATACCGCTCCCAGCTTTCCGACAAAGGAAAAGGGCAGGACTCCTGAAGAATCCTGCCCTTTTTCACACGGTTTCTTACGCAACCCGTACGTTTACCGCCTGCATGCCGCGGTTGCCCTCGGCCAGGTCGTAGGTCACTTTCTGTCCGTCTTCCAGCGTCTTGTAGCCGTCCGCCACAATGCCGGAGAAGTGTACGAACACTTCCTCGCCGGTCTCATCGTTGGTGATGAAGCCGTAGCCCTTGGTTGCGTTGAACCACTTTACCGTACCCTTGTTCATGGTGGTACCTCCCTTTTATAAAATTTGCATTTCTTTCACAGCGCTTTTTCATAAGCAAAACCTGCGGAGCGTCCCTATCACCGGCAGAATCCCCGTGATAAAAAAAACACATATTTCTGTAAATCACCTGACGCCAAATGACTTACAAAAATATGTGAATCAGCAGCTCATTCAAAATACAGTTTCACTATACCACAGGATTCCATCTCTGTCAAGAACAGAAAAAGCGGTCCACCTCTTCTCTGGAGGGAATGGATGCCGCAGCGCCTTCCTTCTGCACCGCCAGCGCGGAAGCCGCGCAGCCCCGTCTCAGCGCCGTCTCCCGATCCGCGCCTTCCAGCACCGCCGCCAGGTAATAGCCGGTAAACGTATCTCCCGCCGCCGTGGTATCCACCGCTTTCACCCGGTACGCAGGCACCTGGATCCGGCGTCCGCCGCAGCCCCAGACGACACCTTCCGCGCCCAGGGTCAGCACCACTTCGCAGCCGGGGCACCGCCGTTCCATCTCTTCCAGAATCGCGTCGGGCTCCGTCCGGCCGGTCAGCTGTTCCCCTTCCGTCTCGTTGATCAGAAACACCGACACCTTTTCCATATGGCAGGACGCCGCTTTCTCATTGTACGGCGACGGGTTCCAGACGATGCGGATTCCCTTTTCCCACGCCAGGTCGATGACGCGGTCTGTCAGATTGATCTCATTCTGCAGCAGCAGCAAGTCCCCGGCTTCCATGGTATCCAGCACCTGCCGGATCTGGGCTTCCGTATTCTGTCCGTTGCTGCCTTCGTACAGCAGGATGCAGTTTTCCCCTTCCGGGTTGACCTGAATCACCGCGTGGCCGCAGACCTCGCCGGTCCGGCGGACGCAGCAGGTGTCGATGCCCTGTTTTTCCATTTCTTCCAGGAACCGTTCTCCATCCGTACCCAGCATGCCGGCGTGGCGCACCTGAACGCCCGCCCGCGCCAGAGCCACCGACTGGTTGAATCCCTTGCCGCCGCAGTGAACCGTCCGCCCCCGGGAAGCCAGTGTCTCTCCCGGCCGGACCATGTGGTCCACCTGATATGTGTAATCATAATTCATCGAACCGTAATTGACGATTTTCGCGCCCATGGATATGCCCTCCCCGCTATCCGGATCTTTCTAAAAACGGAGCCGCTGCTCCATAGATGATTTCTCATCCATTCTGCAGCGGCTCCGCAGTATGTCGGGTTAAAATGAATTACTTCAGAGTAACCTTTGCGCCCTCGGCTTCCAGAGAAGTCTTGATCTGCTCAGCTTCTTCCTTGGAAACGCCGGCCTTAACCACCTTGGGAGCGCCGTCAACTACGTCCTTCGCCTCTTTCAGGCCCAGACCGGTAGCTTCACGAACCACCTTGATAACTTTAACCTTGTTCGGGCCAACCTCAGTCAGCTCAACGTCGAACTCGGTCTTCTCTTCAGCAGCCTCAGCAGCGGGGCCAGCAGCAGCTACTACCACACCGGCAGCGGCGGATACGCCGAACTCTTCCTCGCAGGCCTTTACCAGCTCGTTCAGTTCCATTACGGATAACTCTTTAATCGCTTCGATAAACTCAGCAGTCGTTAACTTTGCCATGATATTTTTCCTCCATAAAAAATTTGATTGATCTTACGCGTTTGCGTTTGCTTCCGCAATCTGATTAAGCACACGGGCGAAGTTCGCAATCGGGGACTGCATGCTTCCCAGCAGTCTGCCCAGCAGTTCTTCTCTGCCGGGGATGGTAGCGATGACCTGCATGCCTTTTGCGTCGTAGTAGGTTCCCTCTACAACACCGGACTTGATCTCCAGCTTGTCAGCTTTCTTGGCGAAGTTCGCCAGAACTCTGGCAGGAGCCGTCGCGTCCGTCTTGGATACCGCCAAAGCCGTCGGGCCTTCCAGGTCGGACTCCAGAGCCTCAAAAGCAGTTCCCTTCGCCGCGAAGCGGATCATGGTGTTTTTGTATACCTTGTAGGAAATACCTGCTTCTCTCAGCTGTTTGCGCAGTTCCGTATCCTGTTCTACGGTCAGACCGCGATAGTCCACCAGAACCGCACCCTGAGCGCCGTCCAGAAGCTCCGCGATCTCAGCGACCACAGGCTGCTTCAGTTCAACTTTTGCCATGAGTGTCTACCTCCTTATAAGTTTCGTATTGAGAGGTCCGAAATCTCCGGTAAACGGAAAACTCCCTGTCCGCAAAGCTGCAGACAGGGAGCATACAAAACACGATGTGCATTTGTACTTTGTCCTCGGCAGGCGTTGTCACCTTATGCCTTGCGGCACCTGCTGTCTTCGGCTTTCAATACTTGCGTAGTATAGCATATTTATATCTGGATTGTCAAGCGGGAAAGTAAACTCAGCCGTTCACCAGCTTGGACACGTTCAGCTTTACGCCCGGGCCCATGGTGGAGGTCATGGTTACGCTTCTCAGATAAGCGCCCTTGACCGTGCTGGGTTTTGCTTTCAGGATGGCATCCATAAGCGTCTGGAAGTTGTCCGCCAACTGCTCCTCTGTGAAAGAAGCCTTACCTACTGGCACGTGGATAATATTGGTCTTGTCAAGTCTGTATTCGATCTTACCGGCTTTGATTTCGTTGATGGCCTTGGTCACGTCCATGGTCACGGTTCCGGCCTTGGGGTTGGGCATCAGGCCCTTGGGTCCCAGGACACGGCCCAGACGTCCGACTACGCCCATCATGTCAGGAGTCGCCACAACTACGTCAAAATCCAGCCAGCCTTCGTTCTGGATCTTCGGGATCAGTTCCTCAGCGCCTACGTAGTCCGCGCCTGCGGCCTGCGCTTCGTCTGCTTTGGGTCCCTTGGCGAAAACCAGGATCCGGACGGTTTTGCCGGTGCCGTGCGGCAGCACAACGGCGCCGCGGATCTGCTGGTCGGCATGACGTCCGTCGCATCCGGTACGAATATGAACTTCAACAGTCTCATCGAATTTGGCCGCGGCTGCCTTCTTCACAATGGCAATAGCGTCAGCCGCGTCATACTGAACAGAACGGTCTACCAGTTTGGCAGCCTCTGTATATCTTTTTCCTCTTTTCATTTTACTAACCTCCTAGTGGTATTGTCGGGGATTGCCCTCCCACGGTGTTCCGAAACAATCTCAACGTTTATTCTTCTACGGTAATGCCCATGCTTCTGGCGGTGCCGGCGATCATGCTCATAGCAGCCTCTACGCTGGCGGCGTTCAGATCAGGCATCTTCAGCTCCGCGATCTTGCGCAGCTCGTCTTTGGAGATTGTCGCTACCTTCGTCTTGTTGGGCACTGCGGAACCGGATTTCAGTTTGCAGGCCTTCTTCAGAAGAACGGCAGCCGGCGGGGTCTTGGTGACAAAGCTGAAGCTTCTGTCCGCGTATACGGTGATAACCACCGGAATGATCAGGTCGCCCTGATCCGCGGTTCTGGCGTTGAACTCTTTGGTAAACTGTACGATATTGACGCCGTGCTGGCCCAGAGCGGGACCTACAGGCGGAGCCGGCGTAGCCTTGCCGGCCGGAATCTGCAATTTAATATAACCTGTTACTTTCTTTGCCATAATTAGGCACCTCCTAAATTGTGGTATTGTCGGGGGATGTCCCTCCCACTTGCTTGCAGTTACATCTTTTTCACTTCAGTGAAGGCCAGTTCCACCGGCGTCTCCCGGCCGAACATCTCCACACTGATGGTGATGGTCTTTTTGCTTTCATTGATCGATTTGATGGCGCCCACCGTATCCTTCCATGCGCCTGCGGTCACCACCACCGTATCGCCCACTTCGTAGCCGACGACGACGTCGGATCTGGAAAATCCCAGACCGGCCATCTCTTCATCGGTCAGCGGAACCGGTTTGGATCCCGGGCCCACGAAGCCGGTGACGCCTCTGGTGTTGCGAACCACATACCAGGTATCATCGTTCATCACCATGTGAATCAGCACATAGCCGGGGAACATCTTCTTGTCCGCGGCCTTTTCCACGCCGTTCTTGATTTCTACCACAGACTGCATGGGCACTGAGACCTCCAGAATCTGGTCCTGCAGATTCCGGTTCTTAATGGTATTTTCGATATCGATTTTTACCTTGTTCTCATAGCCTGAATAGGTATGGACCACATACCAATGAGCTTCTGCCATACAATTCACCTTTGCCCTTATTATAAAATGAAACTAAGACCGAACTTAATAATCAGGTCCAGGAGCGCAATGATCAGCCCCAAGGCAATGGAACACGCGATGACGGCGACCGTCTGCTTGCCCACCGTCTTTCTGTCAGGCCAGATGATCTTGCCGAACTCGGTTTTCAAGCCTTTGAAAAAACTCTTTTTCTGTTTTTTCGAAGCATTCTCCTTGCTTGTGCTTGCTGTTTCTCCCATATTCTACTTCCTTTACTCCCTGATTACTTGGTTTCTTTGTGCAAAGTATGAGTCTTACAGAATCGGCAGTATTTCTTGGTTTCCATTCTGTCAGGATGAGTTTTCTTATCCTTCGTCATGTTGTAATTCCGCTGTTTGCACTCGGTACATGCCAGTGTAATTCTTGTACGCACGACTTCCACCTCCACTATAAATTTCGTTGTTGCCTTTGCAGGGCTTTTCTTTTCTCAATGAAATTTTGAGCATAAAAAAAAGACCTGTCTTCTTCCATTCGCCCAATTACTATACCATATCTGTCAGGAAACGTCAATAGAAATTTATGATCCTCCGACGCACAGCACCGCACCGTAAACGGTTTTTACGCCCATGGACAGAAGCACCCGGGAACAGGCTTCCATGGTGCTGCCGGTGGTGTAGATGTCGTCGACCAGAAGAACCGTGCCGACCTCCCTGGGAAGCGTGCCCGGAGCGAAGGCCTGGCGGAGGTTTGCCAGCCGCTGCGCCGGATCCAGATTTTTCTGCGGCGCCGTCTTTTTTACCCGCCGCAGCGCGTCCGGATACACGGGGAAATCCAGCTGCCGTCCCAGGCGGACCGCCAGTTCCTCCGCCTGGTTAAAGCCCCTCTCCCTCCTCCGGGACGGGTGAATGGGCACCGGCACTGCCGCGTCCGGCCTCAGCCGCAGAATCTGCGGGCCGTACCGGCGGCAGAAGGCTTCTCCATAAAAATCCAGGTACTCCCGCCGGTTGTTGTATTTGACAGCGGCCATGGAGCGGGCCGCCGCCTGGTTGTACTGCAGCAGTGCAAAGCTGCGGACAAAGCTGCGCGGTTTCCGGGCGCAGTCCGGACAGTATTCCATCACCGGGCTTTCCAGTTCTTTGCCGCAGCGAAAACACACCGGCTGCCGGATGATGTGCAGGGCATCCAGGCACTCCGGGCAGATCCGGCTGCCGGCCGGCGGAATTTCCCCGCAGACCGGGCACCTTCTGGGAAAACAGATATCCAGTATCTGGCTGATCAAAGCATGCCTCCTATCTCCTGAATCCGGCTTCGCAGGCCGGAATATCTGCGCTGCTCCATGGAATTGGCTTCCATGGCCTGAAACACCTCCGGCAGGCCCACCAGGCAGACGCAGGACCGGGCCCGGGTCACCGCCGTATACAGCAGGTTCCGGGTCATCAGCATCCGGGGGCCGCTGTACATGGGAATGATCACCGCCGGGTATTCGCTTCCCTGGGATTTATGTATGGTAATGGCATAGGCCAGTTCCAGTTCTTCCAGTTGCCCGAACCCGTATTCCACCATCTTTCCTTCGTCAAATTCTACCGTCAGGGTCTCCGCGAAATGGTTGATTTCCCGGATGATGCCCATGTCTCCGTTGAACACGCCGGTTCCCGCGTCCACCGGCATGCCGTGCCGGCCGCGGATCTCCCATTCCGCCTGGTAGTTGTTTTTGATCTGCATCACCTTGTCTCCCAGGCGGAAGACCGTGCCGCCGGATTCCTTTTCCGGCCGGCTCCCGTCCTGGGGATTTAAATAGTCCTGCAGAATCTTGTTGAGCCGTTCCACGCCCAGCGCCCCCTTGCGCATGGGCGTCATGATCTGGATGTCAAAAGGCCTGGCGTGGACGTATCCCGGCAGTTTCTCCGTCAGAAGCGTCAGAGACGCCCGGATGATGGCGTCGGGATTCTCCCGGCGGATAAACAGAAAATCCCGGCTCTTTTTGGCCAGATCCACCGGTTCACCGGCGTTGATCCGATGGGCGTTGACCACAATGTCGCTTTCCGCCGCCTGGCGGAAGATGCGGGTCAGCTTGACCACCGGGAAGCAGCCGGACTCGATGATGTCCCGCAGCACGCTGCCCGGACCCACCGACGGCAGCTGGCTGACGTCGCCCACCAGAATCAGCCGGGTGCCTACGTTGACCGCCTTTAGCAGCGACTGCATCAGCTGGATGTCCACCATGGACATTTCGTCGATGATAATCACATCGGCGTCCAGCGGATTTTCTTCGTTGCGTTCAAACCGCGTCGGCGCCGTCCCGTCTTCGCCCGGGGCGCCGTTCAGCTCCAGCAGGCGATGGATGGTCTTCGCCTCCCGGCCGGTGGCCTCGGACATGCGCTTGGCTGCCCGGCCCGTCGGCGCCGCCAGCAGAATCTCCATCTCTTCCCGGGCAAAATACCGGATCAGGGCGTTGATGGTGGTGGTCTTTCCGGTGCCCGGACCGCCGGTGATGACCAGCAGGCCGTTTTCCGCCGCCGCCTGCACCGCCTGGATCTGCAGCGGATCCGGCTCCATCTCCGCCCCGCTCCAGATTTCCCGCAGGCGGGCGGCACCCTCTTCCGGCGCCGCGCCGCGGATGTTCAGATCGTGCAGCATCCGCGCCACCTGCAGTTCCATATAATAATAGAAGGAAGCGTACACCTGGCCGCCTCCGCCTTTGATCACCAGACGTTTGTCCATCTGCATGTCCATAAGCACCGGTTCCAGAGATTCCTCCGGCACCCGCAGCATATCCGCCGCCTGCCGGCACAGCTCTTCCCGCGGCAGATAGGTGTGACCCTGAACCGACGCCTGCTGCAGCGTATAGAGGATGCCCGCCTGGATCCGCTCTTCGCAGTCCGGCGCGATCCCCGCCTTTCTGGCGATTTCGTCGGCGATCTGGAATCCCACGCCGGAGATGTCGTCCGCCAGCCGGTAGGGATTTTCCCGGATGATTCCGTACATCCGCTCTCCGTATTCCCGGTAGATCCGGGCGCCCAGGTTCATGGAAATGCCGTACTGCTGCAGAAACATCATGGCCTGACGCATCTCTTTTTTGCTTTCCACCTGGTCGGAAATGGCCATGGCCATCTTTTCGCTGATGCCTTTGACCTCTGCCAGCCGCTCCGGCTCTTCTTCGATGATCCGGAAGGTGTCCGCCTTGAACCGGCGGACGATCCGGGCCGCCAGGGCCGCGCCGACGCCTTTTATGGCTCCGGAGCCCAGATACCGTTCCATAGCCTCCGCCGTTTCCGGCGTGCGGATCTCATAGGAACTGACCGCCAACTGTTCTCCGTACACCGGATGCTCCGTCATGGTGCCCTGGGCCGCCAGCAGTTCGCCCTCTCCTATATAGGGAAAATTTCCCACCAGCACATATTCCTCGCCTTCGGAAACCACCGTCAGCACCGTATAGCCGCTGTCTTCGCTGCGGTATTTGATTTTTTCCACAAATCCCGTCACTGCCGCCACGCTTTCACCTCCCGCTGTCTGCCCGACCGTGAAATTTCCTATCGTAAAAAAAGAGCCGCCGCAAATTTCTTTGCGCCGGCTCCGCCTAAAGCCGATTAAAATTCTCTTTTTCCGCCGTCTCCGTGGGTAAACTCGATAAACTTGCCGGTACCGATGGCCACTGCCGTCAGCGGGTCTTCCGCGATCACCGTGCTGATGCCCGTCTTTTCTTCAATCAGGGCGTCCAAGCCGCTGAGCAGGGAACCGCCGCCGGTCAGCACAATGCCCCGGTCGAAAATGTCCGCCGCCAGTTCCGGAGGCGTCCGCTCCAGCACGTTGTGCACGGCGTCCACGATCTGCATGGCCGGCTCCCGCAGGGCCTCCAGCGTCTCGTCGGAAGTCACCACAATGGTCTTGGGCAGGCCCGTCACCAGGTTCCGGCCCCGGACTTCCATGGTCAGGACCTCCGGTCTGCGGTAGGCCGCGCCGATGTTGATCTTGATCTCCTCTGCCGTCCGTTCGCCGATCAACAGGTTGTGCTTCTTTCTCATATAGCGGACCAGCGCCTCGTCAAAGTCGTCGCCGGCCACCTTGATGGACGTGCTGACCACGGTGCCCCCCAGGGAAATCACCGCGATATCCGCCGTACCGCCGCCGATGTCCACGATCATATTGCCGCAGGCCTTGGAGATGTCGATGCCGGCGCCGATGGCCGCCGCCACCGGTTCTTCGATAATGGAAACCTCTCTGGCTCCCGCCTGGTAAGTAGCGTCCTCCACCGCTTTCTTCTCCACTTCCGTGGCGCCGCTGGGAATGCAGACGCTGATGCGCGGCTTGCGCAGCGTCTTCTTGCCCACCGCCTTGTTGATGAAGTACTTTAACATCTTTTCCGTCACGGTATAATCGGAAATCACGCCCTGCCGCAGCGGCCGCACCGCCACGATGTTGCCCGGCGTCCGGCCGATCATCAGCCGCGCTTCTTCGCCGATGGCCATGATCTTGTTGGTGTCCCGGTCGATGGCCACCACAGACGGCTCCTTCAGCACCACGCCTTTGCCTTTAATATACACAAGGATACTGGCCGTACCCAGATCAATTCCAATGTCATTGGACATTACCATACTTCTCGTTTCCTCCATTTATCTCTCACAATGTCAGACTTATCTATTATTATATACAATCCTTCCCGGTTTTTAAAGGCTTTTTTTCTGAAAATGCGTTTTCTTTTTATTTGTCCCATTTCTTTCGCTTTCGTTTCGATTCCCTTCTGCTTTTTTTAATTTTGTTTATGATTATTTTATATCAGGGACATATTTTAGTCACAATTCTTGGATATACTATAGGTACGTTATCCGAAAGGGTAACGGGCCTTTGTTTCAAGTAGACCACTTGAAATCACAAAGCTTTTTCATACTCATACCGGACGGAGCGATCCGTCCGGCCCCCCTAAGACAATTTCCTAAATATACCTACCATTCCCTAAAGAAAGGCTCCTGCTTCGGCAGGGCCTTTTCTTTGTGTCCGGCCCGGCCGCGGAAGACAAAATACCCATTGACACCGCCCCGGATCCGTGGTAGAGTAAACGCAAATAAGGGAGTAGTCGGCGGGCCGTGCCGGTCCGCAGCGAAGTCAACATCGTGGAGCGTTCCGCTTCTGGCTTTGTTTGAAATGACAAGACTTATCTGTCTGATTTTGTCGGACAGATAGGTCTTTTTTATTTTCCGGAAAACGCCCGCCGCTCCCGGCAAACAAAGGAGGCACTCGCATGAAAGAGTATCTGTCACCCTGGGAAGAGGTGCTGAACAAGCAGAACACCTCCCCGGAAGGCCTGTCCGGGCAGGAAGCCGCCGGACGTCTGGAACAGTACGGCAGAAACAAGCTGGAGGAGGGAAAGAAGGTTTCGCTGCTGAAGCGGTTTCTGGACGAGCTGGCGGACCCCATGATCATCATCCTCATCGCCGCCGCCGTCATTTCCGGCATCACCGCGTTCTACGAAGGAGAGTCCTTCACCGACGTCATTATCATCATGGCGGTGGTCATCATCAACGCCGTACTGGGCGTGGTACAGGAGAGCAAAGCGGAAGCCGCCATCGCGGCGCTGCAGGAAATCGCCGCCGCCACCAGCAAGGTGCTGCGGGACGGCAAACTGACGGTTCTGAAAAGCGAAGAACTGGTGCCCGGCGACATTGTACTGCTGGAGGCCGGAGATTCGGTTCCCGCCGATGGCCGTCTTCTGGAATGCGCCAGCATGAAGGTGGAAGAAGCCGCCCTGACCGGCGAATCCGTGCCGGTCACCAAGACCGCGGACCCGCTGAGCTTAAACGGCCAGAAGGACATTCCGCTGGGCGACCGCAAAAACATGGTGTACATGGGCTCCACCGTGGTATACGGCCGCGGCCGGGCCGTGATCACCGGCACCGGCATGGATACGGAAATGGGAAAAATCGCCCACGCCCTGACCCAGGCCAAAGAAGAGGAGACCCCCCTTCAGAGAAAATTAAACCAGCTCAGCAAGATTCTGACGGTGCTGGTCATCGGCATCTGCGCCATCATCTTCGCCGTCGGCCTGGTCCGGGCCCAGATGAGCCCGGAAGGCATCACCGGCGAAACCTTCCTGGATACCTTTATGGTCGCCGTTTCTCTGGCGGTGGCCGCGATTCCGGAAGGCCTGGCCGCCGTGGTTACCATCGTCCTGTCCATCGGCGTCACCAACATGTCCCGCCGCAATGCCATTATCCGCAAGCTGACGGCGGTGGAAACCCTGGGGTGCACCCAAATCATCTGCTCTGACAAGACCGGCACTCTGACCCAGAACAAGATGACGGTGGTAGACCACGCCGCCGACGACGAGCCGGCGCTGGAAACCGCCATGGCCCTCTGTTCCGACGCCGAACTGGATCCCGACAGCGGCCAGGCCGTCGGCGAGCCTACGGAATGCGCCCTGGTCAACGACGCCTGCAAAAACGGCCTGCCCAAAGACCGGCTGGAACAGGAATACGTCCGCGTGGCGGAGGCGCCTTTTGACTCCATGCGCAAGATGATGTCCACAGTCCATCAGACGGCGGACGGCAGAATCGTCCAGTTCACCAAGGGCGCCCCGGACGAAGTGCTCAAGCGCTGCAGCCGCGCCTGGATCGGCGGACGGGAAGTGCCCATGACCGACGCCATCCGGGAAGACATCCTGGCGCGCAACAAGGCCATGGCCGACCGGGCCCTGCGGGTGCTCTGCGCCGCCAGAAGAGACTGGCCCTCCCTTCCCGCCTCCTCCGAACCGGAGTTTCTGGAACAGGACCTGACCTATCTGGGCCTGTCCGGCATGATCGACCCGGTGCGTCCGGAAGTCAAGGCCGCCATTGTGGAGTGCCGCGAAGCCGGCATCCGGCCGGTGATGATCACCGGAGACCACAAGGACACCGCCGTAGCCATCGGCATGGAACTGGGCATCATCACCGATCCCTCCCAGGCCATTACCGGCGCTCAGCTCAACGACATGAGCGAGGAAATGTTCAACCAGAATATTGAACAGTATTCGGTCTATGCCCGGGTACAGCCGGAACACAAGGTGCGCATTGTAAAAGGCTGGAAAGCCCGCGGCAAGATCACCGCCATGACCGGCGACGGCGTCAACGACGCACCTTCCATTAAAAGCGCCGACATCGGCATCGGCATGGGCATCACCGGCACCGACGTGACCAAGAACGTGGCGGACATGGTGCTGGCCGACGACAATTTTGCCACCATCGTATCCGCCGTGGAAGAAGGCCGCCGCATCTACGCCAATATCCGCAAGGCCATCCAGTTCCTGCTGGCCTCCAACCTGGCGGAGGTGCTGGCCATCTTCTTCGCCACCCTGCTGGGCTTTACCATCCTGGAACCGGTGCACCTTCTGTGGATCAACCGGATCACCGACTGCTTCCCGGCTCTGGCGCTGGGCATGGAAAAAAGCGAGGCCGACATCATGAAACGCAAGCCCCGGGATCCCAAGGAAGGGATTTTTGCCGGCGGTCTGGGATTTGACGTATTCTTCCAGGGCTTTGTGGTTACGGTTCTGGTGATGCTGTCCTATCTGCTGGGCCACTACATCGAAAGCGGCGTCTGGGAATTTACCAACAGCGCCGACGGCACCACCATGGCGTTTTTAACCCTGTCCATGGTCGAAATCTGCCACTCCCTGAACATGCGAAGCCGCCGCGGCTCCCTGTTCCGGCTGAAGACCCACAACAAGTTCCTCTACGGCGCCATGCTGGTATCCCTGATCCTCACCACCGCCGTTATCGAAGTGCCGTTTTTGGCAAAGGCCTTCCAGTTTACGCCCATCGATCTGAATGAATACCTGATCGCCCTGCTGCTGGCCGTCAGCATCATTCCGATTATGGAAATCGTCAAATGGTTCCAGCGGCGGGCCGGCTCCGCCGATTGATCAGAGCGGCCGCTTCGTCCCCGGCGCCCGCTTCATCAGAAGTTCGTGCATCACAGCCATCAGGGCCAGCAGCGCCAGCAGATAGCCCGGCAGCAGCGCCGGGGTGATGTGGTTGGCCGCCAGGCCGAACAGCGGCGGCATCAGGCAGGATCCGATATAGGCGAAAGCCATCTGCACGCCGATCACCGCCTGGGACTTGTCCGCCCCGAAATGGGCCGGCGTAGAGTGGATGATGCAGGGATAGATGGGGGCGCAGCCCAGGCCGATCACCACCAGGCCCAGCAGCGCCAGCGCCTGGGGACCGGGAATCAGCAGACAGGCAATGCCTGCCGCGATCAGCACCTGACCCAGCCGGATCATGTTTTCGTCATCGATTTCCATGGTCAAAAACCCGCTGATGCCCCGGCCCACGGTAATGCCGATGAAAAACATCCCCGCGTACCGGGCCGCCGTCTCCGCCGCCACCCCTCTGGCCAACGCCAGATAGGTGCTGGCCCACAGGCTGACGCTCTGCTCCACCGCGCTGTAGCATAGAAAACAGATCAGAATCTCTCTGGCGCCGGGAATGCCGAAGATCTCTTTCAGGGTCAGCGGCTTTCCGGCGCCGGCCTTTTCCGGCGAAGCGTCCCGGTTCTGCCCGGCGCTTTTGTTATTTTCCTTCCACAGCGGCAGGGTAAAAAACAGCACCGCCGTCAGAGCTATCTGGAAGATGCCGAGCACCCGGTAGCCGTCATACCACTGGCCGCCGCCGGCCAGGGCCCAGCCCATGACATAGGGACCCGCCGTCGCCCCGACGCCCCACATGCAGTGGAGCCAGCTCATATGGCGGCTTTTGTAGTGCAGGGCCACGTAGTTGTTGATGGACGCGTCCACGCTTCCGGCCCCCAGCCCGTAGGGCACCGCCCAGGCGCACAGCAGCCAGAAGGAACGGGTCATGGAAAACCCGAACAGGGAAACCGCGGTGATGGCCACGCTGAAGGCCGTCACTTTTCCGGTGCCCCAGCGCCGGGTCAGCCGGTCGCTCTGGAGACTGGATACAATGGTGCCGGCGGAAATGATCATGGATACCGCGCCGGCATAGGAAATGGGAACGCCGAACTCCTGGTGCATGGACGGCCACGCCGCTCCCAGCACCGCGTCGGGAAGTCCCAGACTGATAAACGCAAGATAAATCACAGGCAGCAGCAGCTGCAGCATCGTTCGTACCTCCGTGTCGCTTGACAGAAAAATTTTTTCAAAATATAATTCTAATACCTGACAGGCGGAATGTCTATCCGCATTCCGTACAATCTCCGGAGGTTTTTCACCATGTACACCTACGCATTTCACCAATGGCTGAGTTTCTTTTATATATACAGCTTCTTCGGATGGATCTTCGAATCCTGCTATGTCTCCATCAAAAGCCGCCGACTGGTCAACCGGGGCTTTCTGCGGCTTCCGATGCTCCCCCTTTACGGCACCGGCGCCGTGATGATGCTCTGGGTGTCCCTTCCTCTCCGGGACAGCATAGCGGCCGTCTACCTGGCCGGCACCATAGCCGCCAGCATTCTGGAATATGTCACCGGATACGTCATGGAGCGGCTTTTCAAGATGAAATACTGGGATTACAGCCATCTGCGCTTCCAGATCAACGGCTACGTCAGCCTGGGATCCTCCCTGACCTGGGGACTTCTGACCATTCTGCTGACGGAATGGGTGCACCGGCCCATCTCGGACTTCGTCCTGGGCCTGTCTCCCTGGATCGAATTTCCGGTGCTGGCGGTTCTCACCGTCCTGTTCATGCTGGACGCGGTGCAGTCCACCAGAGAGGCGCTGGATCTGGGCCGCGCGCTGGAGGCCATGACCCGCATGAAGGCGGAAGCCGAGGAACTGCAGCTGCAACTGGCGCTTTTAAAGGCGGAAACGTCTCAGAAAGTAAGCGAATTCAAAGAAAATGCTGCCCAGCGGGCCGCCGGTGTGGCAGCCCGGGCTGAACAGCTTCAGGAAAACGCGGCGCAGAAAGCCGCGGATATGGCAGCGAAGGCCGCCGACTGGCAGCAGCGGGAAGCCCTTCTGTCCTCCCGCCTCGGCGCTCTTCGGGAAAAACGGCTGCAGCTTTACAGCCATATGTCCTTCTACCGGCGGCAGCTGCTGAAAGGCAACCCCACCGCCACTTCCCGCCGGTTCGCGGAGGCGTTAAAGGAGCTGCGCAGCAGCCTGGACCGCTGACCCTTATACTTCAAAAATCAGATCGCCGTAGCTGGGGAAGGGCCACAGGTCCTTGTCCACCAGCATCTCCAGCTGGTCTGCCGGGGCGCGCAGCGCCGCCATGGCGGGAACCACCTGGTCGCGGTAAGCGCGGGCGCAGGCCCCGGCTCCGGCGACTCCGGCGCATGCTTCCGTCACCCGGATCAGTTCCGTCAGCGCTCTGCGCATCTGGGCCAGCAGCCGGGACGTTTCCATGAGAAGCTCCGTCTGGGCGCTGACATCCGCCTCCGGGCAGGCCTGGCGCACATCCTTCAGGGATTCCGCCAGTTCGGACGTGTACTTGATTACCGCCGGGATGATCTGCTTGCCGGCCATGTCTATCATGGTCCTGGCTTCAATATTGATGGCCTTTACATAGGCCTCGTATTCTACTTCGGCGCGGGACTGCAGCTCGGACCGGGTAAACACGCCGAATTCCTCGTACAGCTTCACCGCCTTCTCCGTGGTCAGCGCCGGAATGGCGTCTACCATGGTGCGGATATTGGGCAGTCCCCTCTTCTCGGCCTCTTCTTCCCAGGCCTTGGAATATCCGTTTCCGTTGAAAATGATCCGCTTGTGCTCCGACAGCATCTGCTTGATCATGTCGTGCACCGCTGTATCAAAATCTTCTGCTTTTTCCAGTTCATCCGCCGCTTCTTTGAAAGCTTCCGCCACAATGGTATTGAGCACCACCGTAGACGGCGCGATGGAATCCGAAGAACCCACCATGCGGAATTCAAATTTGTTGCCGGTAAAGGCAAAGGGCGAAGTCCGGTTGCGGTCCGTGGCGTCTTTGTCCAGATCCGGCAGCGTGGTCACGCCGGTCATCAGCTTGCCGCCCTTGATGGAATGGGTGGCTTCGCCGGTGCTGCACAGCTGATTGATCACGTCTTCCAGCTGCTCTCCCACGAAAATGGAAATAATGGCCGGCGGCGCCTCGTTGGCGCCCAGCCGCTGGTCGTTGCCCACGTCGGAGGCGGACTCCCGCAGCAGATCCGCGTGCTTGTCCACCGCCTTCAGAATGCAGGCCAGCACCAGCAGAAACTGGATGTTTTCATGGGGCGTTTCGCCGGGGTTCAGCAGGTTGATGCCGTCGTCGGAAATCAGGGACCAGTTGTTGTGCTTGCCGGAGCCGTTGACGCCGGCGAAGGGCTTTTCATGGAGCAGGCAGGTCATGCCGTGGCGGCCGGCTACCTTTTTCAGCGTCTCCATAATAATCTGGTTATGGTCCGCCGCCAGGTTGGCCTCGTCGTAAATCGGGGCCAGCTCATGCTGAGCGGGAGCCGCCTCGTTGTGCTGGGTCTTGGCGGTCACTCCCAGCTTCCAAAGTTCCTGATTGACTTCTTTCATATAAGAGCCCACCCGCTCCCGGATGGCTCCGAAATAGTGATCGTCCAGTTCCTGGCCCTTGGGCGGCATGGCGCCGAACAGGGTGCGGCCCGCGTAGATCAGGTCTTTTCTCTGCATATATTTTTCCCGGTCCACCAGGAAATACTCCTGTTCCGGTCCTACGGACGGAACCACCCGCTTGGCCCGGGTGTTGCCGAACAGGCGCAGAATCCGCAGCGCCTGCACGTCGATGGCCTGCATGGAACGCAGCAGCGGCGTCTTCTGGTCCAGCGCCTCGCCGGTGTAGGAGCAGAAGGCTGTCGGAATACACAGGGTCACGCCCAGGGCGTCTTCCCGCAGAAATGCCGGAGACGTGCAGTCCCAGGCCGTATAGCCTCTGGCTTCAAAGGTCGCCCGAAGACCGCCGGAAGGGAAAGAAGAAGCGTCCGGCTCGCCTTTGATCAGTTCCTTGCCGGAAAATTCCATAATGACCCTGCCTTCCGCGTCCGGCACGGAAATAAAAGAATCGTGCTTTTCCGCCGTTACGCCGGTCAGCGGCTGGAACCAGTGGGTATAATGGGTGGCCCCCCGTTCAATGGCCCAGTCCTTCATGGCATGGGCTACAACGTCGGCGATGGACGGATCCAGTTCCGCGCCATCCTCCATGGTCTTTTTCAGCTTCTTAAACACACCCTTGGGAAGCCGTTCTTTCATAACGGTTTCATTGAATACGTTTTTGCCGAAAATCTCGGCCACATTCATCACTTCATTCATGGTTTTTTTCCTCTCGTCTTCGGTCCGCGCCGGTTTGCCTGCACACCAAAAGAAGTGGCGTTCCCCCTCCCCGGAGGAACGCCCTTGTTCTTGTACCTTTACTAAAATAAACGATCTGCCGTAAAAAATCAAGCACTTTTTGAAGTTTTACGCGTTGGCCTTGCCGATGCAGCCAAACAGTTCCATCTTCTCTTTGACGGTATCCTTGATGGCAGCCGCGCCGGGAGCCAGGAACTTGCGGGGATCGTATCCCTTGCCTTCCAGATCCTTGCCGGCTTCGATGTATTTGCGGGTAGCGCCTGCGAACGCCAGCTGGCACTCGGTATTGACATTGATCTTGGCGATGCCAAGGCTGATGGCCTTCTTGATCTGGTCTGCCGGAATGCCGGTGCCGCCGTGAAGCACCAGAGGCATCTCGCCGACTTTTTCTTTTACGGCCGCCAGGGTCTCAAAGCTGAGGCCGGGCCAGTTGGCCGGATACTTGCCGTGGATGTTGCCGATGCCTGCCGCCAGGAAATCGATGCCCAGATCCGCGATGGCCTTGCACTCATTGGGATCCGCGCACTCGCCCATGCCGATAACGCCGTCTTCCTCGCCGCCGATGGAGCCTACTTCCGCTTCCAGGGAAATGCCCTTTTCATGGCAGATTTTCACCAGTTCTCTGGTCTTTTCCAGGTTTTCCTCGATGGAATAGTGGGAACCGTCAAACATAACGGAGGAGAATCCGGCCTCGATGCACTGCAGGCAGCCATCGTATGTACCATGGTCCAGATGAAGCGCCACCGGAACCGTGGTCTTTAAATCTGTCATCATGCCCTTTACCATGCCCACAACCGTATGGAAACCGCCCATATACTTGCCGGCGCCCATGGAAACGCCCAGAATGATGGGAGCGTTCAGCTCTTCCGCCGTCTCCAGAAACGCCTTGCACCACTCCAGATTGTTGATGTTGAAATGACCTACGGCATATTTGCCTTCTCTTGCTTTTACAAGCATGTCTTTTGCTGGTACCAACATAGTAATAACCTCCATCTTTATAATGATCCCTCAGAACTTTCCGGAACCTGCTTTATCATCAGTATACACCATAACCGGGGTTTTGAAAAGCAAAAACCTGATTTCTCAGAGATTCAGGATTTCCTTTACCACGTCTTCCATCTCCGATACCGCGCATTCCCGGGTATGGCGGATGGGGCTGCGGCGCACTTCTTCCACCGCTTCCGGCACCGGCGTCCCGGAAATCCGGCTCAGCCGGTCCGCCGCCGCGAACGCGTCTCCCTCGGGAGCCGTTCCCTCGATGGCCTCCAGCACGCTGCCGGCAAATTTGTAGGGGCTGGCAGTGGCCGCGATCACCATGGGCGCGCCGTCGCCGGTCTCCTGCCGGTAGGCCTGCGCCGCCGCCAGGGCCACGCCGGTATGGGTGTCGATCACATAGCCGGTGTCTTCGTACAGCTTCCGGATCGCCGCCGCGTCCTGTTTCTGGTCGGCGAAGCCGCCGCAGAAGTCCGCCATAAAGTCTCTCATCTTCTGAGAAATCTCATACCGTCCCTCTTCCTTCAGCTGTCCCATCAGCCGGGCCGTCGTTTCGGCGTCACAGCCGCAGCTGGCGTAAATCAGCCGTTCCAGGTTGCTGGAAATCAAAATGTCCATGGATGGAGAAGTGGTCAGGATGAATTCTCTTCTCCTGTCGTATACGCCGGTAGCGAAAAAGTCGTACAGCACTTTGTTTTCATTGGAAGCGCAGATCAGTTTCCCAATGGGAAGCCCCATCTGCTTTGCCAGATACGCCGCCAGAATGTTGCCGAAGTTTCCGGTGGGCACCGTTACGTTTATGGTCTCTCCCTTTTGGATCTCTCCGTTATGCAGCAGCTGGCAGTAGGCGTATACATAGTACACGATCTGGGGCACCAGTCTGCCGATGTTGATGGAATTGGCGGAGGACAGCAGAAAACCCCGGTCCGCCAGCGTCTTTTCCAGTTCCTTGTCCGCGAAAATATTTTTCACGCCGGTCTGGGCGTCGTCAAAATTGCCGTGAATGGCCGCCACATGGGTGTTGGCTCCCTTCTGGGTCACCATCTGCAGTTCCTGGATCCGGCTGACGCCGTTTTGGGGGTAAAACACCACAATTCGGGTGCCGGGCACATCGGCAAATCCGGCCATGGCCGCTTTTCCCGTGTCTCCCGACGTGGCGGTGAGAATCACGATTTCCCGGTCCACATGGTTTTTTCTGGCGGCGGTTGTCATCAGATGGGGGAGAATAGACAGCGCCATGTCTTTAAAGGCAATGGTGCTGCCGTGAAACAGTTCCAGGAAATAACAGCCATCCGCTTTGGTCAGCGGGGCAATGGCTTCCGTGTCGAATTTTTCGTCATAGGCCCTGGCGATGCAGGTTCTCAGTTCTTCTTCGGTATAATCCGTCAGAAACAGCTTCATCACCTGATACGCCGTCTCCTGATAGGTCTGCCCCGCCAGTTCCTCCGGCGTCACATCCAGTTTCGGAATCCGGTCCGGCATAAACAGGCCGCCGTCGCAGGCCAGCCCCTTTAAAACTGCCTGGGAAGCTGTCACTCCCGTTTCGCCGCCCCGGGTGCTCTGATAGGTTATATTCATCTTCTATCCCTCGCATTCTTGTGGTGTACGTTCTTTAAATATAGCGGCATTGTAGCACATTTCCCGGCCCGGCGCAACCTCCGCGGGGACCGGCTGGTCCAGAACAAATCCGTTTTCCCTCACCAGGCAGTCGTAGGCCAGGATCCGCACGCCCCGTCCAGCCGCCTCCGCCAGCGCGCCGGCAAAAGCCGGGTCGGTCTCCGCGTTGGGGCAGAACCGGCGGACGCCTTTCATCTGAATCACAAACAGCAGAAAGGCCAGATACCCCTGCCCGGCCGCTGCCGCCAGCTCCTCCAGGTGCTTTACGCCCCGCCCGGTGGGCGCGTCGGGAAACAGCGCGACGCCGTCCCGTTCCAGCGTCACGCCCTTGACCTCCATAAACGCGGGCCGGCCGCCGGCGGTAAACGCCAGGTCAAACCGGGAATGGCCGAATACCGCCTCCCGCCGCACCGCTTCCGGGCGGATGCCGGTACCGGCTTCCAGTCCGCCCTCTCTCAGCCAGCGGGCCGCCTCTTCGTTGGGCGCCTGGGAATCGATGTTCACCAGCCGGTCCCCCTTATATACCGCCGTCAGAGAGTAGCAGGTCTTTCTGCCCCGCGTCTGCGCGTCGGGATGGTGCTGCAGCAGGATTCTGGCGCCGGGGATCAGCAGTTCCCGGCACCGCCCTGTGTTTTTTACGTGGACGGTCTCCGTCTGTCCGTTCAGCTGCGCAAGCGCCGTAAACCGGTTGGGCCTGGACAGAAACCGCCCTTCTACAATGTTCTCATATGTCATACTGTCACTTCCGCCTTTCCTGCTTCATACACTGGTCATAATGGATCCGTCTGGTGAATCCTATGGTTCTTCCGTTGACATATATTTCCCCCGGGCAGTCCGCCCAAGTAGTGTGGCTGGCCGGAGAGCCGGACATGGCCCGCAGACTGGACCAGCTGGGTTTTTCTCCCGGCGAGACCGTCCGGTGCGTCTTAAAAAAGCCCCGGGGCGGCATGAGCGCCTACCTGGCCCGCTCCGCCGTCATCGCCCTGCGGGAATCGGACGCCGCCGTTATTTTCGTCCGTACCGATGGGGCAGGCACGCCGCCGCCCGCGCGTCATATAGTATCCTGACGCCCCTTTTACCTGCGGGAGGCACTCTATGGAATCCAAAACCGCCGTCATTGCCCTGATGGGCAATCCCAACGTAGGAAAAAGCACTCTGTTCAACGCCCTCACCGGCCTGCGCCAGCACACCGGCAACTGGCCCGGCAAGACCGTAGCCCTGGCCCGGGGCCGCTTCTCCTGCGGCGGCCGGGACTACCTGCTGGCCGATCTGCCCGGCATCTATTCCCTGGACGCCCGTTCGGAAGAAGAAGAGGTGGCCAGCCAGTTTCTCCGCTCCGGCCTGGCGGACATGATCCTGGTAGTCTGCGACGCCTGCTGTCTGGAACGGGGCCTGCACCTGCTGAAACAGGTGCTGGAGCTGGAATGGGTCCGGGATACCGGCGTCCCGCTGATCCTGTGCGTCAACCTGTGGGACGAAGCCTGCCGCCGGGGCATCCGCGTGGATCTGGAGCTGCTGCAGGACGTCCTGCAGATTCCGGTGGTGGCCTGCAGCGCCCGCAGCCGGCGCACGCTGGAAGGAGTGAAACAGGCCATAAGCGAGTCCGCCGGCACCGTCGGCAGCTATCAGTGCCTGGACTTCTCCCCCCATCGGCTGGCCGAAGAAACGGTTCATATGGAGACGGAGCACTTCCGCCGGCTGGAAGAGCGGCTGGACCGGATCGTCACAGGCCCGTTTACCGGCAGCCTGCTGATGGTTGCCCTGCTTCTGGGCGTGTTCTGGCTGACCATGGCCGGCGCCAATATTCCGGCCCAGTTTCTCTGGGATCTGCTGTTTTCCCTGGAAGACGGCCTGGCACAGGGGCTTGCCCTGCTGGGAGCGCCGCCGGTGCTGGTGCAGCTGCTGGTTTACGGCGTCTACCGGGTATTGGCCTGGGTGGTGGCCGTGATGCTCCCTCCCATGGCGATTTTCTTCCCGCTGTTTACGCTGCTGGAAGATTCCGGCTACCTGCCCCGGGCCGCCTTCAACATGGACCGGTGCTTCATGCGCTGCCGGGCCTGCGGCAAACAGTGCCTGACCATGGCCATGGGGCTGGGCTGCAACGCCGCCGGCGTCACCGGATGCCGGATCATCGATTCTCCCAGAGAGCGCCTGGTGGCCATTCTCACCAACGCCCTGGTGCCCTGCAACGGCCGCTTCCCGGTGCTGACTGCCATGATTTCCCTGTTTTTCCTGTCCGGCGTTTCCGGAGGCTTCCGCTCCTTTCTGGCGGCTCTGTTTCTGACGGCTTTCCTGCTGCTGGGCGTCGCGGCCACGCTGTGCAGTTCCTGGCTTCTGTCCCGCACGCTGTTAAAGGGGCTGCCTTCTTCTTTTACGCTGGAACTGCCCTGCTACCGCCGGCCCCAGGTGGGCAAGGTGCTAATCCGGTCCCTGCTGGACCGCACAGTCTTTGTGCTGGGCCGGGCCGCGGCTTCCGCCATCCCCGCCGGTGTTCTCATCTGGACGGCCGCCAATCTGCACCTGGGCGGCCAGAGCCTGTTGGCCTGGCTCACCGGCGCCCTGGATCCCCTGGGCCGGCTCATGGGGCTGGACGGCGTCATTTTGGCGGCTTTTCTGCTGGGATTTCCCGCCAATGAAATCGTGCTTCCCATCATCCTCATGGCCTATCTTCAGACCGGAACCCTGGTGGAAATGTCGGACCTGTCTTCCCTTTACCAGCTGCTGACCGCCCACGGCTGGACCTGGCAGACCGCGCTGTCCATGATGCTGTTCTGCCTGTTCCACTGGCCCTGCGCCACCACCTGCCTGACCATTAAAAAAGAAACCGGCAGCCTGAGGTGGACCGCCGCCGCCATAGCGCTTCCCACCTTGCTGGGCTTTCTGCTCTGCACGGCCGTCCATTTCGTCTGCCGGCTCCTGTTCTGACCGGTTGTTTAAAAGCGCCGGCTTCTGCCGCCGTGCCTTCTGCCGCCGGAGGAGCGGTGCACCGTACTTCTCCGCGAGGAAGCGCCGCCGCTTCTGCGGGGGCCGGAGCCGGAAGGCCTGCTGCGGGGAAGGATCACGCTGGCCACCGATTTGTTCAGCAGCCGGTCCTGCCGGGTGTCATAGGCAAACCCGCAGGACGCCTGATACGACAGGTTTAAGGCGTTTACCTGGCGCTGGTCCGGCTCCATGGCATACTGCCGCCGCACCGACATACAGGAGGTACCGGCGGCAAAGGCTGCCGCCGCCAGGGCAAGCAGTACCTCGTACCAGCGCAGACTCCGGTACCGGCTGATGGCCCCGGTCTCTTCCTCGTAATTGTACTGGCCGGCAGGAATCCCCTGCCTGGCGTAGTCTTCCGCCCCATCCAGAAACGCTTCCGCGCTGGCGGCATAATCGCCTGCCGCCGCGCCTTCATACATGCGATCCAGCATCGCGTCCAGCCGCGCGTCGGTAAAAATCCGCATGGCCCGGCCGCTGGTAGACAGCACCATTTCCCGGTGTTCCATATCCAGAAGAAACAAGATCCCGTCGGAACTGTCCTTCCAGCCCAAACCGGCGTCTTCATAAAAGCGGTCGGCGAAGTCCTGTCCGCTTCTGCCTTCCGTATCATCGGCGGTGACCACCGCCATATCCAGCTGCAGTTCTTCGCGGCTGCGAGCAATCCGTTCTTCCAGCCGCGCTTCCTCCGCCTCGTCCAGCACGCCGGCCATGTCCCAGACCCGCCGGTCTTCGCTTCCGCCTTCCGCCCCCCAGGCCGTGAAAGCAGAAAGAAGCAGCAAAAGCACCAGGACCGGCAGGCTCGTTTTCCTTTTTCTCATATCAGATACCCCGCAAGCAGCAGAAACGCGGCCACCGGCAGAAAAATCTCCAGGAAAAACAGCCCCAGTTTTTTCCGATCCAGCGGCAGCCTTCCGCACACCTTTCCTGTCTGCCCATTGCAGGCAAAATAGTAAATGGTTCCCGTCTTTTTGTCCTTGTATGTAAGGGTCCACACCGGCAGCAGCGCGTAGCTCCATTGCGGATCGGAAAGCTGCACCGATTCCGTTATGGTCTTCAGCGAATGGTATCCGGAGACGCTTTCCTTCAGCTGATCCGCCGCGAAGGCGCGGACTTCCGCTTCCACCTCCGGTTCAAACTGCTCCCGTCCCATATCCCATTTCTCCGCGTAGAATCCGGACAGGTACTCCATGGAAAACGGCTGCATTTTCTCCGTGCGGTACGGCATCACGCCCTCCGCCAGTCTGCGGTCCGCCTTTTTCAGCGCGTTTCTGGGCACGTGCTCCACCTGCATCTGCCCCTTCCGGCTCACCTGATAGCGGCTGGTCTCCGTATACCGCAGATTTCCCGTCGTCCAGACCCGCAGCTTCGTCCCCTCCGCCTCCAGGGTTCCGTCGGCCCGGCAGCTGTACAGCCAGTAGGGGAAATAGACCCCGGTCATGGTTTCCAGCTGTTTTTCGTCGTAAAAGGACTTGGGCACAAACCGCTTTTTCTGCAGCCAGTCCAGGAAAATCTGCCGGGCCCATTCCTTCCGGACGGTAAAAGGAATCACATAATCCGGCCGGTACGCGCCTTCCAGGCGCCCCTGCAGAATCACCGGGTTGTGGCAGTAAAAACAGAATGCTGCCGCCGTCGTGCCGTCGGTGACCAGCTCCGCCCCGCAGCTGGGGCAGAGATAGACCGCCGCCTCCGGCTCTTCCGCGCCGCCGTCCGCCATTGGATCTTCGGTCCTGCCGTCCATCTCCGGCTCTCCGGGGCTGTCATCCGGCTCCGGGGTCTCCAGCTCTTCCCGATCAAAATCCGACAGGCAGTATTGGCAGTGAAATTTCTGGGTTTCCGGGTCAAAGATCAGCCCTCCCCCGCAGTTCGGGCATTTCCAGGTCATTGCTTCCGCCATACGCGCCTCCTTATCCGTCCGCAGCTGCCTGCGGCAAGTTTCTCCGGCCGACGGGCCCGGCGGCCCTTACGGCTTCGGTTTTCCGCATTCCGTACAGAATTTGCCGGTGTTCACCTGGCCGCAGGCGCACACCCAGCTGCCCGCCGCAGGCGCCGGACGCCCGCATTCGCTGCAGAACTTGCCGGCGTTCACCTGGCCGCAGGCGCATACCCAGCTGCCTGCCGGCACCGTTCCCGACGGCTGCGTTCCTGCCGCCTGCCCGCCGGAGGGCTGCGTCTGTGCCGGATTTGCCTGGGCCTGATTTCTCTGCGCCTGGTTCATCTGCATCTGGTTCAGATTGGCGGCGGAGGCGGCGCCCATAAAGTTCCCCGCGGCGCCCATGCCCATTCCCATGCCCATAAAGCCGGCCATGGAACCCTGGGCGTTGGAGCCGGCCGCTTCCAGGCCGCGGGCCACAGAACCCTGCACATAGCCTTCCCGAATGGCGGGATCCGCCAGCATGGCGCCCTGATTGCGCAGATGGATCAGCTTCTGGGACTCCTCGTCGTACGAGAGGCTGGCCAGGCCCACCGCCTGGATTTCCATGCCCCGGGTCTGTTTCCATCCCTCATCCAGAATATCCGCCATATACTGGCTCAGTTCCCGGCTCTTGGAAGCCGCGAAGGAAATCCGGATGCCGTCGGCGGACATCTGGTTGACCGCCGCCTGGAACGCTTCCAGAAATTCGTTGAGATACTGTTCGTTGATTTCGCCGATTTCCACGTGGCTGCTGTTTTTGGGAATCACTTCCCGGTAAAATTTCAGCGGATCCGTGATCTTGATGGAGTAGGTGCCGTGGGCACGCAGAAACAGCTCCGCGTTGTAAAACGCGTCAAAATAGTTCACCGGCGTCCGGGTGCCGAACCGGATGCCTTTGATCTCCTGCAGGTTGATGTAGAAAACCCGCTGCGCTTTCGGCGTCTCTCCGCCGAAGCGGATCCGGTCAAAAGCGTCCTTTAACACCTCTCCGAACTGGCCGTTGAACAGCGACGGCGAAGAAGAGTCATCCACGGTATAATACCCCTCTTCCGCCGTATAATCCACCACTTTTCCGCCGTCCATCAGCATCATGAACTGGCCGGGGCAGACGTGGATCACCGAACCGTCGGACACCACCGAATCCGTCCCCTTGGTGTTGGAGCCTCTGCGGATTTTCACTCCTTCCGTGAACACCGTCTGATCCCCCATATCGTCCGCTTCCACAACCTCCAGCCACTGATCCGCCAGAGTTCCGCCCACCGCCTGGGCGGCCGCTTTGATAATTCCCATCTTACCTGTCTCCTTTCTTTCCTGCCGGTCTCTGCTTCCGTTCCGCTTTGGCGCGCTTTCTCCGCTGCCCTCCTCCCGGGTCCAGCCGGTATATGGCGGCCCGTATCAGCGCCGCTGACAAAAGCATCTGCGCCAGCACGCCGAACAGCATCCAGTGTTCCGTAATCAGTCCATGGGGCGGGCGCTGGGCCCAGGCCAGCATCTCCGGAACCGGAAAGCTGCCTCCCATCTGGGCGTCGATCACCTGTTTAAACGTGGAAGCCGGGTTCAGCAGCAGCAGATACAGCCAGGCCCCGGTATTTTCCGGCGCCGTCCCCGCCGCCGCCCGCATCAGCAGATATACAAACTGGTTGATTCCCATGGTGCCCAGCACCAGAGTTCCCATGACGCAGTAGCTGGCCACAGTGGCGAAGGTGGTGCGGCTGAACCAGGCGGAGCAGCAGATGCCCACAGAACCCAGAAGCAGCGCTGTAACGGCGTAGCTCACCAGCAGAAATCCCACTTCCGGTATAGTCACGCCTCCATAGATAAACACCAGCGCCAGCATGGGAAAGCTGGACACAATCAGCAGGAACACCGTAGAAAGACTGGCGGACAGTTTCCCGATGACAATATCCGCCGCCGACATCCGGGTGGTGAGCAGAAGCTCCAGCGTGCCTTTTTCCCGCTCTCCGCTGATGCTTCCTGCCGTCAGCGCGGGAATCAGAAGCAGCAGAAGCACAAATTCCACCACCGCCACAAAGACATAGAGGCTTAAAAAACTGGAATACTGGATCTCCGCCGTCAGGCGCACCCTGGCGATCATGGAATACATATCCAGAAGCGCCACCGCCGCCAGCACGCTGTTGAAGACCAGAATTACCAGCGGAAGACGGAAGGAACGGGCGCTGGCCCGGGTTTCCTGCTTATAAACCGGATTCACTTTCATGCACCAGCACCATCCTTTCCTCTTCATGTTCCGTAATCTGCATAAACACCGATTCCAGATTGCTTCTCTCCCGCACGAAGCCGTACACCATGACTTCCGCGTCCACCAGCTGCTGCAGCAGCATGGCCTCATCCTGCCGGTCTCCGCTGAAGTTTACCACAATGTCGTCCTGCCGTATGGTTATGGTCTCTACACAGGGGTGGCTGCGCAGAATCCGCAGCGCCGTGTCCCGCCCGCCGCTGACAGAAATCGCCAGGGGGCTGCGGACGTTGATCTTGGCCAGAATGTCTTCCATGCTGCCTTCCAGCACCAGACGGCCCTGGTCCAGAATGCCGATGTCCGTGCAGATCTCCGCCAATTCCGGCAGAATGTGGGAACTGATCAGCACGGTGCGCCCCTGCTCCTTCAAATCCAGCAGAATCTCCCGGAATTCGTACCGGGTTCTGGGGTCCAGCCCCGCCGTCGGCTCGTCCATAATCAGGATCTCCGGATCGTGAATCATGGCTCTGGCCAGGGAAAGCCGCTGCTTCATGCCCCGGGACAGCCCGTCCACGTAAAAATCCGCCTTTTCTTCCAGGCCCACCTGGCCCAACAGCATCCCGCAGCGCTTTCGGGCCACCAGGCCGTCCAGACCGTAGCAGGAGGCAAAAAACTCCATATATTCCCGCACCTTCAGGTTGTCGTAAACGCCGAAAGAATCCGGCACATAGCCGATGGTCTCCCGGACTTTTCCGGGATCTTTCACCACATCCGCCCCGTCCACCAGCACCCTGCCTTCATCCGGCAGCAAAAGCCCCGTCAGGATCCGTATGGTGGTGGTTTTGCCGGCGCCGTTGGGTCCTACGAATCCGTAAAGCGCCCCTTTGGGCACCTCCATGTCCAGTCCGTCCAGCGCCGCCGACCTGCCGAACATTTTTCTGACATGTTCGATCTTCAGCATCAGAATTCCCTCCCTACAATGTTCAGCATCGGAAGCAGCACATCCCAGCTGTAGCCGCTCATGTTCTCGTACACATATTTCACCGTCAGGGTGTTGCCCGGCGACAGATACGGCGCCAGTTCCGCGGCGTCGTAGCTGGTTTTTACCAGGTCCATAAGGTCAAACCGGCCGGTGCTGTGATTGTAAAAATACAGGCTGCCGGTAAAGGAAACCAGTCCGCTGCCGGATCCCGTAAATTCGTCAGAAACGTAGTCCAGATCCAGCCGTTCGATCCGCACGTCGTTGCCCAGGGCGTATTCCAGCGTCACCGGTTCCACGCCGAACAGGGAATTGGAGCGGTAATCGTAGTCGCCTTCCAGCACCGCCGGCTGCTGCAGCAGCGCCGGCCGGTACACCACCTGGTCGTCGCTGGAATACACCGTTATTCTGGAGGCCGCCACCGTCCGGCCATCCGCCATGTCCGTCTGCAGGAAAATCTGCTCGCCGTCGGTTTCCGCAGCGCTGACGCCTACTACTTTCGCGTTGGGCGAGTAGGCCGGCATATAATGGTCCAGATAAAACACCAGCAGATTGGTTTTTTCCACCGCGTCCAGATAGGCTTCGTCGCTGATATCCGACGTCTCAAATCCCGCTTCTCCCGATATCCAGGACGCCACCGGATACGAATGGTTTCTGGGATATTCCAGCGCCTCCAGCCCATCCAGCGTCCGGCTCTCGCCCGCCTTCATATCCCCGAGGAAAATCACTTTGTCATAAAAGAGCACCGCGCAGTTTTCCATATCCTGTCCAAACTGGTTGATCACCGTGCCCCGGATGGTGCCCCGGTCAATTTCAATCTCCCCGTAAAACCCTTCCTGTGCCTCATTGTCCGTGACCCGGCTCAGTTCAAAATACCGGGAATCGAAGGCCGGCACCTTCTGGGCGGAAATCACCGTCTTGTCCTCCCGATGGTCAATGGCAATCCGGTACTCTTCTTCGCCGGTAAACCGGGGCAGGGTTCCATTTTCGTCATAGTAGCTGCGGGTCACCGGCTTTACCGAATACTCCGCCGCCAGATACGACCGGTACGGCTGGTTGTAGGGCGCCCGCATATTCATATAGGTGGTCTCGCTCACCGAGTCCCAGGCCGTTTCCAGAAAACGGGCATAGGTGTAAAACGTATCGGTGAACCGGGTCTGGCTCCCCATGAAATAGATAATGGCCGTAAACAGCAGCGACAGCGCCGCGACACCGGAGCGGTACAGCCCGGTCAGCTCCCGCTGCCGCAGGAACACGTACAGCACCAGGCCCGCCAGCAGCACGTAAATCACGATTTCCAGCACGTAAAATCCCAGCGAGGGAAGGCGGCGGACATTGCCGGTGTTGATCATACTGCGGATGGACCAGTAGGCGTCGGAGTTGCCGCTGTAGGCCGCCTCCGCCAGGCTGCTGATGGTTTCCTCTCCCAGCACCGCCGTCAGAAGATCATCCAGAAAGGCCGGCGATGTGCGGCAGAAGGCTTCGATATCTGTAAAGTCAAAAGCCGCCACGGCAATGGTTCCCTGGGAATAGGTCACCGACGCCAGCAGCGTCCGTTCCTCGTCGGACATAAGGATATTGCCTCCCGACAGGGCAAAGTCCACGCAGGGCACTTCCAGTTCCGCGTCGGATGGGTTGTCGGAAGCGTACTGCATGCCGAAGGAAACCGTCCGCACCTGGGGCGCTTCGTAGGATTCTTCCAGCAGTTCCGGCGCAAACCGGCCCAGGGTGTCGTCCACCCGCATGCCGGTCCCCAGAATCATGGTGCCTCCCCGGCGGACCCAGTCCACCAGCACCCGGCTCTGCTCTTCCGACAGATCCCGGATCCGGTAGTTGCTGATCAGCAGCACGTCGATCATATCCAGTCCCATCTCGTCGGAAGGGAAGGTATCCGTATCAAAATTCACCGTCCGGGTCCGCAGCATGCTGTAGTCCACGCCCACGCCATCCCAGGACTCCAGTTTTTCCGGCGTATCGCTTAAAACGCCGATAAACAGTTCCGGAACGTCCAGACTGAAATTCAGCTTTACCCGCTTATGGCCCAGGCTCTCTTTTTCCTGGTCCAGCAGCGTCACAAACATCTGGTCCGCCCGGTTTCCCAGGGGGATATACACATGCAGGTCTCCATCGGAACCGGCGGGAACCTCTACCGGATAGTCATAGCGGTAGATCTCGTAGTCCGATTCCATGGTGAGGATCTGCACCTCTCCGGAAAAATCCTTCTCTCCGTCATTGGACAGCAGCACGTCCACCGGAATATACCGGCCGCCTTTAGCGTTTCCGTCATATCCGTAGGTGACGTCCATGGCCATGCCGTTTTCCCGGAACAGGTCTTCCGCCTCGTACTCCGAAGCGGCCGACACACCGGTCCGGATCAGAAAAACGGCAGAAAGGGCCAGCAGAAATACCAGCGGCCCTATAAGCAGATGCTTCTTTCTATTCATATATTATTCTCCCAGGCCTCCGAAATTCTCTTTGTTGATATCGAAGTCCACTTTCAGTTTTACGGTAAACACCGTCCCGTTCAAATCGCTGGTGACGCCAATGGTCCCTCCGTGCATGTCCACGATGTTCTTGGCGATGGCCAGACCCAGGCCGGTTCCGCCGGTATTGGTGGAACGGGACTGCTCCACCCGGTAGAACTTTTCAAACAGCAGCGGCAGTTCTTCCTTGGGAATCACATAGCCGTAGTTGGTGACAGAAACCGTCACCACCGTATCGGTGGCTTGTACCTTCACCAGCACCCGTTTGCCTTCCGCGCCGTATTTGATGGCGTTGTTGATCAGATTGTCAAACAGCCGCGCCAGCAGATTGCCGTCGGCCTGAATCACCTTGGCCGGTACATTGCTCTGCAGTTCATACGCCAGATGTTTTTCCATGAAATTGGGATAAAATTCCTCCAGCAGCTGGCTTAACAGCTTGACGATGTCCACTTTGCCCACCCGCATGGAAATTTTCCCGTAATTCAGCTTGGTAAAGCCGAACAGGTCCTCGATCAGCTTCTGCAGACGTTTGGCTTTGGTATATGTAATATGGATGTATTTTTTCTGCATCTCCGGGTCCAGAGACACCGGTCCGGACAGCAGTTCCAGATATCCGATAATGGAGGTCAGCGGGGTCCGCAGATCGTGGGCCACATTGGTGATCAGCTCATTTTTCGTCCGTTCGGATTCCCGTTCCCGGTCCATCAGTTCCCGGATTTCTTCCACCATCTTGTTTAAATTGGCAGCCATGGAAGAAAATTCGTCGTCTCCCACCACTTCTACCGTGGTATTCAGGTCACCCTCGGAAATGTTCTGCATGGCGGCGGAAATCCGCGTAATGTAGTTCATGGAACGGCTCTGCAGCAGCAGAAACGTGACCGCGAATACAGCGATGCCCGCCAGTACGTAAAGCAGCACCACCAGGGTGCCGGGCTGGTAGAAAACCGCCAGAAATCCGCCGGTGCCTTCTTCGGCATTTTCCGCCGCGTAGCGGCCCAGCATGGACAGATTGGTAACCAGAAAAATCTCCACCAGGCAGGCCAGAACCGTGCTGTAGATGATGTTGGTAATGACCCTGGTATGGAACCGCCGGCTCATATCATTTTTCAATTTTGTATCCTACCCCCCATACGGTGGTGATGATCTTGTTCTGCCGCGTATCTTCTTTCATCTTGCCTCTGAGGCGCCGGATATGTACCATAACCGTATTATTGGCTTCGTATACTTTTTCATTCCAGACCTTCTCGAAAATCTCGTCGGTGCTGAACACCTTTCCGGGATTGGAGGCCAGCAGATACAGGATATCGAACTCAATGGGCGTCAGCTTGATCTCTTCGTCGTATACCGTCACCTTGTGATTGTCTTTGTTGATCACCAGGCCACGGATGGAGATCTCGTTCTTTTCGCTTTCTTTCATGCCGCTGTTGGGGTTCAGCTGGGTATAACGGCGCAGCTGGGACTTAACCCGAGCGGTCAGTTCCAGGGGATTGAAGGGCTTTACCACATAGTCGTCGGCGCCGGTTCCCAGTCCCAGGATCTTGTCCAGGTCCGTGGAACGGGCGCTGAGCATGATAATGGGGATGTTGTTGGTCTCCCGGATCTTCCGGCACATCTCCAGCCCGTCCATGCCCGGCATCATAATGTCCAGAAGCACCAGATGGATGTCTTCCTTATTCAGAATATCCAGTCCCTCCTGGGCATTGTTGGCTTTAAATACTTTATATCCGTCGCTGACCAGGTAGATTTCCACCAGATCCGCGATCTCCTTCTCATCATCCACTACCAGAATGTTGATCTGTGACATGCAATTCCTCCTCTTTTGGATGTTGGGCTTGCGCCTTCGTCGCATACGCAGTGCGCGCTCACGAACTCTGTTCGTTCGCTCACGGGCTTGCGCCCTATGAAAAAATCCGGCTCTTTAACGGCTCATGTGCGAGCACATCGCCGTTTTCAGATCCGGCTTTTTTCGCACTGCTTAATGCTTTCGTGCACATTATACCATGCCTGCTGCGCAGGCATAAACCCTCCGGGGGATGCGCACGGTTCGGTTCGGAGTTTGCCTCGCTCCGCTCGGCCCGAACCGGCGCTGGTATAATATCTTTCGATATTATACCATACCTTATCTGTCTTTGCCTTACTTTTTCTTTACGAAAGGGCAGGGAATTTCTGTCGGGATGGGAAGTTTCTGGCGGCGCGGCATGAAAGGCCGCGAAAAGATTGCGGCTGGCAGTCCGGTTGTTTAAGAATCGCATTGCTGGTATAATACATAAGAGTCCGAATGTCGTTCTCCATCCGATAAACCCAAATTGCGGAGGCGTAAAATGATTCTTTTGATTACCGGCGCATCTCATACCGGCAAAACCCTATTGGCGCAAAGACTTCTCGAAAAATACAAATATCCATATCTGTCCATCGACCACTTGAAAATGGGGCTGATTCGCAGCGGCTGCACGCAGCTTACGCCCATGAGCGATGATGCCGAATTGACGGATTATCTATGGCCGATTGTCCGGGAAATCATCAAAACAGCGATTGAAAACCGGCAGAATCTGATTGTCGAAGGGTGTTACATTCCCTTCGAATGGAAGAAAGACTTTTCCGATGCATACCGCAAAGATATACGAGGATACTGCCTTGTGATGAGTGAGCGTTACATCCGAACGCATTTCACCGACATAAAACAATTTGCATGTGCGATTGAAACCCGTTTAGACGATGAGGACTGTACGTTCGACCGTGTATTGGAAGATAACGCGCGCAGCCTGGCACTCGCAAAGGAAAACGGCATCGACTGTATCTTGATCGACGACGCGTACGAGATAAACACGGAGTTACTGTAAGCATATGGCTTCGCTCAAAATTTGGAAAATGTGTATTCAGTCTCAATAACTCGCTCAGAAAATGTGCAAATATAGATAAAACTCGCTCATTTTTTGTGTTTTCGATTGATTTCTCCATCTGGTATCGGTATAATAATAGCGAAGGAGGCGGGTGAAATGCTCTACTTGAAGCGAAAAATCGATGCATTCCTGGCCGAGTGGAAGGCGAACCCCGACAGAAAGCCGTTGATCGTCAAAGGTCCCCGACAGGTAGGGAAAACCGAGTCCATCAAGCGGTTTGGAGATATGAATTACCAGAGTGTGATCACAATCAACTTCGTGGAAGAACCGAAGTATAAAATGATCACGGCAGATGGATATAAGACAAATGATATCATCAAGAATATCTCCAGAATGGACCCGTCCAAACGGTTTATTGAGGGCAAAACACTGATATTCTTTGATGAACTGCAGGAGTTTCCGGAAATTGCAGCAGCGCTGAAGTTCTTCAAAATTGACGGCAGATTCGATGTGATCTGCAGCGGCTCCATGCTGGGTATCAATTATCGGAAAATCGAAAGCAACAGCGTGGGCTACAAATCTAACTATGAGATGTTCTCACTGGATTTCGAGGAATTCCTGTGGGCCAAAGGCTATGACGATACTTTCATCGAAGATATGCTGGAGCATATGCGAAATCTCACGCCCTTCAACGAGGTACAGATGTCGGTGTGCAGTTCGCTCTTCCTTGACTACTGTATTCTGGGCGGAATGCCCGCCGTTGTTCGCGAGTTTATTGTGAAAGGCACCTTTGAGGGGTCGCTTGAGGTACAGAGACAGCTGATCCTGGACTACAAGGAGGACATTCGCAAATATGCCGAGGGCATCGACCAGACCAGGATCCTGAATGTATTCAACCACATTCCCGCGCAGCTCGCCAAGGACAACAAGAAGTTTCAAATCTCCAAAGTTGCCTCCGGTGCGCGTTCCCGTGACTACAGAGGCTGTGTGGAATGGCTGGACGACGCGGGAATCGTCAATATCTGCTACTGCCTGAATTTCCCGGAACTGCCGCTTCAGGGCAACTATGACGATACGAAGTATAAAATCTACTTTGCCGACAGCGGCCTGCTTGTGGCCATGCTGGACGAAGAGGCCCAGGAAGACCTGCGGGCCAACAAAAACCTCGGCGTTTATAAGGGCGCGCTTTACGAAAATGTGGTTGGCGAAGCACTGGTCAAGGCGGGATACAGACTCTATTACTATAAACGGGACGATTCTGCTCTGGAACAGGATTTCTTCGTCCGAACGGCAAGCGCCCTGATCCCTGTTGAGGTGAAAGCCAAGAACGGGACTGCCAAGTCCATGAGGACCCTGATCCGCAGTGAAAAGTATGCGGATATTCACTGCGGAATTAAGTTCACCGGCGGGAACATCGGGTATGATGACGCCATCTATACCTTCCCCTACTTCTGCGCCTTCCTGCTGAAACGCTGTCTGGCCGGAGCCAATCTCTGATCCCGAATCTTGTCATGTGTTCCTTCGGCGCCGCATGGACGCGGCGGCCCGCAGCCGTACGTGCGGCATCAAAAACGGAACCATTGCTTCATAGATCATTTCTCATCTATGGAGCAGCGGTTCCGTCTTTTTTAATTCTCATCCTCCAGCAGTCCGTAGGTCCGGTACCAGGTCAGCATGGCCTGAAGCTGAAGTTTATTGGCGAAAAGCTGGCGGTAGGTGACGGTTTTTTCTTTTCCTTCGGCCCTGAGTTTTTCCAGCTTTTCTTCTGCCGCGGCGTACTGATCCAGCACGGCGGCCAGCATGGCTTCGAAAGCCGAAAGGCGCCCTTCAATCATCGCTTTCCACCGGCACAAAGACCCGGGTGTTGACGGGATCGGCGCTTTCTTCCGCTTCCCGCACCGCAGCTTCCGCTTCCCGGCAGAACGTGTCCTGGGCTCCTACCGGCGCTTTGCCGCGGCGGTCGATCTTTTCATAGGTGCCATCCGGCTGCAGCACGTGAGCCTTCAGATTGTCGTCCAGCTGCACCTGCAGGATGTGCATGGCCTTCTTTTTCAGTTCGTCTTCCAGAATCGGGAACAGAATCTCCACCCGGCGGTCCAGGTTTCTGGGCATCCAGTCGGCGCTTCCCATGTAGATTTCCGGAGCGCCGTCATTTTCAAAATAGAAAATCCGGCTGTGTTCCAGGAAGTTTCCTACAATGGAGCGGACGGTGATATGCTCGCTCAGGCCGGGAATCCCGGCTTTCAGACAGCAGATGCCGCGGACAATCAGATCGATCTGCACGCCGGCGCAGGACGCCTCGTACAGCGCGGCGATGATGTCCCGGTCACACAGGGAATTTACTTTCGCGATGATCCGAGCGGCGCGGCCTTCCCTGGCATGGTTGGTTTCCCGCTGAATCATCCGCATAAACCGCTTTCTCAGCCAGATAGGCGCCAGCACCAGGTGATTCCAGTGCAGCGGCTCTGAGTAGCCGGACAGCATGTTGAATACGGCGGTGGCGTCCTCGCCAATCTGCGGGTGGCAGGTCAGCAGTCCGCAGTCCGTATACTGTCTGGCCGTGGAATCGTTGTAGTTGCCGGTGCCCAGGTGCACATAGCGGCGGATGCCGTCTTCTTCCCGGCGCACCACCAGCGTGATTTTGGAGTGGGTCTTTAAGCCCACCAGTCCGTAAATCACATGGCAGCCGGCTTTTTCCAGCATTTTCGCCCAGTTGATATTGTTTTCCTCGTCAAAACGGGCCTTCAGCTCCACCAGCACCGACACCTGCTTGCCGTTGTCCGCGGCAGCCGCCAGGGCGGCGATGATGGGCGAATTGCCGCTGACCCGGTACAGCGTCTGCTTGATGGCCAGTACATCCGGATCTTTGGAGGCTTTCTTGATAAAATCCACCACCGGGTCAAAGGATTCATACGGGTGGTGCAGGAGAATGTCCCCTTTCCGGATATTGGTAAAAATATCGTCGTCATTTAAAAACGCGGGATTGGGCTGAGGCACGTATTTGGGCGCCTTTAAATGGTCAAATCCCTCCAGCCCGTACATCTTCATCAAAAACGTCAGATCCAGCGGACCGCCGATGGCAAAAATATCGTCGGTGTGGATGTTCAGTTCTTTTTTCAGCCGCTTTAAAATGCGCTTGTCCGCGTTTTCCTGGATTTCCAGGCGGATGGCCTCGCCCCACTGCCTCTTTTTCAGCTGCTTCTCAATCTCTTTTAACAGGTCTTCCGCTTCTTCCTCGTCGATGGTCAGGTCCGCGTTGCGCATGATGCGGAAGGGGCTGGCCGCCAGAATGTCGTAGTTCAAAAACAGCGACTGTATGTTCCGCTCCATCACTTCTTCCAGCAGAATCACCGCCCGTCCTTCTTCCGACGGGATCTCAATGATTCGAGGCAGCACGCTGGGCACCCGGACCATGGCAAAATCCACTTCATCTCCGCCTTCCTTTTTCTGCAGCAGGGCGGCGATGTTTAAGGACTTGTTGTGTACCAGGGGGAAGGGTCGGGAAGAATCCACCGCCATGGGCGTCAGCACCGGGTACACATTTTCCCGGAAGTACTGGTCCACATAGGCGCCCTCCGCCTCTGTCAGGTCCTCATGGGCCGCGATGATCCGCAGGCCGTTCTGCCGCAGGGCCGGCACAAGAGAACGGCTGTAGGTGGAATACTGCAGCCCGACCAGTTCATGGGTTTTTTCAGAAATCGCCTTCAGCTGCTCCTCGGGATTCATGCCGGCAATGTCCGGCTTGCTGTAGCCGGCGTGGACCATGTCCTTTAACGAAGCCACCCGGACCATGAAAAATTCGTCCAGGTTGGAGGCGGTAATGCTTAAGAATTTCAGCCGTTCAAACAGAGGAAGGCTTTTGTCTCTGGCCTCTTCCAGAATCCGGTAGTCAAAATCCAGCCAACTGAGTTCACGGTTTACATAATTCTCCGGTTTTGTATATCGGCTGTCCAGTTCCGCCATCTCTAAAACCTCCTTTTCTGTTTCAGCACCGGCCGGATGCCGAAAATTTCCTCAAAGAAATCTGCTTTTCCTTCTATGGCCAGCGACTCCAGCGCCAGATTTTCCGGAGCCGGCGCCGCAATGGCCAGCTGCCGGTCTTTGACCGTCAGGCGGCATCCCGCCAGCCGTTTGTGGTGGCTGCGGTCCATGGCGTTGGCCAGCCGCAGCATGGCGGTCATTTTCGCCGTCAGAATGTCATTGTTGTAGTCAAAGTTTTCCAGATTGCAGCGCACCACGTTGGCGATCAGCTCCCGTTCTTTGTGGGACAGGCCGATGATCTCCGTGGACATGATGATATGGTAGGCGCACTGGCTGGAATCCCGCATACTGATGAATTTGCCGCAGTCGTGGAGCACCGCGGCGATCCGCAGCAGCAGCCGCTCCCTGGCTCCCAGGCCATGGTATTTTTTCATGGCGTCAAAAATCTGCAGCGCATGCTCCTCCACCTGCTGGATATGACCGCTGTTGCAGCGGTACCGCTTGGACATGTTGCGGGACGCCGTCAAAATATCGTCGTCAAAATTGTGTGTAAATTTCAGGCACTTTATGGATTCCGCGTAGTCGGCGGCGATGCCGTCGCAGAGACGGATGCCGGGAATCCACAGCATTTCCGCGCCGGTCATCTCCAGCACCTGCTTGTAGATCACGGCGCTGGGAACCATGAGTCGGGCATAGTCCGCGTTGACGCTGAAGGCTTCTTCGATCTGGTCCAGGGACATGGAGATCAGCCGGTTGTAAAATTGCAGGAAGTCTTCGGCGCTGATGCGGTCTCCCCGCCTTACGCCGGAAGAATCCCGGATCAGGTAGAGAATGCTCTCCCCGATGCCGATGAGGTTTTTGATCTCCCGGTCCTTTAAATACAGCTTTTTAAAGGTGTACAATTCATTTTCCACCATTTCCTCAACCAGAGACTGCTCCGTCCGCGCGTCGGCCTGGACTCTTGCCAGAACCCCCCGCAGCCGCAGCACGCCCAGGCGGATGTTCAGCGTAGACACCAGGCTGTCCTTGTCAAACAGCGACAGCTGCATGCTTCCGAAGCTGACGTCGGCAATAGCGGTGCCTTTCTGGATGATTTTCTGGAATTCCGCCTCTTTCATGGCAATGGCTTTATAGCTTAAAAACCGCTGCTCCGAATTGCTGATAATCCGGACCTCGATGCCGGTGCGCACCCGGATCTGATCCAGAATGATATGGCTGTTTCCCGCTTCCCGCATGGCGCTGGTGGCCACGGCCCGGTAATCGTCCACCTGATAGCTTTTCATTACTTTGGCAAATTCGCCCAGCACGCGGCACATCTCATCCACCAGCTCATAGCTGATTTTTCCCGTGTTGTAGGTATCCCTTCCGAGGGCAATGACATGCCGCAGCTGATCGATCTGCCGCAGCACATTTTTCCCGGATATCTCGTAAATGGTCATTTCCACTTCAAAAGATCCCACGTCGATGGCCGCGAAAATACGTGTAGCCATATAATTCCTCCCTTTCCTGCCGGATTCCGGAACATTATACCTGTTTTTGCCGAAAAGTTCATCAAATCTATGTTAAATCGACAGCCTTAGGCCTCCTCCGCCTCCGGCGCGATGCCCAGCAGATGGGTGATAAACTGCATGGCTGTTCTTCCGGAAAGTCCGCCGTGACTCAGTTCCCACTTCACCGCTTCCGTCATAAGGGTTTCTTCCGGCATTTCCACCTGGTACTTTTCCGCCAGAATCCTTACGATCTCCTGAAACTCCTTTTTGCTGGGAGAACCGTAGTAGATGGTGACGCCGAACCGGGCTACCAGCGACAGCTTTTCCTGCACCGTGTCGTTGCTGTGCAGCTCGTCGTCCCGCTCCTGTTTGTCGCTGAACTTTTCACGGATCAAATGGCGGCGGTTGGAAGTGGCGTAGATCAGCACGTTGGCGGGTCTCCGCCCCAGGCCGCCTTCAATGATCGCCTTTAAATATTTATATTCCAGTTCGCTTTCTTCAAAGGACAGATCGTCCATATAAATAATAAATTTGTAATTGCGGTCCTGCACCTGCTCCAGAATGGAGGACAGCGCGTGGAACTGGTGCTTGTATACCTCGATCATCCGCAGGCCCTGGGGATAATAGGCGTTGAGAATCGCCTTGATGCTGGAAGATTTGCCGGTGCCCGCGTCTCCGAACAGCAGCACATTGTTGGCCGCCCTGCCCTTCAGAAATGCCTCCGTATTTTCAATCAGCTTCTGCTTCTGCAGTTCGTATCCTACGATGTCCTGAAAGGATACGTGCTCTACGTTGACAATGGGCTCGATCCGGGCCTCCGCCCCTTCGTCCCGGATCCGGAACGCCTTGTTCAGGCCGAACCGGCCCACGCCGAATTCCCGGTAAAACTCCGAAGCGGCCTGCTGAAACTGCTCTCCGTCCTCTGCCTGTTCCAGGGAAGCGGCCAGTTCCAGGATCCGGTCCCGCACCCGGTGGTTGAAGATCCGGCTTTCGTCGTCTGCCGGCTGATAGTCGGCCAGCGCCTCCCAGACATGGGATCCCGGCGTCAGGCGATCCAGTTCCGCCAGATTTTTCCCAAACAATTCTTTTAAAAGTACAAAGTCCTGCCTTGCCAGCAGCGACAGGGTCCCGCCTCTGTCGCCCCGGATCTCGCAGGACTTGCTGTAGGCATTTTCATGCTCTGCCAGGCAGAAGGCCAGAAAACAGTGCCACAGATTGCCGGCAAAGCCGTATTCCGAAGCCAGCTGCACCAGCTGGCCCGCGCAGGCGCAGGCGGTATCCGCGTCCTGCGTCCGTTTCTCCAGCAGCCCCGACATATCGTCGAACAGCTGCTGATGCTGCATATTTTTGTATAACAGATATTTTCCCATAAATTCCTGTCCTCCAGTTTCAGTAATTTCCCAGAATCCGCATGTTGGAGGCTTCCTCCCGTATGCCCGCCAGCGCGTTCTGCACCGCCGGGTCGCTTAAATTCCCTTCAATATCCACAAAGAAGCGGTATTCCCAGTTTCTGCCCGGGATGGGCCGGGACTCGATCATCACCATGTTGACGTTGTTGTAAATGAAATTGCCCAGCATATTGTACAGCGTTCCGCTCTTGTGGGGCAGTTCAAAGCAGATGCTGACTCTCGCCGCGTCCCGCCGGTAGATCCGGTCCCGGGACAGCACCAGAAAACGGGTAGTGTTTTCCCGGTTGTGGTTGATGGCCGGCGCCAGCAGAGACAGCCCGTACAGCCGGCCCGCAGTTTCGCTGGCCACGGCGGCCTGGCTTCTGTCTCCATCTTCAATGACCTTTTTAGCTGCCACCGCCGTGTTTTCCACGCTGATCTGCTTCCACTGCGGGTGGCTGTTTAAATAGCGGGAACACTGCATCAGGGCCTGGGGGTGGGAGTACACCACCCGGATATCCGCTTCCGACGCGCCGGGAAGGCCCAGCAGGCCGTGGCGCACCGGCAGGAAAATTTCTCCTACAATCACATTGTCATGGGCAACCAGCAGGTCGTAGTTGTCGCTGACCGCTCCCGCCGAAGAATTTTCTATGGGAATCACCGCGTAATCCGCTTCTCCCCGTTCCACCGCGTCCATGGCGTCCTGCCAGGTCCGCACATGGTACAGGTCTCCCTGTTCTCCGAAGTATTCCAGCGCCGCGATATGGCTGTAAGCCCCTTCCACGCCCTGGTATACGACTCTTACTCCGTCTTTTTTCAGTTCTTCCACCATGGAAAAGCCGGTGTCCGGCGTCTTTCCGTTTTCTTTCAGAATCTGGTACTGCAGGCGGCGGCTGATGGTCATCTGCTGGGTAAAGGTCTCTTCCATGGCGTGACGGTCGAACTCGTTGTCGGTCATCTGTCCGATGGCTTCCAGTTTCCGCCGCTCCCGCTCCCGGTCCAGCACCGGCTTGCCGACCTGCATTTTGTACCGGGCCACTTCTTCTCCCAGACGCAGCCGCTTTTTCAGCAGTTCCACTACCTGCGCGTCGATTTCATCCAGCTGTCCGCGAATTTCCTGTAAATCCACTTACTTTCCCTCTCTCTGCTCTTTTTCTTTCCGGAGCATCTCCAGAATCCGTTCTTTTGTATAGGCTCCCGCGAATTTTTTCTGTTCCGGCTCCAGTTCTTTGATCAGAAACGGCGTTCCAAACTCAATGGTCACGTGAGAGGAACGGACGCGGGGAATGTGCTTTTCAAAAACTTCCGCCGTGCCGGTAATGGCCACAGGCACCACCGGGCAGCCGGACTTTTCCGCAATTTTTAGGCTTCCCTCTTTAAAGGGCAGCAGATCCAGAATGTCGTCGTTGCGGTTTCTGGTGCCCTCCGGGAAAATCCATATGGAGATACCTTCTTTTACCTTGGCAATGCCTTCCAGAATGGTCTTCAGTCCTTCTTTCAGATTCTGCCGGTCCAAAAACAGGCAGTGGACGTTTTCCATCCAGTTGACCAGCAGCGGGTAGCGGCGCATCTCCTTTTTGGCCACAAACCCCAGAAGAGACGGCACCGTGGTATAACCCACCAGGATATCAAAATAGCTCCGATGGTTGCCTACATACAGGACGCCCTGGTCCCGCGGAATATTTTCCAGACCTTTTACCGTAATATGTACGCCGGAAATTTTCAGAATCAGACGGAACATAAACCGGACGATGTTCAGGCTCTGACGATCCTTCGCCGCAGGATTGCGCCGGCCCAGCCAGGCCTCCCAGATCAGGATCGGAATGCTGAAAATCAGAAACAGGATTACGCTTCCGGCTACCAGAATAAATTTGAACATGATGCTTTACCTCGATGAATGTACTTTGCCGCACGGCGCAGTGCGCGCTTGCGCCTTCGTCACATGCGCAGTGCGCGCTCGGGAACTTCGTTCCCTGCTCACGGGCTTGCGCCTTCGCGCATACGCAGTGCGCGCTCACGAACTCCGTTCGTTCGCTCACGGGCTTGCGCACGGTTCGGTTCGGACTTTGCCTCGTTTCACTCGGCCCGAACCGACGCTGGTATAATATCTAACGATATTATACCATTCTCATAAGGAATGGCAAGGCAAAAGAGGGTCAGGGGCGCGGTTTTTTGCTGAGCTGTTCGAACAGGAGGCCGGTGAAAAACCACAGGGGCGCGAAGTCCAGACGGATCAGCCCGTTGATGTTGCTGTGGCGGCCGGTGTAATCCCAGGGGCAGATGCCTCGGGCTTTCAGCCAGGCGCCGGAGCAGTATTCCGCGGTAAAAATCAGCACCATATAGAGGACTCCATGGCGCATGACCCGGTCCTGCAGCCGCAGCGGCGTCTGATCCACCTGAAGCCATCGGTCCACGCCTCTGCCGATGGGCGCCAGCAGCGCGCCCATGCCGTATATGGGAAACATCAGCAGGGAGGTTTTCCCCATGAGTCTCCAGTCGTGCAGCATCATGGATTCCGCGGAGGTAAACAGCACCTCCAGGCACCACCCTGCCACACCGCATTTAAAAAAATTTTTTCCTGTTTCCTGCAGCCATCGTATCATTTTCATGATGGCAGTATGTGCCGGCGCGCCTGGTTTTATACGCGGATCCCGGCTCAGGCGAACTGGTTGGTTTCCGGCCGGTAAAAATAATCAATGCCGGCCAGTTTCTTTTCAATGGCCGCCTGGTCCGCTCCTGCCGACAGGCAGAATTCCCTCAGGGAGGGGTAGGAGTCCCTCAGCTGCATATTGATATAGCTTAAAAGCATTACCGGATCTTTGGGAAGCTGATGCATGTTTCTTTCCTTTCTATCGCTGCCGCAGTTGTGTTTTTTACATAACCCGAGTATAATGACTTTATTCTTTTTTTACAACCGAAAACCTCAAAAATTTTGAATTTCTATAAAAGAAGGAGCGCTTCCATGAAACAGATCCTGCTGATTGCCACCGGCGGAACCATCGCTTCCCGCCGCGGGGATTCCGGCCTGAAACCGGCACTCACCTCCCGGGAACTGCTGTCTTATGTCCCGGACGCCGCCGGTTTCTGCCGGACCGACACGCTGCAGCTGTTCAACATCGACAGCACCAACATGCAGCCCCATCACTGGCTGGAAATCGCCGAAGCCATTCAGAAGCATTACGGCCAGTACGATGGCTTCGTCGTCTGCCACGGCACGGACACCATGGCCTATACCGCCGCGGCGCTGTCCTATCTGATCCAGAATTCACCAAAGCCCATTGTGGTAACCGGCTCCCAGAAGCCCATTGATATGGAGATCACCGACGCCAAAACCAATCTGCTGGACAGTCTTCGGTTTGCCTCCTGTCCCCGGGCCCACGGCGTCTGCATCGTCTTCGACGGCAAAGTCATCACCGGCACCCGCGGCAAAAAGGAGCGGACCAAGAGCTACAACGCGTTTTCCAGCATCAATTTTCCCTATCTGGCCGCTATTCAGGATTCCCATATCCTGTTTTACCTGGATGACAAAGATACCGTCACGGAACCGGTCCGGTTTTACAGCCAGTTGAATCCGAAGGTGGGCCTGCTGAAGCTGATTCCTTCCATGGACGCCTCGGTTCTGGACTATATGGCCGGCCATTATGACGCGATTCTCATTGAGTCTTTCGGCGTCGGCGGCCTGCCCACCTATGAATCCGGCGGCTTTTACCAGGCGGTGGAAAAATGGATTTCCCAGGGCAAAACCATTGTCATGACCACGCAGGTTACCAACGAAGGCAGCAACATGTCCATCTACGAAGTAGGCCGCAGCATCAAATACGCCTTCGGCCTGCTGGAAGCCTACGATATGACGCTGGAGGCGGCAGTTACCAAACTGATGTGGATTCTGGGCCAGACCCGGCAGCCCCAGCAGGTGCGGCAGCTGTTTTATCAGACCATCAACCACGACATTCTCTGGAAAAGCAGTTTCGGCCAGGAACATTCCCCGCAGGAACCGCTTCCGGCAGACCAGTAAATGCCCGCTGGTGCAGGCACGGCGGCCGCCCGGCCGGCGTATCGCGAAAAAAGGCATTCCCGCCCACGGATGGTTCCATCCTGGGCAGGAATGCCTTTCTTTTTATACAGCCATTATTCTACGTAAGCGATCAGTTTCTGATTCTCCGAATCGGTGTCAATCACAATGGTATTGCCGGCCCGGACCTGATCCTGCAGGATGATCTTGGCTGCCAGCGTCTCCACATTTTTCTGCAGATACCGCTTCAGCGGACGGGCGCCGTATACCGGATCGTATCCATGGTCCGTCACGAAAGCCTTGGCGCTGTCGGTCAGTTCTACCCGGATCTCCCGGTCTGCCAGCCGCTTGTTGGTATCGGCCATCAGCAGATCTACGATGCTGCTGATGTTTTCCTTCGTCAGAGGCTTGAACAGGATAATCTCATCCAGCCGGTTTAAAAACTCCGGACGGAAGTGGGCCCGCAAATCGTGCATCACCAGATCTTCCGCTTCTTTTTTGATATTGCCGTTTCCATCGATGCCCTCCAGCAGATACTGGGAGCCGATGTTGGACGTCATAATAATGATGGTATTTTTAAAGTCCACGGTCTTGCCGGTGGAATCCGTAATCCGTCCATCGTCCAGCACCTGCAGCAGCACGTTGAATACATCGGGGTGGGCCTTTTCCACTTCGTCGAACAGCACCACGCAGTAGGGTTTTCTTCTGACCGCTTCCGTCAGCTGTCCGCCTTCGTCATAGCCTACATATCCGGGCGGCGCTCCGATCAGACGGGCCACCGAGTGCTTCTCCATGTACTCGCTCATGTCGATACGCACCATGTTGGACTCGTCGTCGAACAGGCTTTCTGCCAGGGCCTTGGCCAGTTCCGTCTTGCCCACGCCGGTGGGGCCCAAAAACAGGAACGAACCGATGGGCTTGGTGGGATCCTTGATGCCCGCTTTGGAACGGATAATGGCCTCCGTCACCTTTTCCACGCCCTCGTCCTGGCCGATCACCCGCTTGTGGAGGATTTCGTCCATATGCAGGGTCTTGCTACGCTCGCTTTCCGTCAGCTTCGCCACCGGGATTCCCGTCCACCGGGAAATAATCCGGGCGATCTCATCTTCCGTCACGCTTTCATGCACCAGGCTCAGGTCCTGGTTTTTCACCTTTTCTTCCTCGGCAGCCAGTTCCTTCTGCAGCTGCGGCAGCTTTCCGTACTGCAGCTCCGCCGCTTTGTTCAGGTCGTATTCCTGCTGGGCCTGGGCGATCTGGCGGTTGATGGACTCGATTTCCTCCCGCAGGGAAGACAGCTTCTCCACAGAGGTCTTTTCATTCTCCCACTGGGCCTTCTTCGCCGCGAATTCATCGTGCAGTTCCGCCAGTTCTTTCTGCAGATCCGCCAGGCGGTCCTGGCTCAAATGGTCCGTTTCCTTCTTCAGAGCCGCTTCCTCGATCTCCATCTGCATGATCTTTCTGGACATCTCATCCAGTTCCGCCGGCATGGAATCCAGTTCCGTCTTGATCATGGCGCAGGCCTCGTCCACCAGGTCGATGGCCTTATCCGGCAGAAACCGGTCGGAAATGTACCGGTCCGACAGCACAGCCGCCGCCACCAGGGCCGAGTCGGTGATCTTTACGCCGTGGAACACCTCGTAACGCTCTTTTAAGCCTCTCAGAATGGAGATGGTGTCTTCCACCGTGGGCTCATTGACCATAACCGGCTGGAACCGGCGCTCCAGCGCCGCGTCTTTTTCAATATATTTGCGGTATTCGTCCAGAGTCGTGGCGCCGATGCAGTGCAGCTCGCCTCTGGCCAGCATGGGCTTTAACATATTTCCGGCGTCCATGGAACCTTCGGTCTTACCGGCGCCCACAATGGTGTGCAGTTCATCGATAAACAGAATGATCTGCCCTTCGCTTTTCTTAACTTCTTCCAGAACCGCTTTCAGACGCTCTTCAAATTCGCCCCGGTACTTGGCGCCAGCCACCAGCGCCCCCATATCCAGGGCAAACAGTTTCTTGTCCTTCAATCCTTCCGGCACGTCGCCGCGGACAATCCGCTGCGCCAGGCCTTCCACCACGGCCGTCTTGCCCACGCCAGGCTCGCCGATCAGCACCGGGTTGTTCTTGGTCTTTCGGGAAAGAATCCGCACCACATTGCGGATCTCGCTGTCACGGCCGATGACCGGGTCCAGTTTCTGGTTTCTCGCCCGCTCCACCAGATCGTAGCCGTATTTTTCCAGGGTGTCATAAGTAGCTTCCGGGTTGTCGCTGACCACCCGCTGGTTGCCCCGCACCGTACTCAGCGCCTGCAGAAACGTCTCCCGGGTGATGCCGTACTGCCGGAACAGCTCCTTGATCGTCCGGTCCGGCTGCTTGATCATCGCCAGGAACAAATGCTCCACCGACACATATTCGTCTCCCATGGCCTTGGCTTCATCTTCCGCGCTGATCAGCACCTTGTTCAGATCGTTGCTCACATACAGCTGGCCGCCGCCGCTGACCTTGGTCAGCCGGCTCACCGCCTGCTCCGCTTCATTTAAAAACATCTCCGGAGAAATGTTCATCTTAGTTATCAGCTTCAAAATCAGGCTGTCTTCCAGAGTCAGCAGGCTGTACAGCAGGTGTTCCTGTTCCAGCTGCTGGTTGCCGTGTTCATAGGCCAGCTTTTCGCAGTTCTGCACCGCCTCCATGGACTTCTGGGTAAATTTATTAATATTCATATGCGTTCCTCCTTCCGGAACTCAGAGAACTTTCCTTTTGTTCTATCCGTACTATAACATATGTTGTTAGCACTGTCAAGCGCCGAGTGCTAATTTTTTGTGAAAAAGCTGTGACGCGGCCTTTTGGATACCAATTGACAAAGGAATTTTCTCTGCATATAATTTACTCATACGTTTGACGAGGGAGGCGAGGACTGTGAGACAATGTATGGATGCGGACAACCTGCACCGCAGACTGAAAAAGATCATCGGGCAGGTGCAGGCCATTGACCGGATGATCGACGAGGACATTCCCTGCGAAGATATTCTGGCCCAGATCAACGCGGCCAAGTCCGCCCTGCACGGGTGCGGCAAGGTGATTCTGGAAGGGCATATCCAGCACTGTGTCCGGGATGGCATTCAGCACGGAGACGCAGACAAGACCATCGAAAGCTTCACCAAGGCAGTGGAACGGTTCTCCAATATGAGTTAATACGGCAGCAAGGCAGCCCGGCGGGCTGCCTTTTTTCTTGACACAGGATACCCCCATAGGTATAATAAACCCATACCCCCTAATGTATGAAAGTGAGGACCGCAATGAAAACATGGATAGAAAAACTGGAATGGATACTGGAACTGGGCGGCATCAAAAAAGATATCGCGCTGCTGGTCATTTCCGGAGCTGCCGTGCTGCTGAGCCTGTTCGGCATTCAGCTCTTTCCCTTTGATATGGCGTGGGTGGCCATCCTCCTCTGTGGTATCCCTATCCTTCTGGAGGCAGCCATCGGTCTGATCACCGCCTTTGATATCAAGGCAGACGTATTGGTGTCTCTGGCGCTGATCGCCTCCGTGGCCATCGGCGAGGATTTTGCCGCCGGCGAAGTGGCCTTCATTATGCAGCTGGGCGGCCTGCTGGAGGAGCTGACCGTGGCCAGAGCCCGGGCGGGCATCGAAAAGCTGGTGCATCTGACACCTCAGACTGCCCGGGTGCTGCGGGATGGACAGGAGCGCATCATTCCCGCCGAACAGGTACAGGTAGGCGATCTGCTCCGCGTTCTGCCGGGGGAAAGCGTGCCGGCAGATGGCGTCATCGTCTCCGGCCAGACTTCTATCAATCAGGCGGTGATGACCGGAGAATCCCTCCCCGTAGACAAGACTGCGGGAGACCCGGTCTCCAGCGGGACGATGAACCAGTTCGGTGCCTTTGAAATGCGGGCTTCCCGGGTGGGAGAGGACAGCTCCATTCAGCGGATGATCCGCCTGGTGCAGTCTGCCGACGCGGGCAAGGCCAAAATCGTCGGAATCGCCGACCGGTGGGCCACCTGGATTGTGGTCATCGCCCTGAGCGCGGCGGCCCTCACCTGGCTCATCACCGGAGAAATCATCCGAGCCGTAACCATCCTGGTGGTATTCTGCCCCTGCGCCCTGGTGCTTGCCACTCCCACCGCCATCATGGCGGCCATTGGAAACGCCGCGAAACACGGATTTTTGGTGCGGGAAGGCGACGCGCTGGAGCGCCTGGCCGGCGTAAAAGTCATCGCCTTTGACAAGACCGGCACCCTGACCTACGGTATGCCGGAAGTCGTGGAAACCGTCAGCCTGACGGACGCGTATACCCGGGAAGAGATCTACCGGCTGGCCGCCTCCGCGGAACAGATGTCCGAACATCCGCTGGGCAAAGCCATTGTGCGCTGCTGTCAGAAAGAACTGGGCGCTGCCCTTGCCCCGGCTGATAGCTTCCGCATGCTCCCCGGACGGGGCGTGTCCGCCCAGGTGGAAGGAAAGCAGATCCTGGCAGGCAATCCAGAACTTCTGAGCGAATACGGCGTTCCCATGACGCCCCCTCCTGCGGCAGAAGAAGCGCTGCAGAACGGCTGCACCGTCATCTACCTGGCGGCGGACGGCGTTTTTGCCGGCTATCTCGTGCTCTCCGACACCCTGCGGGAGGACAGCGCGGATATGATCGCCGCCCTGAACGGGCTTGGGCTCCGCCCGGTTCTGCTTACCGGCGACCATGAAAATGCTGCCCGGACCATTGCCGGGCAGCTGAAGATCGGATCGGTGCAGGCCGGCTGCCTGCCGGAAGACAAGCTGGAGGCCATCGGCCGGTATCAGGATTCCGGCCAGCCGGTATGTATGATCGGCGACGGCATCAACGACGCCCCCGCTCTGAAAAAGGCCGACGTGGGCATTGCCATGGGCGGCGTCGGCAGCGACATCGCCGTGGACGCCGCGGACATCGCCCTGGCCAATGACGAGGTGCGGGAACTGCCTCACCTGGCAGCCCTGTCCAGGCGGATGATGACCACTATCAAATGCAACATGACATTTTCCATGGCTCTGAACTTTTTGGCCATTGTTCTGGCCATCACCGGCATCCTGAACCCGGTGGTGGGCGCTCTTGTACACAACGCCGGATCGGTGCTGGTCATTGTCAACTCCGCTCTCCTGCTGAAATGGAAGAAAGCGTGACGCTACTGCCCCCGCCTGCCGGCTGTCCCAAATTTTCTCATCCGGCGCAGGAAGACTACGGCGCGGAACACCCAGTCCACAAACATGCCGTACCAGACGCCCAGTACGCCCAGATTCAGCACCCGCACAAAGAAATAGGCGCATCCGATGCGGAAAATCCACATGGAGCCGACAGAAATATACATGGTAAACGGCGCGTCGTATCCGGCCCGCAGGGAATAGGGGATGGTAAAGGCCAGGGGCCAGATGACCATCGCCATACTGTGGGCCAGCAGCAGCGCGGCCGCGCTGTCCGCCGCCTCCGGCGACAGGTTGTAAATGCCGATAATGGGATAGCGGAATACTGCCAGCACGGTACATACCACCAACAGCAGCAGGTAATTGAAGGCTACCAGGCGGCGGGTATACTGCCTGGCCTGTTCCCATTCTCCGGCTCCGACGCACTGTCCCACAATGGTAATCAGCCCCAGGCCCAGCGCGTTGCCGGGAAGATATTCAAAGGTCACCAGGTTGCCGGCCACCGCGTAGCCGGCGATGGCCGCCGTTCCCAGCGTGGAAACCAGGCTCTGCAGAAACAGCTTTCCGAACTGGAACATGGTGTTTTCCATACCGTTGGGCACGCCTACCTGCAGAATCCGCCGGATCATGCCGCCTTCAAACCGCAGGCTGCGCAGCCCCTGAATCCGGACCAGGTTCTGGGGCCGCTGGATCAGCACCACCATGGCCACAGCGGCAAAGGCACGGGAGACCAGGGTGGGAATGCCTACACCTTCCACGCCCATATGCAGGCCAAACACGCAGATGGCGTTACCGCAGATGTTGATGGCGTTCATGGCCAGGGACACGTACATGGAAATCTTGGAATTGCCCATGGCCCGGTACAGAGCCGCGCAGGAGTTGTAAACCGCCAGAAACGGATAGGAAAGGGCCGAGAGCCAGAAATAGATTACGGCGTTGTCCAGCACATCCTGCTCCACGTTGCCGAAGATCATAAGCAGCAGGTGCCGGTTTCCCAAAAACGCGGTGGCTCCTATCACGGCGGAAACCAGAGTCGTCACCAGCAGCAGCTGTCCCGCCGCCCGGCACGCCTGCTCCGGTTCTTTTCTCCCTATGTACTGGGCGCATACCACCGAACCGCCGGTGGCCAGAGCCGCCAGCATCTGAATGATCAGGACGCTGATGGAATCCACCAGCGATACACCGGAAACGGCGGCCTCTCCTACCACCGCCACCATTACCACATCCGCCATGCCTACCAGCACAGCAAGAAGCTGCTCCACCATAAGCGGGAGCAGCAGCTTCAGCAAATCTTTTTTTGTAAACATAATTCCTTTCTTTGCGGCAGCCGCCGCGGATTCTCCTTATTTTCTGTCTTCCATCCTGGGGAACGGACTGTCAAATACCAGCCGCAGCAGCAGTCGGTACTCATCCACAAACGGGTACATGCGGAATTCCTCAAAAGCCGGCAGCATGCTCTTGTAATACCAGGCGTGCATGGCCTTGTCCTTCTGACGGAATTTCTTCCATATCTCATCTCCCATGACCAGATAGTCCTTGCCGGTGCTGCGCAGGTTGCTGAGCTTGTCTCCAAAGGCAATCACCTTTTCATCCCATCCGGCGGTCTGCAGCCGGTCTATGGTCTGCTGCTTGCGTTCTTTCCAGGTCCGGGACTTGTCCTCGCTTTCTTCCCGCACCAGGTCCGCCACCCGCTTGCCGAACAGGTTTTTCAGCTCCTCGTAGGAAACTCCGGCGTCTTCGATCACGTCATGCAGGTAAGCCGCCGCGATAACCTCCGGATCGCTGGTCATCACGGTTACGATCAGGGCCACCTCTGTCGGGTGCACGATATAGGGAAGCCTGCTTCCCTTGCGGAACACCCCCGCGTGGACTTTTGCTGCAAACTCTGCGGCTTTCTGAATCATGAGATACCTCTTTTCTCGTTTTTTTCCGGTTCCAATGTACAGTTCATCTGTATCATAGCATATTTTCCGGCAATTTAGAAGAGAGAAAGAAAAGATAACCTTGTAAGATACGCCGTTTTCTGATATGCTAAATACTATTCTATCACTTTATTGGACATACAGGAGGTGCAGACTCTATGACTCAGCACACATACCGCCGGCGCAGTTCCTTTTCCCTGGAACAGCTGCTGCAGATTCCCGGAATCCGACTGCTGCTGTTCTATATCCTGCCGTTTCTCGTAATCAACGGACTGATTTTTTTCCTTGTCACGGCCAAGCCGAAATACGAACTGACCGTAGGCGAAACCCACGACTACCAGACCACCGACATTACGTTTTCCATTACGTCCCATATGCCGCTTAAGACGGTGACCATTACCATGGATTCCCAGCCCCTGGATCTGGTAATGACAGGAAACAAGACCTATCAGGCCACCATTTCCAAAAACGGCATCCTGGAAATTTATATGGAAAACTTCAACGGCATGGCCATCTACGGCTATGAAATGATCGATATTCTGGACAACGAATCTCCGGATCTGACTTCATATCAGGTGGAAAACGGCGTCCTGACCTTCACGGTCTCCGACAGCCAGTCCGGCGTGGACTTCGATTCCATACACGGCACCACCGACAGCGGCCAGACCGTAGAACCTCTGTCCGTAGACCGCAGCAGTTCCACCGTCCAGTTCCAGTTGGGCAGCCAGGGACTGACGGTTTCCATCAAGGATATGTCCGGCAACGAATACCTTCCGCATTTCTCTGTGACGGAAGCCGCGGATACGGACAACGATCCTTCTACGCAGGAAACCGAAGTTTATCTGCAGTAGTCAAAAAGGCTGTGAAAGCAGGAAATCCCGCTTCTCACAGCCCTTTTTCATTCAGTCTTCCCGTTTTTCATCTGCCTTCCGGCTTTCCGGTGCCTCATCTGCCTCCGGTTCCTGAACCGGTCCCCTTCCGTACAGTTGGTTCATCTGCCGGCACCGTTCACAGATTTCCCTGGTAAACTGTCCCTTTTGCAGCCGCCAGGTCCAGTTTCCGCCCAACGTAGACGGCGTATTGATTCTGGCTTCGCCTCCCAGCCCCAGATAGTCCTGCAGCGGAATCACCGCCAGGTCCGCGGTACTGGACAATGCCAGCCGGATAAAGTCCCAGGGAATCTCCGATTCCGGTGACGCCCCGTTGTTCATGTAATCCCTTGTAAACTGCCGGTCTTTTTCGCTCAGCGTCCGGTACCAGCCCAGCGTCGTATCGTTGTCATGGGTTCCGGTATAGACAATGCAGTTATGTGGATAAAAATACGGCAGATAACAGCTTCTCTCTTCGGCGTTAAAAGCGAACTGCAGCACCTTCATGCCGGGAAATCCCGTCTCTTCCAGCAGTTTCCGCACACTGGGCGTCAGAAATCCCAGGTCTTCCGCGATAATGTCCACGGTTCCCAGCGCTTTTCGCATCTTCTGGAAAATGGCGATGCCGGGGCCCTTTTCCCAGGTGCCGTACATGGCGGTATCCTCTCCGGCAGGAATCGCGTAATATTCGTCAAACCCCCGGAAATGGTCCACCCGCACCACATCATACAGGGAAAAACAGTACTCCATCCGACGGATCCACCAGGCAAAGCCGGTTTCGGCATGGTAGTCCCAGCGGTACAGGGGGTTGCCCCACAGCTGGCCCGTAGCGGAAAACGCGTCCGGCGGACATCCGGCCACCGCCGTGGGACGGCTCTGCTCGTCAAACTGGAACAGTTCCGGGTGGCACCAGCTGTCCGCGCTGTCGAAAGCCACATAGATAGGAATGTCTCCGATAATCCGGATTCCCTGCCGATGGGCATAGGCCTTCAGCGCCTGCCACTGTCTCTGGAACATCAGCTGCTGAAACTCATAAAACCGTATGTCGTCCGCCAGTTCTTTCCGGCAGGCTTCCATGGCCTCTTTCTTCCGCAGTTTGACCGGTTCTTCCCACTGATCCCAGCTGATTTCCCCGAAAGACCGCTTCACCGCGGCATACAGGCAGTATTCCCGGGTTTCCTGGCACAGTTCCGCCTCAAACAGCGTCTCCGGATCCTCTCCCTGTTCTTCCAGCCGTTTTTTCCACCGCTCATACGCCTTCCGCAGCACGGCAAACCGGCTCCGGTACACCGCCTCGTAATCGATATACCGGCCGTCGCCTCCGCAGTCCGCTTCGCGGCACTCCGCCACCGTCAGATACCCTTCTGCCGTCAGCTGCTCCAGATCAATAAAATACGGATTGCCGGCAAAGGCTGAAAAAGACTGATAGGGGGAATCGCCGTAGCCTGTAGGCCCCAGCGGAAGGATCTGCCAGTAATTCTGGCCCGCACGTTTCAGCTGATCTATAAATTCATACGCCTCCCTGGAAAAACCGCCGATTCCATATTTGGATGGAAGGCTGGCCACCGGAAGCAGTATTCCGCACTCTCTCATACACAAATCCTCCTTGCAGCTGTTCCTCCCCCTATCATAGCAAAAATGCGCCTGTTTTAAAAGCGGTTTATCGTCCTCCTTCCCGTTTCTTCTTTTCGATTCGCCGGATCAGAATCCGGCGCAGAAGCAGTACCGCCAGGATCCAGAGCAGCAGACAGCCAATGCCCAGCAGCAGGACCTGGCGCACCTTCTGATACCAGTTCCCGGCTTCCTGCGGTTCCAAATCGGGATCTGCCGTCTGGCCGCCGTCTTTTGCCGCCGGTTCCGCCGTATCCGGCGTGGAAGCGGCGGCTTTCACCGGCTCATAGACTGCTTCCCAGACCGTGCCGGGAACCGAAGGCAGGGTAACGGTTCCCCGGTACACCGCCCGGCAGTCCGCCACGTATTTCTGTCCGGCGGCAGCAGCCTGGCGGTACACCAGGCCGTCCTCTCCTGTCCACGGCTGTGACGTCCAGGCAGAATGTTCAATCACATAATACTCCGGATCCAGGCCGGCCAGTTCCAGCAGATCCTGTTCATAGCCGACAAACGGGTTTTCTTCCGGCAGCCGCGCGGTTTTCTCTCCAATATAGAAGACACCCGCATCATATTCCTTCGCCAGAATGGGAAGGGAAAAATCCGATGTCCAGGTTCCGTTTTCCAGCCGGGCCTCCGCCAGCGGAACCAAGAAGGTGCCCGCCGCACCGGTTTCTTCATTTTTCACTTCGATCTCGGCTTCCTGCGGAATCTGGTCCGCCTGTTCCACCTGCGGATATACCAGAACCTTTTCCGCCTCCACCTGCTGTTCCGGTATCTCCGCCGCCATTCTCTGCCAGGACTTCAGCCGGTATTCTTCTCCGTCCCAGTATCGGACCGGCGGCGGCACGGCTGTTTCTTCCTGTTCTTCCGGAACCGGGTCCGACCGGACGATCCGCTCTTCTCCGCTTCCGGCCCGCACGGTTTCCGCCTGGGTCTTTAAGGGACACGCGCCGGCTGTCAGCACGGCGGCTAACAGAATCCAGAGCCCTGTTTTCCATAGTGATTTCTTTGTCTTTTTCTTCTGCCTTTTCTGCAGCGCCGCCAGAAGACACAGCACCGCCGCGGAACCGGCAAACAGCATCCAAAGCCACGCATTCCGGCTGTCTCCTGTCCGGGGAACCGGCATTTCCAGGCCGCCGAACCCCAGAGAGCCGGAGCCGGTCCTTCCGGTCCCGTAGCGCACCAGGATGGTTCCGAATCGGGTTTCTTCCGGCTGACGCCGGTTCCAGATCTCCGCCTCCGATTCCTGAATCTGCCCGTGTTTCACGGTAAACCGGTGTTTTTCCTCATCCAGCAGATATCCATCCGGCGCTTTCGTCTCCTGGTAATAGTAGGTTCCATCCGGCAGCCCTGCGATCGTCAGCAGTCCATCGGCCCCGGACGTCTCCTTTCCCACCAGCCGGCCGGACTGGTCAAAAAAGGAAATCTCCGCTCCCGCCAGGCCCTGCAGCGTATCCGCGTCCTTTTTATAGAAGCGCAGCCGCGCCGGCTCTTCTTCCATCTCCTCCTTTGGCTTCTCCGGCTCTTCCGGTTTTTCAGGTTCTTCCGGCTTCTCCGGTTCTTCCGGCTCTTTTTGGTTTTCCGCCGTCACCTGCACCGTTCCCGGCTCTCTGGGAATCACCGCCTCCCACAGGGTCTTCGCCGGCTCATATCCCGCCGGCGGCTGCAGTTCCCGGACAAAAAAGGTCCGGCCGGCTTCCAGCTTTCCTTCGATGATGTGGGCTTCCTTTTTACTGACCCATGTCTCCACCGCCTCTCCTTGTTCTGTTTCCAGCTGCAGGACCGCGCCTTCCAGCGCCTCTTTGGTTCTGGCGTCTATCTTTACAATTTCCAGCCGGGTTTTCTCGTCCCGCATCTCCACCAGATCTACCGTACCGTCTTCCGACACCGTAAATTCCACGTCCGCCCCATAGGCGTATCCCGACGGCGCGGCTTCCTCGTGGAGTATATAGGTCTGTCCGGCTTCCAGCTTCCCCGTAATTTCGTGGGGTTCTTCCCCGGAGATCCACTGTTCCAGCACACGTCCTTCCATATCCAGAATCTGCATCCGCGCGCCGGGCACTTCCGCTTCTCCGGTAATGTCCCGCTTCGTGACGCGCACACAGGTGGGCGCGTCTTCCATCTGCACCAGCGCCGTAATCCCGGTTTCCGATACGGTAAACGGCAGATCTGACGCATAGGCGTAGCCTGCCGGAGCCAGATCTTCATGAAGGACATAGGTTTCTCCAGGTGTAAGGCTGGTTTCTATGCGGTGGGGCTCGTCTCCGGAAATCCACTGCTCCAGTACGCGTCCATCCAGATCTTTCAGCTGCAGCCGCGCGCCTGCAATCTCCTGCTGTCCGGTCAGATCGGTCTTGGTGATCTCCACTCCCGGTTTCCGGTCAAAGACAGACAGCATCCGCACCCGGCCGGCGTCATCCAGTTCCATCCGCAGACGCCGCGATGGCTGCCGGCTGCCATCGCTGTATACCAGGGTTTCTTCCAGCAGATACGCTTCTCCTCCGGCAAACAGCTGCCGCTGCGCCGGGTCTTCCGCCTGCCGTACAAATACCGCGCAGGCCCCCGATTCTTCCGGTACCTGTCCTTCCAGAGTCTGTGGGAGCGGAGCAAAGGCGTCCGCCTCCCGTACCACTCGGTACCGGATCCGCCGGTAATATGCCGAAGGATCAATATGGATCCATTCTCCGCCGGCCAGGGTCACCGCGTTCCCGCTTTGCAGCCGGCCTTTCCGGCTTCCTGTATAAGCATAGCTTCCCTTCAGTTCTTCTCCATCTTCCGTGTACAGATAGATCCGGAACCGGCTTTCTTCCTCCGCCGCGTTCTGACTTCCTGTACCAGTGAGACGGCTGTACACCGTCAGGCGGCCTTCCTGCAGTACCGGTACCGTCCATGTCCCGCTGCTGTGCCGGCTTCCGGCTTCCATAGCTGCCGTTACGGAAACGGCTTCCGCTCCCGGCTGTATCTCTGACACAAAGGATACGGTGCCGCTTTCTCCCGGCTGTGCTTCTTGTATCTCAAAAATCAGTTCCTCTCCGAGGATCTGTCCGCTTCCCGGATCCAGCAGCTTCTGTTCCGCTCCCAGCTGCACCCGGATCCGGATCATTTCCTGGCTGCGGCTTTCATTGGTATAGGTAATCGAATGGAGCACCGCCTGTCTGGGATTCAGCGCGCTTCCGCCTTCTCCATGCACGTTCCGGGAAATCAGGCGAATCGGCTCGGGGCTGGCCGGATTGGCAAGGGTCAATTCCGGATTCTGTTCCGACGGATGCCAGACAGCCGCCGGCTGTCCTTCTTCGTCCAGAATCTTCAGTTCCGTTTCCTGGACGCGCCGGTCCGAAACCTGGTACTTTCCATCCTGCAGATGGATTCTTACAGTTTTCTGCCCCGTCACTTCCCGGGACCCATCGCTGTAAACCACGGTTTCCGTAAATACATACACTTCCCCGTCCCGGATGCCATCGTCCGGCGTCAGAATATGGCCTTCACCTCCCGCGGTCCAGCCGGCGATCCGATTTCCTTCGCTGTCCCGCACCTCCATCTCTGTTTTGACGCCGTACCGGCCGGCCAGGGTCGCCGCTTCTATGGCGTCCCCGGATCCGTGAAGGTTCACCGTATACGCGCCGCTGCTTAAAAAGACGATGGACGTTCCATCTGCCGACAAGGTAAAGGCAGCCGGCTCCATGGGTTCATAGCCATCCGGTGCTTTGATTTCCATCAACAAGTACGTCCTTCCCGCCGTCAGCCCTTCCAGCACATAGGACGGGGTTTCCGCTCTGGTCATCCACGTCTGTACCGGATTTTCTTCCTCATACTGATACCGGCCCTGTTCGTCCGTACCCAGCACTTCATATACCGCCATTTGGGCTCCGTCCACAAACGCGCTGCTGTCAAAGTCTTCTTTCCGGATCACCACCTTCGTTTTTTCGTTTACAGCATACAGAACTTCTTCCGCCATCGCATCCCAGGCATAGGAGACCCCGTCCCGGTCCGGCTGAAACGAAAACTCCCAGGAGGTCTGAGAAACCGCGTATCCATCCGGCGGTACCAGTTCCTCCACCGTATAGATATAAGGCGTGATGACTCCCGCCTGGTCCGCTTCTCCCACCGGCAGATCCTCCAGCCGTACGATGCCGCCGTGATCGCTGACGATTCTGGAATACACCGGACAAGTCCGGTCTTCTTTCCGCCAGGCGGACACCTGAAATACCGCTCCGGTCAGAAGTTCCTGACCGGCGTCGGTTTTCCGGATCTCCAGCCTGCCCCGCGCCGGCCGGTCTGATACCCGCACAAAGGAAATCCGGTCCTGTCCCTGATATACAATGGGAACCGGTTCAAACGTTGTGTAATAGTCCGGAGCCTCCAGTTCCGCCAGGTAATACATGCCCTCCGGAAGGCGGCGCAGCGTATGCGGCTCCCCGTCTTCCCCGCTGGTCCATTCTGCCGCCAGCCAGGCGTCTTCCTGCCGGAAATTTCCTTCCTCATCCGCACGGTAGAGGGCCAGCCTGGCTCCGGCCAGTTCTTTTTCTTCCCCTTCCGCCGTTTTGGAAACAACCAGCGTGTTTTCTTCATTTTCCATTCCGTAATACTGGATTTCCGCCCGCTCTTCCACCCGGATCACCACCGGCTCCACCGGCGCGAACCCTTCCGGCGCTTTGGTTTCCGCCAGTACGTAGACGCCGCCTGCCGGCAGATAGTCAAACCTTCTGGTCCCTTCCGGCGTCAGATACGTCACGGCCCGGCTGCCCAGCTCCGGCAGCTCCTGATAGTCTATCTGGTATTCAAAAATAAAGTCTCTTCCCTGGCGGCTGTCCTGCTGCTGATAGGCCGCGGTCCGTATCCGGACTCCCTCTTCCGTTTCCCACAGCATCACCGAAGCGGTGGGAAAGTCCGACGGCCGGCCGCCGCTTTCCGGCCCGATCTGCGTATGGGACACATACCCGGCGTGCTGCACGGTTCCTCCTCCATTCCAGGATACTTCCCGCAGACCGGTTCCGTACTCCCGGTACAAGGCTTCAAATGTTTCCATAAAATCCGCGTATTCCGTTCCATCGCTGCTGGTCCAGACCGCCGCCGGCCGGGTTTCCTCGTACTGAATTTCCCCATTGATTTCCGACGCCGGATACAGGGCGAACGCGGCGCCGCCGACCCGGACCGGTTCTCCGTTTTCCATCCGGTATTTGTCCACTTCGATCTTTGTATGGTCGTTGTACATGGCAAATTCCTGCACGTCTCCTGACGCCCGGATCACCACCTCTTTGGGTTCTGCAGACACAAACCCTTCCGGCGTCTCCAGTTCCTCCAGCAAATACTCCCCTGCCGGAATCCCTTCCAGGTACAGCGGCGTATCTTCCGTGGTCCACCTGGCTGTCAGCCATTCCTCCGCTCCCGGCCGGCTGTTGGTGGAAGCGCAGACCAACGGTTCTTCGCTTTTTTTCACCAGCCGGGAACCGGCTCCAACAGACACCCGTTTTGCCTCATACAGAGCCAGTACGGCCCCGGATACCTGGCGGCCTCCAAAAGAGAGTTTTGTCTCCTGCGCTGTTCTCAGGCTTTCCGGTTCTCCGGAAGCGGAGCGGTTCTGCATATCCAGCACTTCATACACCGGCCGTTCCGTCCCATCGGCTTTTCGAATCAGCACCTTGGTCGTATCGTCCTCCATGGAAATGTTCTGAATCTCCGGATCTTCCTGTACCTGCACCGCCTTTGGAAATCCCCGGACACGGCCCTCCGGCGCTGTCACTTCCTCCAGAATATAGGTCCCGGCAGGAATCCGCTTCAGAAGATCCGGCTGTCCCTGGGTCATCTCGTCCGCAAAGGGATCATTGGGCGATTTCTCCCCGGAAATCCAGGTGTTTTCCAGAATATACCCCTCTCCTTTCCGGTGCTTCAGAGGCGGATCTTCCGCCGCCTGTCCTCCGTCTTCCTGCCGGATCCGGTAGCTGTTCCCATCATAGGCTTCCGTCAGATCCGATGTCTTTTCCCGCACAGTCTCTCCGCTGCGGTCATACAAGGTCTCCGATTCCCGGTAGGTGTCCCCGGAATCCGGGTAATACTCCGGCAGGCCGTATGCGTCCAGCACCGGTTCCATGGTTTTGGGAAAGGATCCGTTGTTTTCATTGAGAAGCACTTCCCCGTTTAAGGACTGCCCCTGCCCGTTTTTCACCGCGGTGGAAGCCTTGTGGCTTTCTTCTCCGTTTTCGCTTTCCCAGGTTCCTGTGATATAGCCGCTTTCCGGGTGTTCCGGCGTGATCAGATCTTCCCGGTTTTCTCCCACGGTACCAATCCGGGAGGTGGCAATTTTGTCCATCACCAGGCTTCCGGCTCCCCCTGGTTCTTCCACTGTCACCGGCCACACATAGACCTGCCGGTTTTCCTCGTCCAACAGATAGGCCATGCCGGTTTCCGGATCCACCATGGCGTCCCGGTTCCCGTCGGCGTCCAGATGATACAGGACCACGCCTTCCGTCTGCGCCGCGCTGCCGTCCGGCAGGCGCCGGATCTGCGCCATGCCGCCGGTAAAGGCCTTGTCCAGCGGCGAATAAGACACCGCAGTCAGGTCTCCGCCGGTCAGTTCCAGATACGGCGCTCCATCTTTAAAGGCGAAAATGGAATGTTCCCGCCCTGTGGGACGAATCGTCTGCTTGTCGTCCTCCAGCGTTTCCAGCGGCACTTTTTCATGCCTGCTGTCATAGCCGCAGCGGATTTGCCCTGTTTCCGCAGCCACGGATGCAAACACGTCCAGTCCTCCCAGATCGTAATACAGGATCTCTGTGTCCGGCCGGCTGACGGTTTTTGCCGTCCAGGCCCATTCTCCCGTATCCTCATCCTGTACCTGGACAAATTCGGTCCGGGTTCCCGCGTATCCTTCCTGCACGTACATCCGCTCCACCGTGCCGGTCAGATTCCGCTCAATTTTCAGGCCTTCGTATCCCTGATCTCCTCCCAGGCCGGAAGGAGTCAGCGTCATGCCTTCAAACAGCGTCATCACTGCGCCGGTCACGTATCCGTTCTCGTCGTCCGCCGTTTCTCTGGGCCTTGTCAGATAACCGTACCCGGCAAATACGGAGCCGTGGTACACGATCTCCACCGGCTCGCCGGCTTCTTTCAGCCCCTGCAGATATTCCAGCGTACCCTTTTTCCAGGCATACCCCAGGTACTGCCCGTTCTCATAGGCATACTCATACGCCGGGTTCCCGCCGATCTGCGCCAGGGAACCATCCACGCGTCCGCTGACGCGAAACGTCACCATCTGTTCCTTTTTCGGAAGCCCGTAAGACTGTTTTTTCTTTTCCACCTGCAGCCGGACCGGCGCGTTTTCCACATAAACCCTGGCCGTCTCTTCCGGATATTCATAGACGGCTGCCGCGATCCGCCGGTCCCGGTCTCCGTCCTGATAATAGGAGATCTGGTCGCTGTAAATCTCAATGGCCACCGGCCGGCTCCGGGTGTAGCCTGCAGGGGCCTTCACTTCCGCCAGCACGTAGACGCCCGCGCCCAAAGGTTCCGGCGTCTCCAGGTATCCGGTATTCTGGCTTCCGGCAGTCTGTCCTCCATTCTCCGGCAGTTCTCCATCTCTGGCTGTGGAAAATGCCCGGAAGGTTCCGGTTTTCATTCCCTGGCTGTCTGTCATCCAGATCTGTTCTTCCTCCCGGCATATCGGCGTTCCCGCCGGCACCACGCCGCTGAACGCGGCGCCCGTTTCTCCTGTCAGCTGTTCCAGCAGCTGCTGCACCGCTCCCGCGATACCGTCCCGCTTCCACGGCCGAATATCCGATGCGCCCATGCTTTCCAGAAACTCCCTGCTGCCGGTAATCACCGTATCCTCTTCATAAAATTTCACCTCTCCCATTCCATCTTCCGCTGTCTGGCGCTCCGCCGCGTACAGGCAGAAAACCGCGTCGTCGTGCAGCAGGTTTTCATGGGTCACAGAATCCAGTTTTTCAATCCGCAGACAGGCCGCATAGAACTGGTTCTCAAACCGCGTTGCCGCCTGCCCCTCTTTCTTTCCTGTCTCCTCTTCGCGGACATGTTCCTGGCTCCAGGGCACCAGCATCGCCGCATACTGTCCGTCATATGCCGTCAGCACCCCTGTCATGGACCGGATCCCATGGGCATTTCCGGCGGCTTCCGAGACTGAACTGTACCGATACACGGCCGAGACGCCGCCTCTTCCCGACATGCCCTCCGACAGGTAATAGGTCACCGGCTCCTGCGTCCGGTCGTCTGCGTCGTTATAGGCATTGAGGTACGGCCGCAGCGGACTCTGGGACAAGGCAAAATATGCTCCGGCGCCAGGCTGGTCCGTCCCATGCAGGGTGTTTTCTGTCTGGCTCAGAGACAGCCCGTACTTATATATCTGAAAGTCTCCGCTGTGGTTTCTGGCCTGGATCACATGAGATTCCTCCCCAAACCGGATGGCCCAGGCTCCCGCCGTCTCCTGAGGACTCAGATCCGCATCGTATGTATAGCAGGAGTCCAAAAGATCTTCGCTTTCTTCCTCATATACCGCCGGCAGTGAAATTTCTTTGGGGCTGTCCTTCTGAAAATGTTTGTTTTTCAGGTCCTTCAGCCCGGGCTCTCCTGGCTGCTGTTCCACAATCACATAGGTTCCATAGGGCAGATAGGCAGAAGTTCCGAAACAGCCGTTCTCTCCTTCCATATCCGCGCTGACCGTAGTCCAGTCGCCGTCGGATCCGCCCTGTTCCTGCGCGTCCCATGCAATGGCGTAAATTGCGTCCAGATCATAGGCAAAAAAGGGCTTCAGATAATTTTCTGCTTTTTCCAGAGCCTCTGACAGGGCCTCGTCGTACAGCTGGTCCCCATAGGCCAGAGCCCCCTCCGCCTGCGCCGCTCCGGTTTCCGGAAGCTTTCGCATCCGCTTTGCCGCCGTATCCCGCAGATACCAGTCGATGGCAAACTGCCGGACGGCATCGGAGGCCTTCGCGTTTTCTTCTGCCTGCCAGACCCGGTTCGGCAGATTTCCTATGGGACGGTGAGAGGTATACGAAGAACCTTCCCCATCCCACTTGTCCTGGTTCGCGGTTTCCATCGCGTCAAAAAACTTTTCGTAGTTGTAGGTTTTTTCCCGGCGAGTTCCCGTCTCATCTGTCACGTCGCGGACCATGGTTTCCAGCAGCGCCGTATAGCCGGGCTCCTGCTGGTCCGCGATCTCTCCATCTTCATAGGCGTACAGTGCCGGATTGGCCTGCACCGCATCCAGCGGATCCCGGTACAGGGGATCGGTGCCGTGCATCACTTCCGTATACAGTTTCTGTACCAGCTCCGGGTACGCTTCCTTCATATCCATCACATCCGCCGGATTTCCTTTCCGGTCCAGCCAGCGGACTTCCCCCTGCTCATTGCGGAACAGCCTCTGCAGATTGCTCTTCAGATAAATTTTAAAGCGGAAATTGTCCAGACGATCCGCCGCTTCGCCTTCGATGGTCCGGATATGTTTTGTCACCTGCACCTTCTGCTTTATGGGGCGTTCCAGTACCTGCACCGGCTGATTTCTGGTGTTGGAGGCGCTTCCCGGAATCCCTTCTCCGTCCTGCCACACATAACCGTCCCCCAGATATGTCAGACTCTGGCTCTGCACATAGCTGTCCGGGCCGAATTCCGACTGTCCTGCGCTTCTGTACGTCTTTACATAGGCATTTTGAAACAGCAGCCAGTAGGCGCCGCCGCCCATCTCATCTCCCGCTTCCCATCCTTCTTTTCCTTCCACGTCTTCCGGGTTCAGTTCCACCAGCCGCTGCGGCACCACCAGACGCAGTTCGTGAAGCAGGCTTCCGGATTCGTCGGTCCAGGCATTGCCGAACTGGTCGGTATAGCTGCCTTCCACATGGGCGTACCATTTTCCATCTCTTGAGAATACCGGGATTTCCGCCCACACCTTTTCTTCCACTTCCACGATTTCCGTCCGCACCGGCTGCCGGTATTCAAAGGCCTGAATGGGACGGCCCTGGGAATCCAGCGGCGTTTCACCGATTTCATAATATACATTTTCCCGTACCGTTCTGGCCAGGATCCGGCCGGAACCATCGACCTGCGCGTCCGGCGCCAGCAGCGCCTGCCCCATCCGGCTGCCGCCCGGAAGCTCATAAAATCCGGCGTCTTCCAGCCGTCCCCACGCGGTTTCATCTTCCGCGTATGTCACATATACCATCCGGGGCGGTTCCGCCGCGTCATCCGGCAGATAGGGAATCATCCGGTAAAACCATGCGTTTCCTTCCGGATCCGCCGTCCAGAATACTTCCGAATGGCCGGCCGCCGCCGTATACAGGGTAAAGATCCATCCATCGTCCGCCTCCTGCGCCGCGTCCAGTCCGCCGTAATCCCAGAAACTGTTGGTATTGTAGTAATCCAGCAGCGACAGCAGCACATCCCCCACCAGAACCGGCTCCTGTCCGGAACCGGCAGACAGTTCCAGTTTCTGTACCGCCGCTCCGTACCGGACCGGGTCTTCCCCGCGGCTTCCCCGGTCGTAGACCCCTCGCTCCAGAGAAGAATATCCGTCTTCATCTTCCGGGGACGACTTTCCGCAGGCCCGCAGCACCGCTTCCAGTCGGGCTTTTACAAACAGGAAATCCCGCTCCGGATCAAACGGCTGTTTCAGCCGGTACGCCGTTTCCCCTTCCGTCATGCCATCCATGGCGCCGGTCACCGCCTGTTCTGCCGCCTCCTCATCCAAAGGCCGCCGCGGCGCTTCCCAGACCCCAGAAGCCCTGTAATTCACCGGCTTCTCCCGGGTCATCAAAGCCCCGTCCTCCTGGTATTTCGGATACTGATATTCCTCCTGCACCACCACATAAACCGGATTGCCCGCTTCGTCGTACAGCAGATGCTTCTCATACTCTCCGAATGGGATTTCCACCTCTTCCCTCCGAATGCCGGATTCCGCCCGGTAGGCCCGGGTGCCTTCCGGCAGATTGCCCAGCAATACGTCAAAACCCTCGGTCCCGGTACGTTCCGACTGGACAAAGAAAAACAGCTCATCATAATCCGGGTCGTCATAGGTTCCGGCAGCGTTCTCCGAAGGCCGCGTCTCAAAAAACAGATTCTTGGTTACCACGGCGTTTCCCTGAGAACCGTCTGTCTCCGGCGCCTCCTCCAGGTTCTGGCCCTGGTTAGTCAGCGGATCCAGCCGGTTGGACACCGACAGTTCATACCCTTCGGACCGGGACAGTTCCTTGATATAATAATCTCCCAGAAACAGCGGCCGGCCGATCCAGCAGTTTCCGTTTGCTGCCTCGTTGTCTGTATAGCTGCGCCAGTATCTGCCGTCCGCAGTGTAGTCGTCAAAAGTCTGCTCCCGGACGTACAGGTTGACCGGACCCTGAACCGGTTCTTCCGGACTGCGGGGCTCGATGCCGCCGGTTTCATAATTATATGTGTATCCCGGCGCTTCCGTAATAGCCATGAACGAAGCGTCGCCGTTTTTATCCGTCGCCGCCACCGCCACCAGGTCGCCGGCCTGGTACACGGTTCCGGTTTTTCCGTCCGGATGCACCAGCGGTTCCGCCGCGAACAGCCCGTATACCGCGCCTTCCATGGTTCCATCTCCCTGGGTGTCTCCATATGCGTGATACATATCGGACACGCCGGCTTCCAGTTCCATATCCCGTTTATTGATATGGATTTCTCCTTCCGTCCGATGGTCGTAAATCCTCCAGCTGTCTCCTTCCCCGTCCTGTCCGCCGCAGTGGCTGAACCGGTCTGAGGGACCGGCTTCTACCGGATTCCCCACACCCGCGTTCTGAAATACCTCCTTCAAAGCGTCTTCAAACAGATGATATCCGCTGTCTTCGGACTCGTCTCCTTCCGGAATACCGGTCCTGCCGTCTCCCCCATGTTCCAGGAAACGAATCCGGGCTGCCGCTTCCTTCCGTCCCGCGTTTCCAGGCGTAGCCGCAAGCCCTTCTTCTCTCCCTGCGGCATTTCCGGCAGTTGCCCGGGCAAACCGGGCGTTGCTGGCAGTGGAGACCGCCGGCGCTTCTCCTTCATACAGGGAAAGCAGCGGCTGGCGGTACACTTCCGCCTCCGGCGACGCCGGTTCCGGAATCTCCTGCGGTTCTTCTATCCTGTCTTCATGCTCATCTTTTTCTGTCTCTTCTGCCGCTTCCAGGCTATGGGAAAACAGACTGCCCATCTCCAAATCTCCGCTGTACGCACCGGAAAATACGGCGTTTGCGCCGTTCTGGGACGCGTCGGTGGTGATGATCTCTATGGGAATGTCTTCGCTGTGCAGGCCATGGCGGATATAGCCTTCCCTGGCTTCCTCCTCTTCCAGGGCATAGCTGTAGCGCAGCGCCGTAAATTTTTCATACGTTGCCTGGCAGTCTGCCTGACAGCCGGACGCCGCGTAAGCTTCTTCTCCGGAGGCAGAAGCGTCCGCGCCTTCGTTTACCCAGTGAAAGTGAACGCCTTCCCGTTCTTCGGCATAGGTTTCGCAATCCTCCACACAGTCCTCCCATGCCGCTTCCAGCCGCTCATTTTCCGCCTCCGCCTGGTCGATCGCATCCTGATTGGCCACATTGCCTTCCGCGTCGGTTTCCGCTTCCGGAACTGAAACCAGCTGCGGCAGAGGATGGCCATCGCAGAAGGTCTTTTCATAATGATAGCCATGGTTCACGCCATAGGACGCGTACCCATCGGCGTCGGTGGTCAGCGAAGTGACAAAACGGAAGCCTTCCCACACCGCCGGAGTGTCTTTATACCCGCTGTCATAGGGTTCTCCGCCGATATACAAATGGGCCGGTCCATCCGCTTCCCGGTCGATCTGACCGCTGTCGTCAAACCGTTCGTACAGCTTGAACGTAGCTCCCTCCAGCGGCTGCCCCGTCTCAAAATCGTATTTGTACATCTGAAGGTTGTAATCGGAGCGGAAGTCTTCTTCATGGCGGTACAAGGTAAACTGGATGGAACCCTTCTCTTCTTCTTCCTGTCTGGGGCCAATGGACGCATAGTAATCCGCCTGCAGCACCTGATCCGGAATTTCCAGATACACGCATCTCTGATGGGATTCCAGAGGCGCTTCTCCTCCCGCGACATTTTTATGGGTGCCGGCGCACTGCACGCAGAGCCACAGTTCCAGATGATCTTCATAGAACTCCTGGGCAGAAGTATAGCCGCTTCCGGCTCCCAGGCCATAGCCGGTGCCTTCTGTGTCAAACTGGATCTGCAGTCTGGGGGCCGTTCCATCTTCACAGTGGAACACTATGGAGGTATCCGTCTTTTCATAGCTCCACCCAGCAGGAATCTCCGCCGCATACTCGCTTCCATTCCAGAATTTCAGCGGTACGCTGCGGATAAAATCCCGGTCCGCGCCGGACGGATCAAAGGCCATGACCATCGTCCCTTCCTCCACCACGTAGGCGGATTCCGGAGAAATACAGCCCTGCAGCAGAGCCGGAACGCCGGAAGCCCCTCCGCTCCCCGGCGTTTCCCCGCCGGCCAGCAGCCCGGCCAGCGCCAGATACTGGTCTCCTTTTTCCATAGCGTCCGCCAGCCACGGATACTTCTGCCGGGCGGATTCCAGATGCAGCACCATGCCCAGATCGTCCTGAGTCATCCGAGGTTCCAGCGGCCGCAGACCGGCTGCGGCCGCTTTTTCATTGATCTGGCTGTAATATTTGCCGATTACCGGCTGATTGCTGAATCCGGACAGCATGGAAAACGCCGCCCAGAAAATCATGGCCGTCTCCGATTCGGACAGTCCGGCGGAAGGGGCGAAGCACTGGTACAGATCCCCATCGTTTCCATGACTGTTGGAAGCCACGCCCCGATGGTCAATGCAGAAATAATGCCAGGTCGAACTCCAGTAGGTATCCTGATTTCCCCAGTTTTCTTTTCCCGCCAACGCGTCTATAGCCGAAGGCCCCGGTACGGCCGTCGTCAGCGTGACGGCCGCCAGCAGACCCGCCAGCAGGCGTTTCCATTTCTTTTGTCTCATTGCCTTTTCTCCTCTCTTTTTCCTGCCTGCCGGCATCGGTTTTGCCTTTACGGCTGCCGGATCTGAACCTCTCCGTTCACGGTCCAGGCGCCCTGCGCATCCACTTCATATCCGTCGGGTGTGATGCCGTTTCGGAACAGGGCTCCCCGGGTACCATCGGAAATTTCATGAAAGTAGTAACAGCGAAGCTGTCCGCCTTCTCCCGGAATCCAGTTCCAGCCCACGGCCATTCTCCCTTTCGTGTTGTCAGAAACCGGATTCAGATAATACCAGTTTCCATCCGCGTCCAGGTACCATCCGGTTACCATAAAACCGTCCGCTCCGAACCGGAACCAGTCAAAACTCCTCTGTCCCCGGCTGCTGTCAGCATAGGGATTGTGTACGGCAGCCCATTCTCCGGCATAGGTGCGGGTTCCGTCAGAAAACAGCCAGCGGCCCTCTCCATTCTGTATCCAGGTGCCGCTTACCACGTAAGATGGCAGGCTGGCAGTGGAAACCGCCGCACCGGTTGGCGTCACCGCCCGGGCGGTGCTGCCGCCCCCTGTGCCACCTCCGCTGCCTCCGCCGGAATAGGTCTGATCCCGCACGGTTACATGTACCGTCACCTGACAGGTGTCCGTATGAGACCCTGCCCGGGCCGTAATCGTCACTGCCGCTTCCGCTTCTCCGGAACCGGGAACCGCTTCCTTCAGCCACGGGGCCTCCGGATTCTGCACCGGCGTCAGCGTCCCATCCGCGTCCACCGCGACAATCTCCGGATGGGACGACGTATAAGTCACTTCCATCGCCTCCGGGTATGAGGCCGCCGCGAAGGCCACCGGTTCGCCGCCGGTCCACGTCAGTTTCGGGGAAGACCGGCGCCCGGTCCGGGTCAGTTCCATTTCCAGCGCAAAGGCATCCGCCGGCAGTTCCAGACAGGCCGTTTCATACCGCAGATGGATCCGCGCAGTATCCGAAACCTGGCCTTCTCCCGCCGACACCCGGATTTCTACGGTCTTTTCTCCTTTGTACGGCGGCGTTTGCTCTGCCTCCTGTATCCATCGCGCCTCCGAATTCACCGTCAGATTTCCCTGTGCATCCACCGCCAGTGCGTCTGGATCCGAAGATGTCCACACCAGGCTCTGGTCGTAGGGCTCATAGGGTTCTCCTTCCGGGCAGACAGGCTCCAGCGCGGCGTCCAGCTTCCGGTTCTCATCTGCTCCCACAAGCTGTACTGTTTCGGAACGGCTGTCCCCGGTTTTTACCGCCGTCAGATTCCAATCCATCTCCTTCTGGCTGATCTGCAGGCGTTCCGGAAGAATCTCCGTCTCATCTTCCGTGACAAAGTAAACCGTCACCTGGCAGGACGCGCGGATCACGCCGTGGGTCTGGTCCTCCGAGGACGCCGTAACCGTTTCCTCGTATACGGCAGTCCCGCCGACTGCCCCATAAGGGTCTTCCTTCCGCTTCTGATTGTCCGCGTTGATCACGTTCTGTATCCAGGCCGGATTGGCTTTTCCTTCCGGATCATACCGTACCTGCACCGTACAGTTCCGCCCGTTTTCGCCGCCTGGCGTCAGAATCAGATTTTGTCCGCTTTCCTGATCTCTCCACGTCACCTGTTTGTAAAACGGCTGTTCCGGCAGCAGCCCCGCCTCCAGCACTGCCGGTTCCGTACAGGTCAGCGATTCTTCCGGGTTCAGCCGGTCTCCCGTCAGACGCCGGGTCACGGTATACACCAGCTGACGGCTGTTTAAATCCATTCCTTCCACCCGACGGGTAGTCTGGTCCACGATCTGAAACGATACCGTCACCCGGCAGTTTCCATATACCGCTTCCTGTCCTGCCGATACCGCCGGATCCGAAGCGGCGGTCACCACCGCGCTTTTCTCATAGATCTGGCTGCTTATGGGCTCCATATATCCGTGATCCGCCTGGTTTTTTTCTTCTCTCTGAAGAATGTCCTGGATAAAAGAGCCGGAAAGATTGGGAAAAACTCCCGCATCCTGCAGCGTATATCCGGTCTCTGAAACCAGAGTCAAAAGCTCCGTGTCATCTGCCATCCAGCGAACCGCCTGACCCGCGGACCCGCCGGGACTGTTGTGTTCCGCGTGAATCCGCACCGGCTGCACTTCCACCGACTGATCGGTCGCCCCGTTTAAATATCTGGCAATCAGTACGCCGCCATCGTCATACACTTCTGTGCGGATTTCCGGGTTTTTCCGGTCTCCGGTTCGGGTCTGCACCACTTGGATCCGGATTTCTTCCGGCGTCAGAGTCAGCTGCGTCGTCACTTTCTGATAGGAAACGTTGATCTCCGTATCGCATTCCGGCATCTGAAACGTATAGCTTCCGCTGCCTATATAGGTCATGGGAACCGCCCGGCCTTCTTCGTCGATGTATACCGGCGGCTTTACGCCTCCGGCCTCTGACGCGTCCGGAATCATCTGGTAGTAATTCTCCCCGCTGTTTTTAGCCGCCGTGGTCACGGAGACCGCCGCCCCCGGCGCCACGGCCGCCGCATAGTCCTTGTCCATGGCCCGGTAATAGGTGTTGCCCGTTTCCGGCACGGCCGTCAGATACGCCACATCTGTGTCATAGGTTCCATTGGCGTTTCTGGCGTCAATGCGGGGCACCGACAGCAGATATCCCCGCACCGGCTCCCCCTGGTAGCCGGGGGCGAAGTGATCCAGCGCGAACGGCAGGTCTTTGGCATAGCCATCGGCGGTAAACTCCCGCTCCAGCTTCGTCGTGACAATATGGCGCACGCCATCTTCCAGTTCCTCGTAAAAGTACCGGCTGCCGCATCCGGTTTCCATAACGCCGGCCACGGTTACGTATTTGCGCCCGTTGTCCGTCCAGTAGCCGACGTGGGCTGCCAGAGAAAAGGTATTGTCCCCATCCAGGCCGGAACCGCAGACATTTCTGGCTTTTACCGCCGAATTGGTATACAGGTACGCCAGGTTGTCCGCTTTTTCCGTTCCATAGGTAAACGCGTCCCGGTCTTCCCGGGTACCGATGAAAGTGCCTTCTCTGGCCAGGGTTCCGCTTCCGGTTCTTCCGATCTCTCCCGCGAAACGGGCCAGAATCAGGTTCCCGCTTTCGTACCGGCCTGCGATTCCCCCTGCTGCCCGGCTCCCATTTCCTCCAATGGTGCCGTCCGCGTAAGAGTTGTACAGGCAGCTGTCCGCCATGATTCCCGCGATGCCGCCGGTATAGCCTCTTCCGTAAATCCGGTCGTAGCTTCCATCCATCGTATAGACTTCATTGTCTGCCAGATCCGCTTCCCGCACTGTTCCGGCAATGCCGCCGGTGCCTCCATCCCGGCTTTCGTTCCGCACCACAATGCCTTCCGCCCGGCAGTTTTCCACCGTCGCCCGGCCGCCGCAGCCGTCCACCCGGCCGGCCACGCCGCCGGCAAACGCTTCTCCGGAACCGGAAGCGGCGGACACATGGCCGGAAACGGTGATGTCATACAGCACCGCGTCGCCGGTTACGCTGCCTGCCAGTACCCCGATCCGGTCCATGCCGCAGATATCCTCTGCTTCTACCGTCAGGTGCTTTACGGTCCCGCCGTCTATCCGGCCGAACAATCCCAGCTCATATCCGGTTTCGTCTTCCCGCAGGATGCGCAGCCCGCGGATCCTGCGGCCGCCGCCGTCGAATGTGCCGGAGAAGGGATGAGACACCTCTCCCCCCGCCTCGTCCCGGTTCTGGTACCAGCCAATGGGGTTCCATCCTCCGCTTCCCGTATTCAGGCCGGCCATGTCAATATCCGCCGTCAGTTCAAAACAGACGCCCTCAAAGGATTCTCCGGCGGCAACGGCCGCGGAAAGGGCCATAAGATCGGAAAGCGTGCCGATCTGATACGGCGCTTCCGGCGTCCCATCGCCGTCAAACACCGCCGGCACATCCCAGCCTTCCCACAAATCCCCAATGGGGGAACGGCTTTCCAAAAGCACGCGTTTCTGCTGTTTGAGCAGTTCCGGTCCTGCCGGTTTTTCCGCGCTTCCAGGCGTCCCCGGAGACAGAGTCCCGGCTTGCGCGTCTCCCGGCGTCGCTGTGAACCGGAAGGCGTCTGTCTCGTTTCCGGACTCCGCCCCGGCCGCCCAGACCTGCGCCGCCTGGAACAGTCCAGACCGGAATCCGCCGGAAAGGGGCGGCAGCACCGGCTGCAGCACCAGCGCCAGTACCAGCGCGGCGGCGGCCCCCTTTTTCTTCTGGCGGCGGAAGGTTCCCCGGATCCACCCGTTCTGTTTTCCTTTTTTCTGATATCTCACCATGGTTCCTTTCAGATTTTCTTTTTGTGCCACATGTTTCTCCCCTTTCTCAGTTCTGCTGCCGCAGCGCGAATGCCGGACGGACGCCGAAGGGAACCGTAACGGCAAGTTCCGGATCGTCTCCGTCTTCCCCTTCTGCTTTTGCCGCCTGCGGATGAATGGAGCCGGAGACTAAATCCACCACATACGCGGCTTCCGGCGTTTTGCTGCTGTCGGCGCCGTATGCCGTGCGCAGCCAATAGCCTCTGCAAAAATTGCCGATCTGGGTTTCCGGATTCTCATTTTCTCCGGTTTCTTCCCCAAACTGCCACAGGTACTGCCGGTACTCCAGCGCCTCTTCCAGAGACAGAAGGAACAGCTGATCCGTCATCTGCTGATCCTGCGCCGGCACTGCCGTCAGGTCCGCGGCGTCCAGCTGGCGAAAGCTCCCTTCCTGTGTCGCTCCTGTAAAAAAAGTATCTACGCCTGTGTCCACCGGCACATAATCCGCGTACTGGCCTTCCGCTTCCTTCAGCCAGGCGCGGATCCGGCTGTTCCGGTACTCGCCGTCCTCCCCGAAGCAAACCAGCGGCCCCGGATAAAACACATATTCATAGGTACCGTCCTCCTTTCTCTCCCAGCGGTACGAGGAACCGGTGCTGGCCGGAATCACGCTTTCGCACAGAAACAGCGCCAGGTTCCCTTTGTAGTCCTGATCGATACAGCGAAACGTATATATCTGTCCATGAATGCTTCTGGCTGCCCGGTCTCCCGGCTGCCACCAGCGCTTCCCTTCTCCCGTATCCGGCAGACCCGCCGGGTTCCCCTCTCCCTCCGCGCCGTCCTTCCACGTGACGTGAAAACGGGACAGATAATACCGGTCTGCTCCATCCCGCGCCGTGTCCTCCAGCATGTGGGAATACTCTGCCGCATTGCCGAAATATGCTTTCAGCGCGGTTCCGCTGGGCACATAATTTCTGCCGATCATATAAAAGATCGCCTCATCTTCCGACTGCCCTGCCGCGGACAAAAGCCGCTGCTCCAGTTCTCCGGAGCCGGACACCAGAAAACGGGACGCCGGGATCTGCGCCTCCTCCTCGCCTGTCAGTTTCCCCTCCTGCTCCCTGGCCAGCTCCAGCCACTGCCGCAGGAATGCCGGGATCTCCGTGTCCGAAACTGCCGGCGGGCCGGAAGCAGCCTCTGCCATCCGGCAGCTGCCTGCCGCAGCGCCAAAAAGACACCCGGCCAGCAGACACATCGTCAGAAAGACCGCGCCGAAACACCGTCTTTTGCCTATTTGTCTCCCCATATTTTTCCTCTTTCGTCTTTCCCTTCCGCGGATTTCAGACAATCCGCACGTCAAACGCCAGTGCCGTTTTCCACAGACAAAGGCACCCCTCCTCTCCCGCATGTCATTTCACATCGTCTTGTTCTCACTCTGTTTCTGATACCGCGGCGATACGCCGCAAAGGAATATAGAAATTCCGGAAATCCGGCAGATGCAGAAGATCCGCCGAACGTGTACTGTCAGTATACTCCCCCAATCCGGCCGCGTCAACCAACCTGTCAAAAACCGTCATGTTGCTTTTCCCCACCCCCGGCAGTATAATGATGATACCAGGGACGAAAAGTCTGCAGACCGTGCAGGCTTGCCTGCAGAAGGGCTGCAGACCTTGAGGACCGCCCAAATTGCCAAACCATGCAAATTTCTAAGGAGGATTCCATGAATACCAAACCCATCGCCGCCGTTCTGGCAGGAACTCTATGTCTGTGCGGAGCTGTTTGGCTGCAGGTGCCCGCGCTGGCCGCTCCGGCACTTCTGACAGGCATGCCGAAGGCCACTTCTTCTGCCGCTGAACAGCCGCAGCTTCCCGCGGATACTGCCGGGGAAACGCCGGTTTTCCAGGCAGAGACGGCAGTTCTGCGGGCCGACGGACGGACCAAAACCCTTTCGGTGACCGATCTGCTGACCGGTGCGGAGGATCTTTCCCTTCCTTCCCGGATGTCCGTCGGAGAGCTTTCTGTTTCCGCGGCTTCCCGCTTTTCCGTGCTTCCCAAAGTGGAGGGCTATGAGGTTTCTTTTGCCCTGCGTCCTTCGTCTTCCGCGTATGAAGTGGAAATTCCGCTGATTTTTAAAGACGGCGGCGGTTCTGCGGCAGGAGAGCTGACTCTGCACATCCAGGCGCAGCCGGTGTCGGAAGTCACGTTCCGCACCCAGAGCCAGGTGCGCCGCTTCTACCGGGATTCGGACATTTCCACTTCGGCCTCGGACCGGTTTGATACCCGGCCGGATGTGGAAGAAGATATCCCCGGCGAACTGGAAGACCGGGCCATTGAACGGGCGCTGGACGCGCTGAATTTTGTCCGCTACACGGCGGGTATTTCTCATGAGGTCGCAAACAGCGATACCTACGAAACCTATGCCCAGGCGGGTGCCGCCCTTCTGGAGGAAACCGGCCGGCTGGACCGCACGCCGCCCAGAGTTTCCGGAATGTCGGACGCGTTCTATCAGAACGCCTGCGAGGGAACGGCTCTGTCCAATTTAAGCCGCGGGTATTCCAACCTGGCGGACAGCATTCTGTCCTGCTGGATGGACGACGACGGAGATTCGGATACGGAACGGGCGGTGTCCCGACGGTGGTGCCTGGACCCGTCCATGAAGCACACCGGCTTCGGCCGCGCCGGACGGTACAGCGTCATGTACGTGTCCGACAGCCTGAATCAGCCCGATGCCTGTCCCTATGATTACATTCCGTGGCCGGCGCAGACCATGCCCCTGGATTTCTTTGATGGCGCCTGGACCGTTTCTCTCAATCCGGAGGTATACCAGGTTCCCGACGTGAAGGACCTGCGGGTGGTTCTCACCAGCGACCGGAGGGACCGCTCCTATACGCTGACCTCCGGCGATACGGACCCGTCGGAGGAATACCTGTACTATGACGCGGACGCGGTCGGCGGGCTGCCGGCTCTGATTTTTGATCCGGACGTTTCATTTTCCTCCGGCGACGACGTCACCGTGTCCATTACCGGCCTGACGGACCGCTACGGCAACGACCTGCCCATTGAATACACCGTGCATTTCTTCCGGCTTCGCTCATCCGGCAGTTCGTCCTCCGGCTCCTCTTCCGGCGGCGGTTCTTCTTCCGGTTCCTCCTCCCGCGGTCCTTCTTCTGCGGGAACCTCCGCCGGCCCCGGTTCTCCGGCTTCCGTGCCATCCTATGTGGTATACGGCAGCTGGTCCACCACTGCGGAAGGGACCTGGCGGTTTACCGACAACAACGGCACCCTCTATGTCAACACCTGGGCCGCCGTATACAACCCCTACGCCAACCCGGCGCTGGGGCAGTCCATGTACGACTGGTTCCGCTTTGACGCCTCCGGCAACATGCTGACCGGCTGGTTTACCGACGCCGACGGCAGCCGTTACTACCTGAATCCGGCTTCCGACGGCACCCGCGGCCGGATGTTTACCGGCTGGGCCTGGATTCCCAACGAGCAGAATGTCCTTGTCTGCTATTATTTCAACCCCGTGTCCGACGGTTACCGGGGACGGCTGATCACCAATGCCGCCGTAGACGGCTATACGGTGGACGCCCAGGGGCGCTGGACCGTAAACGGGACGGTGCAGACCCGGTAATAAAGTGTGCGCCAAGGCGCACACTTGCGCCGAGCGCAGTTGCCGTCAGGCAACATCTGCCTCATGCGCGAGTGCGCATCCTCAGCGGAGCGTCTTTTTCATACGACAGGAAATGAAATTTCCTATCGTATGAAAAACAGGGCCTGTGAAATGGAAGCAGCCCCATTTCACAGGCCCTGATTCTGTTTACGATTCCGGTTTTACATGTACATCCATCTGGCGGAACGGAATCTCAATGCCGGCTTCGTCAAACGCCAGCTTGATCTGCTCCGTCAGTTCCCATTTGGCAGTCATATAGTCGCCGGTGGACACCCAGCCCCGGACGCCTACCACCACGGAACTCTCTCCCAGCGCATCCACATAGGCCAGCAGTTCCTCATCCCTGCGCACGCAGGGGTGGGAACGGAACTGTTCCAGCAGGATTTCCTTGGCCTTTTTCAGATCGGATCCATATCCGATTCCTACCTTGATCTCCAGCCTGCGTTTCTCCTGCGCTGTGGCGTTGGTCAGCGTCATATTGGAAAGGGCGCCGTTGGGAAGCACCACCTGACGGTTGTCAATGGTGCCCAGGGTGGTATACACCAGGCCAATAGACGTCACCGTTCCTTCTTCCGTCCCGCATACAATATAGTCTCCCACCTTAAACGGCTTCATCAGCAGAATGATCACGCCGCCGGCAAAGTTGGACAGCACATTCTGCAGGGAAAGGCTCAGCGCCAGGCCGGCGGAACCCAGTATGGCCACAATGGAAGCGGAGCTGACGCCCAGCTTGTCCGCCGCGATAAAGACGGTCAGCACGCAGATCCCCGCATAGATCATGGACTGCAGGAATTTCCGCAGGGAAATCTCCATATCCATGCGGGCAAAGGTCCGGGACGCCATTTTCTGCACGCTGCCCGCGGCGCGGAAACCGATCAGCAGGATTACCGCCACTGCCAGCAGACGCCAGCTGAAGCGGACCAGATCCGGCAGCACCTCCTGAACCGCTGCCAGGATCTCCGTCACAGCGGTTTCCTCTCGAATCATACGGCGCTTCCTTTACTTTTGCTTTTTCCCGCGGCAGGAGTTTTCTTTTTCATCACTGCCTTTCCGGCAGTCTTTTCCCTGGGTTTTGCCGTTTTGGCCGGCGCCTTTTCCGGCGTGCAGCTGAACACCTGGAATCCCAGCGGCGCCAGATCGATCACAATGGATTCTTCCCTGCCGCTGCACTCCTCTTTCCGGGAGGTTTTGGCCCGACTGTTGACCATGCCGCTGCCGCCGAATTCCGCGCTGTCGCTGTTGAAAATCTCTTTGTATTTTCCGTGGAAGGGAACGCCCACCCGGTACTTTTCATGGGCCACCGGCGCGAAGTTGCACAGCACCAGCAGCGTTTCCTCCGGTTTTCTGGTTTTGCGCAGGAAGACCACAATGTTTTCCTGGCTGCTGATGCAGTCGATCCATTCGAACCCATCCGGATGGAAATCCAGCTGATACAGGGCCGGATAGGAACGGTACAGTTCATTCAGCCGGCGGACATAGTCCCGGGTCTGCCTGTGAATGTCGTACTCCAGCAGGTTCCAGGGAATGCTCTCATTTTCATTCCATTCGGAAATCTGTCCCATATCCTGTCCCATAAACAGAAGCTTCTTGCCGGGATGGGTCATCATAAATCCATAGGCGGCCCGCAGATTGGCGAACTTGGCTTCTAGCGTATCGCCAGGCATCTTGCCCGCCATGGATCCCTTGCCGTGAACCACTTCATCATGGGAAAAGACCAGGATAAAATCTTCGCTGTAGGCGTACAGCATGCTGAAGGTCAGCTCCCCGTAGTGATAGCAGCGGAAGTAGGGATCGTACTGCATGTAGCCGATAAAATCGTTCATCCAGCCCATGTTCCATTTGTAATCAAACCCCAGCGAACCGTCTTTGACGTCTCCGGTGATCTGGGGCCATGCCGTGGATTCCTCCGCGATCAGCACGGCGCCTTTGGTCCGCTTTTTGAAAATGGAATTCAGGTGCTTTAAAAATTCCACCGCTTCCAGATTTTCATTGCCGCCGTAAATGTTGGGCACCCACTCGCCGGGATTCTTGCCGTAATCCAGGTACAGCATGGAAGCGACCGCGTCCATGCGGATGCCGTCGGCGTGGAACTTGTCCGCCCAGTACAGCGCGTTGGCAATCAGGAAATTGGATACCTGCGGCCGTCCATAGTTATAAATCAGCGTTCCCCAGTGGGGATGCTCTCCCTTTCTGGGATCCGCGTGCTCGTAGACGCAGCTTCCGTCAAACCGGGCCAATCCCACCAGGTCTCTGGGAAAATGGGCCGGCACCCAGTCCAGGATGACGCCGATGCCCTGGCCGTGCATATAGTCCATAAAATACTGGAAATCCGCCGGCGTGCCGAAACGGCTGGTAGGCGCGTAATATCCGGTTACCTGATAGCCCCAGGAGGCGTCCAGCGGGTGCTCCATCACCGGCAGTAGCTCCACATGGGTATATCCCATGTCTTTTACGTAATCCGCCAATTTCGGCGCGATTTCTCGGTAGTTGTAAAATTCGCTGCCGGCAATCTCTTCTCCATCTTCATCCACCGCAAACGCCTTGCGGATCCAGGAGCCCAGATGCACCTCGTAGATGGACATGGGCTTATCCTTGGCATTGACGGAAGCCCTGGTTTCCATCCACTTCTGGTCCTGCCAGCTGTATCCGTTTACATCCCATACCACCGACGCGTTATGGGGGCGCAGTTCCGTATACGTCCCGTAGGGGTCCGCCTTCAGCATGGCATCGCCGTTGGCCGCCTTTACCTCGTATTTGTAAACCGTGCCTTCTCCCAGTCCGGGAATAAACAGTTCAAATACGCCGGACTCGCCCAGTTTTTCCATCTGGTGCCTGCGCCCATCCCAGAGGTTAAAATCGCCTACCACACTGACCCGCATGGCGCAGGGCGCCCATACCGCGAAATGCACGCCCTTTACGCCGTCAATTTCCATGACGTGGGCGCCCAATTTTTCGTAAATGTCGTAGCAGACGCCGGCCTCAAATTTTTTCAGCACCGATTCACCGATCTGAGAACCGTAAGAATAGGGATCGTGCAGCTCCTGCTGCGTCCCGTTGTCATAGGTTACCAGCAGCGTATACTCCGCCGTGCTTTTTCTGGGTATGCGCACCGCGAAAAAGCCGGTTTCATCTTCCATGTCCATTTCATATGTCTTGCCGGTGGTTTTCAGTTTCACCGACACGGCCGCCGCCGTGGGAATGAAAACCTGAATCACCAGTCCATCTTCCGTCACATGAGGTCCCAGCAGCCGACGCGGACTGCAGCACTCAGAATATACCAGTTCTTCCACCCCTGCCCAGTCCATCTTGTCATACAGCACTTGATCCATGGATAATCCCCCTTATTTGCTTATTCTATTAGCATCATTCTACCATTATATTCAGACAATTACAACAAAAACAGGCGGAAAACTCGCCTGGTTTTTCTCACCCGCCGGTCTCCTGCCGGTAATACGCCAGCATCAGATCCACCATCCGGCCATAACTTTTTACTCCTTCTTCCTGCTGGTGAAATTTCAGATAGCTGTCGTTGATCCGGGACGCAGCCTCCGCCGCCTTCCCTTCGTACCGGTCCCAAAAGGCATTGTTTTCCTGCAGCTGCTGCTGTACGGCGGGACTCAGCTGCTGCCGCAGCTGGCTGTAAGTTTCCGGATCCTCCGCCGCCAGGGCGTTGCAGGCATAAATCCATCCGGTCAGATAGCCGCTGTACCGAAACGCCGGGTGCTCCGAGCGGATACAGGCCAGATAGCCGATGAAATTGGCCTCGTCTTCCCGCATAAACCCTTTTAAATGAGAAAGTTCATGGCAAATGGTGTGGGGAATGTTGTAATCCGTCATATCCCGGTTGTAGTTTGCTTCTACGGTAAAGGGAGAGTATACGCCGGACAGCTGCTGCACCGACAGAATCCAGGAACCGGCCAGCCCTTTGGGCCTCGGGTAACTGCCGGCCAGCTGGGGATAGGTCTCTCCCAGCGCTTCCATAGCTTTCTGCCCCTCTTCTTCCCAGCTCCGGCTATAGGAATCGTGGTTTTCTGACGCGCAGACCTGCCGGGTCAGCCAGACGCACAACTCCCGCAGTTCCTCCGGCGACGATTCCCGTATCTCCAGTTCCAGATAGGAAGAAAACGACTGACGGTAATAGTTGATCCCGCATCCCAGCACGTACGCCAGTCCCAGGATCCCTGCCGTCAAAACCGCGGCTCCGGCCGCCAGTTCCAGACGCCGGGCCCGCAGAAGACGGATCAGACTGGCTGCCGCCAGAAAAAGCAGCAGGTATAGGCCCATTTCTGATGCCGATACAGGAAACAGCCCGCAGTACCCGCCGTACAGCTTCACCAGCCAGGGGTACACGCCGACGGCGTAGGCCTCCGCCATCTCCGGCATCCGCCGGGCCGCCGTCTGCAGCAGCAGGGCAGAAAGCAAGAGAGCCAGCCCGACGCCGGCCATAAACAGGGCGTCCCCATATGTACGGTTTCCTTTTTCCTTCATGCTGTTTCCTCCTGATGTCCGTTTGTCTGCTTTTTTCTTTATTGTAACACGGCCGCCGCGGCAGGTGTGAAATTTTTCTTACCTTTTTCGAAAAGGCCTTGCGCAATGAAACGAACTCATTTACACTAATAACGTACCAGAAGAAAGAAGGTTGTGAATTTCATGAATGAACAGAATACGCCCAATGAAGAAACTCCCAAGGCCGAACAGCCGAAAGAACCCATAAACTGGAAGGCGGAGATCCTCAGCTGGATCCAGGTCATCGTGGCCGCCGCCGTGATCGCCTTTGTAATTACCACTTTTATCATTGCCAACAGCCGGATTCCCAGCGCCTCCATGGAAAATACCATTATGACCGGCGACCGGGTGATCGGCTCCCGCCTCACCTACCATTTTAAAGATCCGGAGCGGGGAGACGTGGTGATTTTCGTATTCGGATACGGATGCAAAAACTGCGGCGCTCAGTACCAGGAAAACAGCGATGGCGTCTGCCCGGCCTGCGGCCGTCCCGATTCCCGCAATTCCATCGTCTACTATGTCAAGCGGGTCATCGGCCTGCCCGGAGATACCATTGACATTCACGATGGCCATGTCTATGTCAACAATTCGGAGACGCCGCTGGAGGAGCCCTATCTGCCGGAACCTATGGATACGCCGGTGGCTCTTCACTATGAGGTGCCGGAAGACTGCTATCTGATGCTGGGCGACAACCGGAATCACTCCGCCGACGCCCGTTTCTGGCAGAACACCTATATTTCGCGGGACGATATTATCGCGAAGGTGCTGTTCCGGTATTTCCCGTCTATTGGGAAGATTGAGTAAGAGATACGGAAAAGGGTATGCGTCATGTCCGGCGCATACCCTTTCTTATGTTTTGTCTGCAGTTCTTATCGCGCAGAAGCGGCTGTCTGCATTCTGCTTTTCCCTACGCCAGGTACTTCTTCAGCGCCTCCGCCCGGTCCAGTTTCTCCCAGGGCAGATCCAGGTCGTTTCTTCCAAAATGTCCGTAAGCAGCCGTCTGCTTGTAAATGGGCCGTCTCAGATCCAGCATCTTGATGATGCCCGCCGGCCGCAGATCAAAGTTTTCCCGGATAATCTCCACCAGTCTGTCATCCGGCAGCTTTCCGGTACCATCCGTGTCCACCCGGATGGAAGTGGGATGGGCCACGCCAATGGCGTAGGACAGCTGAATCTCACAGCGGTCCGCCAGACCCGCGGCCACGATGTTCTTGGCCACATAGCGGGCCGCATAGGCCGCCGAACGGTCCACCTTGGTGCAGTCCTTTCCGGAGAACGCGCCGCCGCCGTGACGGGCATAGCCGCCGTAGGTATCTACAATAATCTTTCTGCCTGTCAGACCGCTGTCGCCGTGGGGGCCGCCGATTACGAACCGGCCGGTGGGATTGATAAAGAACTTCGTCTTTTCATCCACCATATGGGCCGGCAGAATGGGATCGAACACGTATCTGCGGATGTCCTCGTGAATCTGTTCCTGAGTCACCTGATCGTCATGCTGCGTAGAAAGCACCACCGCGTCCAGGCGGGAAGGCCGGCCATTTTCATCGTATTCCACCGTCACCTGGGTCTTCCCGTCGGGCCGCAGATACGGCAGGGTACCGTCCTTGCGCACCCGGGTCAGCTGCAGCGCCAGCTTGTGCGCCAGCGCAATGGGGTACGGCATATATTCTTCGGTTTCGTTGGTGGCATAGCCGAACATCATGCCCTGGTCGCCGGCGCCGATGGCGTCCAGTTCTTCTTCCGTCATCTTGTTTTCCTTGGCTTCCAGCGCCTTGTCCACGCCCATGGCAATGTCCGCGGACTGCTCGTCAATGGCCGTGATTACGCCGCAGGTGTCGCAGTCAAAGCCGTATTTGGCCCGGTCGTAGCCGATTTCGCGGACCGTCTCCCGCACCACCTTCTGAATGTCCACATAGGCTTTCGTGGTAATTTCGCCCATAACCATCACCAGGCCGGTAGTAACCGCCGTCTCGCAGGCCACGCGGCTCATGGGGTCCTGCTTCAGCAGCTCGTCCAGAATCGCGTCGGAAATCTGGTCGCACATCTTATCCGGATGGCCTTCTGTCACCGATTCGGATGTAAACAGTTTCTTTTCCATTGGTTCCTCCTTCGAAAATCCCGTTCCGGGCCGGGTTCGTGTCCGCCGGAATCCGGGCAAAAAGAAAAGTCCGTAGCGCGAACTGCGGACTTGATACACTGGCAATCAAATCCTCTTATTGTTCGATTTCTCGCTCAGGTTGGCACCTTCCGCACCCTCTGCCGGCCCGCGCCGTTTCCGCGCGTCTGTTCCGGCAGGATGTCCGGGGTTGCCGTGACTTCACAGACCCTTTGTGTCTCCATCACTCTGAATAAGGGACAATTACGTACTTTTCAGTTGTTATAGCAGCATAGGGTATTGTAACCAATTTCTCTGTGCCTGTCAAGACCTTCTTTCCCGTCCGGAACCGCTTTCTGCCGCCGGGCCGGCTGATGGCAGAAAGACCGGAGGATTCTGCCCTCCGGCCTTCCGTTTTTCTCTTATATTCCCAGCTCCTTCCGGTAAGCGGTCAGCTTATCCGGGAAGTTGACGGTCATGCCGCCGTCCGCCAGAGCCGCCGCGTGCCGCATGGCCGCTTCATCCGCAATGCCCCAGGCCCGAATGGAAAATCCCATGGCCTTCAGTTCTCCCGCGTTTTTCTCGTTGAGGCACGGGCCGTATACACAGAGCTGCCGGCAGTCGATGGCCTTTGCTTCGTTGATCCGCCCCTGCACCGGCTCTTTGAACAGATAGCCCAGCGCAATGCCGTCATCGGCCCGCCGAAGGGCCTTCATGGCCTCATAGTCAAAGGAGGTGAAAATGCACTTATCCAGAATGCCGAATCTGCGGACCATTTCCACAGTGTCGGCCTCCACTCCCTGTTCTTTGATTTCAATGGCAAAAGTCAGATTCCGGTACCCGAACAGGTAGAGGAATTCCTCCAGCGTAACGATGTGATCCGGCGTAAAGCCTTCCTTTCCAAAGATCATCACCTGCTTCAGTTCCTCCAGCGTATAGTCGCCGACGCCGCCTTTCACGCCGGCCACCCGTTCCAGCGTATCGTCATGAAACAGCACCAGAACGCCGTCTTTGGTTCTCCGGATATCGGTTTCGATTCCGTCGGCCTCCATCCGGAGTCCCAGATAGAAGGCCGACAGGGTGTTTTCGGGAGCGTAGGAGCTGGCTCCCCGGTGCGCGTAATTTACAAATGTACTGTTCATCGATTATTCATTCCCCGCATATTCGCTCATATAGTCCGCAATGGCGGTGTCGATCTCGGCCAGGCGCTCGTCGATGTTGATCTCCGGATCCGCCTCCAGAGAGTCGATGAGATCCATAACCTCATTCCATACCAGAGAGTCCACCGGCGTTACGGCAGCGCTGCCCAGATACTGCAGCTGTTCGTCTACCACCTGGCGGTTGGGATCTTCCAGATAGGTCTGATAGGTTTCCGTCTCGGTAGCCGCGTTGGTCACTGCCACATAGCCGGAATTCAGGCTGCCTTCGGCAATTCTCTGGGGATCCAGCATGAACTCGATAAACATGGTAGCTGCTTTTTCTTCTTCAGGGGTGGATTTGAACATGCCCAGGCCGTTGCCGCCCATGGTGATATCCATGGTCGTCACTTCCGGGAACATGGCAATGCCTACCTCAAATTTGTCGCCCACCAGGTTCTGAATGGTGGCATAGCTGGCGCAGGAAGTCATCAGCATGCCGATGTTGCCGTTGCAGAAGTCTTCCTGAGCAGTGGCGTGCTGGTTGGCCGGCATGGTCTGATCTGTCACCGCCAGCTGCTGAATCTTCTGGCAGATGTTCTTCACCGCTTCCGTATTCATGGAAGGCTGTCCATCCACCAGAGGCGCCGTACCGCTGTTGTACATCAGGGCCATGAAATACCAGGGATAGTCACTGTTTAAGGTTACGCCGTAGATGCCGGTCTTGTCCTTGATTTCCTTGGCAGTGGCTGCCACTTCGTCCAGCGTCGTGGGAATCTCGATGCTGTTTTCATCAAACAGAGTCTTGTTGTAGTACAGCATAGGCATGCTGTTCTGGAACGGCAGAATTACTTTGGTGTCTTTGTAAGTAAACCGCTTCCAAAAGCCCGGCAGGATGTCCTCCAGAATATCTTCGGAAATGTAGTCTTCCACCGGCAGCAGCCAGCCGCTGTCGTACATCTGCGCCAGGCCATGGCGCTGTCCCAGCTGCGCCACATTGGGAAGGTTCTCGCCGGCGATGCCTGCCATTACCTTATTGACCATGTCGTCGTAGCCGCCCATGTAGGTCGCGTTGACCTTGATGCCGGTCTCTGCTTCAAATTCCGCGCACAGCTCGGAAAAGCAGTCCTCTTTGGTAGACCAGAAGGTAATCTCGGAAGCCGGCTGCACTTCGCTTAAGTCCTCGGCCGCGGTGGTATCCGCCTCGGAAGACGCGGCTGCAGACGTTCCCCCTGCCGTGGTCTGAGCCGCCGTGGCCGCCGTGGTGGACGCAGTCTCAGAAGAAGAGCATCCCATAAGCGCTATGGAGCTGAAAATACCTACTGCTGCAGCATACACAAGTTTCTTTTTCATCATTTTTCTCCTCATTTTCGCATTTTGTTGATCTTTACTTTTGCATTTATTTTATTCCCGACGTCAGCATGCCCTGTACAAAGTATTTCTGCAGAAATACAAACAGCAGCATAACGGGGAGTAAAATTATGGTGGAAGCCGCCATGATCATGGGCCACTGAGGGCCGGCGTCCGGCTTGATCAGATACTTCAGACCGATCTGAAGAGTCCGGTACTGGTTCTGATCGGTGACCATATAGGGCCACATGTAGTTGTTCCAGGAAGTCAGAAACGACAGCAGCGCTACGGTTGCCATGCTTCCCTTGGCGTTGGGCACCGCCACATGGCGGAACACCTGAAGCATGCTGCACCCGTCCAGTCTGGCGGACTGAATCAGGTCATTAGGAATGGACATAAAGGTCTGCCGCAGCAGGAAAATATTGAATACGCTGACCAGCGTCGTCATGGCGATGCCGAAGGAAGTATTGACCAGTCCCAGTTTCTGCGCCAGCAGGTAATTGGGAATGATGGCCGCTTCTTCCGGCAGAATCATCATGGCCAGCATCAGGGAAAACAGCAGCCGCTTGCCTGCAAATTCGATTTTCGCGAACGCGTAGGCAGCCATGGAACAGAAACAGGTCTGGCACACCACGGAAATCAGCGCGGCCTTGATGCTGTTGATGTAGAAGCTGCCGAAAGGCGCCGCGTTCCAGGCGTCCAGGTAGTTCTGGAACCTCCAGGTTTCCGGAAGCAGGTGAAAATCCTCCACAAATACTTCGGACTCTTCTTTAAATGAGGCGAAGAACATCCACAAAAAGGGGAACAGGATCACCGCCGCGCAGGCAATCAGCACCAGATGCCTTACCAGCACTTTCCAGGTAAATTTCTTTTTCATCATTCCGCTCCTTCCTTCTTGTCAGATATCGTAGTTGACAAACCGCTCAAACAGCATCTGAATCATATTGATCACCAGCACAACCACCAGAATGACTATGGCCACCGCTCCGCCGTACCCGACCCGGAACTGTTCAAACGCCTGGCTGAACATATACGTCAGAAGATTGGTGGTGGCTCCATCCGGCCCGCCCTGAGTCATAACGTTGATCTGGGTGAAAACCTTAAAGCATTCGATGGTCAGCATGATCACCAGCATAAACGTGGTGGGAGACACCAGCGGTACTTCTATATGAAGCAAGGTCTGCAAGCTGTTGGCGCCATCGATCTGGGCCGCTTCTTTCAGATCATCCGATACATTTAACAGGGTGCCCAGGTAAATGACGGCACAGAAGCCGATGCTTTTCCAGCAGTTCATCATAACCAGCGAAGGCAGCGCCGTATCCTTGGTATTGAGCCAGCGCACCGGTTCGATTCCCAGATATCCCAGAATCGTGTTCAGCGTGCCGTACTGCGGATGGTAGATAAACAGGAACACCGCGGACATGGCTACCATGGATGTCACATAGGGAGAGAAGAAAATGGTCCGGTAGAGGATGTTCAGCTTGCTTTTGGATTTCAGCAGAACCGCCAGCAGAAATCCTCCCAGCATGGTCACCGGCACGTACATCACCGTATATTTTACTGTCACCACCACGCTTTCCCAGAAATCCCGGCTTTCAAACATCTCCTGATAATTTTCCAGTCCGATAAATCTGGGATCCCCTGTTACCATATCCCAGGAGGTAAAACTCAGATAGAAGTTCCTGAGAATCGGATAAAAATTAAACAGGAAGAGACAGAAGAAAGCGGGGAACAGAAGAATAAACGCCGATAGATTATTGGTCTTTTTCACAATGTTCCTCCTTATAATTTCACTTTATAATTCATACCCTTCTTTTGGAAGAACTGTATGATTCTGTACCTGTTTTGCAGGATTTCCGAACATTTTCCGGTTCCTGTCCGGTACAACTGCATCATACAGCCCCCGTTGCAAAATTTGAAATTGAATATTATAATAAACTTATAACAAAAATCAATGAGTAAAATCTTTGAAAAACCTGTGTTTGCTTCGTGTGAAGCCTGTGTAAAAAGGAGCGTTTCATGCAGTTAAAAGACATCGAATACGTATCAGCGGTGGCGTCCGAGAAAAATTTTTCCGCCGCGGCAGAAAAGCTTTTTATCAGCCAGCCGGCCTTGAGCCAGGCCATCAAGCGGCTGGAAAATGAACTGGGTGTAGTGCTGTTCAACCGCAGCACTTCCTCGGTGCAGCTCAGCTCCGCCGGAGAGCTGTTTCTGGCGGAAGGGGAGACCCTGCTGCGGCTCAGCCATCAGCTGAAGCAGCACATGGCCAATCTGGCCGCCCAGAAAAGCGGCAGCATCCGCATCGGCATTTCCACCTTTTACAGTTCTTATTACCTGGCCCGGATCCTGCCGGCGTTCCGCAGCCTGCACCCGGGCATCCGCATTTCCATTGTGGAAGGCAAATCCCATGAACTGGAGTCCATGGCAGTCCGGGAAGAGGTGGATTTCAGCCTGATTCCCATGCCTTTGGACCAGCCGGAGCTGGTACGCTGCCACATCCTGCACCAGGAGCAGATTCTGTTCGCCATTCCTGCGGACAGCCCGCTGCGCAGTCAGCTGCACGTGTCCATGTCCATGGATTTCCCCTTTATCGACCTGTCCTGCGCCAGTCAGGAGCCGTTTATCTTCCTGCACCGGGATCAGCGGTTCTACGCCACTGCCCTTCGGCTGTGCCAGGACGCCGGCTTTTCGCCGGACATCGCCTGCGAACTGACCAACTGGGACGCCATAAACGCCCTGATCGGCAGCGGCGCCGGCGTAGGTTTCGTTCCGGAGCTGGTCACCCAGCGGAACCTGAAAGACGTGCCGGTCCCTATTTACTGCCGTATTGTCAATCAGCTGGTGACCCGCCCTTATGTCATCGCGTACAAAAAAGAGCGGGAGCTGTCTCCCGCTGCTTCTGATTTCCTGGAGTTTATCCAGGCCCTGTTTAAAGAGTGATTTTATAGAAAATAAAAGAATATTTTACGAAAACTTTTCTGTGATTTACGTGGATTTGATGAGGATTTTACGGAGGTTTAACCACTATTCTTTCTCAAAGGCAGGAATTTCTATTACTTTTCCGCCTTCCATAGCTGACTGATGCGCGCATATTCCGGTTCCCGTCCAATAAGCGCCTGTAATGTCATCTAAACTAGCTGGTCTTTCTTCCACAATAGAGCTTATAAACTCATGTACCAAATGTGGATGGGAACCACCGTGTCCGCCTCCCTGCGTAAAGGACAAATGCGTGTTTTCATTGTTATATACCGTATTGTAGGTAAAAGACGCAATTTCATCCGGCAGCAGATACGCATAATCAGGAATTGTAACTCGCTCTTCCTGTATCTCCGTTCCTCTGGCCGTCCTTTCCGGAATATCCGTTTTACGGAAACGGTCTGTTCTACTGTAAAGGACTGGGTTTTCTGATGCCAACTGCTGCCATTCAAAACTTTTTTCTTCGCCATACACGCGGAAGCATTCCGAATAGCTTCTGGCTACTCCATACAGAAAGCGTTCCATTTCTATCACAATATCACTATTTTCCAGCGTAATAAACGCAGATTCAAATGCAAACGGGCAGCCATATTGTTCTTCCAGTTCTTTTCTAACGCGTCCGGAACCTTTGGCATAGACACTGACCGGACGCCGCCCTGCCAACATAAGGCATGGTGCCACTGCATGTGTGGGATGCATCAACGGAGGAAATCCCTTCCAGTAATCCGGCCATCCTTCCATATCCTGATAATGCGCACAACTCATATACTGAATTCTTCCCATTTCCCCCTTTTCGTACATTTCTTTAATATATAGAAATTCCCGCTGGAACACTGTCGTCTCCATAAACATATAATTTTTTCCAGATTTCTTTCTGGCAGCAATCACGTCTCTTAATTCCTGCAGGCTCATTCCCATGGGAATCGTACAGCCGCAATGTTTTCCCGCCTGAAGGACACGAATCGAATATGGCGCATGGGTAGCCGGCGGTGTAACGATATGAACCGCATCTACTTCAGGGATATCCAGTACATTCTGAATATCGGCAAAACATCTTTCTTTCGGAATACCATAGCGTTCCTGTGCTACTTTCAGTAGTTTCTCATTCCAGTCTACTACATACACATTTCCTACCTGTGGGTGTCTGCAGTAAATGGCCACAAATTCCAGTCCAAAACTGATTCCTACAATTGCAACATTTACTTTTCGCATAGGATCCTCCTTTCTTTTGTGCTTTCAGTGTAATCTTCTTTTCTCTCAATTAGAATAAAGATTATTTACAGATTCTGCAGGCAAATTCCTAACAAATGTTCATGAAAACAGCTGTCTGTTTGTCTATGAACATATTTCTAATTGTTCCGCAGATTTATTTTAAAATATTACCGGGCGCATTCACTTTCATCGCAAAAGGATATTTGTTAAGTAAACTCCAAAAATTTCCAACATTTTCACCATGTATTCTATTCCCTGTATATGGTTAAATATGGTTATAACAAATATATTTGCAAAGGAGGAGAACTATGGGGAAAAAATTATTACGTTTGGGTATTTCATCTGCTGTATTAGCTGCTGTCCTGGCGGGATGTGGTAATTCAGGCTCTGCAGACTCTGCCACATCCTCTGCCGCAACCTCTGCGCCTTCTGAAACATCAGCCACACAGGAGGCATCTTCCAATACAAACACGGAACTGACAGTTATGGTAACCAACGACTGGATTGATCCCGCAACCCCTGCCGGGGAAGCTATGGCAGAAGCTATAGAATTATTCGAAAGTCAAAATCCCGGTGTAACTGTTACGCTTCAGGGAGCCGCTTCCACCGATATTAAGGAATCGTTTCAAACAGCTGCTCTAGCCGGAGGCGGAGCCGATATTATCACTACCGATAATTCCGGTCATGCCATTGATCTGGCTGCGATGGGACTTCTGGTTCCTCTGGAAAATTTTACAACTGATGAAGAATTGATCCAGAAATATCAGCCCGGGCCTCTGGACTCCGGCAAATTCCAGGGCAAATATTACTCCCTTCCCTGGTATATGAACTGCTGCGGCATGTACTATAATGCAGACCGCCTGGATGAATTGGGAATCGCCGTTCCTACCGACTGGCAGAGCCTGCAGGATGCCCTAAAGCAGGTCAAAGACGCTGGATATGGCGGTATTATTACATATCAGAGTGCTTATGCCTTCTATGCCTTTTTCTATCAAAATGGCTGCAAGGTGATTGATACCAGCGGAGAGAAACCAGCCGTGACCGTCAATGATGCTGCCGGCACCGAAGCATGGAATTACATTTGCAGCCTGATTGAAAATGATTATCTGGTAGAATCCTTTAAAGAAGCCACCTCCTGGGATAAAGCATATGAAAGTTTTGGAAACGGCGATGCTACCTTCCTGTTTGGCGGCGACTGGTGTGCCAGCGGAATTCAGAAAGCCAACCCGGATTTAAACTTCGGTATTGCCTGTATGCCGCAGGGGAAAGAACAGGCAACTGTACTGGGCGGCTGGACATGGAATATCAACGCAAACTCCAAACATCCAGAAATCGCCTATGACTTCATCACATTTATGTGTTCTGAACAGGCGGATCCAGTTCTTGCGCCAGGCGGAAGGCATTCGGCCCGCTTAGACTGGGATATCCAGAAAGCACTGGAAGGAAATGAAACGTTACTTCCTTTAGCGGAGCAGTTTTCCTACACCATGGCCCGCCCAGCCATTATTAACGAGAAGGCTATAGATAAAATTATTGTCAATGCTCTTTTAGAAGTCGAATATGGACAGCAGACGCCAGACGAGGCGTTAGCGGAGCTGACCCAAAATCTTCAGGATAACATAGACAGCAATTATAATTAAATATTTTTATCGAGCCTCTGTAACATGGCAGAGGCTCCTTTTCACTCGTAAGAAAGAGAGGATTGTATGTCACTTCACTTAAAGAAAAACTGGCCGGGATACTTTCTGGCTGCTCCTGCTGTATTTGCTATTCTTGCCCTCAGTATCTACCCTCTGTTCCGTGGAATTTGGATGAGTTTTCTCAATTATAATCTGGTTCGCGCCGGAGATCCCGCTTTTAATACCTTTGCAGGGCTTTCCAATTATAAGGAAATTTTTCAAGACGAAATTTTCCTGAAAGCCATTATCAACACCATTAAGTGGACTATTTTAAATCTGTTGGTACAGTTGACCATCGCTATGCTTCTGGCATTAGTCCTGAATCACAATCTGCGGGGCAAATCCGTATTCCGTACACTTTCGCTGATTCCGTGGGCCGTTCCGCACTCTATTGCGGCTATGACCTTTACCTTTCTGTACAACGCGAATGTAGGAATCATCAATATTATCGCTGTCAAACTGGGGATTTTCTCCGAATCCATATCTTTTCTCGGTAATATTGATACTGCCTTTTGGAGTGTCATAGTGGTTTCTATATGGAAAGGTATCCCTTTTCAGATGATCTTTATCCTTGCCGCATTGCAGGGAATTCCCGGAGATCTTTATGAGAGCGCGCAAATGGATGGTGCCGGAAGCTGGCAGCAATTCTGGCATATCACAATGCCGATTATCAAACAGCCTGTAGCGATCTCAACCATATTAAATCTGATCGGTATTGTTTCCTGCTTTAACACAATCTGGCTCATGACAGAAGGCGGTCCTTTGTACAGTACCGAAATCGTTTACACATACGCTTACCGCAGAGGGTTCATAGATCACAATTTTGGAACAGCTTCTGCTGCTTCTGTCATACTTTTTCTTTTTATGATGCTTTTTTCCATGGTCTATTTGAGACTTGTGCGGGACAATCATCAGTAGGAGGACTTATGAAAAAACAACTTCATCTTTATCTATTTGCAGTTCTTATGGTTTTTCTGTCCATAGGACCATTTATTTACGTTTTGCTTACTGCATTAAAATCATCGGAGCAGATTTACGATCCCAACGAAATTATCCCCAGCTATATCACATTTTCCAATTTTTACCATGTACTATTCCGCTCAAATTTTGTAAGATATTTTTGTAACAGTATTTTTCTCGCAGTTACAACTACCATAATCTGCATGTTTTTGGCAATTGCTGCTGCCTATGGTTTTACCAGATATCAAATTGTCGGCGCAGAAAAAATCAAACTGGCTATTTTGATGACACGCATGTTTCCCGGCATTCTTTTATGTATTCCTTATTATGTAATTATGCGTCAGCTGCAGCTGATTGACAGCTACCGCGGATTGATTCTAATGTATGCTTCCTTCACGCTTCCTTTCGCCATTTGGAACATATGCGCCTTCTTCTTAACGATTCCATGGGAAATGGAAGAAGCAGCCATGATCGACGGCTGCAGCCGTTTTCAGGCATTTTACAAAGTAATTCTGCATGTTGCCAAACCAGGTCTCTCTGTAACTGCGTTGTTTTGTTTCATGACTTCCTGGGATGAATATATGTATTCCATGATTTTCATCAGCACAACCTTAAAGAAAACTATTCAGGTCGGCATGAAAGATTTCATTGGACAGTATTCCACAGACTGGGGATTGCTAATGGCTGCTGTCGTTTTGAGTTTGATACCGGTATTGATCTTTTTTGCGGCTGTACAGAAGAATTTAATATCCGGTCTTTCAGCCGGATCCGTAAAAGGATAATACAGGAGGGGCCTATGTACCGATCTGCCAATATCAAAAGCAGTTTGCTGCGAAGGATCATCTGCTATCTGATTCTTCCTATTATGCTGATTCTGCTTCTTCTAAGTCTTTACGTACTTAACTTTGTATTCAAGAACTCTCTTAGTTATCGTGAAAACATAGCCCGGCAGGTCAGTAACAGTTACAATCAAATGATTGAAATTACTAATTATTCTTCCAGCATGCTTATGCTGGACACAGAAGTTTTAGATGCTCTTTTTTTGCTTCACAGCAGCAGGGATCCTTATAAAATTTACAAAGCCCGTGATTTGATTATTTCTAAAATATCCATGGCTGAAACATCGGTTTTAAATCCGGTTCATGGAAAAATTGCAATATTGACAGAATCCGGAGACTTGTTAAGTACTGCCGGTATTGACAAACCAAAACAGCTTCTTGAAGACACAGAATGGTACCGCCTGATACGCTCCAACGGAAGAAAATCAACCTTTTCTCCTGATATTCGTGAATTATTTTCAAACCTGTCGCTTTCCGCTCCTATCCAGGAAAAGAATGCGCTTTATATTGGACGGACAATCGAATCTTATTCTGGACAATATCTGGGGATTTTAGCCATAAGATTAGAAGATGCACAGATTTGGGATCAATATCTATCAAAAGAAAATCAAAACGCTGGTGTCTTTTGCCTGGCAGACTTCAATAATCAAATTTTGCTGCAGTCCAATGCTGCTTATCAGATTTCTGAAATTTTTAATTCTGTCAAACAGCCTTCCGTCTCACAATACGGGATTACTTCCAGCGGGCACTATTATATATATTTGCCATTAAAGGATTCAGGCAACCGCCTGTTTTATATAGAACCAGTTTCTTCTATACTCGGTTCTACCCTCCTGCTCCTGATTATGATCATTCTCATCCTGATAACAGCTGCTGTTTTGAATATCAGGGCTATTGTGTGGATTTCCAGACAAATTGCCGCTCCTATTCTATACCTGGCTGACAATATTCGGAATACGCAAAACGGCTTAGAAAAAATACAGCCTCTTCCTTCTTGTTTTGAAGAAATCTCTACTTTTATAGAAGGTTATAATCATGCCTGTGAGAAGAACACGCAGCTGATTATTCAAACACGTGAGGAAGCCGTTCTACGGGAACGTGCATATTATGATGTTTTAACCTCCAGAATCACCCCGCATTTTTTATACAACACCATTCATTCCATTAAATATATGGCCGAACATAATGGGGATCAGAGCGTTGCGGACATTTTGTCAGACTTTGGTTCTCTGCTTCGATCTGTCTATTCTATGAAAAGCGATATTACTACCATTGGCAATGAACTTCAGATGCTGGAACCTTATGTCAAAATCATGCAGCTGCGTTTTGGGGATTCTTTTCAATACATAGATATTATTTCTTCGGAACTATATTGTTACGAAATTCCCGTCTTTACACTTCAGCCTCTGGTCGAAAACGCCATTTATCATGGTGTGAAAGACCTAGAAGCCGGACAGATTATTATATCCGCTATAGAAGAACACACATCTATTATTATTTCTGTCTTTAATAATGGAAAGGTTGAAGATCATGACAGCATACAGAAAATTTTGAATCGTACAGATACAGCAAAGATGAATGGCATGGGATTGTCCAATGTCAACTCCCGTATACACCTGCTGTATGGAGAGTCCTATGGCCTGGAGTATAATCCATATAATCTGAATGGTTTCGAAATGCTGATCCACCTTCCTAAAATCAGGAGAACCTTATGATAAAAGTTTTAATCGCAGAAGATGAAATACTGGCTCGAGTAGGTATTCGCCAGATTATAGACTGGAACGCTATGGGACTTACTCTTTTAGATGACGCGAAGGATGGGCAGGAGGCCCTGCAGATGATAGATTTGCAGCATCCAGACATCATTCTTCTGGATCTAAACCTGCCAAAAATTCATGGTTTAGAAATCCTAAAATATATTGCTCAAAAGAAACTAACCTGCAAAGTTATTGTTATTACCTGCAACGAAGAATTCCAGACCATTAAGACCGCTGCAAGTCTTGGCGCTTTTGAATATCTGCGGAAATTTGACTTATCTTCCGATGAAATTCTCCGGGTCATCCGCAAATGCATGTATTCGCTGAATAATCCTTCCAACCTGCAGAATGCTCCTCTTCTCCCGTTTTGGAGTGAACTAAACTACAACGATCTTCTGAATGCACAAGAAAACCGAATATTCTCTTTCTGCTCACAATATAAAACCATTGTTTGTATCCTTCCTCAGATAGGCGGCAAGCAGAATATCCACAGGGTTGAGACCATTAGCCGGAATTTTTTTGAAGACCGCAGAGTATCTTGCCAGAACATTATAAAAGGAAACCACTGCAGCTATTTTATGCTGACGGAATGTCAGCCTGACAGTTTTTATGAATCCTGGAAGCATCTACTGGATCGCGCTTTTTCTCTTCCTGTATATATAGGCATCAGTGATGGTTCCATTACAACTGTAAGTCAGATTCATGAACATGTAATCCTTTCCGAACAAATCTTAACTTCCTGTTACTATGGTCATACTATGCACATACAAAAGTTCAATAACCGTTTTTCGTATAACCAGAACACACAATGTATAAATCAATTGTTTTCTCTTTTAAGAAAAAACATTTACGCCTTTCAAGAGGAAAAAATACAGGAATCCTTTCAAGAACTTTTCAACTGTATTCTAAAAAATCCTTATTTTCCTGTCAGTATTCTTCGAAGGTATTTTATGGATATTCTTGGCATATACTCAGGTGTTGCCCGCAGTCTTGGGTGTGTCATCGAAGACGTCCGGGTCAACGGTGAAAACACCCATTATCAAACTATTTTGATGATGTCCAATATGCATTTGATTCAGCAGTGGTTTTTCGATTTTCACAAAGCTTTCATGCAGCGATTCTGGGTCGAATATAAATGCAGTCAATCCGACATTATTCAGAAAGCTGTCGCATATGTGCGAAATAACCTGCACTCACCTGTACAGCTGCATTCTGCAGCCAAAGAGATTGGTATTTCTGAAACCCATTTAAGCACCGTTTTTAAAAAAGAGATGAAAATTAATTTCATCAGCTTTGTCAATATGGAGAAGGTTAATGCCGCAAAACCACTGCTGAAAGCAGGGATGAAAGTAGCAGAAGTGTCTGATTTACTTGGATATGAAGATTCTTCCTATTTTTCCAAAGTATTCAAACGATATGCCGGTGTATCTCCTGCTGATTTCAGATAATATCTGTTCTTTCCAGCCCTTTCAGCGTCCCCGCCTCCCGGAAGCGCCCCACCATTTCGCTGATTTTCATGGCAGTAATTCCGCCGCAGCGGCTGCTTTTCAGCTTCCGGTCGTTCATATAGTCCATATAATCCAGCGCCCGTTCCTGCAGAATGGGCGCAGCGAACACCGCCAGCGTATAGGTCTCCTGTTCCGACGCGGCCTTTTTCAGATGATCCGAAATAGAGGTCATTTCGTGTTCCGTCTGCTGCGCCGCTCCCGTCATCAGCGTCACCTCTACCAGACCGTAGCAGCTGCTGTCCCGGCATTCAATATCCGCCATGCCGCCCCGCGCCGTAAACCGGGGCAGGCCCTCGTCGTCCACCGGATAATTGGGCGTTACGGAAACGCCTTTCAGATACTTTACCAGTGCAATGGAGGTCAAAAACTCCAGACGGGCCGGCGCGTCAATAAACTTCAGCATCTCGTCCTGGGACGTACCCCGATAGGTCAGTTCCAGTTCTTCCCGAAGTTTCTCCTCTGAATATTCCGCCGCGTAATGCCGCAGCGTCTCCCGCTTCCGTTCAGAAGCATCCGCTTCTTTTTCTTCCGACAGCACCGCCTTTTCAAACAGCTTCGGGTCCATCCGGCTGATATACCGGCAGAACGCCCGCCGGTCTTCGGAACTGGTGCCCTCATACGGCACGCAGGTTCCATCATAATGGTCCAGCAGATACTGGATTTTGTCCTTCTCAAAGCTGTTAAAATCCAGAAAGCGGCCGTTCCCCCTCAGGGAAATCACCCCGGTCATACGCATTTTCCGGATGTATTCATCGGTCGTCTCCACCAGCAGCTTGGACATCTTGATATAGCTGCGCAGGCTGTCCGGATCCGGATGCCTGGCATCTGTAAACAGTTCCAGACATCTTTCGTAGATATATTCACTGCTGTAGTGAAACCCGTGTTCCGCCCGCAGCTGTTTGATATACCGGTACAGCGCCTGAGCGTCGCCGTCCGGCCAGCAGAGAAACAGGCTGATCTCCTTGCGGAATACACCGGCCCCATTTTCCTCCGGATCCTCTTTCAGCAGACGGATCACCTGCAGCAGCAGAATCAGCGGCACATTTTGGCTGGCGTTTCTGCGGAAAGGCGTAGACGTCTGAAAGCGGGCCATGGCATTTAAAAACACGTTCTGAATCAGCGCGTCATTGACCGGCTCTTCCTCGTAAGCAGACACCAGCATTTTTCCCAGAGGGCTGATCTCAATGGGAGCATGCATTTCATAATAGCAGAAGCCGAATTCCATAATCAATTTGTACCAGGTATCAAAACGGGAAGGCCACCCGGCATCAAATCCGGCTTCCTTGTGCTGCTGCGGCGACGCTTTCAGGATGTCCTCCGCCTCTTCTCTGGTAAAAACACCATCCGGAGAATCATAAATCTGCTTCCAGTAAGGATCCCGCCTTACCGCGTTGGTGACATAAAGTTTCTGGATCAGCAGGTCGCAGCAGATGTCTTTGATCACCGCATTGGTCAGAATCCGGCCTTCATAGGCGCACAGCACCCGCAGAAATCCGGCAATCCGATTGGGATTGCGCAGCGTCGTATTAAAAGAAAGGGGCTTCCTTTTCGCTCTGGCCATAGACACCTCCCTGCCTTATTCCATGCCGCCGGCATTCTCCCTCTCCGCCGGCGTGGTCACCCTGGCAATGAAAATGTACTCTTTGTGGTCGCTGAATTCCGTTTTTCCGGCATTGAAATAGGGATGCTCTTTGGCGTGAATCTCCACTTCTCCCCGGCTTTCCAGCGCTTTTACAATATCTTCCAGCTCGATTTTATTGCGGGAGGAACTGCTTTTTGAGTGATATGTATTGTTGTAGGATACCACCAGATACCGGCAGTCCAGATGCGCAATCAGGTCGCGGAAAGCGCCGGCGGCGGCATTGCGGCAGTATTCGCTCATATTTTCCGGTTCCGGCTTCAAGGCTTCGCCGAACAGCTGCGGCGTTCCGCCTTTGGTCAGGGTCTCCAGCACGTGATAAAACCGGCTGTACTGCCTGGAATTGTAAGGAGGATCGATGTAAACCACGTCGCACCGCAGCCGCCGGGCCAGCTGGTTGGCATCCTCCCGGCAGATTTCTATGGTTTTTCCGGATGTATCAAAGGGATGAATCTGCTCGAAATGAAACGTATCCCGAATCGGCTTTCCTTTGATATAGGCGTCATAATGTCCTACCGTGTTGGCGGCCTTGTCCGCCGAGTACAGCAGGCCGGCCAGCAGCATACAGTATTCCTTTTCCGTCAGTTCCGGCCGGCTTTCCTCGATCTTCTCCCGCAGGTATCCGATGATTTTCGCGTCCCGCGCGGAAAAATACCGGCCTCCATACTGTTCATATACAAACGTAGAGGGCATCTCATCCTCCGGCGTCTGAAGCCACTGTTCCATCCGCGCTTCCAGCCGTTCTGGGTCATATGCCCCTTCCTGGAAAAATGCCTTGTAAATCACATGATTGGAATAGAGAAAATCGTTGAGCACCACGCGGTCAAACCGCTTCAGTTCCGTCGCCGCCACCACCCCGGTGCCGGCGAAAATATCACAGAACGAACTGCCTTCGCAGTGCGTTTCTATCAGTTCATCAATCCAGCCGGCCAGTTTGTATTTACTCCCGGTATACCTCCGGTTCCAGATCTCCAGTGCCATGTTGCGTTGTTCCTCCTGTCAGCATTCTGCATTAAAAAATACCCTCCGCGAAAGCCGTTCACGGTTCCCACAGAGGGCATCGACTCTCTTATTTCGCCAGGCTTCTGCTTCCGGACAGCCATTCCTGTACCAGGTTCACGCTGACCTTTGCCGCTTCAGCAATCCGCTCCGCCGAAAGGCCCATGTCCGCAAGCGAAAGTGCCATCTCCTTCGCTTTTTTCATCTCTCCCGCTGCAAGTCCTTCCGCGACTCCCTGGGCTCTGCCCCGCTTCTCCCCTTCATTATAAATCGCATCCATTTCCCGGCACATAAAATCCACTCCTTCCTGCGTCTCCTTCAATTCCCGCACCCGGTCCGCCAGCACCTTGCTGTGCATCTTCTTTTTATCATAACATCCAGGCAGAGGGATTGCAAGGAAGAACGGAGCCTTCACATCATTTCTCAGCTTCAGGTATAAATCCCTCTCTTTGACAGATACTACAAGTACAGCCACAACAAGAATACCATGTCAGAATATAAAAACGGAGGAAATGATCTATGAAAGCTACGGGCATTGTGAGAAGAATCGACGATCTGGGCAGAGTGGTGATTCCCAAGGAAATCCGCCGGACTTTGCGGCTCAGGGAAGGCACGCCCCTGGAAATCTTCACGGACCGGGAAGGTGAAATCATCTTGAAAAAGTACTCCCCCATGATCGAGCTGACCGCCTTCGCGGCCCAGTACGCGGAAGCCATGGCCCAGTCCACCGGTCTTATGGCCTGCATCACCGACCGGGACCAGATCATCGCGGTAGCCGGCGGCCCACGGAAAGACCTGCTGCAGAAGACCATCAGCCGCCAGCTGGAGCACGCCATCGGCGAGCGGGAAGTCATTTCCGCCGTCAAGGACGACAAAGTCTTTATCCCTCTGTCCGCGGAAGAAGTGGAAGGCATCACCGCCCAGGTAATCGCCCCTATCATCTGCGAAGGAGACGCCATCGGAAGTGTAGCGCTGCTGAGCCGGGAACCCAGAGCCCGTATGGGCGACACGGAAATGAAGCAGGTACTCACCGCCGCCGGTTTTCTGGGCCGTCAGATGGAAAGCTGATGACTGCTGCCCGTCAGATGCCCGCTCGGGTACAAAAATGCCCCCGGAACCTTTTCGGCTCCGAAGGCATTTTTTACATACTCAGCAGACCACATTCGGCATATTTCCATTCAGCCAGCCTACGATGTTGTCTCCCACAATCACCGCGCGCTTTTCAAACGCCTGCTGGGACGCGAAGGCCACATGAGGCGTAGCCAACAGGTTCGGCGCGCCGAACAGCACATGGTCCTGGGGCACCGGCGGCTCCATTTCAAATACGTCCACGGCTGCTCCGGCAATTTCACCGCTCTTTAAAGCGTCTGCCAGCGCCTGGCTGTCCACCACCGGTCCTCTGGCGGTATTGATCAGAAACGCAGTCTTCTTCATCTTTCTCAGCTGTTTTTCGCCGATCAGGCCCCGGGTGGAGTCATTTAACGGCACATGCACGGAAACGATGTCGCAGGTCTCCAGCAGCTCATCCATAGAAACAAAGGTCACGCCGTCGATGTCCTTTTTCGTCCGGCTGTAGGCGTAAGTCTCGCAGCCGAAGGCCTGAGCCAGCCGCAGCACCCGGCTGCCAATGGCGCCGGCGCCGATGACGCCGAATTTCTTTCCTTCCAGTTCAAAGCCCACCAGACCATCTTTGGTGCCGCCTTCCCGCACCGCTTTGTCACAGGCCACCACGTTTCTGGCCAGGTCGATGACAAAACCGAAGACCAGATCCGCCACCGCCACAGTGGAATAGCCGGCGCAGTTACACACCCGGATGCCTTTTTCCTTACAGTAGGCAATGTCCACATGATCCACGCCGGTAAAGGCCACGCAGATCATCTTCAGATCCGGGCAGGCTTCCATCACGTCCCGGCCGTATTTGAAATTGGAAAGCACCACACAGTCGGCGCCCTGGCTGCGCTTGATCAGCGTTTCCGTATCGGTCTTCCGATCGTCATAGTATACAATCTCCGGCTTCTCGCTTCCCTTCAGATGTTTCAGCGACTCCTGCATCTGCGCTTCCAGACTCTCCCGGCTGATTCCCAGCGGTTCCAGAAATACTACTTTCATGTTCATTTCCTCCTCATTTTCTTATATAAGTATTAGCCGTTGACGCGAAACAGCGTCAGCGCGTTTCGGAAACGGAGTTGCAGCTCCTGTATTACGTTTTCTATATCTGCACAACGCTATTTTTCTTTCGTATTATTTACATAAATTGTGCTTCGTGCCGCACCTTTTTGCTCAAGTAATTAGCAGGCTATCATATCTTGCAAAATAACTCTTGCTCTGCGTTGTTTTACTTCTAACAATTCTGCGGCTATGGCACTTGTAACGGAACCATTTTCCAATACATACTGATAAATCTTTCGTTCCTGCTCATTATCCGGCAGTCTTTTAATAGTATCCGGCACTTTCCAGCACTTTTTTGTTGGTATCCGGCACTTTTTTGTCATGATCAGCGCTAGTGCAATTATCCGCCTGTCCCCGATAGATATTGATACGCAAATCCACTTCGCCGCCGATAAATTCCGGTTCCCTCAAACCAGCGGCTTTTACTTTTAAGACAAATTATAACACAGTCATATCAAAAACGAGATGATAATTTCTGTATTTGCAGAATTTTTTTCTCTTATAATTGAACTTCCTGTTAGGAAAGCTATTTCCTATAACAAGAAAAAATCCGGAGCCTCCACAAGGAGAGACACTCCGGATTTTTCTTTAAAATCTCTTTTATTTTCTTGCCGCGTTGGACGGCGTCGCCGTGGGATACGACGCCAGAATCTTCTTCTGAGCCGCCGCCGGCTTTTCCTCCGGTTCAAAACTCATCCATCCGGCAAACAGATAACCGTCCAGGTACTCTATCGTCGCGCCATTTGTCATATTGTTGCCGATTTTGCTTTTCAGCCCCTTTTCGGCCGCAGCTTCCCGGATCATCGCCGACGCTTGCTTGTTCATTTCAGTGCCGTCAAACCCGGCGCCCGGATTTTTCACATCCAGAATCAGGTAGAAATTGCCTTCCTTCACATGGGATTCTGCGTAGGTCCGAACCACTTCTTCCAGCTGTTCCATATCCGGCAGTTCCACCAGGCAGTCAGGATCCGCTTCCAGATACTCCTGAATTTTAGCATTCTCCATAGCTTCGTCCCTGGTCTTGACGTAACTGATTGTGTAGCTCACAACGCGGTAGGCAACGCCTTCATGCATCACCGGATTCGACAGCACACGATTCGAATAGCTGACTTTCGTATAAGCCGTACCCTTTTCCTCCAGATACGCCTCAATCTGGCTTGTCAGGTTTCCGGGTTCGCCGGCTTCATAGATGACATACATGAAGGACTCTCTCTGATCCGCCTGCTTCTTGATATAAGCCAGCGCGGCTTCATCGTTCTTTACCAAGTTGCTCTTGTCCTCATCCAGATAATCTTTCAGCTTCTTCTCCAAAGTCACATAGGTAATCTTGTACTCCGCAATGGTATAGGTCTGGCCGTCCACCACGACGATCTGGCTCTTCTCCAGAGGATAAGTATCCACCTCTTCATCGTCCAGATAGAAAAACAGCGCTGCGCTTCCCTTAAACACCAAGGTCATGGATTCCTTTCTGGCCTCTGCGACCTTCGCCGCATACTGCTCCGCCAGTTCCCGGGATTCCACCAGATTGGACTTATCTTCCAGCAGCGCCTGGGCCAGCAGCCTGGCCGACTCTTCCTGGCTGACATAGGTCTCGTCCTCATCCAGTTCCACAATCACCGGGCGGATGCCATCCTTTGCTGTGGGTTTGCGCAACCACCAGCTCTGCCGTCCGCCGCCCAGATGTTCGATCATCCAGCCGGCGTTCAGCCAGCTCAGATCCGCCGTATCCGGGAACGTGAGATACACGCTGTGCGCGCCGTCCTTCAATTCGGTATCCAGGTAGGTGAGAATCTTGTCTTCCATATCCTGGCCGGTGAAATAGTTGCTTCCATCGTCCAGCTTATAGCCCACCGCCGCCAGTGAATAGTCCCCGGCGTCAGCGCCTTCGTTCTTCATCAGATACAGACGCCACTTGTCATCCTTCATTTCCGGATCCACGATGCCGGTATTCATGTAATACTGGGTCACTGTGCCGGTGTATTCCGTGCCGGTGCATGAAATGCTCTTGGGAGACCAGGTATTGTGAGAACGAATCTTGCGGATCTGGCTGTCTGTCAGATTGATGTACTTATTGCGCAGATCTCCGAATCCATAGTTGTTGCTGCCTACAGGATCCTCCCAGGTCACATCCACATGGTACCAGCGGCCGTGGATTTTTACCAGGTTCCAGGCATGGGTGGTATTGTACACATACCGGACGTCCAGCCCGCAGGCCTTGGCCGTCTGCAGGAACGCGTCGGCGTAGCCGGCGCACTGCGCCTCGCCGTTGATGATGCAGCTGTAGGCCGTGCTGTTCTCCCAGTTTTCACCTGTGCCGTAAACGCAGTTTTCCACCAGCCACTGAACGATGGTCAGTTCCTTGGCAAAATCGTCCATCTCATCCAGGCCGTATTCTTCCTTGAACGCCTCGATGGCGTCTGCCACCTCTGCCCGCTGAGACGCGGTCATCATTCCGTAATTGCCGGTCTCAAAATCATTGGCGCTGTAGGAGACGGAACTGTCGTCGTAATCCGCCCACAGATCATCTTCCTCATACTGGTTGGAGGAACCGCCGCTTCCGCCGGAAGACGAGCCGCCTCCTCCGCCGGAAGAGGAACCGCCACCGCCACCGCCGCCTCCGCTGCTCTTTCTGACTGTGCTGGAAGACGAACCGCCGGGACCGGAAACACCGGTCTGTCTGGTCTGAACTGCGCCGTTTTCCGTCCAGGCGCCGTTCTCATTGACCGTATAACCGTCGGGCGTGGTGGTGTTGGCTGCCATCCATCCTTCCGCGTCAAAATAATAGCATTCCGCGATGCCGTCCTGGTTGCCGTCCAGCCAGTGCCAGCCGGAAGTCCGGCGGGTGCCGTCTGCATTTTCAAAATACCAGCGGCCGGCTTCGTCCTGCTTCCAGGTGCCGGCAGTCTGCGCCGGAGCCGACGCGCCGCCGGAAGACGCGCCAAACTGTATGGTCTGGACCGCGCCGTTTACCGTCCAGGCGCCGCCTTCGTTGACCGTATAGCCGTCCGGCGTGGTCGTATTGGCATACATCCAGCCGTTTCCATCAAAACAATAGCACTCCGCTGTTCCATCCTGGTTGCCGTCCAGCCACTTCCAGGAATTGGCATAGCGGACCCCCGCCGCGTCTGTGTAAAACCACTTTCCCGCGTCCTGGCCGCTGCCCTGCTACCATCCGGCCGCCCAGGCTGTGACGGGAACCGCGGTGAGCACAGCCGCGCCTGCCAGCACAGACACGATGTGCCGCATTGTCTTTTTCATTCCCTCTACCTCCTGCGAACATGCATAAGTCTGAAATCTCAGCTGCTTATATTATATACCCCCCCCCGTATTTTAGGCAACCCTTTTCAGCCTTCTTCTCTCCGCAGTTTTCCCAGCGCTTTCAGGATTTCTTCCGTCTTTTCCATAACCGCCGTACAGTCTTTGTTTTTTCCCTTCCGCTGCTGGTACAGAAGGGCCGGCGTCTCGCCGGTCTGCATCTTCAGTTCCCCGTTGTAGGAAGCGATCAGCGCCGGCAGTTCCTCCGCTTTCAGCCGGGCTCTGGGATGCAGCAGCATCCGGGCCTCCTGGCGGTTGATATCCACTTCCGTCACATAGGCATAGTGGGCCATGCCCTTGATCAGCACCACTTTCAGCAGGTTTTCCACAGCTCTTGGAATCTCCCCGAAACGGTCGATCAGTTCATCCTGCATATCCATGGACTCTTCTTCGTTTTCCACCGCCGAAATCCGCTTGTAGATATCCAGCTTCTGATATTCATTTTTAATATAGGAAGAAGGAATGTAGGCGTCGATGTCGCACTCCACCGAAGTTTCGAATTCCTCTTCTTCTTTTCCGTCCTGTTTTAACGCGCGCACCGCCTGGTTCAGCAGTTTGCAGTACAGATCGTAGCCTACCGCCTCCATATGGCCGTGCTGCTCCGCGCCCAGGACGTTGCCGGCGCCGCGGATTTCCAGGTCCCGCATGGCAATGCGGATGCCGGAGCCCAGTTCCGTAAATTCCCGGATGGCCTGCAGCCGCTTTTCCGCCTCTTCCTTCAGCATCTTGTCCCGCTTGTACATCAGAAACGCGTAGGCCGTTCGGCTGGAGCGCCCCACCCGTCCCCGCAGCTGGTACAGCTGGGACAGCCCCATGCGGTCGGCGTCGTGGATAATCATGGTATTGGCGTTGGGAATGTCCAAACCGGTTTCGATAATGGTGGTAGACACCAGCACATCGATATCGCCGTTGACAAAATCGAACATGATCCGTTCCAGCTGGTGCTCCCGCATCTGGCCGTGAGCATAGACCACCGTGGCCTCCGGCGCCAGCTGCGCCACGTGAGCCGCCACCTCGTCGATGTTCTGCACCCGGTTGTATACATAATACACCTGCCCGCCCCGGGCCATTTCCCGGTGAATGGCCTCCCGCACCATTTCGTCGTTGTATTCCATGACATAGGTCTGAATGGGCACCCGGTCCACCGGCGGCTCTTCCAGTACGCTCATGTCCCGGATGCCTGCCAGGCTCATATGCAAAGTCCTGGGAATGGGCGTGGCCGTCAGCGTCAGAACGTCCACGTTTTCCTTCAGCTTCTTGATCTTTTCCTTATGGGCCACGCCGAACCGCTGTTCCTCGTCGATGATCAGCAGCCCCAGATCTTTAAACTGCACGTCTTTGGACAGTACCCGATGAGTGCCGATGACAATGTCCACCAGCCCCTTTCTCAAGTCTTCCAGGGTCTTTTTCTGCTCCGCCGCCGTGCGGAACCGGCTCAGCAGGTCCACCCGCACCGGAAATTCCTTCATCCGCTGCACAAAGGTGTTGTAATGCTGCTGGGCCAGTATGGTGGTGGGCACCAGGTACACCACCTGTTTGCCGTCCTGAATGGCCTTAAACGCCGCCCGCAGGGCGATTTCCGTCTTGCCGTATCCCACGTCCCCGCAGATCAGCCGGTCCATGATTTTCCGGCTTTCCATATCCTTTTTGGTGGCCTCGATGGCCTCCGCCTGATCCTCGGTTTCTTCGTAGGGAAACAGTTCTTCAAATTCCCGCTGCCAGACCGTATCCGGCCCGTACTGGAACCCGCTGTTCTGCTGCCGGGCGGCGTACAGTTCCACCAGGTCCCTGGCGATTTCCCGCACCGCCGACTTGACTTTGGCCTTGGTCTTTTTCCACTGGTCGCCTCCCAGCCGGTTCAGCTTCGGCGTCTTCGCGTCGGCTCCCGCGTATTTCTGGATGCCGTCCAGCCGGGTAGCCGGCAGGTACAGAATGCCTCCGTCGGCGTACTCCACCTTCAGGTAGTCTTTGACCACCCGGTCCTGCTCGATCTTTTCGATTCCCCGGTATATGCCCAGCCCGTGTTCCTCATGGACCACGTAATCGCCCACCGCCAGTTCGGAAAAGCTCAGGATTTTCCGGCCCTCGTAAGCCGTCTTTTTCCGCCGCTTCTTTTTCTTCACGACGCCGAACATGTCGCCTTCGGTAATGACCACAAATTTGATCTGGGGGTATTCAAATCCCCGGTGCAGATTCCCATAGGTCACCAGGATCTCTCCCGGCTGCACCTGCCGGGTCTCATCGTCGGGACAGAACGCGCTCAGCTCATATTCCCGCAGGTCTCCTGCCAGACGGCTGGCGCGGGTGCGGGAGGCGCTTAAAAGAATCACCCGGTATTTTTCCCGCTTCCAGCGCTTCAGATCGCTGATCAGCAGTTCAAAGCTGTTCTGGTAGGAATTGACGTTTTTGGCCTGTATGCTGTACCGCTTTTCCGCCGTCATGCCAGTCAGTTTCTGTTCCAGTCCCGTAAGGTACAGGGTGGAAGGCGTCTGCAGACGGGCCAGGGTCTCCCGGACCGAATATAAAAGCGACGTCTGCTCCGGCAGCAGATATCCCTTTTCCAGCCGCTGGATCATGCTCTCCCGGAACTCGGTTTCCACCGTTTCTCCCTTTTCTTTCAGCCGGCCCGGCTCATCCAGAAAAATGGCGGTCTTTCCCTCGGGAAAATACTGCTGGAAAGAAACGGTGCGGTCCACAAAAAAGGACAGGAAGCTGTCCAGCCCCATGCCGCTCCATCCTTCCTCCAGTCCTTCTTTCAGTTCTCTGACCGCGGTCCGGATCCGATAAGCCTCTTCCGTCTTCATCTGGCTCTGCAGCGACCGGGCATAGGCGTCCGCCGACTGCTGAATCTTCTCCAGCCCCTTTTCGATCTGGCCGCAGGTAAATACCAGTTCCGAAGCCGGATAAATCACCGCCTCCGTCAGCTGCTCCACCGAACGCTGGCTCTCCGGGTCAAAACTCCGTATGGAATCCACCTCGTCGTCCCACAGTTCGATCCGGAACGGCAGTTCCTCTGTCAGCGGGAAAATATCGATGATGCCTCCGCGGATGGAAAACTGGCCCATGCCGTCTACCTGGGCCATCCGTTCGTAGCCCAGTTCCACCAGTTTCTTTTTCCATTCCTCCACATCCAGAGTCTGTCCCTGCTCCGCAAACAGCACATGATCCGTCAGCACCGAAAGCGGCAGCAGATGGTCCATCAGGCCGTCCACCGTGGTGATCACCACGCCTCCGTCGTCTTCTACCAGATGACGGAACACCTGGATCCGCTGCCGGGTCATCAGATTGCCGTGAATGTCGGCGCTGTAAAACAGCAGATCTTTGGCCGGATACAGCCATACCCGGTCCCCGAAGCAGCGGAAATCGTCGTAAATCTCCCTGGCTCTGGTCTCCTCATACGTCACCACCAGCTTCCAGGGCAGCGTCTCCCCCGCCTCCTGCATCAGGTGCACCTTCTGAGAATCCATGCAGCCGCTGACCTGGACCGGACCTTTGCCCCGGTTCAGATCCCGGTTCAGTTCCTCAAACTCCGCCAGTTCTGCAAGCGGATTGGCAAATACTCTGCTCATGCTTCCTGCTCCTGCTTTTTCTGATTAAAGTGGTTCATCGCCTTGTCCAGCCCCTGCCCCGCAATCATGGCCGCCGCTTCCGCCGCCTCCGCAAAGGCCTGCTCCATCTTCTCCTGCTCCCCTTTGGAGAAACGGCTCAGCACGTAGTCCGCCAGATCCATGCCTCTGGGCTTGTCTCCGATTCCCACCCGGACCCGGGGGTATTCCTGGGTCCCCAGATGGGCGATGATGTTTTTCATGCCGTTGTGGCCTCCCGCGCTGCCCTTGGCGCGGATCCGCAGCTGGCCCGGTTCCAGGCTGATGTCGTCGTAAATCACCAGTACCTGCTGCGGCGGCACTTTGTAGTAGTCCGCCGCCGCCCGCACGCTTTCACCGCTGAGGTTCATAAAGGTCTGGGGCTTTAAAAGCACCACCTTTTCTCCTTCCAGCACGCCCCTGCCGCACAGCGCCTTGTGCTTTTTTTCCTCCACGGAAATGCCCATGCGCTCCGCCAGACGGTCAATTACCTCAAATCCCACGTTGTGTCTTGTATGTTCGTACTGCTTCCCCGGATTTCCCAGTCCTGCGATGATATACATGATTCTGATTCTCCTTATTCCTTTTTGCCCGCCGGTTCTTCTGCCGCCGGCTTTTGCCGGACAGCACATCAAGCGCTGGTCCTGAAAGAAGGGGGGGTGTCCCCGCTTCACGACCAGCGCTGCCTGCTTTTTTCCTCTTATAATTTCCGGTATCCTCATCATATCAATTCCGCCTGCAAAAGTAAAGGGAAACCGGTTTCCCTGCCAAAAGAAAACGGAGCCTTCCGGCTCCGCTTTCCCAACTTTTCTGTGTTCCGCCGACGAATCCAGAGTCTCCGGACCGTCTCTCCTTCTTTCGTACAGCGTCCTACACAAACGCTTGCCTGCGGCTTATGGCGCCGCTCTCCTCCCCTGTTTCAGACCGCCGCTTCTTCGTTTTCCAGGGCGGTGGTTTCATATTTGTTCAGAATCACCCGCTGAATCATATCCCGGGTTTCTGAATTGATCGGATGGGCAATGTCACGGTATTCTCCGTCTGCCGCTTTGCGGCTCGGCATCGCAATAAATAACCCTTTCTCCCCTTCAATGACCTTGATATCATGAATCACAAATTCATTATCCAATGTAATGGATACAATGGCCTTCATTTTGCCTTCTTTTTCAATTCTCCTCACTCTTACATCTGTAATCTGCATACCGTAAAACCCCTCTCTGTTGTTCTTAAAAATTCTTCCATTATAACGTATACCGCTCGTTTTTCTCCACAACAATCCTGATGTTGTCCGGCGTGCCGATATACGTGGTATTGGCACGGATGGTGTCACGACTTTCTACGATGCAATTCTCAATGACCGTATTGTCGCCAATGTACACGTCGTTGAGAATAATGGAATTCTTAATCACACAATTGTTGCCGATGTAGGCCTGCCGGAACAGAATGGAGTTCTCCACCTCGCCGTTGATGATGCTTCCGCTGGCCACCAGGCTGTTTCTCACATCGGCGCCGGGATTGTACTTGGCCGGCGGCATGTCCCCCACTTTGGTATAAATCTCCGGATACTCACGGAAGAAGTAATTGCGCACCTCCGGCTTCAGGAAGTCCATGTTGGTCTTGTAGTACGACTCCACCGAGGCGATGTTGCTCCAGTAGGTATCCAGCTTATACGCGTAAATCCGCTTTAAATTCTTGTAGCGGACCAGGATGTCATTGACAAAATCGAACCGGTCTTCCTGGGCGCACCGCTCGATCAGCTCGATCAGCTGCCGGCGCCGCACGATGTAGATGCCGCAGGAAATGTCGTTGGACTCCGCCACCATGGGCTTTTCCTGGAAATCCACGATCCGGCCGTCGTCGTTGGTTTTGACCACGCCGAAGCGGGTCACGTCCTCATCGGCGGGCATGGTCTTGCAGACCACCGTAATATCCGCTTTTTTCTCAATATGGTATTCCAGCACTTTTCCGTAGTCCAGCTTATAGATGCCGTCGCCGGAGGCGATGACCACGTAAGGCTCATGGCTGTTTTTCAGAAAGGTCAGGTTCTGGTACAGCGCGTCGGCAGTGCCCCGGTACCAGTCGTTGTGCTGGGCGGTTATGGTAGGAGTGAATATGTAGAGTCCGCCCTGCTTTCTGCCGAAATCCCACCACTTGGAAGAATTCAGGTGCTCGTTCAGCGAACGGGAATTGTACTGGGTAAATACCGCCACGTTCTGCACGTGAGAGTTGGACATATTGCTCAGGGCGAAGTCGATGCTGCGGTAGCTGCCCGCGATAGGCATAGCCGCGATGGCCCGTTTGTTGGATAATTCCCGCATCCGTTTGCTGTTGCCGCCTGCTAATACTATACCGATTGCTCTCATCGTACGCCACCTGCCTTCATAATGTAGTCTCCGCCTGCCAGAAATCCGTCCGGATAGTCTTCCGCCGCCGTCACGCCGGAAACCGCCGTATTTTTGCCGATCTTTACGCCGTCCGGAATCACGCTGTGCTCGCCGATGGTCGCCAGATCCGACTGATATACCTTGGGATCGTATTTGCTGTCCGCGTAGTCTCCGACGCCGATCTCCACGCCTTTGCCTATGGTCACGTCTTCCGCCACAATGGCCTTGTACAGGCGGCTGCCTTCGCCTACCACGCTTCCCCGCATCACGATGGAATCCGTCACCACCGCGCCTTTTTCTATAATAACGCCGGCGCCGATCACCGACCCGCGGACTTCTCCGTAGATCTCGCTTCCCTCGCCGATGATGCTGCGCTCCACCTTGGCGTCCGCGGCAATATACTGAGGCGGAATGATGTCGCTCTTGGTGTAGATCTTCCAGTATTCTTCATAGAGGTTGAACTCCGGAATGATGTCGATCAGCTCCATATTGGCTTCCCAGTAGGAACTTAACGTACCCACATCTTTCCAGTATCCATTGTACTCGTATGCGTAAATCTTCTTTCCCAGTTCATGGCAGTAGGGAATGATATGTTTTCCGAAATCGCAGCCAGGCACATCCTGGAGCTTGACCAGGGCTTCTTTCAGCACCTTCCAGCTGAATATGTAAATTCCCATGGAAGCCAGGTTGCTTCTTGGGTTGGCCGGCTTTTCCTCAAATTCCGTCACCCGGTTGGAATCGTCCGTAATCAGAATGCCGAAGCGGCTGACTTCTTCCAGGGGTACGGGCATAGCAGCAATCGTGACATCGGCGTTGTTGGCTTTGTGATACTCCAGCATCACTTCATAGTCCATTTTGTAAATATGGTCTCCGGACAGAATCAGCACATAGTCCGGGTTGTAGGTCTCCATGTATTCCAGGTTCTGGAAAATAGCGTTGGCCGTACCGGTATACCAGTCGCTTCCCTTGCTTCTCTCATAGGGAGGCAGAATGGTCACGCCGCCTACGTTCCGGTCCAAATCCCACGGAATACCGATTCCGATATGGGTATTTAAACGCAGGGGCTGATACTGGGTCAGCACGCCGACGGTATCGACGCCGGAGTTAATGCAGTTGCTTAAAGGGAAATCGATGATCCGGTATTTCCCGCCAAAGGATACTGCCGGTTTTGCTACTTTCTGGGTCAGGACGCCCAGGCGGCTTCCCTGTCCGCCTGCCAGAAGCATGGCAATCATTTCTTTCTTAATCACGCGCTATCACCTCTTGCTGTTGTATTTTGCGTATAGACGGCCGACACGGGCCGGCGCTAAGTTTTGCGGACACAGTGCACGCTCGGAAACTTACGTTTCCTCGCTCACGGGCTTGCGCCCTATGTCAGCTGCCAGATATCCGGCGGCCTGCGTGCGAGCACGCGGCCTCCTCCTATCTGTCATCTGACGCACTGCTTAATACTTTCGTACATTATACCATGTCTGCTTCGCAGACATGAACCCTCCGGGGGATGCGCACGGTTCGGTTCGGACATTGCCTCGCTCCGCTCAGCCCGAACCGGCGCTGGTATAATATCTGACGATATTATACCACATCTTTTAGAAATAGTGAACAAATTTATGAATTATTATTCGGCTTTTTTGTACATTTTCCGACATTTTCCGGGGGCGTTGTTAAAATTTTACAAATTTTGCACAAAGGCGGTTCTGCTTTTTTGATTTCCTTCGCAAAAACCGGGAAGACCTTGAATCCGCCGGCAAAATACAGTATAATCGTCTTAATATGGCTAATTATGGCCAATACGCATTCTAAGCACAGGAAAAGGAGATTTTTCATATGGATTTGACGACCGTAAGAGAGATATACAAAGACCGGGAATCCTATTATGACCGGGAAATCCAGGTCGGCGGATGGATCCGCAGCATCCGGGATTCCAAGACGTTTGGATTTATCGTTCTGTCGGATGGTTCTTATTTTGAGACCCTGCAGATCGTGTACCACGACACCATGGACAATTTTGCCGAAATCAGCCGTCTCAATGTGGGCGCGGCCATCGTGGTGAAGGGCACGCTGGTGGCTACGCCGGAGGCCAAGCAGCCCTTTGAAATCCAGGCGAAGGAGATTGCGGTGGAAGGGCCTTCCGCTTCGGATTATCCGCTGCAGAAAAAGCGCCACAGCTTTGAATACCTGCGGACCATTTCCCATCTCCGTCCCCGGACCAATACCTTCCAGGCAGTGTTCCGCGTCCGTTCTCTGATCGCCTACGCGATTCACCAGTACTTCCAGGAGCGGGATTTTGTCTATGTCCATACCCCGCTGATCACCTCCAGCGACTGTGAGGGCGCGGGCGAGATGTTCCAGGTCACGACTCTGGATCTGGCCAATGTACCGAAGACGCCGGCGGGCGAGGTGGACTACAGCCAGGACTTTTTCGGCAAGCCCACCAGCCTGACCGTCAGCGGCCAGTTAAACGGCGAGACCTATGCCATGGCTTTCCGTAACATCTACACCTTCGGCCCCACGTTCCGGGCGGAAAATTCCAACACCACCCGCCACGCCGCCGAGTTCTGGATGATCGAGCCGGAGATGGCTTTTGCCGATCTGAACGACAACATGGAAGTAGCGGAAGGCATGCTGAAATACATCATCCGCTATGTGCTGGAGCATGCGCCGGAGGAGATGGCCTTCTTCAACCAGTTTGTGGACAAAGGTCTGCTGGAGCGCCTCCAGGGCGTGCTGAACTCCCAGTTCGGCCACGTGACCTACACAGAGGCCGTTGAAATTCTGGAAAAGAACAACGACAACTTTGACTACAAAGTGTTCTGGGGCTGTGACCTGCAGACGGAGCACGAGCGGTATCTGACGGAGCAGGTATTCAAAAAGCCTGTATTCGTCACCGATTACCCCAAGGAAATCAAGGCATTTTATATGAAACAGAACGATGACGGCAAGACGGTGGCGGCCATGGACTGCCTGGTGCCCGGCATCGGAGAGATCATCGGCGGCAGCCAGCGTGAGGACGATTATGACAAGCTGCTGGCCCGTATGCAGGAACTGGGCCTGAAGGAAGAGGACTACCGGTTCTATCTGGATCTGCGCAAATACGGTTCTGCCCGGCATTCCGGATTCGGCCTGGGATTTGAGCGGTGCGTCATGTACCTGACCGGCATGTCCAACATCCGCGACGTAATCCCCTTCCCCAGAACCGTCAACAACTGCGAACTGTAATCCATCAGTCACAAAGGAGGAGTGGGCATGAAATTTATTCATACGGCGGACGTGCACTGGGGCATGACTCCTGACAGCGACAAGCCATGGAGCCGGGAGCGGGCTCAGGCGATCCGGGATACGTTTACCCAGATCGTCGCCCGGGCCCGGGATATGGAAGCGGATTTCCTGTTTATTTCCGGAGACCTGTTTCACCGCCAGCCCCTCCTTCGCGACTTAAAGGAACTGAATTATCTGTTTACCACCATTCCTTCCGTTCACGTGGTCATTATCGCCGGCAACCACGACCGCATCCGTCCCAGCTCCGCGCTGATGAGTTTTTCCTGGTGTCCTAATGTTACCTATTTTATGGACGACCAGATGAGCAGCGTGTTCTTTGACGACTGCAATGTAGAAGTGCACGGCTTCAGCTACCATACGCCGGAGATCCGGGAAAACCGCATCGATCACCTGCAGGTTCCTTTTGACGGAAGGATTCACATTCTCATGGCCCACGGCGGCGACGCCAGCCACCTTCCCTTTGACAAAAACGCCCTGGCCGCGTCGGATTTTTCCTACATTGCCCTCGGCCACATCCACAAGCCGGAGATCGTCGCGGAGCGTAAGGCCGCTTTCCCCGGTTCCCCGGAGCCGCTGGACAAGACGGAGACCGGCCCCCACGGCGTCTACGTAGGGGAAATCAACCCCGTCAGCCACAAAGTGGATTCCCTGGAATTTCTTCCTCTGTGCCGTTCCCAGTACATTCCCCTGGCCGTCAGCATCACGCCCCATACCACCAATCTGGAGCTGGAGCTGAAAATTTCCCAGGAAATCGAACGGCGGGGGCGCCATCACATCTACCGCTTCCGCATCCGCGGCATGCGGGACCCCGACGTGGAATTTGATCTGGAAAGCCTGCAGTCCAGGTACCGCATCAGCGAGGTCACGGACGAATCGGAACCGCAGTACGATTTCAGCGCCCTGTTTGCCCAGCATCCCGGCGATATGATCGGTTTCTATATCCGGGCGCTTCAGAAGGACGATATGAGTGAAGTGGAAAAAAAGGCCCTCTACTACGGCATTCACGCGCTGCTGCAGACAACGGACGAACGGAGTCCGTCCTGATCGAACACGGATGAGAGGAGTCAGCCATGAAATTTCTTGAACTGCAGATCAAAGGATTCGGCAAGCTGCACAACCGCTCCATTTCTTTCGAAGACGGCATCAACGTGATCTACGGAAGAAATGAAGCCGGCAAATCCACCATACACACCTTTATCCGGGGCATGCTGTTCGGCATCCAGCCGCAGCGGGGACGGGCCTCCCGCAATGACCTGTACAGCCGCTATGAACCCTGGGAAAACAGCGGCACCTACGAAGGCGCCCTCCGTCTGGAGCACGGGGGACACGTCTACCGGATCGAGCGCAGCTTCCAGAAGACGCGGAAAGAACTGCACGTCATCGACGAGACCCTGGGCCGGGAACTGGAACCGGATCGGGCCCTGATGGACGAGCTGCTGTCCGGCCTGACGGAAACTGCCTATGTCAACACCATCAGCATCGGCCAGCTGAAAAGCGCCACAGACAGCGGCATGGTGTCCGAACTGAAAAATTATATTGCCAACATGAACACCACCGGCAATATGGCGCTGAATATCACCAAAGCCACCGACTATCTGAAAAAACAGAGAAAAAAACTGGAGGCCGGCGTAGTGCCGGAAGCCGCCAGATCCTATACAACGCTTTTAAGTGAAATCAAAGCTCTGGAAAAAGAAATTGCCTCTCCGGAATACGAAAACCAGCTGTCCGCCTACCAGCGGCTCCGCAGCGAAGCCCGCAGCCTCACGGAGCAGAAGCAAAAAGAAAAAGAACAGCTGCTGCAGAAGGCAGCCCGGGGCCGGCAGGCGCTGAGCCAGGGACAGTTTACCGATATCCATTCCATTGATGAATACCAGCAGCAGACCAGCCAGGTGTACCAGGAATATCAGGCGGTAAAGGCCTCCTGTGAGAAAAAAATCCGCCGGATTCTTCCTGTATTCTTCCTGCTTCTGGCCGCCGGATGTCTGGCCGGCGCCGCCTGGTGCCGTGTGTCTGCGCTGACCGGAACCGCCCGCAGCCTCCCCGGCCTGACGCCGGACGGATCCGCGCTGGTTCTGGCCGCGGCGGCAGCCGTCTGCGGACTGGCGGGCATGTTTGCGGCCTTCGGCCTGCGCCGGAAGAAAAAGGAGCTTTCTCTAAGCACCCAGGCGCTCCAGGAGACCTTCAGCCGCCATCTGGGAGATTCTTCCATTTCTCAGGAGGCTATGGATGCGTTTCTGACACGCATGAACGAATTTCGACGGCTCTGCGCCGCCATGGACAAATCCGACACCGCCATTCTGGCGCTGTCCGACGAGATTGCCTCTCTCCAGGAGAAACAGAATACCTGCACCGAGGCCATCGAGCGGCAGCAGAAAAACCAGTGGGAACTGGAAAAAAAGCTGGAACTGCTGTCCAACTACAAGACCCAGGCGGAAGCGCTGCGCTCCACTCTTGCAGAAAACAGCCGGCTGTCCCAAGAACTGTCGGCCATTGACCTGGCTCTGGAAACCATGACCGGACTGTCCACTTCTATCCGGGACTCCTTCGGCCTGTATCTGAACAAAACCGCTTCCGATATGATAAGCGGCATCACCGGCGGCATCTATACCAGTATGAGCATTGATGAAAACCTCAACGCCTATATGAACACCCCCACCAAGCTGGTGCCTCTGGATCAGGTCAGCAGCGGCACCATGGACCAGATCTACCTGGCCCTGCGCCTGGCAGCCGCCAAACTGCTCCAGGAGGGGAAGGAAGAAATGCCTCTGATTTTTGACGACAGTTTCGTCCTCTACGACGACGACCGGCTCAAAAGCGTTCTGAAGTGGCTGGCCGCCTCCTGCAAAGGACAGATCCTGATTTTCACCTGCCACCAGCGGGAGGCCCAGATGCTCACCGCCAACCAGATCCCCTATACCTGCATTTCTATCTGACCGGCGCGGCGCGCGGCAGAAATGGGAATTTCCACACGAAAGGAGACACAGCCGGCTATGGCAGACAGCAAAAACCGGTCCGAAGGCTGGGACATCCGCCCGGAAGACTGGGATTTAAACGACGAATATTTTCAGAATGACGACTCGGCGCAGGAACTGCGCCTGGAAGATTTTATTTCCGGCTCCGGCACAGCCGGCGCCCCGGACAGCGGCGTCTCCCCTCTTGAAGAGGGTTCCTTCGGGGAATCTCCCCAGGAACAGCTGCTGAAAAAGACCATTCAGGATGTGCACCAGGTACTGGCTCTGGCGCAGGAAGGTCATTCCATTTCCCAGATCGCCCGTCAGCTGGAACTGGAAGAATCGTATGTGTACAATATCCAGGTGTCCGCCCAAGGGTTCCGGGAAGACGATGAAATCGCGGTGGCGCATCTGGTATTGATGGGCTGACAGCACAGGACGGCGGAAAGGACACAGACCATGGAAACGGCAGAACTGCTTTTGTATCAGAACCTCAGCCCGGAAGAAATCCGGCGGAGCATGGAATGCAGCCGGATGCACACTTCCAGCTATTCCAGAAATCAGATCATCTTTCAGCAGGGCGACCCTGCGGATTATCTGTATGTCATCCGCAGCGGCACGGTTCTGCTGGAGCAGACCAGTCCGGCAGGCCGGCAGACCTGCCTGGAACTGCTGTACGAAAACCAGTGCTTCGGCGAAATCGACGTCATGCAGGGCGGCGCCAGCTACCGCTGCTGCGCCATCGCCAAGACCGACGTTTCCCTGATCTGCATTTCCGGTTCTTTTTTCAAAGGCCCCTGCATGCGCGCCTGCACGCACCATCACCAGCTGATCCGCAATCTGATGCAGATCTTCGCCGCTCGGATTGAATTGGAAGCCCAGAAAATCTACCTGCTTTCCTTCGGCACCCTGAGCCAGCGGATCGCTCTTTACGTCAAGCAGCTCAGCCAGGGCCGCAGCCGAATACAGCTGCCGCTGAACCGGGAAGAGCTGGCCGCTTATCTGAACACGGCCCGGCCCTCCCTTTCCCGGGAGCTGGCCGCTATGCAGAAGCGAGGAAGCATCCGGCTGGAAGGCCGCTCCGGGCTGGTGATCACCGATCGGAATCTGTTGGAACGGGAGATCGAAGGGGCGGTGTAGGATCCCGCCCCGGTTTTCCTTTCGATATTTCCCCTTTTTCTAACGGCGCAGCGCCTTTCCGCCCCTCTACAAAATTCCTATCTTCCTGCAGTACTCGCAGGCCGTTTCCTCATCTTCGCAGATATCGTCGTACCGGCTCTTTACCTTGCCGACCTTGATATCTTCCATGAGATCGCTGAGAAACGTCCGGAAATCCCGGTTTTCATCCACCAGACGGTTTACCGTGTCCCAGTCCAGGGACTCTCTGCCTCTTGCCGAAAACAGGATCTCGCTCTGCATAAAATGCTCCGCGTCCAGACGGATCACACCGATCCCAAAGGCATTGTTCAGCCGCCGCAGTTCATCCAGCATTTCCGGCTCCTCGGAAATATGCAGTGCCGCCAGGTATCCCTCATGGGCCCAGCTGGAATTGGACACCGCCTGAAAGTAACACTCTCTAAGGTTTGACAGATTCAGCGCGATTTTCATTTCAAAAGAATACAGCTTGTAGGGGTTCACCTTCAGAAAATCGAACAGCTTAATGGTATTTTCCGCATAAGATTCAAACGGGAAATGCACGCCCACAATATCCGGATGCAGCCACTTGTTCTTGCCGGCTTTTCCCCGTTTCGAAGACTCATGGTATATGGTTTTGGTCTGACACCGGAAATGCTCGTCCGCTCTCACAAAACTGGACAGAAGCATGTGCAGATCCCGCTCCTTAAAGCGATGCAGCCGGGCATCTTCCTGCGGTTCATCCGCCCGCTCCTGTCCGGCCGGCGCCTGCTTCAGAAAAAATCTCGCCGGCCGCTTGCTGGTCTGCACGAAGCAGGAGTCCGCGTTATTTTTGATGTCCACGTAAATCCGGGCCGACAGCGTCCGCACCGGCGTCTTCCCGGAAGAATTCAGCTTCTGCAGCAGCCCCCGGCCCTTTGCACTCTCCCACATCTCTTCCGCCGAAAGCGGGCGACCCGCATATTCCAATACCTCTTTTGCCAGATCCAGAAAACTATATCCCATGTCCATCACCTTTCTGCCGCCCTATCTGTCACACACATCTACTTCCGACAGCTTTTTCTTCAGTTCCAGCGACTTTTCTTCCTGTATATACATCCTTTTTGACCTATCATACCGGTAGGCCAGGGAAATCAGCAGCTTTTTCGCGTCATCCACGCCGATGTCCAGCAGTTCTGCCAGTTCCGAGGGATTCCACATCTGCTGCGAATACATCAGATCAAAGTAAAAATGCGGCGGAACCTCTTTTTTCCCAAACCGGGACCGAAGCCATTTCCCCGCCCCGTATACCGCGCTTCCCACGCCGGCGACTGCCGCAAACTGATCCAGAATCGGATACACGCTTTCCCACACTTCCAGTAATTCTTTGTATCCGGGCCCGCCCGCCTGAGGGTATCCAAAACGTGCTTCAATGGTGCTGTCCGGAATCTGCAAAGTGGAAAGAAAATCCCGCACCCTGGCGTCCGCATAAGCGACGTTCCAGCGGACCCGGCCGTTTACAATCAGATATGGAACCTGCTGCTGGTTCCAGGTATATCTGCCGCTCAGAGGATAATACGCGGACAAGTCCGCGATGCCTACCGCTTCCTGCAGCGTCAGCTCCGGCGTCAGTTCCAGCAGGCGTTCCTCCCTCCCGCCGGCCGGCGCCGTTTCCTTTTCCTGTATATAGGGTATGGAATTCAGAATCACTTTCAGCAAAATGCTTCCATCTCCTCCGCAAGCCAATCGATTTCTTCCAATATGACCTCACCCACCTCTATCTCAGGCTGAGGATTTCCTTCTGCAAATACGCCAGAAATTTTCCCGCATGAGCTCCATCCATCTGCGTATGATGAAATTGAAAAGAAAGCGGCAGCTCATACCGGAACCATTTCTTCCTGTATCTGCCCCATATCAGAAACGGGTTGTTGAAAATTCCGCTGTTCATGCCCACCGCCCCATCGATTTCCGTATCAATAATCGCCGAGGTGCCGATCACCATACAGTCTTCCGACAAATCTCTGTCCTGACAGGTTTTGGCCGTCTGGCGGGTATATTTCAGGTACTCCCGGTTATATTCCTCCAGATTCTCGCGAAAAAGAATATCGCAGGAGCTGACCTCGCCCTTCTCGTTTTTTACAATGGTGTTCACCGCAATGGCGTCGTACTGGATCAGCTTTTCTCCGACAGGAAGCAGATAAAATTCCCGGATCTGCACCGCCGCTTTTCCAATGCAGTAGTCCAGCAGCATGTTGAATTTCAGGTTTCGCTTTTTACTGATCCGGACCAGGTTCGTGACATCCATGGTTTTGAAAAACGTCACCATGGGATTGGGCGCCTGCATCCAGAGTTTGTACGCCGCGGCGCGGCTGGTATCTTGAGGGGAACGTTCTTGCGGCATGGGGACCTCCTCTTCAAGTGAAGTATAGTGACTTGAAATGAATATATTGGCTGCTGTATTTGCTCATATCAATAAAGAACTGCTTCTTGAATTGTTTTCATTACTGCCTGTTTAATAATGATGCTTTTCTGTCTCTATCTGTTTTCCACTATGTTACCTGTTAAACCGCTCGCCATTATCTTTCTCTTCGCATGAAGGGTGGGGACAGATCCGTCCCGTTTGCGTGTTTTAGCCAGTTGTTTAGTCATCTTTTCTTTTTATCGTGTAAGCATCTTCCCCATTCACGGTATACAGAATACGATTTACTATTTCTACATCGCCTCATCCCTTGACCCGGAGATTGCCATTTTCTCTTTAGGCAATTATATAGCATCCTATTTAAACTATGGTAAAAGAAAACAAACCTCACAACATAAGGATGCACTTGTAAGACCAGAGAAACATCCAGCAGAAATCTTTTAGGATTACTTCACTCTCAAACTTTGGAATATATGAATGCAATCTCATTGATGTTTGACTACCCTTCTGGATTACATCACTCTCAAACTCCGTCATCCAGGGCGATGTTGAGGTAACAGTTTGACTACCTTTCTGGATTACATCACTCTCAAACTAGCGCGGAGCTGCTGTGGCAAAGAAGAGCGTTTGACTGCCTTTCTGGATTACATCACTCTCAAACCCCCTACTGCTGATGATGGAATGATTTTGGGTTTGACTGCCTTTCTGGATTACATCACTCTCAAACGGATATAAGGTCAATGATTCCTATGCTCAGGTTTGACTGCCTTTCTGGATTACATCACTCTCAAACATACCACGATCGGAAATATACTCGATCAGAGTTTGACTGCCTTTCTGGATTACATCACTCTCAAACATACCACGATCGGAAATATACTCGATCAGAGTTTGACTGCCTTTCTGGATTACATCACTCTCAAACCGGTGAACACGTGCTCGCTTCCCAATGTCGGTTTGACTGCCTTTCTGGATTATATCACTCTCAAACAAAAAGCCGGAAATATTCATCTTGTGCCCAGTTTGACTGCCTTTCTGGATTACATCACTCTCAAACTTTGCAACCATATACTTCATCGTCTGGAACGTTTGACTGCCTTTCTGGATTACATCACTCTCAAACTAGTCCTCCTGTTCTGCGTTGTTCGGGGTTGTTTGACTGCCTTTCTGGATTACATCACTCTCAAACAGGCGTCAGATAAAGCATCATTCCATCATCGTTTGACTGCCTTTCCGGATTACATCACTCTCAAACTATATTGTGATGTTTATGAAAGTCCTAAATGTTTGACTGCCTTTCTGGATTACATCACTCTCAAACACATAGCGGAAAGGCTTTGCACTCCGTCCGGTTTGACTGCCTTTCTGGATTACATCACTCTCAAACTAATATTAAAAATACGACTTCTTAAAATTGGTTTGACTGCCTTTCTGGATTACATCACTCTCAAACCGCTGATATTGGTCATAGCCAATGTTTTCAGTTTGACTGCCTTTCTGGATTACATCACTCTCAAACGAATACGTCGATCATATCATCAGGCCGGAGGTTTGACTGCCTTTCTGGATTACATCACTCTCAAACAACGGCGTACGTTTTGAGGCCGGCACAGTAGTTTGACTGCCTTTCTGGATTACATCACTCTCAAACTGTTCTTTCTATGGCTATAGAATAGTACAAGTTTGACTGCCTTTCTGGATTACATCACTCTCAAACAAGAGTTCCAATCTCGGACACTGTCCAAAGTTTGACTGCCTTTCTGGATTACATCACTCTCAAACCTCTGTGTATCGTTATCTCCATAGGGTCAAGTTTGACTGCCTTTCTGGATTACATCACTCTCAAACGGAGAAGAAAATGGTCAGCAACTCACTGCAGTTTGACTGCCTTTCTGGATTACATCACTCTCAAACCATAACGCTTTCAACTGTTCGCTTTCCGGAGTTTGACTGCCTTTCTGGATTACATCACTCTCAAACCTCAAATTTACTTATCATTCTCTTGAAGTCGTCTGCAAGTGATAAAGATACCATCACATATCCGAATCCAGAAAAGCTCTTTATCATTATATCACACAAAAATCACGATCCAATATTAAATATTTTTCATTATCCCTTCTTTCGGTTATAATATTTTCAATCAGTAAGACATTTATCTTTTCATATTCGACAAATTTGTATAATGCGTCTATATCCGATGCATCCAGATACTGTTTTAAGTTCACAAATACAAACAACTGATCGGGCAGCAGGCTTACTGTCAATTTCAAATACGCACATATATTTTCCAAAAGGTTTCCATAATTTTCTTCTGCCCGAACATCCAGAAGCTTTAAAAGACCATTCACACTAAATGCATTATCATACTCCAGATTTAAATCCGTTCTTTCTATTAAGAATTCCAGATATTGCTGAATCCGGCTTTTCAACTCCTGTGTCGCACACAGCATTTCTCCCTCTGCAATTTCTTCCAGAATTTTTATGATCTTTCCTTTCATTTTTTTATTATTCGGCGATATAGAAAAATAATCTGTAATTATATTGACCGTATCTTTTATTCTGAGAAGTTCGCGACCATCATACAGCACAAATCCTCCCTCATGCTCGTCAAACTGACTCATGAGTTCCCTTACAAATCGGTTCAGCAACGCCTTGGATTCTATCACCCACACATTTATATGTCCTTCTTTAAATACAATCTCCTGCTTTAAATCTTCATGCAGCAATTTCATATGATCACCAACCTATCATCTGAATCCAAAACCTTGGATTTGCTTTTTCCTGCCAGATATTCCATTTTCTGAAATTGTTTTTCCGTGACTGACAGCAGCTGAACCAATCCTTCGGATGGCGTATTCTTCTTTACATTGTTGATTACTGCCTCCGCGGCACCGGAGTTTTGGGCAAGTTTCGAATAAACCGATTCCTGCATCATAATAAATCCTGATTTAATCAGGTACTTTCGAAATTTATTATATTCTCTCCGATCCTTCGGTGTAACGGTAGGCAAATCAAAAAATACAATTACTCTCATAAACCTGTACGTCATAGATTATAAAATTTTATCAAGGATATATCCCCTTCACTCAACGCATCCAACACGCTCTTACAGTAAATTTTTATCGCATTGTTTACCACCTGATTCTTTCCATCAATGCTGACCTCCTGATTCAAAATCTCCAGCATCATCAGCTTCTCATCATGTTCAAACTTTACTGGCCACATGCTTCTGACCTTCCGATCCGCCAATATTCGGAACGGTTCCATAAAGTCGCTGCCCAAATTAAAACAATTAAACATGTTATCATGAAAAATTCCCAGCTGCGTGATATACCCATTGGAAACAATCTCTCTGTTAAAGACCGACAGGATCAAAGAATATCCATAGTTTAACGCCGCATTGATACTGTTGTCCTGTGTGCGGCTAAAATCTTTTCCAAACAGCGCATTAAAATAGACCTTAGCCGCATGCCCTTCCCTATTGCTTGCATCTCGGACAGCCATGTTTTCAACATATGAGTGCAGAAGCCGTGCCTCTTCATCACATCCAAGAAGTTCCAGATACTTTTCCTGCTGGCGGATCTTTTCACTCACGATCTCTGTCCAGACAAGATCCTTAAGCTGTTGTTTCCAGCTTATCTGATTTCTCACTTTCATACTAGTATCATGACTGCCATAATAAGGCACCAACTCCGAAGAAGGATTCCTCTTCTCATCACAGAATATTACTTTGACTTTTCTTTTGGTCAGTTCACACAAAAGCGATACCGTAAGCGAAACTGCTGTAGACTCTATGATGACTGTTGAAAGCTCACTTAAATGTATTTTTACAGTATCGGAACTTCGAACCACCATATACCCTATCTCCAGATCCAATTTCGCCCGCTTCGTTATAACCACTGTCCGCCAACTCATAAAGAAGAAATCTCCACTTTCTTTTCAAAGAAACCCGTCGGTGACTGATCAATTAAATACAAATTCCCAATTTTAGTAATATCACTGTTCAATACTAATATACCGGCGCGCTCCGGACCCCCTATCTTTTTCAAATTAGCTGCAAGACTGTTGCACTGGAAAAGCTTTAATATCTCATTTAAAGCCATGCACTGATCTTCCAGCGTCAGATTTTCAAATTTCTCCCTTCCCTGAGAGAGCGTCTCTATCTGTGCGGACAGCTTCACTTTGAATCTGCTGCTGTTCAACATCTCCAAGAATAAATCATATATTGCCAAATTCCGCTCCGGAGATATTCCATTGGCATATCCATTTTCAAGCATTTTTCCTATTTGCTTTATATACTGTTCCTTCTCCCACTCCAAACAGAGTTGCCTCGCGTTTTTAAACAAAAGCTGATTATTAGTTCTTCCTGAAAGATGCATCCGAAATCCTTCCAGTTCAAACAGTGCATTAATCTTGATCTTACGGATAAGAATCTTTGGTTCTTCCAGCCCCAGCACCGTGCGGCAGTAGTCTTCCAGCTTCAGTTCCCCGTTCTCAATGGCTTTGGCAAGATATACTGGCACCATTTCAAAGGTTTTCACCCGTTTCTTTTTCTGGATCGATTCAACAAGAATAAAATACGCCCCTGCCGCTTTGTTATATCCGCCGTATTTCTCAATAGGCAGGGAGATCGCCGCATTATCCTTGATTCGAATCTGTCCGCTCCCCTTCTTCATAAGATTCTGATCGAAAAATCCTCCTTTCTTTTCATATGCCTGCCTTGTAAAAAGTATATTGTTTTTCCTCATCCATCTATCTACCGTTGCGATCGTTCCATTTCTGCCGGGTATCCAGGCAGTACAGTTTCCCCGCTTTACCTCAAAATCAAACATCCTGTTCAGGCTGTAGCTTCTATACGTACTGTCTTTAATAAATCGGACCGGATTTTTGGTAAATTTCGTATGATATACATTTCCTACTACAATATTCAGATAGGCATCTTTTGCATGATGCAGATCATTGATTTCCCGTACTTTTACATAGCCAGCATGATCCTGATATTTATGCCTGAATTCTGTCACATTTACAGCCTTCGAATAAACAATTTCCGCATCGGGGCACATTCTGGCAAGAAGTTCCGCCACTGCTTTATTGCTTTGACTCGTCTCTACCAGCTGCCGGTTAATAAAGCCCGCAAGTTCTTCATCCGTAAATCCTGTGCTCCTCGTCAATCTCTCAAATTTGGTCTTGGTAATAAAACCTTTTGCCAGCAGCATTTTCCAGAATGGCGTCATTTTCTCTCGGATATGAGCCGGTACCGGATAGTTGTCCGCTTTTGTTGAAGCATTGTCCAGCTTATTTACCAATACTAAATTGTTTTGAATGCTGTCATCTTTCGTTTTGGATCTGGGCCATATATGGTCTTTATCATACAAATTTCCCGAAAAAAGACGGTCCAGATCTATCGGTTTTCCTGTATACATATCTCGTCCCATTTGGGTATAATAAAGATACAGGAGATTGCTTCTGAACTCTCCTTCATTTCTTTTATCTATTTCGGCAATCCAGTCCCGTTCCTCCTCCTTACAGCTTTTGTACAGTTCCAGCAGCTGCTGTTTTCTTGAGCTTTTTCTTTCTTTTTTATCATCCTCTTGTCTCGTTACTTCAATAAATACTCTTTGCGGGTCAGCGCCGATGATTTTTCTTAACTCATTAACGACCGTTATCGTCTGCCATATGGGGCGCTTTATTTTGGGCGAGACATAAAGATGATCAACATCCTGATAGGTTATATCATGATTTTCATCGTCAACGTGGTTAAACCGGTCTATTTCTTCTTTATATCCCAGTTCTCCTCTTAGCGTCTGCATCAGATTATCATTTGTTTTCCACATATGCCCGATAATGCTGACTGCTTCCCCTGTGTCCATATCCGGTACAGCAATTCCCTCCAAAAGCATTCTGGAAAGGCGCCCCCAGTCCTTGTACTTCAGCCGGCAGATCTCTTTGACCTGTTCTTTGGAAAGATATGAAAACTCTTTGGATAATCTGCTTTTCAGCATTTTCTTGTCATCGCCAAACAACACGATATTTCTGATTATCTCTTCAAAATCCTTGGACGAGATTTCTCCATATTCGCAGAGCCTCTGATAATCTATAAAAGATGCCAGAGATGCTTTAAAGTCTCCATCAAAGCCGCCCAGTTCATCTTCTTCTATCGCTTCTTTATATCCTTTTCTTATAAAGAACTTCTCCAAATCTCTCCTCTTCACTTTTTTATGGCTGCAGAAAAGGTTGGAATATATTTCCTGCTTTATTTCAACAGGAAGTTTTTCTCCGCTGAGGGTTATATTGTTAATTTCATTCAGCACCATAAACTTGCTGTACAAAAGCGAATCTTTCGGCAGTACATCCTCACCTGAAAGATACGTACATTTATTGGTCATCCGCGTAATAAAGGCTTCTGCGCTTTTTTCAGTATCCACCATTTTATTGAAATTCCATGGATATATCTTTCCCTGCTTCTTTTCCGCCCAGCTGAACCCTTTGTCCTTATGGAACGTATTCAACGGTCCTACATAATATGGGATCTTAAAATCGATAAGGCCCATCCGGTCTTTTGTCCCTGTTATCTTGTCTTTGACCGTCAATCCCTCCGCATCCGTTTCCAGCAGGAAAGGCAGATACTCCGCAGCATTGTTCAATATCTTTTCCAGTTCATTTTTATGCAGCTGATTGGGGATAATTCCATTGTCCTTTGTCCTCTGTAAAGGAAGAAACGTCCCCTGCTCTATCTCATTCAGTATAAAAGCAACGTCATCGTTATTGCTGCTGCCGCTCTTTAATATTTTTTTCAGAAAAGCATAAAATTCTTCCTTCGTACACCGCTTTTTAATGGGAATTGAATGATTATCATTCTTTCCATTCGTACTATACATTCCAATATATGTGCAGTAATTGCCAACTGCCTCAGGGTCTCTGAACAACTTATCATAATCCTTCTTGAAATCAGCCTTTATAACTTTCTTCAGCAGGCGCAGATCTTCCCTGTGCTTATTATAAAGTGCAATTTTAGCACTGGATAAGGAATCAAAACCTTCAAGAATTTCTGCCAGCAGCGACCAGTCATATAACGCTTTCACGCTGAGAAGAACTACTTCCAGTTCCGGGAATTCAGCTAATATCTGCTCTAACTTCTCATCACTTCCGCTTTCGGAAAAAGATATTTTATTATTGTCAATCTCTTTCAAATTTTCATCTGCAAAAATATCAGACAGCAAAATTCCCTTGGCGCCCGAAAGCAGCTTCAGAATCGCCGTAGTCTGCTTATTCTTCTTGTCTGTTCCAAATAACCCCTGCAGTTTCTGATATCTTTTAGTAACGCCAAGATTTTTATCCTTCAGGACATCTTTCAGTTTGTCCACATCCGTTTCCAGTTCAATGCCCAGTTCATCTTTCAGCACTTGAACAAAATTATCATAGGCCGTTTCTATTTCAAAAATCTCCTCCAGTTTCTTCCCCGCAAACAGAAAATGTCCCCTGTGTTTAAGTATATGATGAACTGCCAGATAAACTTCTCTGACATCATGAGGTTCTCTGCTTTCCATCAGTTCTTTTCTTAGATGATAAATCGTTGGGTACTTTTTGAAATAATTTCTGTCAAAATAGTCCTTATCATTAAAAAGAGCATTGCTTTGTTTATTGCCTTCGCTTCTGTCCTCTGCATACAGACGACTCTCACTCATTCTCTGAAAGAAACCCATATCCACCTTCGCAATTTCCGGAGCAAATAACTCCTGCAAGAGTTTTATACGCTGTCTTCTTCTCTGAACCCTTCTCCTGGAAGTCCTGAAAGTACGTCTTTCCGCTGCCGTTTCTGCCTCCGTAAAAAGCCTTACTCCCCAGAGCGCTTTTCCATTTTTCTTGATCATATTATAGTCTGTATCCGTAACCGCCCATCCCAAAGAATTCGTACCTATATCCAAGCCAAGATAATACTCTTTTTTTATGTCAGCCATTGACATCCCCCTCCTCATATATTATGATAAATATGGATTACATCACGAGTTCAAATAAAAATTTATTCATGTCGTCCTAAGACTCCCCTGTTATAGGGGATTTCTTTTTGTATAATTTTACACGATGGCAAAGCTAAAATCTATCAAAATGTTAAAAATTGCAGAATTTTTCGACTTTTCTGTATGCAAAAAGCATCCGCCTTTCTGACGGATGCCTTATGTCGTCTCTATCATCACTCTTTTCCCCATATCAACCGATATTCCAGCACATGGCTCAATAATTTTCTCGGTTCGACGTTAAATTTTCTAGCAATTTCTTTTAAATTTTCATTTATCAGAGAAAGATTCTCTTCTTCCACTTGCCGCAGGTTTTCTTCTCCATGAATCAGAAATTCAGAAATCCCATTCGGTTCCGCCCCTAGTTTCTCGAACAAACGCTGACTGGCATAGTTGTCTGATTCAATACGTACACGAAATTCTGTCACTCCTAATCTGTCTTTAATCGCATCCAGCAGTATGCAAATAGAGAGAAATCCAATTCCTTTTCTGTGCCACTTTTTCAACAATTCGACTGCAATTTCCCATGGTTCCTTTGCCAGATTCTTGATTCCACAATATCCAACATAAACCCCTGAAGATTCTATGGTACACATAAGCGTTTTATTTTCCACATGTTCTTTCCATAACATATCCCTACACGCTTCCATATTCATAACTGTTCTGGATATAGGATTTTCCTCCTGCAATTTGAGAAAGTTCTCCTTATCTCGTCTATCTGTCTTGCGCAGCAGTACACCATTTTTTTCTTCAAGTGCCTCTCCCTGCTTCCAAAACTGTTTTTTCCATAATAAGCCTGCTGCGTCTTCTTCTGCCTTACTGATCAGAACATTGGCCAGTAGGGAATCTTCTTTTTCCTCTAAATAGCAAATTGCTGCTTTCTTTTTTTCTTCAAACGTTTTCCCCTCTTCTTCCAAAATGGCAAGTACCTTTTGCAAAGCATCATCTTCTCGCTTTTTCATACGAATCTCCAAAAGTTATGATTATCTTGAACCTATCATTGGATTTCGACCTTTTCCACCTTAAAGTCATCCCTTCCAAGCACGATATGCAGGATCAGTTCTGTGTATTCAATATTATTTTCAAAACACTTTGACATAAAGTCATCAGCCAACAAAGATGAATTTATTATGTCAACAAGCTATGCTTCATATGTTAATTTAGGAACGATATATTTGCAGTTAAGCATAAAAAATTGAGGGTTTAATTATGGGCCTGTAATTTTATCCATAAAAGGGCCGCCATATCCGGCAGCCCCACTGAAATCGCACATTTTTACGTAGCATTCAGATTTATGCATTTTTCTGGGAAGCAAGCACACGCACTTCCTCTATACTCAATTTGGATATCTCGGCTACTTCTTCCAGAGACATTCCACCCTTTTTCAAGAGTCTGCATGCTGTATCTTTTCTGTCATCCATGACAGCCTCTGTTCTCATATCCTCCATAGCTTTACACATAGCAGCCACTCCTTCCTCATCTTCTTTGAAATATCTTACCCGCTCTGCAAGCACTTCATATGTAATATCGTCCGGATCCGTACAGGAAAAGTCATGCATGAGGATTCCCAACGGGGATTGATCTCGATAGGCTCCGTTTACATATATGATATGCGCTTCGTCCTGGAATTTCTTACCTGTCTCCTCCACCACTCTGTTGATATGGTAAATCGGAAGTCCGTCTCCCATCACATCCCGCTCCGTGATGAAGATCACATAAGTCTCGGCGAGATTTTCAAGTTTATCTCCCGGTTCCGTCACATTGGCATCAATCAGGCTGCTGTGGTACCTCGCTCTTTTGGCACCGGCACCCCGATCCGCCCTCTGTATCTCAATATTATACTGCTTTCCCACATGATCGGTAGCATAAATATCAAGAATAATCGATCTGCCCTGAAGGTTCTTTATAAGATGCTGGGTTTCAACCTTTTCTACCTTAAGGTCATCCCTTCCAAGCACGATATGCAGAACCAGTTCTGTGCATTCAATATTGTTTTCAAAGCACTTTGACATAAAGTCATCGTCCATCAGGCGCAATCCGCGAAGTCGCTGCAGATCCTGCTGATTACATTTTTCATTCCATTCCTTATCCATATCTGCACTCCCCCTCGCCTGCATATGATAGAAGTGTATAAAGCCCCTATCATAATTAAATCTTACCACAGGCCTGCTTTCGTTTCAAGATACATGTCAAATTGAGGTGAAGTACGGAATTTTTCAATTTTTCTGACACAAAAGCATCCGCCTTTCTGACGGATGCCTTATATCATCTCTATCATCATTTTTCCCCATATGCAGTAATTTGTTGAAACTAATTTGCAAAAAGTATATAATGAAAAAGTGAATGACCCATTGAAAGCAAGCTGCAAAAGCCCCAAAAATCAATAGATGATTTTTTCAAAAAGACATCCGTTTGTCCGCCTCGTCCTATATAATCAGGCTATGATTAAGTGAAAATGAATTGAGGTAATTTAATGGAAAACACAAAACAAGAGCGTTTGTTAGAAATCTTTTTCCGTGCTTTACGCGGCGAGGGTCTTTCTGTTCAGAAACTGGCTGATGAATATGAAGTATCTACCAAAAGTATTGGACGTAAAATCAAACAAATACGGACCTTTGAAAATCTGATTTACCATATCAGAGTCCGAGGGAGGAAACACAGCCGGAAAATGATTCACACTTTTACCCGAACGTTCCAACAGCCCACTTTCAATTTGCATATCAAGCACTGTTTTGCTCCAACCATTTTCTATTGTTTTCTGCGCGTACCATATGCGGCTATCTTGATCTGTCAGCTTATCCATCAAAGAAATATTGCTTCTCCACGGAATTTGTGCAACGACCCGTTGCACGATTGCATAGTCAGGCCAGCACTCGGCAAATTTTCGCATATATTTGATATTTCTTGGAGAAAATCCAGACATTTCAGGAAAAGCATCCTTTATGTCTTTTGACATACGGTCAATAACTTTTGCTCCCCATCCTTCTTCCTCCTGTTTCTTCATAATAGCTTTTCCTATACTCCAATAAAGACAGATCATACCGGAATTTGCATTCAATACAACAGAAATCCTCTGCTTCCGAATCTCTGCTTTAACTTCTTCTATGAATTTCAAATAAGTATCACTCATCTCAGAAAGACTTGGAGCGACAGGAAATATCATCTTTATTCTTTCCCATACGCTTTCTATTATCCATTTTTTTCCTCCCTCTCCAGTTTCACCACACATTCACAATGCACGGTCCATCCGAACATATCGCAGCACCGCACCTTCTTCACCTCATACCCCCTGCCGCAGAGGTACCCCAGATCCCGGGCCAGCGTGGCGGAGTCGCAGCTGACATACACCACCCGGTCCGGCGCCATTGCGGCAATGGTCTCCAGGCAGCGCGTATCGCAGCCCTTCCGGGGCGGGTCCACCACCACCACGTCGGCCCGGACGCCGGTTTTCTCATAATGGGCCGGCAGCACCTCTTCCGCCCTGCCCACAAAAAATTCCACGTTGTCCATACCGTTGAGCGCCGCGTTCCGGCGGGCGTCCTCGATGGCCTGGGGCACAATCTCCACCCCCAGGACCTTTTTGGCCTTCTGGGCCAGGAACAGAGAAATGGTGCCGATGCCGCAGTACAGATCCCACACCGTTTCCCTGCCTGTCAGGCCCGCGTAGTCCAGAGCGGTTTCGTACAGCCGCCGGGTCTGGGCAGGGTTGACCTGGTAAAAGGACAGCGGTGAAATCTGGTATTTGACAGTTCCAATAAAATCCGTAATATAGCCGGGGCCGTACAGGTCCTCCGTCGTCTTTCCCATGATTACGTTGGTGTTTTCCTGATTGGGGCTGAACGAAATGGAGGCCATGCCGGGGATGCTTCGCAGCCGCCGGATCAGCGCCTCTGCCTTCGGCAGGCGGGTTCCGTTGATGACCAGACAGACCATCAGTTCGCCGGTGGCAAAGCCCTTGCGGATCAGGGCGTGGCGTACCAGCCCTTTCCCCGTCTTTTCGTTATACGGGCGGACGCCCGTTTCTTCCATATACGCCTTTATGGCGTCCAGAATCTGCCGGTTTTCTTCGATGCCCAGCAGGCAGTCTTCCTGTTCAATGATATCGTGGGTCCGGCCTGCGTAAAATCCGCAGAGGATAGAGCCGTCTTTGCCCTCTCCGAAGGGAAACTGGGCCTTGTTGCGGTACCGCCAGGGGTGCTCCATGCCCATGATCGGAAGGAAAACGCCTCCGGACGCTTCCCCACCGTCGGCTTTCGCCGCGGCGCCGTCTTCCGCCCGCCGCAGTCCTTCGATTTTCCCGATCCGCAGCAGGTTGTTCCAGACCTTGTCCTCCTTAAAGCGCAGCTGCGCCTCGTAGCGCATGGCCTGCAGCTGGCAGCCGCCGCAGCGGCGGGCCGCCGGGCAGGCCGGCGGGATCCGGTCCGGGGAGGGCCGCAGCACCTGCACCAGCCGGGCAAAGCCATAGGACTTTTTCATTTTCATGGCGCTGGCTTCCACCAGGTCTCCCTTGACCGTGTCCTTGATAAACCAGATGTAGCCGTTCTGTTTTCCGATGCCGGAGCCGTCTTCGCTCATGTCCTCGATTTCCACGGTGAAATGGTCGTTCTTTCGGATTTCCATCGCTTTTTCCATCTTCCTGTTTCGCTTTCCTTAAGATTTATTTTCCGAATTTTAGACTTCTTTTATGGTTTACACAAACTCTATTCACAATTACCTGCTATTATAAAACCATGATATCAATGAGGTATCGATACAAACCAAATATCAGCAGAGACCGGCGGCACCAAGCGCGCAATCGTTGCCGGCTCGTCAAAAAACTGGCCGTACTTTCCTGAAGATCAGGGCGTACGCTTTACATACACACCTACAACATACAACATTCACACAATACCTCCTGAAAAGGGCTGCTGGAAAATTCTGAGAGTTCACCCGGGATTTTCCAGCAGCCCTTTTCGTATGGCTATTCCGACGTTTTCCGGATATTGGTCTCCAAAAGCCGGTTATACCCCAGCCAGCCGGGATTGGCGCCGCCGGCCCGCAGAGCCTCGATCATGGTCTCCATCTTGGCGTCGGTATTGTCGGCGAAATTCAGCGCCAGCGCTTCCAGAAGCGCCGGTTTTTTGGGCGAGCCGTATTCCAGTTCGCCGTGATGCGCCAGAATGCAGTGCTTCAGCTCCCGTTCCAGTTTCTCCGGGAAGCCCGGTATAGCGCGGATCCTCTCGCCTACCATCTCCGTTCCCATGACGATGTGCCCCAGCAGCTGCCCGGCGTCGGTGTAGTCGTTTTCCGGGAAGACCGACAGTTCCTTCAGCTTGCCCACATCGTGGAACATCGCCGCCGTCAGCAGCAGATCCCGGTTGATGCCAGGATAAAATCCGGCAAAATAATCGCACAGCTTCACCACGCTGAGGGTGTGCTCCAGAAGACCGCCCACAAAGCCGTGGTGCACGCTTTTGGCGGCGCTGTGGAAACAGAAGGCCCGGACAAACGCCTTGTCTTCAATAAAAAATCCCGCCGCCAGGCGGCTCAGATACGGATTTTTAATGGAACGGGCATACCCCGCCAGTTCCTCGTACATGGTCGGAATGTCTTTGGAAGACACCGGCAGATAGTCCGCCGCCACATACTCTCCCTCGTCCGCTTTGCGGATCCGGCGGATATTCAGCTGGTTGTTTCCCTGAAACACCACCACGTCCGCGTCCACATGGACGTAGTCCATGGCGTCAAAATTGCCGATGCCCGGCGAATTCAGATCCCAGATCTTGGAATCCACCGTCCCCGTCTTGTCCTGCAGCACCAGATTTCCGTAGTCTTTTCCCGCCTTGGTCTGGGCGATCTGCTTCGTCTTGCACAGATACACCTCCGAAACGTGCATCCCTTCCCGCAGAGTTTCAATATACTTCATTTCCGTCGTTCTCCCATCTGTCTTTTTCTATATACCGGATACAGAGAGCCAGGCATCTCACCTGGCTCCCACCGTTACCTGATACTCCAGTTCTCTGTACTCGTCGATGCCTTTGCGCAGCACCACAATGGTGACGTCCCGGCCCACCGTCAGGTTTTCCACCTGGGTCTGATAGTCCTTCACGCTGACGATCTCCTTGTCCCCGATGCGCACCACAATATCCCCGTTCTGAATGCCGGCGTTGTAGGCCGGGCCATCCAGAATACACTCGGAGGCGTATACTCCCGCCGGCATGCCCGCCGACGTCATGGTCTCCGTCACGTCCTGCACCTTGATTCCCACATAAGGAACGGCGACGCCGTTGGACATCTTCTCCAGCTTGGTCCGGTAATCGGAAACCGTAAAGGCCGGCACGGAACAGCCGCCGGATTCGCTCTGAAACGCTTCCGTCACCCAGCCCACCAGCTCGCCGGACAGATTGAACAAAAAGGTCCCAGCCTGCGCGCTGCTGCCGATGTCCGCATACAGCACCCGGGCCACTCCGTCCGGCACCTGGGCCACCCGGAGAATATAAGAAACAAACCCATACGCAGAAGAATGAACGATTCCCGAAGGAGCGCCCAGGGCGATCATCAGATCTCCCTGCCGGATCCCGTAGGCGTTGCCCAGCGTCAGGGCCTGGGTATTGTTCCTTGCCGTATCGGACAGCAGCGATTTGTCCACCGCCACCACGGCCATGCCCGCCGCCTGGTCCGACTGGCGCACCGTGCCGTCGGCCTCCGTGCCGTCGCTGAAGGTCACCTTAATGGAGTCCGCGTCTTCCACCGCGTGGTCCGGCGTGAAGATCAGAAAGTCATGGGGCGTGGACGCGATCACCGCGCCGGCGTACAGCCCCGACGTCTCCACCGGATTGTCAAACCAGTCCGTCTCCTGTTTTACGGAGTGCACCACCACAATGCTCCGGTCCGCCTCCTGCACCACAGACCGCAGGGAGCTGAACATGGCGTTTACGTCATCCACGGAATACTCGTAGTCTTCCATGGCGTCTTTCAGAATATCCTTCACCGCCTCCGTCGGTTCCGACGGCTCTTGGGTATCTTCCGGCTCCGTCGGCTGCGGCTGGGTCTCCGGCTCTTCAATCGGCAGGGTGATGGGAATGCTCTCCTCTGTCTCTTCCGGCGCCAGATACCGTTCCGCCAGCGGCCTGGCCACGGCAAAACCGGCGCCCGCCGCCGCTCCCGCCATCACCGCGATCAGCAGATACACGGCGACTCTGCGGACAATCTGGCCGCGGGACATGGGAGGCCTGACAACCTTTTCCCGTATAAACGAATGCTTCCGTCCCGGCTCCTGCTCAGGAATCTTCTGATCCGGCATACCCATCCTCCTTTCAGAGACCTACGTATATTATAAAATGGCATCCCCATTTATGCAAGAAAAAGTAAATTCCCCTTTTTCGAAAAATATCCTCACACCGCCCTGTATTTGTGGTATGATAGGCATGTATCTCATACCCTGCAGCAAGGAGGGCATTTTTCTTATGAACGCAAAAGCGCTGAAAACTCTGGAATATGACAAGATCACTGCCCGGCTGGCGGAGTACGCCACCTCGCCGCTGGGCCGGCAGCTGTGCCTGGAACTGGCGCCCCTTACCGACATCCACGAGATCCGGGAGGCGCAGACCCAGACCAGCGACGCCTGTTCCCGCGTACGGATGAAAGGGAGCCTTTCTTTTTCCGGTCTGAAAGACCTGGGCGCCTCGTTAAAAAGGCTGGAAGTGGGAAGCTCTTTAAATATAACGGAACTGCTGGCTGTCAGCTCTCTGCTGACCATCGCCGCCCGGGCCAAAGCCTACGGACGGCATGAGGATTCGGAACTGCCGGAGGATTCCCTGGAGGAATCCTTCCGCCTGCTGGAGCCGCTGACGCCGCTGAACAACGAAATCAAACGCTGCATCCTGTCGGAAGACGAGATCAGCGACGACGCCAGCCCGGGGCTGAAGCATGTGCGCCGGTCCATGAAGATCGCCAACGACCGGGTGCATTCCCAGTTAAACGCCATTCTCAATTCCAGCCGCAGCTATCTGCAGGACGCGGTCATCACCATGCGGGATGGGCGCTACTGCCTGCCGGTGCGGGCTGAATACAAAAACCAGGTGGCCGGCATGGTCCACGACCAGTCCGCCACTGGCTCCACCCTGTTTATCGAGCCGATGGCCGTGGTGCAGCTGAACAACCAGCTGCGGGAGCTGGAAATCCAGGAAAAGAAAGAGATCGAGGCGGTGCTGGCGGATCTGAGCGAACAGACCGCCCCGCATACCGAAGAACTGCGGATGAATCAGCAGCTGCTGGCCCGCCTGGACTTTATCTTCGCCAAGGCGGCCCTGTCCCGCCATGACAACGGCAGCGAACCGGTATTCAACACCCGCGGCTATATCAACATCAAAGACGGCCGCCATCCGCTGCTGGATCCGGCGAAGGTGGTTCCTATCAACGTATATTTAGGCGATACCTTCGACCTTCTGGTGGTCACCGGTCCCAATACCGGCGGCAAAACCGTCACCCTGAAAACCGTCGGCCTCTTTACCCTGATGGGACAGGCCGGCCTGCACATCCCTGCCTTCCAGGGTTCGGAGCTGGCGGTCTTTGAACAGATTTTTGCCGATATCGGCGACGAACAGAGCATTGAGCAGAGCCTGAGCACCTTTTCCGCTCACATGACCAACATCGTTTCCATTCTGCAGGAGGCCGACGCCAGAAGCCTGTGCCTCTTCGACGAGCTGGGCGCCGGCACCGACCCCACCGAAGGAGCGGCCCTGGCCATCGCCGTGCTCACCTTCCTGCACAACATGAAGTGCCGCGTAGTTGCCACCACCCATTACAGCGAACTGAAGGTCTTTGCTCTGACCACACCCGGCGTGGAAAACGCCTGCTGCGAATTCGACGTGGAAAGCCTGCAGCCCACCTACCGGCTGCTTATCGGCATCCCCGGCAAGAGCAACGCCTTTGCCATTTCCAAAAAGCTGGGACTGCCGGACTATATCATCGAAGACGCCAGAAGCCACATGGAAAGCAACGACCAGACCTTTGAGGACCTGCTGGCCCATTTGGAAGAAAGCCGCGTCACCATCGAAAAAGAGCAGTCGGAGATCCGTGCCTACAAAGAAGAAGTGGCCCAGCTGAAGGCCCGCCTTTCCCAGAAGGAAGAGCGGCTGGAGGAGCGCCGGGACAAGATCCTGCGCCAGGCCAATGAAGAAGCCCGCCGGATTCTCCGGGAAGCCAAGGAAACGGCGGACGAGACCATCAAAAACATCAACCGGCTGGCCTCTGAGTCCGGCGCCGGCAAGGCGCTGGAGGCGGAGCGCACCCGTCTGCGGGAGCAGATGAACAAAGCCGACCAGAACCTGGCCATCAAGACCAAGGGGCCGAAACAGACCCTGTCTCCCAAGTCTCTGCACATCGGCGACAGCGTCCGGGTACTGTCCCTGAATCTCACCGGCACCGTGTCCACTCTGCCCAACGCCAAAGGCGACCTCTACGTGCAGATGGGCATCCTCCGTTCCCAGGTCAATGTCCGGGATCTGGAGCGGGTGGAAGAATCCGCCGTCAGCGGACCGGGGCTGCCCCGGGAAAAGACCGGCAGCGGCAAAATCAAGATGTCCAAGTCTTTCTCCGTTTCCCCGGAGATCAATCTCATCGGCATGACCACTGATGAAGCCATGCCGGTGCTGGACAAATATCTGGACGACGCCTATCTGGCCCATCTGCAGCAGGTGCGGGTGGTCCACGGCAGAGGCACCGGCGCTCTGCGGGCCGCGGTCCACAAACGGCTGAAGAAGCTGAAATACGTAAAGGAATTCCGCCTGGGCGAATTCGGAGAAGGCGACAGCGGCGTGACCATTGTCACTTTCCGGTAATCGGCGGCACACAACAGGAGGTATGGTATGGCAGAAAAACAGCGCGTGCTCATCGTGGACGATGACGCCAATATCGCAGAACTGATCTCGCTTTATCTGACAAAAGAATGCTATGAAACCAAAATCGTATACGACGGCGAGGAAGCCCTGCGGGTCTTCCCCATCTTCCGGCCCAGCATCGTTCTGCTGGACCTGATGCTCCCCGGCATCGACGGATACCAGGTATGCCGCGAGCTGCGGGCCTCTTCCCAGGTTCCCATCATCATGCTGTCCGCCAAAGGCGAGATCTTCGACAAGGTGCTGGGGCTGGAACTGGGCGCCGACGACTACATGATCAAGCCCTTCGACTCCAAGGAACTGGTGGCCCGGGTCAAAGCGGTGCTGCGCCGCTATCAGCCGGCCCCGTCTCCCGCTTCCGCCGCCGCGGCCGCCGGCCAGCAGGGCGAATACGTGGAGTACCCGGACCTGATCGTCAACCTGACCAACTACTCCGTTATCTACCAGGGCCGCTCCGTGGAAATGCCCCCCAAAGAGCTGGAACTGCTGTACTTCCTGGCCTCTTCTCCCAACCAGGTATTCACCAGGGAACAGCTGCTGGACCATATCTGGGGCTATGAATACATCGGCGACACCCGCACCGTGGACGTGCACATCAAGCGCCTCCGGGAGAAAATCAAAGACAGCAACAGCTGGGCCCTTTCCACGGTCTGGGGCATCGGATACAAATTTGAGGTAAAACGGACATGATCCACTCCCTCTACTACAAGTTTCTTTTGGGATATCTGATTTTCGGCCTGCTGGGCTTCCTCACCATTGCCACGGTTTCCACCCGTGCGGCCTATGACTATCTGGTGGAAACCGAGGCCGATTCCCTTTACGACGAGGCCAGTCTGCTGGCCTCCGGCTACAGCGATTTTTACCGGGGGCAGACCCTGGACCGGACTTCGGTACAGCCCCAGCTGGAAGCGCTGGCCGCCTGCCAGGGCGGCGAGATCTGGATTGTGGACCGCCGGGGCGTTATCGCCGCCGACAGCCGGTCTCTGCGGATCGACAGCGCCATCGAAGATTTCGACCCCACCTTTACCGGCAACCGGTCCTATACCATCGGCGACTACCACGGCTGTTTTTCCTATGACGTGCTTACAGTATCCGCCCCCATTACCGGCAACTACACCACCTACGGCTACGTGCTGATCCATCTGCCCATGCAGGAGATTCTGGACACCCAGAACGGCATTCTCAACATCCTGTACCTTACTTCCTGCGTCATTTTCGGCCTGTCGCTGATCATTCTGCTGGTCTTTGCCACCACGGTGTACATCCCGTTAAAGAAGATCACCGCCGCCGCCAACCAGTACGCGGAAGGCAACTTAAAGCACAAGCTGAAGCTGCGCACCCACGACGAAATGGGCTATCTGGCCGCCACCTTGAACTACATGTCCGACGAGCTGGACAAGATGGAGGAATACCAGCGCACCTTCGTGGCCAACGTTTCCCACGATTTCCGGTCGCCGCTGACCTCCATAAAAGGCTATCTGGAAGCCATTCTGGACGGCACCATTCCGCCGGAAATGCAGGAAAAATACCTGCACCTGGTGATTTCGGAGACGGAGCGGCTCAACAAGCTGACCCAGGGACTGCTGACCCTCAACTCCCTGGACGCCAAAGGCTACCTGTCCCGCAGCAATTTTGACATCAACCGGGTCATCAAAGATACGGCCGCTTCTTTTGAAGGCACCTGCAGCAGCCGCAGCATCATCCTGGACCTGACTTTTTCCGAGCCGGTGACCATGGTCTACGCGGACCTGGGAAAAATCCAGCAGGTGCTGTACAACCTGATCGACAACGCCATCAAGTTCAGCCACAACGACTCCGCCATCTACATCCAGACGTCGGTAAAGTATGAAAAAGCGTTTATCTCCGTCAAGGATACCGGTGTCGGCATCCCCAAGGACAGCCTGAAAAAGATCTGGGAGCGGTTTTACAAAACCGACCCCTCCCGGGGCCGTGACAAGCGGGGCACCGGTCTGGGCCTGGCCATTGTCAAAGAGATCATCCAGAACCACGGAGAGACCATCGACGTCATCAGCACCGTGGGCGTCGGCACGGAGTTTATCTTCACCCTGCCCCGGGCCACCAATCTGTAATTCTGTACCCGCATGCAAAACAGCCTCCGCTCTCGGAAAGCATTCCGAAGCGAAGGCTGTTTTTACAGGTTCTTGATTCAAATTCAGAAAAGCACTTCTTTCCTTGCCGGCTGGGCGGAAGCGATCAGACGGCCGTGCCGGTAGCTGCGCAGTACCGCCGCGTCGTAGTTCAGGGCGTCATACCAGTTTCCGGCGTCCAGAATCACGAAATCGGCGTCCTTGCCTTCCGCGATGCCGTAGGCGTCGCCCAGATGCAGGGTCCTGGCGGCGTTGTAGGTCACAAACCGGTAGGAATTTACGATTTCCTCATAGCCCAGCATATGGCCGGTGTACAGGCCCATAAAGACCTGATCCCGCATCTTGCCGTTGCCCAGCGGATTCCAGGGATCGAAGATATCGTCGGAGCCGAAGGAAACATTGATGCCTTCCGCCGTCAGTTCTTTGACCCGGGTCATGCTGCGGCGCTTGGGATAAGTGTCCGCCCGTCCGCCCAGATGGACGTTGACGCAGGGGTTGGCCACAAAATTCATGCCGGACATCTTTAAGATCCGCATCAGCCGGATCACATAGGCGTTGTTATAGCTGTGCATGGCCGTGGTATGGGAAGCCGTCACCATGTCTCCCATACCGGTTTCATAGGCGCGGGTAGCTACGGTTTCCAGGCCTCTGGAGGCCTCGTCGTCGATCTCGTCGCAGTGCACGTCGATGAGCTTTCCATACTTCTGGGCCAGCTCAAAGCAGATGTTCAGGGATTCCACCGAATATTCCCGGGTAAATTCAAAATGGGGAATGGCTCCGGCGGCGTCGGCGCCCATCTTCAGGGCCTGCTCCAGCAGTTCCCTGCCGTTGGGGTAGCTTAAGATGCCGTACTGGGGGAAGGCCACGATCTGAATATCCATATAGTCCCTGACCTCTTCCCGCAGTTCCAGAATCGCTTCCAGCGCGGTAAGCTTGGGATCGTTGATGTCCACGTGGGTCCGCACATGCTGGATGCCGTTGCCGGCCTGCAGGCGGATGGCCTGTCCCACCCGTTCCTTGACCTCCTGTTTGGTCAGAAACGGCTTGTACTCCTCCCAGCACTGGATTCCCTCAAACAGCGTGCCGCTTAAGTTCCAGCGGGGACGGCCTGCCGTCAGGCAGGTGTCCAGGTGCACATGGGACTCGATAAACGGCGGCAGCACCATTTTTCCGGCAAAGCCCTCTTCCACTTCCTCTCCGGGAAGGGGAGCCAGATCCGGACCGATTTTCTCAAATTTCCCATCCGATATCCGGATGTCCGCCGGTTCCTTGGCATGTTCCAGATACACTTGTTTTAACAGCATACGTCCCGTCCATCCTTTCCGTTATGATTTCCGGCCGGCCAGCTCGCCCGCGAAGAAGCAGACGGCGGCCACCGCCATTGCGTTCAGCGCGGCAATGCCCCAGGGCAGCAGGTTGGCCACCAGAGCCCCCAGCACAATGCCCGCGATATTGAATCCGTTTACCATGGTCTCTCCGGCTCCGGTTCCCTCCCGGAACTTTCCCCGATGGCGGAAATAGTCCAGAATCACCAGAATGCCGATGGGCGGCAGCGCACAGTTTAAGATGTTCAGCCAGCTGACAAAATTCCAGTACAGCCAGAGGGCCAGCGCTGTGCCGATGATGCCGGCGATCCAGGTGGTAATCTTCATGCGCACGCCGGAGATGTTGGAAATCGCCAGGCCTCCGGTATACAGCGCGTTGTTGTTGGTGGTCCAGATGTTGGCGCCCAGCACAATCAGCGCCGGAATCGCCAGGCCCTGGGCGATCATCACATAAAAGATATCGTCCCGGCCGGTAAAAGCGCCGCCTACGGCGCCGAAGCAGAACATCAGCGTATTGCCGAGGAAAAAGGCGATGATGGTGGTCCAGACGGCAATCCGGTTGTTTTTGGCGAAACGGATAAAGTTGGGCGTGGCGGTGCCGCCGGAAATAAAGGAACCGATGACATAGCCGATGCCGGCAAACAAAGTGATCTGTCCGGCAGACTGGGCGAAGATCGCCGTCAGGCCGCCGCCGTCCTGGGTGGCAGTCACCATGGAATAGACGCCCAGCACAATGATCAGCGGTACGGAGATATAACTGACGATTTCCAGGGCCTTCATGCCCGTAGCCGCCGTAGCCGTCATCAGCAGTCCCGCCAGAATGGTCAGCAGCAGCTCATTGACTCCCATCAATTCCGCCGCGGGAACCGAGAACATGGCCACGCCTACGCCGAACCATCCGATCTGGGTAAAGCCCAGAATCACCGACGACAGGTAGGAGCCTTTGGTTCCGAAGGTTTTGCGGCAGAGCAGGTCCATGGTCAGGCCGGTCTCCGAGCCGATGTAGGCCAGCACGCCGCAGTAGGCGGACAGAATGACGCCGCCGATGAGGCAGGCCCAGATAAATCCGGACAGGTCCAGACCGTTGCCCAGCTTTGCTCCCACGCTCATGCTGGCAGAGAAAAAGGTGAAGCCCAGCATGACAAAAAACATGTTCCAGAATCCCTTGCGGGCCGATTCCGGCACCGCCTCCAGGGAGTAATCCGCGTCCATCTGCGGGGCGGACGCTTCTTTGGTACGCTTGCTCATGATGCCGCCTGCCTTTCTCAGCTTCTGCTGCGGTACGCGTTCAGCAGCTTGTTGATCCGCTTGGTAGGATTGAGCAGTTCGCTTAAGGACGCGTCATGATTCAGATTGTCAATGATCAGAGCGATGTATTTGCTCATATCTACGTCGATATAATAGGGTCTGGACAGCAGCTCCGGCGTCTGGTACACCAGGTTGGTGGTCAGAATCCGGTCGATCAGGCCGTTCTCATAGTACTGGTCGAACTTGGCCAGGCCGTTGGTAAACAGGCCGAAGGTAGCGCAGACAAATACCTTTCTGGCTTTGCGGCGCTTCAGTTCCTTGGCCACGTCGAGCATGCTGTCGCCGGAGGAGATCATGTCGTCGATGATCAGCACGTCTTTGCCTTCCACGTTGGACCCCAGGAACTCGTGGGCCACAATGGGGTTGCGGCCGTCCACGATGCGGGTGTAGTCCCTTCTCTTGTAGAACATGCCCATATCCAGTCCCAGCACGTTGGCAAAATAGACGGCGCGGCTCATGCCGCCTTCATCCGGGCTGATGACCATCATGTGGTCGCTGTCGATCTGCAGCTCCGTCTCCGTCTTCAGCAGATATTTGATAAACTGATAGATGGGCTGCACCGTCTCAAATCCCTTTAAAGGAATGGCGTTCTGCACCCGGGGATCGTGGGCGTCAAAAGTGATGATGTTTTCCACGCCCATGTTCACCAGCTCCTGCAGCGCCAGCGCGCAGTCCAGCGATTCCCGGCCGGAGCGCTTGTGCTGCCTGCCCTCGTACAGGAACGGCATAATGACGTTGATCCGGCGCGCCTTGCCCGCCGCGGCGGCAATGATGCGCTTCAGATCCTGATAGTGGTCGTCCGGCGACATATGATTGGTCATGCCGCACAGGGAGTACGTCAGGCTGTAGTTGCATACGTCCACCATGATATACAGATCGTCGCCCCGGACCGATTCCTCGATGGTTCCCTTGGCTTCACCGGAACCAAAGCGGGGGGTCTTGTTTTTCAGAATATAGGAATCCCTCTGATAGCCCGCGAAGGCGATGGTCGATTTGTGCTCGCTTTCCCTTTCATGTCTCCACGTCACCAGATAGTCGTTGACCTTCTGTCCCAGTTCCGTGCAGCTTTTCAGCGGAACCAGTCCCAGAGGCCCCACCGGAATCGTTTCTATGGTCTTCTCTTCGTATATCATTCTGTTCCTCCATCCCTTTTGGTTTGTCTGACAACGTCTCCTTTATATCATTATGCACCGGAATAGTCAAGTTCATCATCGGATTTTCGCCCGGATATCCTCCCCGTACAGCGGAATCACCATATAGCTGCTTAAGATCCGGGAAGCGATCCGGTCCGAGTAGCTGTCCCGCAGCATCGCCGGAGACAGGTTGGTGGAAATGATCACGCTTTTCTGGCGGATCATCCGTTCGTTGATGCAGTAAAACAGCTGGGAAGAAACAAACGTATTGTTGAGTTCCGTCCCCAGATCGTCGATGATCAGCAGGTCGCAGTCCAGAATGTACTGGTACATCTCCCGCATTTCTTCTTCCGTCTCGTGCTGAAACCGGTTTTTGGAAAACACGTCGAACAGGTCGTTGGAAGACAGGTAGATCACCGACTGGAACTGATCGATCAGTTCTTTGGCAATGCAGTTGGAAAGAAAGGTCTTGCCCACGCCGGTGCCGCCGGTAAAGATCAGGCTGCCGCCTTTCTGCCGGAAGTTCTCGGCGTATTCCCTGCACCAGCGGTATACCTGCTTCATGTACTCCACCGCCGTCATCTGGATCTCCGGTATCACCGTTTCCTTGTCGTATACATCAAAGGAAAAGGCAGCGAAATTTTCCCGCTTCAGCACTTCCTCGATGTTGGACTGGGCATAGAGCAGGCGAATCTCTTCTTTTTTAAAGCACCGGCACTTCTTCCCATCTATATACCCGGTATCCCGGCAGTCCGGGCAGTGATAGCGCATTTCCATATAGTCCGGCGGAAAACCGGCGGACGCCAGCAGCACTGCCTTCTGCTCCCGCAGATCCCGGGTCCGGCGCTTCAGTTCCTCCACCGCATCCGGATCCCCGTCCAGCAGTTTTCTGGCGCCGGCCACTGCCTGCGCGCCGATCTCATCTTCAATCATGCGGACCTGGGGGACCTTCTCGTACACCTCCCGGCATCGGCGTTCCTGCTGGTGCTGGTCTTCCAGCTGCCGGCTGCTGTATATCCGCATAATCGCGTCATACTGTGAATTGCTCAGCGCCATGGCGCCCTCCTTCCTGTCACTGGGCCTGCTTCTCGCCCAGACGTTCCTTCAGCCGCTCCAGAACCATGCTGTCGTAGTCCGTATCCCGCTGCCGGAAATTGTGGAACTGGTTTGCCGCCGGCTTTGCGGGCTGCCCCGTTCCGGACGGTTTCCGGCTTCCCCGTTTTTCATCCTGCCGCGCCACGTCTTCCATGGTGCGCACGCCGGCGGACTGCCAGCCGGACAGAATCTTGTCCGCGTAGGAAAAACTGGGCTTGTGGGTGGCCCGCAGCGTCCGGCCGCAGGCTTCCATCACCAGTTCCTTGGAAAATCCCCATTCATGAAACCAGCGGCGGATCATGGCCATCTCGGAGTTTCCGGGCCGCCGGTCGCTGAGGCCGAAGGCCTTCATCACGCCAAAGGCCTCCGAAGTAAAGGCTTCCATCTGCTGTCTTGCCTGAGCCGCCGTCCGGACTCCCTTTTCATGCCAGCTTAACGCCACCGTTTCCAGATAACGAATGCTGCAGTGGCCGCCCTGCACGCAGTATTCCACCAGGTATTCCAGCAGTTCCGCGCTCATGCCCAGCTGGCTGTACAGGTAGGCGAATACCTCGCACTCCCTGGGCGTAAAAACCTTGTTCATATATTTCTGGGATATGTAAAGCAGCTGGGTAAACTCCTCTTTCTCCGCCAGGCCGGCCATCTGCTCTGCTGTACAGCGGGGCCGCGTCTCCTTCCGGACCGCCGGGTCCGCCGCTTTTTCCGAAGGCAGAAGCGCCGCCGCGGATTCGTCTCCGGCTGCCGGGCTGTCCGGCGCTTCCGGCTGCTCCCCATCCCGCAGCACTCCCTGCCGCTTCCAGTACGCCAGAGCCCGGCGCACATCCGCTTCCGTATGGTTCAGGACGTCCGCGATCTCCGTCACCGTCACATTCCGTTCCTGATGCCGAAGCAGGTACAGGTAAACCTTTACGTATTCTCCGTTGGCCGCCGCCATATACCGGTCGATAAATTCAGCGGCAACCATAACCGCGTTCAATGTCAGCGCGCTTTTCAAGTCTGTCACCTGTCCTTCCTCCGCTCAGGGTTGACCTTTGATGATACCTCGGGCTGCTCCGCGCTTCGCGCTTCCGCAGCCCGGCCCAAACATTCGGAATCCGCTCATTTTTCTTCGAAAAATGGCTCCTTCCTCCGCAGCGCGGTTTTGATGATACCCCGGACTGCTCCGCGCTTCGCGCTTCCGCAGCCCGGCCCACACATTCGGAATCCGCTCATTTTTCTTCGAAAAATGGCTCCTTCCTCATGTTTGGGCGGGTCAAGCAGCCGCCTGTCCGCCTGCAAGCAAGCTTGCGTCGGACTGTTGGCTGTTTGACCCTGGTATCATCATATCATACATTCTTTTGAAAGGAAACAGGGGGAATTTGTCCACAGGGAATATGTGGATAATGTGGATAATGTGGACATCTGGTCTACATAATTGTTAAGAATCCTGTCGAATCTTGTAAAATCCCTTTAAAAATGCCGGTTTGTAAAATTGTTTGACATTTTATTATGTTAATCAAAGAATCCACACAGCGTTTCAGCAAAAATTGTTGAAAACTATGTGGATTCTGTGGATAACTTATTTCCCCAGGAGTCTTTCCCCTACTTTTACTATGTCTCCGGCGCCCATAGTTATCAACAGGTCCCCGTGCACACAATTTTCCAAAAGAAATGTTTCGATTTCGTCAAAGGAGCGGAAATAGTGGACCGGCGTCCCTATTTTTTCGATCCGGCCGGCAATATCCGCGGAGCTGATGCCCAGAGTATCGGTCTCTCTGGCGGCGTAGATATCCGCTAACACCACCTCGTCCGCCGCCGACAGCGCCTGGGCGAATTCGTCCAGAAAGGCCTTGGTCCGGGTATAGGTATGGGGCTGGAATACGCACCACAGCTTTCTGTGGGGGCATTCTCTGGCCGCCGCCAGCGTCGCCGCGATTTCCCTGGGGTGATGGGCGTAGTCGTCTACGATGGTGACGCCGCCGATTTCTCCCTTTTTCTCAAATCTCCGGTCCGCGCCGGTAAAGCCGCCCAGCCCCCGCCGGATGGCGTCCATGTCCACCGACAGCGCCCGGCACAGAGCGATGGCCGCCAGGGCGTTATTGACATTGTGCTCTCCCGGCACCCCCAGGGTCACCATTCCCAGGGACTGCCCGTTTTCCAGCACCTCAAAGGAGGCTCTGGCATAGGCGTCGTGGGAAATCTGACGGGCCCGATAGGTGTCTTCCGGCCGATTTCCGAACGTGGCCACCCGGCAGGGCAGATTTCCGGCGATTTCCTCCCAGCGGTCGATGGCACTGCCAATGACCAGCAGGCCGTCCGCCGGCAGCTTTTCCGCATAGGCGCGGAAGGAACGGCGGATGTCGTCGATGTCCTTAAAAAAGTCCAGGTGGTCTTCTTCAATATTCAGAATCGCTTCCATGTTGGGTTCCAGGGACAGAAAACTGTTGGTATACTCACAGGCCTCCGTCACAAACAGTTTCGACGCCCCCACCCGGATATTGCCGCCGATGGCGGAAAGGATGCCGCCGACGGTCACGGTGGGGTCCTCCCCCGCCGCCAGCAGAATCTCTGTCACCATGGATGTGGTCGTGGTCTTCCCGTGGGTGCCGGCAATGCCCATGGCATAGCGGTAGTTTTTCATCATCTGTCCCAGCAGCTGGGCCCGGCTCAGCATCGGCAGATTCCGCCGGCAGGCTTCCGCGTATTCCGGATTGTCCGGATGCACCGCCGCCGTATACACCACCACGTCGACGCCATCTTCAATATTGGCCGCCCGCTGCCCATAGTAAATCCGCGCTCCGGCGGCTTCCAGATGCTCCGTCAGCTCCGAACGCTGGGAATCGGAACCGGATACTTCAAATCCCTCGTCTATGAGAATTTCCGCCAGCCCGCTCATGCTGATGCCGCCGATTCCAATAAAATGCACGTGCCGCGGTTTCTGAAAATCCATCTGATACATATTATTTTCCACCTTCATTTCTCTATTTCCCCTTTATTTTAGCAGAAAAACAGGAAATTTCCAGCTTTCTTTCCCCATCCGGCGTCTTATTTTCAAAAAGCCCCGTATCCGTACACGCTGCACACGTCATAAATGACTTTTCCGCTGGTAGATGGGTCCTCCCGCAGCTGCTGCCAGCTGTCCAGCAGGCAGTTATGCACCTTCCCGTAATAGGATACGCCGTTTTCCTCGATCCGGTGCCGTCTGCCCTTCTCCTTTTCATCCGGGTCGTATCCCACATATCCGTATGTATAGCAGAAGTTATTCCATCTCCGGTGTTCCAGCGCCGACAGCACGTCCAGATCTGGACACGCGTCCAGCCGGGCCAGCAGCTTCCCCGTGTCTTCGCCGCCTTCCAGAATCTGCCGGCTGTCCGGCAGCGGCGCAAGGCAGGATACCAGAGCCTTGGCGTAAGGCTGATGCAGTACCTGGGCTCTGGCGGATTCCTTCTTTTCAAAGTCCAGCCGTCCCCAGATTTCATCCATAGACAGCTCTGGTTCCGCCTGACCCGTGATCTGGCTGCTGATCCGCCGGTACTCCTGGTGGAACCGTCTGGCCCGGGCCTCCGGCTCATACCGCAGCACGCAGGCAGAAGTCAGAAGCCGCTGCTCTGTGCCAAAACTGAACACCTCCGCGCCTTCTCCTTCCCGCGCTTCCAGTTCCCGTTTCCGGAACCGAATTACCGCGTCGTCTTCCTTCATCCGCACCGCCACCGGCACCGGCAGACGCTGCCCTCTGCCTGGCGGCACCTGCAGCTCCCGCACATTCAGATACGCCCGCAGCTTTTCCATGGCGCCGACGCACAGCGTCTGATCGGAAAAGCAGATCACCGCATACGTCGGAACCGGCAGCGCCGACAGGATTTTTCCAAACTGAATATTCCGGATATCCGCCTGAGCGTAGGTGATCCGGCACAGCTTGTCAATCCGGGGATACCGGGCTTCCACGTCCTCCCGGCACCGTCGGCTGTCCTGATCCACGATGGTCACCCGCAGCCGTTTATAGCCTTTCACCTGCGAGCGGTCGCTTAAAGTTCCGGTCAGCAGCACTTTTTCCAGCACGGCCTGTCCGTATCTGCCGAAGCCCACGATCAGCACGTGAGGCTGGGGTATCTTCTGCAGCAGCGTATCCGCGTCTGCCGGTACGCCGCCGGCTTCCTGCACCGCCTGTGCCAGGCAGTTCTGAAACAGGGGTTTTTTCTGAAACAGATCTGCGGCAGCCATATCCGGCATGTCAAACACATTGAGATTAAACGGCTTCAGCCCTTTCCGCCGGTCATAGCAGTCGGTAATGATCTTTTTCATGGCCCGGTCCCCGCACCACACTGCGCAGCCTATGGAGCCGCGGACGTGTTCCCACCGGTCCCGGGTCTCTTCCGCATAGTCCAGAATCTCCGTCAGAAGGGTAAAACTGCGGGTGGGATCCGGATAGAACAACACCAGGGCTTCCGCCTGTTCCGGCCGCAGACGGCGCATATCCCGCCGGAAGGCTTCCGGATTTTCCCCTGCCGGATGCAGCGGACAGACCAGCACGCCGTTTCGTTCCAGCCGCAGACGGGTTTCTTTCGGCACCGGTTCCTCGGAGGCCAGCACCAGCTGCACGTCTTCCCGCCCCTCTTCCGTCAGGTTTTTCAGGAACGTCAGACTGGCCCCATGGCAGCCAAACACCAGAATCTGCTTTTTCCCCCGCAGTTTCCGGTTCAGCAGCCCCAGGCTGTGATAAAACAAAGATTCCGCCGCCTGGAAAATCCAGTAAGCCGTACACAGCGGAGCCGCCCATTTGGCAATTTCATACAGCACCGGCGTTCCGCCTCCCGGAGGAGCCGTAGGCGAAAACATATACAGCTTCAGCGTGCTGTACAGAACGGCGGACCACAGGCGGTCGTCCGCCACCCCGGCGGCGTACCCGGTGTAATATTGATAGCTGCCGATAAAGCCCAGAAGCATCACAAACGCCGTGAGTTCCAGCCCCAGCTGCTTCTGATGGCGCTCGATAAACCGGCTCAGCCGTTCTCTTCTCCCCCTCATGCCCCATCCTCCGTTTCTTTCCAGTAAAACTCCACCATAGCGCCGAATTCCATATCCGGCACCCGCGCCAGTTCCAAGCGCTGTCCATCCCGCAGCACCAGAAACGTTCCGCCGTCTATTTCCGCCATCAGGTCTCTGGCATGCCGTTCTCCGCTGAAATACCGGCCGTTCAGGCCCAGGATCCGATCCCCGGTCCGCAGGCCGGCCTCCTGAGACGCCGGCGGCAGCTGCGAAACCCGCAGCACCTGATAGACCGGCAGGCCGGCCAGGAACTGGTTAAACGCCTCCCCGTCCAGAATCCCCCGCCGCTCCAGCACATAAAATGACTGCAGCGCCGACGAAAACATGGGCTCCATATCCTCCGGCTCCAGACCTGCCGCTTCTCCCAGTCCGGCCCACTGCCAGGCTGTTCTGGCAGCGGCCTCCGGATCGTTTTGGTACAGCAGCTGCAGCGCGTCCAGTTCCCAGGTCAGAAGCGGCTGATCCGTTTCCATGCCTGCCGGCGGCGCCAGACATTCTTCACCCCCGCCGGCAAGAAGACCGCTGTAGGTCTGCAGACTCCAGGCCATGACCCGGTACACGTCTCCCGACACCTCGTCGGTTTCCGCAAGGGACCGGCATGTCTGGGCCAGCTGTTCAAACCCGCTGCAGATGGCCGCGTCAAAGACTTCCGTTTCCAGCATCAGATCCATCAGGGTTCCCATAACGTCTCCGTTCCAGAACGGATCCGCCATCCCCTGACGGTTCAGCTCCAGGTACACCGCCAGACCTGTGTCCAGCACCCCCGGTTCTTCCAGAACCCCCTGGATCTGCGCCTGGTTCCAGTACAGCTCAAACAGCCGGTCCAGCTGCGCTCCGGTATACGCCATATGTCCTTCCGACAGTTCTTGCCAGATCCGGTCAAACTCCGCCAGATCCGCCGCTTCTCCCTGTTGGGTTCGGGCCGCTGCCTCTTCCATGCCGGAGGGACCGTCCGTTTCCTCCGGTTCCAGCAGATTACCCCAGACGCCCATGCGGTTCAGATCCGGTTCCGGCGTCTTGTACACCACGTTCTGCGCGTCATCCAGCCCGCAGCAGGACAGCGCCAGGAGAAACTGCGCCGCCTCCGGGTCCAGCCGGCCCGCCGCGGTCTGCCACAGGCTGCGGACCCCATTCCGGCTGTAGGACAGACTCCCATCCGGCAGATACTCCAGGCCGGTCAGTTCCGCCATCCCCTCCGGCTCCAGCACCGCCGCCGGAAGACCGCTTTCCATATCCCAAAGTTCCAGCACATACCGGATGTCAAACCGGTAGCTGTCCGGCACATTCTCCGTGATCTGCAGAAGCACCGCCAGGCCGTTTTCTCCGCCCTGGGCCAGTTCCTGCAGGATTCCCGCGTGTTCCAGCGGAAGCACCCGCGCCGGCTGGGTCTGGTTTTTTCCCTTTTCATACAGCAGCAGCTGTCCGCCGCCGGAAGACGCCGCCACATAATCCCGGGTCTGTTCCATGGAGACGATCCGATGCCCTCTGGCGTCCAGAATTTCCTCCTCCCCCAGACGTTGTTCTTCCCTGTGCACCTGCACCCGGCTGAGATACGCCATGCCGGAATCCTTCAGGTACAGACAGGCATCCGTTTCTGAATACAGCATCTCGTCTGCCGTGCCGGACAGCCGCAGCTGCCCCAGCACCGTGCCGTCTTCCCGCAGCAGATACAGATGAACATAATCGTGAGCCGCAAACAGCCCGTCTCCGCAGAAAACGGTCTGAGCATATTCCTGCCGGACCGTTTCCGGAAGCAGCGGATCTCTGGAACCGGCTTCCGGCGTTTCTTCCGTCTTTGCCGCACCATCCTCTCCTTCCCGGACCACAAAACCGGTCAGGTCAAAATAAGACAGCATGCCGCCGGAATCCTGCACCGCAAAGGTTCCTGTTTGGGAAAATGCCGCCGCTTCCACGTCTTCCAGCTGCAGCGGCACCGCGCAGAGCGCTCCGGTCTCCAGGTTCCAGATCGTAACCTGGCCGCCTCCCCAGGCCAGAAACCGGCCGCCGTCTTCGGAAAACGCGCCGCCCTCCATGGACACCGCAGGATCTTCCCTTGTCGTCAGCACCTGCTCTCCCCACTCATCGTATACGTCCAGAAAGCCGCCGGGCGTCCGGTAACGGATGCCATAGTCATTGCCATACAAAAGCGCCAGCCCGGTTCCGTCCGGCTGCATGACCACATCGTTTAAAGCATAGTCGTACTGGGTATGCGTCCACTGCAGCGCCAGGGCCTCCGTGTCATACACCGCGACTCCGAATCCGTTTTCCACCGCCGCAAGACTGCCGTCCGGCGATACCCAGAGACGGCTCTGCACCGAAAGCCCTCCAGCCTCCGCTTCCTCTGGAAATACCGCCGCCAGATCGGTCCGGGCCAGCAGCCGGGCCGGCTGGCTGGAAACATCATACAGATAAACATAGCCGCCGTAAACCGCCATTGCCCGGTCCGGGCCGGCCGGCAGCGCCGCCGGCAGAAATTCCCCAAAAACCGGTTCCGTATCGCAGCAGTCCAGCACCTCCGCGGGCCTCGGAACCGCGTACACCCGGCCGCTTTCCGGCTCATAAAAGGAAATCTCCGTCTCTCCCAGGAAAACCCGGGTATCTCCCGCCTGAGAACTCTGCAGAAAGGTTCCCAGATCCTGTCCCTTCGGCGGTTCGGTTCCCGTTCCCTGCAGCTGCGCACCTGCCGCGGGACGGCCGCCGGCGATCCGCCCCGGTTCCTGTCCCACGCAGTACGGCCAGCAGTTCTGCTGCAGCAGCAGAGCGGCGCCGGCGGAAGCTGCCGTGCTGCCCTCCGTCTCCAGTTCCAGCGCCTTTCCATAGTACATCAGCGCCTCCTGCAGATTTTGCTGCCGCATGGATTCCACGCCCTGCCGCGTATAAAAATCTGCCAGCGTACTCCGGTAATTCTGTTCGGAAACATAGGTTCTCCAGGCAAAAACGGAGATCACGGAAAGCACGGCGGCCATCAGGCCAAAGCCAATGCCGCCGGCAGTCAGAGCGGTTCTCCGCTTTCTCCGCAGATGCCGCCGGTATAAATCGTCAAACCCGCAGCCCAGAATCGGAGCCGCGATCCGCAGAAACTCCGTGCGCAGCAGTTTCAGGGAGCGGGCGGTGGTTTCCGCGCGGATGTCCGCGCTCAGCGGTTCCACCTCCCGCTGCAGCCACACCTCGCTGCCGTCCGGCCGCACCTGGCGGTACGCCTCGGTCCGCAGTTCTTCCGGAAACACATCCTGCGGGTTGCCGCTGGCCAGCAGCACCAGAATCCGGTCGTTCTGTCCGTGGTGCGCCGCCTTGAACCGGCGGATTTCCTCCATGCACCAGGCGGACTCCCGGGTCTTTTCCGTACAGATCACCACCAGGTACCGGGACTGCAGAAGAGCCTTCTGGATATCCGCCCCCAGGTCGCCGCTGGTCGGCAGCTCCGTCCGGTCCCGGAATACCCGGCGGATCCGGTCCGTATGGGCCGTCTTTAATTGCCTGGGCGGCCGGTACCGTTCCAGCAGCTCCTGCAGCCGTTTGGCCACAGCCATATCCAGCGGCAGATGCCGGTACGAAATAAACGCGTCATAGGTGTATCGTTCTTCTCCCATATGCCTGCTCCTCCCCCGAAGCTTTTTCCTGCCGGTTTCCCTACCGAATCTGGCTGATGGCCCGAGGCTTTACCTCATCGGGAATGGGAATGTAGGTCTGCCCTTCCAGCTCCTCCCGGTATTCCTGTTTTGCCTGTTCCAGCAGTTTGGTATCCTCCATAAGCCGCATGGCAGCCAGCGCCATGGCCTTTGCCGCGAACAGCATCCCCTTGTGGGCCATGGACGACTTGCCCTGGGACACGATCTGCCAGGAATGGCCCGGCGTGGACGGCGCCCAGGTGGCCGTATTGATCTGAGCCGTGGGACACATCCAGCTGACGTCGCCCACGTCGGTGGAACCGCTGCCCGGCTTTACCAGGTGCACCTCCTCGTAAGGCACGATAAAATCGTAGATCCGGCTTCCCCGCCGTTCTTTCAGGAAGCGGACATTTTCCGGGATCAAATGGTCTTCCATCAGTTCTTCATAGGTCTTGCCCGCCCCTGCCGGCGCCGTAGCGGTGTAGGCGGCGGCCGTCTCATACTCTTCTTCCGTATAGGAAGGCACGCCCACGTCCTGCATCGCCTGGTACAGCACCTTTTCCAGCACCCGGTTGGAAATCATGTTGGCGCAGGACTTGATCAGCTGCTGCTCCATCTCCGTCTCCGTCATCAGCGCCGCGCCCTGGGCGATCTTGCTGACCCGCTGGTACAGTTCATGGGCCTGGCCCACCTTCGGCGCCCGGATCAGGTACACCGCCTTGGCGCTGTCCTGCACCACATTGGGCGAATACCCGCCGGCGTCGGTAATGGCATAGTGCACCCGGGCTTTGTCCAGCATATGCTCCCGCAGGAAATTGGTTCCCACGTTCATCAGTTCCAGCGCGTCCAGGGCGCTGCGGCCCATCTCCGGGCAGCCCGCCGCATGGGCGCTGATGCCCCGGAAGCTGTACAGTACCTGGAAATTGGCCAGGGAGCTGTCCTTGCACACCGCGTTTACCGTGCTGGGATGCCAGGTAATGGCGCAGTCCAGGTCCGAGAACGCGCCGCCTCTGGCCATAAAGGCCTTGCCGGATCCGCCTTCTTCGCCGGGACAGCCGTAGTAAATCACCGTCCCCGGGTGTCCGTCTTCCAGGTATGCTTTCACCGCCAGCGCCGCCGCCAGAGAACCGCTTCCCAGCAGATGATGGCCGCAGCCGTGGCCGCTGGCCCCCGGCGTCTCCGCTTCTTTCCGGACGACGCCGGCCTTCTGGCTCAGTCCCGACAAGGCGTCAAACTCTCCCAGAATGCCGATTCTGGGCCTGCCGCTTCCAAAGGACGCCGCAAAAGCCGTCTCCACGCCGCAGATGGATTCCTCCACCGCAAACCCTTCTTCCCGCAGGCAGTCCGCCAGCGCCTTCGCCGACCGGGTCTCGGAAAACGCCGTTTCCGCGTATCCCCAGATCTCATCGCTGAGGCGGCAGATCCGCTCCTGTTTGCTGTCAATGGCCTCCAGATACTGTTTCAGCTCCATATCCATCCCTCCTAGTCGTGTTTATGCCTCGAAATGTTTCAGTACCGTTTCAAACGCCACCCGATATCCCATTTTCAGGGACGCTTTCTCAATGTATTCTTCCCGCGTATGGGCGCCTTTGCCATAGTAGCAGCCGTAGCATACGCTGGGGATGCCCATGGACAGCGGAATGTTGCAGTCGGTGGAGCCGGAGCCGGTGCGGATGTCCTTTCCGGTGATCTCCTTTAACAGGCCGCAGGCCTCTGCCACCATAGCGTCCCGCTTCTGTCTCTGGGCGTCGTCCAGGCTCTCGCAGGGCCGCAGGCCCACCAGCTCCACCGTCACCTGGGCGTCTTTGGTGTTGTGGGCGTCAAAAATGCCGGAGAACTGCTGCTCCATATACGCCAGAGCCGCTTCCCGGTCCGACCGGTACTCACACAGCATGGACGCCTCCTGAGCAATGGAATTGACGGAGGTGCCGCCCTGAATCACGCCCACGTTGTACGTGGTCTTGCCCTCCGCCGGCACCTGGATCTTGTAAATGTCGTCAATGATGGAAGCCAGATGGGCAATGGCGTTGGGATTGCCGAAGCTGCCGTAGGAATGGCCGCCGATGGTCCGGACCGTCACCTTGAACCGGGAAGAGCCCACCGCGCAGTTGGTCACATTTTCCATGGTGCCGTCCAGGCTGTAAAACTCCCGGATCCGGCTGCCGTAATCTTCGCAGATCTTCCGGGACCCCTTCAAGTTGCCCATGCCTTCTTCTCCCGCGTTGCAGACAAATACCACGCCCGCGTCTTTGGTCTGCAGCTGTTTTTCCGTCACATATTTGGCGGTCATCAAAAGCGCCGCCAGGTTGGCGGTATCGTCGCCGATGCCCGGGCAGCAGATCTTTCCATCTTCTTCCTTTAACGGCAAGGGATCCATATCCGGAAATACCACGTCGGTATGGGCCATGATTACGATCACCGGCCGGTCTCCCTCTGCCTGGTACGGATATACCACGTTCAGCGCCGCGTCGGTGTAAACGCCCTTTGCTCCCATATCTTCCAGCCATTTCCGGCAAAATTCCACCCGTTTTTCCTCGTGATTGGACGGCGCCGGAATCTGTGCCAGCGTCACCAGAAGCCGATAGGCTTCCTCCTCATGCGCGTCGATGTACTCCTGAATCTCCTGTTTCAGCATGTGTTTGTCCTCCGTTTTCTTTTTTGTCTTTGCTGTATGATAGGAAATGCAATTTCCTATCGTATGAAAAAATGCACACAATGGCAGCTGCTTACGCCATTGTATGCATTCTTTTCCATTCCATATGCGGTTAGACGGCTCCCGTTCAGCGCATCTCCGCCAGAGACGGATAAGATGCGATGGCTCCGTGCCGGACTACGCTTTTTCCGCAGAATCGATTGGCAAACGCCAGATACTCTTCCATTTTTTCCTTGGGCAGCATGGAAACCGACGAAGCGTCCACGCCGTCTCTGGCCATACAGAACAGAAACGCGCCGATAAATCCGTCGCCCGCTCCTGTGGTATCCACGGCCTGCACCTTCTGTCCCGCCGCGAACGCGCCGGCATGTTCCGTATAGCACTCCGCGCCTTCCGAACCCTTGGTATAGATCACCAGGCGGGTGTTGCCGGCAAACAGCCGGGGCAGCGCTTCCTCGATATCGTTTTTGCCGGTGATAAATTCCAGCTCCTCATCGGAAATCTTCAGCACATGGGCCATGGGCGCGAACTCCCAGATCACATTGCGCAGACTTTCCGGATTTTCCCAGAGAGGAAGCCGGATATTGGGGTCAAAGCTGATCATGGCTCCCGCCCGCAGAGCGCAGTCGATGGCCTTCCGATGGGCCTCCTTCATGGGGTAATCCCCCAGAGACACCGAACAGAAGTGCAGAGCGAAGGCGTCCTCAAACCAGGCGCCGTCCACATCCTTTGCCTCCATCAGCATGTCCGCCCCCGGTTTCCGGTAAAAGGAAAATTCCCGGTTTCCGTCGTCCTTCAGCGCCACAAACGCCAGAGACGTATTGGCCTTTTTGGTCCGCTTCACATGGCTGCAGTCGATGCCGCAGGCGGTAAACTCCTCGATAATCTTGTCGCCGAAGGGATCGTCTCCCAGCTGCGTCAGCAGAGACGCCTCTCCGCCCAGCTTTACGTAAGCGCCGCAGACATTGGCCGGCGCGCCTCCCACCTTCGGCTGGAAGGCGCCGACATACCGCAGCTCCTTCCCCGACTCATCCGGAATAAAATCAATCAGCGCCTCGCCGATTGCCAGTAATTTTTTCATTTTGTTCATCCTCCATATCTCTCAGGATCCGGCCCGGGAGCCTATTTCTGGTACAGTTTTTCCGGATAAGCGCCCTGGCGGATCAAACCGCGCAGCGCGTCCACCACCGCCTGCTTGTCCTCCCGGTAGGTTACGCCGAACCACCGGTCCGGAGTCTCCAGCACCTTCACTCTGGCTTTCCCCTCTGTCACCAGGCTGTCAATCACCGCCGGCAGCAGATACTCGGACTTGATGTCGCCTTCTTTCAAGCCGCTCAGGAACCTGGGGAATCCTGCCTCCAGCTCTTTCAGAAACGTCGCCGGCAGTCCCCACATGTTCATGGAAACATGCTGGCCCAGGTCCACCTGCACCGGATTGCCCTGCTCGTCCGCCGCCGAAACGCCCTGGCCCGCCCTGCGGATGTCGTAAGTCTCCGTCACCTTCTGCAGGTATCCATCCGGGCTCACCTGGCAGACGCCCCGGGTCACCCCGCCGTTTTCACTGAGGGTGTTGGCCAGAATAAAACCGCCCATGCAGATGTCATAGACATCACCCTCTTCCTGCATTTCTTCCGTCATATAGGCGTGAATCCTGCGAAACGCCTCTTTTCCATAATAATCATCCGCATTGATCACAAGAAACGGCTCATTCACCAAGCCTTTTACCGTAAGCACCGCCTGGCCCGTTCCCCAGGGCTTCTTTCTGTCCGCCGGCTTTGAAAACCCTGCCGGCAGGTCCTCCAGCTCCTGAAACGCGTACTCCACCTGGGTCACTTTTTCAATCCGGTTGCCGATGATCTCCCGGAAATCCTTCTCCAGATCTTTGCGGATAATAAAGACCACCTTGTTGAACCCCGCCTGCAGCGCGTCATAAATAGAATAGTCCATAATAATTTCGCCGCCGGGGCCCACCGGCTCCAGCTGCTTGATACCGCCGCCGAAACGGCTGCCGATGCCAGCCGCCATAATTACAAGCGTTGTGCTTTTCATTGTCATTCCCTCCGGTTTTCCTGCATTTATAAGGAGTATAGCATAGGCGTATACAAAAAGCAAACGATTCCCGATCCCCATACACCCATACAATAGAACAGGGACACCGCTTTCCGCGATGTCCCCGTATCCGCCGCGCCGCTTTTATGAAAGCTGTGCAAACAACACCTCGCACAGCGTCTCAAAAACCGCCGGCTCCAGTTCCATGGTCTGCAGGATGCCCGCCAGTTCCGCCGGCGTCTTCCCCTCCCGCACATATCCGTAGATCTCTTCTTTCCGGTCGTATTCGATCTTCATCTGATACAGCAGATCAAACAATTCCGCTCCCCTGTCATTTTTCCGAATCTCCGGCGTCTTTCCGAACCGGATTTCCAGCCGGTCCCCGCGGCCTGCCGCCGGCGCCTGCACCGTCAGCACGCGCCTCTTTTCATCATAAGAAACCGACCCTTCCGCTTCCCGGCCGTTCAGGAAGACCGCCGGCGTCTCTGGTCCCATGCCGTAAAATTCCATGGTATACCAGCGGGTCTCAGGGAGGGATGCCAGACTGCCCTCCGGCGGTTCCACAGCAAAAACTGCTTCCTCCCGCCATTTCCAGTTCATCCGCGTCACCGCCTGGCCGCCGGCTTCCGGATCCGCGCATTCTCCATCGTCCTCATACAGGCAGAAGCTTCCGTCGGCCCCCGGGAAAATCCTTATGGTCAGATATTCCGGATTTTCCACCCCGTTTCCGCAGGACGCCTCTCCGGCCATAGGCAGAATGCCGCCGGCCTTTGCCAACACCGGAATCTCTTCCAGCCCCCGGCGCAGCGTCAGCATCCGGCCGCCGTCGTAGATCCTTCCGTTAAAGATGTCAACCCATATGCCCTCCGGAATCCAGGCCTGAAACGGAGCCGTTCCGGACGCTTTATCCATGGGCTTTGTTATGGGACAGACCAGCAGCTCCGTGCCGAAATAATATTCATTGGGCACTTCGTAGGTTTCCCGCCGTTCCGGCTCCAGGTAGTACATGGGCCGCAGCAGCGGCTGGCCTTTGCGGCTGGCGTAGACATTCATGGTATACAGATACGGCACCAGCTGATGCCGCAGCCGCAGGAACCGCTTCATCACCTGCTCCGCAACGGCGTCATAGTTCCACGGCTCCTTTCCGGAAAAATAGCTGTTGGAGCTGTGCAGCCGGCAGATAGGAGAAAAGACGCCGAACTGCACCCAGCGGGTCAGCAGCTCGTCATCCTTGCAGCCCCGCATGTGGCCGCCGATGTCGTTGCTCCACCAGCCATAGCCGATGTTGCTGGCGTTGACCGTAAAATAGGGCTGAAAGTCCAGAGAGTTCCAGGTAATAAACGTATCTCCGGAAAATCCAACCGGATACCGGTGGCTTCCCGGGCCGGCGTACCTGGAAAAGGTCATTCCCCGTTTTCCGTTCCGCTTGCTGTCCAGAAAATGATAGTGATTCAGCATCCACAGCGGATCCAGTCCGGGAATCCGGGATAGGCCGCCCTGCTGCCAGTCCACCCACCAGAAATCCACGCCCTTTTCTTCGTTTGGGTGGTGCAGATAGGTAAAATACGCGTCCAAAAACTCCGGATCCGTAATGTCAAAATCAATGGTTTCTTCCTTTTCCCAGTCTTTGCCCAGCGCCCGCGCCATCTCCGGATACATTTCCTCAAAGGGCCGCACGCCGTCTGCCGGATGCACGTTCAGCGTCACCTTCCGATGGTGCCGGTGCAGCCAGTCCATAAATTCCGCCGGATCCGGAAACAGTTCCCGGTTCCAGGTATAGCCGGTCCATCCGCTGCCGTATTTGGGATCCACCTCCGTCAGGTGCCAGTCCATATCGATTACCGAGACGGAAAACGGAATTCCCTCCCGGTCAAACCGGTCCATCAGCTCCTTGTATTCCTCCTCCGAATACCGGTGATACCGGCTCCACCAGTTGCCCAGGGCATACCGGGGCAGCAGCGGCACCGGCCCGGTCAGCCGGTAAAAATCCCGCAGGCAAGCTTCATAAGCATGGCCGTATCCAAAGAAATACAGGTCGATGGTTTCCTCCTGCCGGGGCTCCACCCATCCGTCTTCCCGGATCAGCAGCGACCGGCTGTCATCCAGAACCGCATAGCCGTTTCTGGAAATAATGCCGTGCTCCAGTTCTACCGCGCCATCCGCCATGTCCAGGGTCCGGGCCGTTCCCCGCAGATCCGCAGCCTCTTCCCCGTAATGCCAGATGCTGTGATAGGCGCTGATATTGCCCTTTACCTGTACCGACAGACCGCCGGCGGAAAATTTCTTCTTGTCATAGATCAGCTGCACGCCTTCCGTAACGATTTTCAGTTCCCCCTCTTTTTCAAATACCTGATACGGCGGAACCGGAAAATCCCGGTTGATGACGCACTGGGTGGGCCGGTCCTCAAAACGGCCGTTTTCGTTGTACTCCAGCCGGAGCAGCCAGGGCGTCAGCACGCTGATGCGGTAGGTCTCCCCCTGCACCATCGCCTCCTGCCTGCAGCGCGGATGGGTCTCCAGTTTATACTTGTTTTTCATTGCTGACAATCCTCTCTTTCCTGCGGGGCGGGCCGCCCCTGCCTATACTTTACCCTTTTACGGCGCCGGCCGCAACCCCTGCCACAAACCGTTTCTGGAAAATCATATAGATCACCAGCACCGGGATGATGGAAATGGCGGTAGCCGCGAACAAGCCGCCGTAATCGGTGGAATACCGGCCGTTAAAGGTCGTCAGCCCCACAGCCAGCAGCTGCTTTTCCTCGCTGTCAATCATCAGATACGGCCACAGATAGTCCTCCCACACCCACAGAAACTGGAAAATGGCAATGGCGGATATGGAGTTCTTGCTCATCGGCAGCACAATCCGGTGAAAAATCCGGAATTCGTCGGCGCCGTCCATGCGGGCCGCCTCCAGCAGCTCATCCGGCAGGGAAGAGATATCCTGCTTCATCATAAAGATCCCGAATCCGCTGACCATAACCGGCAGAATCAAAGACAGATACGTATCCTGCAGGCCTGCCTCCATAAACATGGTATACCGGGAAATAATGGTAACCGACCAGGGAATCATCATGGTCATCATCACAAAACCGAAGATCAGATTTTTGCCCCGGAATTGATATTTGCTCAGCACAAAGCCGCAGATGCAGCTGATATAGATCACCAGCGCCGTTACCACCGCCGCGATCAGCACGCTGTTGGCAAAATACCGCAGAAAATTAAAATTGGACTGCAGCGACAGATAATTTTCCAGCGTAAACTGCTGCGGCAGCAGCGTCTGATGAAGGGCGCTGATCTCCGCGTTAGTTTTAAAAGAAGACAGCACCATCCAGATAAACGGAACCACCGTCAGCACACCTGCCAGAGCCAGAATCACAAACAGCACCGCGCTCAGAATCTTCTTTTTCACAGTTCTTCCCTCCTTACCCTCTCTCTCCGGTCACCTTAAAGGACAGCGCCGTCAGCACAGCTGTCAGAATCAGAATGAAAAACGCGATGGCCGACGCGTATCCGAAATTGTATTTGACAAATGCCTGATCATATACCAGATACGAGCTTAAATAGGTAGCGGTTCCAGGTCCTCCTTCCGTCATCACCATCACCGGCACATAGGCCTGCAGATAGGAAATCAGCGACGTAATGACCACGAACACCATGGTCGGACGGATCATCGGCAGCGTAATATACCGGAACGTCTGCCAGGCGTTGGCCCCATCAATATTGGAAGCCTCATAGTAGTCGGACGGAACCGACAGAAGCCCTGACATAAACAAAATCACCGCGTATCCGAAATCCTTCCATACCGTCATGACCATCACCGCCGGAAGGGCGAAAACACTGTCATACAGCCAGTTGATATCCAGACCCAGAATCTGATCGATCAGGCCGAACTGCGGATTGTACATGATTTTCCAGACAAAGGCTACCGCCACCAGCGGCGTTACGGTAGGCATGTAGAACACGGTCCGGAAAAACGTCTTGTGGACCGTCAGCCTGGATACAATGGCATACGCCAGGCTCAGCCCAAGCACCACCCGGAACGTCACGACCACCGCGCAGAAAATCAGCGTATTGGACATAGCGGTCCAGAAGGTGGGGTACCGGAACATACGGATATAATTGTCCAGCCCGATCCACTCATAGGTGCCGTTCAGCGGATTCCACAGATGAAAGCTTCCGGCAAAAGCCATAACAATGGGTACCAGCAGAAAAATGGTCATGTAAACCGTCAGAAATATCACCACGATATTTCTCAGAATCACTTCGCTTCTGCTCTGCAAAGGTCTTCGTTTCAGCATATCCGTACCCCCCTATTCCCCGTACTTGTCATACAGATGTTCCGACGACGTAAAATCCGTGTTGGCCAGATCTACGTTGACAATATCTTCCGTGGTCTGCAGGGTCTTCCGGATATCCTTGTTGTTATATAAAATATCCTGCCCCGCGATTTTTAAATTTTCCTCCATGGTGGACGGCATGGCCCCCGGCCAGATGTAGTCCTCGATATGCTCGGAAACCGCGTGGATCGCCGGGTTTTCCTGCAGCGCCTCATCCTCCCGCAGCTGGTTGTTGGCCGGGAACAGGCTGTAATACATGCAGAGTTCTTTCTGTACCCTGGTATTGGCCAGGTAAAACCGGATAAAATCCTGTGCCGCTTCCAGCTGCTCCGGAGAGGCGTTTTTATTGATTCCCGGAGTCGCTTCGCCGTTATAGCGGTCATAGGCGAAGGGATCCGGTTCTGCCGTGGGAATCTCAAAGGTTCCGTATCGGATATCCGGATAATTGGTTCCCATATAGCCGTAAAAATGCCCCCATTTGTACACCATGGCCGACTGTCCCTGGCCAAAGCTCTGGGAAGAATCGGTTCCGAAGTCTTTGTCTCCGATCCGGTCTGTGTCGTACATGTCTTTTAACATCTGTACCGCCCAGACCATGCCGTCGCTGGTCAGATCCGCCGTCTTTCCGTCTTCCAAAAACAGCGTGTCTCCCAGCTGATAGGGAAGTCCCAGAAGAAGGGTGTGCATCTCGCCGTTGTAGTTGAATCCGGCCTGCACCAGCTTTCCATCCTCCCATATGGTCAGTTGTTTCGCAATCTCCCGAAATTCCTCCCAGGTCTCCGGTATATCTTCATCCGTCAGCCCCGCCGCTTCCCACATGTCTTTGTTGTAATAAATCGCTCCCGTCATCACGCCGAAATCCGTATAATAAATCGCTCCGTCGATCTCGTGGGATGCCGCGGTAAAATAATCCGCTGTCAGGTCTTCCATGGGAATCTCATAAGGCGCCATGTACGGAAGAATCAGATGCTGATAACTGTTGTGCACATTAAACAGCGTCGGGCCCTTTTCTTCCTTTTGAAGCGCCAGCGGCAGTTTGGTCCAGTACCCATCCCATGGATTGTTGATGATGCGGATGGTCACATTGGGATGCATTTCCTGGTATTCTCTGGCAATGGAGCCGAACAGGTCCGGCGCGTCCCACAGCCACCAGTCCAATGTGACCGGCTCCCCGCCGTTTACCAGATGATTGGGGTCATAGGTCACATGATTCCCCATAACTGCCAGCCCCTTGTCCGGATTGGTATCTCTTACCCCTTCCTGCAGCGCCGCCTCTTCCCCGCCGCACCCGGTCATGGAAAGAAGCAGCACGGCGGCTGTCAGAACCGCCGGAAATCGTTTCTTCATTTTATACACCTCCGCCTGAAATCTATGGTTTTTGCGTCTCCCTTCTCAGTCCCTTGTCTGTCCTCCGTGCTGTTTGCTTGTGTTAGCGCTAACTTTTTTTCACAAAATACCACGTTTCCGGTCTTCTGTCAATGTTTCTGCGTTTTTTCTCGTATTTCTGCGTTTTCACCAGTTTGTTTTGTGCATACTGCACATATTTTTTTTATTCTGTACGTTCCTGTATTGGCTTTGGGCAAATTCTGAAGTATACTATTAACATAGATTTTCATGATAGCGCTAAATTCATTCTATCCTATATAAAGCAACAAGGAGGAACCTGTATGGTAACATTAAAAGACATCGCCGCAAAAGCCGGCGTCAGCATGATGACGGTTTCCCGCGCGTTAAATGGAGACGGCAGCCGGGTGTCCGGTCCGACCGCCGCCCGTATCCGGTCCATTGCCGAAGAGATGGGCTACATCCCCAACTCCTCCGCCAGAAGCCTGGCGGCCCGCTCTTCCAGAATTATCGCGATTCTGATGCGGGACACGCCGGATGGCAACCCCCTGCTGGACCCCTATACCTCCGCCTTTCTCGGAAGCGTTGTTCAGGTGCTTCAAAGCTGCGGATATTACATCATGGTGCATTTTGTCCGGGACTTTTCAGACATCACCTTCCGCCTGCGCTCCTGGAGCGCGGAAGGAGCGGTTTTTCTGGGACTGTTTGACGATGAGATCCGCCAGATCCGCCAGGACAATCCCATTCCTCTGGTCTTTACCGACAGTTACAGCAGCCTGCGTCAGGTAAGCAACGTAGGCATCGACGACTACAAAGGCGGCTGTCTGGCCGCCCGGGCCTTTCTGGATCTGGGACATCGGAACCTGGCCTTCTGCGGCCCTCTGTCCGGCAAACCCGGCGTCATCGCCCAGCGGCTGCAGGGATTTGCTGACACACTGGCAAAACAGGGCGCCATCCTGCCGCAGAACTGCGTCTGCAGCATTTCCGAACGTTCCGCCGAAGAAATCCTGAAGGATCTGCTGGCTCCCTCCGCGCTTCGTCCCACCGGCCTCTTCGTCAGCTCCGACCACATCGCCTGGCAGTTTTACAAAGCCGCCGGCCGGCTGAACATCCGGATTCCTGACGATCTCTCCATTGCCGGTTTTGACGACCTGCCTCTCGGCCGGGCCCTGATTCCGGGCCTGACCACCGTCCGGCAGGATATACAAAAAAAAGCGGAGAAGACCTGCGACATTCTTCTCCGCCATATCAAAGATCCTGCCAGCCCCAGCGAGACTCAAATACTGGATGTGGAGCTGGCAGAGCGGGATTCCATCAAAGACCTGCGGTCAGGCGCCTGCTGATTCCGCGGCGTTTTTCCTGCCAAACAGGGAGTACAGGGCCAACAGCACCAGATAGACCGCCGCCAGAAGCAGGATGCCTCTGCGTACGCCCAGCACATACACCGCGCTGAAAACGAAGGGGCCCAGAGTTTGTGATACGTTGTCAAAGGTGCTGTAGACGCCCATGGCCTTGCTGCTGCCAAAGGTTTTGACCGCGTCCAGGCCGGAAAAATACAGCGACAGCGCAGAGAATCCGAAACTGTCGGCGATGCCGAACAGCAGCGCCGCGGCCGCTACCATGCCGTTTCCAGTAAATATGTAGAACAAAATCAGCGTCGCCGCGTAAATGCCTCCCGCCAGTGCCACGGACCACTTGCTCTTCAGCTTTCCGGTGACGAAGGCCGTCAGGGACGGTCCCAGATAAATCACGCAGATGCCGTTGATCAAAAACAGCTGGCCGATGGTGGTTTCCGACATTCCCTGGGCGTCGGCAAACAGCGGCAGAAAATAGTTGAGGAAGTAGCCGCACAGGATATAGGGCACCATGGCGCACAGGAAAAAGATCAGCAATTCCTTCTTAAAGAGGAACTGGAACAGATTCATCTTTCCCCTTTCTTCCCGGGGGCCAGCCTCCTTATGGGGATATATGGTATCCTTTCTCAGCAGCGTAATCATCATCACCAGAGAAATCACGGAAACCGCCGCCGCCGCGAAATAGACACGGGCATAGCCGCCCAGCGCGGCCACCAGCAGAGAACCGATGGTGGTGCTGACCGTCGCTCCCGCCTGGGAACCGGCATTGTAGAAGGAAAATCCTTCCGCGCTTTCCTTTTCCGGATACGACGCGGCCAGGGAATTGATGCCCACCAGCAGCAGGCCCATGCCCACGCCGATCACGGCCTTCGCGCCGATAAAGAAGAATACCGTATCGGAAAATCCCGCCAGGAACAGTCCTGTCGTAAACAAGATGCTGCCCGTCAGCAGCACCGGCCGGAAGCCGTATTTCTCAATCAGGAAGCCGCCCAGGAAGGAAAAGACCGCCGTTACAAACACTTCCGTCGATATGGGGATCGCGCTCATCATTTCCTGGGAAATGCCGCCCACCGGCACCGCCAGCTCACTGGCCATCATCGGCAGGAACGCCGTCGCCATGCAGTCCGCGGCAAAAATCACGAAAATCATAGGCCGGATCAGGTAAACCGCCAGTTCCCGCCTCTTCCGGTCCGGATCCGCGGCCTCGTCAATGGCCTTTTGTCTGGCCGCCCGATGGTACCACAGGAAGGTCACTTCCGTAAACAGCAGGATGATAATGGCAATAATGGATACGATGCTGAACACCATCTCCCGCAGCATGGCGGTATTGGACTCCTGGAACGCGTACAGGTTGGTACCCACTTCCATAGCCGCCACCACTTCTCCCTGATCGTTGAATACCGGGGAAAGCACATAGGTCCAGATGCCGTCCACATTTTCAATCCGGTCGAATCGGATCTGCTGTCCCGTCTCGTACAGTTCCTGATACTCGGAACCGTATCCAGAATCAGAAATCGAACGGTATACATCCGATTCGTAATAGTCGTAATCCAGCGGATACACCGATCCCACCGTATCTTCCAGATACAGGCAGGAGTAAATGGTCTTGTTTTCCGTCACCCGGTTCAGCACACAGTACAAACCCTCGTTCCATCCGCTGATGCTGTTGAAATTCGCCTGTATATCTGCCTTGACCCGGGCATAGGCATCGCTGGTATAATCTCTGGGCGTGTTGATCTGCTCCACATCCTCCGCGTCCAGAGAACGGCAGGCCAACTCCGCCACACTGCTCATGTTGTTCATGACCTGCGCCGCGTACTGATCCTGCATCTGTCCCATGATGCTGGAAATGCAGACCCCGGCAATGATCACCGCTACTGTCACGATCAGCAGATTGTTTCTGGCCATTTCCGTAAAAGCGAACCGAATGCGCAGGCGGCCGAACCAATACAGGCATCCAAGAAGGGCCAGAAGGCCCACCGCAGCTGCAGCCCACACCAACAAACGGAATCCTACATACTGAGAGGAATACAGAATGGGGGTACGTCCATCCCCGCTTCCATACAGCACCGTTTCCCCTCCATCTGCCGGAACCTTTACATACACATCCACATCGGCAATGGTGGTCAGGCGGTCGTCAAAAGACACGTCCAGGCTGTAGAAAATCCGGTTGTTTCCCAGTTCCTCCAGATCCATCCGCTCAATGGCCACGCCGGTCTGTCCGTCCGGCGCCACATATCCGATCCGGCGCAGGCCGATATCTGAAAAATACAGATATCCCCGACTGTCCGCCGTGATCCGCCACGGAATGCTGAAAAATTCGTCGGTGTCGTGGGCCTCGCCCTCATAGACCGCAATTTCCGTCCCGTCGTCCTCGATTCGCAGGATATCCGCCATTTTGGTCACCGCGTAAATCTGGTCCTGACCTCCAATGGCGTAAGAAATCAGATACTGAGTATCACAGGCAATCTCTTTTACGGTTTCCGCCTCACCGCCGGAGGTGCTCACCTGCATCAGAGACAGTTTGCCCGTTTCCGCGAATACAAACCGCAGATGTCCATCCGCATAGGTCATTCCCTGAATTTTCCCCACGGTGATGGGCCGGTCGTCGCCTTCATAGGCCATATCAAACACCGTAGACAAATATTTCCCATCCGGTCCGAATTTCAGGATCCGTTCCCTCTCGATGGCGGAGCCGTCTATAGCCAGCATGGTATCCGCCACGTACAGGTTGCCCGCCTCATCGGTTTTGACATCTTCCGCCGAATAAAACGCGCTTTCGCTGCGGCTGCCTCCATAAATCTGATACCGGTACCGCCCGTCCTGCGTAAACGCGCTGACCCGCTGCTTGGACTGGTCGATCACATAGACGCTGCCGTCGTTTCCCACCGTGCTCTCCGACGGATAGTCCAGCGGGAAGAACCGGCTCAGCGGTCCTTCCTGCAGATAGCTGCGGTTGATTCCGGCAAATGCCAGGCAGATCACCCACACAGCCGCCAGCACCACAATCCGCTTCCAGATCTGCGCCCTCGTCTTCGGTTTCTTTGTCTTCGTTTTTCCTGCCACCTCTCATCCCTGCCTTTCGTTCAGCGTAACAATATATTTCCGGAGCATATGGCAGGGCCGGTAGGACTGCTTGGATTCCCGCAGCGCCGGAATGCCCATATCCTCCTGAAGATTGATATATGTGATTCCGGGATATTCCCGAATATAGAATTCATGGCTGATAAACGCGTACAGGCCCTTGATGCGCTTGTCCGCCTTCTGGAAATGGGATACCACCATATCCTGGCGGATCTGCTCTCCCACCATAAAGGCGCTGGGCTCTCCGTCCACATAGATCACCGCTCCCCGGCAGGAAAGCATGTCCCAGCCTTCCAGCACCCGGGTGATGGCCTTTTTCTCGCAGCCCCAGTAGCACCGGCTGCAGTCTCTTCCTTCACACCAGTTCTCCATCACCTTCATGGCGTCCTGCCGGTTCTCCGCCGTCAGGCTCCTGTACTCATATGTGTAATGCTTTTTAAAATAATTGACCAGATACCGTTTGTGCTCATTGACCCGGCCGGTCAGACACAAAAAATCTTCCGCCTTATAGATGTAGTCGCTGAAATCGTCGTCACAGCTTAAGGAAACGTGAAATCCCGGCAGGCTTCCGAACCGGGGAATCCAGTTCTCCGGCACAAAGTCAAAGTGAAACGGAGCGCCCAGCCGGTCCATCTCCCGTTTCAGAATCAGCAGCGTTTCATTGTAGCTTTCTTTCTCATATACCCCAATGGGCGCGTAGCAGGCCGGCACTCCATCATCTCTGGTAAAAATGGTACAAAAGTAGCCGTTAATAATCTTATACCGGTTCTGAAACCGGTCCTGCCACGCATACAGCTGGGTAAACTCCATGTCGCTGATGGCCATATCCTCGTCATACTGCCGCATCCGCGCGGCGTCTTCCAGTGTAATCAGCTTAAAATCCGTTGTATCCATGTCCGCATTCCTTTCGTTTCCCCCGCCTTCTCAGCACTCTTCCACGTAGACATCCGCCTCTCTGGCCCCTTCTTCATTCTGATAGAAAGAGTTGCACAGGTACAGATATTCCCTGGCCGCGTAGTCAAACCGATACAGCTTCAGCACTTCGATAAAGCAGAGCCTGGCCTCATAAAACTCCCGGGCCAGAAATCTCCGGACGCCCTCCTCAAACTTTTCTTTTGTCAGATCTTTCCGCTCCCGGTCTTCCATGGCGTCTCCATCGTACACGTCGTAGATCTTTTCCGCCCGGTCCGAAGTCCGCAGATGCAAAAGACCGATAAGCCGGCTGGAGTAGCGGGTTTCAAACTCCGGAATCTGAGCTGCCGCGGTGCCGGTAATCAGAATGGACGCCCGGTATTTCCAGGCCGCCCGCTTCAGATGCTCCGCCGCCGTAATCTGTTCCGACAGCATGGAAGCGGACAGACGGTCCTTGTCGCCCACGATGCCCAGCATCACCGGTCCGAAGCTGATGCCGAAGCCCAGATACGGCATCACACCGCCTTCCTGTTCCAGCTTCCGGCGGACCTCATGAAAACGCTGGCATATGACGATGGCGCTGTCCAGCACCTGCCGGCATCCGTTCTGATAAAAGGCCGTAAAGCCTCCGCCGTAGTATTCGCCGATTACGCCGCCCCGGCTCTGTACGTCCGGAACTGCCTCCCGGTAAATGCGGTTGATAAACGCGAACAGCTCCATAGGAGCCATGTGCCCGGTCACATGCTCAAAGTCATTGATCTGCATGCTCATGACGCTGAGCACCGTTTCCCGGTAATCTCCCAGACGGATCTGGGAAACCTCCTGTTTCTGCAGGATCTTGAAAATTTCCAGCGGCACGAATTTGTGATAGCCATCATTCAGGTCCGTGATCTCCCGCATATGACTGCTGATATTAAAAGACATCTGATTGAAAATCGTGGAGATCTCCGAAATTTCGTTATTTCCCCGCACCGGCGCCTGTACACCCAGTCTGCCGTCGGCCATTTCCTGTACGCAGGATTTCAGCACCCGCACCGGCGTAATAAACTCATTCTGCACCACCAGAAGCAGCAGCAGAAAGCAGACGGCAATAATCAGCACCATAAAGGAAAGCAAGTCCCGCACCGCTTTCGCTGACGCCGTCCGGATGTCATTCATGGCCATGTCCACGCCCACTACGCCTACCGCCTCGCCGCTGCTGTTAATCACCGGCGCGTAAATGCTGGCATTGTAACCGAACTGGGTAATCTCCGTCACTTCAAACTCCGAGTTGACCTGGCCGGTCTCCAAGGCGTCGGCGATGCCTGTATAGTCCGGATTGTAGGCTTCCCTTCCGCCCAGCTGCCCGATGTCCTCCGCCGGCGTCTCGTCCGTCCAGGTATCGAATACATAGATGGTCTCACTGTCGGAAATCACCTGCAGTGCGTACAGGTATTCCACATCCGTGCTGCGGCGGATCCGGTTGAGCATATCCTGGGTCGCCTGGTAGGCATCGTCTTTTTCCAGCGTGGCCGCGTACTGCTCAAACTTGTCTCCATCGATGCAGGACGCCGCCAAACCGGCAATCTCTATAGCCGATTCCTGGTACTGGTTCCATATGGTTTCCTCGTACTTTTTCCGGGTGATATATCCGGCCACCGCGGAAATCAGAATGGAAAACAGCAGGAAAATCACAATAAACCGGGCCCTCAGCCCAAATCTCAGCTTCATAACGTTTCCTTCCCTCGTCAATCTCTTCCGGCGCCGCTTCCCCTGCTACGGCACCTGCACCGTCAGCGCTCCGGGACTGGTGATCTGGATCACTCCGCCCCAGGCGCACATCAGCTTGCTGCTGCTGTTAAGCGCCGGCTTATTCCCCACCAGCACCAGAGGCGATCCCGGCGTCCAGGGAGCCGGGGTCACCGGCACGCAGGGCATGGGGGTCAGCACCCCCAGCGCCGCAGCCGTCGCCGCAGCCACCTGGGGATTGGCCAGCGAAGAGCACATGCCGAAGGGCATGATGTTCTTCATGGGCACATAGTCCATAATAGTGGCCATGGGCATAGACCCAAGCATCACCCGGTTTTCCGGCGTCACCACCAGCGCCGATGGCGTCATGCCGAAGCTGCAGGCGCACATGGCTCCCATACATACCGCGTTGGCCATGGTTTACTCCTCTCCGGTCAGTTCTTCCGCCTCCAGAATCGTGTCCAGATCCATGCCGGCCAGCAGTCCTGACACAATCTCCTCCATAGTAGATGCGTAGTTCAGAATCATGCAGGCACATTCACACACTGTGCTGGGGTTGATAGCTTCCTCTACGTCAGCAGTCAGTGTCAGCCGCAGCTGCACTCTCGCCTTGTCCTCGCTGATCCGATTACAGATAAAACCGCCGATCACCATCACCGTATTCATCGCGTTCACCGCCCGAAGCAAGTCCAGCTCGTTCAGAGAAGACGTTTCATACGGGATTTCATAAAACATATGCAGAAAGTTGGTATACGCCGCGTCTTCCTCATCCATGGGCATCAGATTGCAGACGATGTAGTGTCCATCTTTGATTTCATCTTCTAACCCGATCAGCAGCGTCGGCGGCATGTCATCCGGCATATCCTCCATCACCAGCGCCTTCAGTTCCGTATCCTCCATAAAATCCGCAATTACTTTAAACTGGCGGATCAATTCATTTTTTTCTATATCAGCCATATTCCTTGTCTCTCCTTATCCTGCCGTTGTAAATGCCGCGGCCATCATATCCAGAAGTTCGTCCCGGGTTTCTACGTCCTGCATTTCACTCATCTTATAACTCAGCGTGCTGGTGATGTTGTCCAGGTACTCCATCCGACTGGAAACCCGCTTGGCGCTTTCCGGCCCTACGGAGAACAGCGGTGTGGAAGTATCTTCCATATTGGGGCGCAGATAGCCTCCCACAAACAGCATCTGCTGGAAAATATTCGAGGCCATAGCGTTGTTGCGCTGCTCTTTTCTCTTCGTAATCCCCTTGGCGTTCTGATACTTCTTATGGAAAAATGTCACAGACTTGCGGATCAGGCCCATGACCAACTGACCAAATTTGATCCCCTTGGATACTGCGGTTCCTATTCCCGGGAACAAGCCGGCAATGCCAGCTGCCAGTCCTGCGCCCTCATCCACCAGTTCCAGCGCTTCTTCCCTCAGCCGTTTAACGTTTACATGCTTCGCTTCTTTCAGCTCCTGATACTGGCGCATATCCCGCAGCGCTTTCATCTGGAAGTATTTTCTGCGCTGCGCCGCGTCCAGCTGGCCCCTGTTTTTCTGCTGCTTCATTTCCTCCAGCTGCGTATGAATATCACCCTGGCCCACCTGGCGCTCCAGCAGGGCCTTTTGAGTTTCTATGGTAGTATCCGCGCTGACTTTTATATGTTTTCCCCATTTGCGTTTTGCGGAATTGTCCTTCTGCACATGGGCAGTCAGGCGGCCTTTGCCGCGCCACTCGCCTACCGTAGCCGTTCCCATAAAACTGTACAGCCCCAGATCTCTCGTTTCTTCCTGCATGGCGTACTGATTCCGTTTTTCCGCCATTCGTTCCTTCAGCTTTTCCTTTTCCGCCTTCGCTGTTTTCCTGAGGCGGTTCTTAGTGGCAAAGCGAATGCTGTGATTGATGATGCCCATTACGCTGCTGATGATTCCCATCACTTCACCCAGCAAAGGGATTTCTCCAATATATCTCTGAACTGCTTTCAAACCAGAGGAAATCACGTCAAAGGTCTGCCCGGCAATTTCCATAACTGTCTCATTGACTTCTTCTCCGGACATATCTATCACTTTATCGGAGAACTTTTTCATGTTTTTTATCAATTTAATCGCATTGAGCACCGGATCAAACCAGTTAGACAGTTCATCAATAATTCTGCCGCCGATTTTCTCTACCTGCTCATTTCCGGTTTTTCCGGATATCCAGCTCAGGAAAAGCTTCGCGTGTTTAAACAGCCAGTCTTTCAGGCCGCCCTCTTCCTCTTCTTCGTCTTCCTCCGCGTTAAAAAAGGTGCCTTCAGCCATATCCCGGATACTGCTTCCCATGTCTTCCGCGTCGCCCCGGATTTCATCAATAGCATCTTTCTCATCCTTGGCCTTTCCGTACACTTCCTTAGCTTCTTCCAGCTGGCTTTTTTCCGGTCTTCGCTTGTCTTTAATCTGCATCACCTTATACAGAAGACGAATCAGCGGATTTCTCGCCGTATAGCGGCGGTTCAGCTGCGCCGCTTCGCCCTGGGCGCTCTCTTCCTCCCGTTTCAGGAGCGTTCTCTCCCACTGAGGCATAGCGCTTTCCAGCTGCTTCAGACGCGTATTGTACCAATCCATATAGGTGTTCAGCGTTTTCATCATCCGCTCACCCTTCGGGCTTTTGGGCGCCGGCAGCCGGTTATAGTCCGCCATCAGATCCTGGGTCTGGTATTTCAGTGCCCGGTACTGCTGACGCTTCAGCGTCTGCTTGCCCCGGTTGGCCTTCTCCATCTGGATTCGCTGTTCATCCAGTCCCTCCACCCGCTTCCGCAGAGCCTCAATCTGATATTCCGCGTCCACTGCGTCGATCCGATCCCGTTTTTCCTGATACTGGTTCTGAACCTTATCCGTTAAGCGGGACAGCGCTCCGATTCGCTCCGCCGCTTTGTTTTTGTACCGTTCAGAAAAATTTTCCGATTCCTCTGGATAACGGCTTTCAGCCCGGTATTTAACATTTTCAATGATCTCGCGCTCTTTCAGCAGCTTATCATGCGCCGCATTTTTCTTTTCTTCGCTGTCAATCGCCTCGATTTCATCCGAGTAAGAAGCAATCCTGTGTCCTGACTCCCTGACCAGTGCTTTATCCTCGTGAATCTTATCATACAGCTCGTTGACGCCAGGTTCTCTTCTAGGACGTCTTCTCGCTTTTGGCTTCGGCGCAGCTGCCGTCTCCTGCGCACTCTCGGTTTGACCGTCCTCCGTCTGAGAAGGGGCTGCGGTTTCGCTCTCTTCCTCTTCCTCCTCCTCCTCGTTCTCCTCTTCTTCCCGCTCTTCTTCCGTCTGAGCCGCTTCCTGATTTTCCTGTTCCTGCTGTCTGTTCTCTTCTTCCTGCGCGTTGGGGTTTTCTTTATCTGGCATCGAGTTCTCCTTTCCCGGCGTATTACCAGCCGCTTTTGCTGATCAGCCCGTAGTATTCTCCAAAACTTTCCGGAGGCATGCTCTTTCCGGATTTGACCATCTCGTCCTTCAGAGCCAGCAGAATCTGTTTCATGCCTACGGCTCCGCCTTCCGCCGCTGCCAGAAAGGCCGCGGCCACCGCGATGTTTTTGATGCTGCTTCCCGACAGTTCGAACCGCTCCGCCAGGTATTCATAGTCCAAATCCTCAAGGGGCGTCTGTTCTGGAAACACCTGCTTCCACATCTGCATCCGGTACGGGGCCAGAGGAAATGGAAATTCTATGATGAATTTGATCCGGCGCTTAAAGGCCTCGTCAAAATTCTGCATATAATTGGTAGCCAGGATTACAATTCCCTGGTACTCTTCTATTTTCTGAAGCAGGTAAGCGGTCTCCGCGTTGGCGTATTTGTCATGGGAGTCCTTTACCTCCGTCCGCTTTCCGAACAGGGCATCCGCCTCGTCGAAAAACAGAATGCTTCTGGATTTCTTTACCTCGTCGAAAATCCGTCCCAGATTCTTTTCCGTCTCGCCGATGTACTTGGACATTACCGACGACAAATCCACCTTGTAAAGCTCCATGGACAGCCGGTTGGCCATTACCTGGGCCCCCATAGTCTTGCCGGTGCCCGGCGGCCCGTAAAACAGCAGGGACACGCCCTTGCCATAGGCCACCTTCCGGTCAAATCCCCACAGGTCATATACCTGATGGCTATACTCCACCTGGTTGCAGGCGCTCTGCAGCGCCTCCTTCTGCTTCGGCGGCAGCACCAGGTCCTCCCACTGGTACCGAGTCTGGATCTGGGTCACATGATCCCCCAGATGCATCACCAGCTGCCGGCGGCAGGCCTCGTACAGCCTCTCCCTGGGCAGCACCGTCTCTCCCGCCGCGTCCGCCTGTCCCGCCGCCTCTTTCAGCGCCTCTGTCATCTGTCCCGGTGTCAGGCTGAAGCGGACCGTAAGGGCCTGGGGCGTGATGCCATCCACAGGTATGCCGGACAACAGCTTTTCCCAGAGGCGAATCTGCCCGGACTGATCCGGAAACGGCACTTCCCAGTCGGTCCGGACGGTTTCCGGCCACAGCCAGGGGCCTTCCCATCGCTTTTCCGATGTGAGAAACAGCCCCTCTCCCGGCTGTGCCAATTCTCTCAGCAAACCATCCATAATCCGCTCTTTCTGCCGTTTTGTCTCTTCCGAGTCTCCTTCTTTCGGCAGCAGCGCCTCCCCGTGAATTCCACAGGGCGCCGCTCCCCGGATCCGGCATTCCCGGACAATACTGTCTAACATCGTTGGAAAACGGTTCTTTTCACCGTACAGTGTCCGAAGATCAAAGGTCAGCACCGGCCGGTTCTTTTCCGCCGCCGCCTGGCGCACCAGGGTTTTTCGGCCCGAACCATCCGGCCCGTATACAAAACACAGGTTCCTGCTGCCGCCCCGCCAGGCCGCCCTGGCCAGCGAAAGCCGCTTCTTTTCTATCTCCGGCTCTATCGCTTCCTGTCCTTCCTTCCGCGGCGGAAGGTACAGTCTGGCTATTCCTTCCAGTTCCTGGTCTGTTTCCTCAAATCCATGCAGAAACTGCCAGATCCTGGGATGAAGTTTCAGCTGGGAGCCGGCATGCTCCGGCTCCGTCTGAAAAAAAAGCCGGAAGAGCCTCCCTCCAGAAAGCATCGCGGATCGGATCCGGCTTCGCTCTTCCTCCAGACTGGTATAGATTTTCAGGCACAGATCCAGAGAGGGGTACTTCTCCTTATAATCGTCCTGCAGCAGGGCAAACATCCGTCCCATGGTGCGGTCATATTCCGGCGCCAGCGCCATCAGAATACAGAACCGCTCTGCCGGCTCCAGGCCGAATACCCGGAACAGATACTCCATAGGAATGGCGATGCCGCCGCGGAAGGACGCCGCGGCCCGGCCCGCCGAAATCTTCAGCCAGTCCCGCAGTCTGTCCGCCTGCTTTTCGTATTCCTGCCGTTCCTCCGGTTCCAGTCCTCCTTCCAGGCTCAGTTCCAGATCGTCGCCGAATACGATGGAGCCCCGGATCTGAAGCAGCTTTCCCCGTTCATCCAGAGAAACCGCGTATTCCCGGTACAGCCGGATCCAGCTTCGGACCCATTCCATGGCTTCCCGCATATAGGCTTCCGAACTCTGGTACATTTCCAGTTCCACAGGCTCCCTCCTCTCCGTTTTCTACAGTTCCATTCGGTTTTCCCGGTCTGTCCGCAGCGTCACCTGCTGTACCGTCTGCCGTGTCCCGCAGATTTGTACAAAGGTGTACACCGGCTCCTTCTGGCCACCGCCTTTCAGCGGCAAATAGCAGGTTCTGGCCGGCCCCGCCGGCAGGCAGGCGGCCGGATAAACCCGGGTCCCTGCCCGTTTATACGCGTTCTCCGGCAGCTGCAGCAGCTGATACAGGCCGGCTTCCCGGTCTTTCAGCACTCCCAGCCGCAGCGGTTCCGGCTCTCCGTCTTTTCCCATGATGCAGCAGGCCTTCCCTTCCAGTTCTTCGCTGTCTCCCTGGTACAGACTGATCTCCTGGCTTCCTTTCGTATAATCCGCCAGCAGCCGTTTGTAGCCGCCGCTTTCCTGGCAGTACGCCAGCAGCTGCGTATCCTCCGGCAGCTGTACCGAAACCCGCGCCGTACCCGCCGGAAGGGGATACCAGCGGTTGGGCCGCAGCCGCAGCCGGACCACCGGAAGGGACCGGTCCAGCTGCCGCAGATCTATCGCCTGCTCTTCTTCGCAGTAGCAGGGGCCTCCGGCCCGCACTCGGACCTCCGGTTCCGTCAGATTGGTAAATACCCGGAATCCCTCCCGCTTGACCACCGGCTTTCTCCCGCCTTCCACAGATACCTGCGCATCGGAAGAAGTGATAATCCGCCCCGTAAAATCGTCAATGAGAAGAACCGCCAGGCTGACCCGCATATGCAGCACATCTCTCATTCCGTCAGTCCTCCTTTTCCCGATGCTCCACGGCAAATGCGGCATCCAGGACTCTGCGCGACTCTCTGGTCCGCTCGGACTCGATCTCCACCGGCCCTACCTTATAAAACAGAGACGTTTTATAGGCCGTATTGGGAACGTTCCAGACCCGCAGTTTATCTTCCATGGACAGATTCTGCATCTCTATCGTGGCGATAGTCTCTCCGTCGGGAGAACCTTCCGCCTGCACCTGGCCTTCCAGCACTCCGTGGTCCGCCAGCACCTGCACCACCCTGCCCAGAATCTTCTGTTCTTCTTCCGCCCGATACTTGATATCGCCGTTGGAATAAGCGGTGATCATATAGTAAAGGGTCAGGAAGCTGGAAGGATACCGCTGACGGGACGGATCCACCATAACCATGGAATTTCCCCGAATTTCCTCACTTTCCCGGATGTCATACAGGTAAATTCCCACTGCCAGGTCGCCCTTGTCCGCAGGGCTGCACAGGCCGATATGATCCGGATTGGCTATGGTGTCCGGCACCATGCTGGTTCTCAAGATCTCCGCCAGCGTATTTCCTATCTCCGCGATTGCCGTATGTCTCATCTTCCGCCTCTCTCCTTTTCCGGCATAGCCCGGGGCCCCGTGTTTCTACTGGCCCGCCGTTATACCGGGCCCGATTTCCTGGCTTTCCGTATTCCAAATAGGCTTTCCGTCGGTCTCACGCGCCGCCTGTCCGCTTCCGGCCCCTGCCTGGGCCTCTCCCCCGGCGGGTTCCGCCTGAGTCTCTTCTCCGGCCAGTCCGCTTTCTCCGCCGGTCTGTCCCGCCGCTTCTCCGGCGGCCTCCTGGCCGCCTTCGTCCGCCGCCGCGCTCTCGTCCGCCGCCAGCTGCTCTCTGGCTTCTTCCAGTTCCTTCTGGCTGGTCACCAGCACATCGCTACGGTACACGCCTTCTTCCAGCACCACGCCGGTAGCCCCGTCATAGACGATGCCGCTTCCATTTTTCAGGCCCAACTGGAACTCCCCTTCATAGATCAATTCGCCCAGTTCGTTATACAGCCTGCCGGTTCCGTCATACAGTCCCAGCCGGAACTGTCCCTCATAAACCACCAGCTGGGTCTGAGGATTGTAAAGCACCCCTTCTCCGGAATACAGGTCGTTTTCATAGGTTCCGTCGTACAGCAGCCCGCCGTTTTCATAGGCTTTTCCGGCTCCTTCCCGTTTGCCTGCCTTCCACTGCCCTTCATAGAGTTTCGGAAGTTCTTCCGTTTCTTCCTCCTGGGCTTCCGTATCATACAGCGTGCCTTCCCCGTCATACCGGCCGTCCAGCAGTCCGCCTTCATATAAGATCCGTCCTTCCCGGGTATACACCGTGCCTTCCCCGGTCTGCGCCCCCGCTTCCCAGGTACCGCTGTACAGCAGGGCCCCGGTCTCGCTGTCATAAAGGTTTCCTTCACCGCTGTAGAGTCCTGCGGCAAACCCGCCTTCATACAGCAGCGTGCCGTCGGTTCCGTACAGCCGGCCCTGGCCCTCATACAGGCCGTCGGCGTATCCGCCCTCGTACTGCAGGGTGCCATCCTCGGCGTACTGCGCGCCGGTTCCGCTGTAAATCCCGGAATTCAAGCCGCCCTGATACAGCAGTTCTCCGCCGTCCTGGAACAGCATGCCGGTGCCTTCCGCCGGCTGATCCTCCTGCCACTGCCCCTCATAGACCAGTTCGCCATTTTTATCGTAGGCTTTTCCGGCCCCCGAACGCAGGCCCTGGGCAAAGGCGCCGCTGTACACCAGCGTCCCATCCTGGTAAAGTTTTCCCTCGCCTTCGTATACGCCGGAAGCAAAACCTCCGTCATACTGCAGATTGCCTGCTTCATCGTACAGGCGCCCGGTTCCGCTGTACTGGCCGGCGGCAAAGCCTCCGTCATATTCCAGGGCGCCATTTTCCCGATACAGACGGCCGTTTCCGTCGTACTGGCCAGCGGCAAAGCTGCCCTCGTACTGCACGGCGCCGTTTTCATAGTACAGATACCCCTGGCCCTGATACTGGTTCAGTTCAAAATTTCCCTTGTACTGCGGAATTCCGCCGGGATAGTACAGTTCCCCGTAGCCGGAATACATCTCGTTTAAAAACTCGCCCTGGTACAGCAGGTTTCCATCAAAATCCCACAAAGTTCCCTGGCCGACGATACGTCCGTCTTCCAGACGTCCCGCAAAGATCACCTGATCCGTATCCACAGCCGTCAGCCGCACCTTCCCGGTATAGCCGAACATGCCCGCGGAGTTGACCTCCATAGTCCGGGTCAGAAACGTGGAACGAATCCACGGATATCCGTACTGGATAAACAGCAGCAAAAGCAGCAGAACCGCCACGGACCCCAGATACACCAGCTTTTTGGCCGCGTAGTACCGACCAATGGTATAGTAGTCGCTGAGGGATTTGGGCTTTGCCTTCACCAGCGCGTTCATCTTCCGGCGCACGTCGGATGTTACCGTATCCAAAAAGGTATTGATGCTGAGCTTTCTCGTCACAAACCGGTAAAACTGACTGAAGGGATAGGTAAACACCTGCAGAATCTTGGCTGCCCCGTACTGAATATTCTGTTTGAAATTAAAACCGCCAAGGCTCATTGCCCACTCTCCTCACTGCCTGCCCCCCGCACCTGCAGGGTACCGATCTGGTTGAATTCCACGCTGCCGGCGGGTATTTCCTCCGGCTTCAGATACGTATAAAACAGCACGCACAGCAGCAGGACGATCACCGCCGCGTACAGCAGCTTTTTCATCCGCGCCGCCAGCTTCTTGATCCGCTCCCACATCCGCACCAGCCACCCTCTGGGCTTTAACCTGCCTTCGCTGCGGCAGGCAGCCAGCGCCTCGTAAAGTTCCCGGAAATCCCTGTATACGGCGGCATAGCTGGTATATTCCTTTTCCCGCAGCCCCGCGATAAAGGCTTTCAGTTCCTCAGACAGGTCTTCTTCCAGTTCCCGGGAAAAAAGCGTCTCCATACAGTCCGCCAAGTTCAGCTGCACGTCCTGCATGCCGCAGAGTTCCATATACTCCGGTTCATGCAGCAGGTAGTTGAAATACACCTCCGACGCGTCGGAAACCGTCACGTTGTCCGGCCGCAGCGCTTCATACTGAATATAAACCGGAAGGGCCTGGGCCAAAATCCGGTCCATCAGCGACCGGGCGGCCTCCAGCCGCTCATCCAGCAGAAACTCTCCTTCCAGCCGTTCCGGAAGAGAAGGGTAATCATAATAGCGGAATACCAGCCACAGACATCCCCGGCTGATGAACCCTTCCAGAAAATCCCCGGCCTGCTTCTGCCTGGACAACTCCATGAAATACGGTATGATCTTCCTGGACAGCGTATCTCCCGTAAGTCCCATCACCAGAAACCGTTCCCGCCCGCTTCCCTGGTCGTCACTGCACAGATAGGATTCGGTCAGCGGACTGCCCTCCAGTTTCCGGATCACCCGGTATCGCTTCGAAATCGTCTGTATTACCATCGTCTCACCTGCTTCAAACCTGCGTTTACTCCTTCACCACCACAAACGCCGATGCCGTCAGGCCCGGGTATGCGGCGCTTTCCGCGATCACCTCAAAAATTCCCGGTACATTGGGTGCGGTGTACATGCCGTTAGCGTCAATGGTGCCTCCTTCGGCCTCCTTGACCTTCCAGGTAACCCGCTTGTCCGCGGCTCCCGTAAACACCGCCTCAAAATAGTAGGATTCTCTCAGTTTCAGATAAATCATATCCGGTTTCACAAACAGTTCCCGCTCTTCCCGATCGTACAGGGATTCCTTCCGGTCCTTAAGGGCCATCCAGTGGATTTTCACCTGCCGGGTAGTAGTGGTTTCCAGAAGCCGAAGCCCGATGACGAAGGTCCCTTTTTTCGCGTCGGTTTTCGCCGCTATTTCCGCCCGCACCGGCCGCATCGTCTCGTCAAAAATATCCGCCGCCCCATATATGGCACCGGCTTCTTCCTTTACGCCGCAGGCCTCGCCCAGCACGATCCGGACATTGCCCAGCCCCAGCCCATGGGTAATTTCCCCGCTGAAAAACTTCTGACCTGCTGTTCCTCCGATGCCCAGATCCAGCACCACCGAGCCGGTGGCTGCCTGAGGTACATCCGGCAGCAGTCCGCTTCCCGGCGTTCCGGCATCCCGGTCCGCCTGGGGGCGGGACGCCAGCCGACGCTCCAGCCGCTCCACCTTTTCTTCCAGCACCCGGTTCATCATACCCGCCAGAACTTCGCTGTACACATACTGCTGAAACGGCATCTGCTCAATTCCATCGATCACAAAAGTGGTGCCTGCCTGAATCACGCTGATCTTAGCCAGGTAAATGCTCTGATGATACGTATCCTTCAGAATTTCTTCCATGGCCTCCCGGTAGTAACGACCAGAGAGCACCCGGCCCGCATCCTCCCGTTCGATCTGCACCGTGCTGACGCACTCGGCGTCCAGTTCCAGACTGTGTCCGCCGATGCCCAGCTGAAAACTTCCCTTTTCCAGCCGCGCCTTGCCCTGACGCTTCTTTACATCCGATGCCGTCAGGAAAAACGGTACCTCATACCTGCGGGATTTTTCAAAATCATTTTCATCAAAGGAAATCCGGATCCGGCTCTCTCCCCCGTGCTCCAGACACTCCAGCTGCAGTTCGTAGGAAAACTGAATCGGCAGCTTCTGCCCCATGTTTTCCACCACTACGGTAAAGGGGAATTCTTTTCCGCTTTCCGCGAATCTGGGAAACACCTGGCTGATGCGGATACCGTTTCCCCAGTAGATCACTTTCTGCTCTTCCATATAGGAACGGCCGCTGACGCTTCCGCCTTCCGGCTCCCGGTTGGTCACGTAGAGGTGATACCCCTCCGCTACCTTGTTGTACTCCGCTTCCCGGGAAGCCGATCCGGTCACATTGTATACCGGGTCCTTGTCCCGCTCCGCGTATTCGATGCACAGGTACAGGTAGCTGCTGTCCTCGTCTTCCTCCGTATAAGCGTCAAAGCCTTCGATCATGGACAGTTTTCTGGTCACCGGCGCGTCCACCACGATTTCCCGTCCGGCAAAATCCAGGGCCAGTCCGGTCTCCAGCGACAGCGTGCAGTCGTCCACCTGCACCACGTTCAGTCCGCATACTACGCCGCAGCCATGGAGAAAACGGTTGATCAGCCGCCTCTTATCATTCATGTATTTCTGCTCCGTCTGGAAATCATCCACACTCAGCAGTTTCCCATAGAAATACTGGTTTCTCTCAAACGGAAAATACTTTAAATTCTTCAATGCTGTTTCCTTCCTTTCCCCTCTAGTTGCCCGCCACGGTGGTAAACGGCACCGCACACAGTCCATTGAGTTCCATCGCTTTATACTGGCCCAGCACGCTGTTGACACCCAGATAAGAATACTGGCCCAGGAATATATACGGCTTCAGCACCACAATCCGGCAGTCCATGCCCGCCGGCCTTGCCATATCTGCCAGCTGCCGCAGAATGTCTTCCTGGCTGTCCGCCTCCAGGTTCTCCCCGTTCACCAACAGCGTAAACTCATAAGGATCGCTGCTGTAGAGCCGTTTCAGTTCTTCGGCGGCAGGGGAACCATCCAGAAACGGTTCCAGCTGATGGCGTTCCACCACATAAGGTTCTTTTCCTGTATACAATTTCAGAATTTCCTTTAAAAACCGCACCGTTCCCCGGTACTGGTACAGCCGCACCGCGTTGGCCGTCAGCCAGCGCAGCTGCTCCTCATTCCAGATCTCCCCGTGCTCCACCGCCAGCCACTCCGACAAAAGGCGCAGCCTGGGCAGATCCGCGGTCCGCGGGTTCAAAAGGTCCGGGACTTCTTCAATCTGCCTGGTCATATCCTCGCACATGGACTGGAAAATCCCCAGATACCGTTCCAGGAAAGAAGCGCTTTCCCGATCCTCCTGGTAGATCTCCGGCAGATACTTCATCCACGTATCCTTGGGAAAATAGATCCTGGCCCCGGTCAGGGAAGGAAGGCTTCCGCCGCTGGCTTCCAGATCCAGCCGGAACCACAGATACCGGCCCCGGACCTGGTGCAGCAGCACGTCTTCCGGATAGGAAAAACATTCCTGGACATAAGGAGCAAAGCATCGCTCCAGTTCCTCCCAGGACAGTTTTCCCTTCCGCACGGCATCCTCTGCGTCCACGGGCACGCCGCCGGCCATAACAAGACGGCTTTCCGACGCGTACACCGTGACCCGCACCGCCGATTCCGTGCCGGTCAGGCCGTAGAACCGCAGCCGGTGCCACACCGTCTGCTTTTCCCGGCTGTCAAACACCCGGGAATAATAGACGCCCCGTTCCGCGTCCGGCAGCAGAGAAATACCTTCCGCGCCCGCCCGGACGCCCTGTCCCCGGCCCCGTGCGAAGTCCGCTTCCTTATTCATAACAAAATAGTATTTTCCTGGTCTCATTCCTTACATCCCCTTCAGCCGGCAGAAGATATCATGCAGTCCCATTCTTTCAGATACGCCAGTCCGTTGACCGGAAGCAGTATGTCTCCGTTCCGGTTCCGCCGGATTCCGCTTCCCCGCGCGTCCAGACTTATGGAACGGACCCGCGTCACATGCTTCATAACGTCGATGATGCCATAAATGGTCCCATAGGGAACCGGCTGGCCGAAATCACTTCCGTGCCGTTCAAAATATTCTCTCAGCACCGCCTCAATCTCCTCCCGGAGCTTCTGACGGTACAGATCCGTCTCGATCTCGGCAAAGACGATGATGCCGATATATTCCGGAGACAGCACGCTGACCCGGGTTCCGATGAGCCTCCGCGGCTCCAGATAATTCAGGATGTTCTCCAGATACGGCCGGGACAGGCGGGGCATCGGATCCTGGGAATAAGGCTTAGCCACCAGGGTTACCCGCAGCTCATCCACCGATCCGTCCTGCCGCACCCGTTCCGAAACGGGAATCACTTTGGCCTTCTCGATCCTCAGCCCCGGCGTCTCCATGGCCAGCGTCTCAAAATCCTCGTAAGACACGGCCCGGCAGGTCTCCTTCAGCTTCCGCCGCAGGCGAATCCAGCACTGTTGCAGGCTCTCCGGATCCGCGCCGCCGGACGCTTCCTCCCGGTTGGTCGCCGTCTCCTGGCCCCGGGCGCAGGCGCCGCCGCCAATGGACTCCGCCTTGACGTTGCCTCCGGCTCCCAGGCTGGTATACCCGGACGCCAGCAGAATCCTTCCCTCCGGAGCCATGCCCCGGTCGCAGCTGCCAAACCGCAGCCGTCCCGTCTCCTCTTCAAAAACGTACACCCGGTCTTCCGGCCCGCTTCCGCTGAAGTCTTCTGCCCGCTTCCACGGCAAAAACACGCCGCTGCCTTCCTCTGTTTCGATCAGCAGTTCCATGCCGTCGGCACAGAGCCCTTCCAGCTGCACTTCCAGCTCCTGATACGGAAAACCGGTTCCGGTTCCCAGCAGCCGCTTTTCCCCGGATTCCGGGTCAAAACACACCAACAGGCCCCGCTCCACTGCGTTCCCTTTGACCTCCGGCAGGGAAAAATACGTTTTCCCCCGTTCCGTGCGGCGGGATACGGTTTCCTCCAGGCGGCGCAGCCCGCCGGCTTCCCACAGATAGACCTCATATCCGCCCTCTGCTGCCAGAAACTTCTCGGATGCAAACCGCCCTTCCCCGTCCGGCCGGATCTCCTCGCAGCAGCACAGCGTATGCTTCTGCCGGACCCGCAGTTCGTGAAGCGAAACCTGCTCCGCCATCGGGGCCACGTCGTACTCCGCCCTGGTCAGGCGGAACCGGATCCAGTACCTTCCGTCCGGCCCTGTCTCTGGGTCCTGTCCCAGGCGGAAGCGGAAAAAACCGTCCTGAAGAAACTGATGGGTTTCATCCTCCGTTTCCGCCGCCGGCACAAACGTCCCACCGTGCAGATATTCCAGTTCCATCGCCGCCAGCGGCACAAAGAGGTCTGTGTCGGAAAACGGCTTTCGTTCCACCGGATAGTCGGAAAACAGCCGGAAATACAGGCTGTGGGTTTCCTCCGGATCCAGCGGTTCTGTAAATCCGATACAGAAGCTGCAGCCTTCCTCCGGCCGGTTCCCGAACATAGGAAGCTGCAGCGTCCGGTCTCCGGTCTGCCACAGCACGCCCTCCCAGGGCAGCTGCCCCGGCCGGGCACTGACCAGTCCCGCAATGGAAGCCGGAGGCAGATACCGGCTCTCTTCCGTTTCAAACGGCACCTGATAGGCCCAGAAGCGGCTGCCGGCTGGAAGAATCTCCCCTTCCTCCCGCGGGCAGGCACAGACCAGCGTACGGGCCGGCTGCCGGCCAGCCGGCGTCTCTCCCAGCAGCGCCAGATACCGGCGGATGTGGCCGGGACCGATCTGGTCCATGTGGAACTGCTGGACTTCCTTCAGCCATGCCAGCAGCTCCATCATCGTGATTCCCGGGTCGTGGTAGTTGTAATCCGTCCACTCCGGATAGAGATTGGGAATCATTTTCCTGGCATTTTCCAGAATCTCTTCAAATCGTTCATCGTCCAGACTGATAACCGGTAACATCCTTCACCTTCTCTCCTGTATTGCCTCAATTCTCCACGGTAATGAAAATCTGATGCGCTCCGCTTAAAGCCACCGCGAACCGCCGCTCATCCGCCGCTTCCTTGTCCACTTCCACCCAGCCCTGCCGGCTCTGCACAAAAGCCGACATCTGGACTTCTTTAATATAGAGAATTCCCTCAATGCCCTTCATGGCATTGGAAATCTGGATCTCATTGGGAATCCGGCCGATCTGCCAGCCTTTCCCATCAAAATTGCCGCGGATAGGATCCAGAAATTTCTCAATCCGTTCCAGCACCCGCCGTCTTACTTCAAATACCTGGTCAAAATCCCCCACGGCGATTTCTATCCGGCAACGCAGTTCCAGATACTGGGGCTCCACCACGTAAAACCGCTCCAGCGCCTGCTGATTTCCCGGAATCCGGGAACGCATATACTGCAGAACCTCCTGTTTGACCTGGTCAAAATAAATTCTTCCATCCTTGAAGTTCTTCTGCAGCACCACCAGCGTCACGCTGCCCGGCTCCCGCCTGCCGTTCTCCCCGCAGTTGGAAAAGCACCGCACCTTTAGCACCGACCGGGAAGACTCCATCCCCAGCGCCTCATAGTCGCTGACCGTCACCGCCCGGTCCCTGTGGCGAAACCGCCGCTCGCTGCGGATTATAGCTTCCTGGGCGGTTTCCTGGTCGCATCCTCCCATGGTCACCCGGGGATTGTAAGCCCGGTTGATATACCCCAGGGTACGGGGCATCTGGCTGACGCTGCCCTCCGGCTGGTTGCCGTTTTCACCGCCGCCGCGGCTGTAGCAGATCCGTATGGTCTCCCCCGGCCCGGAGGCGGGAATCGCTCCCATCACGCCATCGGAAAACTGTACGGTTCCCCGGTTCCGGTCCGCTGTATAATGGCGGTCTTCCGGCCCGGACAGACAAAAGTCGTCCACTTCCTTCCACCTCACCCAGAACGCGGTGATCTCGCCATCTGCATTCTGTTCCCGGCGCACCTGCTCCGTTTCCGCCAGCGCTGCCATCTGGGCCGCCGTCCGCTCCCGGCTCTCATCCACCCAGACCTCCAGATCCTGGATCCGGTCGTAGGGTAGGGTGCAGACCTTGTTCTTTTCCCGCAGTTCAATCCGGAAACGTTCTTCCGGCATAGTCCGGACGGCGCGAATCCGCACCGCGTTCAGGAAGATACCGCTGATCACCGGAATCCGAGTCCGCGCCGTTTTCATCCGGTATCCGTCGTCGGCGTCGGTCAGCCGAAGCCAGCAGCCTTCGCTTCCCCACAGCACCGCTCTTTCAAAATCCGGCCTTCCCATAAAAGTCACCACGCCGCTTCTGCGCATGGATTCCGTCTCATCCATCACCGGCAGCGGCTGGAAGCCTCCGGCACTTAAGTACTCGTACGCCAGCCTGGGCATTTCCTCCGGAATGCTTTCCTCCATAGTGAAAAGCATTTTTATGGGACCTTCATCCAGCGGCTTGGAAAACCGCAAATACAGCGCCATCCGGGGCTCTCCGATGCCGTAAAACAGGTTCCACCGCACCGGGCCGCGGGCCTGTGCCGCCGCAGGAAAGATTTCCTTGGAAAGGCAGTTTTCCGCTTCCAGATAGTCCGGGAACTTTCCCAGCCCCTTATAAGCAAAGGAAAACCGGATATCGCTCATCACCGGCGTAATATAATGACCGTTCTGTTTGAACAGGTTGTTCATCTTCAGCACCCGCACGCGGATGTACCGGGACAGGGTGGAATTGTACAGAAACGGTTCCGCGTCTTCCGGACAGACAAATTCCAGAGAGAACTGCTGTCCCATGGTACCGTCTCCGCCGTTAAAAATCCGGCTGTATTCCTGATCCGTAAACAGGCGGCTCCATCCCGACCCGTTGTAGTACTCCCAGATGACCCGTTCAATGGTCACGTCGTACTCCGGATCCGGCACAAAATCCTCCCGCTTCATCACCAGCTTCCAGTCCCGTTCCGTCTCGCCGGCGGTTTCCAGCGGCACCTTTTCGTAGTCCATGCGGAACTCCATCCGCACCCGGGCGCCCCGCTTGCTGAGCACCTGATCCGAGGCGATGTAGACCTCGGCGTAAGGCATCGGCCGCTCTCCGAAGGGGAAAACCTCTCCCCGCTCCGCTTCCCCCATCTCGGTCTGCACCACATCCGGCGCCAGCCCTTCCGCCGATGAAGAAATCCGGAACTCTTCCATGGACAATGCCCACTGGCTGCAGGGTTTTAAAAGCCGGCACCGCAGGAATCTTCCCTCCTGCTCTCCGTAGACCGTTCTGGCCGCCGGCGGACAGCCCGGATCCAGTTCCAGCACCAGACAGTCTTTTTCCCAGCTTCTGCCGCCGAAGGGCACATACCCTTCTTCCGACAGATATTCAAACTCCGTCGCCTGGGGATCCAGAAACAGGCGGCGGATATCATCGTCCTGGTCATTCCCCCTGCACGGCCGCAGCTTCAGATACACCCGTGCCGGGCCTTTCAGATTCAGCACCTCGTCCTGACCAGCCGTAAACACATGGGCCTGCAGATTTTCGCTGCCGGACTGGAACAGGTAAAACGGAAACGGCACCGCGTCCCCGGTTTCTCCCGCCGCCCGTTCCGAACGATACATCCGCTGAATCCGGTCATTGGCTCCGTCGGTCAAATAGATCTCTTCCAGCGCCGCCGGCGTCACATAGACGCTGTCCTGGGTCTCAAAAGGCACTTCCTCTTCTCCAGGCGCCGTAACCAGAAGCCCCTTGGGGACCTCTGTGCCGCCCAGGTCGTCGCTGGCCAGTCCGAACGCCACATATCCCTGCGCCGGGACCGCCGGTTTCAGCTCCGTGCCCACCTCCTGGAAGAAAGCCGAACGGTTCTTCTCCGGAAGCCGGTTGTAGCGCCGAACGGTTCCTTCAAACATATCCGCGTATATCATCGCCAGGGCCGTACCTACGTCCGGCCGTTCCGTATCCATTCTCCACTCCGGAGTGTAAGCGGCAGCCAGTCGCTTCATCTGTTCCAGCAGTTCTTTTTCGCCGTAAGGATACCAATCTTCTGTCCGCATCGCTTTTTGCCGCCTCCTTTCCGCTTTCTATATGCCTGCCTGGTTTCTACATGCCTTCCTGAATATAATAGGGGAATACCAGATTGTACGGGTTGTTGGTGCTGCGCACCACGCAGCTGACCCGGATTTCCACCAGTCCTTCATCCAGCCGCGCCGTATCCACCGTCGCCTCCGGTTCAATCACCCGCGGCTCCCACGCGACAATGGCGTCGGTGATCTCCCGCTCCATAGCTCGGATGGTGCCGTAGTCCATCTGGCCGAACACATACTGCTGGATTCCGCATCCGAAATCCGGACGCATGGCCCGTTCACCCTTCCGGGTAAACAAAATAATACGGATCGCCTCCGCGATATCTTCTTCTTCACTGGCTGTGCGTATCCGCCCGGTGGCTGAATCCACCTTCGGCGGGAACTTCCAGCCGGTTCCCAGGAAATCTCCCGGACGGCTTTGTCTGTTCATCGTTTTCCGTCCTTTCGCAAAAGACATCAGTTGATTTTTACCATTGTACCTTTTACTTCCGCGATTCCGCTGCTCTCCGCCTTCAGAGACGCCGTGCCTTTCAGGCTCAGCGCCGCCTGAGACTCTACTTTAACGCTCTGGCCCTTAATCTCCGTGCTGGTGCCCTCCGCCTTTAAGGTCTGTCCTTTCAGCTGCAGAGCCTGGGCCGCTTCTATCTCAATGGCATTTGTTTTCAATTCCATTTTCTGACCGCTTCCATCCAGGGTCAGCATCGCTTTTCCGTGAATGCTGAATACCGCCTTTTTGTCAGCGGCAAAGGTCATCTCTCCGTTTTTGGTATCCAGAGTCACGGCGTTTTTTCCGTCTTTGTCCTGCAGAGCCATTTTCTGGTTTTCATCGTCCAAAAGCAGCTTCTGGCCGCCTTTTGTCTCCACCGTGATCTTTTCTTTTCCGCTTTCTTCCGAAATCACAATCTGATTTCCGCCCTTGGTCCGGATAGTCTTTACCGTATTCTTCTCATTGGCCGCCTCCGGCGGAGTTACATCGGTCTGATTCCAAAGGCATCCGATGACGATGGGGCTGTTGATCTCTCCCAGCTGGAAGGCCACCAGCACCTGGCTGCCGATTTCCGGAAGAAAATAAGTTCCAAATTCCTTGCCCGCATAAGGCACCGCCACCGGCATCCAGTCCAGGATGCTCTTTTCCTTTTCCCCAAGCACCAGCTCCACTTTTACCATGCCCGGGTGCTCTTTATCCCAGTTTTCTTTGACCACTCCGATGGCCACCCCCGGGATGCTGGACAGACTGCCGTCCTCTTTTTCATCTTCTCCCGTATCCAGCAGTTCCTCAAACAGTCCCATCAGCCGAACCCTCCTATTTCAAATGTGGTCAGAAATCCGTCGCCGCCCAGCGTGTGGCTGACCTGCCGGAGCATGTACTCCCCGTTCAGGCCGGAGGACAGGCCGGCGATTTTAATGGTTCTCCCGGGAACCAGCTGGGGCAGGCCCACGCAGGAACCGCTTCCGCCCTGCACCCGTTTTTCCCGTTCTTCCTTCAGCGCGTCCGCCTTCTGATCCGCCTTTTCCTGGGAATTCACTGACGGATCCCAGATGTACTCTTCCAGGCCGCCGGAAACCAGGGAAATTACACTGGATTCCGTCTTTACTTCCCTGGTGGCCTTTACCACCTCGTCTTTGCTGCCTTTTTTAATGCCGGCCACCGTCAGCTTCTGACTGGCGTAAATACTTTCCTTGGCGAAAGACATCAGATCCTGGCCCCAGGTCAGGGTCAGCGCCGCGGACCGGTTGGAAATTCTCCGGAAATACACCTGATCCCCAAATACCAGAAATTCCCGGTTGGCGGCTTTGGCCAGTTTTTTGACAAATTCCAGGTCGCTTCCGCTCTGCTTGATGCCGGATACGTCCTTCTCGGCGCTGCGGTCCACCACCAGACGGTCGTACAGCTTCTTATAGGGCTCCATCACATTCTGAAAAACTTCAGAATACGTGCCCCCCGCCCGGGCGGCAAGCATATGCTGGGAGCTCTGCATCAGCCGCCTTACATCCAGCGCCGTTACAGAAAGCCTTGGCATTTCCTGGAAGTCCTGTTTCACGGAATGGATATACCCACAGAAAACGCTGTCCAGGCTGGAACCGTAGCCGATGTTGACCTGTACCAGGTTCCCCAGGGTCAAGCTGTTCATGATCTCGCCGCGAAACTTGTGGTTTTTAAAATCGTAGGCGTTGGAAATCTGAAAAACCGCCGACGACGCGTTGTCCAGAGACAGGGAAATTTCCAGCTGTTCCGTCTGGCCGTTCAACTGGCTTTTCAGGTCCTTTTTCCCTTCTCCCAGAAGCACCTGGAAGGCCGGGACCCGAAAGCCCTGGTATTTTTTGTAAAGCGCCGGCATATCGCTTCGGTCATTCATCAGATTTGCCATGGTCTTCTCTCCCGTCCGTCCGGCTCGCCTACAGAGCCGGAAGTTTGATCTTCTGTCCCGGCGCCACGTCCAGCGGGTTCATGATCCCGTTTTCTCTGGCAATGGCTCTCCACTGCTCCAGATCTCCGTATTCCTGCCAGGCGTAATTCCAGAGCTGCTCGCCCTCCCGCAGCGTCCGCACTTTGGTGCGGTCCGGCGATTCAAAAGGCGACACCATCTTGCTTTTCTCCGCGTCCAGCATGGATTTGAAAGTCAGGTCCACCCGGGCCCGCACCGGCATTCCATCCGCCAGAAACATGGTGCAGGTCTGCTTCACATTGGTCACCACGCCTTTGAAGTTCAGCCCGCCCCACTGAAAAGTCACCAACGGCGGCCGGTGCAGGCTGCCCTTGATAAACACCAGCGCCGCCAGCTTTCTGGTGATTTTGGTCACATCGGTGCCGGATTCTTTTGGGTTTTTCAGGGTCGGCGGCTGGTAGGTATCAAAATGCAGCGTCATGTCCAGGGTCTGACTGTCGCCGGCAATGTACTGGGTAATGGGACCGTCCAGCCCCATCACTTTTTTCTCGCTGTAGGATGCGGAAAAGGACAGGTTGTAGGACTCCGGGTTGAACATAACCTCCAGTTCCCCCGCGTCTTCAATGATCAGTTTTGCTTTTACCAGTCCCATAGGTCCTCCTTTCCCGCCGGTTTTGGCGCTTTCTCTACAAAATGCCTCTGCGCATCTTTTCCGTCCGCAGTTCTTCTTCCATCCGCTTCATCACCTGTCTGGTCAGCTGGCTAACGCTGATCTGCGGCGGAATGGGCTGTGGCCCAGACGTCTTTTTCTGCAGCTCCGCCATCAGCTTCTGCTGGATTTCCAGCTTTTCATTGAGCCGCTTCACCACAGTTCGAGTCTCTTCCATCTCCGTTTCCGTATGTCTCTGACGTCTGAGAAATTCGGTCCGGGCTTCCTCCAGCTGGTATCTCCCGGCGGAGGGCGCCGCCGGCGCCAAATTCCGGTCTGCGGCCGCCTTGCTCCCTCCAGATTCCACCCGGATCCGTCGGTAGCCGTCAAAGGAAGTTCCCGCTTCCCCTTCTCTGCCGCTTTCATATCCTGCAGCCAGCCGGCTGCCCTGGGCCTGCACCCGTCGGACAATTTCTTCTCCCAGTGCTCCGGGCCGGCGGGACTCCCGCAGCACCATAGCCGCCGTTTCTCCCGCTCTTTCTTCCGGAACTGCCGGGCCGCTTCCCCTCAGTACGGCTTCCGCAGCGCTTTCTCCCAGCTGTCTGCGGACCCGCTCTGCCAGAATCGTCTGTTCCCGCTGGAACCAGTAGTTCCGGCGGATCATCCGCGTCACCGTCTCCGTCTGCCTGCGGACTGCCGGGAACTCCCGGGACAGCGGCTGATGCACCCGAGCACGCACCTGATTGTGCAGATACAGCTCGCTGCCGTCTCCCATAGCCGAAACCGCCGTCTCATTCTGGGCCGCCGCCAGGTAAGAACGCATCACCAGCCGGGCAGCCTGCTCCATCTGGGCCAGGCTACGGGTATCCGCGGCACTGACAGCTGTCTGTCTTCGGGCCTCAAAATACGCCTCCAGCTGACGGGCCGCCCCTTCCCCCAGACGGCTGCGGACCTGCAGAACCAGGGTCTGCTGCTGGCTCCTGGTACGCTCCGTCTCCCGGATCCGCTCTGTCACCACCAGATGCTGATACGTACGCACCCACGCTTCCAGCCGACGACGGCTGCGGACCTGGGATGCCTCGATCCGCCGTTCCAGTTCCCGGGCAGCCATCGGCGCCTTCAGAAACTGCAGAAATGTCTCCGCCTGCCGCTGCTTTTCCTGCTGGGAAATCCCTTCCTCCGGTTCCCGGAAAATCAGCTGCCGCTCCTCCACGTGAAAATCGCGGACCAGGATTTCCGCCAGTTCCCGCTCGGCCTGCCGGGCCTGGGATGGATCCCGGAACCGGCTTTCCAGGATGGCAAGCATCCGGGCCGTCAGGCTCATGGTTTCCCAGTTCTGCCGCCGGCCTGCGCCGGATTCGGCGCCTGCCTCCGGAATTTGCAGTTCCTCCTGCAGCCGCCAGATCCGCTCCCGGCTGCTTTCCCGCTCCACCTGCCGGAACACCTGGCTCTCATACTTCTGAAACAGCGCCCGGGTCTGCGGCATACGGCCGCTTTCCCGTTCTCTTAAAACGTAAATCATCAGACGGGCCATAGCTTCCGGTTCCCGGCGAACCAGCTGCCGCAGGACTTCCCTGGCCGCCGCTTCGGACCCGGTCTCCGGTTCCGCGCCGGACGCCAGACGCGCCGCAGATTTCTCGGCCCGGTATACCAGTTCCGCAACGGTGTTCCACGCTGCAGCCGTCTCCGGTTCCCCAGCTGGAGGAACCCGGCGCTCCAGGACTGTCAGCAGCTCCTGCCGCACCGTCCGGCTCTCCGGCTCCGTCAGATATTCCAGCCAGGCCTCCATATGCTCCGGACGCAGCGCCCGCTCCTGGATCCGTCTGGCCTGCAAAAGCATCCGCGCGCCGCCGATGCCATTTAACAACCTGACATTTTCCGGTCCTCTTCTGACTCCCATCCACTGCAGCTGTTCCCGGGTCAGTTCCCGGGTGTACGTCCGCAGCGTCTGTACGGCTGCCTGCCGCAGGGTTTCCCGCCCCCTCTGCGCAGCCATCTCCCGGGGCATTTCCCGCACTGCTGCCTCTCCCGGTTCCGCCGCTGCCCGGACTGCCGCCGGACCACTCTCCAGCCAGGCCTCCTCCATCAGCTGATGCAGGCTCTGCCGCTGCGTCTCCGTCAAAAGTTCCATGCGGCTGACCTGAGCCTGGCTCTCCTGCAGAATCCGTCCGCGCACCGTCTCGGTGCCAAGCAGTTTCAAAAGTCTGCGTTCCTTTTCCTCCGGCATGCCAGTTCCGGTGAGAATCCGGCGCAGAACCTCCGACGTCTCTTCCGTCCGGCTCTGCGGTTTCGCGGCTTCGTCCGTCTGCAGCAGCCGTTCCAGCCGCTCCATGGCCCCGGCAGTCCGAAGCAGCCGGTACAGCGGCGCTGTCTTCGCCGTCTCTGTCTCCCTTCGGCGGGTGAAGCGAAGCAGTTCCCGTACCCAGGTCAGTTCCGATACCTGCTGTTCCAGCTGATTCCGGTTCTCCGGCGCCATATGCGCTTCCACCTGACGGAAAATCCGCAGGGCCTCCCGCTCCGCCGCCAGATCTGCCGTGCGCAGCAGCTGCGGCGTAACGGCCGCCGCTGTCCCCGCAGCGTCTCTTTCAACTGCCGCCTGCCGCTGCCGCAGAACCGTCTCCAGTTCCCGCAGGGCGTCCCGGTGGCTTTCCAGGATCTTTACCGCCTCCAGCACCGGAGCCGCCGCCCGGACCGTAAGCTGCCTGGCCTGGCGCAGCACCGTCTGATGCAGCAGGTTCCAGCTGACGCTTAAGCGCTGTCCTGACTGCTCATAATTCTGAAACATTAAAAGCAGTTTCAGCGTCAACTCCGTATTGTACGCAGAAGACGCTTCCCCGCTGACTGCCGGACTCTCTTTGTAAAAAACCAGTTCATCCGCATCGAAATAATATGATTCCGGAAAGGAATATTTTTCCAGGATCCGCTCCGCGAAAAACGGATCTACAAGCAGCATTCCCATGTCCTTTTCCGCCTTTCGATGGAGTCTCTAAAACAGCGCGATGGACTGAATCCCCTCGTGCATGATCTCCAGCTTTTCCACCAGCAGCTGGCTTCCCATGGCATCCAGCCCGGAAACTTCCCATTTGGTAATCAGGCCATCGTTGATCTGAAATCTGCGGTTGGTCTGCTTTCCCTTTTCGTCCAGCAGCACGATGTCCAGCCATGTGCCCAGCCACATCCCCGGCCGGACCCGGCTGATCCAGCTGTCCACCGGAGCCATCCCCCGTTCCAGCACCAAAACTCCATGCCGCTTGTGGGGAACCGCCACCAGGTGCGGCGACTCGTTGTATCCGCCCTCGCTGATTTCCTCAAATTCCATGGTCCGCTCCAGTCCCGACACCCTGGAAAAGCACACCTTCTCGTAGCTGGTGTCTCCAAGCTGTACGGCGAAGCGGTACACAGGAGCGTAATCCCGGTTGTTTCCTGCCATATCTGCCTCCGTCCGCTATTTCAGTTCAAACACGTTCTCCGGTTCGTCGTTGAGCCTGCTGTTGATCTTTGAGATTTCCCTGCACCAGCGCAGCCGGTCCATATGGCTCATGGCCATGATCTCGTCGTGTCCCCAGTGCATGTAATATGCGATAAAAGCCGCTTCCTCGTAGATTTTATCCGCCGGGTAGGTGATCACAGACCGGGTTCCATAAAATTTATAGGCACCTCGATTTCCTCGTGGCAGTGGGGGCATACGCCGTGATAGGAGGGCGTCTCCATGGTGTTGATCCGCTGGTACAGATCCTGCAGATACGCCAGATCCGCCGTGAACAGGTTTTCAATCACCCGGGTGTCCACCGCCGGAAGGGATCCCAGCTTCGTCACCACCCGTGCCAGCAGGATGATGGTCAGATACCCCGGATTCTGCTGAACCCTCGGATCCTTTAACGGCAGAATCTCGTCCGCCGCATTGGCCAGGCGCATTACGCCCTCTTTATGCAGCATGCCGTCCCGGTCCAGATACCCTCTCGGCAGCGTAAATGTATATTCTGTCTGAAACGCCATACAATGTACCTCTTCTCAATTCCAAAGAAGGGGACTGCCGCCCCGGAATCGCTTCCGCCGCGCGGCATTCCCTCTCTTCTGGTTTCCTATGATCAGGACTCTCTGGTCATGCCTTCATGGGCAATTTCCAGGGTTTCCACCGCGACTTCCGAGGAAGTGGCATTGAAATCCGGTCCCGTGTATTTCACCGGCCAGGCGTTGATCACCCGCCATGCCGCCACTACGTCTCCGGTCTGACCCAGCAGGGAAATGGTAATGGTCTTTCTGGTGACCTCTCCATCCACGCCGGCGATCATCCAGTCGTACAGCGCTCTGGAATCCGCCAGACCCTTGCGCAGCGTAATGTTGCCGTACTTCTTCAGTCCCGGGATCTTCATGGGCGTCTGTACCATATCGCCTTCCCGGTATTCCATCACGTCGATGGAAGCGTCAAAGCCGGTAACTTCAGAAAATCCGCCGGCCTCCAGGCCTTCGATTTCCACTTTATATCTAAATCTTCCATATGGATATGTAGCCATGTCTTATCTCCTTCCTACCTTATTCCGCGTCGCTGGTTTTCTGAGAAATTCTGAAGATTACAAATTCAGCAGGCTTCACGGGCGCTACGCCGATCACGCAGATCAGTCGGCCGTTGTCGATATCGTCCTGGCTCATGGTGTCATGGCCGATGTTGACGAAGAACGCCTCTTCCGGTGAACTGCCTGCCAGGGAACCGGCTCTCCACATTCCCGTCAGGAACACTTCGATGGTTCTTCTTACACGTACCCACAGCACCTCGTCGTTGGGCTCAAATACGGCCCAGTTGGTATTGGCGCGGATGGACTCTTCGATGAAGATAAACAGCCGGCGTACATTGACATATTTCCAGCTGGGATTGCTGGTGGCCGTTCTGGCGCCCCATACGCGGATGCCCATGCCCGGGAAGGACCGGATCAGGTTGACGCCCTTGGGATTCAGGATGTCCTGCTCGCCCTTGTTGAACTGGCAGTCCAGTCCTACGCATGCCCGCACCGGCTCATTGGCCGGAGCCTTGTGCACGCCTCTGGTATTGTCGCTTCTGGCGTAAATGCCCAGAATGGAGCCGGACGGCGGAATCGCGATGTTCTTCTTGTCCAGCGGATCAAATACCTGCAGCCACGGATGGTACAGCGCCGCGTAGTTGGAATCGAAAATGTCCCGGTGCGCCATGATGTCGTCGATCTTCTTGGCGTCTTTTGGCATATCCAGCACCGCGAAGCGGCTGCCCAGGTTCTCGCAGTGGGCCACCAACATCAGCTGTACGTTGGGATCCGTTACGCCGGGAACCGCCATAATGGAAACGTTGTCATTGTCCAGGAAGGACTGGATACCGGTTCTTCTGCCGGCGCCGTTGTCCGAACCAATAAAGTCCGCCGCGCTTAAGGACTCCACACTGCCGTTGGAACCGCCGGTCAGAGTCACGGAAAGCACCGCTTTCTCCTCGTCCTGATCGCAGAGCATCATGAAGGGCGGGATGATCTCTTCCGAAGCTGCCGTGCAGTGTACTTCCACCAGATCCGACTTGGAGGTCTTCTTGTCCACATAGTTGGACGCGTTGATGTTGAAGGACACGTTCTCGTACAGTTCCACCTGGTCGTCCGACTTCACTTCCAGGTTGAACTCACAGGTGGTAATGACCTTGGTGGGAAGCAGGTTCTTGTCCACCACGCTGTCGTCGAACTCGTTTTCAAATTCCAGAATGTTATCCTGGCTCTTCACTACTTTGTTGTAAACGGTTCCGGTCTGATCCGAATACATAACGATGTCGCCAGCGTTGAAGCCGTTGGAATTCTTCACATGGTACTTCTTGCCCGCGGAAGTCTCCAGAATGTCCAGGATCTGTGTCTTGGCCTTGCTGGAAGGGGTAATCACCACGCTGATGTTGTTGCCCCACGCGCCGGGGTTCTTGGCCGTAATGGAAAGGGCAGGCGCCGCCGCCGGAACCGCGCCAGATGCGCATTTGGCGTCTTTGGGAGCCACACGGGAGATAAAAGCCCGGGAGCCGCCGTTGATGAAGAAATGTTCCACCGCGTAGGCCAGGAACCGGTATTCGCCGAACTCGCTCTCAGACAGATATCCGCCGTACTTCCTCTTGAAATCCGCGAAGTTGGTAACCAGCTGAGGAACGCCCTCAACCGCGCCTTTCTCCGCCAGTCCGATGAATCCGGCAGTGCTGGTTCCTACGCCTTCCATAGGTTTGCCGCCGGACTCAAATTCTTCCACATAGACGCCTGGTGATAAGTATTCAGCCATATTGTCCCAGTTTCCAATTAAAAATGTCTGAAACTGGATGCCTCCTTTCTTTTAATAGATTCTTGGTCTCGTTTCTTTTTCATGTTTATTCTACAAAATCCGACTTAACAACCGCTTAACAAGAAAAGCCGGCAGCCGCAGATTTTCTCTGCGTACTGCCGGCTCTGTGTCCGTACTTTCTTATTTTTTTCCCTCTTTGTTTTCTTCCGGGTCCTCCGTCCCGTTCTTCTCGCCTTCGCCTTCCGCGCCGTCCGGCGCCTGCATTCCGTGCAGCAGCGGGCTGTACAGCGGCGCCGCCTTGTGCTGCTTTTCCCCCTTCTCCGCCGACAGCTGCGAAGCCATCTGCTTTGCAAAATCCCGCCGCTCCTGCTCTTTATGCATCACGTCCTGAGCCAGAGCCGACGCCTGCCTGCGGTTTTCCTCCACCGTTTCCCGGTCCAGGGAATGCTTCCTGGCCTCGTCTTCCAGCATCCGGATCTGCCTGCGTTCATTCCTGGTGCTGAAAAAGGAAAATTCTTCCTGCACCAGGCTCTCTTCCGGCCCATCCGCGGCGTCGGAAATCTGCTTCATCAGGAATTTCTTCTGCTTCTCCTCCCGATCCTCCAGCGCCATGGCCCCCTGTTCCGGCTTCGCCAGGTCGGCCAGAAAATACTTTTTATTGCCCTTCCAGGAAGAAGACCGCTCCCGTTTAAGCACTTCCTCCTCTTTCCCATCTCCATCCTGCTTATCCCTAGAAAACACCATGGTCAGCTTCTTCTCCCGGTTGTAGCCGGCAGAAAACCGGTTCCGTCCGCCTTTTAGCAGCACCTGCTGGGCCGGCTCCTTTTTCTCTTTTCGCTCCTGTTCGGAGGACTCATACCCCTCCATGGGACGCCCCTTCTCCTTTTCCTCCTTTTCGCCGGAGGAAAACCGGCGCATCCGGTGGTCGGAGCGCTTCTGGTCTCTGCTGTACTCCGTTTCAAACGGTTCAAAACTCATGCCGATCCCTCGCTTTTTCCATTCCCATGGGCAAGCCCATAGGCCTCCAGCGCTTCTCTGGAAATCTTTCTCCCGCTTTTGTACAGTTCCTGTTCCAGCGCCTTCAGCACATGCCCCATGCGCACCTGCTTCTGCCCCTCGTCCGCCGCCAGAAACGCGGCGCCAAGCAGGCTGTTTTTGATCTGGCTTCCACTTATATCAAATGTTTCCGCCAGGAAGTCAAAGTCCACGTCCCGGTCCAGCGGCAGCTGCTGGGGCGCCGCGCTTTCCCACAGAAGGCGGCGGCTGTCCGCGTCCGGAAATGGAAATTCCACAATATACGTAAACCGGCGTTTAAAGGCTTCGTCAATATTCTGCAAGTAATTGGTAGCCAGCACCGCCGCGCCTGTGTACTCTTCCATCTTCTGCAGCAGAAACGCCGCTTCCATATTGTTGTACTTATCGTGGGAATCCTTCACTTCCGTTCGCTTGGAAAACAGCACGTCGGCCTCATCAAAAAACAGGATGGCACGGCTCTTTTTCCCCTCTTCAAAAATCAGGTTCAGGTTCTTTTCCGTCTCTCCCACGTATTTGCTGACCACCGCCGCCAGATCCACCTTGTAAAGTTCCAGCCCCAGTTCCCTGGCCATCACCTGGGCCGCCATGGTCTTGCCTGTGCCCGGCGGGCCGGAAAACACGATGGAAAGCCCGGTTCCATAGGCGCGCCGGGAAGAAAATCCCCATTCTTCATACACACGGTAGCGGTTCTTTACCTGGCTGCAGACCGCCCGCAGCTGGCTTTTTTGTTTCTCCGGCAGAATCAGATCTTCAAATCCGTACCGGGGCTCCACCCGGATGGCTTTTCCCTGCAGCCGGCCGTCTGCCATGCCGCCTGCCGACTCCCGGAGATGGCGTTCTTCTATCCGGTCCAAGCCCTCCTGCCTGCGCAGCAGGTCACCCCGCTCCAGCGTCCGGCGGATCTGTCCCGGCGTCATGGTCATGATTCCCGCCAGTTCCTCCGGCTTCACATCCGGTCCGCAGCAGTATTCCCCAGCCATCTCCTTCCAGAGATCCGCCTGCTGGCGCAGGTTCGGCGGCGCAATGGCAATCTGCACCAGTTCCTCCAGTTCCTCCGGCACCGGTTCTTCTCCCGCCTGAATCACTGCAAACCCAGGCAGATACCGTGCTGCAAGCCGATACCCCTGCCGCAGCAGTTCCTGCTCCTCTTCCGAATCTCCGCAGCGGTACAGACAAAGCGCCGCCTGCTGAATCCGGCATTCCCGCACCGCCTGTTTCAGCCGCTCCCTGCGTCTCTCCGGGTTCTCCAGAAGCAACGCCCTCGCCTCTCCGCAGAAAACAGGTCTCTGATGGTCCCGGGCAAAGCGGCGCAGCTGAGTCCGCTTTCCGATTCCCTCCGGCCCCATAAGCAGGCAGCCCCTTCCGCTTCCCATAAATCCACAGAAGCGGCGGTACTCGTTTTCACCGAATCCGGCTTTCATCTCGCCTTCCCGATACTGATCCGGCCAGAACCACTGTCCCATTTCCTCCATCTCCGGATCCAGCCAGCGCCCGCCCAGGACCAGCCTGTGGATCCTCCCGTCCAGGCGCAGCGGTTCCCACGGCCCCGCCGGCTCCTGCACCACCCAGCCAGCCAGCGGTCCGCCGGACAAAAAAGAGGCGTACCGCTCCCTGTGAAAGCACAGCCGCCCCTCCCAAAGTGACATCAATGTTCCCGGACTCATGCCGTCCAGACCCGCTTCCTGCAGAGCACCTCTGACCCCGCCGGGATCTGCCTCTGCCCATACCAGCATCGCCAGACAGAACTGTTCAAACTCTCCCAGTCCGTACAGGCGGATCAGATACTCCACCGGCTCCGGTTCTTCTTCCTGCACCATCTGCTCTCCGGCCTGTCTCCATGCCTTCCAGCAGGGCAGAGACGAAACCGGGCCGGTCTGCCGCTCCGCCGTTTTCTTTCCCAGCCGGCTGCAGACGTGCTCCCCCATTTCCATCATCCGCTGCGCGTATCTATCCCTCACCAGGTCTCGTCTCCCCCTTCCTCCAGAAATTCCGTCATTCCGCAGGCAGTTCCTGCTCCCACTCCTGTTCCCATTCATCGCGCACCTTTTCATACTGCCGGTAGGCACCGCCCACATCGCCCTGCTTCATCCGGCAGGTCAGCAGAAGCCGCAGAATACTGGAAGAGCAGACGCTGACGTCCAGCATTTTTTGAAAAATGACAATCGCCGTATCCCAGTGTTTTTCCTCCATTTCATGGAGCGCCAGCTGCCTGGCGGCCTGCAGAAACAGCTGTTCCACATACTCCCTGCGCCCCACCAGCCAGCGGTAGTCTTCGCTGCCCATATACTCTCCGCCGTACAGCGACACCAGTTCCTGGGGATTCCCGATTTCCGCAAATTCCTTCTTCCGGATCCATTCCGCCAGTTCTTTCAGCCGTCCCGCGTCCGACCAGATCCGGCTCATATCCAGAGAATACAGCCGGTCCTTCACCTGCAGCACCTGTGCCGCGTCTGCCGAGGCCAGAGTCCTTCTCAGGTATGATACCGTCGTGTTAAACAGCACCGAACCATTTTTCTCCGACGCCTCCGGCCACAGCCGGAAAATCAGCGCGTTTTTGTCCAGGCCCTTTCCTTCCGCCTCAAACAGACAGGCAAACAGTTCCCTCGTCTTTTTGGTTCTCCACCGCAGGGGTTCCTCTCCGGCTCTCACGGAAAAACTGCCCAGGCAGAAGACCCGCAGAAGGGCCTCCTCCCGCAGAGGTTCTCTCTCCCCGCTGCCTTCCTCCGCTTCCCCCAGCAGAACCGCCGACAGAAGCTTTTCGTCTTCTTCCGACAGGTCCGGAGTCTCAAATTTCTGCTGCTGCAGCCGGCTGCAGACCTGCTGAATATTCTCCCTCAATTCCGCCTTCCGGCTCTGCTTCCGCGCCTTTTTATATTCCCAGAGCATCTCCACCAGCGACATCCAGTTGGCATAGCAGCTGCCTCCCTGCATGGCGGTTCCTTCCTGAAGCACCCGGCGGCACTGCGGATCTCCTTTTTGGTACAGAAATCTGGCATAGCAGAAGAACCCGTATTCCGCGTACACCGGAGATACCCGCCGGTACATTCTGGCTTCCTCCAGCGTATTGCCCCAGCCCTCCTGCTTGTCCCGCAGTTCCAGGGCCCACAGCACCATATTTCTCTCCATAACCAGCGGAATCCTCCGCCTTCCTGCCGCAACCCGTTCCGTGAACTCTGTCAGACAGTTCCAGTTGCCCTTCTGCAGGCGGTATTCCAGCATTTTTCTGCGTATGACAGGAGCGTCCGCTGTGGGCTTGCCTCTCATCATCTGCACCACCGGTATCAGCAGCTCTATCGCCTTCTGGCTCTGGTTCTGCTCTTCCAGATATTCCGTCCGCTCCAGCGCATACCTGCCAAGACGTTCCCAGTCCTCCTGCCCATGGGCCCGCGCGATCGCCTGAGACAGCGATTCCAGCGCGTTCTCCAGGTCATTCTGGTCCCGGAAGAACCGATAAATCGCATACAGGCACGGCGCGTTCAGATTGCCCTGGTACGGTTCCAAATACTGGATCCACTGGCGCAGCGAAGACTGACGGCCCTGCCGCAGCATGGACTCTGTCTGCATCTCCACGGCAGCCGCCACGATTTCGAAGCTGCCGCCTTCCATGGCGCAGACCACCGCCTGATCCGTCTCCCCCATGCGCAGAAAATACTGAGCCGCCCGGCTAAGCACCGTCTTCTTCTGTCCCGGGTCGATCCGTTCCCGCAGGAAATCCCGGAAAATGGAATGGTAGCGGTACCACTTCTTCTCGCCTCTCAGCTTGTATACAAACATATTTTCCGCCGCCAGGTACTCCAGAACGCCGGCAGAATCCTGGCGGTCCAGAACGTAATTGCACAGCGGAGCGCTTACGGACTCCAGCACCGACGTATTGGTCAGAAACTGCTGGATGTCATAGGGCAGCCGGCGAAAAATTTCATAATATATGTAGTCAAAAATTTTCGTATGGTTCAGCATCAGCGAGCCTTCCTGAAGGCTGTGATCCGCTTTCAGGGACAGGCAGGCAAACATGACGCCGGCCGGCCATCCCTCCACATACGCCTGCACGCTCTTTACCGCTTCCTCGTCCGGCTGATATCCGGTCTGTTGCCGGATCATCCGCCTTGTCTCCTCCTCCGAAAAACAAAGCCGGTCCGCCTCTATCAGAAATACCCGGTTTCTGACCATGTAAGAAGCCAGAAACTGGGGAAAAGAACCTTTTACCGTAAAGCAGAAGCGCACGTTGGCCGGCAGACTGTCCATCAGACCGCACAGCACCGTAATCACACGTTCGTTGGAAATCTCATGAACGTCGTCCAGCATCAGATACACCGGCTCCCGAAGCAATTCCGACAGCAGTTCCACGATGTCAGGCAGCATCTGTTCCGGCGTCTGCCGCAGTTCCTGCAGGGAACCATAAAAAGAAGCCCTGGCGTCCTCCTGCGCAAACTGCAGAATTCCATACAGAATCCCCTGCATAAAGTACACCGGATCGTTGTCGGAACTATCTACCTGATACCAGACGCACCCCCACTCATGGCGTTTTGCCAGCTGCGCCATAAGAATGGTCTTTCCATAGCCCGCTCCCGCGTTGAAAACCGTGATTCTGGCATCGGTCTTCTCGATTTCCTCCAGCAGGCCGGTCCGTTCCACCAGGCTGCGGGAGATCTCCGGTATGGTGATTTTAGCGTTCAGAATCTGTCTTCCGCGCCTTGCCCGACTGAATCCCGATGATCTTGTCTTGTCCACGTTGCCTTCCCTTCTGACCAGAATCCCTCGCGGCCGCCTATCGTGACCTGCGGTATCCTGTCTGAAAATCTACCAAGTTTCTCATGTGTTCCGTGTCTCCCGCCAAATAAAGTTCCAGATTTTCTCCCGCGATCCGGATGATCCGCTCAAAGGTTTCCTGCAGATGGTACTGCCCGGAAATATGAGGCGTAATCACCATGCGGGGCATATCCCACAGGGGATGGTCCGCCGGCAGCGGCTCCGGATCCGTCACGTCCGCGGCGCAGCCGCCCAGATGGCCTTCCTGCAGCACCCGGCACAGGGCGTCGGTATCAATGGCATTGCCCCGTCCCACGTTGATAAGAAACGCCGTGGGCTTCATCAGGCGCAGCCGCCTCTCGTCCATAATGTGATGGGTCTGCGGCGTGTTGGGCAGGGACAGGGCCACAAAATCCGCCCTGGGCAGCAGCTCGTCCAGCCGCTCCGTCGTGTACAGTTCATCCAGATAGTCCGGTTTCTCTCCCGGCGTCCGGCGCAGGCCGATGGTATAGCTGCCGAGGGCCTTCATGCGTCTGGCGTACTCGCCGCCAATGTCTCCCAGCCCTACCACCAGCGTGGTGGAGCCGTATATGGAAGTCACCTTTCCCTGGTCCTGCCACCGGTGTTCCATCTGATTGCGGACATACTGGTACAGCCGGTTCTGCAGGTTGAAGGACTGGGCCACCATGTATTCGGAAATGGCCAGTCCGTAGGCGCCGGTGGCGTTGGTCAGCAGCACGCCGGGCCGAAGCACGCCGGGCCGGCAGTACTGGTCCGCCCCCGCGGAATTCAGCTGCAGCCATTCAAGCTTCCCGGCCTCCGCCAGCAGCGGCGCCGGCACGTTTCCCAGAATGATCTCCGCGCCCTTTACATCTTCCGCCGTCACCTTCGCCGCCGGCACCTGAAAAAACGCGCAGTCTCTGCCTTTTTCCTTCAGATATTCCATATGCCGTTCTTCTGCCGGCACCGTCACCAGTACATGCTTCATCTTTGTTCCTCCTGCCGGTACTGCCGTTCTTCGATGGCATGGATCATATCCACCCGTCTCTGATGCCTTCCGCCTTCATACACCGCGTCCAGCCACTGATCCACGATCATCTTGGCCATCTCGATGCCGATGACTCTGGCTCCGAAGGCCAGCACGTTGGAATTGTTGTGCATCCGGGACAGTTTAGCCGTATAGGGCTCGCTGCAGACACAGGCCCGGATGCCCCGGATCTTGCCTGCCGCCAGGGAAATCCCTACGCCGGTGCCGCAGATGGCGATGCCCAGGTCCGCTTCGCCGCCGGCCACCGCCAGCCCTACCTTTTCTCCGTATACCGGATAATCGCAGTTCTCCGGCGAATGGGTCCCCAGGTCCAGGACCTCGATGCCCCGCTCTTCCAGATGCTGTTTCACCGCCGCCTTCATCTCCAGCGCCGTATGGTCATTGCCCAGTGCTATTTTCATAATGATGTCTCCTCTTTCCGTCTGTATTTACCGGCCAAGCGCCCGGCGGACCGAATCCAGCCGGGAAGACAGCCCCTGCAGCAGCAGATCCGCCGCCGTAAACGCCGCCATGGCTTCCACCACCACCACGGCCCGGGGCACGATAATGGGGTCGTGGCGGCCCCGGATCACCGCTTCCGTCTCTTCTCCCTGGCGGGTGATGGTCCGCTGGGGTCTGGCAATGGAAGGGGTCGGCTTGAACGCCGCCCGGATCACCACGTCGCTTCCGTCGCTGATGCCGCCCAGAATGCCGCCGGCGTGGTTGGTGCGTTTGGCCCCATGGCCGTCTTTTATATAGAACATATCGTTATTTACTGAACCGGTGCTGGCCGCCGCCGCGAACCCGTCTCCGATTTCCACGCCTTTGACCGCGCCGATGGACAGCAGCGCGTGGCCCAGGCAGGCGTCCAGCTTTTCAAACACCGGCTCGCCTACGCCGGCGGGCAGGCCGCGGATCACGCATTCCACCACGCCGCCGGCAGAATCCTGCCGTTCCATCTGCTCCTGCAGATAGGCCTCCGCCTTCGCCGCCGCTTCCGCGTCCGGCATGCACACCGGATTCCTGCCGATTTCCTCCCGGTCAAACCGCCCCATATCCGCTTCCACCGGTCCTATGGAACGGGCATAGGCGATGACCTCCACACCCAGTTCCTGCAGAAGCTTCGCCGCCACAGCGCCGGCAGCCACCCGTCCGATGGTCTCCCGGCCGGAGGAACGGCCCCCGCCCCGGTAGTCCCGGAACCCGTACTTCTGGTCGAAGGTGTAATCCGCGTGGCCGGGCCGGTACAGATTCATAATCTCCGAATAGTCCCGGGAACGCTGGTCGGTGTTGCGCACCAGGATGGATATGGGCGTCCCCGTAGTTTTTCCTTCAAATACACCGGACAGAATCTCTGCCCGGTCCGCTTCCTGCCGTTTCGTGGTATAACGGCTCTGGCCCGGCCTGCGCCGGTCCAGATACCGCTGAATGTCTTCTTCGCAAAGGGGAAGCCCCGCCGGGCAGCCGTCCACCACGGCGCCCAGCCCGCTGCCGTGGGATTCTCCCCAGGTGGTCATCCGCAGCAGCGTTCCCCAGGATGAGCCCGCCATGTCAGTCCCTCACCTTCACCAGGGCGCAGCAGTTGGGCTCGTCCACAGACACCGAACGGGCGCACATCACCAGCAGGCCCTCTTCGTAGTTGACCCGGAAGAAGGTGATGCTGCCAGTTTCGTGGTTGATGGACGCCACATGCCGGCCGTCTGGGAAAATGGCGATGTCCTTGGGGTACTCGCCGCTCACCGGCAGACAGCAGATCAGGCTCAGCAGGCCGGTCTCCGCGTCCCGGGTGTAGATGCTTATGGTGTTGTCTCCCGCATTGCTGCAGAACAGATACTTTTCATCCGCCGTCATCCGCATGGCGCAGGCCGCCGTCAGCTGGCTCAAACGGTTGTCACCGGTGGTGGAAATGGTCTGGATCTTTTCCACCTTGGGCACCCGGGGACCGGTCTCGTAGGTGTAGACGTCGATGACGTTTTTCACCTCGTACATCAGGTACATAAACCGCCCGTCGGAACTGAAAATAAAGTTCCGGGGAGCCGACTCCAAGTCGCAGGGAACCGTGTCCACCAGAATCAGGTTCTTGTCCTGCTCATTGAGCCGGTACACCTTGATCTGGTCCACTCCCAGGTCCGCCACCATGATATACTTCTTATCCGGCGTCATCCGCACGCAGCTGACATGGGGACGGAACATCCGCTCCGCCACGCTGCCCAGGCCCTTGTGGTAGATGCCGGCGGCGATGTCGCCGATGGTTCCATCGGGATTTAAGTGCATCACCGTAGCTTTGCCATCGTGATAGCCGGCTACAAACAGATACTTTCCATCGGGGTCCACCGAAAGGTGGCAGCCTCTCATGCCCCGGATACTTGCGGTATTCAGTTTGGTGATGCTTCCGTTTTCGTGGATGCGGAAGGAAACCACCCCTTCATCCGCGATGGAATACAGAACTTTTCCATCGGCAGACGGCACAACGTAGGAGGAATTGTCCACGTCCACCTGGCATCTTTCCTTAAAAACGCCCTTCTCCACGTCTACGTCGTAGACCGTGATGCCCCTGGCGCTGCCTGTATAAGAATAGGAACCCACATATGCCATATACATGCCCTTCATCTGCTCTGTCCTCCTGTTTTCTCATTACAAATCAGTTAGAGATATCATAACATACATTTATCAAAAAATCTATTGACAGTCATATATTTTTCTGTATAATAGACTTTGCTGCTTGTTTATCATTACTAAACTTTTTACTTATTTTTATTGTCAGTTAGTATTTGTAAACTTTTAGATTAGAAGAAAGACTGCCGGAGCCCCGGGGCGCCGGCCCACAGGAGGCGGATTATGGATATCGGGCAGAAGCTGAAGGAACTGCGGGTGCGCAAGAACCTGACGCAGGAAGAGCTGGCGGACCGGGCCGAACTGTCCAAAGGATTTATTTCCCAGATCGAACGGAACTTAACGTCCCCTTCCATTGCCACTCTGATGGACATCCTGCAGTGCCTGGGCACTTCCACCGCGGAGTTTTTCAGCGAAACTCCGGAGGAGCAGATCGTGTTCGGCAAGGCGGACTACTTCGAAAAGCAGGACGCGGAGCTGAACAACACCATCAAATGGATCATACCCAACGCCCAGAAGAATATGATGGAGCCCATCCTGCTGACGCTGGAAGCCGGCGGCGAGACCTATCCGGACAACCCCCACGAAGGCGAGGAGTTCGGCTACGTGCTGCAGGGCAGCGTATCCATTCACCTGGGCAGCCAGGTACACCGGGCCAAAAAGGGCGAGTCCTTTTACTTTACCCCGGATAAAAAGCACTATCTTACCAGCCGGACGGGAGCCGTGGTTTTGTGGGTCAGCTCCCCGCCCAGTTTTTAGGAGGAAACGCGCATGAGTCAGCCACTGATTGATTTGGTCAACATCTCCAAGAGTTTTGACGGCACTCTGGTGCTGGACGATTTAAACCTTTCCGTAAAGGAAAATTCTTTTGTCACGCTGCTGGGGCCCAGCGGCTGCGGCAAAACCACCACGCTGCGCATCATCGGCGGCTTCGAGCACGCGGACGCCGGCAAGGTGATCTTTGACGGCCAGGATATCTCCGACCTGCCCCCCAACAAGCGGCAGCTCAACACCGTGTTCCAGAAGTACGCCCTGTTTACCCATATGAACATCGCGGAAAATATCGCCTTCGGCCTGAAAATCAAAAACAAGCCCAAATCCTATATCCAGGACAAGATCAAATACGCGCTGAAGCTGGTGAACCTGGACGGCTACGAAAACCGCAGCGTGGATTCTTTAAGCGGCGGCCAGCAGCAGCGGATCGCCATTGCCCGGGCCATTGTCAACGAGCCCCGGGTGCTGCTTCTGGACGAGCCTCTGGGCGCGCTGGATTTAAAGCTGCGCCAGGACATGCAGTACGAACTGATCCGCCTGAAAAATGAGCTGGGCATTACCTTTATTTATGTCACCCACGACCAGGAAGAAGCCCTGACCATGTCCGACACCATCGTGGTGATGAACCAGGGCTACATCCAGCAGATGGGCACTCCGGAGCAGATCTACAACGAGCCGGAAAACGCCTTTGTGGCCGACTTCATCGGCGACAGCAACATCGTGCCGGGACTGATGATCCGGGACGAGCTGGTGGAGATCTTCGGTGCGAAATTCACCTGCGTGGACAAAGGCTTCGGCAACAACCGGCCGGTGGACGTGGTGATCCGTCCGGAGGACGTGGAGCTGGTAAGCCCGGAAGAAGGCACGCTGAAAGGCGTCTGCACCCATTTGATTTTCAAGGGCGTGCACTATGAGATGGAAGTCACCACCCCCGACGGCTTCGAGTGGCTGGTCCACAGCACCCAGCTGTGCCCGGTGGGCAAAGAAGTGGGCATCCGCGTGGATCCCTACAACATCCAGATCATGAACAAGCCCGCTTCAGAAGACGAGGAGGCGGTAGGTGTCAATGAGTAAGAAACTGCTGGCCGGCCCCTATCTGATCTGGATGGCCGGATTTACCATTATCCCGCTGGCCCTGATTGTTTTTTACGGCCTCACCGACGGCGACGGCGGATTTACCCTGGCCAACATCCTGGCCATTGCCACGCCGGAGCACCGCAAGGCGCTGTTTCTGGCGCTGGGCCTGTCCCTGCTGAGCACGGTAATCTGCCTGCTGCTGGCCTACCCGCTGGCCTTGATCCTGCGGAGGCGCAACATCGGCCGGGGCAGCTTCGTGGTATTTATTTTCATCCTTCCCATGTGGATGAATTTCCTGCTGCGGACCCTGGCCTGGCAGACGCTGCTGGAACGAAGCGGCGTGATCAACGGCATTTTAACCGCCCTGCACCTGCCCAACCAGTCCCTGATCAACACGCCGGGAGCCATTATCCTGGGCATGGTATACAATTTCCTGCCCTTTATGGTGCTTCCCATTTACAACGTGCTGTGCAAGATCGACGACAACACCATAAACGCCGCCCAGGACCTGGGAGCCAATTTTTTCCAGACTCTGACCCGCATCTGGTTTCCCTTAAGCCTGCCGGGCGTCATCAGCGGCATCACCATGGTGTTCGTCCCCGCCCTGACCACCTTTGTCATCTCCAACCTGCTGGGCGGCAGCAAGATCCTGCTGATCGGCAACGTCATCGAGCAGGAATTTACCAGAGGCAGCAACTGGAACCTGGGCTCCGGCCTCTCGCTGGTGCTGATGTTCTTTATCCTGATCAGCATGGCGCTGATCGCCAAATACGATAAGAACGGGGAGGGTACGGCATTCTGATGAAAACGTTAAAAACCCGGATCAAATACATCGCAGAGAACTTTTATCTGGTGCTGACCCTGATTTTTCTCTACGCCCCCATTATGACCATGATGGTCCTGTCCTTCAACCAGTCCAAGTCCCGCACCCAGTGGGGCGGGTTCACCTTAGACTGGTACCTGGAAATGTTCAGCCGCTCCACCATTATGGACGCGCTGCGCAACACCCTGGTCATCGCCTTTTTGTCGGCCCTGATCGCCGCCATCATCGGCACCGCCGCTTCCATTGCCATAAACAGCATGAAGCCGATGCCCAAAACCATTATTATGGGAATCACCAACATTCCCATGCTCAACGCCGATATCGTCACCGGCATCTCGCTGATGCTGGCCTTTATCGCCTTCGGAATCTCATTGGGATTCAAAACCATCCTGATTGCCCATATTACCTTCAACATCCCGTACGTGATCTTAAGCGTTATGCCCAAGTTAAAGCAGACCAGCCGAAGCACGTACGAGGCGGCCCTGGACCTGGGAGCCTCACCGCTGTACGCCTTTTTCAAAGTCGTATTTCCGGATATCCTTCCCGGCGTCCTGTCAGGATTCCTGCTGGCCTTCACCATGTCGCTGGATGATTTCATCATCACCCACTTCACCAGAGGCGCCGGCATCAACACACTGTCCACACTGATTTACAGTGAAGTGCGGCGAGGCATCAATCCGTCCATGTATGCGCTGTCTACCATCATATTCCTGGCGGTTCTGATCCTGCTGATCATCACCAACTTCGCGCCGCACGCCAGAAAAGAGGAAAAATAGGAGGAGAACGATTATGAAAAAGAAATGGATTGCATTTTCCGCCGCGGCCCTGGCCGGCGCCGCAGCCCTGACCGGCTGCAGCAGCTCCGGCGGCGCTGACGAAGGAGCCGGACAGGTATACGTCTACAACTGGGGCGAGTACATCGACGAGGCCGTCATCGACATGTTCGAGGAGGAAACCGGCATCGAGGTGATCTACGACATGTTTGAGACCAACGAGGAAATGTATCCGGTCATCGAAGCCGGCGGCGTCACCTACGACGTGGTCTGCCCCTCGGACTACATGATTCAGAAAATGATCGAAAACGACCTGCTGGCGGAGATCAACTTCGACAACGTGCCCAACATCTCCAACATCGATCCGGAGTATATGGAGCGCTCCAAAAGCTTCGACCCGGAAAATAAATATTCCGTCCCCTACTGCTGGGGCACCGTCGGCATCCTGTACAACACCTCCATGGTAGCTCCGGAGGACGTTCCCACCAAGTGGGCGGACCTGTGGGACGAGAAGTTCAGCGGCGAGATCCTGATGCAGGACAGCGTCCGCGACGCTTTCATGGTGGCGCTGAAATCCCTGGGCTACTCCATGAACACCACAAATGACGCGGAACTGCAGGAAGCCAGAGACCTGCTGATCGCCCAGAAGCCCCTGGTGCAGGCCTATGTCATCGACCAGGTGCGGGATAAGATGATCGGCGGAGAAGCCGCCGTCGGCGTGATCTACTCCGGTGAAATGCTCTACATCCAGGAAGAGGTGGAAAACCTGGGCCTGGACTACGACCTGGAATACGTGATTCCGGAAGAAGGCACCAACGTCTGGATCGACAGCTGGGTGATCCCCGCCAACGCCAAGAACAAAGAGAACGCGGAGAAATGGATCGACTTCCTGTGCCGTCCCGACATCGCCAAGATGAACTTTGAATACATTACCTACCCCACCCCCAACAAGGGCGCCTTTGATCTGCTGGATGAAGAAGTGCAGAACAACAAGGCCGTTTTCCCGGACATCGATTCCTTGGAAAACAGCGAGGTCTTCCAGTATCTGGGCGACGAGGTAGACGCGCTGTACAACAACTACTGGAAAGAAGTCAAATCCAACTAGTCCGATGCGATACAGATTGAAAACGGGCATCCCTCAGGTTCCATGTGAACCTGGGCGGATGCCCGTTTCGTTTATTCGTCTTCGTACAGCGATTCCCCGTTGGTCTCAATCACTTTCTGATACCAGTAGAAACTCTTTTTGCGGTACCGCTGCAGGGTGCCGCTGCCGTCGTCATTGCGGTCCACGTAGATGTAGCCGTAGCGCTTGCTCATCTGCGCCGTGGAGGCGCTGACCAGGTCGATGCAGCCCCAGGAGGTGTAGCCCATCAGTTCCACGCCGTCCTCGATGGCCTTGGCCGCTTCTTTCAGATGCTGCCGCAGATAGTCGATGCGGTAGTCGTCTTCCACCGTCTTCTCCCCGTTTTCCAGGGTCACCAGAGTATCCACCGCTCCCAGGCCGTTTTCCACAATAAACAGCGGCAGCTGGTAGCGGTCGTACAGCTTGTTCAGCGTGTACCGCAGTCCCTGGGGGTCGATCTGCCATCCCCACTGGGACGCCTTCAGGTAAGGATTCTTCACGCCGCCGGTCATATTGCCCAGGGCGTCGCTTCCTTCGTTCTGGTGCACCGTCACGCAGCCGCTGGAGTAATAGCTGAAGGAGATAAAATCCACGGTATGCTTCAGCATCTCCTCGTCTCCCGGTTCCATCCGGATCCGGATGCCCTTCTTTTCAAAGTAGTTCACCAGGTATCGGGGATAGCTGCCCCGGGCGTGGACGTCGGCAAACATCAGGGTATCCCGGTCTTTCTCCATGGCGGCGATAATATCCGACGGATCCGGCGTCAGGGGATAGGTGGTGATGCCCAGAATCATGCAGCCGATTTTGGCTTCCGGCATGATCTCGTGGCCGATTTTCACCGCCATGGCGCTGGCTACCAGCTCGTGGTGCATGGCCTGGTACAGATCCTGCTCCGTCAGCTGTTCCTTCGGCGTGGCGATGCCGCCGCTCATGAACGGCGCATGGATCAGGGAATTGATCTCATTAAAGGTCAGCCAGTACCTCACCTTTCCCTTGTAGTGGTTAAAAATGGTCCGAACATACCGCTCAAAAAATCCCACCAGCCGCCGGTCTCTCCATCCGTCGTACTGCTCCGCCAGCCACAGCGGCGTCTCATAGTGGGAAATGGTCACCAGCGGCTCGATGCCGTACTTGCGGCATTCGTCGAACAAATCGTCGTAGAACTGCAGCCCCTTCTCATTGGGCTCCTCCTCGTCTCCCCGGGGGAAGATCCGGGACCAGGCAATGGAGGTGCGGAACACCTTGAACCCCATCTCCGCAAACAGCCGGATGTCCTCTTTGTACCGGTGGTAAAAATCGATGCCCTCCAGCTTCAGGTTGTCCGGCGTGGGCTCCTGGGTCCTGGGCCCCACCAGGCCCCGGGGCAGCACATCCTGCACCGACAGCCCCTTTCCGTCTTCATTATATGCGCCCTCGCACTGATTGGCAGCCACCGCGCCGCCCCATAAGAAATTTTCAGGAAATACGCTCATCCTGTCCCTCCCATCTTAATTTATAAAAGATTACTGCACCTTTTCAATTCCGTATTTTTCCAGTATGGCGCCGATCTTTTTCTGGTCTTCCACGGACGGCGTCACAAAGGGGAAGGATGCCCGGCAGCTCACCGGCAGGCCCCGCTGGCCCACCGCTGCCTTGATATAGGGCACAAAAGGCGTGCCCACCTGGTAGATCTCCATCAGCCCGTTGATCAGCATCTGGATCCGCTTCACTTCCTGCAGGTTCTCATCCGCGAAAGCCTTCACCCAGCCGCTGCACACCTCCGGCACCACGTTGGACAGTCCGCCGATGCAGCCGTCGCCGCCGGAAAGCACATTGTGGGCGAAGTTGTCGTCGAACCCGGCGTACACCCGGAAATCCGGAAATTCCGTTTTCACTGTCTTGATCAGTTCCAGGCTGTGGGCCACGCCGGCCTGGGTATCCTTGTATCCCTTGATATTCCCATGCTTCCGCAGCAGGTTCAGGGTCACGGGCACCGGAATGGTGTAGCCGGTGCGGTCCGGGAAGTTGTACAGGTACAACGTCTGGTCCGCCAGCTGGTCCGCGATGCGGTCAAAGTAGTTCTCGATGCTGGCGGCGCTTAACGGGAAATAATACGGCGGCAGCACGATGCAGGCGTCGGCGCCGTATCCGTCGGCAAACCGGGACAGTTCGATAATCTCGCTCTCCAGCATGCTGGTGGTGCCGATGATCACCTGCACCCGTCCGGCGATGTGCTCCAGCGCGCACTGCACCAGCTTCTTCTTTTCCTCCATGGGAATGGCAAAAAACTCGCCGATGCTGCCCAGCACCAGGATGCCGTCCACGCCTCCCTCGATCAGGTAATCAAAATGCCGTTTCATGGCCTCCAGGTCCACCGTGCCATCTTCTTTGAAGATGGTGATGGACGGAGTAATATATCTGCTTTTCATCACTGCTTCCTCCTTCTCAGTATCCGGCGCCCTTCATGGCGGACGCCGCATGGTCGGTATAGCGTTTCAGCACGCCCTTGTAGGTCTTTTTCAGCACCGGATGCTCTTTCTTCCGCCGTTCCATCTCCGCCTGAATCTCTTCTTCCGTCATCAGCTGCCCATGAAGCCCCACCAGGTTCACCGACTTTTTGTATACGTCGTATTCGATGATATCGTCGGTCTCCACAAAGGCCAGAGGACCGCCGGCCGCCGCTTCCGGCGACACATGGCCGATGGCCGCGCCCCGGGTCGCTCCGGAAAACCGGCCGTCGGTGATCAGGGACACCTTGCCGTTGAGGCGATGGTCGCAGACAATGGCCTCCGTCGTCATCAGCATCTCCGGCATACCGCTGCCTCTGGGACCTTCGTAGCGGATGATGATGATTTCTCCCGGGTTGATCCCGCCCCGCACCACCGCGTCATGGGCGTCTTCTTCCCGGTCAAAGACCACGGCTCTGCCCCGGTGCACCCGCATAGACTCTTCGCAGGCGGAGTACTTGACCACCGCGCCTTCCGGCGCCAGATTGCCCTTCAGCACCGCGATGGAACCCATTTCTTTGGTCTTTTCCACCGGCAGGATCACATCCTCCCGCTCCAGGCCGTAGTTGTGCAGATACCCCAGGTTCCGTTCAAAGAACCCGCTCTTTTCCATTTCCTCCAGGTTCTCGCCCAGGGTCTTGCCCGTCACCGTCAGCACATCCAGATCCAGGTGTTCCTTCAGCATGATCTGCACCATGGGAATGCCGCCGGCAAACCAAAAGCTCTCCGTCAGGTGCTGCCCGCTGGGATTGACGTTGCCGATATGGGGGATTTTGGCGTTGATCTCGTTAAACAGTTCCGGATCCAGTTCAAAGCCCAGTTCCTTGGCGATGGCCGGCAGGTGAATCAGGGCATTGGTGGAGCCGCCGATGGCGCTGTGCACCACAATGGCGTTGCGGAACGCCCGCTCCGTCAGGATCATAGACGGAGTGATGCCGGCTTTTGCCAGGCGCACCGCCTGCTTTCCGGACTCTCTGGAATACTCAATCAGGTCCCGCATAGTCGCCGGCACCAGCGCGCTGCCCGGCAGCGCCATGCCCAGGGCCTCCGCCATGCACTGCATGGTGCTGGCCGTGCCCATGAATGTGCAGGCGCCCACCGACGGACAGCCCGTCAGCTTGTAGGCCCGGATCTCTTCCGGCGTGATCTCATTTTTCCGCTTCTGCCGCAGGGAAATATCTCCCGCCACCAGCGACGTGGTCTGATTGGGGCCGGGCCGCATGCTGCCGCCGGGAATAAAGACCGTGGGAATGTTGATCCGGGCCGCCGCCTTCAGATGCGCCGGTATGGACTTGTCGCAGGAAGCGGTCATCACCATGCCGTCCCACGGCACGAAACCGGCGTGAATCTCCAGCATATCGCAGATCACTTCCCTGGACGCCAGCACCATATTCATGCCGTCGTGTCCCTGGGCGCACCCATCGCAGATGTCCGTGATGTGGAACTGAGCCGGAAACGCTCCTTCCTCAAAAATCCCATATACTGCCTGCTGGCTCACCTGATTCAGATGGACGCTGCCCGGATGGCTGTCGCCGTAGGCGTCCTCCACCAGTATCTGCAGCTTTCCAATGTCGTCTTCCACCCAGCCGCTGCCCAGCTGCAGCGCGTCAAACTGGGCCCATGTCTGCCGTTCCCGGATGCTTTTCTGTGCCATGTCTGTTCTCCTTTTTGTCGTTTATGAAAAAAGTGTGCGCTAAGGCGCACACTCGCGCCGAGCGCAGTTGCCGTCAGGCAGCATCTACCTCATGCGCGAGTGCGCATCCTCAGCGGAGCGTTTTTTTATACGATAGGAAATGAAATTTCCTATCGTATAAAACAGAAATGCCGCAGACTTCTGTCTGCGGCATTGCAGGAATAACCATCAGCCCTTCAAACCAGAAGTACTGATACCTTCTACCAGATATTTCTGCAGGCAGATGAACATGATAACTGCCGGCAGGATGGACAGCGATGCCATAGCGAACATGGCGCCGTAGTCGGAAGAGGAACCCGGGTCAGAGAACAGCTTCAGAGCCAAGCTGACCGGGTATTTCGCCGATTCATTGATGTACAGCAATGCGGACAGGAAGTCATCCCATCTCCACATGAAGGAGAAGATGCAGCCCGTAATCAGGGACGGGGTGATCAGCGGGAAGATGATTCTTCCGAAGATGCCGTAGTAAGAGCATCCGTCGATCTTGGCCGCCTCGTCCAGTTCTCTCGGAATACCGTCGATGAAGTTCATCATCAGGTATACGAAGAAGCCCTGGATCGCGAAGAAGTACGGGATAATCAGGGGCTTGTAGCTTCCTACCCAGCCCAGCTTCTGATACCACAGATACTGCGGGATCATCAGAACCTGCGCCGGAAGCATCATGGAAAGCAGCATAGCCACAAACAGGATTCTTCTGCCGCGGAATTTGCATCTTGCCAGTCCGTAGGCTACAACGGAAGATACCAGAACCGTACCAATGGTAGCCACGATGGAAATAAACAGCGAGTTGCGGAAGAATACGCCGAAGGAAATGCCGGCGAATCCCTTCCAGCCGTTGATGTAGTTCTCAACGGTAAAGGTTTCCGGAATCAGCTGACCGGCTGTGGTAAAAATGGTATTGGTGGGCTTGAAAGCACTCATTACCATCCACACCAGGGGGTAAATCATGATCAGACCGAAACCGCATACCAATACGTGATAGATAATTTTTCCTATTGTTCGTTTCGCTCTCATAATTTAGAACCCTCCATCATATACCCAGAACTTCTTGGTTGCAAACAGAACCAGCGTAATCAGCGAAATGATCGCCAGCATTACCCATGCCAGAGCCGCGCCGTAGCCGGTGTTATAGAACTCGAAGGACTGCTGATACATGTAAACGGTGTAGAACAGAGTGGAGTTCATCGGACGTCCCTGGGTAATGATGTAACACTGTGTGAATGCCAGGAAGCCGTTGATCATCTGCATAACCAGGTTGAAGAAAATGGTGGGAGTCAGCAGAGGAAGCGTAACCTTCCAGAACTGCTGCCACTTGTTGGCGCCATCCACGGTGGCCGCCTCATACAGGCTGGCGGGAATCTGCTTCAGAGAAGACAGGAACACCAGCATAGAAGAACCGAACTGCCATACAGCCAGGATAATCAGCATCCAGATCGCGGTCTTGGTATTGCCCAGCCATGCGAAACTGGTCTCGATGCCGATAGCGCCCAGCAGGTGGTTGATTACACCGTCGGTTGCCCACATTCTTCTCCACAGAACTGCCACGGCAACGGAACCGCCGATGATGGAGGGAAGGTAGTAGGCCGCACGGTAAAATCCGGTAGCTTTCGTCGTCTTTAACAGAATCAGCGCTACGATCAACGCGAAGATCAAACGCAGCGGAACGGAAACAAGCGCGAAATAGAAAGTAACTCCGATGGTCTGCCAGAACGTGGGATCATCGGTGAACATCTTGACGTAGTTGTCCGCGCCGGAAAATACGGCGGGCGTCAGGATGTTGTAATCGCAGAAGGAATAATACAGAGATATTCCCATCGGCACGATCATGAACATCAAAAAGCCGATGGTGAAGGGAAGGCTGAAAATATATCCTGCGATATGTTCCTGATCCAAGAACTGCTTGAACGTCAGGTTTTTCTTTTTGTTCATGTTCATCCCCCTCTAAGAGTCTTAAAAGGGGGGCCCGCAAAATCTGCAGCTCTGGCAGAAGACCTGCGAAGCCGGCACATTTTGCGTGGCCCCCAAAATTTCATTGCTTTACTGAATTACTTTGCAGACATGATCTCTACTGCGCCCTCATAGAAGGTGTTGGCAGCAGTCTGGGCATCCAGCTGTCCGTAGCAAACCTGCTCAACAGTACGGTTCAGCAGATCGTATACTTCGTTGGATCCATCGGGCTGCGGCGGATCGATGGGAGAGCAGTTGGGAGTTACAACTTCGTTGATGAAGCGGGTAACTTCCTGATCCTGTTCGCTCAGCTGAGGAGTGATCTCTTCGGCAATAACAGAGTTGGCCGGCACGCCTCTCTCACCCAGCAGGATGTTGTTGGCGTCAGAGGAGTTGGTCAGGAAATCCAGAACCTTAACAGCCTCTTCCGGATAAGCGGTAGTCGCGCCTACAGAGAAGAACTGGCTGGACTTTAAGTAGTTGGACTTCACAGGATCATAGGACGGCCAGGTGGTGATGCCGATCTCCATGCCTTCGGGAGCCGCGTTCTGCATAGCGCCCAGCTGGTTGGAGTTGTAGAATGCGCACCAGGACTGCGTCTCGGGAGTGCTGCCGTATACCAGCGGCTCCTGCTCAACGGAACCGACGGAGATCTCAGCAAATACGCCGGGATCGATCAGCCAGCCCTCTTCCAGGCCCTTGGTGTATACTTCGAAGAAGGGTACCCACTCTTCAGCGCTGCCGCCCATGCCGGTGCCGTCTTCGGTGAAGCAGGAGAAGCCCAGGCCTCTTACGAAGTAAGCGCTCCAGGATTCGCCGATGCCGTAAGCAACGTTGGTCTTAACGCCGGACTGCTCGTAGATCTGCTTGCTCAGCGCGAAGAACTCGTCCATGGTCATGTTGTCCTTGATCTCGATTCCCAGAGAATCGGTCAGGGTCTTGTTGTACAGCAGAGCCGGGGAGTTGATGCCTGCGCAGATAGCGTATACGCCGCCGTCAACGGTACCGGAAGCCATAGTGTTTTCAGAGATGTTGCTGGTATCCAGCGTGCCATCCTCGATGTAGGGAGTCAGGTCCAGAAGCAGGCCGCTCTTTACATACTGGTCAACATACATGTAGTCCATCTGAAGCAGGTCGGGCATAGCCTGTCCGGCTGCAGAGGTAGCCAGCTTGTTCCAGTAGTCAGACCACTCGGAGAACTGACCCTCGATATGTACGCCGGGGTTCTGTTCCGCGTAGAGATCCAGCGCCTGCTGGGTTCTCTCGTTACGTACCTGGTTGCCCCACCAGGTCATGATCATGTTGACTTCGCCGCCCTCGGAGCCGCCAGCGGCTTCCGTAGCTCCGCCTGCCGCTGCAGTGGTCTCAGCGGTGGAAGAAGAGCTGCTGCAGCCTGCCAGAGCAGTTACAGCCAGAGCGCATGCCATAAACAATGCTGCTTTCTTCATAAAAACGTTCCTCCTTATACTTTTACAGTGTAACTATGTCAATATTATAACGGTTTTCCCTGCCGTTGTAAATGCTGAAAACCGATTTTGGGGTTTAAAAAAGCGATTTTTTTGTGTAATTTGCATAGTTTTTCCGCCTTATCCCTTGTACTTGTCCGGTTATTTATATATAATTCCTAAAAGAAGGCAAAACGGAGGGAAGGAGGCGCGCGGACCCATGAAGACCTTTGTCCGGAATCTGTCGCTGAAATACAAGATCCAGTCCATCGTCTGGATCAGCATGTTTCTGCTGCTGGCGGCGGCGCTTTTCAGCCTTCACCAGACCTCCGCTTCTTATAATAAGATGCTGTACCGGACTACCGCCGGATCCCTGTCCGCTTCTTCCGCGGAAATCGCCCGGAACTTAAACGACATCAACACCATGATGGACCTGTTCCTGGCTGACGCCACCATTCAGAATTCCCTGAGCACCTTGAAGGACTCGGATCAGCTGCAGGACATCAACACCGCCTATTCTTCCGCCTACACCACTCTGACGGAATACTACTTTACCTTCCGGCAGAATTATATGGAATACATGAGCCTGTACCAGGACACCTTTACCATCCACACCCATATCTCCCTGCGGCATTCCGTGCCGGAGGAAGTCATGGACGACCTGCTGGCCCGGTCCCGGGAAGCCAGAGGCGCCACGGTATGGGTCACGGACTACAGCATGGAATACGGCATCTTCGCCGTCAAGTCCCTGCGGCGCACCGAGTATCTGCGGCTGGACGACCTGGGAACGCTGATTGTGTGTCTGGACCCGGACGCCCTCATTGGATCCGTCGGCCAGACCGATCCTCTGTACGACAGCGCCAACTACCTGCTGTACAACGCCAGCGGACCGATTTACGCGTCCGCCAGCATTCCGGAAGCGGTGGCCGCGGATCTGGGTCGGATTTTTGAGGAACCCTACGGGCGCCGTTCCGCCGGCGATCAGGATTACTTCTATGTAAGAGGCGTAATTCCGGACTTTAACTGGTCCTACATATGCGTCATCCCCTACGGGGAAATCGCCGGCGCCATCCGGCTGGCTATGGCTTTCTGCCTGGCGGTTATGGCAGCGGCGGCGGTGATTACGGCAGTGCTTTCTTCCTCCCTGATCACTTCCATCACCCGGCACTTTGACAACCTGCTTCTGAAATTCCGCCACTTCGGAGACGGCAGCCAGACGCCGCCGGACGTGGGATACGACTACAGCAGCCGCACCGACGAACTGGGCATGCTCCATCAGCAGTTCGACCTCATGGTGGAAGAGGTCAACCAGTTGATCCGCACCAATTACCTGCACGAAATCCTGATTAAGGAAGCCCAGCTAAAAGCCCTGGAAAACCAGATGAACCCCCATTTTCTCTACAACACCCTGGAATCCATCAACTGGCGGGCCAAAATCGCCGGCGCCAAGGATATTTCCTCCATGGCGGAAGCCCTGGGAACCCTGCTGCGGATCACCCTGGACCAGAAAAATACACAAGTTCCTTTACGCCGTGAGCTGGAACTGGTACAATGTTATATGACCATTCAGAAATACCGGTACGAGGACCGTCTGAATTACCAGGTGGATGTACCGGAACGTCTGATGCGGTGCTGGGTGCTGAAGCTGACCCTGCAGCCTCTGGTGGAAAACGCCATCCGGTACGGGCTGGAGGAAAATACCGAGGGCTGCCTGATACAGATTCTGGCGGAAACCGATCCGGAAGAACGCACTCTGTACCTGTATGTAAAGAACAACGGTTCCTCCTTTGAGGAAGACCTTCTGAAGAAGCTGGATTCCCACGAAATCCAGCCCCACGGATTCGGCATCGGCCTGCTGAATATCGCCAGCCGGATGCAGCTGACCTACGGAGAAGGCTATGGGCTGACGCTGTACAACGAAGACGACGTGGCCGTGGCCAAACTGACCTATCCGCTGCAGTTTACGCTGCCGGCTTCTCCGCCGGAGGCGTCCGCCGCCGAACCGTAATGCCTGAAGAAAGGATCCACTATGCTGAAACTGATTATCGCTGACGACGAGCGCATCATCCGGGAGTCCATTTCCACGCTGATCGACTGGGAAAGCCTGGGGATCGAGCTGATCGGCCTGTGCAGCGACGGCATTGAAGCCTACAACATGATTCTGGACGAATGTCCGGACATTGTTCTGACGGATATCCGCATGCCGGGCCTGTCGGGACTGGAGCTGATCGAACGGATTTCCCAGACCGACTTAAACATCCAGTTTGTGCTGCTTTCCGGCTTCGGTGAATTTGAATACGCCAAACAGGCCATGAAATACAAGGTACACCACTATCTGCTGAAGCCCTGCAACGAGGAGCAGATCATCGAAAGCATGCAGGACGTGATTAAGGAGCACTACCATCAGAAGGCGTTTCAGGACCTGCAGAACAAGCAGAAGATGATGACCGCCAACCTGCACTACAGCCTGCTTTCCAACATCCTGCGGGAACGCACCTACAGCCCGGGGCCTTCTGCCTTTTCCTGGGAAGACTACGCGGGGTTCATGGACTTTTACAACACCAGCTATGAGCTGTGCTTCCTCTATTTTCTGGAGGAGGCCAGCCTGACGGCCACCCTGGCTGAGATCTACTCGTATATGAAAAAGCACGCACCCGGCATCTCCGTCTATAGCCTGTATGTAAAAAATACGCTGATTCTGTTTTTTGAAAGCTATCAGATTTCTTACGATCAGATGGACACGTTTTTCCGCTCCCTGTCCCCGGTGGAGCAGGAAACGGACCTGGAATACCGGCGGATGTCCTTTGCCAGCCTGGCTTCCCTGCTGGAAATGGTCATCAGCAAGGTGCGCCGCTACGGCGTCATCTATTTTATGAACGGCTTAAAGCCGGTGCCCATCTGCAACTACAACAGCCTGATCGCCAAGCTGGAGGAGCTGACTACGCAGCTGCTGCAGCCTTCGGGGGCGGCGGGCCGGGACCGGTCTTTGGAGGAACTGCGGGGGATTCTGGAGGGCATCAGCGATCCGGAATTTTTGAAGCAGGCCGGTTCCCGCGTAATCCTGCGGCTGACCGCGGAAAGCCGTTTTCAGTCTCCGCTGGATTCCACGGAATTTCTCATGAGCCTGAACCAGAAGAACGATGTGGAATCGCTGCGGACCGCGTTTTTTGATAAAATTTCCCAAATGGTAAAGGAGCCCGCCGACACCGGCAAGAATTACAGCCCCTTTATCGAAGATGTCATGAAATACGTGGATGAAAACATCGACAACCCCAACCTGACCTTAAAGTGGATTGCGGAGACCTATCTGTTCATGAACGTGGACTACGTCAGCAAGCGCTTTATTAAGGAAACGGGGCAGAAGTTTTCCAACTACCTGACGTCCCTGCGGATTCAGAAGGCCCGCCAGCTGCTGGCGGAAGGGCATTCGGAACAGATCCAGTGGGTGGCCCAGCAGGTGGGATGCGGCAACAACCCGCAGTATTTCAGCCAGATTTTCAAAAAAAGCACGGGCCTGACTCCCAGCGCCTATGCGAAAAAAATAAATGGAGGAATGTAATATGATGACCAATGAGCAACTGCTTCCTGTGATCCATCGCGTGATGGACAAACTGATGAACCTGGGCGGCGCTGACTACGACAGCGACAAGGGCGCCGACAAGGCTTCCACCGCCAAGGGCAACATCGCCCGCGACTTCGGCATCGAGGAGTGGGACTGGCCCCAGGGCGTAGGTCTGTACGGCCTGTACAAGCTGCAGAGTTTTTACGGCGATACCCGCTACCTGGATTTCTTCAAAAACTGGATTGAGAACAACTTAAAGCGCGGCCTTCCCAGCCGGAATATCAACACCACCACGCCTTACCTGGCCATCGTAAACCTGCTGGACGATTTAAAATCGCCGGAGTATGAGTCCATGTGCCTGGATCAGGCCCGCTGGCTGATGGAAGAGCTCCCCAAGACCAAAGAGAACGGCTTCCAGCACGTGACCACCGCCATCGGCGACCGCAATGGCGTGCTGCTCAACGACGGCGAGCTGTGGATCGACACCCTGTTCATGACCGTGCTGTTCCTGGACAAGATGGGACACCGCTATGACCGTCAGGACTGGATCAGCGAAGCCACCCGCCAGGTGCTGATACACATCAAGTACCTGTATGACAAGTGCAGCGGCCTGTTCTACCACGGCTGGAGCTTCAACCGCAACGACAACTTCGGAGGCATCTTCTGGTGCCGCGGCAACTCCTGGTTTACCTGCGGAGCCCTGGAATTCCTGGATATCTCCAAGGAAACCCTGGATCCCGGCGTCCGCGCCTACATCGAAGACACCTTCCGAGCCCAGGCTGCCGCCCTGCGGGATCTGCAGGCTCCTTCCGGGCTGTGGCACACCGTGCTGACGGATCCCACCAGCTACGAGGAAGTTTCCGGCTCCGCCGCCATTGCGGCCGGCATCTTAAAGGGCATCAAGCTGGGAATCCTGGATTCCTCCTTTGAGGCCTGCGCCGAAAAGGCCATCGAAGGCATCTGCGCCAACGTGGCGGAAGACGGCACCGTGCTCAACGTCTCCGGCGGCACCGGCATGGGCTACGACGCGGACCACTACAAGAACATCGTGATCCATCCCATGGCTTACGGCCAGTCCCTGACGCTGATCGCTCTGTGCGAAGCGCTGAAATAATCACGGGCCCGGCGGCCACCCGCCGAGTACACAAAAAAGGAGAACGGCTTTCGCAGCCGCTCTCCTTTTCTGATGGGTTCAGATTCAGCCGATCTTGTTCAGGATCTTTACCAGGCTGTCGTGGGCCAGGGTAAAGGCTTCCTCTCCGTCCAGTTTCTTCTTCTGGGAGGCGTTCATCTCCAGCGCGGAGAATCCGGCGAAGTCCGCCAGATGGGGCTCCAGAGACAGGTATCCGGTGTAGCCGGACTCCTTGAACTTCTTCAGCAGTTCTTCCACATGGCCGTCGCCGTGGCCGGCAGGCACTACGCTGGCGTCCGCCGCCAGAGCATCTTTGATATGGATGTAGGCGATGTAGGGGCGCAGCATGTCATAGGCTTCCAGCGTGTTCTGGCCGCACTGTACGAAGTTGGCGAAGTCGAATACCGCCTTGAAGTGGTCGCCGTAGAATTCCTTCTGGATCTCCAGGCAGCGGGAAGCGATATCGCCGTAGATATCTTTTTCATTTTCATGAAGCAGGATGATGTCGTTGGCCTTGGCATAATCCGCCATGCGGCCCAGACGCTTCATCACTTCGTCCTTATACTGGGGGCAGGACTCCTCAGAAGGCATAAAGAAGCTGAACATGCGGATATAGGGGGCGTCCATCAGATGGGCGATCTCCACCGTATGCTTGTACAGTTCAAAATGGGGCTCAAAATCATCGGTGATCTGGATCTTGCCGATGGGGGAGCCGACGGAAGAAAGGTGAATGTCTTCCGCGTCCAGCTGCTTCTTGATCTCTTTTGCCTCGTCTATGGTGTACTCAACCAGTCCCTTGCCGTTGACGCCGCGCATTTCCACGTGGTTCATGCCCAGTTTCTTCAGAACCTCGATCTGCTTGTCCAGACTGGGATCGATCTCATCCGCGAATCCGCTCAATACAATTCCGTTCCACATAATAATCCTCTCCTTTTTTTGATTTCAAGGCAGACTTGCCTTCTCCATTGTTTTATTATATACTTTTTTTGAAGCCATTTGTTTGCAGAAATTGGGTAAAAACCTGCATATATTGTCTATTTTCCGAGGAAGCCATGAACGAATCTCCCAATCCCCCCGTCGTCTACCGCTACGACCGGTTCCCGCAGCCGTTTACCTGCGATATTTCCACCAGCATGACCGCCGGCAATTCCGAATTTCACATGCACAACCGCTATGAAATCTACTTTCTCATCGATGGCCATCTCCAGTATTTCGTAGAAAATGTCTGTTATCCACTGGAACCCGGCAGTCTGATTCTGTTTTCCACCAACGAGATCCACAAGGCTGTCAACAGCTCCGGCCAGCCCTTTACCCGGCTGGTGATCCATCTGCACCCGGACTTTGTCCGGCAGTACTGCACTCCGACCACCAATCTGCTGGCCTGTTTTCACCGCAAGCCCGGCGTCAGCAATCTGGTGCCGCTGTCCGGCGCCCAGCAGAAAAAGCTGCTGTCCATGGCCCGAGAAACGCGGCAGGCCATGCAGCGGCCCGGCGAATACGGCAGCGACCTGCTGGCGGCCGCCTCCATCCTGCAGATCCTGATTTTCATCAACCAGGCCTGGCAGAAGGCGGCTCCGGCGCCGGCCGCGCCCATTCCCCGCCACACCCAGGCCGTCATGGACTACATCGACGCCCATCTGTCCTCGCCCATGACGCTGGACTCCATCGCCAGGGCCCTGTCCATGGACAAGTACTATCTGAGCCATACCTTCAAGCTTCAGACCCAGAGCACCATTTTCCAGTACATCCTGGTACGGCGGGTGGCTCTGGCCAAAAGCCTGCTGGCCCAGGGCTATACCGTGGCGGAGACCTGCCACCTGTCCGGCTTCAACGACTACTCCAACTTCATCCGCACCTTCAAGAAGGTGACCGGCGCCACCCCCGGCAAGTTCCGCAGGCCCCTATAGGGCAGCCATGCTCAGGACGCCTGCTGCTGCCTGCGGTATTTCAGCGGCGTCATGCCCACGTACTTTTTAAATACCCGCTCATAGTAGGTCATATTTTCAAAGCCCAGCATCTCCGAGATCTCCGTCACGCTGCAGCTGCTGTCCGCCAGCAGCTGCTGAGATTTTTTGATCCGGCTGATGATCTTGTACTCGTTGACGGTAAAGCTGGTGACTTCTTTAAAAATCCGGCTCAGGTAAGATTTGCTGACATAAAACCGCCGAGCCACCTCTTCCAGGGATTCCCCGGTTTCCGGATGGGTCAGCAGATAGTCCGCCACTTCATGTACTTTCTGATGTTTCCAGGTCTGCACCACTTCCTGCTTTTCCTCTTCAAACACCGACCGTTTCTGAAAGCGGGACAAAACCAGCAGAAGTTCCGCCAGCTTCAGCTTCACCGCCGCCTCGTACTGGCGCTGCCGCCCCTGCAGCTCCCTGCCGATCTGCGCAAACAGTTCCATCACCGCCGGTCGTTCTTCTTCCGGCACCGACACGATCACCGCTTCCCCGGCAAAAACCTGTCCCATCTCTCCCAGGCCGCTGGCCCGCAGCACCGGATCCAGTATGGATTCCGCAATCTGCAGCAGGATCCGGCTGTGGTAGGATTCCGACGCCATGCTGGTCTTGTGGATCTGGTTGGGCCGGATCAGCACCGCGTCCCCCGCCCGGATCCGGTAAGTCTGTTTGTCAATGAAATAATACCGTTCTCCTTCCACCAGGTAATACAGTTCACAGGTGGCGTGAAAATGCCGGGTTACCATGGAATATTCGTAGTCCCGGACCACCCGTTCCATCTCCAGGCCTTCCATGGAATTCTGAAATAAAATCTGTTCCATTCCGTTTCTCCATCTGTGTCCAAAAGTATAGAATTTGGAATTTTGAGTGCAATTTCATAAGATTATTATACTGCTTTGTAGTATGATAAGTCCAGAATGAAATGAAAGGTTTCATGAAAAGAGGAGGATTTAAATCATGAAATACGCAGACAACAAAATGAGCGACGTTCAGATCGCGTACATCGGCGGCGGCTCCAGAGGCTGGGCCTGGACCTTTATGACCGACCTGTCCATGGACGATTCCTTAAGCGGAACCATCCGCCTGTACGATATTGACGAGGAAGCTGCCAAGCACAACGAGATCATCGGCAATCATCTGACTTCCCGTCCCGATACCAAGGGCAAATGGGAGTACAAGACCACCAAGACCATCGAAGAAGCCCTGACCGGCGCGGATTTCGTAGTGATTTCCATTCTGCCCGGCACCTTCGACGAGATGGAGTCCGATGTGCATCTGCCTGAGCGCCTGGGCATCTACCAGTCCGTAGGCGATACGGCAGGCCCCGGCGGCATCGTCCGCGCCCTGAGAACCATTCCCATGTTCGTGGACATTGCCAACGCCGTTAAGAAATATTCTCCCGACGCGTGGGTTATCAACTACACCAACCCCATGACCCTGTGCGTGAAGACCCTGTATCACACCTTCCCGGAGATCAAGGCCTTCGGCTGCTGCCATGAAGTATTCGGCACCCAGAAAGTATTAAAGGGCATCTGCGAAGAGACCATGGGTCTGAAGGACGTAGACCGCCGCGACATCCATGTCAACGTACTGGGCATCAACCACTTCACCTGGTTCGATCAGGCTTCCTACAAGGGCATCGACCTGTTCCCAGTATACCGCGACTACATTGACAAGCATTTCGAAGAAGGCTACAACGAGCCGGACAAGAACTGGGCCAACAGCACGTTCGCCTGCGCGCACCGTGTGAAATTTGACCTGTTCCGCCGTTACGGCATGATCGCCGCCGCCGGCGACCGTCATCTGGCTGAGTTTATGCCCGGCGATGAATATCTGAAGGATCCGGAGACGGTTACCAGCTGGAAGTTCGGCCTGACCACCGTTGCCTGGAGAAAAGAAGACTTAAAGAACCGTCTGGCCAAGAGCGCCCGTCTGGTAAGCGGCGAAGAGGAAATCGAGCTGAAGCCCTCAGGCGAGGAAGGCATCCTGTTAATCAAGGCTCTGTGCGGACTGGATCGGGTTGTCAGCAACGTGAACATCCCCAATACCTATCTGCAGATTCCGAACCTGCCGTCTACGGCGGTTGTGGAGACCAACGCGGTGTTCAGCCGGGATTCCATTAAGCCGCTGATCGCCGGCAATATTCCGGAAAATGTGCTGGCTCTGATCACGCCTCACGTAGAGAACCACGAGACCGTTCTGCAGGCAGCTCTGACCTGCGACCGGGAACTGGTGTACAAGGCGTTCTTAAACGATCCGCTGGTAAAAGGCCGCGCTTCCGAAGCCGATGTGAAGAAACTGGCCGACGACATGATCGACAACACCAAGAAGTACCTTCCGGAAGGCTGGAACAAGTAATCGACAGAACCCCCTCTCTGTTCGATGATACAAAAGCTGCGGGAATTACGAGTTTTTCGTATTCCCCGCAGCTTTTTTGCGCGATATGACGGTCGGGCGACTGCCGTGCTTGCACGAGCAGGCATCCGACAGGCAACGGTCATCGAGTGGCAATGCCACGAGATGAGCGCGGTATCGCGCAGATCGGGTAGGGGAAAGAAGCTTTCCCCTACCCGATCTGTCTTGCCGCCGGCCGCCTCCCATGTTATACTGAATACATTATGACGTACAAAGGAGGGCGACTGCATGACTTATGATTTTACTTCTCTTATGGACCGAAAAGGCCGCGACGCCATCGCCGTGGACAAACCGCCGGGATTCCCCAAAGAAGGCTTCAGCCTGATTCCCATGTGGGTGGCGGACATGAATTTTCCCACCGCCCCTTCCATCCTCGAAGCGCTCCGGCAGCGCATCGACCACCCCGCCTTCGGATATTTTTCCCTCAGCGACGCGTATTTTGACTCCATCATCCGCTGGCAGGAGACCCGCAACGGCGTCACCGGCCTGACCCGAGACTGCATCGGCTATGAAAACGGAGTGCTGGGCTGCGTGGTTGCCGCCGCCGGCGCCTTCTGTTCCCGGGGAGACAGCATTCTGGTGCACTCTCCCACCTACATCGGCTTTACCCACTCTCTGGAAAACTGCGGCTACCGCCTGGTGCACAGCGACCTGGTGCAGGACGAAGCCGGCGTGTGGCGCATGGACTATGAAGACATGGACCGGAAGCTGAAAGAACACGCCATCCATACGGCAGTGTTCTGTTCCCCCCACAACCCCTCCGGCCGGGTCTGGGAACGCTGGGAGATCGAAAAGGCCATGGAAGTGTACAAAGCCAACGACTGCGTGGTGATCTCCGACGAGATCTGGTCGGATATCCTGTTAAACGGCCATACCCACACCCCCACCCAGTCGATATCGGAAGACGCCAGAAACCGGACCATCGCCGTATACGCGCCTTCCAAGACCTTCAGCCTGGCGGGCCTGGTGGGCTCGTATCACATCGTCTACAATCCGTACCTGCGGGACCGGCTGGCAAAAGAGTCTTCTTTGAGCCACTACAACAGCCCCAACGTGCTGTCCATGCACGCCCTGATCGGCGCCTATCAGCCGGAGGGAGCCCAGTGGACCGACGAGCTGTGCCAGGTGCTCAGCGGCAATATCAACTACGCCTACGACTACATCCTGTCCCATTTTAAAGGCGTGTCCCTGGCCAAGCCGGAAGGCACCTACATGCTGTACCTGGACTGCACCGAGTGGTGCCGCGCCAACGGCCGCACCCTGGACGAACTGCTGCGGGCCGGCTGGGATGTGGGCGTGGCCTGGCAGGATGGACGGCCCTTCCATCGGCCTTATGCCATCCGCATGAACCTGGCGGTGCCGTTCTCTCTGGTACAGGAGGCCTTTGACCGTCTGAACCGGTATGTATTTTAAAGCATCGCCCTGCCTTTGCAGTAGGTCTGACATACGTCGTAGCTGTCTTCCAGCACGACGATGTCCGCGTCGTACCCGGCCCGCAGCCGCCCCTTGCGGCGGTCTGCGCCCAGGCACCGGGCCGGGTTAATGGTGCAGGCGTTTAAAGCCGCGTCAAAAGGCACCATGGCCTGCTCTGTCAGAATCTGCAGCCCCCGGTTCATGGCCAGGGTACTGCCGGCAATGGTGTCGGTGCCTTTGATATAGGCCAGTCCGTTTTCCCGGACTTCCACCGCGTGGCCCCCCAGTTCATATTCGCCGCCCGGCGGGCAGTGCTTGGCCCGCAGGGAATCGGTGACCATAATGGTATAGTCTCTGCCTTTGGCCGCGAAGAAATTGTTCAGGGCCGCGGGGTGGACATGGCGTCCGTCGCAGATGATCTCGCCGTACACTTCCCGCACCCGCAGGGCGGTTCCTGCCAGACCCGGCTCCCGATGGTGAAAGCCGGTCATGCCGTTGAAGACGTGGGTCATGGACGACGCCCCGTTGGCGATGCCAAGCAGCGCCTGTTCATAAGACGCGGACGAATGGCCTATGCTGACCGCCACGCCGTTCCGGCTGCAATAGCGGGTCAGCGCCCAGTCCGGGTCGTGCTCCGGAGCCAGGGTGATATAGCGGATCCAGTTTTTCGCCGCTTTCTGGTAAATCTGAAACTGCTCTGTCTCCGGCGCCGCGATGGCCTCCGGCGGCTGCGCGCCCTTGTACTGCATATCCAGAAACGGCCCTTCCAGGTGAATGCCCAGGATCTCCGCCCCTTCGCCGGGCGTCTCCGCCACAGCGGCCGCGTTGGACAGGGCCCGGATCAGCACCTGGGGCATCTGCGTCACCGTAGTGGGCAGAAACGAGGTAACCCCTTCCTCCGGAATCCGCCGCTGCCAGCGGCGCAGCCCTTCTTCCTCCCCATCGTTGGTGTCAAATCCATAGGCGCCGTGGGTGTGCAGGTCGATAAACCCCGGCACGATTCGTTTGTCTCCGTAATCCGCGTCCGGCGCCGCCGTTCCGTAGGGCCGCACCGCCTGAATTTTCCCCTCTTCCACTTCCAGCTGGGCCGCCAGAAACTGGCCTGCCAGCCAGACCCGTCTGCTCTGAATAACCATTCCTTCTCCTTTCCGCGGTCTACGCTTCCGCCATCTCCATATGCACGTTTCTGCCCCGGATTTTCGCCCGGGCCATGGCGTTCATCACCTGTTCCGCCGCGTCTTCCGGCACTTCCACAAAGGTATATTTGTCGTACATGTCAATACTGCCCACCATTTTCCCGGAAATGCCGGATTCTCCGGCAATGGCTCCCAGAATGTCGGCAGGACGCACGTTCTGGTCTTTTCCAATATTCAAAAACAGTCTGGCCATGCCCGCCGCGCCTTCTCTGCGCCCACGGCCGCCGTTTCTTCCCCGGCGTCCGGCGCTTCGGCCGCTATCCCGGCTGCCTCGGCCTTCCCGCCGGCCATAGCCGTAACGGTCCAGGTCGTCCAGAGAACGGGCCGGACGGCCGGAATCGTCAATGTCTTCATTTTCTTCACCCATGGCCAGCTTCAGAAGCGCCGCCGCCACGTCCAGGGTGGTGTAGTCCTCTTCCAGCACCTTCTGCTCCACCAGATGCACCATACGGGTCAGATCGGTTTCTTCCATCACTTCTTTCACCTGTTCCAGAATCTTCTCCGCTTTGATGGCGGTAATGTCGTTGAGGGAAGGAATGGCCTGGGGCAGAATCCGGGTCCGGCAGTACCGCTGGATATCCCGCAGCTTGTAGACTTCCTTCCCCACCGCCAGGCTGAAGGCGATGCCTTCTCTTCCCGCCCGGCCGGTACGGCCGATGCGGTGCACATAGTACTCGTCGTCCTGGGGAATGTCGTAGTTGAACACTGCTTCCACGTCGTCTACATCAATGCCCCGGGCCGCCACGTCCGTCGCCACCAGAATCTCCGTGCGGCCGGCGCGGAAGCTGTTCATCACCCGATCCCGCTGCACCTGTTTTAGATCTCCGTGAAGTCCTTCGGCAAAATAGCCCCGGCCCTGCAGTTCCTGCACCAGTTCATCCACCTGCTTTTTGGTGTTGCAGAAAGCCACGGACCGTTTGGGGGCGTACAGATCCAGCAGCCGGCACATAACCTCGGTCTTGGTTTTGGGCTTGACCTCATAGTAATACTGGGTCACCTTCGGAACCGTCAGTTCCTTTTTTACTACCCTTACATTGACCGGGTCCTTCTGGAACCGTCTGGCGATTTCCTGAATGGCCGGAGGCATGGTGGCGGAAAACATCACCGTCTGCCGCTCTTCGGGCAGCTGGCTGAGGATAGTTTCCATATCTTCCAGAAATCCCATATTCAGCATCTCGTCGGCTTCGTCCATGATTACCGTATGGATCTGGTCGCAGCGGATGGTCTTTCTGCGCATGTGGTCCATAACCCGGCCCGGCGTGCCGATGACGATCTGGGTGCCGTCTTTCAGCCCCCGGATCTGGCGGGTAATGTCCTGGCCGCCGTAGATGGGCAGCACCTTGATGCCGTGCATGTATTTGGCCAGATTCCGGATCTCTCCGGCTACCTGGATGGCCAGCTCCCGGGTGGGGCAGAGGGCAATGGCCTGAATTTTCTTGTTTTTGGGATCGATCTTCTGAAGCAGGGGAATGCCGAAAGCGGCGGTCTTGCCGGTACCGGTCTGGGCCTGGCCCACAATGTCCCGGCCCTCCATCTGCACCGGAATGGCCTGGGCCTGAATCGGCGTCGCCTCTTCGAATCCCATCTCCTCCACCGCCCGGAGAATCCGGCTGTCTAACTGCAGTTCGCTGAATGCTGTGATTTCCATATGATTTGCGTTTGCCTTTCTGTTTTTCCAATTCTGTTTTTCGAATCTAAACAATACCAGACTTTGCTTCCGGTGTCAAGGCGCCGCCTCCGCCGCGTTCCCGAGGCCGGAACCGTCTTCCGCCGCCAGAAAGGTGCTGAAAAACTGGCAGCAGAAAGCTTCAAACTGCCGGGCGATCTGGGTCTCATACACCTTGCGGTTTTTCTTCAAAAGGAGACCTTCCTGTAAATTTCCCGACAACCCTTTATGGATTGACTCTCTAATCCTGATTCAGCTGTTATGAATTACGATGCCTTTCCAAGCATGTCGTGAATATATGCCCGTAGTCCATCCTCCGTATCTATGCCGTATTTCTGGTTTATCAGGATATAATACTTCATAATCCTCTCTTTCGGCAGAAGCACATTGGAAGGAATACTGTCGCCATATCCTTTTCTCGCTTCCATCCAAGGAGTCTCATTATGCGTGATTCTCTCCAATACCTTCCCTCCATACAGTCCGAACGTGTTCACAACAAGATCCAGCACCCTCTTCTCATCATCCGTCAGGACATCCCCCGTTCCTTTCAGAAGTGCGAACCGCGCATCATCAATCGGATTATATTTGAAATCCCGGAACAGTTCATAAACTTCCTGATAGACCGGACCATGAACCCACGCCCTGCAATCCTCTTCAAAGATCGGTCTTTCATACAACGCTGAGTAAACACCCTGGATAAAATACAGGAGCTTCTGCAGCATAAGCGGTGTTACCTCTTCCAATTTTTCAAATATATACGCAATTACCCGAGTCATCTTATCCGAAACAGAAAACAGGCTCTCTATGCTTTCCGCCGCGGCAAATGCTTTCCTGAATGCCGCATCCGTCAACTTCTCACGGTTTTCCATGAGCTTCTGCTTCATGTACACCGGGGATGAAATCGCTGCTTTAATAATATCCGAATACTCTTTGGAAGGCATCTGTCCTTCCAGATATCTCGGAATTGTCACTTCTCCGAACCCAAGTGCCAGGGACAGTGGAGCTTTTCCAATCTTATATATCTTCATTAGTCTTTCGATGTCATCCACCGATACGAGCCCTTCCGCAGCCCTGTACTGCTCGTCGATTTCCTGAACGTTCTTATCGATAAGGCCCGGAAGGCTCATTTCCTCTCCGCACTCTGCACAGACAGCCACAGTAATTGCAAAGGTATATTCTTTATCCCTTATATTCTTTATAATGTCTTTCTTCTGCAAAAGGTACTCTGTCTCATTCCTGCATTCTATGCAAAAGTCTCTTCTTACCTTCTCTGTCATAATGGTCACCTCCGATTTGCCTCCTGGTTATTTGAAATAGTATGTAAGAGGATATTTCTGTTCATGGAACGAAATTACGATCACAAAACAGTTTTCCAACTTGTTAAATTTGATATACAAAGATACGGTTTTTTTTTCTGTCCCGGTTCTTTCCAAAAGAACCACATCTTTCCCAAATACATACAATTGTTCGTATTCATAGCCCTTATGCTCATTCTGCAAAATTTCCGAAAAATCCATTGCAGTAAGACTCAATATAATTTCCTTAGCTTTTGCTTCATCAATCACATAATCCAGGAACAATTGGAGGTTACCCTGCCGCCTGGCATTCCTGTCAAGCCTGTAATTGTCCTTTTCAACAGCATCCTTCACCTCGGAAAGATATTGTTCTATATCTTTCTGATCTATGTTCAATACTTTATCCTCCGTAAAGCTTATGATGCGTTTTTTTGTTTTTTCTATCATCATTATAGTTTTATGATGCCTTTTTGTCAATATACCATCATCAAAGGGCGGTAGGAAATTTCCCCACCGCCCTTTGACTCCATATTCCGTTGAGCGCCCGTCCATGGACCGGCTTCAGTCAGCGAACGCTCCGCCTACGGCAGATAAAACAGTTCATTTCCGTCGTAGTGGAATCCCCGCTTATTCAGTTCTTTTTCCAGCCTGCCGCTTTGCTCCATTTCCTCTTTCAGCTGTTCCTGGGCCGCAAAGGCTTCCCGGGTAATGGCCGCCAGATCCCGGCCTTCTGTCAGTTCCCGGCGCAGATCCGCCAGCGCTTCCCGGACATCCAAACGATCGGTGCAGTCCGCCAGGTTATGCAACTCCTGGGGATCGGATTCCAGGTCAAACAGCAGCTCTCCGTACCCCTCATAGTGCATCAGCTTCCACTTGCCTTTGCGCAGAGCAAAGGTGCCGGTAATGCGGCCGTTGGCATGGGACTCGGAAAATGCCGGCGCATGGTCCGTCCGGGTCCCCCGGATCAGCCCCAGCAGGGACTGGCCATGAAACTGCGGCGGCTGCGCTTCTCCCAGAGCTTCGCAGATGGTGGGGAAGATATCTAACAGGGAAACCGGCGTCTGAATCCGCTCTCCCGCCCCGCATCCCGGCAGCTTGACGATCATGGGCACCCGGATGGAATCTTCATACATAGAGGATTTTTCCCAGGCGCCGTGGGCCCGCAGCATCTCTCCGTGGTCCGCGGAGTAGATGATCAGCGTGTCGTCGTAGACGCCGGCATCTTTCAGAGCCTGCAGCACCTCCCCCAGGTTTTCATCGTGTTCTTCCACAATGGCGTGGTAGGCGGCGTGGCAGTCTTTTACATGTTCCTCGTCCAGAATATAGCCGCAGGTGTGGCGGCTCTGCTCCCGGTCCACCGGATTCAGCTCTGACTCCGGCTGCCGGTATTTCTCCTTCAGCTCCACCCGCGGACGGTAGTAGTCGAATTTGTCCTTCCGGGAATGCCAGGGAGAGTGGGGCTTTTCGAAGTTCACATTCAGCACCCAGGGCCGGTCCGCCGGCATATCTTCCCGGATCCATCGGCAGGCTTCCTCGGCGATGTTCTGCTCCAGCCGCGGACCTCCTTCTCTGCAGGATACGTCCCAGTTGTTGACCATGTGGTATTTGGGCCGCAGCAGCAGCGGCGGCTTGCGGAATAGGGACACCACGTCGTAACTGGCCCGCTCGTAGGGGGCGAAGGTGCTGGAAGCGCCGCAGTCTTTGCCCGGCGCGAAATCCAGTTTGCCGATGGTGGCCATCTCCACGCCCTTTCCCCGCAGATAATGGGCCCAGCCGGGCATCCGCTCTCCGTCGTAGGGGAAACAGTTGTCCCAGCAGCGGTTTTCATATACATACCTTCCGCTGAACATGCTGCCTCTGGCCGGCGCGCACATGGGACAGGGAGTATAGGCCGATTCAAATACCGTCCCTTCCCGGGCCAGGGCGTCCAAGGCCGGCGTCCGGGTCAGGGCTCCGTTGTATCCGGTGTATTCCGCGTTGTGCTGGTCCGCGAACAAAAACAGTACGTTCATACGCCTTCCTCCATGTTTCTGCATTTTTCCAGGATCTCCGCCTGCAGCTTCGGAATTTCCTGATCTTCCTGCACCGTGCGGATGGCCCGGGCTGTGGCGTTTACCACGATCTCCATAACCGCCTTTCCCTTTTCTTCTGAAGCCAGGGAGGGACTTCCCGACACGCCTTCCGACCAGTCGGCGTTGAAATAGTATCCGGTGTAAATGCCTTTCAGCCCGTCCATGCGGCCCATGCGGTGAATCGGCTCCGGGAATTTCTGCCGGCTCAAATCCACGCAGCCGGGCATGGCCGCCATGCACATGCTGGTCTCCGTTTCGCCGGCGTGGCCGTCTTTGGTCTCATAAATCCGGGAAACCGCCTCCCGCTCTTCGTCGTTCAGCACCGAATCCGTATCCACAATATACAGGCAGTAGTTTCGCTTCGCGTCCAGCAGCGTCTTTTCCAGAAACTGCAGATAGAAGCGGTTGCCGCCGTGGCCGTTAATAATCAGGATTTTTTTGAAGCCGTTGTAGGCAATCTGGTCCAGCAGCATTTTCAGATGGGCTGTCAGCATCTCTGCCGGGAAATTCACCGCGCCCCGATGCATGGCCGCTTCGTGGACCTGCCCGAAATAATAGGTGGGAAATACCACCGCCGGCGTCCGCTTCGCCGCCTCCACCGCTACTTTCTCCGCAATGCCGCCGTCACAGCCATAGGGAATGTGTTCCCCGTGGCGTTCCAGAGACCCCACCGGCAGCACGCAGATCTGTCCTTCTTTCAGCGCCGCTTCAAATTGATACGGCAGCATGTTTTTCCACTCCATACCGTTTCCTCCTCGTTTCTTTGATAAAAAAGTGTGCGCCAAGGCGCACACTCGCGCCGAGCGCAGTTGCCATCAGGCAACATCTGCCTCATGCGCGAGTGCGCATCCTCAGCGGAGCGTTTTTTCATACGATAGGAAATGAAATTTCCTATCGTATGAAAAAACATCTGCCCGGGATCGCCGGGCAGATGCAAGAATAACCGTCACCGGCACACAGGTGCCCGTTTAGTCAGCCAGTATTTTGTTTCCGTCGTTAAACAGGCGGGCAGAAGCGTCCTGCGCCGTCGTAGCGCCGTACAGCACCTGCTCTACCAGGTCGTCCGCCAGGGAGAAGACTTCCGTCGCTCCGGAGGGCGGGCAGGGGCTGATGGTGGAAGAGTTGGGGGTTACCACGTCTTCGATAAACGCGATTTCCTTCTGGCTCTCTTCCGGCAGCTTGTCAGAAATGGCTTCCGTTACCGCGGAGGGCGCCGGAATGCCCCGCTCTGCCAGCAGCACGTTGTTGCATTCCACGTCGTTAATCAGGTAGTTCAGCACTTTTACAGACTCTTCCAGGTTGTCAGAGCCGGCCGCTACAGAGAAGAACATGCTGGGATGCAGGAAGTCCGCCTTCACCGGATCCGCCGCGGGCCAGGTGCTGTACGCCAGTTCTACGCCTTCCGGAGCGGACTGCTGCATAGCGGTCAGCTGGTTGGACCAGTAGCAGGCGCACCAGGACTGGGTCTCCGGCGTGGAATAGTAAACCAGCGGGCACTGTTCTACGGAGTTCACCGTCAGTTCCGCGAAAATGCCGGCGTCCAGCATCCATCCTTCATTGTAGCCGGTTTCATAGATTTCGAAGAACGGTACAAAAGCGTCTTCGCCGGTCATGGCGAACGCGTTCTCCGCGAACATGTTGTCCACACCTTCGCCTCTCATGATGTAGGTCATCATGCTTTCCGCGTTGCCGAAGGCCAGGTCGGTCTTGACGCCGCTCTTCTCATAGATCTGGCGGGAAACATCCATAAATTCGTCCAGGGTCATATTGTCCTTGATCTCGATTCCAAGAGAATCCGTCAAGGTCTTGTTGTAGATCAGCGCCGGCGCGTTGAGGCCGCAGCAGACCGCGTACAGCTTTCCGTCCACGGAACCGGAATCCAGAATGGACTGGTCGATGGTGGACACGTCCAGAAGGCCGCTTTCCACATAGGGCGTCAGGTCTTCCAGCAGGCCGTTATCCACATATTCCTCCAGGTAAGAGGTGTAGTTCATCTGCAGCACATCCGGCAGCGCATTGCCGGCAGCCGCCGTCGCCAGCTTGGTAAAGTAGTCGGAGAACTGCGCCGGCTGAGAGTCAAAAGTCACGTTGGGATTGGCCTGGGTGTACAGATCCAGCACCTGCTGGGTTCTGTCGTTTCTCACCTGATTGCCCCACCAGGCAACGGTCAGATGAATCTCTTCCGCGGCTTCCTCCGTTCCCGCCGCTTCCGTGTCCCCGGCCGCCGCCGTGGAACCGGCAGCCGTGGTTCCTGCCGCTTCGGTTTCCGTTTCTGCTGTGGAACATCCTGCCAGGCTGGCTGCCAGAGCTGCCGCCAGCATCAAAGACCATGTGGTTTTTTTCATAATCCTGTACCTCCTTTTTTCATACTCCCATTATAAAAAAAATGGCTTTCTAAGGAAATTCGAAAAACCGGGGTCTTGTTCATAAAAACTGACATTCTGGCCGTTCTTTTTGTGCTTTTCCCCGGTTTTTGCTATAATAAACAGGAATCCAACACACCGGGAAGACCGGAGAAAGGCGTTTTTCATGAACCTTCGCGTCTTTATGCGTCAGCTGTCCCGCCGGATCCGGGAGCGGCTGACAGGCATGTGGAATTTTTCTTCTCTGGAAAAAAAGCTGGCTCTGGCGGTCAGCCTGATTGTGGTGTGCATCGTGGGCCTGTTCAGCCTGGCCAGCTTTTATCTGACCAAGAGCCACTATGAGGCCATGCTGTACCAGTCCATGTCCACTTCTTCTTCTCTGGTCACCTATCTGCTGAGCAGCCATCTGGACGACGCGGTGCAGCTGTCTGACGCCATCCGGTCGGATGCCGTGATCCAGCACCATCTGGATCTGATCTATCAGGGCAAGGACTACCGCCGTTCCAATTCCTACGACAATATTTATACCTCCCAGCTGAACTATTACCTGCAGTACAAAAAGCCCTACCTGACCTATTCCGCCATTGCGAATCCGCGGTTCGTCACCTATACCTACGACTACCGGTACAACCGCTTTTCGGAGGAAATGCTTCAGGAAATGCAGGCGGAAGCCGCCCGGGCTCTGGGGTCGCCGGTGTGGTTTTCCCGGTACGCGGAAGATGGATACCTCTACCTGATCCGCCAGATCCGCAAAATCGAGTATCTGGACCTGTACGATCTGGGGACGGTGGCCATTGCCATCGATATGGAAGAACTGCTGACGGAGATTACCCGGGAAAGCCAGGGATATCCCAATATTTTCTGGATTTTCAGCCAGGATGGCCGCACCATCTACGCGTCTTCCGAGCTGCGGGGCACTTCCCTGGACCAGATTCCGGACCTGGATGGGCAGTACGGCGTTATCTCCCTGGGCGATCACCAGTATTTTGCCATGCAGGGCCAGTTAAAAGACCTGGACTGGAATTACTACCAGCTGGTCCCCTACGATACCACCGCCGCCGCCCAGACCACCCTGCTGCGCACCTATGTCATCGTGGTCTTTCTGGGCCTGGCCTTTACGGTGTTTTTCATCCATCTTTCCATTCGCCGGGCCGTTTCCGGCATTCAGGTGCTGTGCCGGAAAATGAACGCGTTCCGGGGCGACAATGCCCAGGCGGTCCACGTGCCCTACGACTACTCCCGGCGCAAGGATGAAATCGGCCAGCTGCACCTGTATTTTGACAACATGGCCCGGGAAATCGAGACTCTGATCAACAGCGACTACAAGCTGAAACTGGATATGAAAAACATGCAGCTGGGCGCCCTGCGGGCCCAGATCAACCCGCATTTCCTTTACAACACCCTGGATTCCATCTACTGGAGGGCCAAGGCCTCCGGCAATGAGGAAATCTGCACCATGGTGGAATCCCTGGGGCTTCTGCTGCGCTCTTCCCTGAGCCAGAAGCATTCTCTGGTTCCCTTCCGGGAAGAGCTGGATCTGGTAAACCGCTACCTGAGCATCCAGCAAATCCGCTACGAGGACCGGCTTTCCTGCCGCTTCCAGCTGGACGACGGACTGGAAGACGTGCTGGTGCCGCCGCTGAGCATCCAGCCGCTGGTGGAAAATTCTATCAAGTACGGACTGGAGGAATTCCCCGACACCTGCTCCATCATCATTTCCGCCGCCCGCGGGCCGGAGGACATCCTGGTGGTGGAAGTCCGCAACAACGGTTCCTTCTTTGAAGAAGGGCTGCTGGAAAAGCTGCAGCAGTCCAAGGAGCAGGCCAGCGGAACCGGCATCGGACTGCTGAACATCCATCAGCGGATCCAGCTGCTGTTCGGCGTCGAATACGGACTGACCCTCTACAATCAGGACGGCTTTGCCGTCGCTTCCATACGGATTCCCATTACCTGTCAGGGAGGACTTGCCTATGCTGAAACTGATCATCGCCGATGACGAACGGATGGTGCGGGAAACGCTGTCCCGCATCATCGACTGGAAACAATACAATATCGAACTGGTGGGGCTGTGCCGGAACGGGCTGGAAGCCTATGACATGATTCTGGACGAGTCGCCGGACATCGTGCTGACCGACCTGCGGATGCCGGGCATGGACGGACTGGAGCTGATTGAAAAGGCGTCGGAAACGCCTTCGCCGCCTCAGTTTGTGATTCTCTCAGGATACGGGGAATTTGACTACGCGAAACGCGCCATGAAATACGGAGTCAAGCACTATCTGCTGAAGCCCTGCGGAGAAACCCAGATTCTGGAAAGCATCCGGGACGTAGCCAAAGACTGTTTTCAGCGCTCCGCCAGGCAGTACCAAAAAGAAAGCCAGTTTCAGACTGCCGACAGCATGGCGCACAACTCCATGTTCAGCATCATCAACGACACCCTTTACCGGCACAAACCCCTGGAAGAAACCTTTCAGGATTTTGAACCGTTTCTGGACTTTTATTTTACGCCTTATCAGCTGTTTTACGTGTACTTTCTGGAAGAAGCGGCGCTGGAAGACTGCCTGGCGCAGCTGCGGGACTACTGCCAGAGGCAGATGCCCTATGTGACGGTCCACGGCATCTATACCCGCAATACCCTGACGCTGTTTTTCAAGGACTGCTCCCAGGATTACGGGCCGTTTATCCGCTTTCTTTCCAATATGAAACTGCCGCGGCAGAACGTGCGCCAGGAAGTGGAAACCGCCGCGTTCGGCGACCTGCGAAGCCTGCTTTTCGTGGTATTGGAAAAAATCCGCCGCTACAGCGTCATTTACTATGTCCACAGCTTTCACATCCTGTCCAGCTACAACTACGGCTATGTGTCGGCGGAAACGGAACATCTGCTGAGCGAGGCCTTAAACGGGGGGACGCAGGAAATGGAGCGCCTGGTGGAGTCTATCCGCGCCATCGGCGACCTGCCGTTTTTAAAGCAGGTGGCCAGCAGCCTGCTGCTGAAAGCGGCGCTGGGCGATCCGGAGATCTCCGCCCAGTGGATGACGGAATTTCTGCTCTCCGTCAGCCGGGAACCTTCCCTGGACAGCCTGAAAGAAGCACTGATCCGGTTTCTGAGGCAGCTTCCCCGGCAGGCCGGCGCCAAAAGCGCCAGCAGCCCTATGATTCAGCAGATCTACGACTATGTGGAACAGCACATCGGCAGTTCCAGCCTGACCCTGAAATCCATTGCCGACCAGTGCCTGTTTATGAATACGGACTACGTCAGCAAAAAGTTCCAGAAAGAAACCGGCATGAAGTTTTCCGCCTATCTGACCTCGGTCCGCATCCGGAAGGCCAAGGAATACCTGGCGGCGGATCCGTCTGCCAAAATCCAGACCGTGGCCGCCCAGGTGGGGTGCGGCAACAACCCGCAATATTTTTCCTGGCTGTTCCGCAAAGAAACCGGCATGACCCCCAGCGCGTATGTGGCCAAGGTCCACGGCAGGACGGAAGGGACTTAAACCTTGAAGCGGTACCCCACGCCCCAGATGGTCTCTATGTACTGGGGCTTGGCGGTGTTGTACTCGATCTTTTCCCGGATCTTTTTGATATGCACCGTCACCGTGGCGATATCCCCTATGGATTCCATGTCCCAGATCTTGCTGAACAGTTCTTCTTTGGTAAATACGTGATTGGGATTCTGGGCCAGAAAGGTCAGCAGGTCAAACTCCTTAGTGGTGAAATTCTTTTCTTCGCCGTTGACCCAGACCCGGCGGGCGGTTTTGTCGATCTTCAGGCCCCGGATCTCGATGATCTCATTGGACGGCATGCCGCTGCCGATCAGCCGCTCGTACCGGGCCAGATGGGCCTTGACTCTGGCCACCATCTCGCTGGGGCTGAAGGGCTTGGTGATGTAGTCGTCGGCTCCCAGGCCCAGGCCCCGGATCTTGTCGATGTCTTCTTTCTTGGCCGATACCATGATCACCGGCGTATTTTTTACTTCCCGGATCTTTCTGCAGATCTCAAACCCGTCCACGCCCGGCAGCATCAGATCCAGAATAAACAGATCATACTCCCCTTCCAGCGCCTGCTTTAACCCTTCGGTTCCGTCGTTGGCAATGGCCACCTCAAAGCCGCTCAGTTCCAGATAATCCTTTTCCAGTTCCGCAATGCTCTCTTCATCTTCGATGATCAGTATTTTCTTCATCCTGTATAACCTCCTGGTATTTTCTCAGCACAAAATGGATCTCGGTGCCGATGCCCTCCTTGCTGGTGGCCCAGATTTTTCCGCCGTGATCTTCGATGATCTTGCGCACAATGGACAGCCCGATGCCGCTGCCGCCTTTGGAGGAGTTGCGGGAAGCGTCGGTGCGGTAGAACCGGTCAAAAATGTTGGGCAGGTCTCTGGCCGCGATGCCCCGTCCGTTGTCTTCAATCTCCACCTGAATAAAATCGCCCACATCCTTGATGCGGATGTTGATAATCCCCTTCTTTTTGTCCAGATATTTCACGGAATTGCTGACGATGTTGTTGATTACCCGCTTCAGCTGCTCCGCGTCGGCAATGATCATCACATTTTCATCGACGTAGTTGAAATATCCCAGCTCGATGTTGGAAGCGTCCAGCTCCACCCCCAGTTCCTCCACGCAGTCCCGGAAATAGCCGGCCACGTTGATCTTGGAAAAGGTGTAGGGAATCCGGTTGGTGTCGATCTTGGAGTAGAAGGTCAGTTCGTCGATCAGCCGGTCCATGTCGTTGGCCTTGTTGTAAATGGTGCGGATGTATTTGTCCAGCTTCTCCGGCGAAGCCGCCACGCCGTCCAGAATGCCTTCCACATATCCTTTGATAGCTGTGATCGGCGTTTTCAGGTCGTGGGAAATATTGCTGATCAGTTCTTTGCTTTCTTTGTCATACTGGATCTTCTCTTCCGCCGATTCCTTCAAACGGATGCGCATTTCTTCGAAATCCTGGAACAGCTGGCCGATCTCGTCGTCCTCGTCCGTCTCCAGAGTAAAATCCAGATTGCCGTTTTTAATCTCATGCGTGGCCTTCTGCAGCTTGCTTAAGGGGCTCAGCAGCGACTTGTAGATCCAGCCGGTGAGCAGCATGCTGGTCAGCAGCAGAATCATAATTCCGGAGAAGATAATCTCCGCCATCATGGCCTTTACTTCCGGAACGTAGTCGTCAAATCCGGACACAATAAAGACGCTGCCCCTGGCGCCATCGCTGAAGGAAAAATCTTCCTGCTTAATCAGGTGCTGGGTGTCGCCATCCAGGTAAATGCCGCCTTCAAAGGAGCTTTCCACTTCCCCGTATTCCGGCAGATGCTGGTACAGAGCCTCCTGACCGGCCCGGCCGCAGTATATGATTTCATTTTCTTTTCGTACAATGAGATAGGCGTATTTGGATTCCAGATCCTGGTTTACGCCGTTCAGATATTCCGGATCGTCAAACCGGTCCGCGTCCTCCAGAAGCGCTTCCCGGATCTTTTCCTGGCTGCTTCTGGTCAGGCGGTTGAACACCTGTATGGAGTTGCCGGACAGCAGGTCTATGCGCTCCGACAGGCCGTAGTCCTTGCGGAACGCGTCTGACTGATAGCTGCTCAGCACCAGAAATGCCAGATACATCAGCAGCATCGGCACCACCGTAATGGTAAGAAATGCCGTTGCCAAACGTGTCTTAATCTTCATAACGCGATTCCTCTCCTGCCGTACAAGTATGGGCTGCGGGACGCAGTGCGCCCTCCTTGCGGGACGCAGTGCGCGCTCGGAAACTTCGTTTCCTCGCTCACGGGCTTGCGCCCTCCTTGCGGGACGCAGTGCAAGCTCACGAACTTCGTTCGTTCGCTCACGGGCTTGCGCCCTATGGCATCTGCCAGATATCCAGCGACACTCGTGCAAGCACGGTGTCTCCGGATATCTGTCATCTGCCGCACTGCTTAATGCTTTCGTGAATATTATACCATATATAATCCTTACATTTTATAAAATGATTCTAAACTTTGGGGAAAGAATGGAAAAACCGCCGGTTTGCGGGCATTTCCGTTTTCCGGCGGTTTTCGTGTGTTTGATGCCTGCAATCAGGCCTCTGTGTTCCCGATGCGGGAATAGAAGGTAAGCAGATACAGGCCGCAGATTCCTACCAGGGCGTATATTACTCTGGAGATCCACGTCATGCTTCCGAATAAAAATGAAACCAGGTTAAAATCCAGAAACCCTACCAGCCCCCAGTTCAGCGCTCCGATGATGCCGATGGTCAGGGCGGTACAGTCCAGTGCCTTATTTCCCATGGTCTGGCCTCCTTCCGCAGCTAGTATGCGCGGAATCCGGCGTTCTTATTCCGGAATCCGGGACAGGATTTCCTGTTCCCGGTCGTCGAACAGCAGCATACGGTTATACTGGAAGTAGCGCTCGCAGGAATACTGGCGCAGAAAATCCGTGCTGCAGCGGCTGGTGTTGAGGCCAGTGACAAACACCGCCATTTCCTGGCTGTTTCCAAAGGCGCCTTCCATAAAGTCAAATCCATGCTCCAGCCGGGCGGCGCAGCGGTCAAACAGGGCGTCGTAGGCTTCGCTTTCTTTCTGGAATACGCCGTTTACATGCTGCCATACTTCTTCCGGCTCGGTCAGGTGCAGCGCCCGGGCCTGCTGGGCGGTGTCGTTTAACAGATGTCCCAGATCCTGGTACATCCGGTCTTCGCTGCGGCTTAGCAGGCCGGACTCTCTCCGGTATTTCCAGTCCGCCTCCACACCGGCGGCGATGCCTTCCAGGCGGGCCGCCGCCGATTCGTAACCATCCGCTCCGGCGCTGCCGGGCCGCAGGCCCTCAAACAGCTTCTGCAGGCGGCGCATCCGCTCCGCTTTGGCGTCCAGCTGCCAGAAACCGGCCTGTATGCCGTCCAGCAGCAGGCTTACCACGCTTAAGCGCTCATCAAAGGGCGCTTTCTCCAGTTTTTCGTACACGCCTTCCCGAATCCGCCCCTCCAGAATCTCTTCCGTTTCATAGTCCTGTTTATACTTGTGGTACAGTTCCAGATAATTGGCAAAGTCCTTGGCAATGGTCTCATGCTGAATATACTGGAATACCACTTCCCGATCCACGGTTTTGCCCAGTTTTTCATACACTTCGATGAACCGGGACAGATCTTCCCAACCTCTGGGCGTGGCGAAGCGCCGTCCGTCCACCGTCGTTTCAATCCGGCAGAAATTCTGGGTTTTCAGAGAAAGGTAGGACAGAATCGCCGGATGGATCCGCACCGCTTCCGCGTATTCTTTCCACACCGCGAAATCCGCCTCCACCGGGATCATTTTGATCCGGTCCAGCGTCACCACGTCAAATTCCCGGACCGATTTGTTGTATTCCGGCGGATTTCCGGCGGCTACGATCACCCATCCTTCCGGTATCTTGTGATTGCCGAAGGTCTTGCACTGGAGAAACTGCAGCATGGCCGGCGCCAGGGTCTCGGAAACGCAGTTGATCTCATCGATAAACAAGATGCCTTCCCGCAGTCCGGTATCCTCCATTTTTTCATACACCGACGCCACAATCTCGCTCATGGTGTACTCCGTCACGGAGCAGCGCCGGTTATTGAAAATTTTTTCCTGGATATAGGGAAGGCCGATGGCGCTCTGCCGGGTGTGATGGGTAATGGTATAGGATACCAGTCCGATCCGGCATTCCTGGGCAATCTGTTCCATGATCTGCGTCTTGCCGATGCCGGGCGGCCCGATCAGCAGCACCGGCCGCTGACGGATGGATGGGATCTCGTAGGCCCCGTAAGCGTCCTTCTGCAGGTACGCCTCTATGGTATTTTTGATTTCTTCCTTGGCTCTTTTAATATTCATGGGGTTCTTCCCTCCTGTCCGCAATCTGCTCCATATCCTCCGCGTCCAGCACCAGTTTTATGGCCCAGGGCGGCACCGATTCATCTTCGTACTGGTCCTTCAGAAACACAAATGCCGTATCATAAGGCGGCTTTTTCAGGGGATAAATCCCCTTTCCATCGGTAAAATACAAAAGGCCTTTCAGCTTTGTAAACGCCCCCTGCCGCGTCAGGGCGGCCACATGTTCAAACACCGGCCGGAAATCCGTGCCGCCCATGCCCCGGATGACAAAGTGCTCCATGTAGTCCTGCAGCTGCTGCCGGTTTTCGATCCGCACATCCGACCGCACCTGGTCGTCGCACTGGAGAATCCGGATATTGACCTTTTTGAAATAGCTTTCCGATTCTTCCAGCACCGCGCAGGTCTCTTCCAGGAACCTGCGCACCAGATCCCCAGAGCAGGACATAGACGTGTCCACGGCAATGACAAAGTCTTCGATCCGGGAGACCTCCTTGGTCTCCAGCGGCTCGATCAGCGGCATGTTGCCGTACCGGTTCATGCCGTAGGTATAATAAATATAGTCAAAGGAGTCTTCATCCAGCATCACTTCTTCCCGCAGCACCGTAAATTTCCGCAGAAAACGCCGGTAGTCATAGCGTTCCCGGTTTTCGGCCCGCACCTGCTGCAGCAGCTCGTCTCCCTCGCCGTCTCCCTGTTCTTTCTGTCCCATGGCCTCCAGTTCCGTCTGCAGCTTTTCCCGGCTGTCCTTCCAGTGATTCTGTCTGGGCACCGGCAGGCCCGGCGGAGGTGCCTGTTCCCAGAATTCGTGGGAATCCTCCCGAAATTCCTCGGTCAGCCGCTCATACTGCTGCTGCGTCAGAGCCGCTTCCTGCAGCACCTGGTAAATGCCCTCTGCCGTCAGTACCTTCAGTTTCTGCCGCAGCCGCAGATATACCTCTCTGCGGAAAGGCGACGAAGGCCGGTGCACGCACTTCTGATGCAGGCCGTCCAGAATGGATTCCATGGCGATATCGCAGGCCAGATCCCAGTATTCCCTGGCCCGGCGGCCACGGGTGTCCAGATGGCTGAACAGACAGTGCAGCACCATGTGCAGATACAGGCGGCATACCCTGGCCCGTCCCTGCCGGTACAGACGGCACAGGTATTCCGGATTGTACAGGATCCGGTACCCATCCGTTCCTGCCTGTTCCATGGTCCAGTCCGCCTCAAACCGGAGGCTGCCAAGAGAAATGTCCAGAAAGCGCATATGCAGATACAGTTCCGTCCTGGCATCCGACAAAATACGGACACACAGGTCCACATACTCCTGTTCCCGGATCTGCCGTTCCCGTGTGGGATCTGTCATCTTTGGAGCGCCTCCTTTTTATTTTTTTACAGCTGAAACCGGTGCCGGACCGCCGCTCCCAGACGCCGCCGCTGTTCCATAAGCACCGCCGAAGCGCCGGCGTCTCCCAGCCGGCCGGCGTCATCCAGGGCCTGGTCCAGCTGTTCGCCCCGGTAGGCCAGGTGGGAAAGCAGCCAGTTCAGCAGTTCCATATTTTGCCGCCGCACCGCCAGGGAAGTCGCGGCGGCGGCGGATTTCTGCAGATATTCCATATAGGTCTGCCGGGCCTCTTTCGTCAGCTGGCCGGGCACCATCAGCCGTCCGGCGGCCAGTTCCAGCACCAGATCTTCCGGCTCCTGTACCTGCACATAGGGAAACAGCCGGTCGTATTCCCGGAAGGAAAAATGGTTCTGGGCAAAGGCGTTGCGGTACTGCTTTCCGCAGCCGTGGGTCTCCGTTACCAGAATCCGGGCCGGCGTGTTCTCCACCGCTTCTTCAAAAAATTCCGGAAAAATCAGCCGGGCCTGCACCTCGCCCAGATACTCCACCCGCAGCGTCTGCCGGATCTCCGTCAGCACCTCCTGGAAACAGGACCTGTGCCCGGCTTCTTCGTGGACCGTCAGGCGGCGGATCCCGCGGCAGCCGGTAAACACGCCGGCGCCCCAGTCCTCAATGGTGCTGTAAAATTCCAGTTTTCTGCAGGATTCACAGTTGTACAGGGCATAGGCGCCTACTTTTCTCAGGCCGGAAGGCAGACGCAGTTCCTCCAGCCGGTCGCCTTTGATCAAAGGGAGGGATACGGCCGTTTCTTCCGGCCCGGTCCAGAACGCCTCCGGCTCCGGCAGGGCATCATAGTCCTTATGGGCGGAAAACAAATAGGGCGCCAGTTCCCGCACCGGCAGGCCCGCCAGCTGTTCCGGTATCTCCGCCCGGCCGTCCAGTCCCCGGCACTCCAGGATCCGCAGCCCTTCCTGTCCCTGTCCGTCCCGGATCCTCGTTACATAAAAGTATGCCATAATTTATACCAAAATGTCCTCCAGACTGCGTTTGGGCACATAATGCACCTGATTTTCATCCCGGTAGTATTTGACGCTGCCATCCGGTCCCACCGGAACCACCCGCACTTCTTCCTTGGGTTTGCCAAGCGCCAGCACCAGTTCCACCGTGAATCGCTCCAGGTCCAGCCCCAGCACCTCCGCCAGTTCCGGCCGTTTCACCGTGGCCAGCATGCAGCCGCCGTATCCCTTTTCTGCGGCTCCCAGCATCATCGTCTGGGAGACGATGCCCACGTCGATCTGTTTGTTTTTGCCCAGGGTCTGGTCGCAGAGCACCACAATATACGCCGACGGCCGCTCTCCTTCTTCCGGTCCGGCCCAATCCGGCAGCGCCGCCGCCCAGCCCAGGGTATCAAATACTTTTCTGCACTCCTCTTCCTGCTCCACCAGGCGGTATTTCAGCGCCTGGGAATTGGCGGTGGACGCGGTCATTCTAGCCAGATCCGCCAGTTCCCACAGTTCCTGTTTTGAAATCCGTGCGTCTTCATAAAATCTCCGGTACGAACGGCACCGGTACACCAGGTCTTTCAGCATATAGTTTCCTCCTTCTGTATATTCTCTCACTCAAACGTTGCCGCCATCCTGTTATCTATACAAAAAACACTCCTGCTCTACCGTTTTTCTCTCCTTCAGCATCCGCTCAATCAGCGGCTGCAGCCGGGGTTCCCGGATCTTCCGCAGCTTTTTCCATGCTGACTCCTCGATATCGGATCCATACTCCAAATACCGCTCATAATCTTCCACGCCCATGTGAAGGGGCTGCAGACCGGGAAATACGTGTTCACGGATATGTTTAAATATCCGAACCCCTCCATAGTCCAGGTCCCCTGTATGGAAGTATTCAATCCGGCTGTTTCCGGCGGCCGCAGTCCCGTCCTCCCTCTCCTCCAGCGCCTGCCGTACATGTACCAGGAACTCCCGTTCCAGGGGCGAAAAGAAACCGTGCGAAAATACCAGAAAAGTCCCCTCCTCAAAAGGCATGGAAACAAAGTTGGCCTTGTTTTCCACTGTTATTACCTTTCGTATCCTCTGCTGCACAGGTACCCGGGCCTGCTTCAGGGTTTCCGTATTTAAAACGGTGCCATAAGGAAACTGCGCCAGGTCAATGTCCCTGCCTTCCAGCTGGATGCGCAGTCCTCCTTTCACAGCCAGTTCCTGTGTATAGCTTTCCAGATACAGCTGTGCCAGCACCTGGTATTTTTCCATTGTCTCATCCACCAGAGGGTGATGAGCGGCAGCGATGGACACGACCCTGTCCATCAATTCCTTTTCAAATATCTTGGAACCTCCCAGGAACCGGCTGCTGAACACCCGGATAAACACAGGCTCCTTCAGCTTTTCCAGCGCGTCCAGGCACGCAAACAGCTTCTCCCCGTACTTTTCCAGGTCGGCAGACCGTTTTCCCTCTTCCAGCTGGGAAAACAGTTCCTCATAATATTCCTGCAGCCATGGGGTCTGCGCCTGCTGCCGGTGGGCTGCCACATTCTGCAGAGCCCTTCTCCATCTCTCCCGCTTCGGCTCTCTTCCCGTCCTTCTGTAGTATTCCGGCATTTGATCCAGGAAATAGTAAATCCGCGCCACATCGCTGCCGTATGCCGCCCACTCTACCCGAATCAGCCCTTCCTGCTGCAGCTGCTTCGCCTCCGCCGCCAGATCGCTGGGATATATCTGGCTGTAGTCCTGATCGCCCTGTACGGGAAAGCTCCGGTTTCCGCTTTTATCCTGCTTCCAGTCGTTCCGGCTGTTTTCGTATTTATCTATAATTTTATTTAATATATACGATTTCTGCCCATTCATGCTTATTCCAGGTTTTCCTCCAGCTCCTCTTTCAGCCCCTTAAAATCCATGCGTTCAAACTCCTGTATGGAAATGGCCTTTTTATTGGGATTGGCAAAAACAAAAATCTTGTCCACCGTTTCCAGGTAGTTCTGAATCTTGTCGTTGGTAGCGCTGATAATCGCCTGAAAGCCCAATCCCCGGATCAGCTGAATACAGCTGGCCACCTTTTCCGCATCCATTTTGGAAAACGCCTCATCCAGCACCACCAGCCGTATGGTCGGGCTGCGCATCAGGCCCGGCTTTAAGTCGATTTTGTACGCCTGGGCAAAACTGGCCAGCAAAGCCACGTACAGCGGGTTCTGGCCCTCACCGCCGGAATTTTTCTTGATCATGCGGCTTAAGCGGATTTTAATGGTCTCGTCTTCGTTCTGAATCAGCTGCTGCATATCAAACGACAGATACGTCCGGTAGTCGGCGTACCGGTCCATATTGCGGCGGGCCTCCTCCATTTCCTCCGCCGTGGCGTTCTCCGGCGGAATAAACATGCTGATCAGTTCGTTGATCATGGCGCCGTACTGATTCTCATGTTCCATGGTAAACAGATTCAGCTGGTTGTCCAGGCCGATATCCAGATCTGATGGGTTAATGGAAAGCGCCTCATCCATAAACATGTCGTAGTATTTTCCATCGGGCCCCTTATTTTTTCCGATATAGAACTGGTACTTGTCCTTTCCGAAGTCCAGCCGGCTGATAATCCGGTTCAGTTCATCTTTGCGCTGCAGTGCCTCTTTAATGGCGCTGCGGATCTTGTACATGAAATCGTCCTTAAAATGCTCCACCGCCGTCTGCGCCTGTCTGGCCGCCTCTGCCCGGTACTCATCCAGCCGGTCGCAGCTTAAATCCTGCAGCAGCTTCTCATACTCGTCATTGCTCTCTGACGTAGGCGAAAAGTCCCGGTTCTGGTAAGTGCGCAGGTATGACGTCCGCAGCTCCACCAGGCGGCTAAAGGCCTCCTGCCGGCGTTTTCCCGCTTCCTCTTCTTTGCCCTGACAACGGATGCACAGCAGGTCGTAGCGCGGCGGCTCCATACCGGCTAACAGCTCGTCCAGCTGCTTCTGCGCCTTAGAATCTTCCGGCAGGCTGCGCTCCTTTTCCAGCAGTTCCTCCTCTGCCGCCGTCAGGCGTGCCTGTTCTTCCTTTTCATCCCGCTCCAGATCGTTGCGGTTCTTTTCCTGCTGCTTTAACACCTCCTTCTGCTGCTCGCACAGTTCCAGAAGCGCCTTCCGTTCCGCCTCCCAGGCCTCCACGTTCTGGGATTTCAGCTGCCGAAGCTTCTCTTCCAGCCGTTTCTGGTCCTTCATATTTTCCTGCAGCGTCTCCAAATCTTCCTTCCACTCCAGATACACAGGAAGCTCCTGGCTCAGATATTCCAGGTCCAGCACCCTTTTCGCGTCTTCCAGAATCTGCTGCTGCGGAAGCTGTTCTTCTTCCATCTCTTTTATGCTCTTCTCCAACAGACGGATTCGCTGCCGGACGCTGCTTTTGCCGATATAAGCCTGCCGGCCGTACAGGGATGGGTTGATGTGCTGAATCCGGTAGCTGTGGTACATGACACACTCTTTTGTAATTCCGATACGGCAGCTGCGCAGTTGGTCTACGTCCCGGCATTTGATCACCCTGCCCAGCAGGAAACGGATGTAGGCCTGGGCGTACTCCCTGGCCGCCATCACCTCTTCCGCCAGGGCATCGGGCAGTACGGTATGCTCATCCGCCATAACCCGCTCTGTATCCAGCACCGCCACCCGGTAGTAAATCTCCCTGTCCAGTTCTTCGTAAATCTGCATGGCCAGCCGCGCGTACCGGGGCTCCACCACCAGCAGCAGCTTATTGTTTCCCATGTAGCCTTCCACCGCATTCCGCCAGGAATCGTCCCGGACGTCCAGCAGATCCGCCAGAATCTCCACCGAGACGCTTTTTCCCGTCTCCTGATACAGCCGGTTCTGCAGAATCGTCCTGGCCTGCTCCAGTTCCCTGGGATAGGCCTTGCCGCCCCGCTTCAGCTGCCCCAGTTCTTCCTGCGCCTGGCTGCAGCGCTTCTGCAGTTCCCGCAGCTGCGCCCGGGCATCCTGCTGCTGCTTTTCCACGTCGGTCCGCAGCCCCTTCAGACTCTGCTGCAGCCGGCTAAGCCCCTCTTCAGAAATCGTCTGATTCTGAAAGGCTTCGATGTCCCACAGAGTCCGGTTGGATACAATATCCTCTTCCTCCCAGGCTTTCAGCCGCTGCGCCGTCTGCGTCCACCGGGCCCTGCTGCTGGTGCGCCGTTCTATCAGCGCGTTCAGCGACGCCAACTGGTCCTTTAACTGGTCGTAACCCGTGGCGGCGATCTGCCGCAGCAGTTCCTCGCTTCTGGCCGTCATCTCCCCGATATGCGCCTGCAGGCGGCTGATTTCCGCATCCGTCTGTGCCTTCTGCTGCCGCATCTGCAGGATTTTCTCCCGGCTTTCCTGGCCTTTTCTGCGCCGCTGCAGGATGTCCAGCCGGTCGGCAAAATACCGGAATGTCCGCATCTCCTCCGCCGCCTGCGACACCTTCTGATACTGGGCGCAGATTTCCTGCAGCTGCTCCATTTCTCTGCAGGTATCTTCAATGCTCTTTCGCAGCCTTCCGTACTGCATGACGCTGTGCTGCATGTCCTCGATATGGATATCCTGCTCCATGCAGATGTATTCCTTGACAAACTCTTCCAGCTTGATATTCATGCGGAACGGAATGGCCCGCTTAAACAGCAGCGGGAATTTTTCCGGATCCAGCCCTCCCAGATACACGTCATAAAGCTGTTTGCGGAAGCGCTCGTTGTGAGAGCCAAAATAGCAGTCTTCCTTTGTGAAATGTTCCAGCAGCCAGGCTTTTACCTCTTCCGTCGACATGGTACGGGAGGGCAGGCGGTAGCAGTGGTCCGGCAGAGGGCCGCGATGCCAGAAAAACATGCGTGAAATCTCGTTGGACGCCACTTCCACGTCAAACACCACGCCGACGCACTGGCTTTCTCCCGTATCCGTCCGTTTTAGTTCCAGCACAATGGTGGAGGAAAAGTTCTGGTTGCGGAGATAGGAAAACCGGTTGTCGTCGCCGATATTGATCATGCCCCGCAGATATTCCATAAGGCTGCGGTCCGAGTCGTCCGCGGCCGCCTTGTTGAAAAAGCCGCGCCCATCCGTATTGGCATACAGCACAATCTGCATGGCGTCGATGACCGTGGACTTGCCGCTGCCGGAATGGCCGGTAAAAAAGTTGATACCCTCGTGGAAGGACAAAACCTTGTGCTGTATGTAATGCCAGTTGTTCAGGCACATCCTGGACAGTGCCTCAAATCTCGGATTCGTCATCTTCCTCGTCTCCTTCACTAAAGGTACTCAAAAGCGCCCGCACGTCGTCACCCATAAGCACCACCTGGATAGCCGGATAAATCACCATCCGGCTGGAGCCATCCAGTTCTTCCAGTACGTCCAGCGGCTCCACAATCTGGTATTTTTTCAGCAGCCGTATGGTTCTCTGAATCTCCGACGCCGACGGCTGCTTTTTTAAAATGCGGTAAGCGCCCAGCTTTTCATGAATCTCTTTTATGGTGGTCATGGCGTTGACCGACGTGGAAACGCCGGACATCTGCTCATCGTAAATCAGCTTCAGAATCAGGATATACAGCGTAGCCAGCCGGGGCAGCTTCTCTCCCACCACCTGCTCGCCCCGCAGGTAAATCACGCCCATCTGGCTATTTTCCATAACCTCGATATCCATAACGGCAAAGTACGCCCGGATCCATTCCATATGCTTGCTGCACTGGTAATACTCCCGGTTCAGCTGATACCGTTTCGTCCGCCGGTCATACTTGCGTTCCAGCAAAAACGTCTGCCGGTACAAAAGCTGCACCGATTCCTTGACCCGCAGCTGCTCCTCCGGCGAAAGCGCTTCAAAATCATTGATCATGTGTTTTTCCTCTGTGTCTTCTTCTCAAAGGTCAGGCGGGGATAGCGGTAGCGGCCGTTGTCGATTTCCTCCGGCTCCGGATCTTTTACCTGATAGAAACTGTCCTTCCGGGTGGAAAAATCGTAAGCCAGCACCAGCTTTTCAAAGTCCTCGTCGTTTTCCACCGTTTCCTCCGTAACCTCCATGCGGCCATCCTGCATGTGCTTCCGCACAAAATCCTCGACCTGCCTGCGGCTGTACCGGTTTCTGACGCGGTTCAGCTTCAGAATGTCCTCCCGGGACAGCTCCGGCGCTGCTTCCTCTTCCGGCAGTGCTTCCGTAAAGTCCTGTTTCGGACGACGGCGCTTATACAGGGATTTATCCGAAATGACCGTCAGCTGAGACAAATTCATAGCGGCGCCCGTCCCGGCAATGTCCTGCGCCCGCTGCTCTTCTCCCGCCTCCGCCAGATGGTTTAACACCTGAATAACCATGCCTCTGACGTTGTCATCTTTGTTCAGCAGGTAGTTCAGCCGCGTCACCGTGGCGCGGATATATTTGGTATGCTCTTTGTCCATATTGATAATCCGATGCTCGATATCGTCGAACCCTCGGTCGATTAGATCCAGCTGTTCCACCAGGTCCTCCTCCCGGATCTCCAGTCCCCGTAGCGCCTTGTTTTTCTGGCACACCTGCCGCAGCCAGGCGGTGTCCTGGCGCATCTGCCGCAGCCACTGCTTGATGTCCGTTTTATACAGATAAAAGTTGTCGGAAGTTTTCAGAATATGATACTTTTTCCGCACGATTTCCTCTACATAGCCCTCCAGGTGCTCCCGCAGCAGATCCCCGTAAAACTTCTGCTCCAGCAGTCCGGCAAAAAACTTGTCCATATTGTGCAGCATATCCTGCAGCGTCTTGTTCAGCCGCCTGGTATTGATAAGGGCCGTTTTCAAGAGGGAGATGTTGGCTCTGGGATCCTTCATGAACGCAAACAGAATGGCATATATATTCTGAATATAGACCTGTGTCTCATCTTCGTCCTCGCCGGCCAGATGGGCGAAGGCGTCTACAAACACCGCCGCGTAATCGGGAATCACGATATTGACGCCCATGGTATCGTAATCGTCCACTTTTCTCAGCCAGCCGGTTCGCAGCAGCCAGTTGAGGATCCGGGTGGACAGCGGTTCCAGAAGATCAAAGTCGTCCTCCGTTTCATCCTGTTCCAGCGTGATCTTCTCTTTCGCGAAGTGGTCGCTCAGCGTCTGAATACAGATCTCCCGGCTGAGAAAATAATTGCTGTATTGGTATTCTTCATTGATCTGCAGAAGGGCCTCTATGTAGACCGGCCGGTTCTTCGACCGGAACAGCCCCCAGAACAGATCCGGTATCTCCGGAAATAAATTGGCCATAGGCGGCTACCTGTCTTTCTGCGGGCCGGCATCGGTCTGTAAACTGGAAGCCGCCGTTTTCACCGTCATCGCTTCGTGCTCTTTTTTCAATTCCGTATACAGTTCATACAGGGTCCAGCCGCTGTTGCTTTCCGTAACAATGGCCTTCAGCGCGATCCTGGGCACTCCAGCCCGGCGCAGGTTCATAAGCAGTTCGTCGATGCGCCGGCTGGAAAAATTTTTCATAATCAGAAGTTCCTCCGGAATGGCCGGCTGACCGCCGCTTTCTGAATCTGTCTCCGGGATTTCTTCAAAACCCGGCAGCCCGGCCAGCCAGCCTACCGTCTGGCGGCTCTGTTCCGGAGCCACATTTTTTATCCGCACCCCCATGCGCACCAGCACGCTCTTCATCAGCGGAATATGCGGCGCAGGAGCCGGCGTATAATATAAAACCATTTCATTCCGTTTCATAGCAGAATCACCACCTCACTTGCATCGTTCTGTCCAGCCTTTCCCCCGCTGTCATGGGCAGACATGCCACGGCATTTTCCGGGAACGGACTTCCTCGCCGGGATGGGCCGCCGCTTCCTCAAACAGCAGCCAGATATACGCGTCTTCCAGCGCCTCTGCCAGGGGATACACTTCCTTTCCGCCTTCCAGATACTGCTTCATATCGTACAGCATAGTGGCCAAGGCGTACTCGTCCTGGACATGGGGCAGCACCAGCGCCGGCGTCCAGCCGGTGCAGCTGTCGATTACTTCCTTGGTGGCCAGCGCCTGGTACCTGGGATCCAGATACGGCAGCAGCATTTCCTGCTTCGGCAGCCAGTCTTCTTCCGTCACATACCGGAGGAAGCAGTCGTTCCACTCGCCCGTTTTCCCCTGTACGTTGACATGGCGGCTGCGGATAAAGGTGCGGTACTGGATATCGGTAAAATCATAGGATGCCCGCTTTCCGGACTGGAATTCCATCTCCATGCGGGTACGGATCTGATCCGCCGTGCTTCCGTCGGTGATGGGGCCGTAGCGGGAATCGGTGCGCACCACGGTGGTGGTGCAGCGGTCTCCCCGGATCCGCACCGGCTCCAGGCCGATCTTCAGCATCCGCCGGATCAGGCTGGCGCCGTGGTAGTCGTGGGCCAGAGACAGATACACCGCGTACGGATCGTCCAGCTTGCCCTGCTGAATGGCCCTCAGCCCCGCCGCCATAACCGGATAGCGATGGTACTGCTCCGCCACCTGGATTTTGGCGCCGTGCCGGCTCAGTTCCCACAGCGCGCACAGCTCTTCCTCCGAAGCCCCTGCCGGCGTCTCCAGCATCACCGGGAACCCCCGCTCCAGCCACTCTCTGGCCACCGGATAGGTGGACTGCCGGTTTACCGCAATCACCACAAAATCCGGTTTTGCCTGCAGGCACGCTTCCAGGGAAATTGTTGTGGGAATGCCATGCTCTCCGGCAATGCGGTCCGCTTTCTCCTGCGTCCGGCACAGCAGGTACGGCATATGAAACAGTTTCGGATACCGGGCGGCGATCCGGGCAAAATAGAGAGAGCGAAAGCCGGAACCCACCACCACGTAGGTCAGCGGCCGGTCCCAGGGCTGCTGCGCGCTTTCCATGCCTGTCTTTGTATTTTTGCTGTCCATAGAAATCCTCCTTCCCGGCGGTTTCCCTTTACCGCCCCGCTTCCAGCTTCCGGACGAGAGCCCGGCAGCCTTCCAGCACATCCTGATACGTCGTCTCAAAATCGCCGGTATACCACGGGTCCGCAATGTCCCGCGGATGGTCCGTAAAATCCAGCAGCCGGCAGATTTTGTGCTGCGGATCCTCCCCGCAGATCCGCAGCATGTTCCGGATATTCCACTGATCCATACCGATGAGATAATCGTATTCTTTGTAATCTTTTTTTGTCATCTGGCGGGCGTATTTTCCCGCGGTGGAGATTCCGTGCCGCTTCAGCAGATTTCTCGTGCCCGGGTGCACCGGATTGCCGATTTCTTCTGTGCTGGTAGCGGCGGAAGCCGCGTAAAACCGGTCCAAAGCGGCGGCAGGCAGGCCATATTTCTCCGGCGCCTGAACCATGTCTTTAAAAACAAACTCCGCCATGGGGGAACGGCAGATATTGCCGTGGCAAACGAATAATATTCTAATCATCTATTTAAAACTCCTTGAAAACACTGTATTTCCTTGATTTATCGGTACTTTCCTTGCTTCTTCATTTCCTCTTGTCTGTGACATATCGTAGCATAAATTCGCACATCTTTTCCCTCAAAAGTAGTAAAAAAAGTAGTAAATTAAGGGCTGTTTTCCCATTTTACTACTCGGCGTTTAGATGGTATTGGGAAGGTTTCAGGTTCATGCCGCTTTTTGCCATATTAGAACAAAAGGTATGTCTGCAAACGTGCGGAGTAAAGAGTTCCGCCGGGATATACAAATTATACCATGTCTGCTAAGCGCATCGTTCGCCTTCGGCTCCGATTTGCTAAGCAGCCAGGTATGATTCGCACTAGGCTCGAAAAAACCTCGCCAAGCGCTCTTATTATACCATGTCTGCTGCGCAGACATGAACCCTCCAGGGGATGCGCACGGTTCGGTTCGGAGTTTGCCTCGCTTTGCTCGGCCCGAACCGGCGCTGGTATAATATCTTTCGATATTATACCATAGGTAGAACCCCTTTTCTATTTCTTTAGTTTCTTCTTCTCGAAAATTAATCATTTTATCACATACTTAGTACCCCTTCCCCTACCTTCAATTTTTACAATACCTTTTTTACTCATTTTTTTCAGCAACTGTGTTGTCTTTGATTTACCAAACGGGACGTAAGGAGCAATTTCGCTGATGGATTTCAACATTGTCTTGCCTAAAATCTTATATATTTTTCTTTCATCTTCCGTTAAATTCAG
>CALWIA010000026.1 GCA_944380605.1 uncultured Lachnospiraceae bacterium | reverse complement strand
GCACCCGGCCCACCACGTACCGCCGGTTCAGCACGGTTCCGGCCCGCAGGGCGACGGGGTATTTGGCTTCGTTTTCCGCCAGGTCAAAGCCGCAGTAAGGGCAGGGCCCCTCGGCGGCCGCTTTCTTTTGAAAACAGTTGTAGCAGAGGATTTCTTTCGACGGGTCTGTCATGTCAATCGGACTCCTTTATCTGAGATGCGTTTGTTCCATTGTACCCCGGGGCGGCATTCCATACAATATGCGGACTGCATAGGGATTTTTGCCAAATAAAAAAACGGCTGAAACTCCCGGATGGGAATCTCAGCCGTCCGCGGCTGCTTACGCGATGGGTTCAAAATCCGCGGCGCCGTGTTTGCACAGAGGACAGATAAAGTCGTCCGGCAGCTGGTCGCCTTCGTAGATGTAGCCGCAAACCTTGCAGACAAAGCCTTTCTTGCCCTCGGTCTCAGGCTTCGGCTTGACGTTTTCCTGGTAGTAGGTGTAGGTCATGGTTTCCTTGTCGCTCATGACCCGGGCTTCGGTGACGGAGCAGATAAACATGCCGTGAGACCCCAGGTCCACATACTGTTCCACCTTCAGGGAGAGGGCGGCGTTGATGTACTGGGGAAGGATCACCAGTCCGTTGTCCGACCGGATGGGGGTGCCGTCGGGGAACTTGTCGGCGTTTCTTCCGCTCTGGAAGCCGAAAGTCTCAAATACGGAAAACGGCGCGTCCACCGACAGGCAGTTGACGTTCATGATGCCGGTCTGCCGGATGACGTGGTGGGAGTAATTGGCTTTGTTGATGGTGACGGCCACCCGGTTGGGGCTGTCGGACACCTGGGAAACGGTGTTGACAATGAGGCCGTTGTCCTTTTTGCCGTCGTTGGAAGTAACCACATACAGGCCGTATCCGATGCGGAACAGGGCGGACAGGTCGTTTTTATTGGCGGCTTCCGGCGACTGGGCGATGTACTCCCGGCAGAGCTCGCCGGCCATGGCCTCGATTTCTTCCCGGTTTGCCGCCTGCAGGGCGGACTTGATGCGGACGGTGGTGTTCAGCCAGGTGATATTTTTGCAGCCGGACAGCTTTTCCTTCATGATCTTGGCGGCCAGCGGCGCCCAGGATCCGTTTTCCATCAGGCCGATGGTGCGGTTCTGGAAATTCCGTTCCGTCAGATGGTCGATGAACTGCTTCATAAAGGGGAACAGGTCCGCGTTGTAGGTGGTGGTAGCCAGCACCAGCTTGCTGTAGCGGAAGGCGTCGGCGACGGCCTGGGCCATATCGCAGCGGGCCAGATCGTAGACGACCACTTCCGGGCATCCCTTGGCCTTCAGCTGTTCTGCCAGCAGTTCCGCCGCCTTTCTGGTATGGCCGTAGACGGAGGTGTAGGCGACGACGATGCCTTCGGATTCCGGCGTATAGGAAGACCAGGTGCTGTATTTGCCCAAGTAGTGGCCCAGGTTTTCCGTAAGAATGGGTCCATGCAGCGGGCAGATGGTCTGGATGTCCAGGCCGGCGGCCTTGCGCAGCACCGCCTGTACCTGGGCGCCGTATTTGCCTACGATGCCGATGAAGTAGCGGCGGGCTTCGTCGTCCCAGGGCTCTTCGTGGTCCAGGGCGCCGAATTTGCCGAAGGCGTCGGCGGAGAACAGCACTTTCTGCGAGCTTTCATAGGTCAGCATCACTTCCGGCCAGTGGACCATGGGAGCGGTGACAAAGTGCAGGGTATGGCTGCCCAGTGCCAGGGAATCGCCTTCCTTGACCGGCAGCCGGTCTGCCGGCGCGTCGCTTCCGAAAAAGCTGTCCATCATGGCGAAGGCCTTGTCGGTGGCCACTACCACGGTGCCGGGCCAGGTCTTTAAAAAGGCGGCGATGTTGGCGGAGTGGTCGGGCTCCATATGCTGGATCACCAGGTAATCCGGCTTCCGGCCGCCGAAGGCGGCGGTAAGGTTGTCCAGCCACTCGTGGGTAAAGTGAATGTCAACGGTATCCATAACGGCGATTTTTTCATCCAGGATGACATAGGAATTGTAGGACATGCCTCCGGGTACCCGGTACTGGCCCTCGAATAAGTCTACCTGGTGATCATTGACTCCGACATAGCGGATATGTTCCGTAACAGCTGTCATATGAGTTCCTCCATGTAATTGGTATGTGAATGTTTGCGATAACCGGCCGGTCTGCCCGGCCTTGGGTTCCCTACCAGTATAGCAGAAACCGGGCCGGAAAGAAAGGCTAGTCTTGAGAATTGAAAAAGAAAATGCTAAGATATAGGTAAACAGGCAGACAAAAAGCGAAAGCAGGGAGGCGAAGCAAGATGCAGAACACAGTATGGAAGGCGAGAAAGCGCAATTTTCTGGGGCTGCCCTGGACCTTTACGGTTTATGGATTTTCCCAGGACCGGCTGTTTATTAAAAGCGGGATTTTCAATACCCGGGAGGACGAGGTGCGGCTGTACCGCATTACGGATATCAGCTTGAAGAAAAGCTTCTGGCAGCGGATTTTCGGCATGGGCAGCATTGCCATATACAGCGCCGACAAGTCTATGGGGGATTTTGAACTGGTCAATCTGAAAGACAGCGAGCAGGTAAAGGAAACGCTGTCCGGGCTGATTGAGAAGGAACGGGAAAACAAACGGGTGACTTCCCGAGAGTTTATGGGAGACATGGAAGAGGACGGGGAAGACAGCCTGTAAAAAAAGAAAGGAAGCGGTATTTATGAAACGATGGAGACTGAAGACGGTACTGGCGGCGGGGGCGCTGACCATGGCGTTTTCCATGACGGCCTTTGCCGGCTGGGAACAGGACGCGGTGGGATACTGGTGGGACAACGGAGACGGCACCTATCCGGCAGGCGAGTGGGCATGGCTGGACGGCAACCAGGACGGCACCGCGGAGTGCTACTATTTTGACGCCAGCGGATATATGCTGGCCGGCACCACCACGCCGGACGGCTATACCGTCAACGAAGGCGGCGCGTGGACAGAAAACGGAGAGGTCCAGACCATGCAGACCGGACAGCCGGCCGCCGAGGCCGGCATTCCGTCCTGGACGGTGGGAAATCTGCAGGTGAAGCAGACCGGTGATTTTGCCAATGCCGTGACCCTGACCGGAGACAATATGGTCCAGATGATTACGCCGGATGGAACCCGGTCGGCAGTGGTGACCCTTACGGATATCACTTCCTATCCGGACTATCAGGAGGCGGCAGAGACCTGGCAGGCGATGGGACTGGATATACATTCGCCGGAAGTGAACCAGCTGTACCAGGCAGTGCTGGTGGAGATCGTCAAGGCCCAGCTGGGAGAGCCGGCCGGCGTCAGCGAATACTCCTGCCCGACGGGGACCTGGACGCGGCTGGAGTACGGAAACGTGATGCAGCTTTCCGTAAATGTCTATCTGGATGTGCTGCTGAAATATGAAAACGGCAGCTACTACGGCGTGACCCTGACCGGTGCCGCGCCCAACAACATCGAAGGATTTATGAATGACTGCATCGGATAGCGAAAAGGCCCTTCTGCGCCGGCAGCTGAAAAGCCGCAGAGACGGCCTGGACGAGGAGTACTGCCGCCGGTCCGACGCGGAAATCCGGAACCGGCTGCAGGCACTGCCGGCATTCCGGCAGGCGGGATGCGTGTTCTGCTATGTCAGCACCGGAAAAGAGCCGGATACCCGGGCACTGCTTGCGCAGATGCTGAAAGAGGGGAAGACCGTATCGGTGCCCCGGTGCCGGGAAGCCGGCATTATGGAAGCGGTGCAAATCGGAGGACTGGAACAGCTGCGGCCGGGACGCTTCGGCATCTGGGAGCCGGGGGAGGAACTTCCGTCCATAGAGCCGGAGTCCATAGAACTGGCGGTGATTCCCTGCCTGTCCGGATGGACCGACGGGATGCGGCTGGGATACGGCGGAGGCTATTACGACCGGTTTCTGCCCCGCTGCGGCGGGCTGCGGGTGATGCTCTGCCGGGAGCGGATGCTGTGGGAAGCGATTCCCCGGGAGCCCCACGACTGCCGGATGGACGTGCTGGTGACGGAACAGAGGCTGATTTTTTGCTAAAATATGGAAATCTGCCGCCGGAAGGGACGGCGGATTCCGCAGAATCGAAAAAACGCCGGCGGCGGGAGCTGCCGGCGTTCATTTTTTTGCATAAAAAACCAAAATACACGGAAATAAAAACAAGGCAGAATCTACAAAAAAGCCGGGACAGACATAGAGTATGGCAGAATTTGACATACATTCCGCAATATGGTATAAAAAAGCTGGATCAAAAATCGTATGGACCATATTAAAGGAGTGAAGAAAATGAAACAGAAACGAATCATACTGCCTACCATTGAAGAAGCAAAGGCATTTGTGGCGGCGGCTTCCCAGTGTGATTTCGACATCGATATTTTCTATAACCGTGTGGTAATTGACGCGAAATCCATTCTGGGCGTGCTGAGCCTGGATCTGCGCAGGGTTCTGACCGTGGAATATTCTGGAGAGAACGAAGCGTTCGAGGCATTTCTGAAAGAGAAATCCGCAGACCGCCGGGTGGCGTAATCCAGAGAGACCGATTCCGATATATATGCAAAAAGAGACGATTTTACGGACGGAGGCCGAAAGGCCGGGCATCCGGAAAAATCGTTTTTTTTTGACCTTTTTTGCGCGGGCATCCGACGGGCTGACAAAGCAGGAAAAATCCGCTATAATGAAGAAAGTTCATATGGAAAGAACGGCGACGCAAAAGCAGAAGGGAGGGACATGCGCTGGAAGAGGGAACGTCAATCCGGATTTCCGTGAGAAATCTGGTGGAATTTGTGATGCGCAGCGGAGACCTGGACAACCGGCGGATGTCCGGTGCGGAAAAAGACGCCATGCAGGCGGGAAGCCGCATCCACAGGAAAATCCAAAAGCGCATGGGCGCCGGATACCGGGCGGAGGTGCCGCTGTCCTGTTCGGTGGATGAAGGCAGCTACCAGATCGTGCTGGAGGGCCGGGCCGACGGCATCGAAGAGCGGGACGGCGGGGCGCGGATCGATGAAATCAAAGGCGTGTACATGGATCTGGACCGGCTGGAGGAGCCGGTCCCGGTGCACCTGGCCCAGGCCATGTGCTATGGATATATGTATCTGTCGCAGCAGAAGCTGGACGCCATTTCGGTGCAGGTGACTTACTGCCAGCTGGAGACGGAAGAAATCCGCCGCTTTGAACGGGAGTACAGCGCCGAAGAACTGGAAGTCTGGTTTCAGGGGCTGATCCACGAATACGTCAAATGGGCGGATTACCTGTGGGATCACCGGATCCGCCGGGACGCGTCGTTAAAAGACCTGGCATTTCCCTATCCTTACCGGCCGGGACAGAAGGAACTGGCCGTGTCGGTGTACCGGGCCATAGCCAGAGGCAGAAATCTGTTTGTGCAGGCTCCCACCGGCATCGGCAAAACCCTTTCCGCGGTGTATCCGGGGCTGAAGGCCATGGGAGAGGGCAAGGCGGACAAGCTGTTTTACCTGACGGCCAAGACCATTACCCGAAGCGTGGCGGAAGAGACCTTCGCGCTTTTGGAGAGCCGGGGCATGTACCTGAATTCGGTGACCCTGACGGCCAAGGAAAAGCTGTGTTTTCTGGAAAAGCCGTCCTGCAATCCGGAGGACTGCCCCTATGCCAAAGGCCATTTTGACCGGGTCAACGACGCGGTTTACGAGATCCTCCATCGGGAATTCCGGATCACCAGAGAGCGGGTGCTGGAGTACGCCGAAAAAGCCCGGGTCTGCCCGTTTGAATTCTGCCTGGACATCAGCAGCTGGGTGGACGCGGTGATCTGCGACTACAATTACGTCTTCGACCCCAACGTGCGGCTGAAGCGATATTTTTCGGAAGGGGTATCCGGCGACTACCTGTTTCTGGTGGACGAGGCCCACAACCTGGTGGCCAGAGGCCGGGAGATTTACAGCGCCTGTCTGATCAAGGAAGACGTGCTGGCGGCCAAACGGGCGGTAAAGGGGAAAAGCGCCCGGCTGACCCGGCAGCTGGACCGGACAAACCGGATGCTTCTGGAGATGAAGCGGGAATCCGACGGCTGCCAGGTGTACGACAACCTCAACGGGCTGGCGGCGGGCCTGCAGTCTCTGTATGGGGAACTGGAAAAATTTCTGGAAGACAGCCCTCAGTTTGAAGACCGGGACCTGGTGCTGGAGTTCTATTTCCAGCTGCGCAGTTTCCTGATGATTTACGAAGCCGCGGACAGCGCCTACCGGATGTATTCGGAACTGCTGGAGGACGGGCGTTTCATGGTGCGGCTGTTCTGCATGAACCCGGCGGAAAATCTGAAGAAGTGTCTGGAGAAGGGGAAAAGCGCCGTATTCTTTTCCGCCACGCTGCTGCCGGTGCAGTATTACAAGCAGCTGCTGACCGGCAACCCGGAAGAATACGCGGTGTACGCCCAGTCGCCGTTTCCGCGGGAGAACCGGCTGATCGCCGTGGCGGGAGACGTCAGCAGCCGGTATACCCGGCGGGGCCGCCGGGAATATGAAAAAGTGGTGTTTTACGCGGAGCAGATGGCCAAAAGCCGGAAGGGCAATTACATGGTGTTTTTGCCTTCGTATTCCTATCTGCGGGAAGTGATGGAGATCTGGAGAGAACGGGAAGCGCAGGAGCCGGATTTTCCCTGCTGGGCGGCCCAGGAAAGCCGCATGACCGAGGCGCAGAGAGAGGCGTTTTTACAGGCGTTTGAAGAAGAACGGGACCGCTCGTTTGTGGCGTTCTGCGTTCTGGGCGGTCTGTTCTCCGAGGGAATCGACCTGACCCGGGACCGGCTCATCGGAGCGGCGGTGGTGGGGACCGGACTTCCCATGGTCTGCACAGAGCAGGAACTTCTGAAAGAATATTTTGAGGAGACCAAGGGGCAGGGGTTTGACTACGCCTATCAATACCCGGGGATGAACAAGGTGATGCAGGCCGCGGGCCGGGTGATCCGCACCATGGACGACCGGGGCGTGATCCTGCTGCTGGACGACCGGTTCCTGCGGCGGGACTACCAGGCCCTGTTTCCCAGGGAGTGGCTGCCGTATACGGCGGTGAACCGGGACAGCGTCCAGGAGACGCTGCGGCGGTTCTGGGACGGGGAGGGGCTATGACCGGGGGCTCAGCATGTCCATAAACTGGCGGGCGGTCTGGGAGACCGGCATCTTTTCGTCGTAGGCCACCACCATCTGCCGGGCAGGCAGCTGCTGTTCCAGCCGGACCACAAACAGGTCCTTGTCGTCGGCGGGAATGCAGAAATCCGGCACAAAGGCGATGCCTAAGCCGATGCGGGCCAGGTCGATCAGCAGATCGTTGCTGCTGAGTTCGATTTCCGGCACCAGATCCAGCTGGGAACGCTGGAACATGGCGTGGAGAAACTCGCTGGTGGTGCTTTTGCGCTCCAGCATCAGGATCGGATACTGCTGCAGCTGGGGCAGGCTCATCACCTGGTCTTCCAGGGGAAAGTAGCGCCGGCTGGCCACAAATACGTCGTGAAACTCGTTGATGACCCTGGGGATGTGGGAGCCGGACAGGGCGGAGTTGGGGTAATTGACCACCACGAAATCCACTTGTCCGTGTTCCAGCAGCCGGGCGCATTCGATGGAGGTCTGATTGGTTACTTTGATGTGCACGTGGGGATACTCTTTGTGGAACTGGTTCAGATAGGGCACCAGGTAGTAGCGGCAGATGGTGTCGCTGGCTCCGATGCGCAGCTGTCCGCCGCCCAGGCTGCGGGCTTCCAGCAACTGGTTTTCGCCCTGCCGGATCAGGTTCATGGCCGGCTCGATGTGCTTGAACAGGATCTCGCCCTCCGGCGTCAGCTGGACCCGTTTGGTGCTGCGGATAAACAGCTGCTGGTTCAGCTTTTTTTCCAGGACCTTGATGGACTGGCTTACCGCGGACTGGGAGATGTACAGCTGGCGGGAAGCGTCGGAAAAACTCAGAGTGACGGCCACGTGATAGAATACTTTATATAACTCATAGTTAATATCCATAATCAGTCCTCCTTATAACTGAATTGATCATAACACAAAAGGAAGGGGTTGGCAAGAATTGCCATTCCCTGTTTTCTGTGATACAATCAACGGAAAGAGGAGGGGATGGGATGAACGGCATTTCACCGGAACATACGAAACGACTGTTTTGGGCAGGACGGTATACGGAACGGGCTTTTACCATGCTTCTGGCGTATTTTGAGGTATCCGATCAGATGAAAGCGGGGAACCCCGGCGCGTACCGCGTCTTCTGTGAAAAGGCGGGGATCCAGGATATCTATGGAAGTCCGGAGGAATTTCTGCGCCGGTTCGCCCTGGATCCGGACGACCGGGTGTCGGTGTACGGCAATCTGCGGCGGGCCCATCGCTGCGCCCTTCAGGCCGGCAGTGAGATGGGAAATTACGCGGCGGCCTATCTGCAGATGGCGCTGGACTGCCTGGATGCGGCGTCCAGAGGCGAGACGGGAGCAGACCTGCAGCAGGTGATCGATTACCTGTACGCGTTCTGGGGCTGCGTGGACGACCGGGTGGACAAGGAAACCGGCCGCAATCTTATGAAATGCGGCAAATATATGGAACGGCTGGGGCTGTATCTGCGTATGGACGCGCCGGAGCAGGCCCTGGAAAAGGAATACAGCCGTTTTCTGAACCGCCTTGGCAGGTGCGGCCTGCCTTATGACCGGGAGCGGGCGGCGGTTCTGGAAACAGCGGCGTCCCAGGAGCATGGATGGCAGCGGCACAGGCAGGAGGCCTGGGAGGCGCTGTCCGGCCTGCTGGGAGAAATACAGGAGGCAGAGCCGTGAAGCGGGAAGTAATCTGGGAAGACGGGGAAACCGGCCGGAAGACCGTCGGATACGTGTTTGGAAAGGGCGAGCCGTCGGTCTGCGTCCTGGGGGCGGCATCCGGCAGTGAAGCGCAGGCGCTTTTTATCGCCGCCCGGCTGGTAAAGAAATTAAAAGAACTGGAAGCCAGGGGCGCCATGGTGTCCAACCATCAGGTGCTGGTGATTCCCGACGCCTCCGGGGCGGCAAACGGCGCCGGACGAGAGCGGCTGGAAGCCTATCCCTGCGCCGTGGGATTTTCCGGGTTCAGCCGGAACGGGGATTTTGTGCCCCATGTGCGGGTCCGGGAGAACGGAGAGGCAAGCGGCAGTCTGGCCAACCTGTTCGGCATGCCCTATGTGCTGCTGACGGGAACCGCCGGCGAAGAACCCAGGACGGCAGGCAGAGACGGGAAGGACCGGATGTTCTGGCTCTGCGCCGGGGGACGGCTGCAGATCGAAGAGGAGCCGGCCCGGCAGGCGGTGTCGGCGGTGCTGCGGTTTCTGACCCGCATGGGCATCTTGCGGTATGCCAGCCACAGCGGCTACATTGCCAGCATGGTCCGGGAGACGGACTTAACCGTCGTCCGGACAGACGCTTCCGGCATTTTCCGGCCGCTGGTACGGCCCGGACAGGAAGTCCGGCGGGGCGATACGCTGGCGGAGATTCTGGACCCGCTGGAGGGCGAGACCATAAGCCGGATCCAGTCGCCCACCGACGGTGTGATGTTTTTCGTCTGGGGCAGGCCGCTGGCAGAAGAAGGAGACCGAATCGGCGCCGTGATCCGGCGTCTGCATCAATAAAGTGGACAGAGAGGAAAACCATATGCAGGAAGACAGAGATGTGTTCCAGATGTATCTGGATGAAATGGCGGAGATTCCGGCCTGCGGCGCCGAAGAGAACCGCCGGCTGCTGGAGGAGATGGCAGCAGGATCGGCAGAGGCCAAAAACCGTCTGATAGAGGGAAATCTGCACCGGGCCATGGCGCTGACCCGGGAATATATCGGCCGGGGCATTCCGGCGGAGGATCTGGTGCAGGAGGCCAACCTGGCGCTGCTTTCGGCGGCGGAAACCTGCGGCGGGGAAGTTTTTGAGGCGTTTTTGGAAAAGACGGTCCGGTCCGCGCTGGAAGAGGCGGTGCGCTGCCAGGAGGCGGAAGACCGCGTCGGCGAGGAAATGGCCGCCAGAGTCAACGTGCTGCAGGATCTTTCCCAGGACATGGCCCGGGAACTGGGCCGGGAAGCTACGGTGGAAGAACTGGCGGAGCGGATGAAGATGACGCCGGAGGAGATCCGGGAGATCATGAAGATGACCATGGACGCCCTGAGCATATCGGGACAGTACGGCGGATTCGCGGGCCGGGAAGAAAAGGAGTGACGGGATGAAGCTGTATCTGATTCGCCACGGACAGACCGACTGGAATCTGGAAGGGAAAATACAGGGACGTACCGATATCCCTTTAAACAAAACCGGACTGGAGCAGGCGGCGATGCTGGCCAAGGGCATGGAACACCGGCCGGTGACCCGGATTTTTTCCAGCCCGTTAAAGCGGGCGCTGCAGACGGCGCAGATCATCGGAGAGAGCCGGAAGGCGCCGGTGGAGATCGTGGAAGATCTGCAGGAGGTGGACTTTGGCCGCTGGGAGGGGCTGACCTGGGAACAGGCGCGGCAGCAGGACCCGGAGATTTATAAGCGGTGGCTGCTAAACCCGGTGGAGGCGGCGCCGCCCGGCGGTGAACTGCAGGATGAGGTGCGGCGCCGGATGGGCCGGGCGGTCCGGACGCTGATGGAACGCATGGACGGCGACGCGGCGGTGGTGTCTCACGGCGCCGCGCTGGCGTATCTGGTGGAGTACCTGATGCGGGACCATCCGCTGGAGCGGGAATTTATTGTGGAAAATTCCAGCATCACTACCATCGAATACCAGCGGATCACCGGAGATTTTATTCTGCTGCAGGCCAACGACACGGCCCATCTGCGGAACTAATAATTTAGTACGCCTAATAAATGTCATAAGATATATTAACTTTTCTTATTAAGCAATTCATGATACCATCACAGAAAGAACACGATGCCCCAATACCTGACTTTCATGTGCAAGGAGGAAAGCATGAGCGTAAAGAGAATCTATGTGGAGAAAAAGCCGGAATTCGCGGTGAAGGCCCATGAACTGCTGGATGAAATCGGCAGCTACCTGGGAATCGGCACGGTGGATGCCGTACGGGTGCTGATTCGTTATGATATTGAAAATCTGTCGGAAGCGGTGTACCGGGAAGCCCTGGATACAATTTTTTCAGAGCCGCCGGTGGACATCTGCTATGAGGAGACGTTCCCCAAAAAGGAAGGAGACCTGGTATTTTCCGTAGAATACCTGCCGGGACAGTTTGACCAGCGGGCGGATTCCGCCAAACAGTGCGTGCAGCTTTTGCGGGAAGAAGAGGAGCCGGAGATCCGCTCTGCGGTCACCTATGTGATTTCCGGTACGCTGACCCAGGACCAGGCGGCGGCCATTGAGTCGTTCTGCATCAATCCCGTGGACTCCCGCAAAACCGACGAGGAAAAGCCCGCCACCCTGGTGTCGGTGTTTGACACGCCGGCGGACGTAAAGATTTTTGACGGCTTCTGCACCGCGGGAGAAGAGCAGCTGAAAGCGCTGTACGATTCCCTGAACCTGGCCATGACCTTCCAGGACTTCCTGTTTATCCAGCAGTACTTTGCCGGAGAGGAAAAACGGGATCCGTCCATGACGGAGATCCGGGTGCTGGATACTTACTGGTCAGACCACTGCCGCCACACCACTTTCCAGACGGAGCTGAAGGACGTGGCCTTCGGAGACGGATATTACCGCGCGCCCATAGAGGGGAGCTACCGGCAGTATCTGGCGGACCGGGCCCAGGTGTACGGCGGCCGGAAGGACAAGTATGTCTGCCTGATGGACCTGGCGCTGATGGCCATGAAGAAGCTGAGAAAAGAAGGCCGGCTGGAGGACCTGGAAGAATCGGAAGAAATCAACGCCTGCAGCATCGTGGTGCCGGTGGAAATCGACGGCGTCACGGAAGAATGGCTGGTGAACTTTAAAAACGAAACCCACAACCATCCCACCGAGATCGAACCCTTCGGCGGCGCGGCCACCTGTCTGGGCGGCGCCATAAGAGATCCGCTGTCGGGCAGAACCTATGTATATCAGGCCATGCGGGTGACCGGTGCGGCGGACCCCACAAAGCCGCTGAAAGAAACCCTTCACGGCAAGCTGCCTCAGCGCAAGATCGTGACGGAGGCGGCCAGAGGCTACAGCTCCTACGGCAACCAGATCGGCCTGGCCACTGGCTATGTCAAAGAGATCTACCACCCGGACTACGTGGCCAAGCGCATGGAAATCGGCGCGGTTATGGGCGCGGCGCCCCGGAAAAACGTGATCCGGGAGACGTCGGAGCCGGGCAATGTGATTGTGCTTCTGGGAGGCAGAACCGGACGGGATGGCTGCGGAGGCGCCACCGGTTCCTCCAAGGTGCATACGGAAAGTTCCATCGAGACCTGCGGAGCGGAGGTGCAGAAGGGAAACGCGCCCACCGAACGCAAGATCCAGCGCCTGTTCCGGCGGCCGGAGGTGAGCCGGCTGATCCGCAAGTGCAACGATTTTGGCGCCGGCGGCGTGTCGGTGGCCATCGGAGAACTGGCGGCGGGCCTTTCCATTGACCTGGACAAGGTGCCCAAAAAGTACGCCGGACTGGACGGCACGGAAATCGCCATTTCCGAATCTCAGGAACGTATGGCGGTGGTAGTGGACGCCAAAGACGCCGGCGCGTTTCTGGCATATGCTTCCGAAGAGAACCTGGAAGCGGTGCCGGTGGCGGTGGTGACGGAAGAACCCAGACTGGTGATGCGCTGGCGGGGAAAGACCATCGTGGACATCAGCCGGGCATTTCTGGATACCAACGGCGCCCATCAGGAGGCTTCCGTGGCGCTGGAGATTCCGCAGAAAGAGAACAGCCCCTTCGCGGAGCGCGCGGATATTCCGGACATCCGGAAAAAGTGGCTGGAGACTCTGGCGGATCTGAACGTATGCTCCCAGAAGGGTCTGGTGGAAATGTTTGACGGCTCCATCGGCGCTGGCAGCGTGTTTATGCCCTACGGCGGCCGCTACCAGCTGACGGAGACCCAGGTTATGGCGGCCAAGCTTCCGGTGCTGTCCGGCAGCACCCGCACGGCTACGATGATGAGTTATGGATTTGACCCCTATCTGTCCAGCTGGAGCCCCTATCACGGCGCGGTTTACGCGGTGCTGTCTTCCGTGGCCAAGATCGCGGCGGCCGGCGGAGACTGCACAAAGATCCGGTTTACCTTCCAGGAATACTTCCGCCGGATGTCGGAAGATCCCGCCCGCTGGAGCCAGCCGTTCGCAGCGCTTTTAGGCGCTTACAGCGCGCAGCTGGGCCTGGGCCTGCCGTCCATCGGCGGCAAGGACAGCATGTCCGGCACCTTCAATGAAATCGACGTTCCGCCGACGCTGGTGTCCTTTGCCGTAGACGTGGCGGACTACAACGATATCCTGACGCCGGAGCTGAAAAGACCCGGCAGCCGCCTGGTGGTGCTGCGGGTGCCGAGAGACGCCTACGACCTGCCGGATTATCAGAAGGTGCTGGAACTCTACGGGAAACTCCGGGAGGACATCCGGGCCGGACGGGTGCTGTCGGCCTACGCGGTGGAGCGCCATGGGCTGGCGGAAGTCGTCAGCAAGATGGCCTTCGGCAACAAGCTGGGCGTAAAGATCGAGCACAATGTGGACCCCAGAGATTTCTTCGCTCCCGGATGGGGCGACATCCTCTGCGAAGTGGCGGACGGCAAAGTAGGCGAGCTGGCCATTTCTTATACGGTAATCGGCGAAGTGACGGACCGGGGCGCGCTGGAATACGGCAATGTGTCCATTTCCATGGACGAGGCGCTGAAGGCTTGGACCGGCACGCTGGAAGACGTGTTCCCCACGGTTTCCGGCGTGGAGCAGACGCGGCCGGCAGACCAGCTGTACGAAGCAAAAGAGGTGTATGTCTGCCGCCGCAGGACCGCGAAACCCAGAGTGTTTATCCCTGTGTTCCCGGGCACCAACTGCGAATACGACAGCGCCAGAGCCTTTGAACGGGCCGGCGCCCAGGTGTCGGCGCGGGTGTTCAAGAACCTTTCCGCGTCGGACATCCGGGAATCGGTGCAGATGTTCTGCCAGGAAATTGCCAAAGCGCAGATCGTCATGTTCCCCGGCGGCTTTTCCGCCGGCGACGAACCGGAGGGTTCCGCCAAATTCTTCGCCGCGGTATTTCGGAACGCGGCGATCCAGGAAGAGATCGAGAAGCTGTTAAAGGATCGGGATGGCCTGATGCTGGGCATCTGCAACGGCTTTCAGGCGCTGATTAAGCTGGGGCTGGTGCCGGGAGGAACCATTGAAAAACAGAAGGCGGATTCTCCGACGCTGGCCATGAACACCATCGGACGCCATGTGTCCAAGATGGTATACACCAAAGTAGTCAGCAACAAGTCGCCCTGGCTTATGGGGGCCCAGCTGGGCGGCGTATACTGCAGCCCGGCGTCCCACGGTGAAGGCCGGTTTGTGGCGGACGGCGCCTGGCTGTCCCGCCTGTTTGCCAACGGGCAGGTGGCGACGCAGTATGTGGACGCCGACGGCGTGCCCACCATGGATGAAGCCTGGAACCCCAACGGCTCCTATATGGCCATCGAAGGAATCACCAGCCCCGATGGACGTATTTTCGGAAAAATGGCCCATGCGGAGCGCCGCGGAGAAGCGGTGGCCAAAAACATTGTGGGCGAGCAGGATATGAAGCTGTTTGAATCCGGCGTAAAATATTTCCAGTAAAGGCGGCGGCTGCATAAATGCCGGCTTTTCGGGACATGCTAACCTCCGTAGCGGAGACTACAGAGTCATCATATTTGCAGGAGGTAGAGGGCATGACAAAACTGGAATGCAGCGTAACAAACTGTCTTCACAACACGGACAACTGCTGCTGCAAGCACGCCATTGTGGTAGATGGATGCGACGCGAAGGAGGCGTATGAAACCTGCTGCGGAAGCTTCGACCAGAAAAAGGAAGGAGCGTTCCAGAATCTGTTTCAGACGCCGGAGAGCCGTCTGGAGATCGACTGCGAGGCGGTAAACTGCGTGTACAATGAAAAGCGCCGCTGTTCGGCGGGCAAGATCGGCATCACCGGCGACGGCGCCAGCGACGCCAGCCATACGGAGTGCGCCACATTCCGGATGCGCGGATAGGACAGGGCAGAAACAAAAAACAGGCGGCGGAATTTTTCGCCGTCTGTTTTTGCGGTGGTTTGCGGCAGCAGAAAAAATTGCTTGACAAATTCCGGAAGGGATAGTATATTGTTATAGGTTATGGAAATAACCAGCAGGAAAGCAGGTATTCGCCTCACCTCGGCACGAGCAAGTGACCCGGGTTCATATGGGAAGACAGAGAAGCAGACGCATGGTCTGCGCGGTGCTCTGTGTATCGTATGAGGCGGATCCGTATCCGCCTTTTTTATACGATAGGAAATTTCATTTCCTATCGTATAAAAAAGGCACTCCGCTGAGGATGCGCACTCGCGCATGAGGCAATGTTGCCTGACGGCAACTGCGCTCGGCGCGAGTGTGCACCAAGGCGCACACTTTTTATTTCTCAGGGGATGCAAGATCATCAGGCAATGGAGGTGTACGACAATTAGCGAGTTAATGATTAACGAACAGATCAGAGACAGAGAAGTTCGGGTGATTGGAGAGGATGGAGCCCAGCTGGGCATTATGTCTTCCCGCGAAGCGCTTCAGCTGGCGAGAGAAGCGGAGCTGGACCTGGTAAAGATTGCGCCGACGGCCAAACCGCCGGTATGCAAGATCATCGATTATGGCAAGTACCGGTACGAGCAGGCCAGAAAAGAAAAGGAAGCCAAGAAGAAACAGCGTATCATCGAGATCAAGGAAGTTCGGCTGTCTCCCAATATTGACACCAACGACCTGAATACCAAGACCAACGCGGCCCGCAAGTTCCTGGAAAAGGGCGACAAGGTGAAGGTGACCCTTCGTTTCCGCGGCCGTGAGATGGCCCATATGGCCAAGTCCAAGTATATTCTGGATGATTTCGCGGAGGCGCTGTCCGATATCGCGGTCATTGACAAGCCGGCGAAAGTCGAAGGAAGAAGCATGGTAATGTTTTTAACTGCAAAACGTTAAAATAGACAATTTTTCAAGGAGGAAATAGCAATGCCTAAAATGAAGACAAGCAGAGCTGCTGCGAAGCGTTTCAAAAAAACCGGAACCGGAAAGTTAGTCAGGAATAAAGCTTACAAATCTCACATCTTAACTAAGAAATCCACCAAGAGAAAAAGAAATCTTAGAAAAGATATCGTTACCGACGCTACCAACGCAAAGGTAATGAAGAAGATTTTACCGTACTTATAAGATTTCATAGTTCAGAAGGAGGAAGAAGCAATGGCAAGAATCAAAGGCGGCATGAACGCCAGAAAGAAACACAATAGAGTATTAAAGCTGGCGAAAGGATACAGAGGCGCCCGTTCCAAACAGTACCGCATCGCGAAGCAGTCGGTTATGAGAGCGCTGGCCAATTCCTACGCAGGCAGAAAAGAGAGAAAGAGACAGTTCAGACAGCTGTGGATTGCCCGTATCAACGCGGCTGCCCGCATCAACGGCCTTTCCTACAGCAAGTTTATGTACGGCCTGAAGCTGGCCGGCGTGGAGATGAACCGCAAGGTTCTGTCCGATATGGCCATCAACGACGCGGAAGGTTTTGCGTCTCTGGCAGAACTGGCAAAGAGCAAACTGGCATAAGGAATGCCGGATTTATAAAAGGACGCCGCTTCATGAATGGGGATTCATTCATGAAGCGGCGTCCTTTTTGCTGTCGTGTGGTTTTCTGCGGTCAGTCCGTAAGACGGATGTGGTACTTGGCTGCCCGGAGAATCTTCCAGATGATAATCACCGGCATGCCGAACAGCAGATATAAAGTAGAAGCGCCGCCGATTACGGCGTAAATAATCAGTAATACCGTTGAAAGTGCCTCCATATGTATACCCTCCTTTTTCTTCCGGTTCTAATTTTAGCCGTTTTCCGGCAAAAGGGAAGAGAAGAAGCGGTTTTTTAACGCTTTTTTAATGGATGGAAACCAGCGGGAGGGCGCATTCCATCTGGCAGTCAAAGGGCTCTTTTTGCACGTGCTCCGGATTGTATTCTTCCGCTTCCACACAGCCCATGGACCGGTAAAAGGCCTGGCTTTCCACGGCGGAATGGGCGGAGATGTACAGCTTTTCGGCCCCCTTTTCGAAAGCCCACTGGGCGGCGGCCGCAAACAGGGCTCTGCCGATGCCCAGACGCCTTGCGTCCAGGGAAACGTGGAGGGAAGAAAGATCCAGATACTGTCCGCGGGAACCCAAAGGTTCGGCTTCTACGGAGACGAAGCCTTTCAGCTGTCCCCGGATCCAGGCGCCGCGGACCAGGCCGCCGGCGCGGCAGGTGTGCTTCAGGCACCGGATCAATTCCTCGTAGTCCGCCTCGCTCCAGTCGTCGATAAACGGGTCGTCCTGGATCTGCCAGACGCCATCCTTTTTCCGCCAGCATCCGGTGACTTCCTGGCGGCGGATAAAATGGGAAAACAGTTCCCGGCGGATCTGCGGTTCTTTTAAGGTTCTGTACTCGGTCATAGCTGCCTCCTTGGTGTCGAAACTACAGACAGTATAGCAGAGGAACCGCGCCGGCGCAAGGAAAGAAACCGCAGCGCAAAAAAGTGGTTGCCTTCTGGAAGATTCTGTGCTATACTACCATTTGTTCGCGGGAGTGCTGGAACTGGCAGACAGGCAAGACTAAGGATCTTGTGGGTGTATGCTCGTGTGGGTTCAAGTCCCATCTCCCGCATACATTTCCTGTTTTTTGTATATGCAGAAGTGGCGGAATTGGCAGACGCGCACGGTTCAGGTCCGTGTGGTAGAAATACCTTGAGGGTTCGACTCCCTTCTTCTGCACTGAGTCGTAAGAAAGCACGTTTTGAAAACGTGCTTTTTCTTTTTATTCTCACAGGAAAACTGCCCCGGAAAGGCAAAAGAAAGGGAAACACCCATGACAGAGGAGAGAAAGATCCGGCTGCGGATCGCGTCGGAGGCGGACGCGCCGCGGCTTCTGGAGATCTACCGGCCGTATGTAGAGCAGACGGCGGTAACGTTTGAATATACGGTGCCGGACCCGGCGGAATTTGCTTCCCGGATCCGGCGGACCCTGGAACAGTATCCGTATCTGGCGGCGGAGCGGGAAGGCAGGATGGTGGGCTATGCCTACGCCGGACGGCTGCACCCCAGAGCGGCCTACGACTGGTCCGCGGAGAGCTCCATCTACGTGGCCTGGGAGGCCAGAAGAGATGGCGTGGGCAGACAGCTGTACCAGGCGCTGGAAGAGATTCTGAAGGCACAGAACGTGCGGAACCTGTATGCCTGCATTGCCAGTCCGCGGGAAGAAAACGACCCGTACCTGACTATGGATAGTCAGCGGTTTCACACATGCCTGGGTTACCGCAAGGTGGGGGAATTCAGCCAGTGCGCCTACAAATTCGGACGTTGGTACGATATGGTGTGGATGGGGAAAGAACTGGGACCCCATGAAGAGTATCAGCCGGATTTCCGGCCCTTTCCGGAAATCCGAAAAGAGACTGGCAGGTGTTTGCAGCTGGAACAGACAGGAGGAGCGAAGATATGAACCAGACGATACGGGAACTGATGGAACGGAAATCGGTACGGGCCTATACCGGAGAACCCATTGGAAAAGAAGAAAAAGAGATGATTCTGCGGGCCGCCATGGAGGCGCCTACGGCGGGCAACCAGCAGCTGTACACCATTCTGGACATTACGGATCCGGCGCTGAAGCGGGAACTGGCCGAGACCTGCGACCATCAGCCCTTTATCGCCGAGGCGGATCTGGTGTTGATTTTCTGCGCCGACTGCCTGAAATGGCTGCAGGCATTTAAAGCCGCCGGCTGCAGTCCCAGACGCCCGGAGGCGGGAGATCTGATGCTGGCGGCGGAGGACGCGGCCATCGCGGCGCAGAACGCGGTGACGGCGGCCCACAGCCTGGGCATCGGTTCCTGCTATATCGGAGATATTATGGAAAACTGCGGCAGGCACAGACAGATGCTGCGCCTGCCTTCCTATGTGTTCCCGGCAGTTATGGTGGTTTTCGGCTATCCCACCCGGCAGCAGCAGGAGCGGAAGAAGCCGCGGCGCTGCCGCCTGGAAGATATAGTCAGTGAAAATGCTTACCCGCAGCGCACCGAAGCCGACCTGCGGGCCATGTTCGCGGACCGGTGCGGGGAAAAAGGCTTTGACGGCTGGATGCAGGCGTTCTGCGCCAGAAAGTACAACAGCGATTTTTCCAGGGAAATGAGCCGGTCCGTGGAAGAGTATCTGAACGAATACCGGACGGATCAGGAGGCCTGACCGGAATCCGGGGATTCGTTTTCCTTAGCCGGCGGATTGGGAGCCGGCGGTTCGGCTTTGGGCTTCCGTTTCCGCTTCCGCAGCAGCAGAACCAGAAGCAGCAGCACCAGGAGCGCGGGGACCCAGAAGGGGCTGGCGGCGGCCAGGAAAATCACCGCGTTGGTCAGAAGGACGCCCAGGGTGCGCAGGTTTTCGGAAAATTCCCGCTGAATCTGCTGGCCGGGGCTTTCTTCCTCCGCCGGGGTAAAGACAGCTACTTCCTGGATGTCCAGGTATACGGTGCTGTAGTCCACCTGGTTGTCATAGAGCCGCAGCTGGGATTCCATGGATTCCAGCTGGTAGCGGATTTCCGACAGCCGCTCTTCCAGGGCGATGACGGATTCCAGAGTGTCGGCTTTTTCCAGCAGTTCCCAGATCCGTTCCTGTTCAATGGTCAGGGATTTTTTGCGGCTTTCCAGATCGCTGTAGGTCAGAGTCACGTCGGTGGTCTGTTCCGAACGGTAGGTGACGTTGCTCTGGGTTTCCATAGTATCCAGGAAGGAATCCAGCCGGTCGGCGGGGATTCGGGCGGTCATGGAAGCATAGCGGCCGGATTCGGAGCTGCGCTGGCGCAGGCTGCGGCCGGAAATGCTGGAACGTTCCACATACCCGCCGGCGCCGGCAATCTGCTGGGAAAGCCGGTCCATAAGGCCGTCGAAGTCGTCGGTTTCCACGCTCAGATGAACGTCGCGGATCAGCTTGCGTCCGGATACGTCCGGATGGGAAAGCGGGGCCGAGTCGGCGACGCCGGCGGCGGCTTCTACAGCTGCCTCTTCGGGCATGGCGGCGTCATAGCTGGCAGCGGTTCCCGCTGTGACAGCCGCGGCAGTTTCCGTGCGGACGGAACCGCCGGAAGACGCGGCGCCGCATCCGCTTAAAACCGCCAGCCCCAGCGCCATAAACAGGGCAGTACATCGGTTTCTTTTTCTCATACGTTTCTCTCCTCCCTCCGTGTTTTCTTCTGATTTCAGCGTACCATGACAGCGGGAGAAATACAATGGAAGTAAAGGAATCCTAAGAATTGTCGGAAAAATGTAAGAACCGGAGGGAAAAATCCCTAGTAAAGAATGGAAAACTGTTATATAATAACTTCGGCAGGCGCCGGGGCGCCTGAGACTGACAAAAGGAGAATGAATATGCTTACCATAGAAAATCTGTCCTTTGGCGTACAGGAAGACAAGGGACAAAAGGAGATCCTCCGGGACGTAAACCTGACGGTGGGGGACCGCAAATTCGTGGTGATTACCGGCCCCAACGGAGGCGGAAAGTCCACCCTCGCCAGACTGATCGCCGGCATCGAAAAGCCCACCGCCGGCAGGATTTCCTTCGACGGAACGGATATTACGGAACTGGACATCACCCAGCGGGCCAATATGGGCATCAGCTATGCCTTTCAGCAGCCGGTGCGGTTCAAGGGCCTGCAGGTGCTGGATCTGATCCGCCTGGCGGCCAGAAAGAAGCTTTCGCCGGCGGACGCCTGCGAGTATCTGTCGGAGGTGGGGCTGTGCGCCAAAGATTATATCAACCGGGAGGTCAACGCCAGCCTGTCCGGCGGTGAACTGAAGCGGATCGAGATTGCCACGGTGTTAGCCAGAGCCACGAAGCTGTCGGTGTTTGACGAGCCGGAGGCGGGCATCGATCTGTGGAGCTTCCAGAACCTGATCGCCGTCTTTGAGCGGATGCGGGAGACCATCCAGGGATCGGTGCTGATTATTTCCCATCAGGAACGGATCCTGAATATCGCCGATGAGATTGTGGTCATTGCCGATGGACGGATTACGGCCCACGGGCCCAAAGACGAAATCCTGCCCCAGCTTCTGGGAACGGCGTCGGCGGTGGACGCCTGCAGCATGCTTTACAAAGGAGGCAGATAAGAGATGGCTGATTTTGCGAATATCGACGAGATCCAGCTGCGGATGCTGGACGAGGTGGCGGACCTGCACCAGGTGCCGGCGGGAGCCTACAACATCCGGGCCAACGGAAAGATGGCGGACCGGGCCAGCACCGCCAATATTGAGATCGTGTCCAAGGACGACGGCTCCGGCATCGACGTGCGCATCAAGCCGGGCACCCGGCACGAGAGCGTCCACATTCCGGTGGTGCTCAGCGAAAGCGGGCTCCATGAGGTGGTATACAACGATTTTTATATCGGGGACGACGCCGACGTGGTGATCGTGGCGGGCTGCGGCATTCACAACTGCGGGGACCAGGATTCCATGCACAACGGCATTCACCGGTTTTTCCTGGGGAAAAACGCGAAGGTAAAATACGTGGAGAAGCACTACGGCGAAGGCGATGGAAAAGGAAAGCGGATCATGAATCCGGGTACGGAAGTGACCATGGAGGAAAACAGCTACATGGAAATGGAGATGGTCCAGATCAAGGGCGTGGATTCCACCAAGCGCAATACCACGGCGGATCTGGCGGCCGGCGCCAAGCTGGTGATCCGGGAGCGGCTGCTGACCCACGGCACCCAGTACGCGGAAAGCGGCTTTGTGGTGAACTTAAACGGCGACGATTCCAGCGCCAACGTGATTTCCCGTTCGGTGGCCAAGGATGAGTCCCGCCAGCTGTTTCTTTCGGAGATCAACGGAAACGCCCGGTGCGCCGGCCATTCCGAGTGCGACGCCATTATCATGGACAACGCGAAAATCGGCGCGGTGCCCAAGATTACGGCCAACGACATCGACGCGGCGCTGATTCACGAGGCGGCCATAGGCAAGATCGCCGGCGAGCAGATCATCAAGCTGATGACCCTCGGCCTGACGGAAGAAGAGGCAGAGGCTCAGATTGTCAATGGATTCCTGAAATAGACCGATGGATTTACCAGGGGCGTGCGCCGCGGCGCGCGCCTCTTTGTGTTGGAAAAAACGGGATGCCTGCCGGCCGCGGAGAATACAATGGTAAAAAACGGCAGGAACAGGTATGGAAAATCAGAAGATGGAAAACCTGCTGAATCTGGCGCTGGCGGCCGGCAGGCAGGATCTGGAACAGTCGGAAAGCCTGCGGACCGGATACGATCCGCGGCAGCGGACCTGGGAAGTGATCGTAAAGTACACAGGCAGCATGGACCCGCTGCGGGAACAGGGAATCGGGGTGTATGAACTGCTGCACCAGTTCGCGGTGCTGACGGTTCCGGAAGCGCTGGTGGAATGGATGAGCCTGCTTCCGCAGATCGAGTACGTAGAGAAGCCCAAACGGCTTTTGTTTGCCGCCGACCAGGCCAGGGCCGCTTCCTGCATAGACCTGGTGCAGACAGAGGAAAGGGGCGGCGGGCCGTATCTTACCGGCAGAGGAGTGATCTGCGCGGTGATCGATTCCGGCATCGACTATTTTCATGAAGATTTCCGCAATCCGGATGGGACTACCCGGATCCTGGAGCTGTGGGACCAGAGCCTGGACCGGGTTTTTAGCCGGGAGGAGATCAACCAGGCGCTGGAGACAGGAAGCCGGCCGGCGGCCAGAGAGCGGGTGCCTTCGGCGGATGGCAGCGGCCACGGGACGGCAGCGGCGGGGCTTATGGCGGGAAACGGCAGGGAAAGCGGCGGGCGGTACCGGGGACCGGCTTTTGAAAGCGATTTGCTGGTTGTGAAGATGGGCACCGCGGATCCCCTGGGGTTTCCCAGGACTACGGAACTGATGAAGGGACTGGACTACGCGGCGCGGTTTGCCGCCGGCCGGCAGCAGCCGCTGGCGATCAATATCAGTTTCGGCAACACCTACGGCTCCCACAGCGGCACCGGCCTGCTGGGCGCCTACATCGACAGCATCTCCCGGTTCGGCCGCAGCAGCATCGTGATCGGCACCGGCAACGAAGGAGCGGCGGCCGGCCACGCCGCCGGGGTGTTAAAAGACCGGGAAGAGAAGCGGGAACTGTCCGTATCTCCTTATGAAACGTCCCTCAGCATCCAGCTGTGGAAGCGGTACGGCGACGAATTTCAGATCCGTCTGACGGCGCCTTCCGGGCGGGTGCTGGGTCCTTTGCCGCCGGTTCCCGGCCCCCAGGTGCTGGAATCCGGGAACACCCGGATTCTGCTGTACTACGGGGAGCCGGGGCCTTTCAGCAGCGCCCAGGAGATTTATTTTGAATTTCTGCCGGCGCGGGGCGCCTATCTGGACAGCGGGCTGTGGACCTTTTCGCTGACGCCGGAACGCATTCTGGATGGCCGGTTCGACTTCTGGCTGCCGGCCGCCTCCGGACTGAACCGCTCCACCGGTTTTTTGGAGCCTTCGCCGGAGCTTACCCTGACGGTGCCGTCGGATACAGCGCTGGCGGTTTCGGTAGGGGCTTACGACAGCCGCCGCCGGACCTATGCGGATTTTTCCGGCCGGGGATTTACCCGTCTGACGGGGCAGATCAAGCCGGATCTGGCGGCGCCGGGAGTGGGTCTGACGGCGCCGAAAAGCGGCGGCGGCTACGAGACCGTAACCGGCACTTCCTTCGCGTCGCCCATTGCCGCCGGGGCGGCGGCGCTGCTGATGCAGTGGGGCATCGTGGATGGAAACGACCCGTTTCTGTACGGAGAAAAGGTACGGGCGTATCTGATCCGGGGCGTCAGGCGGCTGCCGGGATTTGACCGGTGGCCCAATCCCCAGATGGGCTGGGGCGCCCTCTGCCTGCGGGACAGCCTGCCGCTGCCGTGAGGTGGACTTGACTTTGGAAAAAGATTCTGGGACAATGAACCATATGGCTGAGACCAGCGGAGAAAGGAACGGAAGATGGGAACAGAAGAACATGCAAAACGGCCTCCCTGCCGGATGACCACTCTGTGTTATCTGGAACAGGATGGAAAGTATCTGATGCTGCACCGGGTCACAAAGAAAAACGATGAAAACAAGGACAAGTGGATCGGCGTAGGCGGGCACGCGGAAGAGGGGGAAAGCCCGGAGGACTGCCTGCTGCGGGAAGTGGAAGAAGAGACGGGACTGCGGCTGGCGGAGTTTGCCTTCCGCGGGCTGGTGACCTTTGTTTCGGATACGTGGGGAACGGAATATATGTGCCTGTACACGGCGGCCCGCTGGGAAGGCAGCCTGCAGGAAGAGCAGATGGACCGCTGCCGGGAAGGGGTGCTGCGCTGGGTGGACAAAGAAGAGGCCTGCCGCCTGCCGGTGTGGGAAGGCGACAAGATCTTTTTCCGGCTGCTGCAGACGGAGACCGGCTTTTTCTCCCTGAAGCTGCGGTATGAAGGGGACCGGCTGGCGGAGGCGGTACTCAATGGAAAGCCTATGGAACTGCTGGCAGAGGTGACGCCGGATGGAGAACCTACCGGACTGGTGCGGGAACGGGGCGTGGCCCATACCGACGGCATGCTCCACGCCACCGCCCACGTGTGGGTGACCCGGCCCGGGAAAAACGGCGGCGCCCAGGTGCTGCTGCAGAAGCGGAGCATGGAAAAGGATGGATATCCGGGCTGCTGGGATATCTCCGCCGGCGGGCACGTGCCCGCCGGCAGCAGCTGTCTGGAAACGGCGGTGCGGGAACTGCGGGAGGAACTGGGCATCCGCGCGGAAGAAGGAGACCTGGAGCCGGCGGGATTTTATATTACGGAATGGGATACCCGGTTTCACGGAAAGCGGTTTTTTGACCGGGAACGGGCGGCGGTGTACCTGTACCGGAAGCCGGTGGACGAGACGAAGCTGTCGCTGCAGAAAGAAGAAGTGGAGCAGGTACAGTGGATGGACTATGAGACGTGCTTAAAAAAACTGGAAGAAAACAGTTTTGAGCACTGCCTCAATCCGAAGGAATTCCGGGAACTGGGAAAGTATCTGCTTTACCACGTGCACGAATTCGAACCGGTGTGGAACGCCGGTTCCCGGATCTTGATTCTGGGCACTTTCCCGTCGGTGAAATCCCGGGAACAGGGGTTTTATTACGGGCACCCCAGAAACCGTTTCTGGCAGGTAGTGGCGGCGATTACAGGGGAGCCGGTGCCGGAGACCATTCAACAGAAAAAGGAAATGCTGCTGCGAAACGGCATTGCCATCTGGGACGTCATTGCCGGCTGCCGGATCCAGGGATCCAGTGACGCCAGCATCCGGGATGTGGAGCCGGCGGACGTGGCCGGCCTGCTGAAACAGACCTCCATAGAGCGGATTTACGCCAATGGATCCGCGGCAAAAGACCTGTACGACCGGTATTTGAAGGAGTCCTGCGGCCGGGAGATTATCAAACTGCCCTCCACCAGTCCGGCCAACGCCGCCTGGAGCCTGGAAAAACTGACAGAGAAGTGGAGGGAACTTCTGCATTTTACAGAAAATTAGATGAAAAAGGTTTGAAAACATGGTATAATAGGAGCACTTGGCGAGGCCTTTTCGGGCCTGGAGAAAATGCGCAAAAGAGTGGTAAAACCGAAAATCGGGAATATACTATAAAGGGGGACTGGGTACGTGAATGTCCGGGAAGCACTGGAACAGCAGGAAGAACTGATTCTGAGCCCCTACGCGTCCTTCAGCAGCAGGACCAGGGGAAGAGACCGAAAGGAGCCGCTGTGCGACATCCGGCCGGAATACCAGCGGGATCGGGACCGGATTCTGCACTGCAAATCCTTCCGCCGGCTCAAGCACAAGACCCAGGTGTTTCTGTCGCCGGAAGGCGATCACTACCGCACCCGGCTGACCCATACGCTGGAGGTGGCCCAGATTGCCCGGACCATTGCCAAGGCGCTGCGGCTCAACGAAAGCCTGACGGAGGCCATTGCCCTGGGCCACGACCTGGGCCATACGCCTTTCGGCCATACGGGGGAACGGGTACTGAACGAGCTGTGCGAGGACGGGTTCGCCCATTTCAAACAGAGCGTCCGGGTGGTGGAAGTGCTGGAGAAAAACGGCAGGGGATTAAACCTGACCTGGGAAGTGCGGGACGGTATTTTGAATCACCGGACTTCCGGACATCCTTCCACCCTGGAAGGGTGCATCGTCCGCCTGTCGGACAAGATCGCCTACATAAACCACGACATTGACGACGCCATCCGGGGCCGGATTTTCACGGAGACGGATCTGCCCCGAGCCTATACGGACGTGCTGGGCGGCAGCGTGCGGGACCGCCTCAACAACATGATCCACGATATTATTGTCCACAGCATGGACCGCCCCCAGATCTGCATGTCGCCGGGGATGGAAGAGGCCATGAAGGGCCTGCGGACCTGGATGTTTGAACACGTATACAGCGGAGGCGCGGCCAAGGCGGAAGAAGGAAAGGCGGAGCGCCTGATCGTCTCTCTGTACGAATATTACATGGAGCATGTGGACCAGCTGCCGGCGGAATACCTGGGCATGATGGAGCAGAACAGCGAGAAGAAAGAACGGGTGGTCTGCGACTACATTGCCGGCATGAGCGACAGCTACGCCATCGACCGGTTTGAGGAACTGTTTGTGCCGAAGTCCTGGAAGGTGCTGTAAAACAGGAGGAATCTGTGTATTATTCAGAAGATATTGTAGAAGAAGTGCGGATGAAAAATGACATTGTGGATGTGATTTCCGGCTATGTGAAGCTGCAGAAAAAGGGAAGCAGCTATTTCGGGCTGTGCCCGTTCCACAATGAGAAGTCCCCGTCTTTTTCCGTGTCGCCGGGAAAACAGATGTATTACTGTTTTGGATGCGGGGCGGGAGGCAATGTCATCACGTTTTTGATGGAATATGAGAACTATACTTTTCCCGAAGCGCTGAAAGCGCTGGCGGACCGGGCAGGGGTGGAACTGCCCCAGAAGGAGCCGACCCGGGAAGAAAGGGCCCAGGCGGATCTGCGCTCGGCGATTCTGGAGATCAACAAGCTGGCGGCGGAATATTTTTATCATCAGCTGAAGCAGCCCCAGGGCCGTGCCGGCTACGAGTATCTGAAGGGCCGGAAACTGAGCGACGAGACCATCCGCCGCTTCGGCCTGGGATTCGCCAACAAGACCAGCGACGATCTGTACCGGTTTTTAAAGGCCAAAGGCTACCGGGACGACCTGTTAAAGGAAACCGGGCTGGTGACCATAGAAGAACGGGGAGCCCATGACAAATTCTGGAACCGGGTGATGTTTCCTATTATGGACGTCAACAGCCGGGTGATCGGATTCGGCGGCCGGGTGATGGGGGACGGCACTCCCAAGTACCTGAATTCGCCGGAGACCCGGGTGTTTGACAAGAGCCGGAACCTGTACGGGCTGAATTACGCCAGAACCGCCAGGACCCGGACCATTCTGCTGTGCGAGGGCTATATGGATGTGATCGCCATGCACCAGGCGGGATTTTCCAATTCGGTGGCGTCTCTGGGAACGGCGTTTACGCCGCAGCACGCGGCCCTTTTAAAACGGTATGCCGACCTGGTGATTCTGACCTACGACAGCGACGGCGCCGGCGTCAAGGCGGCGCTGCGGGCCATTCCTATTCTGAAGGAAGCGGGGATCCCCTGCCGGGTGCTGAACATGCAGCCTTATAAGGATCCCGATGAGTTTATCAAGAATCTGGGAGCCGACGCCTTCCGGGAACGGATCGAGAAGGCCAGAAACAGCTTCCTGTTTGAGATCGACGTGCTGAAGCGGGATTTCCATATGGAGGATCCGGAGGAGAAAACCCGTTTCTACAACGCGGCCGCCAGAAAGCTTCTGGAGTTTCCGGAAGCTCTGGAACGGGACAATTATATCCAGGCGGTGGCCAGAGAACACATGATCAGTTATCCGGACCTGAAACAGCTGGTAAACCGGCTGGGCAGCCGGCTGGGACCGGCGCCGGAGCCGGAAAAGGCCGAACGGCCCGCAGGCGGCGCCGCCAAAAAGGAAAAGGACAGCGGCCTGCTCCGCTCCCAGCGGCTTCTGCTGACCTGGCTGATTGAAAACCCGAAGCTGTATGAAAAGATCCGGGGCATTCTGACGCCGGAGGACTTCCGGGACGGCCTGTACCACCAGGCGGCGGAGGAAGTGTTCGCGGGATGCGAAAAGGGAGACGTCAATCCGGCCCGGATTCTGAACCGGTTTATCAACGATGAAGAGCAGTACCGGGAGGCGGCGGCGCTGTTTCACGCCGACTTGCAGGAATCCCTTACCAATGAGGAACAGAAGAAGGCACTGACGGAGACGGTGGTCAAGGTAAAGATGCACAGCCTGGACGAGGCCAGCCGGAAGGCGGCGGACATCGGGCAGCTGCAGGAGATTATCCGGGCCCGCAGCGCGTTGAAGACCCTGCATATTTCCCTTGATTGAGGCAACACTAAAGGCACATACTACGGAAGGAAGGACCATATGGACGAAAAGGTAGCAGGATTCGAAGAAAAACTGCAGCAGCTGCTGCAGGAGGCCAGGAAAAAGAAGAACGTGCTGGAAGATCAGGAAGTCCGGAATTTTTTTGCCGCGGATCAGCTGGATTCAGAAAAGTGGGACGCGGTGTACGACTTTCTGGACGCCAACAAGGTGGATGTCCTTCGCGTAGGAAATGATGCGGAAATCGATCCGGATCTGTTTCTGGAAGATGAGATAAACCTGGACGAGGAAGAAGAAATCGATCTGGAAAAAATCGATCTGTCCGTACCGGAGGGCGTCAGCGTGGAAGATCCGGTGCGGATGTACCTGAAGGAAATCGGCAAGATTCCGCTGCTTTCCTCGGACGAGGAAATCGAACTGGCCAAACGGATCGAACTGGGAGACGAAGAGGCCAAGAAAAAACTGGCGGAGGCCAATCTGCGGCTGGTGGTCAGCATCGCCAAGCGCTATGTCGGCAGGGGCATGCAGTTTCTGGACCTGATTCAGGAGGGAAACCTGGGGCTGATTAAGGCGGTGGAAAAGTTTGACTATACCAAGGGCTACAAGTTCAGCACCTACGCCACCTGGTGGATCCGCCAGGCCATTACCCGGGCCATTGCGGACCAGGCCCGCACCATACGGATTCCGGTGCACATGGTGGAGACCATCAACCGGCTGATCCGGGTGTCCCGGCAGCTGCTCCAGGAACTGGGACGGGAGCCCCAGCCGGAAGAAATCGCTGCCCGTATGGACATGCCGGTGGACCGGGTGCGGGAAATCATGAAGATTTCCCAGGAGCCGGTGTCTTTAGAGACGCCTATCGGCGAAGAAGAGGACAGCCATCTGGGAGACTTTATCCAGGATGACCACGTGGCGGTGCCGGCGGACGCGGCCGCCTTTACCCTGCTGCATGAGCAGCTGCTGGAGGTGCTGGAGACGCTGACGGAACGGGAGCAGAAGGTGCTAAAGCTCCGGTTTGGGCTGGAAGACGGAAGGCCCAGAACCCTGGAAGAGGTGGGAAAGGAGTTCAACGTCACCCGGGAGCGGATCCGTCAGATCGAGGCCAAGGCGCTGCGGAAGCTGCGGCATCCCAGCAGAAGCAAAAAACTGAAAGATTATCTGGACGAGTGATAGACATGAAACAGGAGATCCGATTGTCAAAACGGCTGGAACTGGTGACGGAGTTTGCCGGAGGCGGGCGCTGTGCCGCCGACATGGGAACGGACCACGGCTATGTTCCCATCGCGCTGGTGCTGCGGGGCCTGGCGGACCGGGCCATTGCCATGGATGTGCGGCCGGGGCCTCTGGAGCGGGCCAGGGAACACATACGCCGGTACGGGCTGGAAGGACAGATTGAGACCCGGCTAAGCGACGGGGCCGGGGCGCTGGCTGCCGGAGAGGCGGATACCTTTATCGCCGCCGGCATGGGCGGCGAACTGGTGATACATATTCTGGAAACCGGACGTGCGCTCTGGGAAGACGGAGGCCGATGGATTCTGTCTCCCCAGTCGGAACCGGAAAAGGTGCGGGCATTTCTGGAACGGGAAGGGTTTCGGATCTGCCGGGAGGCCATGACGCAGGAAGATGGCAAATACTATACGGTGCTGGAAGCGGTGCGGCAGGAGGAAGGTCCCGCCGCCCCTATGACGCCGGCGCAGCTGCGCTACGGGCCGCGGCTGCTGGAAAACCGGGATTCGGTGCTGGCGGAATTTCTAAAGAAAGAGAAGAAAACCGTCTGCGGGATTCTGGCGGGGCTGGAAGGACAGACCGGAAGTTCTGCCGGAGAGCGCCGCAAAGAGATGGAGCAAAGACGAAAGGAGATACAGGAGGCGGAGGATGAACTGCAGAGAATGGATGGAGCGCCTGGAGAGGCTGGCGCCTCCGGCATGTGCCTGTGAATGGGACAATCCCGGCCTGATGACGGGACGGGCGGACAAGGAGATCCGAAAGATCCTGATCGCGCTGGACGCGGACGACGAAGCCGTAAAAGAAGCGGTTTCCATGGGAGCGGATTTGCTGCTGACCCACCATCCGCTGATATTCCGGCCGGTGAAAAAGATCAACGACATGGATTTTATCGGGCGGCGGCTGGTGACCCTTCTGCGGCACGACATCTGCTGCTATGCGATGCACACCAATTTTGACGCGGCGCCGGGCTGCATGGCGGATCTGGCCGCCGGGCGGCTGGGGCTTCTGGAGCCGTCTCCCCTGGAAGCCATGGGAGAGAAGGACGGAACCGCCTGGGGCATCGGAAAGACCGGACGGCTGCCGGCGGAAACGGGACTGCGGACGCTGGCGGAACAGGTGAAAGAGGCCTTTGGCCTGCCGTTTGTAACGGTTTACGGAGCCGGGGACCCGGGCCGGACCGTGCTGCGGGCGGCTGTCTGTCCCGGATCCGGCAAAGGCATGACCGGGGCGGCGCTGGCTGCCGGCGCGCAGGTACTGATCACCGGCGACATCGGCCACCACGACGGCATTGACGCGGCGGACCAGGGACTGGCCGTTATCGATGCCGGCCACTACGGACTGGAACACATCTTTATCGATTTTATGGCAGACTTCTGCCGCAAAGAAGCAGAGGAAGAGACGGAAATCCGGAAGATGCCGGTACATTTTCCGGCAGTTTCCTGGTAAGGAGGAAGATTTTGGCGAACGTAATCATCGACATCAGAGGAAGAAAACAGGAAGAACGGGAATACGAGACCGGCACGCTGCTTCTGGATATCGCCCAGCAGTATCAGCCGCTGTTTCCCCATGACATTATTCTGGTCTTTGTCAATGGACGGCTGACGGAGCTGCACAAACGGATCAGCGGCGACTGTACCCTGCAGTTTGTGACGACGGCGGACAAGCCTGGCATGCAGGCCTATCAGCGCAGCGCTACGCTGATTATGCTGAAGGCGTTCTACGAGGTAGTGGGAGCGGAGCACATTGAAAAGGTCTCCGTGGATTTTTCCATTGGAAAGGGCTTTTTTGTGGAACCCAAGGGTGATTTTGTGCTGACGGAGGAGCTGCTGGACCAGGTCCGGGCCAAGATGCGGGAATACGTGGACAAGAAGCTGCCGATTATGAAGCGCAACGTACATACCGACGACGCGGTGGAACTGTTTGCCCGGCACAGGATGTACGACAAGGCCCAGCTGTTTAAATACCGGCGGGTGTCCCGGGTCAACATCTACAGTATCGGCGGATTTGAAGACTATTTTTACGGATACATGGCCCAGAATACCGGCTACATCCGCTATTTTGACCTGGTTCCCTATGAACACGGCTTCGTGCTGATGCTGCCGACCCTTGGCGATCCGGAGACGGTGCCGGCGTTTGTTCCCAGCCGCAAGCTGTTTGAAGTGCTGGAGGAATCGTCCCAGTGGGGCGAAAAACTGGGAATTTCCAACGTCGGTTCTCTGAATCTGGAGATTTCCCGGGGGCGGGCCAACGAACTGATTCTGATTCAGGAGGCCCTGCAGGAAAAACGCATCGGGCAGATCGCGGAGATGATCGCCGCCCAGCCGGACAAGAAGTTTGTCATGATTGCCGGGCCGTCGTCTTCCGGCAAGACCACCTTTTCCCATCGGCTGTCCATTCAGCTGCGGGCCCTGGGCATGCGGCCCCATCCCATCGCGGTGGACGACTATTTTGTCAACCGGGTGGACAGTCCGAAGGACGAGAACGGCAATTACAACTACGAAGTGCTGGAGTGCCTGGACATCCAGAAGTTCAACCAGGACATGACAGATTTGCTGGCGGGAAAGACGGTGGAACTGCCCCGCTACAACTTCCTGACCGGCATGCGGGAATACAAGGGCGATTATCTGACGCTGGGGCGGGAGGACATCCTGGTGATCGAAGGCATCCACTGCCTGAACGACCGCCTGTCCTACACCCTTCCCAAGGAGAGCAAGTTCAAGATCTACATCAGCGCCCTGACCCAGCTGAACATCGACGAGCACAACCGGATTCCCACCACCGACGGACGGCTGATCCGCCGCATGGTGCGGGACGCCAGAACCCGGGGCGCCTCGGCCAGAGACACCATACGGATGTGGCCGTCGGTGCGGCGGGGAGAAGAGGAAAACATCTTCCCGTACCAGGACGAGGCGGACGTGATGTTCAATTCGGCGTCGGTGTATGAACTGGCGGTGCTGAAGCAGTACGCGGAGCCGATTCTGTTCCAGATTCCCAAGGACTGCGAGGAGTATCTGGAAGCCAAGCGGCTTTTGAAATTCCTGGATTATTTCCTGGGAGTCAGCAGCGAAAACATCCCTCACAACTCCATCGTAAGGGAGTTTATCGGCGGAAGCTGCTTCCGGGTGTAGGAATCCGGTTGACATTCCCGGCAGGATTGGGTATAGTAAAAAGGCTGATAAAAAAGCAGATCTGAGTAAGACAGGTGGCTGCTGCCGCGGGTACGAAAGGCCGCGGGAGAGGAAAGTCCGGGCTTCACAGGGCAGGGTGCCAGATAACGTCTGGCGGAGGCGACTCCAGGGACAGTGCAACAGAAATATACCGCCGGCTCCGGCCGGTAAGGGTGGAAGGGCAGTGTAAGAGACTACCGCTTGGCTGGCAACAGACAGGGCATATGTAAACCCCATCCGAAGCAAGACCGAACAGAAAGCATAAGGCGGCCCGTCTGCTTTCGGGTAGGTCGCTTGAGCGCGGCGGCGACGCCGCGCCTAGACAGATAGCCATCCACGACATAACCCGGCTTATCGTTTTGCTCAGAAAAAGCGGATGCGCGGAGTCCTTTCGGAGGACCCGGCGCATCCGCTTTTGGATTTCGAAAAGGAAAAGCGTTATTTGCCGTACTTTTCTTCGCAGTACAGGCAGCGGTAGGTTTCGGTCTTTTCATCGGCCAGGTAGAACACGTCCGGCAGTTCCTGCTCCAGAGACGTGATGCACCGCGGGTTTTTGCAGTGAATCACGTTGGTGATCTTCTTGGGCAGCTTCAGCCGCTTTTTCTCCACAATGACGTTGTCGTGGATGATGTTGACGGTGATGTTGTGGTCGATGTAGCCCAGCACGTCCAGGTTCAGGTTGTCCATGGGGCCTTCGATCTTGATGATGTCCTTGCGGCCCATTTTGTTGCTGCGGGCGTTTTTGATAATGGCCACCTGGCATTCCAGCTTGTCCAGCCCCAGATGGTAGTAGATGTCCAGGCTCTTGCCGGCCTGGATGTGGTCCAGGACGATGCCCTCTTTTAATCCGCTGATGTTCAGCATGGTTTTTCCACCTCCAGTAATGTCATAATCAGTGCCATCCGTACATAGACTCCGTACTGTACCTGCCGGAAGTAGGCGGCTCTGGGATCGCTGTCCACTTCTACGGAAATCTCATTGACCCGGGGCAGGGGATGGAGAACGAACATGTGCTCTTTGGCCAGTTTCATTTTGGCCTTGTCCAGGATGTAGCAGTCTTTTAAGCGGATGTAGTCTTCTTCGTTGAAGAACCGTTCCCGCTGTACGCGGGTCATGTAGAGGATGTCCAGTTCCGGCATGGCCTCGTCCAGATTGCCCACCTCTTTAAACTCGATGTTTTTGGCTTTGAGCACGTCTTCGCGAAGGTACTCGGGGATCCGCAGCTCCGGCGGAGAAATCAGGATGAAGCGGATGCCGGAATACCGGGAAAGGGCGTTGATCAGGGAGTGGACGGTGCGGCCGAACTTCAGGTCGCCGCAGAGGCCGACGGTCATGTTGTCCAGACGGCCCAGAAGAGAGCGGATGGTCATCAGATCCGTCAGCGTCTGGGTGGGATGCTGATGGCCGCCGTCGCCGGCGTTGATCACCGGAATGGAGGAATGCAGGGAGGCTACCAGAGGCGCGCCTTCCTTGGGATGCCGCATGGCGCAGATATCGGCATAGCAGGAGACCATGCGGATGGTGTCGGCTACGCTTTCGCCTTTGGCGGCGGAACTGGAAGCGGCAGAAGAAAAGCCAAGAACACTGCCGCCCAGGTTGATCATGGCGGCTTCGAAACTCAGACGAGTTCGGGTGCTTGGCTCATAAAATAAGGTCGCGATTTTTTTGCCGTCACAGACGTGGGCATATCGGCGGGGATTGCTTTCGATGTCGGAGGCCAGGTCCAGCAGCTGGTCGATCTCCTCGACGGAGAAGTCTAACGGGTTTAACAGATGTCTCATGTCTTTCTCCTTTTCCATTTTTCTTCTCCATATTATATCGGATTCCGTCACGGATTGCCATCACTTTTTTGAAAAAATCCGGCGGATTTTATGGGTTTCCGGCCGCCGTAAGGAAACCGTAAGGAATATTAAGAAGAAACGGGAAGACAAGGACCTGCCGGGCGTTGTAAGATAGAATCGGCGAGAGCCGGCGGCCGGGGCGGCCGCGAAAACAGCCGGAAGGAGGAACGGATTTTGGCGGAAGAAGCCCAGAACCTGGAAAAGAAGCGAATTCCCATGATCCAGGTAAAAAATCTTTATAAAATCTACCGGGTAGGAGACACCAAGGTCCACGCCCTGGACGGCGTGGATTTTACCATATACAAAGGCGAGTTCTGCGCCATTGTCGGGCCGTCCGGCTCCGGAAAGTCCACGCTGCTCAACATGCTGGCAGGACTGGAAAAGCCGACAAAGGGCGAGATTGTCATCGACCGGGTCCACATCGAGCATATGACGGAAAATCAGCTGGTAGGGTTCCGCAGAGAACGGGTGGGATTTATTTTCCAGTCCTACAACCTGCTGAAAACCTTAAACGCGGTGGAAAATGTGGCGCTGCCTCTGTCGTTCCGGGGAGTGCCCAAAAAGAAGCGCAACGCGGTGGCCAAAAAGTATCTGAAGCTGGTGGGTCTGGAAAAACAGCAGGACCATATGGCCAACGCCATGTCCGGCGGCCAGCAGCAGCGGGTGGGCATCGCCCGGGCGCTGGCGGTGAATCCGAAGATCATATTTGCGGACGAGCCCACCGGCAACCTGGATTCCAAAACTACCATGGACATTCTGCGGCTGATGCAGAAGATCGTCCGGGAACAGAACCAGACGCTGATTATGGTTACCCATGACAATTATCTGGCGTCCTTTGCGGACCGCCAGTTCCACATCGTAGATGGAAAAATCACAAAGATCGAAGAACTTCACCACGGGGAGTACGGGGCGAAGCAGGAAGAAGACAGATAGAGGAGAGAGAAGAGATGAAACGATTTCTGAAAAAGGGCATGATCATCGGCATGGCGGCGCTTTTGCTGGCGGCGGGGCAGCCGGCGCCGGTGCTGGCGGCCATGGTGGATACCAGCGAAAACTCCATCATCATATCCAAGAACATATCCAAGGGTAAAATCGGACGCAGCATGAATGTGAACTTCCAGATCGTCAACCAGTCGGGACAGGACTGGGAGGACGTGGAAGTCAACATCTACAATTCCAGCGGATATATCGCCAGTCCCGACGCGCTGGAAACGGAATACGTCTTTCCTTTTGAAGTTACGACGGCCACTTTTGAGCCCCGGCACGTGGGCACGGTGAAGGCCGGCAAGACCAAAAATGTCTCCATTCCGGTGCGGGTCCGCGGCGACCTGAAAGCGGGATATTACGCGGTGGAGATCGAGGTCCGCAGCAAGGACAACAAGGCCACCACCACGGAATATGTCAACATCTGGCTGGAAACGCCGGTCAGCGGAGACGACGATGACGACGACGAGAACCTGGAGGTGGGCTTCACCCTGGGCGAGAGCCAGAGCACGCCCTTCGGCGTCTACCCCAACGTCATGGACTTTGCCATCAACATGCGCAATTCCGGTCTGTCCGACGCCAGGGACGTGACGGTGAGCATGAAGCTGAGCAAGGACACCAATGAATTTCCTTTCGATATCAACGACGGAAACTACAACCGGAATTTTGAGGCCATTGCCGCCGGAGAGACGGTGCAGCTGCCCTACAGCATGGCCATCCGCTCCGATGCTTACAGCGGATACTATCCTCTGACTTTTACCATTACCTACCGGGAGACGGCTACCGGAGATCTGAAGAGCGAGGAGGACACCTTCTGGGTCCACATCCAGAACAAGGAAGAAGAGGACGAGGCCGGGGACTTCAACGAAAACGACCGGACCAAGGCCAGAATCATTGTGGACAGCTTTGAGACGGTGCCGGCTTCCATCATTGCCGGCGAGCCGTTTGAACTGGTGCTGCGGATGAAGAACGCTTCTTCGGATATTCCGGCCAGCAACATCCTGTTTTCCATGGAATCGGAAAAGGTCAGCGACAGCGCGGTGTTTACCACGGCTTCCGGTTCGTCGTCGGTGGTGGTCAACTCCCTGGCCGCCGGAGAGGTGACGGAACTGCGGATTCAGATGCTGTCCAAGGCCGGCATCGACCAGCGTTCCTATGCCCTGACCATTAAGGAGACCTACGACAGCCCGGAATTTAAAAACGCGTCGGAATCGGTGTCCATAGACATCCCCATCCGGCAGGTGGCCCGGCTCAACACCGGAACCATCGAAGTCATGCCGGAAAGCATCAACGTAGGCTCGGAGACCAACGTGATGTTCCCCATAAACAATACGGGCAAGGTCATTCTCTACAACGTCATGGCCTCCTTTGAAGCGGATTCCATCGTTCCGGCGGAGGCGTACGTGGGCAACATCAAGCCCGGAGAGACCGGCAATGTGGACGTGATGCTGACGGGAGCGGCGGCTACCATGGACGACGGAAAAGTGACCATCCGCATCACCTATGAAGATGAAAACGGCGACCTGCAGGAGCCGGTGGAGAAGGAACTGACCCTGTACGTGACGGAACCCATGCCGGAGGATTTTGATATACCGGCGGACATTATGGATGTTCCCATGGAAGAGCCTTCCTTCTTGGAAACCTACGGTCCCTGGATCGGACTGGGCGGCGCGGCAGTGGCAGCGGCGGTGCTGGCAGCGGTGCTGAGATACCGGAAGAAGAAAAAAGAAGCGCAGCAGGAAGAGGATGATACGGACGATGAGATTTCTTGATTTGCTGGCCATGAGCGTCAATAATCTGCGGCGCAGAAAGCTGCGGACGGCGCTGACGGTGCTGGGCGTGGTAATCGGCGTGGCGTCGGTGGTGGTTATGGTGTCGCTGGGCCTGGGCCTAAACGGCCTGATGCTGGACATGTACGCTTCCTACGGAAGCATGACGGCCATCACCGTATATTCCAACGGGTTTTATGACGCTTCCGGCAGCGGCACGGAGCCGCAGTACCTGACCGATGAGGTGGTGGACCAGTTTGAACGGCTGGGCCACGTCACCAGCGTGTCGCCGGTGCTGAGTACCAACGTGATTCTGAAGCAGGGCGCCTACGAGGCCTCCTGCAGCGTACGGGGCGTCAGCCGGGAGTATATGGAACAGATTCCCCTGGGAGAGGGGAGCCTGCCGGAACCCGGCAGCGACGAGCTGCAGTTTATCTACGGAAACAATGTGATCACCTGGTTCAGCAACGGGCGGCGGGGGTCTTCCTACGGGGATACCGGAGAACTGCCGGACGTGGATTACATGAACCGGCCCATGTTTGTGATTTTTGATACCAACGCCTACTATTCTTCCCAGTATCCGTCGGCGGATGGTGAGCAGTCGAAGCCGCCGAAAAAGTATCTGATTCCTACGGCGGGGGTGGTGGAAGGAACGGTAGACGACTACAACAACTACTCCTACTCGGTTTACGCGGATATCGAACTGCTAAAGACCCAGCTGAAACTGATCTACAAAAAGGACCCGATACCGGGACAGCCCACCAACCAGAAGGGCAAGCCCTACCCCTACTTTATCTATAACAGCGTCATGGTATTTGTGGACGATATGGACAACGTAACGACGGTGCAGAAGCAGATCAGCGACATGGGATTCCAGGCCAGCAGCCAGATGGAGTGGATCGAACAGTCCCAGCAGACCTATGACATCATTCAGCTGGTGCTGGGCGGCATCGGCGCGGTATCGCTGTTTGTGGCGGCCATCGGCATCGCCAATACCATGATGATGTCCATCTACGAGCGGACCAAGGAAATCGGCATCATCAAGGTGCTGGGCTGTGATCTGGGCACCATCCGCAACATGTTTCTGCTGGAATCCGGATTTATCGGGTTTATGGGAGGCGTGATGGGGCTGGTGATCAGTTACATCATCAGCTTTGTCATGAACAATTTTCTGGGCATCGGGCAGGTGCTTATGGGCGTGGCGGGAGATATCTCCCGGATTCCGCTGTGGCTTTCGGCGGCCGCGGTGGTATTTGCCATTTTTGTAGGCATGGCGGCGGGATTTTTCCCGTCCCTGCGGGCCATGCACTTAAGCGCCTTATCGGCCATTCGGAATGAATAAGTATCTGAACACAGGAGGAAAACAGACATGTCTATGGAACGGGCAAGAGCCTATCTGAAACAGAAAGGACTGGAGGACCGGATCCGGGAATTTTCCGTATCCAGCGCCACGGTGGAGCTGGCGGCTCTGGCGGTGGGCTGCGAGCCGGCCAAAATCGCCAAGACCCTGTCGTTTCTGGTGGATGGCCAGGCGATTCTGATTGTGGCGGCCGGGGACGCCAAGGTGGACAACCAGGCGTACAAGGCCAGGTTTCACACCAAGGCCAAAATGCTGACGCCGGAGCAGGTGACAGAGATGATCGGCCACCAGGTGGGCGGCGTCTGCCCCTTCGGCGTGAAGGAAGGGGTGCGGGTGTTCCTGGATGAGTCTTTGCGGCGGTTTGACAAGGTATATCCCGCCTGCGGCACCAGCAGCAGCGCGGTGGAACTGACGGTGCCGGAACTGGAGGCCTGTTCCGGTATGGAGGACTGGGTAGACGTGTGCAAAGGCTGGCGGGCGGAAACAGAGGCCTGAAGACAGGCGGGAGGCGGTTATGAAGATACGGGAACTGCGGGTCAATGATCAGAGGAATCCGCTGGGAATCCAGCTTTCCGGCATTACGTTTTCCTGGGTCACGGATGAGGCGAAGGGCTCCTTTCAGCAATCTGCCAGACTGCGGATTGCCGGGGATTCCGGGTTCCGGGAGGTGGTGTACGACAGCGGGGAGGCGAACTTAAATTCCTGCGGCTTCAGCCCGGACGTGCCGCTGGGGCCGGGAAAGCGGTATTACTGGAAGGTGTCGGTGACCGATGACGCCGGAGAACAGGCGGAGAGCGAAACCGCCTGGTTTGAAGGCGGCCATCCGGCAGGCGGCTGGAAGGGCATCTGGATCTGCCCGCCCTTTGCGCGGGAGATCCATCCGGTGTTTCGCAGGACCTTTGCGCTGGAGCGCCCGGAGGATCTGGAGACGGCCCGCCTGTATGTCTGCGGCCTGGGTCTCTATGAGGTATATATCAACGGAGAGAAGGCGGGAGATCAGTATCTGACGCCGTATTTTACCGATTACCGGTACTGGATCCAGTACCAGACCTACGACGTGGGAAGCCTTCTGAAGAAAGGCGCCAATGTGCTGGAGATCTATCTGGGCAACGGCTGGTACAAGGGGAAACTGGGCTATTTCAACCACGGGCAGCTGCGGGAGTACTACGGCAGCCGCTTCCAGGTGCTGGCGGACCTGTACCTCCGGGACAGAGACGGACAGGTCCAGGTCATCGGGACCGACGCGAACTGGGAAGTGCTGAAATCCCCGGTGGTGCTGTCGGGGATTTACGATGGAGAAGTCTATGACGCGCAGCAGGAACTGTCTTTGGCAGACATGCCGCCGCGGCAGATCTGCCGCGCGGTGCAGGCGCAGCCTCCGAAAGCGCCTCTTGCCGCCATGACAGGCCTTCCGGTGAAGCGAAAAGAAGTGCTGCCGGTGCAGCAGGTGATCCGGACGCCCAGAGGAGAGACGGTGCTGGATTTCGGACAGGAAATCACCGGTTACGTGGTGTTCTGGGCGGACGTGCCGGAGGGCCAGGAGATCACTTTGAGCTATGGAGAAGTGCTGCAGGACGGCTGCTTTTACCGGGACAATCTGCGGTCGGCCCGGGCGGAGTATACCTTTATTTCCGCCGGAAGGCGGCAGATGGCCCGTCCCCGGTTTACATTTTTTGGATTCCGGTATGTAAAGGTATCCGGCATGGAGGTCAGCGAAGAAAACAAAGGAGATTTTCAGGCCTGGGCCCTGTACTCGGACATGGAGGAGACAGGATTTCTCACTACTTCGGAGGAAAAGGTCAACCGGCTGATTTCCAATACGAAATGGAGCCAGAAAGACAATTTCCTGGACATTCCCACCGACTGTCCCCAGCGGGACGAGCGGCTGGGATGGACGGGAGACGCGCAGATTTTCAGCGCCGCCGCGTCGTTTCACATGCGGACGCCGTCCTTTTTCCGCAAGTATCTGCGGGATATGGGGTACGAGCAGCGGGAGAAGGGGGGAGCGGTGCCGTATGTGGTGCCGGATGTGCTGACGCTGGCCCGGCAGATGAACGGAGAGCCGGAATTTGACATGGCGGAGGATTTGTGGGGCGAGGCGGGAGCCAGCGTCTGGGGAGACGCCGCCGCGGTGATTCCCTGGAATCTGTACCTGCACTACGGCAATGGCAAATGGCTGGAAGAGCAGTATGACAATATGAAGCAGTGGGTGGACTTTATGGTTTGCATGGATGAGACCTACTGCGGCGGAAAGCGGCTGTGGACCTGCGGCTTCCACTTCGGCGACTGGCTTTCTCTGGACAGCGAAGGAGACAGCCGGGAAGGCGGCACGGACAAGCACTATATCGCGTCGGTATACTACATGCATTCGGCCAGTCTGACGGCCAAGGCGGCAGCGGTTCTGGGAAAGGACGCGGACGCCGCGTATTACCGGGAACTGTCAGAGCAGGTGCGCCGGGCCGTACGCCAGGCGTATGTCACGGGGCCGGGCCGGCTGTCCATTTCCACCCAGACGGCGTACGCCGTGGGCATCTGGCTGGATCTGTTTGAGGAAGAGGAAAAGGCCGCGGCGGGAGAAACCCTGTGCCGGCTTTTAAAGGAAAACGGCGGCCATCTGGCTACGGGATTCGTGGGAACGGCGTTTCTGTGCCCGGCGCTGACGGTGACGGGGCATCAGAAAGAAGCGGTGGATCTGCTGCTGAACGAAGAATACCCCGGCTGGCTGTACGAGGTGAACCTGGGGGCCACCACCATATGGGAGCGGTGGAATTCCCTGCTGCCGGATGGAACCATCAGCAGCACCGGCATGAACAGCCTGAATCACTACGCCTACGGCGTGATTGTGGAATGGATGTACCGGTTTTTGTGCGGGCTGAATCATACGGAAGAAGGGCCGGGAGGAAAGCGGATGCGGTTTCTGCCGGGGCCGGACCGCCGGTTCGCTTTGGTGCAGGCAGAGTACCGGACCGCGGCAGGCACGTACCGGGCTGGCTGGGCCTGGAAGGGGGACCGGCTGGAAATCCGGCTGGAAGTGCCCTTTGACTGCACCGTGGAATTTGAGCCGTCCCGGCTGCTGGAGGCTGCGGTCTGCCGGCAGCTGCCGGCAGGAGAACCGCTTCCGGAACTGTGGCGCAGCGGCAGCTACGTGATAGAGGGAAAGTGGAACGGAGACGGAAAAAGGGCTTGAAAAGAAGCCGGGAATATTATATGATGAACGTGTAGAGAGGCCGTGCGACTGGCGGATCAGTGGGACAACCACAGGGAGCACGAAACCGAAAAGCCGACCGCCTGGGCGCTGGAATGACGAGTGCCCAGGCGTTTTTTTGGTGTACCGGACGGCCGTCGTGCCTGCGCGGGCGGGCATCCGACGGGTTTTACAAAACCATAACCAGCGGCCAGGATGCGGCCGCGAAAAGGAGGATTCTATGGAAATGAGAAGCATGGCGGAGGAACTGCGAAACAACGCGTATCCCGGCAGAGGCATTGTGCTGGGGCGGACGCCGGACGGCAAAAAGGCAGCGGCCGCTTATTTTATCATGGGCAGAAGCAGCAACAGCCGGAACCGGGTATTTGTGGAGGATGGGGACGGAATCCGCACCCAGGCCTTTGACCCGTCCAAACTGGAGGATCCCAGCCTGATTATCTACGCGCCGGTGCGGGTACTGGGCAATAAGACTATCGTCACCAACGGTGATCAGACCGATACGATTTATGAGGGCATGGACCGGCAGATGACCTTTGAACAGTCGCTGCGCAGCCGGGAGTTTGAGCCGGACGGCCCCAACTATACGCCCCGGATTTCCGGCATTATGCACATCGAAAACGGCAGGTACAATTTTGCCATGTCCATTCTGAAATCGGCGGAGGGCCGGCCGGAATCCTGCCAGCGCTATACCTTCGCCTATGAGAATCCGGTTCCCGGCGAGGGCCGGTTTATCCACACCTATCAGCACGATGGCAATCCCCTTCCCAGTTTCGCGGGAGAACCCAAGCGGGTGGAGATTCCCGATTCTCTGGACGCCTTTACGGATCTGCTGTGGGAAAATCTAAACGAAGACAACAAGGTCTCCCTGTTCGTGCGGTATATCGACATCGCCTCCGGAACCTGGGAAACCCGTATCGTCAATAAGAACCGGCGCTGAGCGCGGCCGGCGGAAGGAGAGAACACATGAAAGAACTGGAACTGAAGTACGGATGCAACCCCAATCAGAAGCCTGCCCGGATTTTCATGGAAGGTGGAAAAGAACTTCCCATACAGGTGCTCAGCGGGCGGCCGGGATACATCAATTTCCTGGACGCGTTCAACGGCTGGCAGCTGGTGCGGGAACTGAAAAAGGCCACGGGCCTGCCGGCGGCGGCTTCTTTTAAGCACGTGTCCCCCGCGGGAGCGGCCGTGGGCCTGCCCTTAAGCGACACGCTGGCAAAGATCTACTGGGTAGATGATATGGGTCCTCTGTCTCCCCTGGCCTGTGCTTACGCGAGAGCCAGAGGCGCGGACCGCATGTCCTCGTTCGGCGACTTTATCTCCCTGTCTGACGTCTGCGACGTGGACACGGCCCGGATTATCAAGCGGGAAGTCTCCGACGGCATCATCGCTCCCGGCTATGAGCCGGAGGCGCTGGCGATTCTGAAAGAAAAGAAAAAAGGCAATTACTGCGTGATCCAGATCGACCCGGAGTATGAGCCGGATCCCGTGGAGCGCAAGCAGGTATTCGGCATTACCTTTGAACAGGGCAGAAACGATCTGGACATCGGAGAGCAGCTGCTGCAGAACGTGGTGACGGAAAATAAGAACATTCCGCCGGAAGCCAGACGGGATCTGCTGATTTCCCTGATTACGTTAAAATACACCCAGTCCAACTCCGTCTGCTACGCCAAAGACGGACAGGCCATCGGCATCGGCGCCGGCCAGCAGTCCCGGGTGCACTGCACCAGACTGGCGGGCAGCAAGGCGGACAACTGGTTTTTGCGCCAGTCTCCCCAGGTGCTGTCCCTGCAGTTTGTAGACGGCATCCGCCGGGCGGACCGGGACAACGCCATAGACGTGTACATCGGCGACGAGTATATGGATGTGCTGGCAGACGGCGTCTGGGAGAAGACCTTCAAGGTGAAGCCGCCGGTATTTACCAGAGAGGAAAAGCGGGCCTGGCTGGACAAGATGCAGGATGTGTCCCTGGGTTCCGACGCGTTCTTCCCCTTTGGCGACAACATCGACCGCGCCTATAAGAGCGGCGTCAAATATGTGGCGCAGCCCGGCGGCTCCGTGCGGGACGACCACGTGATCGAGTCCTGCAACCGCTACGGAATGGCCATGGCCTTTACAGGCATCCGCCTGTTCCATCACTGATTCCGGAAAATAGTATAAGCGCCCTGGGAAGGGGCTAAGCACTTAAAAAGCCGCCTGAGCATAAACTACAGTAAGTTTCGCTTTCAGGTGGCTTTCTTTTGAAAACTTTTCCCAAACCCCTGACAGCCCGCGAGGAGCGGGAGTGCCTGGAACGCTTAAAAGACGGCGACCAGGAAGCCAGGACGGCGTTAATTGAACGAAATATGCGGCTGGTGGCCCATGTGGCGAAAAAATACCAGAATACGGATTATGATATGGAGGACCTGCTTTCTGTGGGCACCATCGGGCTGATCAAGGCGGTCAATACTTTTCAGCCGGACCGGGGGCCCAGGCTGGCTACTTACGCGGCCAAGTGTGTAGATAATGCGATACGGTCACAAAGAGACAGGAGGCGGCCCATAAAAAGGAGAATGTTCTATGATCAAAGACCAGAACGCGTTTCCCGGAGCGGGACGCTTTTACAAGGGAAACCTGCACAGCCATACCACTCATTCCGATGGGAAATTAAACTGCCGGGAGGCGGCACAGCTGTACCGGGAACACGGCTACAGCTTTCTGTGTTTTTCTGAGCACGATTTTTATACGGACATGCGGGACGAGCTGGACCGGGAAGATTTTATCATTCTGCCGGGGCTTGAGGCTTCGGCGGTGCTTTGGGAGGAAACGGGAAACCGGCGGCAGAAGGTGCATCACATCCACGGCATCCTGGGAACGGAAGCCATGCAGAAGGCGGCGGGAGAGAAGGCCTTTCGGGGTAGCGAGCGGGTGCCGGCATGGGAGTACCGGGGCCGGTGGGACGGCGCCGCTGTGGCCCAGGAGATCACCGACTATGTCAGGAGCCGGGGCTGCATCGCCATGTACAACCATCCCCTGTGGTCCCGGGTGGAACCGGAAGAATATGAGCGCACCCAGGGCCTGTGGGGAATCGAGGTATTTAACTATAATACCGTCAATGAAAGCGGAAATGGATACGACCCGGCCAGCTGGGACCGGATGCTGCACAGAGGCGTGCGGATCTGGGGCACGGCGACGGACGACAACCACAACGAAGGTCTGTTCCCCGATGACTGCGGCGGATGGATCATGGTGAAAGCGGAAGTGCTGAGCCACGAAGCCATCCTGCAGGGGATGCTGCAGGGACGGTTTTACGGGTCTTCCGGCCCGGAACTGTACCGCTGGGAGATCAAAAACGGCGTCGCCGCAGTGGAATGCTCGCCGGCGGCCCGGATCGATTTTATTGTGGGAAACCACGTGGGAGATGGAAAAACCGTTCTGGCCCCGGAGGGCAGGACGGTTGCATACGCGGAGTATCCCTTAAAGGGGGACGAGACCTTCATCCGGGTGCAGTGCACCGACCAGGCAGGACGCGCCGCCTGGTCTAATCCGTTTTTCGCGGAGCAGGGCTGACGCGAGAAGGATTAAGCGGCGGGGAGCACCCGCAGTTCCACAGAGAAGTGATTCAGACCGCCGGAGGATTCGGCCCGGATTTTCCCCCGGTGGTTTTCTGTGATGCTTTTAGCTATGGCTAGTCCCAGGCCGTAGCCGTTGCGGTCGCTGCGGGATAAGTCCGAACGATAGAAGCGGTCGAAAATGGCTTTCTGCCTGGCTTCCGGAATGGCTTCCCCCGGATTGCTGACAGTCAGCAGGGCCTTTCTGGGGGAAATCCGCCGCAGGGTCACCTGGGTGCAGCTGTCGTCCGGCGAATATTTTTCCGCGTTGTCCAGAAAGATGCGCAACAGCTGCCGCAGCTGTTTTTCATCGCCCTTTAAGCGGATGTTTTCTTCCACCTGGCTGTCCAGTTCCTTGTTGGCCTGATAGAATACGGCTTCAAAGGAGAGGGCGCTTTCGGTTACGATGTCGGACAGGCTGCAGATTTCGTGAAACCGCAGGATGCCGGCGGCTTCGTTTCTGGCCAGGGTCAGCATTTCCTCCACCAGCTTTTTCATTTCCGCGGCTTCCTGGCAGATGTTGGAAAGCCAGCGCTTCTCGTCGCCGGAAGCGGAGGCCTCCGCGTCGGAAAGCAGCTGGGCGTTGGCCATAATCACCGTCAGCGGGGTCTTCAGCTCGTGGGAGGCGTCGGCGACAAACTGTTTTTCCCGCCGGATAGACTGGTCCACCGGAGCCACGGCCCAGCGGGAGAGGAAGCAGCTGACAAAAAACAGGGCGGCCCAGACGGCGGCGCCGATGATGCCCAGCACCTTCCACATGCTGGCAATATACGACTCGCCTACGCTGGTATCCACGTAAGTGATCATGTAGCCGTTTTCAAAGGGGCGGCGGGCGTACTGCAGCTGGTACTGTTCCAGGAAGCCCCGGTCGTCGGCGGAGGACAGGCTTTCCGCCGCCAGGAACCGGAGAAATTCGTCTTCCGGCTCCAGCCGGTACTGGCCTTCCACCCGAATGATGTCGTCATCTCGGTTGGTAATCAGCACAAAATAAGGCAGCAGGGATTCCCGTCCGGGACTGAAAAAGTCCTGCATGTTTTCCGTGCCCATATGGGCCAGAGCCTGTTCGCTGTGCTGTTCCATCCTCAGTCTCGTGATCTGTCCGATGGCCAGAAAGGCCAGGCCGATAACCAGCGTAACCATGGCCATATTGGACGCCACAAATTTGATTTTCAGCCGTTTCAGTTCTTTCATACTTCCGTTCCTTTCCCGTTTGCCGGTTCCTTTGTCTCCAGACAGTAGCCTACGTGGCGGACGGTGACAATGGAGGCCGCCGCGCCGAGAAAATCCAGCTTTTTGCGGAGGAAGGAGATGTAGATCTCCACATTGTTGTCCACCGCTTCTCCATCGTTTCCCCAGATTTTCACCAGCAGCGTTTCCTTGGAGACCACCGCGCCTTTGTTGAGCATCAGAATCCGCAGGACTTCATACTCCCGTTTGCCCAGGCGGATGCTTTTGCCGCCCTTTTCCAGACAGTAGCTGGACTGGTTTAAGGCGATGTCGCCGAAGGTCAGCACGTCGGGAATCATCTCTCCGCCCCGGCGGAGAATGGCTTTCAGGGCGGCGGCCAGCTCGTCCCGGTCAAAGGGCTTGGTCAGATAGTAGTCGGCGCCGCTTTCCAGGCCGTTGACCCGGTCCTCGGTTTCGCTTTTGGCCGTCAGCATCAGCACCGGCACGGCGCAATGGCGCCGGCGGGCTTCCCGCAGCAGGGTGATGCCGTCCATCCCGGGCAGCATGACGTCCAGAATGATGCCGTCGTACACGCCGCTCATCATCTGTTCATAGCCGTCCAGTCCGTTGCCGCTGATATCCGCTTCATAGCGCAGGTGCTTGAGAATATCCCGCAGGGATTCCGCCAGGCGGCGGTTGTCTTCGATAATCAGGATCCGCATGTCTTATGTTCTCCTTTTGCGTCTCAACATGGTTATATGAAAAAAACGGCGGTCTGTCAAGCCGGCCGGAACGATACAGGGCCTTCGGCTCCGGACTGCCGGAACGAAAGGCCCTGAAACGACGCGCCTAGCTGGCCCGGATTTCCCGGCGCATAAAGCGCAGATAGGAGATGACGAACGCGGCCAGGGTCATGGCGCACATGGCCACCAGGTGCGGCCACACCAGCAGCAGGCTCTGCCCGAAAGGCAGGTAGCCGGCAATGGCGCCTTCCAGCTGGGAGGTGGTGACGATGCCGATGGAGCGGACGCCGGGATTCAAAATGGTGCTGACGGCTTCTCCGTACAGATAGTAGGGGGACAGCCGGTTGATAAACAGCTCGCAGCTGTAGTAGTCCATCATGTTGAACAGCGCCAGGTAGCCGTCCAGGGGATACATGGCCGCCGCGATGATGCTTGCCAGCAGGCTGAGAAAAATGGTAAAAAACAGCCAGCAGGCGATGACCGACAGGGCGCTGGTGGCCGCGTGGCGGCACAGCACGGAAAACAGGATGGACAAGGCCAGCCAGAAGCAGATGTACACGCTGGTGAAAAACAGAAACACCAGGATCCGGCCCACTTCTTCGGGGCTTGGCGGAATGCCGATGGCCAGCAGGCCGATGGCGCTGACCATGCCGCCCATGACGAAAATCATGATGAAAATAATGGCGGAACCGGCCAGAAACTTGCCGTTGATGACGCTGTCCCGGTATATGGGCTGGGACAGCAGCCGGTTTAAAGTGCCGCTGTTCTGTTCGCTGTTTATGGCGTCAAATCCCAGCGCCAGCCCTACAAAGGGCCCCAGCAGGGCGATAAACGACGCAAACGAAGGTATGGCGCTGCCGCTGGTGGTAAACAGCTTCAGAAAGATAAAGTCGCCGCCGTCCGCCGCCACGGAAGAGATGTTTTCCAGGGCGCCGTACAGGCTGGAAAAACCGGTGATCACCACCAGGGCCAGGATCAGAAGGAAGCGGCGGCTGCGGATATGGTCGGACATCTCCTTGTGGAACAGCGTCCACAGGCCGATGTTCTTCCGGCTGGCGGAGCGTTCAGCTCCGGTTCCAGAATGCTTTGCGTTTTCGGTTGTTGTCTTTGTCATAGTCATGACCTGCCTTTTCAAAATATCTCCGATAAATCTCATCCAGATCGCCGCCCCGCGGACGCAGGCTGATCAGCGAATATCCGTTGGCCCGGATGGTGTCCACCAGGGCGTCGGTGATGTCCGAATGGCTGCCAACCATAAAGAGGTGATTTTCTCTTCCTACGCTGAGGACGCCGGGCACGTCCCGCAGCAGGCGGGTCAGGGCGTCGCCGCCGCCGGCAACCCGGATTTCCGTCAGATACCGGTTGTCTTCCCGGGTCTGTTCCGCCAGCTCTTCTATGGTTCCGCAGGCAGTCAGATGGCCGCCGACAAACAGGCCCACCCGGTCGCAGATCTGCTGCACCTGGTACAACTGGTGAGAAGAAATCAGGATGGTGCGGCCTTCGGTTTTGGCCAGGTCCCGGATCAGCGCGATCAGCTGCCGCATGCCTTCCGGGTCGATGCCCAGGGTCGGCTCATCCATGATGATGACCGATGGGTCTTTCATCAGGACGTCCGCCACGCCCAGGCGCTGCCGCATGCCCCGGGAATAGGTGCCGACTTTCTGGTCCCCGGCCTCCGTCAGGCCGGTGCGTGCCAGCAGGCGGCCGATGCGTTCTTCTGTTTCCTGTTTTCCCAGGCCGTTTAAGGCGGCGGTAAACCGCAGGTTTTCCCGCCCCGTCAGATCCGGGTAGAAGCCCACGTTGTCCGGCATGTAGCCGACGATCCGCTTGACTTCCAGGGGGCTGCGGATGCAGTCCCGGCCGTCGATGAAAGCGGTGCCTTCCGTGGGCTCCGTCAGGCCCGTCAGCATCAGGGTGGTGGTGGTCTTTCCGGCGCCGTTGGGTCCCAGCAGGCCGAAGATCTCACCCTGGTAAATGGTCAGGTTCAAATGGTCCACAGCGGTCTTTTCCCCGTACTGTTTGGTCAGGCCGCTGATTTCAATCATGGGTCGCGCCGCCATACTTACCGCCTCCCGTATTTCCGGAAGACATATCCGATGCCGGCCAGAAGAGCCGCGATAATCAGAATCGCCGCGAAGCCCCAGAGCACGCTGGTTTCCACAGCAACCCGGAATTCCGCGCTGTCGGAAACTTCGCTGGCGTCGGCGGTGAAGGTAACCACATAGTCGCCGGTGAGAGCCTCGGAAGAGGGCGTGACGTGGGCGGAAACTTCTACGGTGGCGCCGGCTTCTACAACGTCGATGGTGGGCGTGTCAAAGCTGACGTTCCAGTCCGTGGGAGCGGAAGCCGTCAGGTTGACATGTTCCACCGCCACATTGCTGTTGTTGGTAACGGTCAGGGTCAGATCTTTTTCCTTGCCGGCGGTGGTGTCAAAACTCAGCAGGCCATCCGGCGTGCTCAAGGTGATGTCGTAGCTTTCCGTCACCTTGACCAGCAGTTCCATGTTCAGGCTTTCATCGGCGGAAATGGCGCTGCAGGGGATGGTGTATTCCCCGGCTTCCACGTTGTTGGGAGGAGTGACGGTAATGGTCAGCCCCTGGCTGACTGCCGGCTCCAGGGAGAGACTGGCCACCTGGGTGCTTTCACCGCTGGGCTTGAATGCCACCTGCCAGCCGTCCGGCGCGTTGGCGGAAAGACTGTAGGACTGTTCCGCGGCGCTGTTGTTGATCAGGGTGGCGTTGAAGCTGAAGGAGGTGTCGGCGGAGCCTTCCTGCTCCGGATATTCAGAAGAAAAATCACCCTGGCTGACTTCCAGCTGGTCCACGTCCAGATACAGGGTCAGGGTGTCGGAAGCGGCGTTGTCGCCCTGGGCGGCCAGAACCACTTCATAGCTGCCGTCTGCCGTATCGGCAGGAATGTCCAGATGGAAGGTGGCGCTGGCGGAATCGGTGCCGTTTGGCACGTGGATCCGGGTGATGCGGCTGCTGCCGCCGGCGATGTAGCCTTCCCAGCCGTCGGGAAGAGACTGCACCGAAAGAACGGCGTCGCAGGCAGAGCCGGAATTATCCATGTCAATGGTAAAGGTCAGGCTGTCGCCGGCTTTGGCGGTCATTCCCGGATATTCCGTATGGATATCCAGCCCGCCGTCGGCAAAGGCCGTCATGGAAAGCCCCAGGGCCATGACTGCCGTGACGGCGCCTGCCGCCAGTGTTTTCGTCATCCGTTTTCCGGACGCCGCAAAAATGTTCCCGTTCATAACAATGTCTCCTTTTTTCTGCGATCATATTTCTCCTCATGAGATGCGGCTATTGTACCGCCGCAACCTTTAATTACTCTGAAAAAATTTACTTTTTTTCCGGAAAACGGTATAATGAATCTATGAAAATATAGACACAGGAAAGGAGTCGGACATGGGTTTTAAAGAAGGATTTCTCTGGGGCGGAGCGGTAGCGGCCCATCAGCTGGAAGGCGGTTATGATCAGGGAGGCAAGGGTCTAAGCATCATGGACGTGATGACCGCCGGCAGTCGTACGGAAAAACGGCGGGTAACCGATGGCATTGTGCCGGGAGAGAATTATCCCAACCACCATGCCATAGAGTTTTACACCCATTACAAGGAGGACGTCCGTCTGTTCGCGGAAATGGGGTTCAAATGCTTCCGCACCAGTATTGCCTGGACGCGGATTTTTCCCAACGGAGACGAGGAGACGCCCAACGAGGAAGGACTGAAGTTTTACGACAGTCTGTTTGACGAATGCTTAAAATACGGAATTGAGCCGGTGGTGACGCTGTGCCATTTCGAAATGCCGCTGCACCTGGTGCGGCAGTACGGAGCCTGGCGGAGCCGGAAGCTGGTAGAGTTTTTCGTTCGGTTTGCCAGAACCTGTTTCATGCGCTACAAAGATAAGGTAAAGTACTGGATGACCTTCAACGAGATCAACAACCAGGCCAATTTCAGCGACCTGTTCAGCCTGTACGCGGATTCCGGCATCCTGTGCCGGCCGGGAGAAGACCCGGAAGCGCTGATGTACCAGGCGGCCCACTATCAGCTGGTGGCCAGCGCCGAGGCGGTGCGTATCGGCCACGAGATCAACCCGGATTTTCAGATCGGCTGCATGATTGCCATGTGTCCCATCTATCCGGCTACCTGCAGTCCCACGGACGTGCTGATGGCGGAAAAAGCCATGCAGAAGCGGTACTACTATACCGACGTCCACGTAAAAGGCGTCTATCCCGCCAACATTACTGCTTACTGGAAGCGCCGGGGATTTTCCTTTGACATTACGCCGGAAGATCTGGCGGTTCTGGCCCGGGGAACGGTGGACTACATCGGATTCAGCTATTACATGTCCTTCTGCATCCGCCATGAAGCGGACAATCCCATGTACGACTACCGGGAGAGAAAAGACCTGGTGACCAACCCCTATGTGCAGGCCAGCGACTGGGGATGGCAGATCGACCCGGTGGGACTGCGCTATGCCCTCAACTGGTTTACGGACCGCTATGGCGTGCCGCTGTTTATTGTGGAAAACGGCCTGGGCGCCTACGACAAGGTGGAGGAAGGCGGGACCATTGAGGACGACTACCGCATCCAGTATCTGAGAAGCCACATCGAGCAGATGAAAAAGGCGGTGGAAGAGGACGGCGTGGACCTGATGGGCTATACGCCCTGGGGCTGCATCGACCTGGTCAGCGCGGGCACCGGAGAGATGGACAAGCGGTACGGATTTATCTATGTGGACAAGCACAACGACGGTTCCGGCGATCTGTCCCGGAGAAAGAAAAAGTCCTTTGACTGGTACAAGACGGTAATTGCCAGCAACGGGGAAATCCTGTAACGGGAAAGGTTCCGGCATCTTTTGCGGCGGCGGCTTCGTAAGATATAAAAACGACGCAGTCTGCAGGAAATGCTATGAAACAGGAATCAAGGCAGTTTGCCATTTACTCCCGCAAATCCAGATTTACCGGCAAGGGAGAGAGCATCGACAACCAGGTGGAACTCTGCCGCCGCTATATCGCCGCCCACGGCAGCCGGGAAGAGGCGGAGGCGGCGCTGGTCTACGAGGATGAAGGCTTCTCCGGCGGCAATCTGGAGCGGCCGCAGTTTCAGCGGATGATGCGGGATTCCCGGGAACGAACCATAGACGCCATTGTGGTCTACCGGCTGGACCGCATCAGCCGCAACATCGGCGACTTTGCCGGTCTGATTGAGGACCTGGGCGAGCGGAACATCGGTTTTATCTCCATTCGGGAACAGTTTGACACCGCTTCGCCCATGGGCCGGGCCATGATGTACATCGCTTCCGTGTTTTCCCAGCTGGAGCGGGAGACCATAGCCGAACGGATCCGGGACAACATGCACGAACTGTCCCGGACCGGGCGGTGGCTGGGCGGCACTACGCCGCTGGGCTACGCGTCGGAGAGCCTGTCCTATGAGACGGCGGACGGCAGAACCCGCAGGGCCTGCCGGCTGAAACCGGTGCCGGAAGAAGCCGCCCTGGTGCGGCAGATCTATGAGAAGTTTCTGGAAACCGGCTCTCTGGCCGCAGTGGGCGCCTGTTTGCGGCAGCAGGGGCGGCTTACCCGGAAGGGCAGGCCTTTTACCCGCTTTGCCATCCGGGCCATTCTCACCAATCCGGTGTACATGACTGCCGACGCGGCGGCTTTTTCCTATCTGACCAGCCGCCGGATGGATTTGTCGGCGGAACGGACGGATTTTGACGGACAGCACGGGATCATGGCCTACAACCGGACGCTGCAGCGGCCGGGAAAGACCCATCAGATCCGCCCAATGGAAGAGTGGATCGTGACGGTGGGCGGCCACCCCGGCCTGATTGCAGGGCGGCAGTGGGTCCGGGTCCAGAAGATGCTGGAGGATAACCGGAAAAGGTGAGGATAGCCGGCATTTTTGGGCAGCAATGGGTAAAAGCCTGTGTACAAATGGTCTAAAGCTGTTATAATGAAATCAGGGTAAACAGGAGGTGACATAATGGGAAAACTGGAAGGGATTTCTATTCAGAATTACAGCTCCCTGAAATTCATCAAAATGGGGCGTTTGTTCAGCGACAGGTCCGGTACTCCACTGAGCAATATGACGACCATTATCGGCCCAAGCGGCGCCGGCAAAAGCACTGTGGCAGATGCCTTCGGATTTATCGCGGATTGCCTGGAAATGGGTGTGGAAGCTGCCTGCGACGCGAAAAACCGGGGCGGCTATGAGAAAATTGTCTCGCAGGGCGTCACAGATCCCATACGTTTTGAACTATATTATCGGGAAACCAGCAATTCCCGTCCCATTACGTATGAACTTACGATAGGTTTGGACAAAAACGGACGCCCTTATGTTGCGGAAGAACGGCTGCGGCAGCGTGTAAAAACCACCGGCCATCCGCTTTCCTTTTTGTATCTGCAGAACGGAGTGGGATATGCGTTTGAAGGAACCGAGGGCGGACAGGAAGACGATACAAATCATATTACCGGGGAAAAAGTAGATGTACAGCTTTCAGATCCCAGAAAGCTTGGCGTGGTTACACTGGGAGCCATGAAGCAGTATACACGGATTGAAAAATTTCTGAATTTCCTGAAAAGCTGGTATTTATGCTACTTTACTCCAGATTCTGCCAGACAGATTGAGCAATCGGCTCCCCAGCCTTATCTGAACCGCACCGGCGGGAACCTGAATAATGTTGCTCAGTATATGTACAGGGAAAGCAAGTCTGACTTTGCGAAAATTTTGTCCGATATCCAATCGAAACTTCCGGGAATTACGAAAATAGAACCGTTAAAAATGGCAAACGGGCAGATTGTACTGCAATTCTTTGAAAATCATTTCCGTGAGCCGTTTTTTACACAGAAGATGTCCGATGGCACATTGAAGCTGTTCGCCTATTATTTGCTGCTGCATGAGAGGAATCCTCGTCAGCTGGTATTCATTGAGGAGCCGGAAAACGGATTATATCATCACTATTTGGCTGATCTGGCTGAAGAAATGCGGAAAAATGTAGGAACCGGATTCTCAAAACAGCTGTTCGTTACCACACACAGTCCTTTTTTTGTAAATTCACTTCCTCCGGAGGATGTCTGGGTGCTGGAAAAAGGGGAAGATGGATTTTCCACAGCCAAACGCGCGTCTGATTATAAATTCGTAAAAGCCTTGACGGAGGAAGGCGCTACGGTCGGCGACTTGTGGTATGATAAATACTTTGGATAACGGGAGAGAAGATACGAGGTATGCATTTCCAATTTTTGATTGAAGACATGTCCGGCGGAATCCTTATCAGGCAGGTCATGGCAAAACTGGCGGCTGCTTACCCGGAAGTCACCTGCGACTATAAAACGTTTCATGGCATAGGGGGATTCCAGAAAAAATGGTCCCCCGGCACAGCCAAGACGCAGAAACTGTTAAATGACCTTCCAATTTTTCTCCGCGGATATGATAAAAGCCTGCATGTGCCCGGATATGAGGCCGCGCTGATCATTGTCCTGGACAATGACCGAAATGATCCGAAAGAATTCCGGGAGAAGCTTGAAAAATTAGCGAAAGCGCAGATGCTTTCGATTGACTATGTCTTTTGCGTTGCGGTTGAAGAAATGGAGGCCTGGCTGCTGGGAGACCGGGAAGCCGTTCTTGCGGCCTATCCCAATGCCAAGACTTCGGTTTTGAACGAGTATGAGCAGGACAGCATCTGCGGTACATGGGAAAAACTTGTGGGAGCAATTTATGCGGGCGGGCTGACAAAATTCAAAAAAGAGAATAAAACGTATCAGGATATAGGAAAGAAAAAGTGCGAATGGGCGGAAAAAATCGGAGAACACATGGATATACATAGAAACATTTCACCCAGTTTTCAGGCCTTTGTGGCAGCGGTGGAAACCCGCTTTCCGGCGTAATCCTTCCAATTTCCCATGGGTGTGAGGATAGCAAATGAGATACTGATGCTTCTGCGGGCCCATAAGAAGTATTCCAGGGAAGTGTCGCTGTATGAGCCCATTGGCGTGGATAAAGACGGAGAAACCGTCAGCCTGGTGGACGTGATTGAACTGGATACCAGGGACGCGCTGGACGACATGATTCTGCGGCAGGACATCCGGGAACTGTACGAGGCGTTCCATAAGTGCTTAAAGCCCAGTGAGCAGAAGGTGCTGCGGATGCGCTACGGACTGCAGGGAGAACGGGAATATACCCAGCGGGAGATTGCCGAGCGCATGGGGATTTCCCGTTCCTATGTATCGCAGCGGCGCTAATGTAAACGAAGCTCGGAAAGCCTTGTGGGACAAGACTTCCGGGCTTCACGGGTGAGTAGGAGTAGCGCCGCGGTTATTGTAAGTGGTGAAAATTTTAGAAGATAAGCTGTCATTCATCTCAAAAACATATGAATAATCGGCGGTGGACAAATACGATGCATAAGCACAACATGAAATTAATCTCTGTCATCTTTAAACGATATTAACAGGTATTCTTTCGCATACTTCGATTAAAGTTTTGGCATAATCAAACCCCTTTTGCTTAACCGTTTTTTGATTTACAAAGAACACAACAAAAACGATGCATAGCACTATAACAATCAAGGCTATATGATCAGGATAAGGGTATAAAAACAATTCTTTTAGGGAAACTGTTCCTTTGATAATGATTTCTCTAATGAAAATAATCAAATAAAGTGAAAGTGCAATTCCCTTCGTGCCATACAGATTTCTCCAAAAATTATACTCTTTTAATTCTTGATAGACCCTCGGCTCTTTGTCTCGATGTGAGTTCGCATAGTTTCTAAGAATATTTGTTGCAGAAATGTATTGTTGATCATCAGCAGCAGTTTCCTTCGATTTATCCAGTGGAAGTGCTAATCCTTCGAATTGGTTTAGTTTTTTATGATAACGCTGCTTTGTAACATCATCAAAGGTATCATCTGAAAACCGTTGCACAATTGTAGTTGGCATGCCACCTAATTGCTTATACATCTTTTTTTCGTATTCTTTTCCGAGATTTCTTGCTATTTTACTGGTGATAGTAAGAAATGCAAGGCTTAGAGAGCTTACAACAACGCCTTCAAGCCAACTATCGTGTACTATGCCGCTATGTATACCAATTATAATAATAGGCATTAATAATATTATTATTGGCATAACGCGAGCATGAAATGTGAAATCATCAAAAAAGACTTTTATTTTATCCATTATTAATTCCTCTCGACACCTGGTTGGACACTATTATAACTAATGTAGCTTTGCCTATAACAACAGTTTTTTACTCTCTAATCCCAGCTTTCTACATATTCATTAAACTCAAGAGGTGTTGCTGTGCTATAACCATCTCTCATTGGAGTTCCGTTGTGATGCCATTTTGAAGAATCTCTTGCCTCAAACACCTTCACGCCTCGCCGTATATAGGCATTCACAACCATTTTCTTTGGATGGTCAGAATTCTTGGCTACCGATACAAAAGCTGACTTGTCTGACGCCGATCCACGGGGCCGAATACTGCCAACAATTCGATTCAGGACACTTGGGGAAACATTGTGACATCCGCCATGATGGGGAATCTGATGAAATTTTACATCTGCAAGGCTAATTCCGTTCGAATCGGCATAATCGGCCGCCGCAGTTAATGCCTGAATGCCAGCATCACCAGTTAAAAGAAATGATCCATGTTCTTCCATGTTGCCATAAACTACGATTGAAGTCTCGTTTTCGGGCGTTGTAACTTCGCCTTCCCGAATTGCGTCTTTGTTCCAATAATCCTTTATCGTATCGGTAATTGCGACAAACATTTTTTTGACAAATGAAGTTGAGGAATCTTCTTTCAAAGGTGTTTTTGAAGACTCAATTACTTGTTGCAAGAAGAAGTCTCGCGTTGGTGATAAAATCCACAAAGGCACATCACTAAACATCTTTCCTTGAAACCCTTCGTGAATTATGGTGTTTTGTGCCAGTGCCTTTGTTTCGAGCTCTGCAATAGAAGAATATGTTTCTTTGAGTTCGCGCTTGAGACTCTCAACCGTCTTTCGTTTATCACTTATTTTTTGATATAGCTCACTCGCATACAGCCAGGGGCGATTCATTATTAGATGTCCAACAGAACAAGCGTCAAATATTTCTGATAGACCCAAAGCATGGTCATCATCACTGTGAGAGCAAATGACAATATCTATATATGGGACTTCTTCATCGGTATAGTATTTTTTAATAAGTTCTACCAGTGCTTTTCCGTGAACTGAAAAGCCTCCATCATATACAACAATCACATATCGCTTCAATTCTGGTGAATAGAATCGAAAACATGTAGCTGCGGCATCTTTACTGCTTTCCTCGTTCACGCCAATAAAGTCAATTTCATATTTCATAATTAAACCTCCTTGATCATCACCCCTCTGATATCAATTGAACAATATCAGGTTCTGCTTAGTTGAAAACTTATATCCCCAATGCCTACCCTCGCGGTATTTGATAAGTTTGCCCTCTCTCACCAACCCAACCAGAATCCTATTCGCTGTTGCAGATGATACATTACACAATGACCGGACATCTGCGTTCATGATATACGGATGTGTTTCCAAATAGTTCTTGATCTGTTTCCAACGCAATGTTGCCTTATCCGTCGATCCACCACGCACTACATCACTCGAACTGATCGCTTCCATGAGCGATGCTTTGATGGCTGAGAGCATGAACTCGATAAATACCGTAGTCTCTCCCGCATCGTTGGCGGCATTGATGGCATCATAATACTCCTGCTGGCGGTCATGGATGATGGACTCCACCGGGAGCCAGGCAAAGGCCGGATTCCATTTGGAAAGCAGCAACGTATGCCACAGGCGGCCCACACGCCCATTCCCATCTGCAAATGGATGGATCAGTTCAAATTCATAGTGGAACACACAGCTGCGGATGAGCATGTGTACCTCGCTGGTTTTTGCCCAGTCCAGCAGTTCCATGACCAAATCCGGGACATACTGCGGCAGAGTACCAAAATGTAGGACATGCCCCTCGCTGTCCACCACACCCACAGGCCGGGTACGAAACACGCCGGACTCCTCCATCAAGCCCCGTGTCATGATGCCATGAGCAGTCAGCAAATCGTCCACCGAGTAGGGATCAAGTTCATCGAGCCGCTCATAAATCGCATAGGCATTTTTGACTTCGGCAATATCCTTAGGTGGAGCCAGGACATGCTTGCCATTCAGCACAGCAGTTACCTGCTCCAAGGAAAGGGTATTTTGCTCGATAGCCAAGGAACCATGGATGGT
>CALWIA010000025.1 GCA_944380605.1 uncultured Lachnospiraceae bacterium | reverse complement strand
GCTGACACAAAGAGAGAGGGCGGCATGGGCTGCCTGGTGTTGAAAAGAAGAAGGCCCCATGGTCAAGCGGTTAAGACATCGCCCTTTCACGGCGGTAACACGAGTTCGAATCTCGTTGGGGTCATTGTGAGTGGTTTATGCGGCGACATAGCCAAGTGGTAAGGCGTGGGTCTGCAACACCCTGATCACCGGTTCAAATCCGGTTGTCGCCTCTTTAAAGAAATCTCAAAAGCTTTTAAGATGAAAGCTTTTGGGATTTTTTGTTTTGTTATGTACAGATGTTTGTTGGACAACTTTTCGCCCTTGTCTGCATAGGATAAAGCAAAAGAAAAAGGACAAGGAGAGCAATATGAGAGATATTATGCTGTGTCATCCGAAGCTGCAGATTCTTGCGGCACAGCTTCTGGAGGAGTGCGCGGTACGGGGGCTGGAGATCGGCATCGGAGAGACCCTGCGAACGGTAGAGGAACAGGATGAGCTGTATGCCCAGGGCCGGACTAAACCGGGAACGATTGTGACCAATGCGCCGGGAAAGAGCTATAGCTCGTTTCATCAATGGGGAACTGCGTTTGATTTTTTCAGAAACGATGGGAAAGGGGCCTATTACGATAAAGACGGTTTCTTTACCAAGGTCGGGGAACTGGGCATGGACGTGGGACTGGAATGGGGAGGACAGTGGAAAAGTATTGTGGATAAACCGCATTTTCAGCTGCCGGATTGGGGAAGCACAACGGCAGAGATCAAGCGGCTGTACGCGACACCGGCGGAATTTATGCAGACCTGGGAAGGAAAAAAGGAGGATCCGATCCGGGAGGGCTGGGTGCGGGACGCCAGCGGCTGGTGGTGGCAGAATGCGGATGGAACGTATGCGGCTAATGAATGGAAATTGATCCGGCACCATTGGTACCTGTTTAACCAGTATGGTTATATGCGAAAGGGCTGGCACCGATGGAACCCGCAGACCCGGCAGGTGGATCCGGCGGATGGTTCCGGAGACTGGTATTTTCTGGACAATACAGAGGAAGGGCCGCTGGAAGGCGCCTGCTGGCATACAAAGGAGAATGGATCTCAGGAGATCTGGTATGTAGAAACATAGGGAATGTTTTTGAAATGTCCGTCTATACTACTATAATAAGAGAATGATAGAAAGCCTTCTGCAGACGATTCAGAGCCGGCAGAAGGCTTTCTGGAACAGAAGGGAGACGGATCCTTTGAAAAAGAGAACCGCGTATCTTTTATTTCCGCTGATCAGCCTGGCGGCGGGAGGGCTGACAGGGCTGCTGATCCGAAACAGCGTACAACAGGTATATCCAACACTGATAAAACCGTGGCTTACGCCTCCGGCCTGGGTGTTCCCTGTGGTATGGACGGTGCTGTTTGCGCTGATGGGAATTGGAATGGCGAAGGTAGTGCTGGAGGGAAATCGGGAATCGGGGCCGGCAGTGTTTTTGTGGGCTCTCCAACTGATATTGAATGTCAGCTGGAGTCTTTTGTTTTTTAACGGAGGCAAGTATTTGACAGCTTTGGCTTGTCTGGCGGTGCTTTGGCTGGTCATTTTGGCTATGATCCGGGAGTTTTCCCAGTTCAGCCGCACTGCCGCGCGGATGCAGGTGCCGTATCTGGTCTGGACGACATTTGCCGGGTATCTGAATCTGGGTATCTGGATGCTGAACGCGTAGAAAAGAGGGGAAAATTCCAGAATCTGGAAGATATGGACTTTTTCAAAATCCGGGTTGACAGCAGCCCGGATTTTGTTTTACATTATTTTTAACTTTAAGGGGAGGTTGACTCTGGAAAAGAGTCGTACGGCAGGATGAAGCCATTTATCTTAAAAGAATACCTGACCCGGCTGCTTCTGGCGCTTCTGCTGTTCCAGGCGGTGCTGCTGTGCGCGTTTGAGGTGTACAATATTGCCGCTATCCGGGAACGGGAGAAGGCGTCGCTCTGGCATATTCTTTCGCTGTATGAGAATGAACTGGAAGAGGGTATGGAGCAGACGGATCATGATCTGGGGGACATTCTGTCCCGGAAATATCAGCTGCAGATTTTAAAGAGTTCTTCAGACCTGCGCAGAAGCTATGCGGGCCGGGAACTGCAGGAGGACATGGAAAGCCGCCTGCGGGGCAACGGCTATGCGGACGCGTATGTGATTCTGGACCGGACCCACGGGGAGTATATTATGGCCAGAAGCTCGGATATTTCCTACGAGGAAACCGGAGCGCTGCGGGAGTTTTTCCTGGAACGCATGGGGGCCGGGCAGGGCAATTCCGGGTGGACGATGGCGGAACTTTCTACCGGGCGGTGTCTGGTGCATTATTTCAATTATGGGGGGGGTGGAACCCTGGTAGGCGCTGTAGTGTCCCTCCGGACGCTGGAGGAGATCATCGGCGCTGGACAGAATGGGGTTCTGCGCTTCACCCTGTATGACAGGGAAGGAAAACTGGTCTATGCCATGCCGGAGGAATCGGAAGATTCTGCCGGCGCGCACATAGCGGGAGAGATATTCGGGATCCGGCTGCGGATCCCTGTTTATGATGGAAGTTTCGAACTGGAGGGAAGCAACCCGGACGTCAGTCTGCTGGGAGACCAGGCCAATCTCCTGTTTTCGCTGTTTCTGGCAGTGCTGGGCATTCTGCTGACAGCCGCTGTTTTCACGCTGTATTTCCGCCGTTTTGTAAAGCGGGAAATCATCAGTCCGCTGGGGGAAATGGCGGAAGTGTCGGAGTCGATTCGAAACGGCCAGTGGAACCGGAAGCTGGATCTGCGCTGCAAAAGCCGGGAATTTCTGGAACTGCAGAATGCGTACAATATGATGCTGGATACGATTCTCCAGCTGCGGATGGAGCAGTATGAGAGGATTATCCGCATGAAAGACCTGGAACTGCGGTATCTGCACATGCAGCTGAAGCCCCACTTTTTCCTGAATGTGCTTTCTTCCATCAACAGTCTCAGCTATCAGCATAAGGATGAAGAAATCCGTGCCTATATCCAGGCACTGTCCGGTCATATCCGGTATATGTTCCGCACCGGTATGCACACGGTGCCGCTGCGGGAGGAGATCCTGGCACTGCAGAATTATCTGGAGATCCAGCGGCAGCTGTACCGGGACTGCTTCTACTTTTACATGGAGGTTCCGGAGGAAATCCAGGACTGGCAGGTGCCGCAGATGCTGCTGCATACGTTCGCGGAAAATGTCTTCAAACATGTGATAGAGCCGGATACGTTTACCACCGTATTGCTGCAGTGCGCGGAAAAAGAATGGAATGGGGAGACCATGCTGCGGATCCGCATGGAAAACAGCGGGAAGCCGTTTCCGGAGGAAGTGCTTTTGCGGATGTCGGAGCCGGCGGGAGAGATCCGCAGGACCGGCAGCGGCGTAGGACTCGGCAATATACGTTTGATTCTGGAATATATGTACGGGCGGCGGGATCTGCTGCATCTGGAAAATGACGCTATGGGCGGGGCCAGGATTACGGTGTATATACCGGAAAAGCCGGCGGAGGAGAAGAAGGTATGAATTTACTGATTGTGGATGACGACGTACCGACGACGGAAGTCCTGCGGGACTGCCTGGACCGGGAACTGATTGGAATCGAAGAGATTTATACGGCGCATCACGCGGCGGCTGCCAGGCGGGTATTTGAAGAAAAACCAGTGGATGTGGTACTGTGTGACATTGAGATGCCGGGAGAGAGCGGACTGCGTTTTCTGGAGTGGGTTCGGGAGAAAGAATCGGAAAAGAAGAAAATCGGGAAGACAGAATTTATTTTCCTTACCTGCTACGAACGGTTTGAATACGCGCGGGAAGCGGTGGAGCACGAGGCTTCCAATTATCTGCTGAAGCCCATTGATATGGGCAAGATTACCGAAGCGCTTCTGAAGGCTGCCGGCCAGCTGCATCGGCGCCAGAAACTGGAGGAATACCGGCGGATGGGAGAATACTGGCAGTACGGACAACTGCGGATCGCGCGGAATTTCTGGTACCGGGCGGTTATGGGATATGTGGGTGAGGATTCGGGGCATATCCGGGAGGAGATGGGACATCTGGGATTGGATCTGGCGCCGGAAGGCAGGTATACCATGGTATATCTGCGGATTGACCGGGGACGCATGTTTGAGAAGGACGAGTCCAAGGAACTGTGCCGGTTTATCATTGAGAATATCCTGTCCCAGAGTCTGGAGCGCCGGGAAGTTATGGAAAATCTGATGACTTATGAGGACGAAACGGATTTTTATGCGGCGGCTTTTGTGAACATGGACCCGGAAGAGGCGGAACGCCGGTGCGGCTCGGTGTGGATTTTTTTAAAGACCTATTACGGAGAGAATTTTACCTGCTACATATCCGAATTGCTGGATCTGGGAGATCTGCATGAAGCGTACCGGGAAATGCGGCAGTATGATAAAAACAATTTAAGCGGCAGAGGGACGGTGCTGCGGTTTAAAAACCGGCAGAGAGACGTGCGGCAGGCAGGGTCTCTCCTGGACCAGAGCCGTTTCTTAAGCTTCATGGAAAACGGAGAACGCAGAAAGGCCATGGAATATGTGGAAAGCGTCTGCCGGCGGATTGAGAGCCGGGGGGTCAGAAGCATTCACAGCCTTCGGAGCCTGCAGCAGGAGGTGACCCAGGGAATTTACGTCTACCTGCATCAGAGAAATATCAACGCCTCCCTGCTGTTTGGAGACGCGGCGTTTCAGGAGATGCAGGAGCGGGCGGCGTATTCGGTGTACGGTCTTTTGAAATACAGCACCTGCTGTGTCAGCCGCGCCATGGACTACAGCGACGAGGTACAGAAAAAGGGCACCATTGTGGGGCGGATGATCACCTATTTAAATCAGCATTTTACAGAAGAGATCACCCGGAACCAGGTGGCGGAGCAGGTATATCTGACGCCGGAATACGTGGGGAAGATTTTCAAAAAGGAGACGGGGCTGAGCATTCAGGACTATGTGGCCCGGATGCGGATTCAGAAAGCGGCGGATTTGCTGTCTTCGCCGGACTGCCGGGTAACGGACGCCGCCCTGGCGGTGGGATTCCAGAATATTCCGTATTTTTCTACGGTCTTTAAGAAGTACATGGGGGTAACGCCCAAGGAATACAAAGAAAAACGGGCATAGCCCTGTCATAAAAAACCCTTGTTTTTGAAAGTTTTTATACTTATCCGTATAAGAACTTTCTTTTTTGTTCTGGTAATCTAAAAGAAAAAGTACGAAGGAGGCAGACATTATGAAAAAAAGGCATCTGGTTACAGCGGCGGCGGCTCTGGCGGCGGCAGCATTTCTGACGGCCTGTTCCGGCGGAGGTGAGCAGGCCCAGGCTCCGGCAGGCGGCAGTGAGGCCGCCGGGACGGAAGCGGGAGGAGAGACTGCGGAAGTGGAGGAGATTGTATTTGCTTACATGACCCAGAACAACATTCCGGAAACCGTGGATCTGGAACGGATTCAGAATCTGATCAACGAGTATACGGAAGAAAAGATCAACACCCGGGTCAAGCTGGTGCTGTACTCCAATGCGGACTACATGAATCAGGTGAACCTGATGCTGGCGGCGGGAGAACAGGTGGATCTGTTCCGGACCCAGGACACGTCTTTTATTCCCTACATCAACGATGGTACGGCGCTGGACATCACGGAATATCTGGATGATGAACTGAAAGAGACCACGGAAACCATTTACAATGGATTCTTAAAGCCCACCACGGTGGCGGGGAGAACCTACGGCATCATGGCCATGGGCTCCAACTACGTACCCGGCGGCTTTGTATACCGGACGGATATCGTGGAAGAACTGGGCATCGACATGAGCCAGGTAAGCAGCTATGAAGATATGACGGATGTGTTTGCCGCGGTGAAGGAGGCGTATCCGGATATGATCATCATCGATCCCAACCGGGCCAACGCGCTGTTTGAGGGCTACCTGGGCAGATACAAGAGAATTGATCCGCTGGGCGACAAGATCGACTTTTCTGTGGCAGGCGTGGTCCACATGGACGGCGATCCCACGGTGGTCAACATCTATGAAGATCCGGACTATATTGAACTGTGCAATCTGACCCGTTCCTGGTATGAGGCCGGCTATTTTGCCAGCGACGCGGCTACCACGACGGCGACGACGGCAGAACTGCTGATGTCCGGCAACTGCTTCGGTACTTTCTGCGGCCTGGGCAACCCCAACATTGCCAAACAGTATCAGACCAACTATGGACATCCCTTTGACAATGTACAGCTGTCCCAGTCGGTGGTGTGGTCCGACAGCAGCAATGCCTGGCTGGTAAATTCCGGAAGCAAGGCGCCTGCGGCGGCCTGCCGGTTCCTGAACCTGCTGTACACCGATCCGTATCTGGACAATCTGCTGGTATACGGAGAAGAGGGCGTGGACTACGTGCTGAACGAAGAGGGCTTTGCCGTGGCGCCGGAAGGCTATACCGATCTCAACAGCGTGGCCTATACCAACAACATGAACTACTATCTGTGGGGCAACAAGTGGCTGACCTATCCGGTCGTAGGCGGTCTGGTGGGAGAAGAAAACCAGGCGCAGATGGAAAAGAACTACGCCGGCGAGCTGTCTCCATACTATGGATTCCTGTTTGACTACGCTTCCATGGAGGCGGAATACACGGCCTGCTTAAATATTGTCAACGAGTACAAGAAGTCTCTGTGGGTCGGCGCCGGTGATGTGGAAGAGACCTTAAACGAACTCAACGGAAGACTGGAATCCGCGGGAGTGGACGAACTGATTGCATTGAAACAGCAGCAGCTGGATGAGTGGCTCAGTCAGCAGGAATAAGCTGCCGGAAAGGCGGGATAAAAGATGCAGAATCGTATGAAGCAAAAAACAAGGAGAAGGTCCAGAGAGGCTCTGTCGCTGCTTTTGATTGCGCTTCCGGGAATCCTGTACCTGCTGATTAACAACTACGGTCCTATGCTGGGCATTTTCATCGCCTTTAAGAACTTCAGCTACGCCAAGGGAATCTGGGGCAGCCCCTGGTGCGGTCTGGACAATTTCAAGTTCCTGTTTATTACGGACGATGCCTGGATCATCACCCGGAACACACTGCTTTACAATCTGGCGTTTATCGTCATAGGAACCTGTATCTCCCTGGTATTTGCCATTCTGCTGTCGGAACTGGGGGAATGCCTGCGGGGCAAGCTGTTTCAGTCGGCTCTGCTGTTCCCCCACCTGCTGTCCTGGGTGGTGGTGGCGTATCTGGTGTACGCGCTGTTAAACGCGTCCAACGGTTTTATCAACAACTCCGTATTCCCGGCGCTGGGCATCGAGCCGTTTGACTGGTATGCTGCGCCGTCGGCCTGGCCGGTGATTCTGGTACTGGTGTATCTTTGGAAAAATGCCGGCTACAACGCCATTGTCTACATGGCCAGCATTGCCGGCATTGACAAGGAGATCTTTGAAGCGGCCAAAATCGATGGGGCGTCCAAGATGAAGCAGATCTTTGCCATTACGCTGCCGATGCTGCGCCCCACCATTACCATTATGACGCTGATGTCCATTGGACGGATTTTCTATTCGGATTTCGGACTGTTTTACCAGACGCCAATGGATTCCGGCACGCTGTTCAAGGTAACCCAGACCATAGACACCTACGTATACCGGGGTCTGATGGAGCAGGGAGATGTGGGCATGTCGTCGGCAGCCGGCGTATACCAGTCCATGGTAGGCTTTGTGCTGGTCATGGCGGCCAACTACATCGTCCGGAAAAAAGACCCGGACAACGCGCTGTTTTAACGCGCGGCAGATAGCGGAGGTGACTTATGAAACCGATGACAGATGAAAAAAAATTCCAGCTGTGCGCCACGATTTTCCTGGGCGTGATATGTGCCGCGGCGGTATTCCCCATTATTCTTCTGGTGATCGCTTCTGTGACCGATGAAAATGAACTGATTATCAGCGGCTATACCCTGATTCCCAAGAAACTGAGCCTGGACGCGTACGCTTACATGAAGAATCAGTTCGGAACCATCGGCCGCTCCTATCTGGTGACCATTGGAACGACGGTGGTGGGCACGCTGCTCAGCGTTCTGCTGACCACGTCCATTGCCTATCCCATGGCGAGAAAAAGTTTCCGCGGCCGGAATGTTTTATCGTTTTTCGTTTACTTTACCATGCTGTTCAACGGAGGAATCGTGCCGCAGTATATCATGTGGACCACCATTTTCCATGTGCGCAACACTTATGCGGCGCTGATTTTCCCCAATCTGCTGATGCAGGCCTTCAACATTATGCTGGTGCGCAACTACTACAGCAACAGCATTCCGGAATCGCTGCTGGAAGCGGCGCAGCTGGATGGAGCGGCGGAACTGCAGATTTTTTCCAGAGTGGTGTTCCCGCTGTCGGTGCCGGTGGTGGCGACCATCTGCCTGTTTACGGGGCTGACCTACTGGAACAGCTGGACCAACGCGCTGTACTATGTAACGGATCCCAAGTATTTTGGAATCCAGAACCTGCTGATGCGCATTATGCGGAATATTGAGTACCTGCGGACGGGCGCCAGTGAAATGGCGGCGGAAGGCCAGGCAGTGACGCTGCCGGGCAACTCCATCCGGATGGCGCTGGCGTTTATCGGAATTCTGCCGATACTGATTATCTATCCCATGGCGCAGAAGTATTTTATCAAGGGCGTCGTCGTAGGCGCGGTAAAGGGGTGAGTGTATGGCAATTTATGTACATATGAATGTTCCGTCCCGGGCCATGCGGATGGCAGCGGACGTGTCTGTGCTGATTCCCGATGTGCCGCTGAAAAAGGACCCGGAGAAGGGCTGTCAGAAATTTCAGACGCTGTATCTGCTCCACGGATTTACCGGCGACCATCTCAGCTGGCTGCGGGGCACTTCCATTGAGCGGTACGCGGACGAACATCAGATTCTGACGGTGATGCCCAGCGCCTACAACAGCGCCTATACGGATATGAAATATGGGCTGCCGTATTTTACCTATATCAGTGAAGAACTGCCGGAAATGGTGGAGCGCCTGTTCCCGTCGTCGCCCCGCAGGCAGGACCGGTTTGTATCCGGCATGTCCATGGGCGGATATGGGGCCTACAAGCTGGGCCTGTCCTGCCCGGACCGGTTCGCGGCTATAGGCGGCATTGCCGGTTCCTATCATGCGGAGTACCGGTATCAGGGCAAGGTGAGTACGGTGGCGACGCTGTGCGAGGCGCTGTACGGCGACCCGCCGCAGATTACGCCGGAGGTTCACGACATTTTTACCATGCTGGAGAATCTGAAAAAAAGCGGCGCCGGTATTCCCAGGCTCTACACCTGCTGCGGCACGGAGGACCGGCGGCATCAGGATTCCGTGGATCTGAAGGAATTTGCGGACCGCATCGGCGTGCCGCTGACTTTTGAAGAGGGGCACGGGCAGCACAACAACGAGTATTTTGACAAGTCCATCCGCCGGGTGCTGGAGTGGATGGAGCCGGCGGGACAACCGGTGTATGTGTAAAAAATAAAATCTTTATGAAATGACTTGCTTTCTGAAACAAATACGGGTAAGATATTGGTACGGTTAAAATGGATACAAAAGCGGGGCCTGCGTCGTATGACAAGCAGGCCCTGCCTGTTTCAGAAAGGTTTGTGCAAATATGGAAAATGAAGAAAGAAAGAACCGGACAGAAGAACCGGCGGCCCGCACCGGCCTGGTGCTGGAAGGCGGCGGAATGCGGGGCATCTACACGGCAGGGGTGCTGGACGTGTTCCTGGATAAGAACCTGCATTTTGACGGCGTGATCGGCGTATCCGCCGGCGCGATTCACGGCTGCTCTTTTGTATCGGGACAGAAAGGGCGGAGCATCCGCTATTATAAAAAATACTGCCGGGACAAGCGGTTTATGAGCGTTCGGAACCTGGTGCTGACGGGAGATATCGCCGGGGAGCAGTTCTGCTATCACGACCTGCCGGAACGGCTGGACCCCTATGATTATGACGCCTTTAACCGCTCCGGAACAGAGTTTTACGCCTGCTGCAGCAATGTGGAGACGGGAGAGGCGGAGTACCTGCGGATTACGGATATGCGCAGGCAGATCGATCTCGTGCGGGCTTCTGCTTCTCTGCCCTATGTTTCCCGCATGGTGGAAGTCGATGGAAAGAAGCTGCTGGACGGAGGCTGTACCGACAGCATTCCGGTGCTGGCGTTCCGCGCCATGGGCTTTCCCAGGACGGTGGCGGTGCTGACCCGGCATAAGGGATACCGCAAGGAGCCGGAGAGCGTGCGTATGGCGGAGGTGTTTTACCGGAAGTATCCGGCCTTTGTCAAAGCGCTGCAGAACCGGCATCTGGCGTACAACCGCACCCTGCATCAGATCGAGGAACTGGAAGCGGCCGGGGAGATTTTCGTCATTCGGCCCAGCCAGCCGCTGGAGATCAGCCGGACGGAACACGATCCGGCCCGGCTGCAGCAGGTGTACGACATCGGCAGACGGGACGCGCTCTGCCGGATGCGGGATCTGGAACGCTGGCTGCAGGACGGAAAAGAGGCGCGGCGGTGATCGTCAGCGCCAGCCGCCGCACGGATATTCCCAATTACTACTCGGACTGGTTTTTTAACCGGCTGAAAGCCGGGTACGCGCTGGTAAAAAATCCTATGAACGCCGTGCAGATCCGCCGGGTGGAGCTGTCCCCGGAAGCGGTGGACTGTTTTGTCTTCTGGACCAAAAATCCGGCGCCGATGCTGCCCAGGCTGGGAGAACTGAGAGACTACGCGTTTTATTTTCAGTTTACCCTGACCGGCTACGGAAGAGATATAGAGCCGGGCATCCCCCACAAAAGAGAGGTGATGCTGGACGTGTTCCGGCAGCTGGCGGGACGGGTTGGAAAAGAGCGGGTGATCTGGCGTTACGACCCGATTCTGATCACAGACCGGTATACGCCGGAATACCACGTCCGGGCGTTTGGGGAAATCGCGGCCGCGCTGGAGGGGTGTACGGAAAAAGCGGTAATCAGCTTTGTGGACGTATACGGGAAGAACCGGAAAGCGCTGGAGCAGCTGGGAATGCGGAGTCCGGAAGCGTTTCAGATGCGGCAGCTGGCGTCGGAACTGGCCTGTGCGGCCCGGCAGCACGGCATGCGGACAGCGGCCTGCGCGGAAGCGCTGGATCTGTCTTCCTGCGGCGTGGAGAAAAACAGCTGTATCGACGGGGAACTGGTGGAACGGCTCACCGGCAGAAAGCCGTCGGGGGGAAAAGACAGAAACCAGAGGAGCGGGTGCGGATGCATGGCAAGCGCGGACATCGGCGCTTACGACACCTGCCCCAGCCGGTGCCGGTACTGCTACGCGGACCGGTCCGGGAAAGCGGTGGAAGCAAACCGCAGGCGGTATGACCCGGAGGCGGAGACGCTGTGCGGGGAAATAAAAGAAAACATTGCAGTTTCCAAATAAATCCGCTATAATGAAAAAAGCACAAATAAAGGAAGCGGACGCAGGGGCACGATATTCAACTGGGAATACGGTTGGGTGTGGTGTCCTTTTTGTCTGTTCCAGGAAAGGAAGGCACAGGGATGAATCCAATTACCATTGAAACCTTTACAGAATTCCGGTTTGTCAGCAATCCGTCCTTTTCGCCGGACGGGAAGCAGATCGCCTTTGTGGCGCAGCAGGCGGATTTAAAGGACAATGCCTACCACGGAGATCTGTATCTGTATGACGTGCAGGAAAAGACCGTACGGCAGGCCACGTCCTCCGGGGATGTGAAAAGCTATACGTGGACAAAGGCGGGGACGCTTTTGTTCCCCTCCGGGAGAGAAAAGAAAAAAACCGACGAGGCAGGAGACCGGACCGTGTATTATGAACTGCTGCCGGACGGCGGAGAGGCGCAGAAAAAATTCGAAGTGCCGCTGAAGGCTTCCGCCATATATGCGGCCGACGAGGATCGGTATCTGATCACGGCGGTTTCGAAGCTGGATTCTCAGGAAGAGGATCCGGCCTTTGAGGTGCTGGACGAGGTGCCGTTCTGGTTTAACGGAAAGGGATTTACCAACGGACTGCGGACCCGGCTGTACCTGTACCGGGCCTCGGAAGATTCCCTGACGCCGGTATCGGAAGAGACGGCGGAACTGGGCGGCTTTTCCGTCCGGGGAAGCCGGGTGCTGTACAAGGCCAATCCGTGGACGGACGTCCGGGGAAGATACGATGGGATCTACCTGTACGACATGGATACGGGAGAGACCAGGTGTCTGCTGGGGAAAGACACGATGCGCACCGGAATGATCGGGTTCTGGGCCGAGGACGAGGCGCTGGTGGCGGCCAGCCGGGAGGCGCTCTGTGAAAACGGAAGCTATCTGGATTTCTATGCCATGGACCTTTCCACCGGGGAAATGCGGCTTCTGGCGCCCTACGACTACAGCAGCGGATCGGGAAGTGTGGGATCCGACGCGAGACTCGGCGGAGGCCGCACCGTCAAGTGCGGAGACGGTATCTGCTGGTTCGTGACCACCCGGGGAAGCAGCGCCTGCCTGTATGCCATCCGCCGGGACGGAAGCCTGCAGGCGGTCTGCGGCCGGGAAGGTTCCTGCGACAGCTTTGACGTGCAGGACGGCCATGTGGTGATCTGCGGCCTGTACGACGGAAAACTGGCGGAACTGTATCTGGATGGCGGACAGATTACCCAGATGAACGATATGAGCCGATGGAAAACGTCTGTCCCGAAGGAATACCGCCTGAAGACGGCGGACGGGCAGGAACTGACCGGCTGGGTGCTGTATCCGGCGGACTACGTGCCGGGGGTGAAATACCCGGCGATCCTCAACATTCACGGCGGTCCACGCACCGTATTCGGCACGGTGTTCCACCACGAGATGCAGATGTGGGCGTCGGCCGGCTATTTTGTGATGTATACCAATCCCAGAGGCTCCGACGGATTCGGCGCGGAGTTCGGCAACATCAACGGCAGATACGGCACCATAGATTATGACGATTTGATGGCCTTTACGGATTACGTGCTGGAGCAGATTCCGGACATCGACCAGAACCGTCTGGGCGTCACCGGCGGCTCTTACGGCGGCTTTATGACCAACTGGATCATCGGCCACACCGACCGGTTCCGGGCGGCGGCCTCCCAGCGGTCCATTGCCAACTGGATTTCGTTTGAATACATGTCCGATATCGGACACACCTTTACCAAGGACAACCAGGCGGTGTTTGCCTGTGAAGATGTGGACAAACTGTGGCTGCATTCGCCCATCCGGTACATTCAGAACTGCAAAACGCCGACGCTGTTTGTGCATTCGGACGCGGATTACCGCTGCAACGTGGCGGAGGGAATGCAGATGTTCGCGGCTCTGAAGGTCCTGGGCGTGGACACCCGGATGTGCATGGTCCGGGGAGAAAACCATGAACTGTCCCGGTCCGGGAAGCCCAGAAACCGGGTGCTGCGCATGGAAGAGATTCTGCGATGGATGGACCGGTATCTGAAGGAGGAAGAGCCGGACGGAACCGGAGGAGAAAAAGACCGGAACGATGGAAAGGAGCGCGCGTGATATGGGACAGAACAGTACAAAACAGCCGGTAAAACGGGAAGACCTGTATGCATTTCATTTTTTGTCGGACCCGGTGCTTTCTCCCGACGGCGTCTGGGCGGCGTATACGGAGGCGCAGGCAGATGAGGAAAGCAACGGATACAAAACCCGCGTCTGGGTCCGGAATCTGAAGACGGGAGAAAACCGTCTGCTGGCGGCCAGAGGCGGCGCGAAGAACCCGGTCTGGCTGGACGGGGAGTCGCTGCTGTTTGCTTCGGAACGGGACCAGGAGAAGGAAGAAGCCAAAACCTCTTCCAGGTATTACCGGATTTCCGTAAACGGCGGCGAGGCGCAGCTGTTTTTTGCGCTGCCGGTAAAGGCGGACAAGGTGGCGGTGATGGCCGACGGCCGGTATCTGGTGTCGGCGGCGGCCGATGATTTTGACGAAAACCAGGCGGACGCGGATGGAACATACCGGGCGCAGCGGGGAAAAGACTATGAGATTTACGAGGAACTGCCGTTCTGGTTCAACGGCAAGGGCATCCGCAGCCGGAAGCGCCAGGCGCTGTATGTGTATGACGCGGCCGGACAGACGCTGACCCGGATTTCGGCGCCGCTGCAGGAGGTGTCGTCCTTTGCCGTGTCGCCGGATGGACGGCTGGCGGCTTACAGCGGCCCGGTGTACGACAGCCTGCGGCCCAGAACGTCGGCGCTGTACGTGTATGACGCGGCGGCGGGCAGCAGCCGGCAGCTGACGGAGGCGGAGCTGTATGAGACGGACAACGTGTGCTTTTTCGGCAGCGGCCGGATCTTTTACACCGGAACCACCTATGAACGGGTGGGAAAACACCCCAGGTACTATTTATACGATCTGACGGCAGGAGAGACCAGGCAGCTGCCCTACTGCGACGCGGCCATCGGCAGTTCCGTAGGAAGCGACGCCAAATTCGGCAGCGGCAGGTCTCTGGTGTACTGCGGGAAAAAGGACTTGCTTTATATGACCCAGACGTCCTGGGGCGACAGCCGGATTCTGGCTATGGCCGCCGACGGCACGCTGCGGGAAGTGAGCCGGCAGCCGGGAGCAGTGACGGGCTTTGACGTGCGGGGGGACGTGCTGGTTATGACGGCCATGCGCGGCGACCATCTGGCGGAGCTGTACGCTCTGTCGCCGGAAGACGGCGCCGAGACGAAGCTGACGGACTTTAATGACGGGTATCTGGAAACCCATGCAGTGGTGACGCCGGAGGCGTTCCGCTACGAGAGCAGAAACGGATACACCATGGAAGGCTATGTGATCCGGCCGGCGCAGTACGAGCCGGGAAAGAAATATCCGGCGGTGCTGGAGATCCACGGAGGCCCCAAGGGCGTGCTGGGCAGCGTGTTCTTCCACGAGATGCAGTGCCTGGCGTCGGATGGATTTTTCGTCATCTACACCAATCCGAGAGGTTCTGATGGACGGGGAGAGGCCTTTGCGGATATCACGGAAGTGTTCGGCAAGGACGATTTTGACGACCTGATGGAATTTACGGATCAGGCGCTTTCCCGCTGCCCGGACATCGACCCGGAGCGGGTGGGGATCTGCGGCGGTTCGTACGGCGGATTTATGTGCAACTGGATGGTGGGGCACACCCATCGCTATGCCGCGGCGGTTTCCCAGCGGTCCATTTCCAATTACCTGACCAAGTGCCTGTATACGGATATCGGCTATTATGCCAACCGTCTGCAGATGGGCGCTTATCCCTGGGAGGATTTTCACAAGGTCTGGTCCATGTCCCCGTTAAGCGGCGCGGCGCAGGCCAGGACGCCGCTGCTGCTGCTGCAGTCGGATGAGGACTACCGCTGCTGGATGGGAGACGCGGTGCAGATGTTCTCCGCGGTGAAGCGGCAGGGGGTTCCGACGCGGATGGTTTTATTCCACGGAGAGAACCACGAACTGTCCCGCGGCGGCCGCCCGAAAAACCGGATCCGGCGGCTGCAGGAACTGGAGCAGTGGCTGAAAACCTATTGCTGACAAAAAAAGTGCTTGACAAATTGCAAATTGTCTGATTATAATTAGACCAATAATTCGATAACAGGATAAAGTAAGTGAAATCGACGGAGATTAAAGTACAATACTGAATTTCCGTCGATTTTTGTTTTTTTTACTGTCGAATTATAGAAACCGTTTCGGAACCTGTCTTTGTATGGGTCAAGAGGGAAGGAGAGATGTATATGAGAAAGAGGAAAATCACGGCGCTGCTTCTGGCGGGTCTTATGGCCGGCATGACGCTGACGGGGTGCGGCAGTTCCGGAGGCGCGGACAGCACCACAGGCGCAGGCACCACGGCGGCGGACGCGGCGGGAGATACCTCCGCGGCGGCGGAAACCGATGGCGTGGGAGGCATGTCTCCGGACGCCAGCGTGGAAGGGCAGAGCCTGGAAGGCACCGTCAAGATCGGCGTCACCGACGCGGAACCGGTGGAGGGAGGCACGCTGGTGATCTCCATGCCGTCTTCTCCCCTGACTCTGGATCCGGTGGATTACACCACGGTGTATGAGAGCCACGTAATGAGCAACGTCATGGAGACGCTGTTTACCTGGAATGAGGACTATACCGATGTGGAACCGTGGCTGGCCACTGACTATACCGTATCCGACGACGGACTCAGCTATACCGTCAACCTGAGAGACGACGTGTACTTCCAGGATGGACAGTATGTACAGGGCAGAAAGATGACGGCGGAAGACGTCAAATATTCCTTGGAGCGCAGCAAGGAAGAATCCGCTACGGACCGTGTCTGCCGGGATTTCTTTGACTACGTGGAAGTGGTAAGCGATACCCAGGTGATCATTCATATGACGGCTCCTGCTGGTCCCTTCATCTCGGAACTGGCGGAAATCGGCACTGCTATCGTACCGAAGGAAGAAGTGGAAGGATGGGGCGATGATTTTGCCAGCCATATCGTAGGCACCGGCCCCTTCACTCTGGAAGAGATTGTAACCGACGAGCATGTAGTTCTGGCGAAGAATGAGAACTACTGGGGAACCAAGCCGCACGTGGACGGCATCGAGTTCCGCATCGTTTCCGACTCCAACCAGGCGATCAACGCGGTGGAGACCGGCGAAGTGGATATCGCCATGTATCTGCAGGGCGAAGCCATTCAGAGAGCCAAAGACGCGGGCCTGCTGTACCAGACGGCCAGCTCCGCTATTACCTATATCCGGTTCAACCTGCAGAACGGCCCCACGGCGGATCCCAAGGTCCGTCAGGCGCTGACCATGGCGGTGGACATCGACGCCATGGTGCCCGGCATCTATCAGTACGGCGAGGCGACGAGAGCCTATCAGCCGCTGACCGCTTACTCCTGGGCTTACAACGCGTCTTACAACGATCTGGTTCCCTCCTATGATCCGGAAGGCGCCAAGGCGCTGCTGGCAGAGGCGGGATATCCCGACGGATTTACCATGTCGCTGTACATCGGTTCCACCACGTACCGTGAGAGAATGGCGCAGATGCTGCAGTACTACTGGGGCGAGATCGGCGTAACCCTGGATATTCATTCTTCCGCCATGGCAGAGTGGTCCGCCACCGTACCGGATTCCTGGCAGGATGACGTGGTAAACAGCTACGGCGTCAGCTGGAACTCCGATCCGGATCCCTACGGATTTGTGGACAAATTCTTCAATACGCAGACCATTCACGCTTCCTCCAACGCCGGCGGATACACCGACGAGGAAATGGATAAACTGCTGGTGGAAGGCTTCTCCCTGACGGATCAGGAAGAGAGAAAAGCAATTTATGATCAGATCATGGAAAAGGTCATGAACGAGTACACCGGTATCTACTATGCGTATGAATGCAGAAACTGGGCGGTTTCTCCGAAAGTGCACGACGCGCGGCTGCGTGCGGATAACCAGGTGCTGGTAGCCACATCGTTCAACAACGTATGGCTGGAGCCGTAACATCGGCCTGACCGGACACCGGCAGACAGCAGGGAGGGAGAGGATCACAGCTTCCCCTCCCTGTTTTGCTACATGGGAGATTTCACAGAGGAAAGGAATGTTCATATGGTAAAAATGATTCTGAAGCGATTCCTGCAGACGATTCCCACGCTGCTGATCGTCGTTACCATCACCTTCTGCCTGACCAGAATGCTGCCCGGCGATCCGGCGGTGGCGATTCTGGGTGTGGAAGCCAGCGCAGAAGACATCGCGGCGATGCGGGCGGAGATGAATCTGGACAAAAGTCTGCCGGAACAGTATATGCTTTACCTGCAGGGGCTGGTGCAGGGAGATTTCGGATATTCGTACAGCTATCGTGAGGACGTGCTGCCCCTGGTGCTGGCCAGAATCCCCAACACCCTGTCGCTGACGCTGGTGGCTCTGGTCTTTGCGACGATTGTGGGAACTACAGTAGGAATCGTTGCGGCCATCAAGCAGAATACGCTGTTTGACTACTTCTTTATGGTGCTGGCGCTGATCGGCGTTTCCATGCCGATTTTCTGGATGGCCCTGATGCTCGTGCTGCAGTTCTCGGTCCGTATGGGCCTGCTTCCCGTTATGGGCATGGGCGATATTAAAAACGGAATCGGAGACGTGATCAGCCACCTGCTGCTGCCGGGCTTCTGTCTGGCTACCACGCCTATGGCCACGTTTGCCAGAACCACCCGTTCCAGTATGATTGAGACTTTGAGCAGCGACTACATCCGCTGCCTGCGGGCCAGAGGCGTCCGGGAGTGGAAGGTCATCGGCATGCACGGACTGAAGAACGCGCTGCCGCCTCTGGTAACGGTTCTGGGCCTGCAGCTGGCCCACACCTTTACCGGCGCGATTATTACCGAGGGCATTTTCTCCTGGCCGGGCATGGGCACCATGATCAATACGGCCATCAACAACCGGGACTATTCGCTGATTCAGGGAACGGTGCTGTTTTCCGCCATTATGTTCGTATTCTGCAACATGCTGGTGGACGTAGCTTACATGCTGCTGAATCCCAAAGTGAAAGGAGCGTGACGAGATGCCGGAGAGAAAAACGCAGGATGTGCTGGGCAGAGAGGCCAATATGGCCATGCTGCGCCAGGAACGCAAGGCCAACAACGCGTGGAACAAGTTAAAACGAAACCGGACGGCAGTCATCGGCTTCTTTATCGTATGCGTCATGGTGCTGCTGGCGGTGTTCGCGCCGGTGCTGGCGCCCTATGACCCCAATGCCATCAATCCCATTATCCCCTACAAGGGAATCGGCTTTGAAGGGCATCTGCTGGGCACTGACGATCTGGGCCGGGATATCCTGTCCCGTATCCTGTACGGAGCCCGGGTGTCTCTGGTGGTGGCGGTGGGCGCTACCATCGTGGGAGCGACTCTGGGCGTGCTCATCGGCCTGCTGGCCGGATACTTCGGCGGCTGGCTGGACGTGGTGTTCATGCGGTTTATGGACGGCATGTTTTCCTTCCCCTTTATTCTGCTGGCCATGATTTTGATTACGGTGCTTGGAAACGGCATCTGGAACGTAATTCTGGCCATCGGCATTGCCAACGTGCCCAGTTTTGCCCGGGTGACCCGGGGGCAGGTTATTATTGTGAAGGAAGAAGAGTACTGCAACGCCTGCCGCGTGGTGGGCGTGTCGGATCTGCGGCTTCTGTTCGCCCACATTCTGCCCAACTGTGTATCTCAGATTATTGTATACGCCACGCTGCGGGTGGCCAGCGCCATTATTTCTGAGGCGTCTTTGAGCTTTTTGGGACTGGGCATCGCCCTTCCTACGGCTTCCTGGGGCAGCATCCTGCGCATCGGCCGGGACTGCCTGACCACAGCGCCTCATGTGGCGGGAACGGCCGGACTCTTTATTCTGATTACGGTAATCGGCTTCAACCTGTTAGGCGACGGTATCCGGGACGTGCTGGATCCCAAGATGAAACAGTAGCGGGAGGGATGGTATGAACGGAAATGACGTAATTTTAAAAGTAGAAGGACTGAAAACCTATTTCTATCAGGCCAGCGGCGTGACCAAGGCGGTGGACGGCGTCAGCTTTACCTTGAAGCAGGGTTCCACCATGGGAATCGTAGGCGAATCCGGTTCCGGCAAAAGCGTCACCAGCTCTTCCGTGATGCGGCTGATGCCGTCCAAGACGGCGAAGATCGTGGAAGGGAGCATTACCTTTGACGGCGTGGACTTGTTAAAACTTTCCAATAAGGATCTGCTGAAGTTCCGCGGCGACGAGTGCTGCATGATCTTCCAGAATCCCATGACCTCTCTGGATCCGGTGTTCAAGATCGGCCACCAGATGGTGGAGATGATCCGGGAACACCAGAACATCAGCAAGAAAGAGGCCTGGGACCGGGCAGTGGAAGCCCTGAAGCTGGTGGGGATTCCGGAGGCGGAAAAGCGGATGGAGGCCTATCCCCACGAACTGTCCGGCGGCATGTGCCAGCGGGTCATCATCGCTATGGCGGTCTGCGGCCACCCCAAGCTGATTATCGCCGATGAACCTACCACGGCGCTGGATGTGACGGTGCAGGCCCAGGTGCTGGAACTGCTGAAGGAACTGCAGGACCGGCTGCATACGGCGATTCTGCTGATCACCCACAACCTGGGCGTGGTGTGGCAGATGTGCGACACGGTTATGGTGATGTATGCCGGCAATACGGTGGAGTACGCGGATACAAAGACGCTGTACCAGGAACCGATGCATCCCTATACCTGGGGCCTGCTGGACTCCATGCCGAAGCTGAGCAGTTCTTCCAAAGAAGCGCTGACCACCATTCCCGGCACTCCGCCGGATCTGCGGCTTACCGGGCGATGCTGCAATTTCTACAACCGCTGCCCGTATGTAAAAGATATCTGCCGCCAGTCGGTTCCTCCGCTGGTGGAAATCAAACCGGGACATTTTGTGGCATGCCACAGGCAGAATGGACAGAACCGACTGATCAGAGGGGAAGTGAACGCGCATGAAGAATACGAAGAATAGAAAAGTCATTATGAAGGTGGAGCATCTGAGCAAGGACTTTGTGATCCACAGCAAAAAGCTGATGGAGCCCAAAAAGATGCTGCACGCCTTAAGCGATGTTTCCTTTGAAATCTACGAAGGAGAGACCCTGGGCATCATCGGCGAGTCCGGATGTGGCAAGTCTACTCTGGGACGCTGTCTGGTGCAGCTGCACCGGCCCACTTCCGGCACGATTCTGTACGAAGACCGGGATCTGTGGAGCCTGTCCGGAACGGAGCACAAAGAGGCGCGGAAAAATATCCAGATGATTTTCCAGGATCCCTATTCGTCTCTGGACCCGAGGAAAACGGCGTCCTACTCCATTGCGGAAGCTATGAAGGTCCACAACCTGGGAGAATCCGCCAGAGAGCGGCATCAGCGGGCGCTGGAGGCGCTGCAGGAAGTGGGATTGGACGTACAGCATATGGAGCGGTATCCCCATGAGTTTTCCGGCGGCCAGAGACAGCGGGTCAACATCGCCAGAGCGCTGTCCATTTCGCCGAAAGTGATCGTCTGCGATGAGCCGGTATCGGCGCTGGACGTATCCATACAGGCGCAGGTCATCAACCTGTTCCGGAAGATCCAGCAGGAAAGAAAACTGACCTACGTGTTTATTTCCCACGACTTGGGTATTATCAAATACATCAGCGACCGGATCATCATCATGTATCTGGGCAGAATCGTGGAGATGTATACAGCGGAAGGGATTTACCAGAATCCGCTGCATCCTTATACAAAGGCGCTGCTTTCCGCCATTCCTCCGGAAAGCCCCTTTGAGAAGCGGGAACGGGTGACGCTGGAGGGCGATATCCCCAGTCCTATCGGGGAACAGAAGGGCTGCCCGCTGGCGGGGCGCTGCCCCAACTGCATGGAGCGGTGCAGACAGGAAATTCCGCAGCTGAAGGACCAGGGAGACGGGCACCTGACCGCCTGTTTTCTGTATGAATAATAGGGCTTGACGGTTTATTCCCGGCGGGTTATGTGCTATACTGTAAAAAGAAGTTTTGCAGAACAGGAAAGACGGAAAGCGAGGAAAATACCATGACAAGAGCTGAACAGCTGGCGGAAATGACCGCCAGGCACCGGGACCTGATCTATGAAACGGCGGACGCGATATGGAAGCATCCGGAGACCGGGTACCGGGAGTGGAAAACCACCGCTTATCTAGAAGCGCAGTTTGAAAAACTGGGCTACCGACTGGTAAAGGCCGGAAATATTCCCGGCTTTTATACAGACCTGGATACGGGAAAACCGGGGCCGAAGATCGCCATTCTGGGAGAACTGGATTCTCTGATTGTGAAAAACCACCCGGACGCGGACCCGGAGACGGCGGCAGTGCACGCCTGCGGGCACAATGCCCAGTGCGCCATCCTGACAGGTGTAGCGGCGGCGCTGAAGGAGCCGGGGGCACTGGACGGCATGTGCGGTTCCATCCGCCTGATTGCGGTGCCGGCGGAAGAGCTGATTGAGCTGGGATACCGGGAAGAACTGAGGAAACAGGGCATTATCCGGTATTACGGCGGCAAGGTGGAGTTCATTTACCGCGGCTACCTGGACGGCGTGGATATGGCTATGATGATTCACGCCGGAAAACTGGAACCGGGCAAGGCGCTGAATGTGAACCGGGGCTGCAATGGGTGCGTTACCAAAAACATTACCTTCAAAGGGGTCTCCGCCCACGCCGGCGGCGCTCCCCAGAACGGCAGAAACGCGCTGTATGCGGCTACCTGTGGCTTGAACGCGGTAAACGCGCTGCGGGAAACCTTTACGGATGACGATCATATCCGCTTCCATCCCATTATTACAGAGGGCGGCCTGGCGGTAAACGCTATTCCGGAGACCGCCAAGGTGGAAAGCTATGTGCGGGGCGCTTCTTATGAGAGCATTTACAAGTACAACAAAAAAGTGAACCTGGCGCTGGCCGGCGCCGCGGCGTCCATAGGCTGCGGCCTGGAACTGGACGACCGTCCCGGGTATTTTCCGCTGAACAACGACCGGAACCTGGCGGACGTGGTGATGAAAGCCATGGAAGCGGTGGCAGGTCCGGACAGCGTGACGGACGACGGCAGCTGGGGCACCGGATGCACGGATATGGGAGATGTGTCTTCCATTATGCCGGCGGTGCATCCTCATGCCGGCGGTTCGGTGGGCACCGGCCACGGCTGTGATTACTATATTGAAGACAAGGAACTGGCCTGCCTGCGTCCGGCCCAGTGCCTGGTCGTGGCGGCGGACATGCTGCTGAGCGACGGCGGGAAGCTGGCCCGGAAGGTCATTGCCGAGGCGAAGCCGTATTTCAAGTCAAAAGAGGAGTATCTGGCGGCCATTGACAAGCTGTACATGCACAAGGAAGCGGTGGTGTACAACGAGGACGGAACGGTAACGCTGGATTACTGCAAATAAAAACAGACAGCAGGAGGAGAAAGAAATGCTTTGTATCAGAAACGGCCGGATCCACGATATGGTGCATCCGGAGGCCTTTGTTGGGGATATCCTGATCGAAAACGGAAAAATTGTGGAAATCGGTTCCGGACTGAAGGTGCCGGAAGGCACGGATGTGTATGACGCGTCCGGCAAAGAGGTGTATCCGGGCTTTGTAGACGCCCACAGCCATCTGGGACTGGATGGATACGGCATGGGATTTGAAGGCCAGGACTACAATGAGAGAAATGACATCTGCACGCCGCAGCTGAGAGGCATTGACAGCTTCAATCCCATGGATCCCACCATACATATGGCGGCTATGGGCGGCGTTACCTGCGTCGGCACCGGCCCCGGCAGCTCCAACGTGCTGGGCGGCACCTTCTTCGCGGTGAAGACCGACGGCGTCTGCGTGGACGATATGATTGTCAAAGACCCCATTGCCATGAAGTGCGCCTTTGGCGAGAACCCCAAGCGCTGCTATAAGGATAAGAACAACTATGCCCGCATGTCTACGGCTTCCAAGCTGCGGGAGATGCTGTTTAAGGCCAGAGACTACAAGGCCAGAAAGGACGCGGCAGGAGAAGATCCTCTGAAAAAGCCGGCCTTCGATATGAAGCTGGAAGCGCTGATTCCCGTACTGGAAGGCAAAATTCCGCTGAAGGCCCATGCCCATCAGGCCAACGACCTGCTGACGGCCATCCGCATTGCCAAGGAATTCGGCGTAAAGATGACGCTGGAGCACTGCACGGAAGGCCATCTGATTGTAGATAAAATGGCGGAAGCCGGCTTCCCCTGCGCCGTAGGGCCCACGCTGACTCACGCCGGCAAGATCGAAGTGCGCAACCGTTCCTGGGAGACGCCGGGCGTGCTGGCGGCGGCCGGCTGCCTGGTGTCCATCATCACCGACGCGCCGGTGATTCCCCAGCAGCACCTGACGCTGTGCGCGGCTATGGCGGTGAAGGCCGGCATGCCCGCGTATGAAGCGCTGAAGGCCATTACCATCAATCCGGCCCGCCATCTGGGCGTAGAGGACCGGGTGGGTTCGCTGGAGACCGGAAAAGACGCGGACATTGTGGTATACAGCGGTTCCCCGCTGGAAGTGGCGTCGGTGCTGGAACTGGTGCTGATCAATGGAAAGAAGGTAAACTGACCCTTAAAAGAAGGAGGGAAGGGAGATGAAAAACTTTGTAATCACCATCGCCAGAGGATTCGGAAGCGGCGGCCGGCAGATCGCCGCCATGCTGGCGGACGAGCTGCATATCCACAGCTACAACAACCGGATCCTGACGCTGGCGTCTCAGTACAGCGGCTACCCGGAGCATTATTTTAAGGAGGCGGACGAGACGCTGCACGGCAGTCTCATTGCCAAACAGCTGCTGGAACTGCCCAAGATGTTCCACACCAAAGGGCATCTGTCCCGGTTTGTGTCTGATGATCAGCTGTTCGAGGCCCAGAAAACCATTATCCGGAAGCTGGCGGACACGGAATCCTGCGTGATTGTGGGAAAATGCGCCGACTACATTCTGAAAGACTATGACAATGTGGTCAGCGTCTACGTGGAAGCGCCGCGGGCCTACTGCCTGCAGCGGGTTATGGACCGGATGGGGGACATCACCCTGGAAGAGGCGGATGAGCTGATTACCCATACGGACAAATACCGGGCGGATTACTACAAATACTATACCGGCGGCAACTACTGGACCAACCCGGTCAACTATGACATTACGCTGAACAATGCCAGACTGGGAGATGAAAAGTGCGTGCAGATGATTCTGCAGTGCATGCGCATCAAGTTTGGAGACGCCTGGTATAAGGAATATATGGACAGCATCCGGAAGGATGCGTGAGAAAAGCAGGGAGAAGGACCGTTCACGGAAACGCGCACACCTATAAGGAAGTAATTTCAATATCGCAGGGCGGCATAGTCAAAAGGCTATGCCGTTCTGCTTTTTCTTTGTCGTTCAATGGTCTGTTCGTCATCGCCCTGTTCTAGTTCTCCTATAAAGTTCCAGACAATTTCAATCTTCTGTCTGCGGTGTCCGCTGGACTTATCCGGCGCGTGAACAATAATTTTCTTTACAAACTCATTGACGATAGCAGGCGTTAATTCCCGTATTCCCACATACTTGCGGATAATGGCGGCGAAGCTGTCAAAGTCTGTTTTATCCTGCTCGTAGGTATCAACGGCGGCTTGCTCCGCCTTAACAAACTCTGTCAGTTCCTTTTGCTCCGCTTCATACTCTGCGGATAATTTCAAAAATCGCTCATGTTTGATTGTGCCGTTGATGTCGTCCTCGTAAATCCGCTTGAAAATACGGTCAAGCTCGGCAATCCGTTTCTTTGCCTGTTCCAATTCTTTCTTTTTCCGCTTTACTGCCTTTTCTGCTTCTGCGAATCTCTGCTGATAGACGGCGTTCCGAAAGCTCTGTATGTCGTCAAAGAACATAGCCGTTACTGCAAATATCCGTTGAAGGACAAACTGTTTTAGTGTTTCCTCTCGGATAAAGTGTGCGGAGCAAGTGCCTGTATTGCTTTTGTAGTTAGAGCATACATAGTGGTCTTGATTAGGAGAAAAGCTGTTTGTTGTGCAGAAATACAGCTTCTCTCCACAGTCAGCGCAATAGAGCAAGCCAGAGAATAAACCTTGTTTGCCTGTTTTTGCAGGACGGCGTTTGTTTGCCCGTAATTCCTGTACCCTCTCAAATACTTTTTCCTCAATAATTGCAGGCTGCGTATTGGGAAAGATACGGTAATTTTCCGGCGCGTTCTGCAAACGCTTTTTCAACTTGTGGGATTTGGAATAAGTCTTGAAGTTGACCGTACAGCCCGTATATTCCGGGCGTTCCAAAATCCCCGATATGGATTTGTAATCCCACCGATACAGGTTGTCCGGCATAGCCTTTCCGTCACGCTTTGCGTAGTAGGCTTTGACCGTCAAAACCTTGTCTGCTGTCAGCACCTTTGCAATCTGCATAGGTCCTTTTCCTGCTATGCACAATGTAAAGATACGCTTCACGACCTCAGCGGCTTCCTCGTCCACAATCCATTTCTTCTTGTTGTCAGGGTCTTTCCTGTACCCATAGGGCGGATTTGTGCAAAGATGTTCGCCAGAATTGACCTTTGCACGCATGACAGCGCGGATTTTTTTGCTTGTATCCCTTGCGTAAAAATCATTGAACAGATTGCGGAAAGGGGTAAACTCGTTGTCGCCTTTGTCGCTGTCCACACCGTCATTGATTGCGATATAGCGAATATCACGCTCGGCAAAAAAGCTCTCGGTATAATAGCCGACTTTCAGATAATCGCGCCCCATACGGGACATATCTTTGACGATAACTGTCTTGACCTTTCCGGCTTCTGCAAGGCTTATCATCTCATTCCAGCCGGGTCTGTCAAATAATGAGGTGTGATAGCGATAGCGGCAAAAAGCTAATAAAATCAATGGTTTTGCGGACAGCGGATAGACAGGGAATGTGTTAAAAACTGAATACGCACACAAACGGCGTTACCTTAACCCCT
>CALWIA010000024.1 GCA_944380605.1 uncultured Lachnospiraceae bacterium | reverse complement strand
CCCGTGCCAACAGGAGTGCCCAGCACGCGATCCTGGTCCACAACCCTACCAAGTTCACCCCGCCGCCGGAATCTCGCGCTGACAAGATCACCATTCATAGCTCCGCCACAATCATACGGTCTTCCCGCATTTTTCCCTCATTCCCTGTAGCAAATGTAATCCTGTGCATGACTATTCCTTTCTGTCCGGCTCCGCTTCCCGCGGGTCCGTGTATACTTTCAGGCAGATGTCGCAGCCGTAGGTGTCCTCCGCGGACTCCCAGCGGCTTCCATCTCCGCTGATATATCCTTCCCCATCTCCGATCACCGCCTGGGCCGTCACCTCGTCCGCCCGGTATTCCACCGCCAGGGGGTAGGCCTCTCCCGGCGTATGCAGCCGCAGCAGCACCGTAAAGGTTTCGCCTGCTTCCAGCGTTTCCGGCGCTTCCAGATCGATGGTATAGTAGCCGGCGTCCGGCAGAATCCCCGCCGCCGCAGGCCGCAGATCCTCTATCCCCTCCGGCAGTCCGGCGTCTCCGGTGATCACGTACAGCTCATAGGACGTGTTCGCCCCAACGGCATAAAATCCCGCCGCCTTCAGCACTTCCGCTTCCTCCGCCTGCCAGCGGGCCGCCGCGTACACCTCCGGCAGGCCGTAGCCCGCCTGTCCGGCCCACCCGCACAGGTCGCTCTGGTAGATCCGTCCGCACCATCCGGCCGGACGGATATCGGTGTAGACCAGGCCGTTTTCGCCGATGCAGCTGTCATAGTAGGACACATAAAAAAAGCCGTCTTCTCCGAAGGATTCTCCCCAGCTGTTTACACAGAGAAAGGCTCCGTCGCCCTCCGGCTCCTGGGGGAAATTTTCTTTAGGATAATGGTCGTCCCAGCCCACGATCACCACGTCGTGATTGGGCGTCTCCTCCTCCGGACAGCAGTAGGCGCTGTGTTCCTCGCTGTAATAGGGAGACGCTTCATCGCCGTACTCCTGCAGGGTGTACAGGGAACTCTGCACGCCGCCCTCCAGAAATACCGCCTCTTTGACCGCCCGGCGGTCGTCTGCCGGCAGCAGCCGGATTCCCTGGACGCAGACCGCCGCTTCCAGTCCCTTCGGAGAAAATCCGTCGCCGTAGGGATCCGCCTCTTCCGGCACCGGGCCGGTCCAGGACAGCAGATAGGCCATGGCCATGGTATAGTCTCCGCCCTGGTCCGGCTCCAGCGAAAACCCGTTCTGCAGCGTCATATGATCCGCCGAATACGTGGGATCCGCCGCCGGCCGCATGGCGCTTTCCAGCGCCGACAGCGACGCGAAGGACCAGCAGGTTCCATACTCCCCCTGATCCCGGACCACAGGCGCCCGTCCCACGTCCCGATAGTCGTACCGGTCCGGCAGCCGGTTCTGTGCCAGCGGATCCGCCGGCACCAGACGGACCCGGCCGCTGCCGGGCACTTCCTCACGCCGCCAGCCAAAAGCCTTTTCCAGCGCTTCCAGAGGCAGATACAGAGTATCTTCTTTTCTGCGGGGCGCCTCCCGCAGCGGATATTCCTGCAGGCCTGCCAGGAGAACCGCTTCCTGCTCCCGCAGCCAGGCCTGCTGATTCCCCTGCTGCAGCCGGATCCGTCCGTCCGGATACTGCAGCAGAGAGATTCCCAGCTGCCGGCGAGCCGCCGTCTCCGGAAGCATCAGTTCTCCCTGTTTTGTAATCCAGAACGGTCCGGACAGGGGGCTGCCGTCCGCCTCCAGCGTCAGCCGGTTCCATCCGGGCTCCCGCTCCAGCGCCCAGATCACCGGCCGGGAAGGCTCGGTAGCCCGGGATGCAGCCGCAGGACCCGCCGACAGCACCGCCGCCGCCGCAAAAAGTACCCAGAATCGGCAAAGCCTGGACCGTTTCCGGTTCCCGGTCATGGCTTCCGCGCCGGCGGCCTGGGCCCCAGAAACTGATAAAAATACGTTTTCATCATGCCGTTGTAGATCTTGCGGTTTTTGTCCGCCTTTCTGCCTATGTACTTTTCCGCGTCTTCATAAGCGGTAATGATGTAGGCGGACCAGCTGTCCAGCGCCCGGAACCGTTCTCCGATCTCCCGGTACAGCGCCGGCAGATTTTCCTTTTCCTCCAGCCGCTCTCCATAGGGAGGGTTGGTCACCAGAAAGCCGTACTTTTTCGGATGGCTTAACTGGCTCACCGGCCGCTGCTGAAAATGAATCAGCTTTCCTACGCCGGCAGCCTCCGCGTTGGCCCGGGCGGCCTTTACGATCTCTCCGTCGATGTCATAGCCCTGGATGTCGGTCTCCACCTGCAGGTCCACCATCTCCTCCGCCTCGTCCACCGCGTCGTACCACCGTTTTCTGGGAATCAGCCCCGTCCACTGCTCCGCAGTAAAAGACCGGTTCATCCCCGGGGCCATATGGGCTGCCATCATGGCCGCTTCAATGGGAAACGTGCCGCTTCCGCAAAAGGGATCCACAAAGATCCGGTTTCCCTTCCACGGCGTCAGCAGAATCAGAGCCGCCGCCAGGGTTTCCGTAATGGGCGCCCGGCTGGCCAGGGTCCGGTAGCCCCGCTTGTGCAGAGAATCCCCGGAGGTGTCAATGCCCACCGTCACCTGGTCTTTGTACAGAAACACCCGCACCGGATAGCTGCTGCCGGTCTCCGGAAACAGACTCAAGCCGTATTTCTGCTTCATCCGCTCCACCATGGCCTTTTTCATCACCCGCTGGATATCCGAGGGGCTGAACAGCCGGCTTTTAATAGAAGAAGCCTTGGTCACCCAGAACCGGCCGTCTTTCGGCACCCATTCTTCCCAGGGCAGCGCCCGGGTTCCCTGAAACAGTTCTTCATAAGTCTCCGCCCGGAAGCTTCCCGCCTTTAGAAGCACCCGTTCCGCCGTCCGCAGAAAGACATTGGCACGGCAGATGGCCTCGTCGTCGCCCAGAAACGTCACCCGCCCGTCTTCCACCAGGCAGATCTCATATCCCAGGTCCTGAATTTCCCGTTTTAACACCGCTTCCATACCGAAATGGCAGGGCGCGATCAGTTCATATACCGTCTTCACAGCCATCCTCACAGTTCGATTTCTTTCAGTACCCCGCCGTCAAACTCCCGGATTTCAAAATGTCTTCCGTCCAGCATGCCGTAGCTGGAGGGGTTGCCTCCCTTGGGCAGAGAAACGGAACCGGGGTTCAGCAGAAAGCCATGGTTCATGGGCTCCGCCACCGGCAGATGGGTATGGCCGTGAATCAGCACGTCTCCCGGCTGCATGGGCGGCAGCGCCTGGGCGTTGTACACATGGCCGTGGGTGGCGTAAAACGTCACGCCGTTCAGTTCCAGCAGCGCGTAGTCCGCCATAATGGGAAACTCCAGCACCATCTGGTCCACTTCCGCGTCGCAGTTGCCCCGAACCGCGTAAATCCGGTCTTTGTACCCGTTCAGCATGGCCGTCACCTGTTTGGGGTCGTACTCCTTCGGCAGCTCGTTGCGGGGACCGTGATACAAAAGATCCCCCAGCAGAATCAGTCTTTCGGCGCCTGACGCGTCAAAGACCTCCAGCGTCCTGCGGCAGTAATACGCGGATCCGTGAATATCCGACGCAAACATATATTTCATTCTTCTTTCCTCCTGTACAGAATACCGTTGTTCTCTCCTGGTATCCTCATTTTATAGCCCCTTCCATGGTCTGTCAACCGGTTCCGGACCCGCCGGCGCCGATTCCTGTCAGAATTCCCCTCTTCCTCCCAGCAGATGGGTTCCCCGGTAGGCCGCCAGGCCTCCATAGACGTTGACCGCGTTCCTGCCCAGCCGGTTCAGCCGGCTGCAGGCCAGCAGGCTCTGGCTGCCTCTGGAACAGTACAGCACGCAGGGCAGCTGCCTGGGAATCTCTTCCAGTCGGGTCTCCAGTTCCTCATAGGGAATGTTTACCGCTCCCTGCAGATGGCCGGCCTCGTACTCCTGCCGGCTCCGCAAATCCACCAGAACCATCGGCCGCCCCGCCTGGATCCACATCTCCAGTTCTTTCATTGACATGGTGGGACACACCACAGCCCTCACCTCTCCCTGTTCTTACTACAAATATATGAAGTACAGGCAGAAACGGTCAGGCAGCGGTCATGAAATAGAAAAGGAACCTTCCCCAGGCACGCCTGGATCCGGTTCCCTTTTCTGCCGGGAGATTTCCCGGTCCGTTTGCTTCGTCAGCGCTGGCTGCCGTTTCTGCCGCAGTCCTTGCTGCTGTCTTTGCTGCAGTCCTTGCTGCTGTCCTTACTGCTGTCCTTACTGCTGTTTTTGCTGCTGTTCTGGCCGTTGTTCTGGCTGCGGCAGTTTCTGGAATCTTCCATGTCATGATACAGATTCTTTGCCATGGTTTTACCTCCTGCATAGAGAAATTTTTGTTACAGGAGTATTATGGCGCATTTTTTCTTTTTTATTCTTTTGTTTCCCCGCAGGATTTGCTTTTTCCCGCCGGCTATATTATAATGGGAGACGGAGTGCGGGGGAACCTCATCCCCTGCTCAATCCTTGTATGGATGCTCCCCTCAAAAAACGCCCGGCAGCTCCCCTGCCAGGCGTTTTGCTTTTTCTTTTATCCGGTTTTTCAGTCTCCCAGCATATTTACGATCTTCACCGGCGTCCGGTAGGTCCAGGGAGAGAGCTTGACTCCTGTTTTATAGGTGGAGGCGTGAATCACCTGTCCGTTCCCCACATACATGGCCACATGGTTGATGCTTCCGCCGCTGGCGTAAAATACCAGGTCTCCGGGACGGATATTCTCCGCGCTTACCGGCGTGCCCTGGCCCGCCTGGGAAGACGAGCTGCGGTTTATGGACACCCCCGCCCCGTTCTGCATCACGTAGCGGGTAAATCCGGAACAGTCAAATCCGGTGTCCGGGCTGCTGCCCTGTTCCCGGTAACTGCATCCCAGAAACTGCATGGCGTAATCCACCAGCGCCTGTCTGCGGTCCGCCGACGCCTGCTGCCTCGCCGTCTCTTCCGCCGCGGCAGCCATTTCCGCCGCTTCCATCTCCTCCTGTCCCACAATGGAGATCTCTTCCGCCGACAGATATCCCACGGTCTCTCCGGCCTGCACTTCCAGCCAGCCGCTGCCCTCGTCTCCCAGCACCAGGTAGTACTCCCCTGCCTCGGTCTCCCGCAGCACTTCATCGGAAGTCATGGATACGTACAGAACCCCTTCTGTCTCTACCTTCGCCGCGTAGGCGCCGGAAGACAGCTCCGGTCCCATCAGTTCCTCATAGTCCGCGCGGGCCTCCGAAGCGCTTCCCAGCACAAAGCACCCGCACAGCACAGCCAGTCCCAGACCGTATCGCATCCCTCTCATAGCCATCCTTTCCGCTGTCCTAGGACAGCACGTCCACAATCTTTGCCGGCGTCCGATAGGTCCAGTTGGAAATCTTGATGCCGGTCTTCTCCGTCGAAGCGTGGACAATCTGTCCGTTTCCCAGGTAGATCGCCACGTGGTTGATCCGTCCGCCGCTGCTGTAAAATACCAGGTCCCCCGGTTTCGGCTCGCTGACCGCCCTGCCTTCTCCAGCCTGGGCCGCTGAACTATGGGTCAGGGAAACCCCCGCCGCATGGCGCATCACGTAAGAGGTAAATCCGGAGCAGTCCGCCCCCACATGGGGATCCGAACCGCCGTATACGTACCGGTTTCCCACAAACTGCAGGGCATACTCCAGTACGCGGGCGCGCAGCGCCTCGTCTTCATTGACCGTTTCCCGGGTGGTCTCCAGCAGAGTGCCGCAGTCGGAAATTCTCGCGTAAGCCTGTCCCTGCTCCGTTTCCACCAGCGCCCAGCCGTCCTCGCAGGAGAGCACCGGATACGTCTTTCCCCGTTCCAGCCGTCCCGCTCTCGCCGCGCCCTGCCGGGCCTCCTGATACAGATATGCCGCCGGCGCGTCCACCTTGATCAGATAGGAAGAACGGGTCTCCACGCCTGCGTCTTCTATGTAAGGAACCGACGCTTCCGCCTCGCTCCGGGCCGCCAGTACAAAGGCCCCGCACAGGCAGATGGTCAAAAGTGTTTTCCTGACTTTTTCAAACATATTTCAACTCCACGTTAATTTATTACAAAATTGTTAATTACAGTTGAGATTATATTTCATTTTTATTACTTTGTCAAGACTAACTTGTCCCTTCCCTGACCGGCGTATCGCGAAAAAGTGTGCGCCTTGGCGCACACTTGCGCCGAGCGCAGTTGCCGTCAGGCAACATCTGCCTCATGCGCGAGTGCGCATCCTCAGCGGAGCGCCTTTTTCGTACGATAGGAAATGAAATTTCCTATCGTACGAAAAAAGAGCCATTGCTCCATAGATGATTGCGCATCTATTTTGCAATGGCTCCCAAACCCGTTACCGGTTCTGCAGATTCCGCACGATCCAGATGATCAGCCAGATCACCAAAAGCGGCAGCAGAAGCGGCGACAGCAGGGCAAACAGCCCGCCGATAATCATAAAAATCAGGTACAGGATCACCACCACCGCGACGATGGTCACGGCTTTTTTCACCCAGGGATTCGGCGCCTCCGGGTCCCCGGATTCGTAGGCTTTCCTGTCTCTCTGGAACGAACGATGGAAGTTTCCCTCATAGTTGGACCAGGTTTCGTCAAACTCGTTATGGGTCTCGTCGAAGGGTTCTTCGGAAGCGCCGTCCGTGGTATCCGCGATGGTCCTGGCAATCAGCCGGGGATCGCCGATTTCCGCGATGACTTCTTCTTCAGTTCTTCCCTTTTCCACTTCTTCCCGGATATAAAAATCGTAATACCGTACATTTTCTTCAAGCACCGCCACCGGAACGTTTCCGGTCAGCGCCTGACGGAGGAGACGGAGAAATTCGTCTTTTCTCATAGGAACGCAAACTCCTTTTTGGCTATTCCGCGCTTCGTTGAACCTTTTCTTTCAAAATACCTTCCCGGTAGGCCGAGACCAATTCCTTCAGGTCCGCGATCCGCTCCGCCAGTTCCTGGCCCAGATCCGTATCTCCTACCATAACGCGGCTTTTCATCTTTTCTACAATGGTTACCTTGGGCGTATTCTCTTTTCCCGGGCAGAACGGCCGGTGCTCCGCCAGCGCCAGGTGCCGGGAGTTGTAAATCAGCGTGTAGCCGGCGATGCCGGTCTTGCTCTGATAGGCCTTGGACAGGCCTCCGTCGATGATGAACAGACGGCCTCCGGCTTTCACCGGCGTCTCCCCATCCTTAATCTTCACCGGCACATGTCCGTTGATGATATGGCTGCCGGTTTCCGGCAGGCCGAACTCCTTCAGGATCCGGCTGCAGTGCTCCGGCATGACGCTCAGCTGATAATAGGGATTCATGGTTTCTTTATGGGTGCTGCCATCCGCGATAAAATAATGCTCAAAGGCGGTCATTTTCTCTTTTCCGAACACCGGGGATTTGGCGCCGCACCAGAGATACCACATGAAATCCCGGGCGTCGTTTTTGCCGGGATTGGATTCTGGCAGAAAATAGGCGTTCTGCACCATGCGGTCGATAAAATCCATGAGATTTTTCCCGGAATAAGCGGTACCGGAAAAGGTGATCTCGTCAAAGCTTCCGTCTTTCCGCATGGGAATGCACCCGTGGTACAGCAGATTGCCGTTGCAGCACTTGTACAGGGAACCGTGGGAGTAGAGGAATTTCACATGGGTATGCAGCAGTTCGCTGTGGCGGAAGGACATCTGCAGGGTGTGCAGCAGTTCTTCCTCCTCTATGGTCAGCGCCAGAGGGTCTTTCGGATCCACCGTGGGGAACCGCATATCCAGCATGGGATATTCCTTTCCTTCCAGGGTCACGGTGCCGGTCTCAAAATTCACCTGTTCCAGCAGCCGTCTTTGGTCCATGCCGTATTCCGGATGCCGTTTGATGATCTGGCCTTCCACCTTGAACTGGATCACCGCGATGGCCTTGTGCATTTTGGCGGCCAGTCCCGGCTCCACCGCGTCGTAGATATTCTGGTCCAGAATGTGGGGGCTGAAGCGGGCGCAGGGATCGTCCCGGTAGGCGCTGGCGGCAAACATGGACAGCGGCCGCAGGTTGATGCCGTAGCCGTCTTCCAGCACGTCGAAGCTGTTGTAGCTTATGGCGATCCGCAGCACGTTGCAGATGCAGGCCAGGCTGCCGGTGGCGGCGCCCATCCAGGAGATGTCGTGGTTGCCCCACTGGATATCCACGTCGTGGAACCGCATCAGTTCATTCATAATCAGATCCGCCCTGGGGCCCCGGTCATAGATATCGCCGATGATATGGAGGCTGTCGATGGTCAGGTTCTGGATCAGCTCGCACATGGCGCAGATAAAGGTATCCACAATGTCGATGTCGATGACGGAGCGGACGATTTCGCTGTAATACAGCCGCTTGTCGTCGGCGTTGTAGTCCACGTGCAGCAGTTCGTCAATAATATAGGCAAAATCCGCCGGCATCTTTTTGCGTACCTTGGAACGGGTATATTTGGAAGAAACCACCTTGCAGATCTGCACCAGCCGGTAAATGGTAATCCGCTTCCAGTCGTCGGTGGCCCTGCCCTGCTGGGCCATCCGGTTCAGCGCCTTTTCCGGATAATAGATCAGATTGGCCAGCTCTTCCTGCTCGTCCTCGGGAATCACATAGCCGAAGGTCTCCTTGATTTTCTCACGGATAATACCGGAGGAACTCCGCAGCAGGTGGATAAAGGCCTCATGCTCCCCGTGCAGATCGCTGAAAAAATATTCCGTTCCCTTCGGCAGACCGCGGATGGCCGTCAGATTGATGATCTCACTGGCAGCCGACCGGACCGTGGGATACTCCCTGGCCAGCAGTTTCAGATAGGCGGTGTCTCTCATGCATCCGTTCCTCCCTCTCCGCAAAGTTCCCGGGACAGGCAGGTCCGGCCCCGGTGATACCATAGTAGCATAGTTTCCGGAAAATGAAAAGTTTCTTCGCGTTGCAATTCATTCCAGAATATAGTACCATATCTCTGAAGGCGGGGTCAAATCATTCTGCCCGCCCATTCTTTTACAGGAGGATATCTGCATGGATCAGTTATACGTATTCGGCACCGGCAACGCCACCGTCACCCGGTGCTACAACACCTGCTTCGCGCTGAAAAATTCCGAGGGCCAGTATTTTATGACCGATGCCGGCGGCGGCAACGGGATCTTACGGATTCTGGAAGATATGGACGTGGATCTGGGGCAGATTCACCATATTTTCATCACCCATGAACACACCGACCACATCCTGGGCCTGGTGTGGCTGATCCGGATGATCGCCACCCGCATGAAAAAGGGACAGTACGACGGCTGTCTGCGCATCTACTGCCACGACCAGCTGCCCGACACCATCACCACCATCTGCCGTCTGACCATACAGGACAAATTTTTCCGCCTCATCGGCGACCGGATCCTGCTGATTCCGGTGCAGGACGGAGAGACGGTGCAGATTCTGAACTATCCGGTAACGTTTTTCGACATCCACTCCACCAAGGCCCGCCAGTTCGGTTTTACCACGGTTCTGGAAAACGGAAAGCGCTTCACCTGCTGCGGCGACGAGCCCTTCAACCCCGCCTGCGAATCCTATGTGAAAAACAGCTGCTGGCTGACCCACGAGGCCTTCTGCCTGTTCAGCCAGGCCGACACGTTCAAGCCTTACGAAAAGCACCACAGCACCGTCAAAGACGCCTGCCAGCTGGCCCGGTCCCTGGAGATTGAGAATCTGATTCTCTGGCACACTGAGGACAAAAACATCCGCCGGCGGCAGGAACTCTATCTGGAAGAGGGACGTCCCTTCTTTTCCGGACGGCTTCTGGTGCCGGAAGACCAGACCATTCTTTCTCTGGACTGAACCTTTAACGCACAGCCAGGTCTTCCATCTGGTAGACCCGGCTGTGTTCTTTGGTCTCGCCATCCCGCACCGTCTCCGAGCGGTTCATCTCCAGAAACCGCACCAGTTCATAGCAGTCGATCCAGATCTCCGGTTCTTCTTCTCTCTGCGCGTCCCCAAAAATCAGCTGAATCCCGAAATGCAGATGGGGCACTTCTATATTATTGGTATTTTCCTGGGTACTGTATCCGGTTCTTCCCAGATATCCGATGACATCTCCCGCCTGCACCCGGCCGCCTTCCTGCACAGACGGGTGGTACGGCGCATTCTGACGCAGGTGGGCATAGTAATAATACCGCTTCCCATCCAGACTGCGGATACCCAGCCGCCATCCGCCGTAGGTGTTCCAGCCTATGACTTCCACATATCCGGATTCCACGGCAATCACCGGCGTCCCCACCTGTCCCAGCAGGTCGTGGCCCAGATGGCGGCGGCTGTACCCGTAAGACCGGGAAGTCCCGAAGTCGTCGTAATCGGTATAGGCAAAGTTTTTCGCGATGGGAGAAAAGGCCTTCAGCCCGTACTTGGTCACCCAGACCTTCCCCGTCCGTTCTTCCGGCGCCAGAGGATTGCCCTCCTGGTCCTTAGGCGCCGCGAAATCCGGCGCCTCCGACGCCGGTATCTCGATCCGGTATTCCCCCACCATGCCTCCCAGCACCGCCTCATAGGCTTCCAGATAGTAGGGGTACTGCTGCATGCCGGAAGCCACCGCTTCCATGGATTCCCCCTGCAGCAGCCGTTCTGCCGCCGCGTCCATGTCCGCCGGCTGATACAGGGAAAAATCCCCGCCGTATTTCGCGCCCAGATACGCCAGCAGTTCGATCCACCGGAGATGGACTTCCTGCAGATAGGTATCCACGTCATACCGGAAGGCCTGTTTCATGGCTTCCGCGGTCACATCGAAATCCACCCACCGGATCCGGTCTTCCCCTTCCTCTCCTTCCGCCTCAGCGGCTTCGGATGAAGATTCCCCGGCGGAAGCCGCCGCCCCGGCAGCAGCCGCCTGCTTTCCCGCAGGCGTTAAAAGAAACAAAAGCGCCAGCAGAAGCAGCGCTTCCAGAGCGGCGGTCAAATGAAACAGCGAAAAACGGTTCCCCGACTTCATGGCACAATTCCTTTCTGAACACAGACATATGGTTTCGGCAGAAGGCCCTGTTTCCATCCTATGCCGCATCCGGCAAAAACAGACTTCCATCTTGCTTTTTTACCCCCCCCCCGGAATATAATAGGGGTGCGGGGATCCCCGGCAGATTCCCCGCTGTCATCAATGTTTGATACAAGGAGGATTGTCATGAAAAAGAAACGCATCATGGCCTTTGCCATGGCCGGTATGCTGTGCTTTACCAGCATCTCCTGGGCCTCCGTTCCTTCCAGCAGTTCCCGGACGGAAGTGCCTGCAGCTGCCACCGGCTCCAACGCGCAGAAAAAGGCCACCAGTTCCAACGCGGATGGAAACCTGCGGCCGCCGGTTTCCAAAGCGCCCCAGAAAACCACGGTCAAAACCGAGACCGAGGAAGCGGTAACTGCCGAACTGTCTGCTTCCGGCACCGCCTACGTCTATGTGGACTACTCCATCACAGCCGAATTTTCGGATAGTGTCAGCGGCTCCTATGAACTGCAATACAAGGCGCCAGGCAGTGATACGTATGAATGGGCAGATTCCAACTATCTGCATAATGAAAACAACGCTGTATTCGACATCCCTCACTCAAAGCTGCAAAAGACTGGTACATACCAATTCCAGCTGGTGGACCAGGATGACAATGTGTGCTCTACAACACCGTTGTCTGTCACCGTTTCCAAATGGCCGGAGGGCACAGTCTTAACTCTGTCCGAGCAGGTGTTTAAAAAGGCCTGGCAGGCACAGGATCCGGTTATGGATAAAATAAACCGCTTCAGCTACGCCTCTATTACACTTCCCAATGGTTCAGAGGTCACACGCGTCAATCTCACCGGCATCTCTTATGAGCGGGCCGCCGGCGAAGAACCGGGAACCTATGCCATTACCCAGCTGTCCTGCGACCAGTGCGGCAGCCTGAAGCTGACGGAAAATGAATATTCCAAGTTTTTAATTGACAAAAAAAGCATCGTTCCCCGCATTCCCGACATCATTGTAATTAACGATGAGGCCGAATGGATCCTCACCATCCCTGCCCTGCAGGAGCTGGCTGCTCCCGATCTGGACGAAATAAAGAAACCAGATTCTATTCAGATCGGCGAACTGTCGGAAGACAGCAAAGCCTATTTTTCCGTGCTGCCGGCGTCCGATGGCACGGCCATTCGCTTTACGTTAAAACCAGGGATTTCCGACGTCTCCTTCCAGCTGCCCATTACTCTGGAAAATAAATATTATCGCTACGGCGACAATCTGAGCCTGAAGTTCTCGGTTCGGGGGACTCTCCTTACGGAATCTCGAACTGAAGAAGAAATCCGGGATTTTTATGAGTCCCATCCCTTCTCTCTCAACAGCCGGACCAGCTGGGAGGTCCAGCCGGATCTGGATTCGGAAACCGCCGGAGCCCTCAGCGCGTCCACGGTCGATGAAGCCTTGAACGCGTTAAACTTCGTCCGCTTTATTGCCGGCATTCCCGCCGATGTGACAAACAATGACGACTATGAGGCGCTGGCCCAGGCCGGAACCACTCTGCTGACCGGCGTGGGGACCATGACCCATTACCCGTCTCAGCCTGCCGGCGTTTCCGACGCGTTTTACGAAAAAGCCAAAGAAGGTACTTCTTCTTCCAACCTGGGCATGGGATACCGTAATCTGCCGGTGGCCATCGTCAACGGCTGGATAGATGATGGCGATTCCAGCAATATTGCCACCGTCGGCCATCGCCGCTGGTGTCTGGATCCCAACATGAAAGAAACCGGCTTCGGCCATTCCGGCTCCTATACGGCCATGTACACGTTTTACAGCTCTGATCATCGGGATGAAAGAACGTACGACTACGATTACATTGCCTGGCCGGGCCTCACCATGCCGGTGGAATATTTCCAGGGCCCCTGGTCCATCTCCTTCAGCAAAGAGCTGTATGACCTGGACGCGGACGACCCCATCACCGTCACCATGACCAGCAAAAAGACCGGCCGTACCTACACCCTGGACAGCAGCTGCAAGAATGCTTTTGGCAAATATTTCAATATCAGTACAGGCGGTTATGGCTATGGGGATACCCTGATCTTCCAGCCCGGCGTTTCTTTTGCCGACGGCGATGATGTCACCGTTTCCATAAAGGGACTGAAAGATAAGAGCGGAAATGATTCTGCCATTACGTACACCGTGCACTTCTTCGCCATGGAAGAAGACCAGGATGACGGCGGTTCCTCTTCCGGCGGCAGCAGCGGCGGCTCCTCCTCTGGCGGCGGTGGTTCCTCCTCCGGCGGTGGCGGCGGCTCCTCCTCCGGCGGCGGTGGCGGCGGTGGTTCCAGCAGCCGGCGCAGTTCTTCTTCCAGCGGTCCTTCCGCTTCCGCTTCTCTGCCCTCTTATGTCGTGCGGGGAACCTGGATTTTCTCCCAGGATGGAAACTGGAAATTCACTGACAGCAACGGCACCGGCTACGTCAATCTGTGGGCAGCGGTTTACAACCCCTATGCCAACACGGCGGCCGGACAGTCCGCTTTCGACTGGTTCCGGTTTGACAGCGCAGGCAATATGGTCGCCGGCTGGTTCCAGGACAGCGACGGAAGCCGCTACTACCTGAATTCCGCTTCCGACGGCACCAGAGGCCGCATGCTGACCGGCTGGGCCTGGATCGCCGATGAAACCGGCGTCCAGAAATGCTACTACTTCAATCCGGTATCCGACGGATACCGGGGCCGTATGGTAACCAACGCAGTGATCGACGGATATACCATTAATGCCAACGGCGAATGGACCGTGGACGGCGTTGTGCAGACCCGGTAAGGAATACTTCTGGCTTGTCCTGTAAAAACAAGCGGGAGTGCCGCTCCATCATCTGTTTTGATGATTTTGCGGCACTCCCGCTTTCTTTCGCTTCCGATCCTTTACGTCAGCCGGTGGATAAACAGCCCGCTTCGCAGCTTCGGTTCAAACCATGTGGATTTGGGCGGCATCAGGCGCCCGGCGTCCGCCACGGCAAACAATTCTTCCATGGATGTGGGATACATGGAAAACGCAAGCTTCATATCCTCCGAAGCCCTGCGTTCCAGCTCCTTCAGGCCGCGGATTCCGCCGACAAAGCCGATGCGGCTGTCGGTGCGGGGATCCCCGATGCCCAGCACCGGTCCCAGCAGGAAATCCTGCAACAGCGACACATCCAACTGCTTCACCGGATCCTCCGGCACAAACTCCGGCCGGATCCGCAGCATATACCAGACGCCATCCAGATACATGCCGAAGGTGCCCTTTTCTTTGGGGGCAAAGGCCTCGGCCCCCACCTGGGCCACGTCAAAATGGGCGTGCACCGCCGTAAAGAACTTTTCCATGGACAGCCCATTTAAGTCCTTTACCACCCGGTTATAGGGCAGAATCCGCAGCTGGTCCTCCGGAAACAGCACCGCCAGGAAAAAGTTGAAGGGCTCCCTGCCGGTATAGCCGGGGTGTTCCTGCCTGCGCTGGACTCCCACCTTCACCGCCGACGCCGCACGGTGATGGCCGTCGGCAATATACACCTGGGGCACCGCCGCGAAAGCCGCTTCCACCGCTTCCGTCTGCCCCGGCCCGTCCATTTTCCAGACCCGGTGCCCGATGCCGTCTTCCGTCACAAAGTCGTACAGCGGCTTCCGGCCCATGGTCTCTTCCATCTGCCGCTTCAGAGCCTCGTTCCCCCGGTAAGCCAGAAAAATAGGGCCGGTATGGGCGTTGGTAACGTCTACGTGGCGGATGCGGTCCAGTTCTTTGTCCTCTCTGGTATTCTCATGTTTCTTGATCACACCGGACAGGTAGTCGTCTATGGAGGCGCAGGCCACAATGCCGGTCTGGCTCCTGCCGTCCATGGTCAGCTGATACAGAAAATACCATTCCTGTTCTTCTGTCACAAAGGTTCCGTCGGCGATGCGGGCGTCCAGCAGCTCCCTGGCCTTTTCATAGACCTTTGGGTCATAGGTGTCCACCTCCGCGGGAAACTGGGTCTCCGCCCGGTCGATATTCAAAAAAGAAAGAGGCCTTCCGGCCACCGCCCGGCAGGCCTCTTCCCGGCTGTATACGTCATACGGCAGCGCCGCCACCTGGGCGGCGGCGCTTTCGGAAGGCCGTATGCAGATAAACGGTTTTACTGCAGCCATAGCTTCTCCTTTTCTACCGGATGACCCGCACCCGAAGCACGCCTTTGATGGCGTTGAGCTTCTGAATGGTGATCTCGTCCGCCGGCGTCTCCAGATCCAGCATGGTATAGGCCACTTTGTCCCGGCTCTTGTTGGTCATATCCGTAATGTTGACGTTGCCGGAAGCCAGGATGCCGGTGATCTGGCCGATCATGTTGGGGATGTTCAGATGCATCACCGTCACGCGGCTGGCGCAGCGACAGACGCCCATATCGCAGGCGGGATAGTTGACGGAATTGCGGATATTGCCGTTTTCCAGGAAGTCCATCAGTTCTTCCACCGCCATGCGGGCGCAGTTGTCTTCGGACTCCTCCGTAGACGCGCCCAGATGGGGAATGGTAACCGCGTGTTTCATATGGGCGGATTTGGGGTTGGGGAAGTCAGTCACATAGCAGCTTACCTTGCCGGACTCCAGCGCCGCCGCCATGGCGTCGTCGTCCACCAGCAGGTCTCTGGCAAAGTTCAATACCCGAACGCCGTCCTTCATCTGGGCGATGCTGGCGGCTCCGATCATGCCTTTGGTGCTGTCCGTCAGCGGCACGTGCACCGTAATGTAATCACATTCCTGATAAATGGTATCCAGAGACGTGATATGCCGCACGTCCCGGGACAGGCCCCAGGCCGCGTTGACCGAAATGTAGGGGTCGTATCCGTATACTTCCATGCCCAGCGCCGCCGCCGCGTTGGCCACTTCGGCGCCGATGGCGCCCAGGCCGATGACGCCCAGCTTCTTGCCCTTGATCTCCACGCCGGCAAAGGCCTTTTTGCCCTTCTCCACCGCCTTGGCAATATTGGGGTCGTCTTTGATGGACTGGCACCACTGAATGCCGCCTGCCACGTCGCGGGAAGCCAGCATCAGGCCGGCGATCACCAGCTCTTTCACACCGTTGGCGTTGGCGCCCGGCGTATTGAATACCACGATGCCTTCCTCGGCGCAGCGCTCCAGAGGAATGTTGTTGACTCCTGCGCCGGCGCGGGCAATGGCCAGCAGGGATTCCGGAAATTCCGTATCATGCAGCGCGGCGCTGCGGACCAGCACGCCTTCCGCTTCCTGCAGCTGATCCGTCAGCCCGTAGGCGTCCGTCAGCAGATCCGTGCCTTTTTTTGAAATCACGTTGAAACAATAGATCTTTCTCATGCCTGATGCGCCTCCTCAAATTTTTCCATAAACTGCACCAGCTTCTCCACGCCTTCGATGGGCATGGCGTTGTAGATGCTGGCCCGCATGCCGCCTACGGTTCTGTGGCCTTTCAGGTTCACGAATCCGGCAGCCGCCGCTTCCTTTACAAACTGCGCGTCCAGATCGGCGTCGCCGGTCACGAAGGGCACGTTCATAATGGAGCGGTCTTCCTTCACCACCGTGCCCTTAAACAGCCGGCTGGCGTCCAGGAAATCATAGAGGATCTTCGCTTTTTTCACATTGTATTCCTTCATGGCCGCCAGACCGCCTCTACCTTTCAGCCACTGGAACACTTTGCCGCAGATGTAAATGCCGTAGGCCGGCGGCGTATTGTACAGGGATTTGGCGTCGGCATGGATCTTGTACTGGCACATGGTCGGGGTGCCCGGAAGCACGTCTTCCGTAATCAGGTCCTCCCGGATGATGACGATCACCACGCCGGCCGGGCCGATGTTTTTCTGAACGCCGCCGTACATCACGCCGTAGCGGGACACATCCGCCGGTTCCGACAAAAAGCAGGAAGAGACGTCCGCCACCAGGGGTTTGCCCTTGGTGTCCGGAAGCTTCCAGAACTTGGTTCCGTATATGGTATTGTTTTCGCAGATGTACACATAGTCCGCGTCCTCCGCGATGGGCAGATCCGAGCAGTCCGGTATGTAGCTGAAGGTCTTGTCTTCACTGGAAGCCACCGCCCGGGCTTCCCCGTACTTCTGGGCTTCCTTGAACGCCTTCTTCGCCCACTGTCCGGTGACAATGTAGTCCGCCTTCCGGTTCTTCATCAGGTTCATAGGCACCATGGAAAACTGCAGGCTGGCTCCCCCCTGGAGAAACAGCACCCGGTAATTGTCCGGAATCTGCAGAAGATCCCGCAGGTCTGTCTCCGCCTGGCCGATGATTTCCTCAAAGGCTTTGGAACGGTGGGACATCTCCATCACCGACATGCCGGTCCCCCGGTAATCCAGCATCTCTGCCGCCGCCTCTTTCAGAACCTCCTCCGGCAGTACCGCCGGTCCTGCTGAAAAATTGTACACTCTGCTCATATTCTTACCCCTCCTTTAATGATGCAGCCGCATCAGATCTTCAGATCCGTATCGTCAAACGCATCGGATATGGAAGCGCCCGGCGACACCATCGGAAATACCTTGTCGTCGCAGTGGATCTGGCAGTCGATGACCACCGGTATATCCAGTTCCATAGCCTCCTGGATCACCGGCGCCAGCTCTTCCCTGCGGGTGACCCGGTATGCCTTTGCCCCCATGGCTTCCGCCACTTTTACAAAATCCACCTGGTCATTTAACACGGTATGCGAATACCGCTTGCCGTAGTACAGCGTCTGCCACTGGCGGACCATGCCCAGCACATGGTTGTTGAGAATGATCTCAATCACCGGAATGTTGTACCGAGTCGCCGTGGCGATCTCGTTCATATTCATGCGGAAGCAGCCGTCTCCGGCGATGTTGAACACCTTTTTGTCCTTTTTGCCCATTTTGGCGCCGATGGCGGCTCCCAGTCCATAGCCCATGGTGCCCAGGCCTCCGGAAGTCAGCAGGGTATGGGGGCTGCGGAACTTGTAGTACTGGGCCGCCCACATCTGATGCTGTCCCACGTCGGTGACGATGATGGCGTCGCCCTGAGTCAGTTCGTCCAGGGTCTCGATCACCGCCGGCCCCGTCAGCACGTCTTTCTTGTAGTGCAGCGGGTACATATCCTTCATCCGCTCCACATGGGCCACCCACTCGTCGTGATGCTGGGGATCCAGCCGGGCATTGAGCCGGCGCAGGATCATCTTGATGTCGCCGATGATGCTGGCGTCGGTGCGGATGTTTTTATTGATTTCCGCCGGATCGATATCCAGCTGCAGGATTTTGGCGTTCTTGGCGAAGGAAGACGGGTTGCCTACCACCCGGTCGCTGAACCGGGCGCCGATGACCACCAGCAGATCGCATTCGGTGATGGCAAAGTTGGTGGTTTTGGTGCCGTGCATGCCGGCCATGCCGGTGTACAGCTCGTCCCGTCCGTCGATGACGCCTTTGCCCATCAGGGTGTCCGCCACCGGGGCGTGGACCTTGCGCACAAAGGCCCGGACCTCTTCCGCCGCGTCGGACAGCACGGCGCCGCCGCCCACCAGCACCATGGGCTTGCGGGAGGCCTTGATCATCAGCAGCGCCTTTTCCAGATCTTCTTCCGTAATGGTGTCGGTCTGGCGCTCCGCCGGCTCCGGATCTTTATATTCATATTCGCAGACGCCGGAAGTAGCGTCTTTGGTGATGTCCACCAGCACCGGGCCGGGCCTGCCGGATCGGGCGATGCGGAAGGCGCGGCGCATCACGTCCGCCAGCTTCGTCACGTCTTTGACAATGAAATTGTATTTGGTAATGGGCATGGTCACGCCGGCGATATCGATCTCCTGGAAGCTGTCCTTGCCCAGCAGGTTGACTCCTACGTTGCAGGTAATGGCCACCACCGGAATGGAATCCATATAGGCCGTGGCAATGCCGGTCACCAGGTTGGTGGCACCGGGGCCGGAAGTGGCCAGGCACACGCCTACCCTGCCGGTAGCCCGGGCATAGCCGTCCGCCGCGTGGGCGGCTCCCTGCTCGTGGGAAGTCAGGATGTGGGTGATCTCATCCTGATGTTTGTAAAGTGCGTCGTATATATTCAGAATCGCGCCGCCGGGATAGCCGAATACCGTATCCACGCCCTGCTCTTTCAGGCACTCGACGACGATCTCTGCTCCTGTCAGTTTCTGCATCGCGCTGTTCTCCTTATTCTCATTCATCCTCTAATACCGCCCCGCGGTCCGCGGAAGTCACCAGTCTGGCGTACCGCTTCAGATAGCCGGAAACCGGCTTTTTCACAGGCTTCCAGGCCGCCCGTCTGCGAGCCAGCTCTTCCTCGGATACCTTCAGGGTCACGCTGTGGGCGTCGATGTCAATGGCGATGATATCGCCTTCCTCTACCAGCGCGATGGGGCCGCCGGCCGCCGCCTCCGGACATACATGCCCGATGGAAGCGCCTCTGGAAGCGCCGCTGAACCGTCCGTCGGTAATCAGCGCCACCGAAGAGCCCAGTCCCATGCCGGTGATGGCAGAGGTGGGGTTGAGCATCTCCCGCATGCCGGGGCCGCCCTTGGGTCCCTCGTAGCGGATCACCACCACGTCGCCGGCCACGATCTTTCCGCCTTTGATGGCGTCAATGGCGTCCTCTTCACAGTCGAACACCCGGGCAGGTCCTTCGTGCTTCAGCATCTCCGGCACTACGGCGGAACGCTTCACCACGCAGGAATCCGGCGCCAGATTGCCTCTCAGCACGGCAATGCCGCCGGTCTTGGAATAGGGGTTGTCCACCGGACGGATGATCTCCGGATTCTTGTTGACGCATCCTTTGATATTTTCTCCCATGGTCTTGCCCGTCACCGTCATGCAGGACAGATCCAGAAGGCCCAGCTTGCTGATCTCGTTCATCACGGCATAGATGCCGCCGGCCTCGTTCAGGTCTTCGATGTAGGTGGGGCCTGCCGGCGCCAGATGGCAGAGGTTGGGGGTCCGGGAGCTGATTTCGTTGGCAATATCCACGTTCAGCACCACGCCCGCCTCATGGGCAATGGCCGGCAAATGCAGCATGCTGTTGGTGCTGCAGCCCAGGGCCATATCCATGGTCATGGCGTTGCGGAACGCCGCCTCCGTCATGATGTCTCTGGGGCAGATGTTCTTGTTATACATATCCATAACCGCCATGCCGGCCTTCTTGGCCAGGCGCAGCCGCTCGGAATACACCGCCGGAATGGTGCCGTTGCCGGGAAGGCCCATGCCCAGCACCTCCGTCAGGCAATTCATGCTGTTGGCCGTGTACATGCCGGAGCAGGAGCCGCAGGTGGGGCACACCTTGCAGGCGAAGTCTTCCACTTCCTCTTCCGTCATGGTGCCGGCGGCATAGGCGCCCACCGCCTCAAACATGCTGGAAAGGCTGCGCTTCTGTCCGTTTACGTGGCCGGCCAGCATGGGGCCGCCGCTGACAAACACCGTGGGGATGTTGATGCGGGCCGCCGCCATCAGAAGTCCCGGCACGTTTTTGTCGCAGTTGGGAACCATCACCAGCGCGTCAAACTGATGAGCCAGAGCCATGCATTCCGTGGAATCGGCGATCAGGTCCCGGGTCACCAGGGAATACTTCATGCCCTCGTGGCCCATGGCAATGCCGTCGCACACCGCGATGGCCGGGAACACGATGGGAGTGCCTCCCGCCATGGCGACGCCCTGCTTTACCGCGTCCACGATCTTGTCCAGATGCATATGCCCCGGCACAATCTCATTGTAGGAACTGACAATGCCTACCAGCGGGCGTTCCAGTTCTTCCTCCGTCAGTCCCAGCGCCCGGAACAGGGAACGGGCCGGGGCCTGCTGCATACCTGATTTTGCTTTATCGCTTCTCATGATCTGACTCCTCCTTTTTGTATCTGTATGTTCTTCTGATGTTTGTATGTACGTCTTCAGTGAATCCGCTCCGCGATGAGACCGCCCATTTCCGCGGTTCCCACCTTCCGGCATCCTTCCGCCCAGATGTCCGCCGTCCGGTATCCTTCCGCCAGCACCTGGCGCACCGCCGCCTCCACGGCGTCCGCCTCCTTGTCCAGATCAAAGGAATACCGCAGCATCATGGCTGCCGACAAAATAGTGGCAATGGGATTGGCCAGGTCCTTCCCCGCAATGTCCGGCGCGGAGCCGTGGCTGGGCTCGTACAGGCCGAACTTGGTCTCGTTTAAGCTGGCGGAAGACAGCATGCCGATGGAACCGGTAATCATGCTGGCCTCGTCGGACAGGATGTCGCCGAACATGTTTTCCGTCAGGATCACGTCAAACTGTCCGGGGTTCATCACCAGCTGCATGGCGCAGTTGTCCACCAGCATGTGCTTCAGTTCCACGTCCGGGTAGCCGGCAGCCACTTCCTCCACCACCGCTCTCCACAGCCGGGAAGAATCCAGCACATTGGCCTTGTCCACGCTGGTGACTTTCTTTCTTCTCTTTCTGGCTATGTCAAAGGCCTTCACGGCGATCCGGCGGATCTCCTCTTCGTTGTAAGTCAGGGTATCCACCGCCGTCCGCAGCCCGTTTACCGTTTCCGTATGCCGGTCTCCGAAGTACAGGCCGCCGGTCAGTTCCCGCATGATCACCATGTCAAAGCCGCTGCCGATGATTTCCTCTTTCAGCGGGCAGGCCGCCTGCAGCTGGCTGTACAGATACGCCGGCCGCATGTTGGCAAACAGGTTCAGCCCCTTGCGGATGGCCAGAAGCCCCGCCTCCGGCCGTAGGTTCGGCGCCACGTCATACCAGCGGGAATTGCCCACGTCTCCGCCTACGGCGCCCAGCAGAACCGCGTCCGCCGCCTTTGCCGTCTCAAGCGCCTCTTCCGTCAGCGGCACGCCGTACGCGTCGATGGAACAGCCGCCCATAAGAATCTCCGTATAAGAAAACGAATGTCCGTACACTTGTCCCACGCGGTCCAGCACCTTGCAGGCCTCCCGCACGATCTCCGGGCCGATGCCGTCGCCCGGTATGATTACCACTCTGCAGTCCATAATCCTGTCCACTCCCTTTTCGGATTGATTGTTTCTTTTCATCATATCTCATTTGCCGGCGGATTTCAAGAATTCCGCCGAAATTGGCTAAACCCGTTTGGAATCGGTATCATAACCGGAAGTTATCATATCTTCACCCGGGTCCACACGCCGCTTTTGAACCGCCACTGGGTCAGCACAAACCGGCACAGCTGATCGCTGAAAATTCCCAGCCAGATGCCCATAAGCCCCAGACCCAGGCCGTAGCACAGCACGTAGGAGCTGATGGTCCGGACAAAGGTGACGCTGAACGTGGAAGTAATGGTGGTAAACCGCACGTCGCCGGCGCCCCGCAGGCAGCCCATGTAGATGACCTGGGCGATCTGCATAATCACAATCAGCACCATGATCCGCATGATCATCACTCCCATGCTGACGATGTGGGGTTCCCGGAAATAGAGGCTGAACAGAAAGCCGCCGCACAGCAGATAAAAGGCGGACAGCACCAGAGACGCCGCGTTTCCCATGCGCTGGCAGATCAGCCCGTAGAGCCTGGCCATATCCGGCTTCTCCTCGCCCAGGCTGCGGCCGATCAGCGCCACCGCCGCCACCTGCATGCCATCTCCGAAGGAAAAGGACAGGCTCATGATATTCATGCCCACCTGATGGGCCGCGAAGGCGTCGGTGCCCAGTTTGGCCGTCATCACCGCCGTGGACATAAATCCCACCCGCAGCAGGAGCTGTTCCAGGAAAATGTTGGAGCCGATATTGGCGATGGACGCCAGATTGCTTCGGCGGAACCGGATCCGGTTCCGGAGAATATAGGGAAGGCTGACAAAACTCTCTTTCCGGAACAGGGAGGCCACGCTCATGCCGCAGGCCACCACCGTTCCGAAGACGGTGGCCAGCGCCGCGCCTTCCACGCCCAGCGCCGGGAATCCGAAGTTGCCGCCGATCAGCAGGTAGTTTCCGATGATGTTCAGCACGTTGGCCGTCACATTGGTGGTCATGGCGATGCGGGTGTTGCCGGCGCCCCGCTGCGCCGCGTTGATAGCCAGGGAAATGATGTTGAACATCATGCCGCCCATGATGATGCGGAAATAGATCACCGCGCTTTCATGAGTGTCGGCGTTGGAACCGCACAGCCGGATGATGGGATCCGCAAAGGATACGCATACGGCGCTGACCACAATGCCGCACAGCACCACCACCGTCAGCGCCGCCGCCAGCGTCTCATTGGCCCCCTTCTTGTCCTGCTGCCCCTTCCGTCTGGCCACAATGGCGGATACCGATACGTTGACCGCCGTAAACAGGGCAAGGCCGATGAATTTGGGCTGGGTGGTCAGGCCCACCGCCGCCACGGCATAGGCGCCTATGGAACTGACCATCAGGGAGTCCACCATGCCCGCCAGAGCCACGCAGAAGGATTCCAGCACTGCCGGCCAGGCCATCTGAAACGCTTCCGCGATATACGTCCGGTTCTGTTCCAAAAACTTCCGGATTCGGTTCATCTTCCGTCCTCCCTTCCGTCAGCGCAGCGCCGAAAGCGCCGCCTTCAGCTTCTCCAGGTTCCCGTCGGCGTAGCAGTACGCCTGCATGCCGGTGGCCTGCGCCCCCGCCGCGTTGGCCGGCAGGTCGTCGATAAACAGACAGGTCTCCGGCCGCAGGCCAAACCGCTGATACAGGTGCCGGTACATCTCCGCCTGGGGCTTCATGCACTTTACCTCCGCGGAAAACAGCACCCCGTCAAAACAGTCGATGGCCGGAATCACCTGCAGGAAGCATTGCAGCAGCCGCAGGGAGGCGTTGGAACACAGATAGATGCCGAACCCCCGGCCCTTCAGTTCCCGCACCAGCGCCTCCATGCCATCCGCCGGCTCCATGCAGAATTCGTGCCAGTGGGCCATGCACAGCGCCGCCATCTCCTTTTCATGTTCCGTATCCAGCCGGCTCTGCATCTTTTTCAGCGCCTCTTCCTCAGAAATCAGCCCCATATCCAGCATCAGCCACTCCGGAGAAACAAAAACCGCCGTATGCACCCGGCGGATTTCCTCCCCGTCCTGCATATAGTGCCGGCACACCCGCAGGGGGTCGTAGTTGACCAGCACATTTCCCATGTCAAATACAATATTTTCAATCCTGTCCATACATCGCTCCCTGTGTTTTCGGATGGAAAAGGAGAACCGCCGCGCAAAGCCCGCGGCCGTTCTCCCTCTGAATCCTCTGTTTATTCCGGTTTTTCCACCTGTACAATGGCGGATTTCTGCATGGGAATCCGGCAGTTCTTGTTGTTGCCGAACTCTACGATGACCGTATCATCGGTCATATCGATGATCACTCCGTAAAAGCCGCTGGAAGTCAGTACGCTGTCGCCTACCGCCACGCTGGCCAGCAGCTCTGCCATACGCTTCTTTTCCTTGTTCTGAGGACGAATGGCGATAAAGTACATAAGGCCGATCAGAAAGACCGCGTAAACCACCCAGAATCCTACTCCGCCCATCGCGTTTGCTGTTATCATGTCTTGTTTCCTCCTTGCCTGGCCTTTCTTCTGTCTTTGAAAAGCCGGTTGTCATTCCAGCGATCCGCCCGCCATGCCGGCCAGCTTCTGCGCCTTGTACTGCGCATACCGGTGTTCTTCAATGGCGAGACGAATCTCTTTCATCATTGTATTATAAAAATACAAATTATGCAATACACATAATCGCATGCCCAGCATCTCTTTCGCCTTCAGCAGGTGCCGGATATAGGCACGGCTGTAGGAGCGGCATGCCGGGCAGCCGCACCCTTCCTCTATGGGACGGGGATCCAGTTCGTATTTCTGGTTGAACAGGTTTAACTTCCCCTGGTTGGTGTATACATGGCCGTGGCGGCCGTTCCGGGTGGGATAGACGCAGTCAAAGAAATCCACGCCCCGGTCCACCGCTTCCAGGATGTTGGCGGGAGTGCCCACGCCCATGAGATAGGTGGGCTTGGCCTTTGGCAAGTGCGGCACCGTCACATCCAGAATCCGGTACATCTCCTCGTGGCTTTCTCCCACCGCCAGACCGCCCAGGGCGTATCCGTCCAGGTCCATCCGGGAAATCTCATCCGCCTGGGCGATGCGGATCTCCTCGCAGGTGCCGCCCTGGTTGATGCCGAACAGCAGCTGTTGGGGGTTGACCGTATCCGGCAGGGCGTTGAGCCGGTCCATCTCCGCTTTGCAGCGGTGCAGCCAGCGCACCGTCCGGTCTACGGAAGCCTGCAGATAGGCCCGGTCCGCCGAATGGGGCACGCATTCGTCAAAAGCCATGGCGATGGTGGAACCCAGGTTGGACTGGATCTGCATGCTCTCCTCCGGACCCATGAAAATCTTGCGCCCGTCGATGTGGGAGTTAAAATACACTCCTTCTTCTTTGATCTTGCGCATCCCCGCCAGGGAAAACACCTGAAATCCGCCGGAATCCGTCAGAATCGGCCGGTCCCAGTTCATAAACTTGTGGAGGCCGCCGAACCGGCGGATCAGCTGGTCGCCGGTGCGGACGTGGAGATGATAGGTGTTGGACAGCTCCACCTGGGTTCCGATCTGGCGCAGGTCGTCGGTGGACACGGCTCCCTTGATGGCGCCTACGGTGCCCACGTTCATAAATACCGGTGTTTCAATCACGCCGTGGACGGTTTCCATATGGGCCCGCTTGGCCCGCCCGTCCGTGGCTGTAATGGTATACTTCATAAACCCTTCCTTTACTGGCCGGCGCTGTCTTTTTTCCTGGCGGCTACCCGCTTCCGGTCCATCATAAACCAGATGGCGCCGGTCAGGCAGACGGAGGAATAGGCGCCGCAGACGATGCCCACCATCAGCGGCATGGCAAACTCCCGCACGGAGCTGACGCCCATAAGATACAGCACAAATACCATGATAAACGTAGTCAGCGAGGTGTTGACGCTGCGGCTCAAGGTCTCCGTGATGCAGTCGTTGACCAGTTCCGCCAGATCCTGTCTTCCCGTCATGGTCCGCAGACGTTCCCGGATCCGGTCAAAAATCACGATGGTGGCGTTGATGGAATATCCCACAATGGTCAGCATGCAAGCAATAAAGGTGGAGCCCACCGACCACCGGGCCACGGCGTAGAAGGTCAGCACCACCAGCACATCGTGCACCAGCGCCAGCACCGCGCTGGCGGCAAAGCAGATGTCCTGGAACCGCAGCCAGATGTACAGCAGCATGCAGATGGTGGCAATGGTCACCGCGATGACGGCGTCCTTCTTCATGGCTTCGCTGACGGCGCCGGAAATGCTTTCCGCCGTAATGGTTTCCTCATCCACGCCGAACTGCTCCGCCAGCGCCTCGTCCAAGGCCTGCCGCTGTTCCACCGACAGGGTCTTGGTCTTGATGATCACCTCATTGGTGCCCTGCACCTTCTGGGTCTGTACCTCCGGATCGCCGGTGACTTCTTCCACCACCGGAACCACCTGGGAAGAAATCTCTTCCAGGCTCATGTCTTCGTTGAAGACCACGTTGGTGGAGGTGCCGCCCTGAAATTCCATGCTGTAATTCAGCGCCGTATCACCGGATCCTCCGTGCCAGGCCATAGCCGCCCAGCCCGCCAGAATCACGGCGGCGGACAGCGCCATGCACAGCTTCCGCTTCTGCACAAACGGCAGCGGCGTCCTGGCTTTTTTCACGCCGTAAAACTTCGGATCCTGCAGCCCCGCCTGATACAGGCATTTTAACGTGAACTGGGTTACAAACAGCGCCGTGAACATGGACAGCACCACGCCCAGGGCCAGGGTGGAGGCAAAGCCTTTCACCGAACCGGAGCCTCTCCAGAACAGCACCGCCGCGGCGATCAGGGTGGTCACATTGCCGTCGATAATGGCGGACAGCGCCTTGTGAAAGCCGGTCTTCATAGCGGAGCGGACGGTTTTGCCCACGCCGATCTCTTCCTTGATCCGGGTGAAAATGATGACGTTGGCGTCCACGGCCATGCCAATGGACAGGATGATGCCGGCGATGCCGGGAAGGGTCAGCGTGATCTGGAACATGGCCAGAAATACCAGAACCAGCCCCACATAGATGCCCAGCGCCAGCACCGAGGCAAAGCCCGGCACCCGGTACACCGCGACCATAAACAGGCAGACCAGCACAAAGCCGTGCAGATTGCCAGCCCAAACGGCCACCTGTGCCATATTCGGCGGCCACTCTGTGACTTAATTGGCGGCCAACCAGGCACACATTAACCGGCCAAAATTTCCAGTTATAATATAAGCATCTCCTATTC
>CALWIA010000023.1 GCA_944380605.1 uncultured Lachnospiraceae bacterium | reverse complement strand
ATATCAGCGGAGATGGAAGCCGCTGGGAGTCCGCGGAGGACACCTACGCCTGCCCCATCTGCCCCAACCCACACACGCACCCGCGGGCAGCGGAGCCGGACCGCAACGAATCGTCATCCCCCGCCCTCCCCTTGCCCCAGGGAATGAGGGAAAAATGCGGGAAGTCCGCATGATTCTGGCGGATCTGGGACTGGAGATCCGGTCCGCCCGGGAAGCCGGCGCCCGGATGGACGTGGAAGAGACGGGAACCACCTTCGCGGAAAACGCGCTGCTGAAGGCGCGGGCGGTCTGGGAGCAGACCGGGGACATTGTTCTGGCGGACGACTCCGGCCTGGCGGTGGATTATCTCCACGGAGAGCCGGGGGTCTATTCGTCCCGGTACATGGGAGAGGACACGTCCTATGAGATCAAGAACAAGGAAATCATCCGGCGGCTGGCAGATGCCGGAGAAGACCAGCGGACGGCCCGGTTCATCAGCGCCATCGCGGCGGTGCTGCCGGACGGCCGGGTGCTGCAGACGGAAGCGGCGGTGGAGGGCGTGATTGCCCACGAGCCGGCGGGAAACGGCGGTTTCGGCTACGATCCCATTTTTTATCTGCCGGAGTTTCACAAAACGTCGGCGGAAATTTCTCTGGAAGAGAAGAACCGGATCAGCCATCGGGGCAAGGCCCTGGAGGCCATGAAGGAAAAACTGCGGGAAGCCCTTCAGGAGGAGGCGCGGAAATGAAAATTCTGATTGTCAGCGATACCCACAGGAAGGACGACAATCTGAAGCTGGTGATCGAACAGAATCTCCCGCTGGATATGCTGATTCACCTGGGAGATGTGGAGGGAAGCGAGTACCAGATTCCCCAGTGGGTCAATCCGGAGTGCGAGATGCAGATGGTTATGGGCAACAACGACTTTTTCTCCCGGCTGGACCGGGAGAGAGAGATCGACATCTGCGGCCATCGGGTGCTGCTGACCCACGGCCACAGCTACGGCGTGTCCATGGGGCCGGAAGGCCTGGCGGAGGAAGCCAAAAGCCGGGGCTGCGACGTGGCCATGTTCGGTCACACCCATCGGCCGTTTCTGGAAACCGTAAAGGGCGTGCTGCTGGTGAACCCGGGCAGCCTGTCTTACCCCCGGCAGGAGGGGAGACAGCCTTCGTATCTGCTGCTGACGGCCCAGGCGGATGGAACCCTGGATTTCAGCCAGAAATATCTGAGAAATTAAGGCGGACCGGCGGGAACAGGGGCCGGTCCGGGGCCGGAAAAAAAGTGTGAAAAACAGTTGACAAGAAAAAAGTCCTGGTTTATAATAACTCTTGCGTTGTGAAACGATATGTAGGACGTATGAGTTTTTGCGCTTTTCGTACATATCGGGGTGTGGCTCAGCTTGGCTAGAGCGCCTGGTTTGGGACCAGGAAGTCGCAGGTTCGAATCCTGTCACCCCGATTCGAAGCCTGATTTTCAGCGGTTCTCATATGACATGCGGGTGTAGTTCAATGGTAGAACACCAGCCTTCCAAGCTGGATACGTGGGTTCGATTCCCATCACCCGCTCTTGAGTCTGTAGCTCAGCTGGATAGAGCAACGGCCTTCTAAGCCGTGGGTCGGGGGTTCGAATCCCTTCAGGCTCGCTTGCAGGAAGCGTTTGAAACGCGGCCTGTGCTGTTTTGACCATGGTGGGTATAGCGCAGTTGGTTAGCGCGCCAGATTGTGGCTCTGGAGGCCCAGGGTTCGAGTCCCTGTATCCACCCTAATAATTCCTTCGGGAATTATTTTTTTCTATAGGAAAAGCCGTGGGATGGCTCCGCGGCAAGAGGCTGGTGTTGGGCTATCGCCAAGCGGTAAGGCACAGGACTTTGACTCCTGCATTCGTTGGTTCGAATCCAACTAGCCCAGTTTTTCTACAGAAACGGAAGTATCGGCAGCTGCGGCTGCTTTTTTTGTTTCATGGGAAAGGGGCCCCGGGCGTTTGGGTGTTGACATGGAATGTCCGGGTCTGCTATGATAAAAACGATATGGATATCGGCGGATGTGGCGGAATTGGCAGACGCGCCAGATTTAGGTTCTGGTGTCCCTGACGTGCAGGTTCAAGTCCTGTCATCCGCATGGTAAAGAAGATCCGAACCGGTTTGTATGGAACGTGGTTCGGATTTTTTTATTTCTGCTGCGGCAGCGCGCGTATGGGAAAGGCGAGAGGAGGGAACGGCATGGCTGCGGGATTTACAGGTCAGGCCCTTCAGGTCTGGGAAGACTGGAAGGCGTTTTGGAACAGGGAAAAGAAGCTGCGCTGGTTCGCGGCGGCGCTGATGGCGCTGCTGTACGGGATCCGCCTGACCCAGGGCGACATTTTCGTGGACAGCGACATCATGATCAACCGGCCGGAGGAGCTGATGTTTTCCTGGTACGGCCACCGGCGGTTCGGCCTGATCCTTATAAAGAAGCTGTTCTTTTTTGTGCGTCTGACGCCGTATCTGGCCAACGCGCTGTTTGTGCTGACGTTCTGGCTGGCGGCCATTGGCGTCTGCTTCTGCATGTATGAATGGAGCGGCCGCCGGGAGGCGCTGCGAAAAAGCAGTTTTCTGTTTGTGCTGTTCTTTCTGTCGGCGCCCTGCTTCGCCGAGCAGTTCAATTTTCTGCTGCAGGCCTTTGAGATGGCGCTTGCCATCTGCTTCTGTGTATTTGCCGCGTTCTGCGCGGGGCTGCGGATCTACGAAAAGAAAAGCGTGCTCTGGCTGGCGCCTGCCCTGTTTTTTATGGTGTGGTCTTTTGCTTCGTACCAGGCGTTTCCCGCGTTTTACGCGGCGCTGGTGCTGATTTCCTATATTCACGTGTATCTGTACCGGAAGGAATGCTGCGGCCTGCGGGAAGGCCTGTGGCAGGCGGGGCTGTTTGTGCTGGGGTTTGTCTGCTATATGGCCAGTTCTCAGGCCATAGCGTCCTGGCAGGGCGCCAGTTCCTCCTATGTCAGCGCCATGTTTTACTGGGGAACGGTGCCTATGGAAGAGTGCCTTGCCAACATTCAGATGGACTTCCAGCGGATTTATCAGGCGGAATGGCCCACCTTTTTCTCCCGCTGGTTTCTGTACGCGGGACCGCTGGCACTGGCGCTGCTGCTGGTGCGGGGATTTCGCAGAAACAGCCGGAAGTTTCCCTGTCTGGTGCTGGCGCTGCTGCTGCTGGCAGTGACGCCGGTGCTGATTACGCTGATTACGGCGATGCCGCAGCCTATCCGCGGCCAGTTGACCTATCCGCTGGTATACGCGTACAGCGCGTACATTGTCTATGGAGAATTGGCCGGCATGGCGGACGGAGGCGGACTGCTGAACCGGGAGAAGGCCCGCCGGTTTGCGTCGGGCCGGACCTGGAAGGGCGTGCTGGCGCTGGCGGCCGCGGCCGCGGTGCTTATCGGATGGAAGCAGTGCGTGACCATGAGCCAGCTGTGGGAGACGGCCCACGAAACCTATGTATCGGACGTTATGAATGCCGGACGGATGTACGGGGAACTGTGCCGGGCGGCGGACGGGGAGCAGATTTCCGACTGCCAGGTGGCGTTTGTGGGAGCGCAGGGCGCGAAACTTGGGGGAACGCCGCTGATGGGCGATGCCATTGGCCATTCGGTTTTCCAGTGGGATGCGGACAGTTCCATCGGCGTGTCCGGCCGGGCGGCTTCGTTCTTTGAAATGCTGGGCATGCCGGTGGGCATGCCGGACGCGGAGTCCTACGCGGAGGCGAAGTCGGCCTGTGAGGACCGGCCGGTATGGCCGGCGGAAGGGTCGGTATTTCGGATCCGGGATGGTCTGGTAGCGGTGAAGCTGTCGGACTGAAGCCGCGCTGAAAAGAGGAACAGACAGAACGGAGGGGCAGGAGTAAACATATGGACAGGGAACCTTTGGTCAGTGTGATTATTCCGATTTACAACGCGGAGCGGACCCTGCGGCGGTGCGTGGACAGCGTGCTGAACCAGAGCTACCGGAACCTGCAGGTGATTCTGGTAGATGATGGGAGCCAGGACAGAAGCGGAGCCATTTGCCTGGAATATGAGGCACGGGACCCCAGAGTTTTTGTGATCCGCAAGCCTCAGAGCGGCGTGTCGGATTCCCGCAACCAGGCCATGGATCAGGCGGCCGGCGTCTATCTGCAGTTTGTGGACAGCGACGACTGGGTGGCGGAGGACGCTACCCGGGTTATGGTGGAGGCCGCAGAAACAAGCGGCAGCGATCTGGTGATCACCCACTTTTTTCGGGTGAAGAAAAACAGGATACGGGCTCGGGGGCATATCCGGGAAGCGGAAGTGATGAGCCGGTGCCGGTTCGCGGAGTACATGATGGAAAAGCCGGCCAATTACTATTACGGCGTGATGTGGAACAAGCTGTATCGGAGAGAGATTATGAACCGGTATCAGATCCGCTGCGGCAGGGATATCTGCTGGTGCGAGGATTTCCTTTTGAACCTGCATTACCTGTGCTATGTAAAGACGGTGGCGGCGGTGCCCTATCCGGCGTATTATTACGTGAAGAACAAGAACAGCCTGGTGGCCAGAGAGGCGACCATGAAGCATGTGATTCAGATGAAGAAGTTTACGTTTTCCTATTACAAGGCGCTGTATGAGCAGATGGATCTGTACGAGGAAAACAAAGCCAAGATCAACCGGTATTTTCTGGCAATGGCGGAGGATGGAAGATAACCTCCGCCGTTTGTCGTTTCGGGGCGGCAGAATCAGGGCTGCTGCCAGAAATTTAAGACCCTGGCCTGAAAAAGCCGGACGTCTTCTTCCTGATGGGTGGAAAGGAGGATCATTCGGCCGGCGGCCCGTTCCCGGATAAAAGCGGCGGTGCGCCGCCGGGTGTCCTCGTCCAGCCCGGTGAACGGTTCGTCCATTAGAAGCAGGTCGAAGGGGGCCAGCAGGGCCCGGCCGATGGCGGTGCGCCGTTTCATGCCGCCGCTTAAGGCGGACACAGGACGGTCCAGGGCCTGCGGGGGCAGAATGGCGGACAGCGCTTTCCGGATGTCCGCGTCGGACAGGGACGGGGCGGCGGCCAGCCGGACATTTTCCAGGGCGGTAAAGCCTTCGCAGAGCCGGTCTTCCTGAAAGACGGCGCTGATCCTGAGTCCGGACAGGCCTTCCACGCGGCCGCTGTCGGCGCGCTCCAGGCCCATGAGAATCCGCAGCAGGGTGGTTTTGCCGGCGCCGGAAGGCCCCATGAGGCAGTAGGTATTTCCTTCCTCCAGGACGGTGCTGACGCCGGAGAGCACCGGCTGGCCGTCAAAGGATTTGGACAGATTATGAATCCGCAGGGGCATGGGCCGCACCTCCTTTCCGCTGCAGGCGGTTTAAGAGAAACAGTACCAGACGTTCAACCAGGACGCTTATGGCAATGATGACAATGGTCCACGCGAACAGCCCATCGGTTTCCAGATAGATTTTGGACATATACAGGTGTTCGCCAATGGAATGGGAAGGCAGGCCGATGACTTCCGCAGCCACGCCGGATTTCCAGCTCATGCCCAGGGCGACGCGGCAGCCGCCGGAAAGATAGGGAAGGAGCGCGGGAAGGTAGATAAAGCGGACCCGGCGCAGAGGCCGGACACGGAATACCCGGGCCATTTCCAGCAGCCGGATATCGGCGCTCTGCAGGCCGGCCAGGGTGTTGACGTAGAGAATGGGAAACACCACCAGGAAGGAGATCAGAACCGCCAGGTGTTGTGAGCCGGTCCAGATCAGCGCCAGAATGACAAAGGAGGCCACCGGCACGGATTTCATCAGAGTGACGGCCGGTTCCAGAAAGTCCCGCAGCAGGGGGAAGCGGCAGGCGGCGCTGCCGGCGGCGATGCCCGCGAAAAGCGCCAGCAGGAATCCGCAGCTGATTTTGCCGAAGGAACCGGCGATGGAGAGCCAGAATTCCGGGTCGGGAAGCAGCCGGAGCAGCGCCTGCAGGGTTTCTGCCGGTCCTACCAGAATGATGCTGTTGTCGATGAAACATGCCGCCATCTGCCAGACGGCCATCCAGAAAAGCAGGATGGCCGCCTGACGAAGCGGAAACGCGCGTGATGATTTCATAGATTGCTGCTGCCTGTCCGCCGGCAGCCGGACGGTCAGGGAAGGTAGTAGAAAGCGTCATCCGGAAGCGCGCCGCCTACGGAAGCGGGATCCTGCTCATAGAGGACGCTTAAGTATCCGGAAACCATGTCTTTCATCTCGCTGCCGTCGATGCAGACGATGCTGCAGTAGGGCATGGCCTTGACGGCGACGGGAGCTTTTTCGATGATGCCGGCGGCAGCCACCAGTTCCGCCGCGGCTTCCACGTCGGTATTGGCAAATTCCGTGGAGGCTTTATGCTCCGCGATAAACCGGTCTACGGCTTCCGGCTGTTCTTCCAGAACCTGGCTGCGGCATACGGTGACGCCGGTGACCAGGCTGCCGCCGTCTTCCGCCTGTACCTTGTCCCATTCTTCCGTGAGATCCAGCACCATCTGCAGGTTCTCGTTCTGGGACATGGCTACGGTGACAAAGGGCTGGGGCAGCAGGCCGATGGCGTCCGGCTGCTCTTTCAGAATGGCCGCCACTTCCGTGGCTTCGGATTTGAACTCGATGGTCACGTCATCGGCGGAAAGGCCGTTGGCGGACAGCAGGTAGTTGAAGGCGTATTCCGGCGTGGTGCCTTTGCCGGTCATGTATACGGTTTTGCCGGCCAGGTCCGCAATGCTCTGGATGGAGGTGTCGGCGGAGACCACGTAGAGCACGCCCAGGGTGTTGATGTCGATCAGCTGTACGCCGCCTTCGGTTTTCTGGTATAGAATGCTGGCCATATTGGCGGGAACCAGGGCGATGTCCAGGTCGCCGGCCACCATCTGGGCGGACAGCTCGGAGGCGTCGGTCACCATGGTGAAGGTGTAGCTGCCTTCGGATTCGCCTTTTTCCGCCAGATCCATAAGGGATACCAGACCCATGGAGGTGGGGCCCTTTAAGGAGCCGATGCGGAGGGTCTCAGAAGCGCCGGGAGCCTCCAGGCTGACTTCTTCCGATTCTGCCGCCGTCTCTTCGGCGGCTTCTGTGGAAGCTTCTGCGGTCTGAGCCGCGGTTTCTGCCTGCGTGGTTTCGGCTGCCGTGCTTTGGGTTTCTTCCGAAGAAGCGGAAGAACAGCCGGCCAGCATGGCGGCCAGCGCGCAGGCGGCAAACCAGGTTATGTGTTTTTTCATATCAGATTCCTCTCTTTCCTGTCCGCCTTTTCCGTCAGAGCCGGCGGCTGCCGGACCTCTCTTTCAGGTTAGCGCGGACAGCTGTATTATAGCATTATCCGGCGGGTTCGTCCAGTGCCCGGCGGGCTTTGTCCGGTTTGCGTTTTTATTGAAATCTTCTGTAAAATACGGTATGATAAAATTATCTGAAACTGCTGAAAGGAGAGAGTATGCCATGGCGGAGACGATGAATATTACATGGCTGGGCCATTCCTGTTTCCGGGTGGAATCCCGGGGATATACGGCGGTGCTGGACCCCTATGCCGACGGTTCGGTGGAAGGACTTCTGCCGGTGCGGGAGACGGCGGATCTGGTGCTGTGCAGCCATGAACACGGAGATCACAATGCCAGAGATCTGGTGACGCTGCGGGAGGGAAAGGCCCCGGTGTTCCGGGTGGAGACGATTTCCACGTATCACGACGATCAGAAAGGGGCCAAACGAGGTCCCAACACCATTCACATTCTGGACGATGGCGTATTCCGCGCTGCCCATGCCGGCGATCTGGGCTGCGCCCTTTCCGGAGAAGAGCTGGAGAAGCTGAAAGGACTGGACGTGCTGATGGTGCCGGTAGGCGGATATTATACCATTGACGCGGCCCAGGCCAGGGCGCTGGTGAACGCCGTAAAGCCCAGAATTGTCATTCCCATGCATTACCGGGGGCAGGGATTTGGATTTGACGTGCTGGCGGAACTGGAGGACTATACCCGGCTCTGCGGGGACGTGGTGTACTACGGCGGCAGCGTGCTGGAACTGACCAAAGACCTGCCGGCGCAGACGGCGGTGCTGAAGCCGCTGCTGGCCCGGAGGTGACGGAGTGAGAGACTGGAGAGACCGGTTCCGCCGCTTTATGGTGGGACGGTACGGAACCGATGAACTGAACCGTTTTCTGCTGACCGCGGTGCTGGTGATGATCCTGGGAAATGTGTTCGCCAGGAACCGGCTGGTGTTCTGGCTGGAAGCCATATGCCTGATCCTCTGTTATTTCCGGATGTTTTCCCGGAATACGGGGCGGCGGTTCCAGGAAAACCAGGTGTATCTGCGCTGGCGCTTTTACGTGGGGGAATGGTTCCGGAATCTGAAGTTCCGGATACAGGAAGGACGCAGGTACAAGATTTTCAAATGCCCGGGCTGCGGGCAGAAGATCCGGATTCCCAGGGGACACGGAAAGATTCAGATCCGCTGCCGGAAATGCGGGCGCGAGTTTTTCGGCAGAAGCTGACAGGCGCACAGAGAACGGGAAGAAGCAAAGAGAAACAGTGAGGAGAGGGTTATGAACGGAATGGATTATGATGTGATTGTGCTGGGAGGCGGGGTGACCGGCTGCGCGGCGGCCCGGGAACTGGCCAGATACCAGCTGAAGTGCTGCCTCATGGAACGGGAGGAGGACGTCTGCTCCGGCACGTCCAAAGCCAACAGCGCCATTGTCCACGCGGGCTATGACGCGGTTCCCGGCAGCCGCAAGGCGCGGTTCAACGTGGAAGGCAACGCCATGATGGGGCCGCTGTCGGAAGAACTGGATTTTGAGTTTCAGCGGAACGGCTCCATGGTGCTGTGCTTTTCCAAAGACGAGGAAGGCGGCCTGCAGACGCTGTATGAGAGAGGACAGGCCAACGGCGTACCGGACCTGCGGATTCTGACGGGAGACGAGGCCAGAGAACGGGAGCCCAACCTGTCGGATCAGGTGACGGCGGCGCTTCTGGCGCCCAGCGGCGGCATTGTCTGTCCCTTCGGGCTGACCATTGCCCTGGCGGAAAACGCCTGTGAAAACGGCGTGGAATTTCTGCTGAATACGGAGGTGCAGGCGGTGGAGCCGGCGGACGGCGGCTACCGGGTGCGGACCAGCCGGGGAGATTATACCGCCCGGTTTGTGGTCAATGCGGCGGGGGTATACGCGGATGTGTTCCACAACATGGTCTGTGAGGACAAGATTCACATCACCGCCAGAAAGGGTGACTACTGCCTGCTGGACAAGGAAGCCGGCGGCCATGTTTCCCACACCATTTTCCAGCTGCCGGGCAAATACGGCAAAGGCGTGCTGGTGTCGCCTACGGTTCACGGCAATCTGCTTTTGGGACCGACGGCGGTGGACGTGGAGGACAAGGAAGGCACGGCTACCACGGCGGCGGAGCTGGCGGATGTGACGGCCAAAACCGCCATGAGCGTGAAAAACATTCCTTACAATAAGGTGATTACTTCGTTTTCCGGCCTGCGGGCCCACGAGGACGGGGATGATTTCATCATAGGCGAGTCGGCGGAAGGATTTTTCGACGCCGCCGGCATTGAATCGCCGGGCCTGTCCAGCGCGCCGGCCATTGGCGCGTATCTGGCAGAACAGATCGCCGCCAAGGCAGGGGCGGAAAAGAAACCGGATTTCCAGCCGGTCCGGAAAGGGATTCCCCGGGTGAGCCAGATGGATCCGGAAGCGCGGGCCGCGCTGATCCGGCAGCGGCCGGAGTACGGAACCATTATCTGCCGCTGTGAAAATATCAGCGAGGGCGAGATCGTGGACGCCATCCGCAGACGGCCGGGAGCCGTTTCCCTGGACGGCGTCAAGCGTCGGGTCCGCCAGGGTATGGGCCGGTGTCAGGCCGGTTTCTGTATGCCCAGGACCATGGAGATTCTGTCACGGGAACTGGGGATTCCCATGGAAGAGATCCGCAAAAACGGACCGGGATCGGAGATTCTGGTGAAGGAAGGGGGCGAAGCATAAGTGAAAACCCATGATATCGTTATTATCGGAGGAGGTCCTGCCGGACTGGCGGCCGCGGCGGCGGCCCGCAAGGCGGGAGCGGAAGACATCCTGATTCTGGAGCGGGACCAGATGCTGGGCGGCATCCTGAACCAGTGCATTCACAACGGCTTCGGCCTGCATACATTCAAGGAAGAGCTGACGGGGCCGGAGTACGCGTCCCGGTTTATCCGCATGGTGGAAGAGGAGCAGATTCCCTGCCGCCTGAACGCCATGGTGGTCAGCATTACAAAAGATAAGGAAATTACCTATGTCAGCCGGGAAGAGGGCCTGGTTACCATTCAGGCAAAGGCCATCGTTCTGGCCATGGGATGCCGGGAACGGCCCAGAGGCGCGTTAAATATTCCCGGATACCGTCCCGCCGGTATTTTCTCCGCCGGTACGGCCCAGCGCCTGGTCAATATGGAAGGCTATCATGTAGGCCGAGAAGTGGTGATTCTGGGTTCCGGAGACATCGGCCTGATTATGGCGCGGCGGATGACCCTGGAAGGGGCGAAGGTCAAGGTGGTAGCGGAACTGATGCCTTACTCCGGCGGTCTGAAGCGGAACATCGTCCAGTGTCTGGACGACTACGGAATTCCGCTGAAACTGAGCCACACGGTGGTGGAAATCCACGGCAGGCGCCGGGTGGAGGGCGTGACCCTGGCCCAGGTGGGGCCGGACCGGAAGCCCATTCCGGGAACGGAAGAATACTATTCCTGCGATACGCTGCTTCTGTCGGTGGGACTGATTCCGGAGAACGAGCTGACCCGGGGCATGGGCGCTTCCATGAATCCGGTGACGTCGGGACCCAGGGTCAACGACCGGCTGGAAACCGACGTGGAAGGCGTGTTCGCCTGCGGCAACGTGCTGCACGTTCACGACCTGGTGGATTTTGTGTCGGAAGAGGCGGCGCTGGCCGGTGAAAGCGCGGCGGCTTTTGTGAAGGCCCAGGAGGAAGCCGGCAAAGCCGCGGCGGAACCGGAAGGCCATGCGGTCTGTCTGCAGGCGGAAAACGGCGTCCGCTATACGGTGCCTCAGACTCTGGATATCAGGAACATGCGGGATACGGTGACGGTGCGGTTCCGGGTAGGCGACGTGTTCAAAGACCGGTACGTGGCGGTTTACTACGACGACCAGCTGATTTCCAGAAGGAAGAAAAAAGTGCTGGCGCCGGGTGAAATGGAGCAGGTGGTGCTGAAGAAAGAGAGCTTTCTTCCGTATCCGGATGTGAAGAAAATTACCATACGCACGGAGGTGGAATGATGGAACGGAGAGAACTGATCTGTATCGGCTGTCCTATGGGCTGCCCCATGACCGTGGATATGGAAGGCGATGAAATTACGGTAAAAGGCAACCACTGCGCCAGAGGCGCGGCGTACGCGAAGAAAGAAGTGACCAGTCCCACCCGGATCGTCACGTCCAGCATCCGCGTGGACGGAGGCGTCATGCCGGTGGTTTCCGTCAAGACCAAACAGGATGTGCCGAAAGGCGCCATCTGGGACGTGATGCAGGTGATTCATCAGACCCGGGTCAAGGCGCCGGTATCCATTGGCGATGTGCTGGTACAGGACTGCGCCGGCACCGGCGTGGATCTGGTGGCCACCAGAAATGTGGCGGCAAAGGCTTGACAAACAGAGGGAAACTTCCTATAATGACTGTAATTTCATGAAAAGGCGATGACGAGAACAAGTAGCGTTCAGCAAAAGCACACAGAAAGCAGCCGGCAGATGAGAGGCGCGTGGAAAGCTGTTCGTGAATACATCTTTGAGCTTCACACCGAACAGGCGGCTTAGTAGGCTGTGACGGACTGCGCACACGTTACTGTGCGGAAGTATAGAGAGCCCTTCGGGAGGTTCTGTACTTGCGGAGGCGGAAGGAAGCGATTTTTTCCGCGCACATAAGGTGGTACCACGGGTATATGCCCCGTCCTTTTGACAGGACGGGGCTTTTGTTTTCCGCTGAAAGTCCGGCGGAGGCTCCATGAAAGAAAACAAGAAAAGGAGAATGGAACGATGCAGTGTTATGAAGAATTAGTTGCCAGAGGCCTGATCGCCCAGGTGACCAATGAAGAAGAAATCCGGGAAATGGTAAATGCCGGAAAGGCCACGTTTTACATCGGCTTTGATCCGACGGCGGACAGCCTGCATGTGGGACATTTTATGGCCCTGTGCCTGATGAAGCGGCTGCAGATGGCGGGCAACAAGCCCATCGCCCTGATCGGCGGCGGCACCGGCATGGTGGGGGACCCGTCGGGACGGACGGATATGCGCCAGATGATGACGCCGGAAACCATTCAGCACAACTGCGACTGCTTTAAAAAGCAGATGAGCCGGTTTATTGATTTTTCCGAAGGAAAGGCCCTGATGGTCAACAACGCGGACTGGCTGCTGAAGCTGAATTATGTGGAGCTGCTGCGGGAGGTAGGCGCCTGCTTCAGCGTCAACAACATGCTGCGGGCGGAATGCTACAAGCAGCGGATGGAAAAGGGATTGAGCTTCCTGGAGTTCAACTACATGATCATGCAGAGCTATGACTTCTATGAGCTGTTTAAGCGGTACGGCTGCAACATGCAGTTCGGAGGCGACGACCAGTGGAGCAATATGCTGGGCGGCACGGAGCTGATCCGGCGCAAGCTGGGCAAGGACGCTTATGCCATGACCATTACCCTGCTGCTGAATTCGGAAGGCAAGAAGATGGGCAAGACCCAGTCCGGCGCCGTATGGCTGGATCCCAACAAGACCTCGCCCTTTGAATTCTATCAGTACTGGAGAAACGTAGGCGACGCGGACGTGCTGAAGTGCCTGCGGATGCTGACCTTCCTGCCGCTGGAACAGATCGATGAAATGGACAAATGGGAAGGCAGCCAGCTGAACACGGCCAAAGAGATCCTGGCCTATGAGCTGACCAAGCTGGTGCACGGCGAGGAAGAAGCCCAAAAGGCAAAGGAAGCCTCCGCCGCGCTGTTTAAGGGACAGGGAAGCCTGGAAAATATGCCGTCCCACTGCTTAAGCGAAGGCGATTTCAACGAAGAGGGACAGATCGACATTCTGGCGGTGCTGCAGAAATCCGGACTGGCTCCGTCCCGGGCGGAAGCCAGAAGAAATGTGGAACAGGGCGGCGTGTCCGTCAACGGCGAACCGGTGAAGGATATCCGGAAGACCTATACCAAAGAGGATTTTGCCGGAGATGGCATGATCGTCAAACGGGGAAAGAAAAATTTCATGAAAGTAACGGTATAAAAAAACGGCGCGGCCTCTGGTTTCAGAAGCCGCGCCGTGCGGATTTCAGTGCAGCGCGCCGCTTTCGTCCGGCGTAAAGACTTTGGGTTCCGTCAGCATGCTGCCGTCTTCCTGCAGATAGTAGGTCTTTCCATCCAGCGTCAGAAAGCCGGTCTGCATGATGCCGGTGGCCGGGTCCATATAGTACCAGAGGCCATCCACCAGAATCCATCCGGTGGCCAGGCTGCTGTCGTCGTTGTAATAGTACCAGCTGCCGTCGATGCTCTGCCAGCCGGTCCGGACTGCGGCGTCGTCGCTTTCCCCAGGGAATAAGAGAATCCGGGAAGCCTGCCCGTCTTCGCCGGTCCAGATCAGACAGGAGCGGCCCGCGTCCAGATCGTCTACGGTGACGATGTTGCGGGTCAGGTAGGGAAGCACCTGGCAGTCCGCCCAGACGGTATAGGAGGAACCGTCGGCCGCCTTGACAGTGGCCTGGGTGCGGCCGGTATTCCAGGAGACGCTTTCAATCTTGACGTAGTCCGGCACCTGGCCGTCTGCCGGGATATTGCAAAGAACCAGGGACGCGTTGGCCATAGGCGGCAGGCTCATGGTCATGGCGGGCCCAATATAGGCGTAGACGACACTGCCGTCTTTGATATCCGAAAAAGCCACCGGCATGCCGGTCTGGGCGTCCAGAATCCGGGTGTAGATATCGGTGATGTTCAGCCGGATCTCTCCGTCATAGGACTGGCCGGACTGATTGTCCATGGTCAGCGTATGGGCGTTCTGAGACGCCTCGGAATCGGCTTCTTTGGTGACAGGTCCCCAAATGCGGACGGGTTCCAGAAGGCTGGGAGCCGCCGCGGCTTCGGAAACAGGGCCGGCCAGAGCCAGAAAGGCCGCGCACAGACAGGTAAACAGAACGGAAACGGTTTTTCTCATAAAGGCATCCTCCCGCATAAAATTTTCCTTTTCTTCCTTCATTATAGCAGAAGCAGCCGCCCGGGAAAATAAAGGATTCATTAAAAATCCTTACGGTTCCTGACCGGCTGTCTGCCGCGGGCGGCGTCTGGTTATGAGAAAAACAGGTGTTCCAGCAGGATTTTCAGGCCCATGAGAATCAGGATTAGGCCTCCGGTCAGTTCTGCCCGGGACTTGTAGCGGGCGCCGAAGACTACGCCGGTTTTGACGCCGACCATGGACAGCACAAAGGTGATCACGCCGATAAAGGACACCGCGGGAAGGATCTGCACCTGGAGAAAAGCAAAGGTCACGCCTACGGCCAGGGCGTCGATGCTGGTGGCGATGGCCAGAATGGTCATATCCTTGACTGCCAGGGAGGCGTCGCAGGTTTCGGCTTCCGGATCCATGGATTCTTTGATCATGCTGCCGCCGATCACGGCCAGAAGCACAAAGGCGATCCAGTGGTCGTAGGCGGTGATGGCGTTTTGAAAACGGGAACCCAGAAGATATCCCAGGAAAGGCATAAAGCCCTGGAAGCCTCCGAAGTACAGGCCGACGATGGCGGCGTTTTTCAGGCTCATTTTCTGCATGGAAAGACCTTTGCAGACTGCGACGGCAAAGGCGTCCATGGAAAGCCCGACGGCGATGAGAAACAGTTCCGCGATTGACATGTGAAGATTCCTCCTGTGTGATGGGTTGGCGGGACAGGGGGGGGAGGCTGGCGCCCTTCTTCCTCATAACGGTCAGCCTGTCAAATGCCGATGCATCCCTGCGTGCAAGCACGCGGTCTGCATCGTCGCTTGACAGGGGCCTGCCGGTTCTTATGAAAGCCTTCGATTGCTCCGTGCTGCGCACTCCCGCAATCGCTGACGTTATTCGGAATCCGGGCTGGCGCCCTTCTTCCTCATAACGGTCAGCCTGTCAAATGCCGATGCATTCCTGCGTGCAAGCACGCGGTCTGCATCGTCGCTTGACAGGGGCTTTCATATTAAAAAAAGACCCATCTGCAGCCGCATTCTGCAGATAAGTCTCATCTGTTATAATAGAACCAGACGCCGCGCGTCAGTATGTTGACCCTATTGCACAAGTCTGTGCCGACTACTCCCTTATCCCGGGCCCTATTTTATCGTATTTGCGGGGGTTTGTCAACGATTTCAGGCCGCGGCGGATTGTATTTTTTCCGGGGGTATGGTACGCTTAAAAAATCGGAGGGATTATGCTATGGATTATTATATAGGAATGGACATCGGAGGCACCAATATCCGCATCCGGGCGGAGTTTTCGGATGGAAGCCGGCCGGAGGAGTTTCTGGCGGCGGGCTGTACCATGAATACCAGCGGATACGAGAGGGCCAGGGCCTGCTACCAGAAGGCGGCGGGGGATTTTCTTAAGCGGCATCAGCTGCGGCCGGAGGACTGCAGAGGGCTGTGCGCGGCGGTCAGCGGCGTGGACACGGAGGAGGAGGCCGAGGCGTGCAGATCCATGTTTGAGGAAATGGGATTTGCCGGGGGGCGGATCTGGATTTTCAACGACTGTGAGATTCTGCTGACCCTGACGGACCAGCCGGCGCTGGTGGCGGTGGCGGGCACCGGATCGGTGGTGTACGGCCGGGGCGGGGACGGCAGGACGGTCCGCAGCGGCGGCTGGAGCCACATCATCAGCGACGAAGGCAGCGCCATGTATATGGGGCTGCGGGTCCTGCAGGCAGCGGGCAGGCACATGGACGGCAGCTGCAGCTGCCCGGAGCTGTTTGCCCTGTTTCAGAGCCGGTGCCCGGCGGGGACGTTAAACGCGCTGGACCACTACGTCAACGACCACATTCTGGACAAGCCGGCCATTGCCGGGTTGGCGGGGATTCTGGAGCCGGCGGCGCAGAAAGGGGATCCCCAGGCGGCGCGGATTCTGGAAGAGAGCGTGGGGGCGCTGACGGAGCTGATTGAAAATTCTTACCGGAAAGTGTGTATGAACGGGCCGGCGCCGGAAATCCTGTTTTTGTGGGGAAGCGTTCTGATGAAAAACCGGGCGGTTTCCGAGGGCGTCCGGGCGCGGATGCAGGCCGTTCATCCGGGGCTTCGGATGGAGGTGCCGCAGCAGACGGCGGCGGAAACGGCGCTGCGCTGCGCCAGGCGCAGAGGCCAAAAGAATGGTTGACGAAACAGGGCGGATGCGGTAAAGTACAAGGAAAAAGGAAATGAAGCAGGATACGCGCAGAAAGGATGAGGGAAAACGATGAAACCTTACGCAGAAATGACGAAAGAGGAGCTGCAGGAACTGAGAAAGCAGCTGTCTGCCCGCTATAAAGAATTTCAGTCCAAGGATCTGCGGCTGGATATGTCCAGGGGCAAGCCCTGTACGGAACAGCTGGATCTGTCCATGGGCATGATGGATGTGCTGAGCAGCGACGACGACCTGACCTGCGAGGATGGCACGGACTGCCGCAACTACGGCGTGCTGGACGGCATCAGCGAAGCCAAGGAGCTGCTGGCGGACATGATGGAGGTGCATCCGGATCAGATCATTATCTATGGAAACTCCAGCTTGAACGTCATGTATGATACGGTTTCCCGTTCCATGACCCACGGCGTCATGGGCAGTACGCCCTGGTGCCGGCTGGACAAGGTGAAATTCCTGTGCCCGGTGCCCGGTTATGATCGCCACTTTGCTATTACAGAGTATTTCGGCATTGAGATGATCAACGTGCCGATGACTCCTACCGGCCCGGATATGGATATGGTGGAAGAACTGGTGGCTTCCGACGATTCCATCAAGGGAATCTGGTGCGTGCCCAAGTACTCCAACCCTCAGGGGATTTCCTATTCAGACGATACGGTGCGGCGGTTTGCCCGGTTAAAGCCGGCGGCTTCGGATTTCCGCATTTACTGGGACAACGCTTATACCATTCACCATTTGTACGACCACGATCAGGATCACCTGGTTGAGATCCTGGCCGAGTGCAAGCGGGCCGGCAACCCGGATCTGGCGTACAAGTTCGCTTCTACGTCCAAGATCAGCTTCCCCGGCTCCGGCATCGCCGCCATCGCGGCTTCCCAGAACAACCTGGTGGACATCCGCAAGCAGCTGCGGATCCAGACCATTGGCCACGACAAGGTGAATCAGCTGCGCCATGTGCGGTTTTTCGGGGACATTCACGGCATGGTGGAGCATATGCGCCTTCACGCCGATATTATGCGGCCCAAATTTGAGGCGGTGAACCGGATTCTGACCCAGGAACTGGAGGGCCTGGACATCGGTACCTGGACCAAGCCAAAGGGCGGATATTTTATCTCCTTTGACGCCCTGGACGGCTGCGCCAAGGCCATTGTGGCCCGCTGCAAAAAGGCGGGGCTGATTATGACCGGCGCCGGCGCCACCTACCCCTATGGAAAGGATCCGCACGATTCCAATATCCGCATCGCGCCTTCCTATCCGCCGCTGCCGGATCTGGAACTGGCCATGGAGCTGTTCGCGCTGTGCGTGAAAATTGTGAGCATTGATAAACTGCTGCAGGAAATGGAGTAACGGAAGGTATGGTTTCAAAAATCAGGATCCGGCTGACCAGCCGGGAATCGGTGACCTATCTGATCTTCGGCGTTCTGACCACGGCGGTGGACTGGGTCAGCTATACGGTACTCTGGGCGCTGCACATGGACTACCGGGTCTCCACGGCCCTCAGCTGGGCGGCGGCGGTGCTGTTTGCCTTTGTGACCAACAAGCTGATCGTGTTTCAGAGCTACGATCTGCGTCCGGCCTGTCTGTGGAGGGAATTTGTCTCCTTTGTGGCCTGCCGCGCCGCCACCGGCATTTTCACCATGATCGGCATGATCGTCATGGTGGATGGACTGCGGTGGAATGAGTTTTTCGGAAAACTGGTGGTATCGGCGGTTTCCCTGGTGCTGAATTATGTGCTGAGCAAATTGTTCATTTTTAAGAGGAACGCAGATGGAGAAACAGAGTGAAATAGAGCGGGACGAGGTCCGGAAGATGTCGGAAGAACTGGAGGAACTGCTGGAAGATCTGCCGGCAGCTCCGGAACCGGTCCGGGAAGAGATTCTGCCGGAGGCAGCCGGCTCCTGCGGAACAGAGGAAGCCGGAGAACGGAAAGTCCTGGAAGAATCCGATTCGCGGGAAGACGCGGATTTTGAGGAAGAGGAAGAGCCGGAAGAGGAACCTTTGGAAGAAGAAGACGGCGGGGAAAAACTTCCGGCGTTTGGTCTGCGCGGCTTCAGCCGCAGCAAGGCGGCCAGAAAGGAACGCAGAGCGGTCCGGCAGGCGGCGCGGCGGCAGAGAGAGGAACTGGAAGGGGAAGAACCGGAAGAGGACGGAACCGCCGCCCATGGAGGAACGGTCCTGCAGGGGTCCGATGGACTCTGGGCGGCGTTTGCCGTGCCGGTGGCGGTGATGCTGATCATTTTTGCCCAGAGAGGCATCTATCCCTTCGGCGAAGAGACGTTTCTGCGGACGGACATGTACCACCAGTACGCGCCGTTTTTTTCTGAATTTCATCACAAGCTGACGGAAGGCGGAAGCCTGCTGTACAGCTGGGATATCGGCATGGGAGTCAATTTTATGGCGCTCTATGCCTATTATCTGGCCAGCCCGCTGAACTGGCTGCTGATTTTCTGTCCCAAAGATCTGATTATTGAATTTATGTCCTATGCCATTGTGCTGAAAATCGGGCTGTCCGGCCTGAGTTTTGCCTGGTACCTGAGAAGCCGCTGGGGACGCGGCAGCTTCGGCGTGGGATTTTTCGGCATTTTCTATGCCCTGTCCGGCTATATGGCGGCGTACAGCTGGAACATCATGTGGCTGGACTGCATTCTTCTGTTCCCGCTGATTATGCGGGGGCTGGAGCGGCTGGTGCAGGAAAAGAAGGGGCTTTTGTACAGCATTGCCCTGGGCGTCAGCATTCTTTCCAATTATTATATTTCCATCATGACCTGCATTTTCATGGTGATCTATTTTGCGGCGCTGCTGGTTCTGGAAGCTGGAGAGGAAAAACGGGCGGGATTTTACCTGTCCGCCGCGGTGCGGTTTGTGCTGTATTCCCTGGCGGCCGGCGGCCTGGCGGCGGCGGTGCTGCTGCCGGAGATCTATGCCCTTCAGATGACGGCGTCGGGAGATTTTAATTTCCCCCAGACGGTGACGTCTTATTTTTCCATTTTTGACATGCTGGCCCGGCACATGGCCAATGTGCAGACGGAGATCGGCCTGGACCACTGGCCCAATATCTACTGCGGCACGGCGGTTCTGATGTTCGCCCTCCTGTATTTCGGGTGCCGGGCGGTGCCGGTGCGGGAAAAAGCCGTGTATGGCGTGATGCTGTTTTTGTTCTTCGCCAGTTTTTCCATCAACGTGCTGAACTTTATCTGGCATGGCTTCCACTATCCCAACAGCCTGCCCTGCCGCCAGTCCTTTATCTACATCTTCCTGGTGCTGGTGATCTGCTACCGGGCCTACAGCGGTCTGCGGCAGACGCCCTGGAAGCATGCGGCGGCGGCGTTTTTCGGGGCTTCCTGCTTTGTGCTGCTGGCGGAAAAACTGATAGACGCGGATCATTTTGATTTTTACGTCTATTACGGCGCCTTTCTGTTCCTGGCGCTGTACGCGGGGCTGGTCTATCTGTATAAGAAGAAAAAGGCGCGGTACCAGACGGTGATGCTTCTGGCCCTCGGCGTGGTGACGGTGGAGGCGGCGGTGAATACGACGGTGACCAGCGTGACCACCACCAGCCGGACCAGCTATGTGCGGGACAATGAAGAGGTCCGGATGCTGACGGAGACCCTGATGCCCAACGACACCTTTTTCCGGATCGAAAAAGTGGACCGGAAGACCAAAAACGACGGCGCCTGGATGAATTTTCCGTCGGTTTCTCTGTTTTCTTCGGTGGCCAACGCGGACCTGACGGCGTTTTTTAAGCAGATGGGCTGCGAAGGCAGCACCAATGCCTACAGCATTACCGGCAGCACGCCGCTGGTGGATTCGCTGTTTTCCGTCAAGTACGGGCTGTACGGTTCGGAACAGGCGGGAGATGATCACCTGCTGTTTCTGCAGCAGAGCGGCGGCACCTGGCTGTATATGCGCTACGATACGCTTCCGGTGGGCTTTATGGTGGATCCGGAGATGGAAGAAGACTGGCAGCGGGACCTGGGCAACCCGGCGTCGGTGCAGAACGACCTGTGCGACGTGATCGGGGCGAAGCGGGTGCTGCGGCAGATGGAAGGGGAAAACATAGAGAATCAGTTCCTGTTTACGGCTCCGGAGGACGGAGAGTACTATGTGTACATCGGCAACCGCTCGGTGGAGCAGGTGACGGTGTACTGCGGGGAAGCAGGACAGACTTTTGACAACGTGAACCGGGGCTTTCTGCTGGAACTGGGCCGGCTGAAGGCCGGAGACCAGGTGACGGTTACCGGCGAGGAAGAAGGCGTGGTGCTTAACGCCAGCGGCTACCGGTTTGATCTGGACGGCCTCCATTCGGTGTACGAGATTCTGAACCGTTATCCGCTGCAGGTGACCAGCTGGACGGATACGTCCCTGTCCGGCGTGGTGGATACGGAAAAAGCCGGCCTGCTGTTTACCAGCATTCCCTATGACAAGGGGTGGACGGTCAAGGTGGACGGAATCCAGAGAGAAACTCAGAAAATATTTGACACATTTCTCGCGGTGGAAGTACCGGATGGTGCGCATACCATTGAATTTACGTATATGCCCCAGGGACTTCTGACGGGAGCGGCCATAAGCGGCGGCAGCGTGCTGTTTCTGGCGGCGGCGGCAGCCGTAGAACGGGCGCTGCGAAGACGGAGAGAGGAGAACGAGATGCGATGAAATTATGGGGAGGACGATTTACCAAGGAAGAAAACCAGCTGGTGCACAACTTCAACGAGTCCCTGTCGTTCGATCAGAAGTTTTATGAACAGGATATCCGGGGCAGCCTGGCCCATGCGGCCATGCTGGCGCGGCAGGGGATCATCTCCGAAGCAGATGGGGCGGCTATGGAAGCGGGACTGAAGGGGATTCTGGAGGATCTCCGCTCGGGAGCCCTGACCTTTTCTTCCGAATATGAGGACATCCATTCCTTTGTGGAGGCGGCGCTGACAGAGCGGATCGGGGAAGCCGGCAAGCGGCTGCATACGGGACGGAGCCGCAATGACCAGGTGGCCCTGGACATGAAGCTGTACTGCCGGGACGAGATCGACCAGCTGGATGGGCTGTTTCTGGCGCTGCTGCAGGAACTGTTAAAACGGATGGAGGAAAACCTGGAAACGTACATGCCGGGCTTTACCCATCTGCAGAAGGCGCAGCCGGTGACGCTGGCCCACCATCTGGGCGCTTATTTTGAGATGTTTTACCGGGATAAGCAACGGCTGGCGGATATCCGCAGGCGGATGAACCTGTGTCCGTTGGGCGCCGGAGCCCTGGCGGGCACCACCTACCCGCTGGACCGGGACTATACCGCAAAGCAGCTGGGATTTGACGGCCCTACCTTAAACAGCATGGATTCGGTTTCCGACCGGGACTATGTGCTGGAACTGCTGGGCGCCCTGTCCATTGCCGCCATGCACTTAAGCCGGTTCTGCGAGGAAATCATTCTCTGGAATTCCAATGAATACCGGTTTGTGGAACTGGACGACGCCTACAGCACCGGCAGCAGCATTATGCCGCAGAAAAAGAATCCGGACATCGCGGAACTGGTGCGGGGCAAAACCGGACGGGTCTACGGCGCGCTGGTCTCTTTGCTGACGGTGATGAAGGGCATTCCGCTGGCCTACAACAAGGATATGCAGGAAGACAAGGAGCTGACTTTTGACGCTATCGATACCATGAAAGGCTGCCTGGCCCTGTTTACCGGCATGCTGTCCGCCATTTCCTTCAACCGGGAAGCCATGGAAGAAAGCGCCAAAAAGGGCTTTACCAACGCCACCGACGCGGCGGACTATCTGGTCAGCAGGGGCGTGCCGTTCCGGGACGCCCACGGCATCGTCGGCAGGCTGGTGCTTCGGTGCATTGAGAAAAACCAGGCGCTGGACGATCTGAGTCTGGAAGAATTCAAAGAAGCCAGTCCGGTGTTTGAGGCGGATATCTACGAGGCCATCAGCCTGAAAAGCTGTGTGGAAAAGCGGGTTACCATCGGGGCGCCGGGGCCGGAGGCCATGAAACAGGTGATCGAGATCTGCAGAGAACGGCTGGAAAAGCAGCCGCAGTAGATACAAAAAGGAGGGTTATAGGCATGGATGTAACGGTATTGGGAAAAACCGGGATCCGCGTTCCGAAAAACGGATTCGGCGCGCTGCCGGTGCAGAGGGTTTCGGAAGCAGAGGCGGTGCGGATTCTGAGGAGGGCCTGGGAAGGCGGCATCCGCTTCTATGACACGGCCAGAGCGTATACGGACAGCGAGAAAAAGCTGGGAGAAGCCCTGTCGGATGTGCGGGAGCAGATGGTGCTGGCGTCCAAGACTCAGGCGAAGACTCCGGAGCAGTTCTGGAAGGACCTGGAGACGTCTCTCAAAACGCTGAAAACCGAATATCTGGACATTTACCAGTTCCACAACCCGTCCTTCTGCCCGAAGCCCGGCGATGGCAGCGGCCTGTACGAGGCTATGGAAGACGCGAAGCGGCAGGGGATGATCCGCCATATCGGCATCACCAATCACCGGCTGAACGTGGCCAGGGAGGCGGTGGAAAGCGGGCTGTATGAGACGCTGCAGTTTCCCTTCAGCTACCTGGCGACGGACAAAGACCTGGAGTTGGTGGAACTGTGCCGGCAGGCGGATATGGGTTTGATCGCCATGAAGGGACTGTCGGGCGGGCTGATTTCCAATTCGGCGGCGGCGTACGCCTTTATGCGGCCTTTCCCGCATGTGGAACCCATATGGGGGATTCAGCGCATGGAAGAACTGGAAGAATTTCTGTCTTATATGGAAGAACCGCCGGAAATGACGGACGAGATGCGTCAGGTCATCGACGCGGACCGGAAAGAACTGTCCGGCAATTTCTGCCGGGGATGCGGCTACTGCATGCCCTGCCCCGCCGGCATTGAAATCAACACCTGTGCCAGAATGAGCCTGATGATCCGCCGTTCTCCGTCGGAAAAGCATCTGACGGAAAAGGCCCAGGCGATGATGGAAAAGATCCGGGACTGCCTCCACTGCGGCGCCTGCCGGTCCAAATGCCCCTATGGGCTGGACACGCCGGCGCTGCTGGAGGAAAATTATCGGGATTATCAGGACATTCTGGCAGGAAAAGTCAAAATCTGAATCCGGGGAATCAGCGGGAGGCCTTTTCGGCCTCCCATTCGATTAAGCCGCCGCTGTAGGCATCGATGGTAAATTCATAGAACATGCCGTCATAAAACAGAGAGCCTTCGTATTCCATGCGCCCATCGTCTTCTTTCAGGCGGATGCGGATATCGTCGGCCTGGGCGCCGGGCACCCGGTCCAGAACCGCCTGCCTGGCCTGGCTTTCCTCAATCAGGGAATCGCCCCGGTTCAGGGGGAAGGAGGCTTCCGCGTCCTGGTCAAAGCTGAGAATGGATCCGTCGTCAGCCCGGATGGTGTAGTCGTATTCGGTGCCGTCGGCGGTGACAAATTCCACTTCATAAACTTCCATGCCATCGTCAAAATCCGGTTCTACTTTGTAGAATACCGCATCGGAAGCGTCCAGACCGGCGTGGGAAAGGGCGGCGGAAAAGGCGTAGTCAGAATCGATGGCCGCGCCGGAAGCCTTGGAGGTTTCCGCAGCGGAAGATTCCGCGGCGGAGGTTTCCGCGCTGGAAGTCCGGGCGGTTTCCGCGGCGGAGGATTCTGCTGCAGCGGTCTCGGCCGGCGTTTCGGCGGAGGATTCTGCGGCTGCCGTCGTCTGGCCGGCTCCCTGGCGGATGGTTTCTTCAATGACGACGCCGGTGAGCGCGTCGATGTCGTATTCATACGTGGTTCCATTTTCCGTAAAAATCACCTGATAGAAAAAGGTGCCGTTCTGGCTGTCCAAACCTGCGTTTTCAAACTGCACCTGGCCGGCGTCGGCTCCGGCTGCCGCCAGCGCGGCTTCCTTGGCCGCGTCGATGCCGATGTAGTCGGCGGCGGAAGAGGCGGTCCGGCTGCCGCAGGCGGTCAGAAGCGCCAGAGCGGCGGTGCCTGCCAGACAGGCGGCCCATTTCTGTTTCTTTATGGATTTCATAAGAAGTGTCTCCTTTCTGATGATGCTTCTATTATATCCCCTATTTATTAAAAAAGAATGAGAATTTTATGTTTCCGCAGAAGCGCCGCCGGCGGGAAGCCAGATGGAAAAGCAGCTGCCCTGGTCCGGCTGGCTGCGGACCTGGACCCGGCCGCCGTGAAGCTGCACGATCTGCCGTACCATGGAAAGGCCCAGCCCCAGGCCGGATTCGCCGTGGCGGGACTGTCCCACCTGATAGAAGCGCCCCCAGATCCGTTCCAGGTGTTCCGGCGGAATGCCGATGCCGTTGTCTTCTACTTCCAGCAGAACCGATGCTTCCTGCCGGGAAAGGCGGACTTCGATGTACCCGTTTTCCCGCCCGTATTTGCGGGCGTTGTCCAGCAGGTTGCCCACAACCCGGGACAGCAGAAACGGGTCCGCTTCCAGGTACAGGTCTTCTTTCGGCTTCTGCAGACGCAGGGAGATGCCGCGGGCCATGGTATCCTGTTCCTCGCAGATCACAGAAACCATCTCGCTGAAATTGACGGTTTCCCGGCGGAGACGCTGGGTGCCCAGATCCAGGCGGGTCATGTCCAGCAGACGTTCGATCAGCAGAGACATTTTGCCGGCCTGCCGCCGGATGACGGTGATGGCTTCCCGGTATTCTTCCAGAGTGTCGGCCCGTTTTTCCGCATAGTCGCACTGGGCCAGGATGACGGAAGTCGGGGTGCGCAGCTCGTGGGAAGCGTCGGAAGTGAACTGCTTTTCTGCTTCAAACGCCTGTTCCAGCCGCTCAAACATGCGGTCAAAGGCATTGGCCAGCCGTCCCACCTCGTCGCTGCGGGGCGGAAGGCCGATGCGCCGGGTCAGGTCCTGTCCTTCGCGGATGCTGTCGGCGGCGTCTGTAATATAGGAAATGGGGGCCAGCGCCCTGCGGACGATCCAGTAGCCGCCGGCTGCCGCGGCCAGAATGAAAAAGGGAATAACGATGGCAAACATGGACAGGATGCTGCTGACGGTCTGGCCCGGGTTGGGACAGACCATGGCACCCCGCAGCCAGACGCCATCCTCCCAGCCGGAAGGAACCCAGAAGTCCTGTACGTAAAAACCGTCTTCCCCGCCTTCCACAAAACGGGTGAGGCCGTTTTCCAGAGGGGCGTTTACCGGAAATCCCGGCGGCGTCTGCCCGGAAAGCAGGGCTCCGCCGGAGTTGTACAGCAGCATGTAGACGCCGTTGACATAAAACTGGAAACCGGTGTCCAGGGATAAACTGCCATCTTCGGAAGAGACCCGGGTCAGATTGGAGCGGACCGCGGTATCCAGCACCCGGAAGGCTTCGCTGCGGGTGACGTAGCTGCTGGTAAACAGAATCAGCACCAGGCAGACGGCGGCCAGCAGGGCCATAAAAGAAGTGAACCACAGGGTCAGCTTCAGTTTCATAGACAGATTTCGCTTCATGTGGCCTCCTTATCCTCCGCCTTCAGCGTCCACCCGGAACCCCAGACGGTGTGAATCAGTTTGGAGGGACGCCCTCCGTCGATCTTTTTGCGCAGATAGCTGATATATACGTCTACTACGTTGGAACCGCCGCTGTAGTCGTAGTTCCAGATGTGGTTTTCGATTTTTTCCCTGGACAGCACGATGCCGGGATTCATGCACATATACTCCAGAATCGCGTATTCCCGGGCAGACAGGTCGATGGCCTGGCCGCCGCGGGTCACCTGGTGGGTGCCGGTATCCAGAGTCAGGTCGCCGATGGTGATCCGGCTGGAGGTATGGGGCGTCCGCTTGCGGGTCATAGAGCGGATCCGCGCCAGCAGCTCGTCAAAATCAAAGGGTTTGACCAGATAGTCGTCGGCGCCGGAATCCAGGCCGGTGACCCGGTCGGAAATGCTGTCTTTGGCAGTGAGAAACATCACCGGCAGATCCTGGCCGTTTTGGCGGATGGCTTTCAGCACGGACAGGCCGTCCATGCCCGGCATCATGATGTCCAGCACGGCGGCGTCGTAATCGGTGTGTTCCAGATAGTACAGGGCTTCTTTGCCGTCAAAGCAGGCGTCTACGCCGTAGCCTTCTTTTTCCAGTGTTTTCGCGATCAGGCGGTTTAAATCCCGCTCGTCTTCTGCAATCAGAATCCGCATATCCAACCCTCCCAAATTTCCGTCTTTCCCCCATTATAAACGAAACGGAAAGATTTTTCATCTTTTTAAAAACTCTAATGGTTTTTTAATAATTGTCCTTTATCATAAGGCTATCAACAGAACAGAAACCAAAATCAACGATAAAAAATAAGAATCCGGAGGTAAGAAAATATGAAGAAACGGTATGCGGTTATGGGAAGCGGACTGGCGGCGGGAGCCCTGTGCATGGCAATGGCCATGAATGTTATGGCAGCTGAGATCACGAAAGAACAGGCGCAGCAGAAGGCGCTGGAAAATGCCGGCGTGAAGGAAGCGCAGGTGGCCTTTATCCGGGCGGAACTGGACTGGGAAGACGGCAGAAAGGTGTACGACGTGGAATTTTTCACGGAAGACTACAAAGAATACGACTATGAGATCAGCGCGGCGGATGGCTCCATTCTCAGCGTGGACTACGACGCGGAGACGGCCTTCTATTTTGAAAGAGGAAACCGGTCCAACGGCGACGTCAGCGTAACCTCGGATCAGGCCAGAACGACGGCGCTGGACCACGCTGGTGTGAAGGAAGAGGACGTTCCGTTTATCCACGTAAAGCTGGACTACGACGACGGCCTGCAGGTATACGATGTGGAATTCTATACGGAAGACGGCAAGGAATACGACTATGAGATCGACGCGCAGTCCGGCACCATCCTCAGCTGGGACTATGACGCGGAGCAGTTTTCCGGAGCCGGAAGCCGCAGGGAAAACGGCGGCTCCCGGGCAGCGGCGGAAACGTCGGTGACGGAAGAGCAGGCCAGGGCGAAAGCGCTGGAGCAGGCCGGACTGAAGGACAGCCAGGTAACCTGGAGAAAACTGAAACTGGATTACGACGACAGGCGGCTGGTCTACGAGGGAGAATTCATTTCCGGTCATCTGGAGTATGAATTTGAGATCGACGCCGCCTCGGGAACGCTGGTGGACTGGGACGTGGAGAGCATTTACGACTGAAAATAAGAATGCCCGGAGAACGGGAAGCGAAAACCGGAAGCAGGACTGGCAAGCAGTTTTGCTTCCGGTTTTTCGCATGCCGGGAAACGTGAAAAAACAGGAGAAAAGGGATTGACACGCAGGGAAAAGAAGTGTATGATGAAGATAACAATTAAATATATGCTTAATTGATAATAAAAACATATCTGCAGTGGAAAGGATGGAAAACCATGAAAAAGACTTACAAGATCGACGTAGACTGCGCCAACTGCGCCAACAAGATGGAAACGGCCGCCCAGAAGACCGAAGGCGTCAAATCCGCGGTGGTCAATTTTATGACGCTGAAGATGAATGTGGAGTTTGAAGAGGGAGCCGATCCCAAGTCCGTGATGCAGGAGGTCCGCAGAAACTGCAAAAAGGTGGAGGACGACTGCGAGATTTTCCTGTAAAATTTTATGGTCTTTCGCCCTGGGCGGAGGCCGGATTCCGAGGTGAACGGTAATGAACAAAAAACAGAAAAAAATGCTGGTCCGCATCGGCATTGCCGCCATTCTGCTGCTGGCGCTGCCGCAGGTGCCGGCAGAAGGGCTTGCGCGGTTTGCCCTGTACATGATCCCGTATCTGACCATTGGGTATGATATTCTGCTGAAGGCGGCGAAAGGCATCAAAAACCGTCAGATTTTTGATGAGAACTTTCTGATGGCCGTGGCTACGGTGGGCGCCATTGCCCTGGCGCTGTACCAGAAAAACGGCGATTATACGGAAGCCATTGCCGTTATGCTGTTTTATCAGATCGGAGAATGGTTCCAGAGCTATGCGGTGGGCAAAAGCCGCCGGAACATTTCCGAACTTATGGACATCCGTCCGGACTATGCCAACGTGGAGCAGGAGGGACAGCTGGAACAGGTGGATCCCGACGAGGTGGAAATCGGTACGGTAATCGTGGTGCAGCCGGGAGAAAAGGTGCCCATCGACGGCGTGGTTCTGGAAGGCGCTTCCACGCTGAATACCAGCGCCCTGACGGGAGAGAGCCTGCCGAGGGATATTCAGGCCGGAGATGAAATCGTCAGCGGCTGCATCAACATGACCGGGGTGCTGAAGGTGCGTACCACCAGGGAATTTGGAGAGTCCACCGTTTCCAAAATCCTGGATCTGGTGGAGAATGCCAGTTCCCGGAAATCCAGATCCGAGAATTTCATATCCCGGTTTGCCCGGGTGTATACCCCGGCAGTCTGCGGCGCGGCGCTGGCGCTGGCGGTTCTGCCGCCTCTGGTGCGGATGGCAGGGATGGGCCTGCCGGCGGATTGGGGAAGCTGGATCTACCGGGCGCTGACATTCCTGGTAATCAGCTGTCCCTGCGCCTTGGTAATCAGCATTCCGCTGAGTTTCTTCGCCGGCATCGGCGGCGCCGGAAAAGCCGGCATTCTGGTAAAGGGCTCCAATTATCTGGAAACCCTCTCCCAGACCGGAATCGTGGTGTTTGACAAGACCGGAACCCTGACCCAGGGCGTGTTCGAAGTCAACGGAATCCATCACAGCGAGCTGGAAAATGAACGGCTGATCGAATACGCGGCGCTGGCGGAAAGCGCTTCTTCCCATCCCATAAGCAGGAGCCTGCAGCGGGCCTATGGAAAAGAGATCGACCGCGGGCGGGTGACGGATATCCGGGAGATCAGCGGAAACGGCGTTACGGCAAAGGTAGACGGCGTGGAAGTGGCGGCGGGAAACGACAAGCTGATGAACCGTCTGGGCATTTCCTGCATTCCCTGCCACAGCGCGGGAACCATCATCCACATGGCCATTGACGGAGCCTACGCGGGCCATATCGTGATTTCCGACGTGGTCAAGCCCCATTCGGAGGAGGCCATACGGCTTCTGAAAAAATCCGGCGTGCGGAAGACGGTGATGCTGACCGGAGACAGGAAAAAGGCGGCCGATCAGACGGCGGCGCAGCTGGGCATCGACGAGGTATACAGTGAACTGCTGCCGGCGGACAAGGTGGAGCAGGTGGAAAAACTGCTGGCCGAAAAGCGGGGAAAGGAAAAGCTGGCCTTTGTGGGAGACGGCATCAACGACGCGCCGGTGCTGGGACGGGCGGACATCGGCATTGCCATGGGCGCCATGGGTTCCGACGCGGCCATCGAGGCGGCGGACGTGGTGCTTATGGACGACGATCCCATGCAGATTGCCAAAGCCATCCGGATTTCCCGGAAATGCCTGGGCATCGTATACCAGAACATCGTCTTTGCTATAGGCATCAAGCTGATCTGCCTGGTGCTTGGCGCCCTGGGCATCGCCAATATGTGGCTGGCGATTTTCGCGGACGTGGGCGTAATGATTCTGGCGGTTCTCAACGCCATCCGGGCGCTGTTTGTGAAGAACCTGTAAAAGAAATACGAGAAACCTATCGCAATGATCGGATAGGGGAAAGAAGCTTCCCCTATCCGATTTTTTTGAGAAGAAAAGAGAACAGATGTTCTGAACCGCGGCTATACTTTTTGACCGATCCATGCTATAATTTTCAGTAGATGTTTTATATTCGTGAAGGCTTTCAAGAAGGCAGCCAATTTGGAATGCCGTAAAGAACTGCGTTGATTAGATATCAGAAGAGACTGTAAAATTTGCATGAGGGATATAAAATGGAGAACATGAAACAGGAAATGATTTTATCTGACGGAAAGCCCGGAATTGGCGTCCGAGTGGTCTGTCTGCAATCCAGTGGAGCAGAATGGTTGGGTGCATAAATTTCTGTTAGACACCCGTGAATTAAAAATATTGGATTTTGAAAATATGATATTTTATCATGGCTGGCGGAATTAATGAAGCATCGTGACGCTGATACGGGACGAAGATACAAAGTGCTGGCACCGAGGTTTATTGAAAAGCACCAGATCTCTACAGAAGGCTATGATGTAATTAAGGGATGGCGTGCAAATGCGTCTTATTTTTACATTGCAAAATGTTTTGTCAGAGATGAAGTGGATATCCGTATTCTTCCGGATTTGTTAAAGCCTGGAGATCTGGGGATTCAATACTGCTTGAAATCAGAGAAAGCGTTTCAGGCCTTAAGAGAAGAGTATCCGGCTTTGAAGGAGGTTGAATTTTCAGAAGCAAATCCTCAATATATTCAGCGTGACAGAACAGCGAGAGAGGCTATGTATGCTTTGATTAATTCCGATGAGAATAAGATAGACAAGGTATTCAGCAAATTGATATAAGAGGTAGGAAATGAACGTATTCAGCAAAAGCTATTTAGAAGAAGTAGTTGAAAATCAGGGAAAGCTGTTTGAATATGCACAGGATCATTACCCGGAGATGGACATCGAACATTTTATTGAATCCTATATGAAAAGCTATACCCGGTCAATGATTGACGAAGGGCAGGCTTATGTATGTATCATGGACGCAGAATCGCTGTTCCATTATTTCCTTGCAAATGATCACTATGAAATAAAAAAGGGGGTATCGAACGGTGGATTTGCTCCCAACTGGATTGGACAGTTCTATGCGCTGTTTCAATGGACCTATCAGCTTGCCAGTAAAGAGGTAGTGGAGTTAATCCCGGTTCATTTTATGTTTGAAGGTTATCCGGGACTGCATGATCTCGATCTTCAAATAGCTGTTTATAAAGTCGGGGAACTATGCGGCTTGCAAATGCCGAAAAAAGATGGAACGCGCTAGGAGGGAAAATCATTGATATGCTTTCATAATCCGGAAGAACAAAACGGGTATTTGAGTAATTGGTATCGTTCTGCGTTTACGGTTGATGAAATCAAGTTTTCGTCCATGGAACAGTATATGATGTATGAAAAAGCGGTTCTGTTTCAGGATCCGCAGACGGCAGAGAAGATTCTGAGTACGGATGATGCGGCGGAAATAAAGGCAATGGGCAGAATGGTGCAGAATTTTGATGAAGAGATCTGGAAGGAAAAGAGAGAGGCCATCGTCTATAAAGGCATGCTCCAGAAATTTCTTCAGAACCCCGAACTGGCCGCAAAACTGTTGGAAACAGGGGAGCAGATCATTGCTGAATGTGCGGTAAAAGATCGAATCTGGGGGATTGGCCTTTCCATGCAGGACGAGAAACGGTTTTGCACGGATCAATGGAAGGGGCAGAATCTTCTGGGAAAGATTTTGATGCAGGTGAGGGCAGAAATATTTGTGCAGAGTCAGACTGCAGAAAAATAGTACAACTGCGATGGAAGGAGAACCATATGGACCATTTCAAGCTAGTATCCGAATACGCCCCTACCGGCGACCAGCCTCATGCCATCGCGGAACTGGTCAAAGGCTTTCAGGAAGGCAACCAATTTGAAACCTTGCTGGGCGTCACCGGCTCCGG
>CALWIA010000022.1 GCA_944380605.1 uncultured Lachnospiraceae bacterium | reverse complement strand
CGTCCTGGGCCTAGGCCAGGCGGAGTACGAGGCCCTCACCCCGGAGGCGCGCCGGGACGCCTGCCGCCGGGCGGAGGAGACCTTCCGCGCCGCCGGAGCCCATTTTGTTCTGAACAATTTGGCCCAGCTGCCGGAACTCGTCCGGATGCTGGGGTAACGGCAAGGCTAACGCCGTCTGACCGCACAGGCAGTCAGACGGCGTTTGTTGTCGGTACGGCTTCGGGGTCTGTTCTGGTTCGTGCCGTTCAGCCGCCGGCCGGCTCCACCGGAATGCTGATCTCGGTGACAAACTTTTCCCTGTCGTTGGTAAGGCCGTAGTCAATCAGGGTGATTTCCCGCGAAAATCCTGTAATCTGCAAGTGATGTGCCGTGATATAGTCCAACAGGATTCGGTACTGGATCGGGGCCTCCGGGTGACTTCCGGAAAAGCGAATCCGGACACAGTCCGTCTCCGGCAGCGCGATGGTCGGCCCGGCATACCGGTCCTCCCGGTCCAGCAGGAGGAAAATTCCGTCGTACTGCTCCCATTGTCCCGCCAGCAGGTGCTCCCGGGAGATTCCAACCCGCACCTTGCCCAGAAAGATAACGGGCTCCTGCTCCGATTGATCCAGCTTTCGGATGTGGGCCTCCAGCTCAAAAAACTGCCGGATTTTCAGCGGGTCTTTTACCCAGGCGATGCGGCAGGCGGGCATGCGCAGCTGTACCGCTGTGTCAAGCGGCGCGGTCCGGGCGTCCAGCAGCCGGGCGAGGCGGCGGTCGATTTTCTGTTCGATTCGCTTCAGCTCCCGCTGCTTTTTTCGGACCAGCGCTTTTTGGCGGCGCAGCTTTTCTTCCATGCGGTCCACCTCTCTGTTTTTCAGAAAGTCCGCAATTTCCGCCAGAGGCATGTCCAGTGCCCGGAGGTACCGGATGGTGTTGAGAACTTCAAACTGCTCCAAACCGTAATAGCGGTAGCCGGAGTCCGGCGAGACGTAGGCCGGGGTCAGCAGGCCGGCCTTTTCGTAGTGGCGCAGGCTGCTGACGCTGAGATGAAACATTCTGGAGACCGTTCCGATGGGGAACAGCGCCGCTTTATCCATGGTTCAAATCACCGCTTCCGTGCGTTTCTTGGTTCGGAACAGGCGGGCAAAGGCGGCCGCGCAGATCAGCGCGGACAGGAAGGAGCCTGCCGCTGTGGCCAGGCCCATGGGGAACAGGGTGTTGGGGAACAGATGGGAGGTAAGATAGACTCCCGGAATCCGCACCAGCACAATGGCCAGAATATTGTGCAGAAAAGACAGGCCGGACTTTCCGCAGGCGCAGAAGTAGCCGCTGAAGCTAAAGTGGATGCCGGCAAACACACAGTCCCAGATATAGCCCCGCAGATACTGTCCCCCCAGCAGAACGACCGCCGCGCCCTCCGCCGTGGTGCGGTCGGTGAACAGGGAGACGATGGGCTCTGCCGTAAATTGGACGGCCAGGGCGACGAGCACGCCGAAGCCCGCCGCGGCGGAAGCGGCGTACCGCAAGGTCTGAATGGCCCGCGCCGGTTTTCCGGCGCCGAGGTTCTGGGCCCCCAGGACGGATACGGCCGAGAGCATGGAGGAGGGCACCAGGAAGAGAAAGCTGATGATTTTCTCCACGATTCCCACCGCGGCGGCGTCGTTCAGTCCCCGGCGGTTGGCAATGACGGTGATGACAAGAAAGGAGACCTGAATCAGACCGTCCTGCAGAGACACCGGGAGCCCGATGGAGAGAAGGCGTTTCATGAAGCGGCACCTGGGCCGGAAGGCGCTTTGGCGCAGCGGGATGCTCCGCCGTCTGAGCAGGACGGCCAGGGCGATTACAGCGCTGACGGCCTGGGAACAGGTGGTGCCCAGGGCGGCCCCGGCCGGTCCAAGGTGGAGAGCGCCCATGAAGAGGTAATCCAGCGCGATGTTGACCCCGCAGGCCACGGCAACAAAGTACATGGGACGTTTGCTGTCTCCCATGCCCCGGAAAATGGCGCTGCTGATATTATAGGCGGTAATAAACGGAATGCCGAGAAAGCAGATGCCCAAATAGGCGGCGGTGCCCTCCCGTGCCGCTTCCGGCACGGATAGGATGGACAGGATGGGGCGGATCCCCAGAAACAGAACCCCCGCCGCCGCGGCAGAGAGGGACAGAAACAGCACCGCCGTATTTCCCGCGATCTGTGCCGCCTGTTCTTTGCTGCCGCTGCCCGCCGCCCGTCCGACGCAGACGGTGGTTCCCATGGTCAGCCCCACAATCATCACGGTGATCATGTGCATGATCTGGGAGCCGATGGACACGGCGGTGGTGCTGGCCACCCCCTCAAATTGTCCGATGATCCATAGATCTGCCATGCCATAGAGCGTCTGCAGGAAGTAGGACAGCAGGTATGGCAGAGAAAAGAAAAGCAGATTCCGGCCCACGCTGCCCGTGGTCAGATTTTGGTTCATTGCGGCGGCCCCTCCCTATCCGGATGTATCTGCCGGCCATTATAAACTCTGCTATGATGATAGAGTCAATAGCCCCGCAAAATATTTTGTCCGGCCGTTTTTCCGGAACAGGGCGTCTCCGGCCGGGCCGCACGGCGGGGGAAAAGTCCATACGGGCGTGAGACAGAGCGTGCGCCGGCGCGGGAAAATGGAGAAAAGCCGGACACCAGGCCCCACTGTGCCGCGCAGGAAAACCCCGCGCTCCGGAAGGGCGGATCCGGAGGGCGGGGTTCTGCGCGCGGGTGCGGCCGGAACCTGTCAGGTCGCGGCGGTCATGGCCAGGCTGACAATCTCGCCCACCCCGCTGAGTACCATGGTCGGGCGGTAGGCGTAGGTCTTCAGCGTCTCCGGCGTAGATACGCCTGAGAGCACCAGGACGGTGGACATGCCGCTCTCCATGCCGGAAATAATGTCGGTGTCCATCCGGTCGCCCACCATGACGGCGTCGGCGGAGTGGCAGTTCAGCATCCGGAGCCCGGTGCGCATCATCAGGGGGTTGGGCTTGCCGCAGAAGTAGGCCTGGGTTCCGGTGGCCATTTCAATGGGGGCGACCAGCGCCCGGCAGCCGGGGGTGATTCCGGTTTCAATGGGGCCGGAGACGTCGGAGTTGGCGCCGATGAGCTTGGCGCCGCCCAGCACCAGATTGGTGGCCTTGGTGAGGGTGTCCAGGGAATAGGAGCGGCCTTCCCCCACCACCACATAGTCCGGGTCCACGTCGTTCATGGTGATGCCCGCGTCGTAGAGGGCGTTGAAGAGGCCCGCCTCGCCGATGACAAAGGCGGAACAGCCGGGGGCCTGCTCCTTCAAAAAGGCGGCGGTGGCCAGAGCGCTGGTGTAAAAGTGCTCCTCCGGGACGTCCAGGCCCATGCGGGCCAGCTTCTGCTGCAGCTCCTTGGGGGTATAGCCGCTGTTGTTGGTGAGAAAGAGGTACTCCTTGTTCCCGTTGTGCAGCCACTGAATAAACTCGGCGGCGCCGGGGAGAATCCGGTTTCCGTGATAGATGACGCCGTCCATGTCGCAGATAAACCCGCGCTTTTGGTTAAAATCAAGTATATGTTCCATAGTTTCTCCTATCGGCAGATTTGTGCCTCCCTGTGCGGCGGCCGCCCCCGGTGTCTGAACGGCGGAGGGAGGCGCCCGGCTGAGAGCGGCAAAGGGATCTGTTTTGCACGGAACCAGTATAGCAAAGGAATGGGCAAATGTCACGCGCGGGAATGTAAAATGTAATCAGACCGAAAAATGCACATCCAATTTCCGTCCGGCCGACACGTATGCGGCGACGGCCGTCACGGCTCCTGGACGGAGCGGGAGCACAGACGGACAAACTCCTCCATCTCCCGGGTGGTCCACTTCTCCTTGTGGGAGAAGATCTGGCCGTAGATCGCGGCATGGAGATCCTCCACCTCCACCACGGACAGCCGCCCCTGGCGCACCCGATCCTCCACCAGAAACCAGGGCAGGTAGGACAGCCCCTCCGTCTCCTCCAGCACGTGGAGCAGAAAGGAGGCGTAGCTGCTCTCCAGCACCGGGGTTACACAGCGGCCCCGTGCGGCCAGACAGCGGTCCAGCAGGCGGCGGTAGTTGGCGTTGCGCTCCGTGAGATAAAAGGGCCGATCCAACAGCTCGTCCAGGGTATGCCTGCCCGGCCCCAGCGCTTTGCCCAGGGCGGGGGAGGCCACCATCACCATCTCTTCCCGCTCCTCCATC
>CALWIA010000021.1 GCA_944380605.1 uncultured Lachnospiraceae bacterium | reverse complement strand
TGTGTTTGGTTCGTATACTTTCGTATCGTTCTGAATTTTCTCAAATCCAGGGCCGTCCAAATCCGGCCCTTCTCTTTGGAATTTTCAGGGTTTTACATACTGTTCGATCTTTAATTTTCAAGGTCCTCTTGCTGCCTCTGCTCTCAGCGGCAACTCATTTACTATAGCACACCGCTTCGGCTTTGTCAACAACTTTTTTATTTTTTTCTTCTCTCCGAGAAGAAAACGTCCACCTTTTCGTGGTGGAATTTAACTATAACACCAGCAGGCGGATTTTGTCAAGGGATTTGTGGCCGGATTTTAAACAATTTTTTCTCCGTTTTTACAAACCACAAAATATGCTGTTTTTTCCTGTTTTTATCTATATTTTGTGGTTGCTTTTCCAAGAGAAAAAGGCCCCTTTGCAAAGGCCTTTTCCTCTGTTTCATCACAATCGTCTTAATTGTATGAAATACATATGAAATTCATATTTTTCTTGGTCAGCCCGGAAGTATCACTCCGCGGATGACGCCCAGCGCAATCTGCGACACCAGATTGTAATGGTACAGAAACGACAGCCACGGGCTGGCTTCGATCTGGCGGATCAGGGCCGCACCCCAGGACGTTCCGGAGCAGGCCATGAGAACCAGTGCCGCAATCCACAAGAAAAACAAGCCCTGCACGCCGCCCAGAACCGCGCCGGCAATGTGGTTCATCCCGGACAGAATCGGCAGCCGGGCCACCAGATCCAGCCAGTTCATGATCAGGCGCAGCAGCAGATAAATCACAAAAAACAGGATTACAAATCCCACGGTGCCGATCACCAGATCCGCAAAGGCGCCTCCAATGGATTCGCTTAAGGCGTCTACCCCGGACTCCAGATACGCCTGCCCGGCCTCTCCGTCTTTCAGCAGCGCCCGGACATCTTCCGGAAGGTCCAGGCGGTCGATCCACGCGTCGGCCGCATCTGGTCCGGTTTCCGATTCGCCGCTGGAAACTTCTTCTGCGCGAAAGCGTTCTTCCATTCCCGCGGCAATCCACTGCCGCACCGGCGTATTTTCCCGGACTGCAACGGATACATAGGGCATCGCCGCGTTGGCCAGCAGCAGAGCGGCAGCCAGTGCCGCCAGAGACACCGCCAGGCGGATAAATCCCCGATAATGCCCGTATAACACCATCGCCAGCAGGTATACCCCTGCCGCGATTTCCAGCCAATTTTCCATATACTCCTCTTTAATGCAGGCCGCCGGACAGCGCCAGCTTCTCCAGCGCCGCAGCCACTCCATCTTCGTCGTTGCTGTCCGTGATGTAGTCGGCTTCCGCTTTCAGCTGCGGATCCCCGTTGGCCATAACCACTCCGATTCCCGCCATGCGTATCATGGACGCGTCGTTTTCGCCATCTCCGCACGCCATGGTTTCTTCCCGGGAAATGCCGAGGATAGACGCAAGGCGCAGCAGCGCCTCTCCCTTGGCCGCGCCAGGGCCGTTGATCTCCAGGTTGGTGCCCAGAGAAGAACTGACCAGCACGTCCCCTCTCTTTTCCAGCTGGCTCCGGATGGATTCCCGGTCCCGCAGGTCCGTGAAATACAGGTTCATCTTGTCCACATCGCCGTTCCAGCGCCGCACATATTCTTCAATGCTGGGCTCCGGCCGGCGGGTCCGCCGGATCAGCGGCTTGATCTCCTCCGGAATGTTGTAATCCTCCAGGTGGTTGTAAAAACGGTCCTCTGAAATTCCGACGCCTTCAATGTATACGTCATACATGATCCGCCGGTTTTTTACCAGTTCAATGATTTCCAGCGCCGTCCGGCGGCTCAGCAGCTGCCGGTCCAGCGTCTTTTTTTCCTGCAGATCTTCGATGCCGGCGCCGTTTACCACTATGGCATAGCGGATTCCCGGAATAGACAGAACCGATTCCGGGATTCCCATTACCGTGCGGCCGGTGCACGGCACCACCTGGATGCCCCGCCGGGCGCAGGCCGCGATGGCGTTCCGATTCCGCTCAGACAGCCGCTTCCGGCTGTCCAGCAGCGTGCCATCCAAATCGATGGCTACCAGTCTGATACTCATATAAAATGCTCTTCCTTCAGAATCAGCAGGCCGTCTTTATCATATTTCGATGAAAACATGCCGGTGATTCTCCTGCCTAACGGCGGCTTCTCCGCCTTGTCCGCCGCTTCTTCTATCAGTTCCTCGGCATTGGCTTTGGTCAGCGGAATGCCGTCCTCTTCCATAATTTCAATCCGCTCGTAAAGAGCCAGCTTGCTTTTTCCTGTGATGCTGCAGTCGATGTCGCTGGCGTACTGGCAGGCGTATTCGGCAAATTCCTCCAGGTCCATTTCTTCCTCTTCATCCCCGGATTCCTGCGCGCCCTGGGTCTCAATTACCGCCGTCTTGTCCTTGTCCGACACCACCGGAATTGCCTGAGGCGCTTCTGCCGCTCTGGCAATCCGCTCTTCTGCTTCTATCTGCTTCTGCACCGCCTGTTCGATGCCGTCTGCCTCCCGGTCTTCGCTTCCGATGCACTCGAACCGCTCCGCCAGGTCCGGATGCTGGCTGTGGAGATTTTCAATCTGTCTGGGATTGTCGATCAGCACCACCGCCATGCCGGTTCTATCCACGTCCATCAGATTCTGCAGGTCCTTCAGGCTGTCCTCGGACAAATCTCCTGCCTCTTCAATAATCAGATCTTTGCCGGCCAGCTTGTCCGCCACATTCAGCAGGCCCCGCTTGTTCAGACGGCTGCCGCTGATTTTCACCACCTGGTGGTTGGTATGGTTCTCCTGGTGGATCTTTTTCAGCGCGTCCACCGCCATCTGCAGACCGGTTTCCGGCGTCCGGCTCTCAATCAGCAGATGATTGGACATGGCGGGCTTTTCCTCCGGGTCTTCTTCCTCTTCCTCGGAAGCGTCCGCCGACACTTCCATCGCCGCCGCCGCCATCTGCGTCACCGGCTTGATATGTTTCAGATCCTTCAGCTGTTTCGTCGCTTCCGCCTCCGGTTCCGGATCCTGGCAGTCTTCCACGGAAATCCGGCTCATCTCCTCCGCCAGCTGCTTTTCTGCTTCCGCCTGGTGAAGGCTGGCCGCCAGTTCCTCGTCCAGCGTACGTTTTTCCGCCGGTTCCGGCGCCGCTTCCGCTTCCTCAGGCTCTTCTTCCGGTTCGCCATCCGCGGTTTCTTCCGGCGCTTCCGCCTCCGGCTCCTCATCCGCCTCTTCCGCCTGCTCATCCGCGAACAGGTCGTCCTGGGGTTCGCCGTATTCCTGTTCTACGGCTTTCAGCTTCGCCTCGTATTTGTCCCGGTTCTCCACCAGATCCATCTGATAGTGGTTTAACGGCGCGAACTGCACCTTCAGCTCCATGGCCTTGTCCACATATTTGCCGATGCCGAACATCAGCATAATCCGGTCGCACAAGCTGACGCATTCTTCCTGCATGCCGCAGGCCGCGTACAGAGACGCCAGCTCATACATCCACTTCTCATCCAGCTCCGTGCTGGTATAGCGTTCCAGGGAATGGATCAGCTGCTCGTTGGAGGCGCCTTTTTCTTTCAGAATCATATAGCGGAGCAGGTGCTGCCGGCTGTCGTCCGGCGCCATATCGCAGAACTCCCGGTAATAGTCTTCCGCCTCCTGCACGCTGCCTTCTTTCAGCGCCAGCTCTGTCAGTTTGTACAGCAGGCGCTTGGCAATGGGCGCCCGTTCAAACGCCAGCAGCAGCACTTCTTTGGCTTCCTGATATTCCCCGTTTTTTTCATAAACCTGGGAAATCATCGCCAGCAGGTTGGCGTTGCGCACCCGGCGCCAGTCGATGCTGTCGGCGATTTTCATGGACGTCTCGTAGTCGCCTTTTGTCACCAGTTTCTTAATCTGTTCAACTTTTATGTTAAACTCGTATTTATCCATCGTTTCCATCTCCTAAGCACTTTATCGGCCGTTTACAGTTCCACGCGTCCCTCCAGAGCGCGCAGAAGCGTCACCTCGTCTATGTATTCCAGATCGCCGCCTACCGGCACGCCGCTGGCAATCCGGCTGACTTTGATGCCGGTGGGCTTTACCAGCTTGCTGATATACATAGCCGTCGTCTCCCCTTCCAGACTGGAATTGGTGGCGATGATCACTTCTTTTACATCTCCCTGAAGGCGCTGCATCAGCTCTTTCAGTTTTATCTCTCCCGGGCCGATTCCCAGCATGGGAGAAATGGCTCCGTGAAGTACATGGTATACGCCTTCGTATTTGCCGGTTTTTTCGTAGGCCGCCAGATCCCTGGTGTTTTCCACCACCATAATGGTCTGGTGATCCCTGCCGGCGCTGCTGCAGATCGGACACAGTTCCTGATCCGTCAGCGTAAAGCATTCTTTGCAGTAGCGTACATTTTTTCTGGCGTCCACCATAGCCTCCGACAGCCGCTCTACCTGTTCCTGCGGCATGTTGATGATATGAAACGCGAGTCTCTGCGCCGATTTGGCTCCTATACCCGGAAGCTTGGACAATTCTTCAATTAATTTGGTAATCTGACTGCTGTAATACTCCATGATCAGAACGGAAAGCCTCCGCCCAGACCGCCCAGGCCGCCGGTCAGCTTGGCCATGGCGCTGCTGTTTGCCTCTTCCATCTGACGGAACGCCTCATTTACCGCGGCCATAATCATATCTTCCAGCATCTCCACATCGTCCGGATCCACCGCCTCCGGAGCGATTTTCACCGCGGTCACTTCCTTCTTGCCGGATACGGTGACGCTGACAGCCCCGCCGCCGGCCGAAGCCGTGTACTCCTGCGCTTCCAGTTCCTTGCTGGTCTCTTCCATCTGGCGCTGCATGCGCTGCGCCTGCTTCATCAGATTATTCATGTTTCCGGGCATTCCTCCCGGAAATCCGCCTCTTTTTGCCACTCTCTTTTCCTCCTTGCTCAATCCGGTTCGTTTTCTTCTATGTCGATATCCATATGGATATGCTGTCTCAATTCTTCGTCGCTGACATAGCGGGTATCCTGCCGTTCTCCGGCCGCCGCCAGGCGGGCTTTGAAATAAATATCCCTGCCGTAGGTCTGCCGGACATAGGCTTCCAGTTCTCCCATAATCGTAGGCCTGCGGCCGATTTCAAAATTGTCGCGGCTGGAAAATACCACGCACAGGCAGCTTTCGCCGCTGGGCTCCACCACCGTATCCCGAAAACTGGGGCGCACCGCGCCGCCCAGCGCCCGGATGATCTTTCCCCATTCGTTGCGGATCAGCTGCAGGTCTTCCAGCTGGGCTTTGGGAAGGGATACCGTCTCCCGCTGCGCCGGTTCTTCCGCGGTTCCGGCAGAAACCGTCCCGGGTTCTTCCGCCGCGGTTCCGGCCGGCGCCGGCGCTGCCGCAGGGCCTCCGCCTCCATATGCGGCGGGGGCCGGAACATATCCGCCTTCCAGCATGTCCTCCAGCCGCGCCAGCCGCTCCGCCAGCGCGTCGCTGCTCTGCTCCATCTGCGGCCGGGTCAGCCGGATAAACGCCAGTTCCACCAGCACCCGCTTCTGGCTGGCAAACCGCAGCTGATTGGACAGGTCCGAAAAAATCCGGATGTACCGCATCAGCCTGCCGCCATCCGCCAGGCCCGCGTCTTCTTTCAGCTGTTTCTGGCTCTCCGTGGACACATCCAGAATGTCTTCCACATCCTCCGCCGTCTGCACCAGCAGCAGGCTGCGCAGATACCAGATGAAATCCGTCACAAACTGGCCCAGTTCCCGCCCCTGCAGGATCAGATCCTCCAGCTGGCGGATGCAGCCGACGGTGTCCCCGCCGGCAGCGGCCCGGAACATCCGGCTGAACACGGTGGTATCCACCGCCCCCAGAATGTCCAGCACCGAGTCGTAGGTCAGCCGTTCGCCGAAGTGAAACGCCACGCACTGGTCCAGCAGGCTCAGGGCGTCGCGCATGGAGCCGTCCGCCGCTCTGGCGATATAGGCCAGGGCCCGGTCCTCCACATCTATGGATTCTTTGTCCGACAGTTCCCGCAGGCGGTCTGTCAGCGTCTGTATGCTGATTCGTTTAAAATCGTATCTCTGGCACCGGGACAGCACCGTTATGGGAATCCGGTTCACCTCCGTCGTCGCCAGAATAAAAATCACGTAGGAAGGCGGCTCTTCCAGGGTTTTCAGCAGCGCGTTGAAGGCTCCCGTGGAAAGCATGTGCACTTCGTCGATGATATACACCCGGTAGGAGCCCTCCGTCGGAGGGTACTGCACCTGTTCCCGGATGTCCCGGATGTTTTCCACGCCGTTGTTGGAAGCGGCGTCGATCTCCACCACATTTAACGACGCGCCGGACGCGATGCTCCGGCAGATCCGGCACTGCCCGCAGGGACTGCCATCCACCGGATGCTCGCAGTTGACCGCCCTGGCGAAGATTTTGGCCACGCTGGTCTTGCCGGTGCCTCTGGTCCCGCAGAACAGATAGGCATGTCCAATGCGTCCGGAAGTAATTTGATTTTTCAGAGTCTGCACAATGTGGTCCTGGCCTTTTACATCTTCAAAGCCGGATGGACGCCATTTGCGGTACAACGCCATATAAGACATGCTCTGCACTCCTGTCTCTTTCCGCCCGGTTTCCTATTCGTCGCCGAAACAGATTCCTACCATTTTCGCTTCTTTTATAATTGAACACTCCGGATCCACCGTCTTGAGCCGGCCGGCCACCTCACTTAACGGCACCTTGTCGATCTCGCCGTGCTTTACGCAGACCATATAGCCGTACTCCTTCTGCTGGATCAGACGGGCGGCGGCGGCGCCCAGGCGGGTGGACAGCACCCGGTCGTAGGGACACGGCTCTCCGCCTCTCTGGGTGTGGCCCGGCACGGTAACCCGCACCTCCTGGCCGGTCATCTCCTCGATTTTGGCCCCCAGTTCGTAGGCCACCGACGGATAGATCATTCCGGATTTCTTCTTTTCTTTCAGTTCCTTTTTGGACAGGCTGGCGTCCTCTTTGGAAATGGCGCCTTCCGCCACCGCCAGAATGGAAAACCGCTTGCCCTGTTTGTTCCGCTCCCGGAGCGCGGCCACGACGGATTTGATATCGTAAGGGATCTCCGGAATCAGAATGATATCGGCGCCTCCCGCGATGCCGGCGTGCAGCGTCAGCCAGCCCACCTTGTGGCCCATGACCTCCACGATAAACACCCGGCCGTGGGAAGCGGCTGTGGTATGAATGCAGTCAATGGCGGTGGTGGCCAGGTTGACCGCGCTCTGGAAGCCGAAGGTCATCTCCGTGCCCCAGAGGTCATTGTCTATGGTCTTCGGCAGAGACACCACGTTCAGCCCCTCCTCCCGGAGCAGGTTGGCCGTTTTCTGGCTTCCGTTTCCGCCCAGCACCACCAGGCACTCCAGCTTCAGCTTCCGGTAGGTGTGCTTCATGGCTTCCACCTTGTCCAGGCCGTTTTCATCCGGCACCCGCATCAGTTTGAAGGGCTGGCGGGACGTCCCCAGTATGGTCCCTCCCTTGGTCAGGATTCCGGAAAAATCCGATGGCTTCATCACATGATAATCGGCATAAATCAGTCCCTTATAGCCATCCTCGAATCCAATGATTTCGATTTCGTTGTCGTACATCTTATACAGCGACTTGGCGACCCCGCGCATGGTGGCGTTCAGGCTCTGACAATCGCCGCCGCTGGTCAGCATTCCCACTCTGATCATGTATCTGCCCATCCTTTCTTCCCAAAGGTCATACAAACCCCATTTTGTAATTATAATACAAAGCGCTGCGGGGGGCAAGGGGAAACCGTTGTGAAATCCGGTCTGCGCGCCTCGCGCAACACAAAAGGGGACAGCCTGCCTCGCAGGTTATCCCCTTGGTTGCTATTTTAATCCGTGCGTCTCACTTTGTACGGCCGCCACAGACGTTACCTGAGCAGTTAACTCGGTCCAGGCTGCCTCGCGGCACACAGAAGAATCCGCTTAGTGCTGCTGCATTCCTGCCCTGACACGGTTCACGGAGTTCTGTTGCGCAAGACCCGGACGTCATCGCCACTTACCCAGGGCAGCTCTGCAGCAAACCGTCCGAGGTGAGACATCACCCCTGCTGGAGCGGATTGCAGGTACAGGGCACCGCTATCTCCCCGGCTGCACGGAAACTTTATGACCAATGAAAATCCCGGTTCTGTCCGCCTGCCATCCCGCGGACAGCCGCGGCGTACAGTGTGTTAAGTATACCTGCGAAACCTTTATTTGTCAAGGTCTGCGTCCGCCTTTTTCCGCCGCAGCTTCCGGAAGAATTCCGTCAGCATGGCGGAGCATTCCTCTCCCAGCACCCCGGTCTCCGTCTCTGTCTGGTGGTTGAATCCCGGCTGGTGGAGCAGGTCCAGCACCGAACCGGCGCAGCCGGCCTTGGGATTCATGCTGCCGATGACCACCCGCGGGATTCGGGCCTGTACAATGGCCCCGGCGCACATGGGGCAGGGCTCCAGCGTCACATACATGACGCACCCTTCCAGCCGCCAGTCCCCGATCTTCCGGCAGGCCTTCCGGATGGCCAGAATCTCCGCGTGGGCCAGCACCGTCCGGTCCGCCATCCGGCGGTTGTATCCCCTGGCAATCACTTTGCCTTCATATACAATGACGCACCCGATGGGCACGTCCCCCAGAGCCTCCGCCTTTTTTGCCTGGCGGATCGCCGCTTTCATAAATTTCTCATCTGCCGTCATTCTCATTTCTCTCCATGCCGAAATATGATATGATAATACCGCGGCGGCATTATCCCGTTTTCAGTATACTCTACAGCAAAGGAAATGAAAATATGTTTATGAAAATATGCGGTCTGCAGAAGACCACCCTTCTGGACTTCCCCGGCCACGTGGCCGCCACCGTATTCCTGGGCGGCTGCGGGCTTCGGTGTCCCTTCTGCCACAATTCCGACCTGATTTCCATGGACGCGCCGGCTCTTATGGAGCCGGAGGAACTGCTGTCCTTTCTCAAAAAACGGCGCTCGGTTCTGGACGGCGTATGCATCACCGGCGGCGAGCCGACCCTGTTTCCGGAAGACCTGGAACGGCTGCTGGATTCCATAAAATCCCTGGGGCTGCTGACCAAACTGGATACCAACGGTTTTCGCCCCGACGTCTTGAGGCGGCTGTGCGCCGCCGGCCTGATCGACTATGCCGCCATGGACATCAAGGCCGGGCGGAGCAATTATCCGTCGGCCTGCGGCGTCCCTTCCCTGTCTATAGAGCCGGCCGAGGAAAGCGCGCGGCTGCTGATGGAAGGTTCCGTGGACTACGAGTTCCGCACCACAGCCGTGAAAGGCATTCACTCCCTTTCGGATTTTGTGGATATCCGCAGCTGGATCGGCGGCTGCCGCCGCTACTTCCTGCAGAATTTCCAGGATTCCGGCCGCGTCGCCCAGCCGGGCTTCCAGCCGTTTCTTCCCTCGGAGCTGAAAACGTTCCTGGACGCGGTGCGAGAAACCATTCCCCAGGCGCAGATCCGCGGAACGGATCTGGATCCCCGAGACTTCTGACCGGCGCTACTAGACGTGCAGACGCAGGTCTGTATACCAGTAGCCGAACCGTCCGTCGCCGGCCGGCTGCATTTTGGAAAGCACAAAATTGGGAAAGCCGAACATGGAGGCCATGTATTTTTCACTGCTGTAGTAGTGCCCCGGCACGCCCAGCAAAAACCGGTCCTTCCCCTTGCTTCCCTTTAAACGGGCCAGGATCAGGTAGCGGTGGCTGTAGTACCCGTGCAGCAGAAAGCTGTTGTTTCCATATCCCCAGGTCTCCCGCGGCAGCAGCCCGATATCCTGGGGCTGGATCGTCAAAATCTCGCAGATCCCGTTGTAGTCAAAGGCCTGTATCTTGGGATAGGTCCGTTTAAAATACTGCCACAGTTTTTCCGTTTCCCCCCGGGTCTCCATATCCGGCAGCTGCACATCCGGCACCGGGACAGGCTCCTCCGGTTCCAGGCGCTGCGGCTCCTCCGGCGTCGATTCCGGCTGCGGCGGTTCCGGACGCTCCGGCTCAGGCGGTTCTTCCCGCCCCGGGATTTCCGGCGCAGGCTGCGGCGTCTGGATTTCCGGCTGCGGCGGTTCCGGACGCTCCGGCTCAGGCGGTTTTTCCCGCCCCGGGATTTCCGGCGCAGGCTGTGGAATTTCCGGCTCTGCCGGCGTCGGTGCGGGCTGCGGGATTTCCGGTTCTGCCGGCGTCGGCGCAAGCTGCGGAGTTTCCGGTTCCGCCGGCGTCAGTGCCGGCTGCGGCGCCGACAGCTCCGGCGGCAGCGGTTCCGGTGTTTCGGCCGGAGCCTGGGGCAGCGCCTGAATTTCCGCTTCGATCATCTCCACAATGGAACTTTTGTGATTGGCCGCGATTCCTTCCAGTTCCTTTTCCGTAATCTGCGGCTTCGGCAGTTCTTCCATTTCCTTCTTCTGCGCCGCTTCGGCATTCACATCTTTCAGATCCACTTCCGCCGCGCGGGCCACCGCGTCTTCCCAGATGGTGGTATAGCTCTGCCAGGAATCCTCCAGACTGTGCAGCGTCAGTCCGTAGCACTGGTCCATGGACAGCCCCGATCCGGCTACGTTGGCGGCATTGACCGACGCCCGGAATTCGCCGGCCCCGTTTCTCAGAAAAATCTTTCCCAGATAAATTTCTTCGCTGCCGGAAAGCAGATACACGCCGGTGTCCTGCCCGCCTATGTAAATTTTTCTCACGCTGACCTGTATTTTGCACTGGCCGCCCCGGCTTTCCAGCTTGGCAAACCCGATATTTTTTCCTTTGATCCCGCCTTCGTAGGCATATAAGTATGAAATCAGTCTTCGATAATTAGACATACTGTCACCCCTTTGCTTATTATTTTATGTGAATACCCATTGAAAGTATGACATAAAAATGCTATCCTGAAATCGCAGGATTTTGAAAACATGTATTAGGGGGTACATCCATGAAGATTTATAGAGCCAAAGATTATGAAGATATGAGCCGGAAAGCCGCCAATGTGATTTCCGCTCAGATTCTTATGAAGCCGGACTGCGTGCTGGGTCTGGCCACCGGTTCCACGCCCATCGGCACATACCGGCAGCTGCGGCAGCGGTATGAAGCCGGCGATCTGGATTTTTCTTCCGTAAAAACCGCCAACCTGGACGAGTACAAGGGACTGCCCGGCACCAACGACCAGAGTTATTTTTATTTTATGCACCACAACCTGTTTGACCACGTCAACATCCGTCCGGAACATACCAACATTCCCAACGGCATGGAGCCGGACGCCGAAAAAGAATGCGCCCGCTATGAAGCGGTCATCGCCGACCTGGGCGGCGTCGATCTGCAGCTTTTGGGCCTGGGGCACAACGGCCACATCGGCTTCAATGAACCGGATGCCGCCTTTGCCCGATACACCCACTGCGTGGATCTGACGGAGAGCACCATAGAAGCCAACAAGCGGTTTTTCGCCAAAGCGGAAGACGTGCCCAGACAGGCTTACACCATGGGCATCGGCACCATTATGAAGGCCAGAAAAATTCTGCTGATCGTCAGCGGAGCCGACAAGGCCCAGATTCTCCGGGATTCCCTGTACGGACCGGTGACGCCCGCCGTTCCCGCCTCCGTCCTGCAGCTGCACGGAGACGTTACGGTAGTGGCCGACGAAGCGGCCCTGTCCCTGATTCCCGAATAATCTTCCCTGCCTGTTTGGCGGCGTTCCCTTTTCAGGGGGACGCCGCTTTTTTGGTTCCCCGGAATTCCAGGGGCGTCTGTCCGTAGACCCTGCGGAAGATCCGGCAGAAGGAGGGCGCGTCTGGAAAGCCGCAGGAAAAAGCGATATCCGTCACCGTCCGCGAGGTTTCCGCAAGGAACCGGCAGGCGGCTTCCAGCCGCAGGTCCTGCAGATACTGCTGCACGCTTTTTCCGCTGCAGCTGCGAAACGCCTTGTACAGACAGGTGCGGCTGACTCCCAGCTGCCGGGCCAGCTGCCGGACCCGCACCGGATAGGCGAAATTGTTCTGCAGATAGGCTTCTGCCTGCCGGAAATACCGCTCCGGACCGGACAGTTCGCCGGCTTCTCCCCTGCCCGGCCGCCCATCCGGCCCGGGAGTTTCCTGCCCCGGCCGCCGCCGGTCCATGCAGGCAAACAGCAGATAAAAATAGCCCAGCAGCTCCAGCACGCCGCTTTTTTCATTCTGAAAACAGGCCTCGAACACGGCGGTCTGCTTCAGAAGCTGCTGTCTCGCCGCCTCGTCCGGCGACCGGTACACCAGGCTGCCGCCGCGGCCCGGCAGAAACCCGCAGCTGGCCAGCAGCGCTCTGGCATTGGCGCCGTCAAAGGCCACCCAGGTATAATCCCAGGGATCCGCCTCGTCCGCCGCGTACTTGGTAGTCTCTCCCGGCAGAATCAAAAACGCGTCTCCCCGGGAAAGGGCATAGGTCTCGCCGTTTCTCTGATAGACGCCTCTCCCGTTTCGGACCACATGCATCAGATAATGGGGCCGCACCGCCGGCCCGAAAAAGTGCCCCGGCGCGCAGGATTCGCTGCCGCAGTAATACAGACGGATGGCGCTTTCCGGCTCCGGTCCCGTCAGCATCCTGCGGGTTTCTCTCTGTACGCCTCTCTGTTCCATCGTCCCTCCCCCTTTTCCTTTCCTCCCTGCCGGAACATACAGATTTGGAAACAAAAATACAAGATCATGCAACAAAATTTATAGCCTTCTTTTCCCTTATTTTCTATAATTAAAGCTGTCAGAACTATTTTATCTGAATCAAAACACAAATGCAAGACAGGTTTCAGGAAGGAGGCACATCTATATGGCAAAAATCACATTTCTGGGCGCCGGGAGCACGGTTTTCGCCCGGAACGTACTGGGGGACTGCATGTGCACGCCGGTGCTTCGCGACGCGGAAATCGCGCTGTACGACATCGACGCGAAACGCCTGGAGGAATCGGAGATCATTCTGCAGGCCATCAACCGCAACACCAACGAAGGCCGGGCCCGGATCCATACGTATCTGGGAACGGAAAACCGGAAAGCCGCTCTGAGAGGCGCGGATTTTGTCGTCAACGCCATTCAGGTAGGCGGCTACGAGCCCTGCACCGTTATCGATTTTGAGGTCCCCAAAAAATACGGCCTGCGGCAGACCATCGGCGACACCCTGGGCATCGGCGGCATCATGCGGGGCCTGCGCACCATCCCGGTTATGGAGGAATTCGCCCGGGACATGGAAGAGGTGTGCCCCGACGCCCTGTTTCTGAATTACACCAATCCCATGGCCATTCTCACCGGCTACATGCTGCGCTACACCGGCGTCCGCACCGTGGGGCTCTGCCACAGCGTCCAGGTTTGTACGGAACGGCTGTTAAAAGATCTGGGCATGGAAGACCGGCTGGAAGGAGCGTCCGACTGGATCGCCGGCATCAACCACATGGCCTGGCTGCTGGACGTCCGGGATAAAGATGGCCGGGACCTGTATCCGGAAATCCGGAAACGGGCGCTGGAAAAGAACGCGTCGGAAAAACATGAGGATATGATCCGCTACGAATACATCCGGAATCTGGGGTACTACTGCACCGAGTCCAGCGAACACAATTCCGAGTACAACGCTTTTTATATCAAAAACCGGTATCCGGAACTGATCGACCGCTACAACATCCCGCTGGATGAATATCCCAGACGCTGCATCCGCCAGATCAAAGAATGGGAAGATGAAAAGAAAAATATTTTAAACGATGGCAAAGTGACTCATGAGCGGTCCCGGGAATACGCATCCCACATCATGGAGGCCGTGCTCACCAATCAGCCCTGCCAGATCGGCGGAAACGTGCTGAACACCGGGCTGATCGACAACCTGCCAGGGGACGCCTGCGTAGAAGTTCCCTGTCTGGTCAACGCCCGCGGCGTCCTGCCCTGCCACGTGGGCCGGCTGCCGGTACAGCTGGCCGCCATGAACCAGACCAACATCAACGTCCAGCTGCTGACCATCGAGGCGGCCCGCACCCGGAAACGGGAGCACATCTATCAGGCGGCCATGCTAGATCCCCACACCGCCGCGGAGCTGAGTATCGACGACATCCGCAGCATGTGCAACGAACTGATCGAAGCCCACGGCTCCTACATGGCTATGTATCGCTGAGGCAGTCCGCCAGATCGGCAAACTGTTTAAGCGAAAGCGTCTCACCCCGCACCGCCGCCGGCAGCCCCAGCTTTTCTATGGCCGCCGCGATGGCTTCGCGGGAACAGGGAACGTCCGGCGAATTGTTCAGTCCATTCTGCAGCGTTTTTCTGCGCTGGTTAAAAGAGGCCCGGATCAGGCGGAACATCAGATCCGGGTCTTTTGGCTGCACCGGAGGCGTCTGGTACTTGGTCAGCCGGATCACCGCGGATCCCACGCCGGGCCTGGGCATGAAGCAGTTGGGCGGCACATTGGCCACCAGCTCCGCGCGGGCATAGTACTGCACCGCCAGCGACAAGGCGCCGTAGTCCTTGGTGCCCGGTCCCACCTGCATCCGGTCCGCCACCTCTTTCTGCACCATCACCGTGATGGTGTCCACCGGAATATCCTGTTCCAGCAGGTTCATAATAATAGGCGTAGTAATATAATACGGCAGGTTCGCCGTTACCTTTAACGGCCGTCCGCCGCCCCAGTCCCGCGCGATGGCCCGGATATCGGTTTTCAGAATATCCTGGTGCAGCACCGTTACATTGCGGTACTCCGCCAGAGTCTCCTGCAGAATGGGAATCAGGTTGGCGTCGATTTCCACCGCCACCACATGGCCGGCCCGCTCCGCCAGGTACTGGGTCATGGTGCCGATGCCCGGGCCGATTTCCAGAACGCAGTCTTCGGCGGTAACCCCGGAGGCGTCCACGATTTTTTCCAGCACCCGGGGATCGATCAGAAAATTCTGTCCGAACTTTTTCTGAAACACAAACTTGTATTTCTGCAGAATTTCAATGGTATTCTTCGGATTTCCCAACGTGGCCATACGCGTTTTCTTCCTTTCTTCCAATCTTTTAAAGCGCCGGGACCGTCAGTCCGTACATCCGGACGGCATTGTCCCAGGTGATCCGGATCACGTCCTCTGCGGAAATTCCTTTTATGGCGGCAATGGCTTCCGCCGCCGCCGGCAGATACAGCGAGGAGTTGCGCTTTCCCCGGTTGGGCACCGGCGCCAGATACGGGCAGTCCGTCTCCAGCAGAATCCGGTCCATCGGCGCGTACGCCGTCACTTCCTTCAGCTTGCGGGCGTTGGAAAAGGTCACCACGCCTCCGACGCCCAGATAAAATCCCATATCCAGGTATTCCCGGGCCATTTCCACGCCGTAGGAAAAGCAGTGGATCACCCCGCCGGTCAGTTCCCGCCGGTGGGCCTTCAGAATGTCCAGCGTGTCCTGGGCGGCGTCCCGGCTGTGGATGATCACCGGCAGGCCCGTCTCCGCCGCCAGCTGCAGCTGGCGGACGAACCACCGCTTCTGGGTCTCCCGGTCCGGCTCCGGCCAATGATAATCCAGTCCGATCTCTCCCACCGCCGCGATTTTTTCCTCTCCGCAGATCTGCTTCAGCCATTCCATATCCGCTTCCCGCAGCTGTGCCGTCTCGCTGGGATGGACGCCGGCGGCCCCCCAGACAAAGGGCCAGCGCCTGGTCAGTTCCAGGGTGCTCTTTGTGGACGCCAGACTGGCCCCCACATTGACCACCGCTCCGATTCCCCGCGCCGGCAGGCTGGCTAACAGCGCATCCCGGTCTTCGTCAAAGGCCTCGTCGTCGTAATGGGCGTGGGAATCAAAAATTCTGTATGTTTCCATAGATTTCTCCTTGCAGGTCTTTCCTGTCCTCAGCCTATCAGCCACAGCCGCAGCCCCCACAGAACCAGAAGATGCAGCGGATAGAAGGCATAAAATCCGTATTTCAGCCGCGCCTTTCCCCGTGTTCCGTTGTACATGCGAATGGGAATCAGCGCCAGCGGCGCCGTCACTTCCCAGATCAGCGCCAGGCAGGCGCATATGGTCTGCATGCGCCGGTTCTTTCTGGTGAAATAAAAAAGAGCAATCAGCGTGGTGCCGAAGGCGCCGTAATCGCATTTCAGCAGCTGCGCCGCCGCGCCAAAGCCCACCACCGCCGCGATCTTTTTCCACGGCGCGCCTCCGTCTCCGATGCGCTTTAAGGTCATCAGAAGCAGCAGTCCCAGAAGCAGCGTCACGTATACGCTCTGGTAGCCCGGATAAAACCAGGTGTCAAACAGCGCCAGATCAAAGGGGATCTCCGATAGCACCGCAAAAACCAGAAGGCGCAGCGCGTACGTTCCGGCGTTTCGGGTATGGCAGAATCCCTCCGCCAGCAGATAACAGAAAATAGGAAAGGCGATTCTGCCCGCCAGCCGCAGCAGCGCGTCCGCAAGCAGCCAGGGCAGCAGCGCGTCCGGCACCTCGGCCGAATCCATAAAAAGCGCCGGTCCCAGTATTCCAACTTCTATCAGCACCGCCCCTGCGTGATCTGTCAGCATGGCGGCGGCAGCGATCATTTTCAATGCGTTTCCGCTGATTCCTTTTCCCATAAAAACACCTCCGCGCTTCCCGGCATCCGGCCTGTTCCGCACAGCCCGGCAGCCGTGGGTTCAGCTCAGTATACCACAGAAACGCGGAGGCGGAAAGAATCTTTTTTCCGTCAGCAGATTTCAGCGCCGGCAGGCATAGGCTTGTCCGGCGTCATCAGCGCCAGATTGCCGTCAGCGTCCTCGGCACACAGCAGCATGCCTTCCGAAAGCACGCCTGCCAGTTTGGCCGGCTTTAAGTTCACCACAACCATTACCTTCTTGCCCACCATCTCTTCCGGCGTGTAATGGGCCTTGATGCCGCTTACGATCTGGCGCACCTGGCTGCCGACCTTCACCTGAGAGCACAGAAGTTTTTTGGACTTGGGCACCGCTTCGCAGGCCAGAATCTCTCCTACCTGGAACTGCAGCTTCGCGAAGTCCTCGTAGGTGATCTCCGGTTTTGCCTCGATGTCGATCCCGGCTTCCGCTTCTTTGCCGGCTTCCGTTTCCCCGCCGGCGGCTTCCGCCTGATGCATGGCTTCCACTTTTTCCATCACTTCTTTTATATCCATGCGGGCAAAGAGGATCTCCGGCTTGTCCGTCACCCGGTTTCCGGAAGGATAGAGGCCGAACCGGTCCATATCCTTCAGTTCCCGCTTCTCCACCTGCAGCTGAGCCAGAATCTTCTGCGAAGTCTCCGGCATAAAGGATTCCAGCAGAGACGCGCCGATGGTAATGGCCTCCGTCAGGTTGTACAGCACTTCCGCCAGACGGTCCCGGCTGGCCTCGTCCTTGGCCAGGGTCCAGGGGGCGGTCTCATCGATGTATTTGTTGCTTCTGCGGAAAATGCCGAAAATCTCGCTGATGGCGTCGGCCACCCGCAGCTGCTCCATCTTCTCGTCGGTCCGGCGCACAGCGGCCAGCACCGTCTGCTTCAAGTCCTCGTCCACCGCGTCCGCGGCGCCGGAAGACGTCACCACGCCGCCGAAATACTTGTTGGTCATGGAAATGGTGCGGTTCACCAGGTTGCCCAGCACATTGGCCAGATCGGAGTTGACCCGCTCCACCATAAGCTCCCAGGAAATCACGCCGTCGTTGTCAAAGGGCATCTCGTGGAGCACAAAATAGCGCACCGCGTCCACGCCGAAAAAGTCCACCAGGGTATCCGCGTACAGCACGTTGCCCTTGGACTTGCTCATCTTGCCGTCTCCCTGCAGCAGCCAGGGATGGCCGAATACCTGCTTCGGCAGCGGCAGATCCAGCGCCATAAGGAAGATGGGCCAGTAGATGGTATGGAAGCGAATGATGTCCTTTCCAATCAGATGCAGATCCGCCGGCCAGTACTTCTCAAACATCTCCGAACTGTTTCCATCGCAGTCGTAGCCCAGTCCGGTGATGTAGTTGGTCAGCGCGTCCAGCCACACGTAAACCACGTGTTTGGGATCGAAGTCCACCGGAACGCCCCAGGAGAACGAAGTTCTGGAGACGCACAGATCCTGCAGCCCCGGCAGCAGGAAGTTGTTCATCATCTCGTTCTTTCTGGACACCGGCTGGATAAACTCCGGATGGTCGTTGATATACTGGATCAGACGGTCCGCGTACTTGCTCATACGGAAGAAATAGGCTTCCTCCTTCGCCGGCTGCACCTCTCTGCCGCAGTCGGGGCACTTGCCGTCCACCAGCTGGGATTCCGTAAAGAAGGACTCGCAGGGCGTGCAGTACATGCCCTCGTAGTATCCTTTGTAAATGTCGCCCTTGTCGTAGAGCTTCTTGAAGATCTTCTGCACCTGCGCCTCGTGGTCGGCGTCGGTGGTCCGGATGAACTTGTCATAGGACGTATTCATCAGGTCCCAGATCTCCTTCACCGTGCCGGCGACGCGGTCCACATACGCTTTCGGCGTCACGCCGGCCTCCTCGGCCTTCAGTTCGATCTTCTGCCCGTGCTCATCGGTGCCGGTCTGGAACCGCACGTCATAGCCCTGGGCTCTCTTATAGCGGGCGATGCTATCCGCCAGGATGATCTCATAGGTGTTTCCAATGTGGGGCTTTCCCGATGTATAGGCAATCGCCGTCGTAATATAATACGGTTTTCTGCAGTTTTCGCACATGATTCTTCCCTCCTGGCATCTAGTGTATCCTTTTCTTTTCCGTTCGTCAATCTTTTTTCTGCGGCGTTTCCCCCGTTCTCAGTTGTAAAACCGGAGAATATAAATTATAATGTAGCCAAAGGCTTCCAAGCCTGATTCTGACCCGATTTTATCTGTGACCGGAGGAACATTATGAATGCAGATATGAGAACTGCCAGAGCGGCCTGGAACCGCCTGGCCCGTATCCTTCCCCTGCTTCTGGCCTTCTGCCTGTTTGCGGCGGGATGCCGAAGCAGCCAGAACCCGCCGCCGGACAGCCAGACCAGCTCCGCCCCGGTTTCCCAGGCCTTCCCGGAAGTATCTCCGGAAGCCGAAAACGCCCGGGAGACGTTTGAGCAGCTGTGCCGCCGGCTGTTTGAAGACCAGCTGACCGCCTCGTTTCTCAGTCTCCACTATTCTCTCGCAGATCCTGCCGCCTATGGCATCTCCGATTATGAAATCAGCTTCGGCGATTTTTCTCTGGATGCCATGGAAGAAGACTTCCAGGCGCAGCAGGAGATTCTCGCCGCCCTGCGGGACATCGACCCGCAGCTTCTTACGGAAGACCAGGCTCTGACCTGGGAAATTCTCACCGATACCCTGGAAACGGAACAGACCAGCCAGGACTGCCTGCTGTACTATCAGCCTCTCGCGCCGTCCATCGGCGTGCAGGCGCAGCTTCCCGTCCTGCTGGCGGAATATGCCTTTTATGACGCCGGGGACATTGAGGAATACCTGACGCTTCTGGCGGACATCGACCGGTATTACCGGCAGATTCTGGACTTTGAGAAGGAAAAGGCCCGGGCGGGGCTGTTTCTGACCGACGCCTGCGCCGACCAGATCATCGAAGAGTGCGAAGCCTACACCCTGGATCCGGAATACAACTTTATGACCACGTCCTTTGACCAGCGGGTTGACGCCATGGAAGAACTTTCCGAAGAAGAGCGGGCCGCCTGCAAGGAGCGGAACCTGGAAATCGTGGCTTCTGATTTCATCCCCGCCTATGAACTGCTGCTGGAAGGGCTGGAAGACTTAAAAGGCGCCTGCACCAACGAGCTGGGGCTGTGCTACTATTCCGGCGGAAAGGCCTATTATGAGTATCTGGTCCGGTCTCTGGGCTCCACGTATCCTTCCATCGACAAGATGAAACGGGCCATAGAACAGCAGATCCGCAGCGATCTGTCCGCCATTTCCGACATTGTGCAGGAACATCCGGAAACCGCCGAAGAGGCCGCCGGCTATCAGTTTGCCTATACCACCCCGGAAAGCATTCTGCGGCAGCTGGAAGCCCAGGCCGCCGAGGAGTTTCCGGAAATCGAAGATTACAGCTACTCCGCCCGCTATGTGCCGGAGGCGCTGCGCCAGACGCTGGGCCCCGCCTTTTTCCTGGTGCCTCCCATAGACCGCTATAACAGCTGCGTCATCTACATCAACCCCGACTCCGTATCCCAGGACCAGTCTCTGTTCACCACGCTGGCCCATGAAGGCATTCCCGGCCACCTGTACCAGAACGTGTACTTCCTTTCCCAGTGCACCAGCGATATCCGCAAAATCCTGTCCTTCGGAAGCTACTCCGAGGGCTGGGCCACCTACGTGGAGCACTGCGCCTACACCATGGACAACGGGCTTTCCCCTGCCCTGGGAGAACTGCTGGCCCGCAACGCTTCCGCCACCCTGGGGCTCCACGCCCTTATGGACATCAATATCCACTACTACGGCTGGGACCGGGAGCAGGTGGCTTCCTACCTGGAACAGTTTTTTGACATCCGCGGCGGCGGCGTGGCCGACGCCCTCTTTGACGCCATGTTAAGCAGTCCCGCCAACTATCTGGAATACTACGTGGGATATCTGGAAATTCTGAACATGCGCCAGCAGGCGGAGGAAACCCTGGGAGACCGGTTTGAAGCCAAGGAGTTTCACCGGTTCCTGCTGGATATCGGACCGGCGCCCTTTACGGTGATCCGTCCCCGGTTCCAGGCCTGGCTGATGCTGTACCATTGACAAAAACCCCGGCTGCCAGGGATCTTGCCGATCCCTGAAGCCGGGGTTTTCCGATTCTATTTGACGTTTTCGTAGTCGTCGTCGAAGTAGAGCCAGCCTTCTGCGTCTCCGCCTCCGAAGTTCTCTCCGTTGACCAGCACCGCCAGTTTATCCAGTTCATAGTTCTCGATAAAGGTATTGGCCAGAGCGCTGACCTTCTGCGGATCGCCGGCGCCGTCAAACTGCGACAGATCCAGGGTACCGGTCCGTTCGCCGCTTCCCGCGTCCTCCGCCGATACGCCGGGGCCCGCCTTCTCTCCGCCTTCCACAACCATGGACAGCGCCTCGGTGCCTTCCTCCAGCACGCCGTAGTCTATGAGAACGCCCACCAGCATCACTTCGTTCATCTCTTCCACATCCACCGTCTCCCGGACCAGCTTCGATCCGTCGGGATAGTAGATAAAGGCCATGTCATAGACCGGCGCATTGGGATCGCCGGTCTTTTCCACCGTCTCCCGGGTCTCCATCATCTCCGGTGTCAGTCCGGCGGGATTGGACGGCGCCGCCGCCGGTTCTTCGTCTATCTGTGTCGGCGAGCAGGCGCCCAGAGAAGCCGCCATCAAAACCGCCGCGAAATACATTGCTGCTTTCTTCATCACTTACTATTGCCTCCTTCAGTTGTCCTGCCTGCCGCGAAACCACTGTTCCAGCTTCGCCAGCGTCTTTACCAGCATTTCCATTTCCTCTTCGCTTAAATCTCGGGAAATGCTGTCAATCATGGCTCTGTGAAACCGCTCATGGTGCTCATAAGCCGCTTTTCCCCGGTCCGTAAGAGAGATGTAGACCACCCTCCGGTCTTCCTTGCCCCGTTCCCGGAATACATACCCCTTTTTTACCAGGCTGTTCATGGCAATGGTCAGGGTCCCCACCGTCACCGACAGTTCTCTGGCAATGGCGGACATATTCTTGGGCTTACCGGTTCCTATGGCTTCGATCACATGCATATCGTTGTTGGTAATGTCCTGAAACTCTTCCGTAATTATGGCTTTCTGTTCGATGTCCATAATATCCCGGAACAGATTTACCAGTACATCATTTAACGTATGGTAGTTGTCCACAGCGCACCCTCTTATCTGACGTCTTTTGTGTTTCCTAACGATTATACATGATTTCATTTTTCATGGCAACCTCTTAAATCCTTATAGTTTTCTTAAAAAACGCCGGAAATTACAGGAATTTTGCCAGAAAAAGGCTGGCGGCGGCGCCGGCTGCGGTGGAAATCAGGGCGCCGGCCAGGGTGTGGCGGGTCTTTTTGACCCCTGCCGCCATAAAATAGACGCTCATGGTATAAAATACGGTTTCCGTGCAGCTGAGCATCAGGGAAGCCGCCAGGCCCAGCCGGGAATCGGCGCCGTACTGCCGGAAAATATCCAGCAGAAGCCCCACCGCGGCGCTGGAAGAAAACAGCCGGACCAGCGTAAGCCCCGCCAGCTGGGGCGGGAGCACGCCCTCCGCCGCCGTCCCAAAAAGCGCCGTCAGCGCGTCCAGCAGGCCGGAACTCCGCAGCACTCCCACCCCCGCCATCAGCCCCACCAGCGTCGGCAGAATACCGGCCACCGTTCGGACGCCTTCTTTGGCTCCCCGGACAAAATCTTCATATACCGGCCGCTTCATGGCAAGTCCCAGGCAGACGATATAGAACATGACCAGCGGGATGAGATAGTCCGACAGGCAGAGGATCAGCTTCATGGGCAAGCCTCATTTTGGTCATTCTTGTTTTATAAATATAACGTTTTTCTGAAGGTTATTACGCTTTTCTTCCGGTTTTTCCCATTTCCTTGACCGGATTTTCCCGGCGCGGTACACTGGACTGCAGGCAGAAAAGGAGGCAGTTTCTATGGAACAGCGGGAATACCTGATCGGCAGCGCCGCGGATATTATGGGAGTCAGCAGCGACACGCTGCGGTTTTATGAAAAAATCGGTCTTTTAAAAACCCATAAACGGTCCAACGGATACCGGTATTTTACCGAAGAAGATCTCTTTGGCCTGATCAGTCTTCTGTACCTGCGCAAAATGCATTTCGGGCTGGAAGAAATCACCGATTTTCAGAGCTGCGACAGGGGATTTTCCGATTACCGCCGGATGGTCGAAGCGCATACGGCACAGGAAGAAGAACAGATTCAGCTGCATCAGCAGGCCCTGGTCCGTCTGCGCCACGCGCAGAAAGGGGCTGTCGCCAAAATAGTACACATCTTCCGGCGCGTCTTTGACCGGCAGTTCGTTCGCGGATTCAATCTTTGTATATGTCAGGATCGTCTTTCCGTCTATCGTCATCTTGTACAGGCCGTGCAGCATTTCTCCCACTTCGTTGAAGCCGTAGCTGTGGTTGTCGATGCTCCGGATCTGGCTGCTCACCACGCCTCCGCTGCTGAGGCCGTAGAACCAGTACTCGTCCCCGCTGTCATAGGCTTCGGGATCCACGTCTTCCGATGGAACCGTCTTAAACCACCCCGTGGCCAGCCAGCACTGATCCGGCCGCTTGTAATACCACTGGTCCGCGCTGGAAGGAGAGGCATCGGACGGCGTTGCGTACCAGCGGTACTGTGCATTGCCATCCTCCAGAAAACGGTATTTGAAGCCGTTTATGGTCTTCGTGGTATTTGCCGTTTTCCTGCCGTTTGACGAAAAATAAAACCAGTATGTCTCATTAAATTCGCCATCGTCGTTTTCATCGTCGATGGCCTCCAGTTCCCGCCACTCGCTGCGGGCCTGGATTCCGTCGTCCGGACCGCCGCAGTAGTACACGCCTTCTCTCCAGGCGTCTTCTCCCGTCAGCCGTTCCGAGTTCTCATTGAGCCAGCCGTACAGCATCCTTCCTTCGCTGTCAAAGGCGTAGCGCCGGGTCTGCCCCGCCCCGTTGGTAATGGATTTAAAGGAAGTTTTTCCGGAATCCGGCGCCTTGTAGGCTCTGCCGGAAGGTCCGAAATAGTACCAGACCATATCCGATTCATCCTCTTCATCCGGGTCTTCGTTGACCAGCTGGCGCCACTGGTTGGAGACCCGTCTTCCTATGGAATCTACGTAGTAGTAATTGTCGTCATCTTCGATCAGCTGGCTTTTGGCCATGTTTCCATCGCCGTCCAGATAAAAGTAAAAATTTCCCGATTTTTTCCACTGATCCGTCACCAGATCTCCGCTGGAATCATAATAATGCCATTCGTCCCCTTCCAGGCTCTATCCGGCTCCGTAAGAAACCATCTGCAGCCCCAGGGCCAGCGCCATAGCCGCTCCCGCGGTCAGGCACAGTTTGTTCTTTCGCTTCATGCGATCCAATCCTCCTTTGCCGTATCGGCGTTTGTTCCTTTCGACGGTTTTACTCTACACCTTGGAGCGGCTCCAGGGTCAATGAACAAATCTTTTCATTTTTCTTACAGCCCCGCGGAATCCTTGCGCCGCCGGGCCCGGTTCTATATAATGAGAATACCGGGGGCAGACTGCCCCGAATCGGAGAAAGGAGAACTGTTATGAATCCCGTTGTCTTCATTCAATATGAATCCTGTTCCACCTGCCGCAAAGCCCGCGCCTGGCTGGACAGCCGCGGCGTCGCCTACGTCAGCCGCCCCATCAAGGAAGAACGGCCCGCCGCCGAAGAATTAAAAAAATGGCAGGCCATGTCCGGTCTGCCATTGAAAAAATTTTTTAACACCAGCGGCCTGCTGTACAAGTCCCTGCATCTGAAGGACCGGCTGCCTGCCATGACGGAAGAGGAACAACTTGAACTGCTGGCTTCCGACGGCATGCTGGTAAAGCGGCCGCTGGTTATCGGGGAGGATTTCGTTCTGGTCGGCTTTAAAGAAGCCCAGTGGGAAGAAACCCTGCTGCGCGGATAAGCGCCGCCCTACTTTTTCATTTTATCCATGTACTCATGGAACAGCTGGAAAAACTTTTTGCTCAGCAAAAGAATCGCCAGCATGTTGGGAATGACGATAAAGCCTACCGCCATATCCGCCAGAGACCAGATGGCCTCGATGGGCATGGTCACCGCGATGATGGGCGGTACAAAGAAGAACCACTGCAGGTATTTGATGGCCTTTTCGCCGAACAGGTACTCGGTGCTGGTCCGGTATTCTACAAAGAATCCCAGATAGCTGGAGTATGTAAACAGGATAATGGCGATGCACAGGATGTACGTGCCCCATTTGCCCCATACGGTGCGGAAAGCTTCCAGCGTCAGCACCGCGCCGGTAGAACCGCTGCTCCAGACGCCGCTGGTGATGATGGACAGCGCCGTCAGCGTGCAGATGATAATGGTATCGATAAAGACTTCCAGTACGCCGTACATGCCCTGATGAATGGGATGATCCGTCTGGGCGGTGGCGTGCACCGTAGCGGCCGTGCCTTCGCCGGCCTCATTGGAGAAAATGCCTCTGGAAGCGCCGCGGCCCATGGCCAGCGCCATGGTGGAACCGGCAAATCCGCCTACCGCCGGCATCGGCGCGAAGGCGTACTGGAAAATCATCTTCAGCGCGCCGGGCACATTGCCGATGTTGACCAGAATCACACCCAGAGAACCGATGATGTACAGAATGCACATCGGCGGCACGATCTTGCCGCAGACGTCGCCGATCCGTTCCACGCCGCCCAGCACGATGATAAAGATGCTGATGGCCACCAGAACGATGCCGCTGACCAGAAGCGGAAGGCCGAAGGTCTCCTGTGCGGAAGTGGCCAGCGTATTGGTCTGTACAAAGCAGGCGTCGGTAACTACCAGGACAAACAGCGCCACGGCGTAGAAGCCGCCCAGGAATTTGCCCAGGCCGCCGCCCAGGCCTTCACGGATGTAGTGCATGGGGCCGCCGTAATATTCGCTGTTGGCCCCCTTCTTCCGGTAGGCCACCGACAGGGACACCTCTGCCATCTTGGTCATCATGCCCACCAGAGCGATGACCCACATCCAGAATACTGCGCCGGGGCCGCCGATGGCGATGGCTGCCGCCACGCCGGCGATATTGCCGCTGCCTACGGTACCGGCCAGCACTGTGGACAGAGCCTGATACGGCTTTAACTGGCCTTCGCCTCTGGTACTCTCATTCTCTTTCTGAAACACTTCCCCAATGGTCTTTTTCAGCACCGTTCCGAACCGGCGGATCTGAAAGAAACCGGTTCCAATGGTCAGGTATAACCCCACACCCACCATCAGAATCATCAACGGAGTTCCCCATAAAAATTCTGTAATGCTTACGAGTTTATCAAACATACAGATACCTCCTCACATGACGCGCATCGGAATCAGAAGCTGGGATGCAGCCCATCCCATACGATGCGTCTGTAGTTTTCCCGGTCCGTATCGCCCTCGGTAGAGAAGCACAGCACACGGGAATGTTCATCCAGCTGCAGCTGTTCCCGCAGCCAATCCAGGCTTTCGTTCTGCATCACTTCAGCTACCAGGCCCAGCGTCGCGGCGCCGCTTTCGCCGGAAATCACCCTCGTATCTCCCGGCAGCGGATTGCCCAGCACCCGCATGCCCTTGGCCGCCGTATAGTCCGGACAGGATACAAAGTTGTCCGCGTGGTCGTGCAGGACCTTCCATCCAATGGTGCAGGGTTCGCCGCAGGCCAGCCCCGCCATAATGGTATCCATCTGTCCCGTGACAAAATGCAGCTTTCCATCGTCCGCCTTTGCCGTCCGGTAGATGCAGTCCGCCTTGTTGGGTTCCACAATGGTGATGATCGGCCGCTGGCCATCTCCGTAGAGATCGGCGAAAAATCCCGTTACGCCGCCGGACAGCGCCCCTACGCCCGCCTGCAGGAAGACGTGGGTGGGCTTTTCCGCTTTCAGCTGCCGCAGCTGCTGCACCGCTTCCAGCGCCATGGTGGTATAGCCCTGCATGATCCAGGCAGGGATATCTTCATAGCCTTCCCAGGCCGTATCCTGTACCATCACCCAGCCGTACTTCTCCGCGCCGGAATTGGCCAGGCGCACAGCGTCGTCATAGTTTAAGTCCGTAATGGACGCTTCCGCCCCCAGCGCCTGAATATTGCGCAGACGCTCTTCGGCCGATCCTTTGGGCATATAGACCACCGCCTTCTGGCCCAGCCGGTTGGCGGTCCAGGCGACCCCACGCCCGTGATTGCCGTCAGTGGCGGTTACAAATGTGATTTCCCCCAGTTTCTGCCGGATCTCCTGGCTGACCAGCCGCTCATAGGGCAGCTCGCTGATGTCCATGCCCAGCCGCTTGGCGATGTAGCTGCCGATGGCATAGCTGCCTCCCAGCACCTTGAACGCGTTGAGGCCGAACCGGTAGCTTTCGTCCTTGACATACAGATTCCCCAGCCCCAGCTTCCCCGCCAGGCCGTCCAGCGATACCAGCGGCGTCGGCGCGTACTCCGGAAAGCTGGCGTGAAACGCCTGCACCTTCTGGGCATTTTCATAGCCGAAGCGCTTCACCGGCTCCAGCCCGGCAGAGCCATGAGAAAGATGCACTGCCTTAAAACATTCATTCATATAGGAAACCTCCTTTTCCCGCCCGCGCGGGGCCGCGCGCTCCCTGCCGGACGTATATTTTCATCCAGTCTGTCTCGGTAATGTTGTGCGATATGCGATATATTGCATATCAAATATAACATTGTTCGTCAAAAAGTACAATAATTTTCCGGATATCTGCGAAAATTCATCACTATGCCCTATTTTCCGCCGGAATTTTATGATTTTTGCCTATACACCAGTTGCGCCCCGGAAATCCCCATAGTATAATTATACTGGCGCTGATTCTGTCTTGCGTTTCGCGCCTGCAAGAAAAAAGAGCCGGCTGCGGCTCAGAATAAAGGAGTTATAAATCTATGCCTATCCCCCAAGATACGCTGCCTGCGCTGCCCGCTACCGCCAAGGAACGGGTGTTCCAGAGTCTCCGCAGGTGGCTGGCCGATGGGACGCTGGAACCAGGAGAGCGGCTTTACGAGGATCAGCTTTCCCGGTATTTTCACGTCAGCCGCACCCCGGTGCACGAAGCGCTGCAGCTGCTGGCGGAAAAAGGTCTGGTAGAGATTCTGCCGGGCCGGGGCACCCGGGTGACCCCCATTGATCTGGATGAACTTCGCCAGTGCTACCCGCTGATTTCTCATCTGCACGGCTACGCCGTGCGTCTGGCTTTTGACCGGGTCAACAGCCAGGTGCTGGAGCGGCTGCATCAGCTGAATCAGCACCTGCAGGAGTGCATTGCTTCTGAAGATCTGCTGAAGACCCAGGAAGCGGACCGGCAGTTTCATCAGGTATTCCTGGATCTGGCGGACAACCGCTATCTTTCGGCCATGATCACGGACCTGGCCATCCACATCAACCGTACCGAACTGCAGTTTTTTAAGAAGTACAAATTCCAGAGCCAGTCGGTTCAGGGGCATCTCCGAATTATGGAGGCCCTGCGGCAGAAGGATCTGGAAGAGGCGGTTCAGGCCACCGAAGACAACTGGATGCTGAACTTCCGCCTGGTGATCGAGCCCCGCCTTCTGAACACTGCGCAAAACACGTAAGGAGTGCTGTACATGACAAAAGACCATAAAAAATACGCGGCCGCGGCGGCCGCGTGTTTCCTTCTGCTTAGCCAGGCAAGTCCCGTCTGGGCCCAGACCGGAGCCGGCCCGGGCGTGGTCCAGATCGACAGTGAAAGCGGCCGGCTTACAGCCGTCGGCACCGTATACAGTCTGGACCTGCTGGAAGCCGGCACCCGCATCGATAAAAGCCAGATGGCCTTTTCGGACGCCGGCCGCTATTTTACCGTCCGGGAAATCCGCCGGAACGATTCGGTCTTCCAGCGGATCAACGGCCGGTCCTATCAGGACAACGACTACATCTCCCTGGAGTCACTCCGTTATCTGAAGGTGCTGCATTACAACTTCGACGGAGAAATCCAGGTGGGGGAACTCATTGTCCACAAAGACATCGCCGAAGACGCCCGGAATATTTTCCTGGAACTGTTTGACGCCGGATATCAGATTCAGTCCATGTACCTGATCGACAACTACTGGACCGGAGACGGAGTGGATTCCGATTCCGCTTCCATCGACGCCAACAACACCTCCGCCTTCTGCTTCCGGCAGTCGTCAGACGCCGAAACCCTGTCCAACCACGCCCTGGGCCGGGCCATTGACCTCAATCCCCAGCAGAACCCCTATGTCTCTTACCGGACCGGGGAGCCGGTGTGGTCCCACGAAAACGCAGACCCCTACATCGACCGGGATACAGGCCTGCCCCACGTCATCACCCATGACGACCTGGCCTATCAGATTTTCACCAAGTACGGATTTACATGGGGCGGGGACTGGCAGGAGCCCAAGGATTATCAGCACTTTGTCAAAGAAGATCCCGCCTCGGACCGGACCTTTACGCCTCTGTCCGGGTAATTGGTGATCACCGCGTCCACGCCCCGCTCCAGCAGCCAGCGGATCTGGTCTTCTTCATTGACGGTCCACACCCGCACCGCCAGACCGCTGCCGCAGTATTCTGCCAGCAGATCCGCCATATGGGCGTGGTACAGCGCCGGATGCAGTCCCTTGACGCCGGAACCGCGGGCATATTCCTCCGCATGGAGGATCACGTCGCCCAGCAGGTAGGCGGTTTCCGCCTCCGGCGCCAGCTGCCGGATCTTCTGGACGCTGTAGTGATTAAAGGAGGAATAGATGATCCGGTCTTCCATACCGGCCTTCTTCACCAGTTCCCATGTCTTTTCTTCTATTTCCGGATACCAGAAAATCCCGGTTTTCAGTTCGATATTGATTTCCATGGAACCTGGCTTTACCAGGTTCAGCACTTCTTCCAGCGTGGGAATCCGCGCCTCCGGATACTGGGCGAATCCGTTGGATACGGGAATCCGCTTCAGTTCTTCCAGAGTAAAATCTTTTATCATGCCTGCATGGCCGCTGACCCGTTTCAGGGATTCATCGTGAAATACCACCGGTACCCCATCCTTGCTCAGCTGCACATCCAGTTCTATGCCATCGGCTCCCTGCTGCTGCGCCAGAGCAAAGGCCTCCAGGGTATTTTCCGGCGCATAGCCGCTGGCGCCTCTGTGGGCGAAAATTTTTGCCTGCTTCATGTCCATTCCTCCTGTAAAAATCGGTTCTTGTCTTTCATTATAGCGGTTCTTCGCGAAAAGGGAACCCTCTGCGCAGGATTCCCTTTTCCTCTTATGACGGTTTTGCCCGTCCGATTTGCGCTGTACCGGGATTTTCCCGTCAGCCGTTGATCAGGTTGTACTCTTCGATGGTTTCGTTGATCTGATCCGTCATGCTCTGCAGCGCTTCTTCCGCCGTCTGATTTCCGTTGATCATTTCCTCGATTTCCGTTTCGATGATCTGTCTGGACTCGGGGAATACGCTCAGCAGCGCGCCCGCGTACTCCGGAGCGGAGTCGTGCAGCTGGTCAATGGCGGTCTGGAACTGGGGATACTGGGCAATGTTGTCTTTGAAAGTCTGCTCCTCTGCCGCGTCCGTGGTCACCGGGAAGTAGCCGGTCTGGGCGTTCCAGTAAGCCTGGGACTCCGGAGAAATCAGGAACTTGACAAATTTCCAGGTAGCCGCCGCCTGCTTTTCGTCCTGGTTGTTCAGCGCCCATAAAGACGCTCCGCCAATGGATACGCCGCCTTCATCGGCATCGGATACCGCCGGATAATACGCGGTGCCTACCTCAAAGGAATCGCCCACGTCCTGCAGAATCTGCTTCAGGGACGCGGTAGAACCCAGCATCATGGCCGCCTTGCCTGCGGTGAAGTCCGCAGACGCCGTATCACTTCCAGACCGTCCCACGTTGGGCGCGTAGCCCTGGTCGTACAGGTCTTTCCAGGCGTTCAGAATGTTCAGTCCGCCGCCGTTTTCATCAAATACCACCTTGGTGGCCGCCGCGGCGCGTCCGTTTTCACTGTCTACCAGGTCCAGTCCCTGCTTGCTCATAAACTGCTCGAACCACCATCCGTAAATGCTGATGGCAATGACTTCCTGGGCGCCGCCCTCATTCATCAGCGCGTCGCCGATTTCCGCGATCTGGGGCAGGCTGGCGGGGATTTCCGTAATGCCGGCCGCGTCAAACATGTCCTTGTTGTAGTACAGAAGCGGCGTGGAAGAATTGAAAGGCATGGAGTACAGGGAACCGTCGTCGGTGGTATAATAGGCCGCAATGTTGGGCTCCAGCGCCGACAGGTCATAGCCGTCCGCGTCTACCATCTCCTGCATGGGAATCACCCAGCCGGAGTCGATCATGAAACGGGTTCCGATGTCGTAGATCTGCACCAGGTCCGCGCCCATGTTGCCGATCTGCGCGCTTTTCAGCTTGTTGATGGTGTCGTCGTAAGAACCCTGGTACACGGCTTCTACGGTGATGCCGTCGGTGTTTTCTTCATTGAATTTGTTCACCAGGTAATCCATGGCCTCTCCGTTAACGCCGCCCATGGCGTGCCAGAAGGATACCGTAACGCCGTTGGTGTCCACATCCGCGAATCCGTCTGTGATTACGCCGCTGGCCTGGGAAGCCGCGCTGCTTTCCGCGCTCTCTCCTGCCGTGGTTCCCCCTGCCGCGCTTCCATCTGCCGAAGCCGTATTGTCTCCGGAACAGGCCGTCAGTACCGACGCCGCCATGGCAGCTGCCAGAATCGATGCTGCAATTCTCTTTTTCATGCTTGTTTTCTCCTCATTTTTTCATAATACTGCGTATCTATCTATGTAAATCAGGCGGTTATCCTTTGACAGCGCCTGAGAACATACCCCGGATCAGCTGTTTCTGTCCGACTACGAAAATCACCATGGACGGTATGATAATAGTCACGACGCCGGCCATCATCAGCGTAATGGACTGGGCGTCCACGCTTTCCAGCATGCTGATTCCGATCTGGACCGTCCGCATCTCGGCGGAGCCGGTTACCAGCAGCGGCCACATGTACATATTCCAGGAATTGATAAAGGTATAAATAGCCATGGCGCCTATGGCGGACTTGGTCAGCGGAATCAGAATCTTGACCACAAACCGCAGGTTGCTGCATCCGTCCAGCTTTGCCGACTCATACAGCGACATGGGGAAGGACAGGTAAAACTGGCGGAACAGGAAAATGCCCATGGCGGAGGTCAGGTACGGCAGAATCAGGACGATATACGTATCCAGAATGCCCAGGCTGCTGACCGTCAGGTAGTTGGAAATAATCGTCGCCTCGCCGGGCACCATCATGGTAGCCATCACCAGCATAAACAGGACGTTTTTCCCTTTGAAGTTCAGAAATGCGAAGGCAAAGGCCGCCAGGGAACAGGTGATGATCTGTCCTATGGTAATGGTGCCCGCCACCAGAAACGAGTTCAGGATAAACCGTCCCAGGGGAACCTGGGTCAGAGCCCGCACGTAGTTTTCAAAGGTGGGATTCTGGGGAATCAGGTTCATGTCCATGGTAAACAGTTCGCTGGAAGGCATAATGGATACGCTGACCGCGTACAGCAGCGGAAACAGCATAAACAGCGCCATAACAATGTTCAGGGCCACCAGCACCGTCTGCCGGATCCGCCGTCTGCGCAGCGCCCGCGCGTTCATCTGGGTGTGAAGCTGCTCCAGCTGCGCGGCAGTATATTCATTCTGTGAAATGGAAACCGTATAATCTGCCATTAGTATTTAACCCCCTTATTTTCAATTTTGAACATCACCAGCGTCAGCGCCATGATAATCAGGAACAGAATCACCGACTGCGCCGCCGCGCTGCCGAAACGGTAGTTGAAAAACGCGTCCCGGTAAATGGAATACACAATCAGGTTGGTGGACTCGCCGGGGCCTCCCTGGGTCAGGATCTTCACCTGGCCGAAGGACTGGAACGCCTGGATGATGTTGACCACCAGCGTGTAGAACATAATAGGGCTTAACCCCGGCAGCGTCAGCCGGAAGAATTTCTGCACCGCATTGGCTCCATCTACGGAAGCTCTCTCATAAATGGAATCGTCGATGTTGCCCAGGCCGGCGGAAAAATACAGGAAATTGATTCCGCTGTTCAGCCAGGCCGTCAGCACCGCCACGCAGATCAGGGCGTATTTCGGGTCGCTGATCCAGTTGATGTCCAGATTCAAAAGCTTGTTGAGAATGCCAATGGTGGGGTTCAGAATGATCTTGAAGATCATCGCCGCGCCGCTGGAGGCAATAGCCATCGGCAGGGCATAGGACGTGCTGAAGGCCCGGATGCCCGGAAACGCCTTGCTGCACAGCACCGCTGTAATCAGCCCCAGCAGCATGCTTCCGATCACGACGATGACCACAAAAATCAGCGTCACCACAATGCTGTTGTAAAAGGATTCCGACGTAAGCAGATCCATGTAATTTTCCGCCCCGACAAACAGCTTTGCCTGGCCCAGCTTGTCGGTTTTGTAAAAGCTTAAGTAAATGGTTTTCACAAAGGGGTAAAACAGAAACAGGCCGAATACGGCAAAACAGGGAATCAGATAGGCATAGGCCCCTGCCCCTTTCAATTTCTCCGTCCACGTTTTCATTGCTGACCTCCCGCGTAAAAAATGTTGTTTTCCGTTTCTCCGTCAAAGAAATGAGCCCGGCTCATATCCGCCGCCACTTCCAGGCTGTCCCCCACCCGTTCGGACAGGGTCACCGGCAGCTTCGCGGCAAATTCATCCGCTCCGTTTTCCAGCCAGTACATGCTCTCGGCTCCCAGCAGCTCCCTGGCGGTCACTCTGCCCCGGATCCGGTTCTCCGCGTCAGCGCCGGTCTCTCGGACGTCATGGAAATCTTCCGACCGGATTCCCATAACCACCTTTTTCCCGGCATAGCCGGACAGGACCGCCGCCCTGGCCGCCGGCACCTTCAGCGCCGTTCCGTTTTTGGCGCGGAACACCGTGTGTTCTCCGTCTTTTTCAATGGTTCCTTCAAAAAAGTTCATGGTAGGAGAGCCGATAAAGCCAGCTACAAACAAATTCACCGGATCCTCATAAATCTCTCTGGGTCTGGCCACCTGCTGGATGTATCCGCCGTTTAAAACCACGATCTTGGTTCCCAGCGTCATGGCCTCCGTCTGGTCATGGGTCACGTAAATCATAATGGTGTCCAGCTTTTTGTGCAGTTCCGCCAGTTCCACCCGCATCTGCGTCCGCAGCTTGGCGTCCAGGTTGGACAGCGGCTCATCCATGAGAAAGGCCTTGGGTTTGCGCATAATGGCGCTTCCAATGGCCACCCTCTGTTTCTGTCCTCCGGACAGCTGGGCGGGACGCCGCTTCAGCAGGTGGTCGATACCCAGCATTTTGGCGGTCTCGTGTACTTTTTTGTCAATTTCATGCTTGGGAATTTTACGAATCTGTAAAGAAAATGCCAGGTTGTCGTATACATTCATGTTGGGATACAGCGCGTAATTCTGAAATACCATAGACAGATCCCGTTCCTGCGGTTCTACGTAATTGCACAGCTGGCCGTCGATCCAGAGTTCTCCGCTGGAAATATCCTCCAGTCCCGCAATCATGCGAAGCGTCGTAGATTTGCCGCAGCCGGACGGCCCTACAAAGATTACAAATTCTCCGTCCTCGATGGTCAGTGAAAAATCCTTTACCACGTACTGCTTTTTGTCATAGGTCTTGCAGACATTCTTTAGAACAATTTCCGACATATCTCTCCCTCGTTTTGCGTTTTTTAAACAGGTGCTTTCCTTTTTTCGGGATTGATTATATTGGGGGTCTGTAAAATCCTCCGCCGTCCAACTGTTAAATTTTTGTTAGGCTTTTGGCAAAAAAAAGCATCCGCGTAAAATCCAGTGGACTCCGCGGATGTTTTTTACATCATATGCACTTTTACAGTCCGGTCAGCGCCATCAGGTGCTTTCCTACGTTCAGCAGATGCGCCCACAGCGAATCGCTTACCCATCTGGGAACCTGGGGCCCCATTCTCCTTACTTCGAAGCTGAAGTCGCCTTCATAGCCGATTTCTTTGAGAACCGGAAGAACCGCTTCCCAGTTTACCGTTCCCATATAAGGCGGACGGTGTTCATCATAGGTTCCGTTGTTGTCGTGTACATGGGTCACCTTCAGACGGCCGCCCACATAGCGCAGGCAGGCTGCCTGATCCGGGTACATCAGATTCGCGTGGCCGAAATCCCAGCACACGCCTGCATTGCCGAATTTTTCCGAAAGCGTGTCGACCAGTTCGCAGAGCGGTTCCACCGCGCCTCCGTAATTCCGTTTGAATCCCTGTCCCGGAAAATCCGCCATGTTTTCAATGCAGATCCCCACGTCATGTTTTTCCGCCAGCTCCAGCCGTTTCGAAAAATATTCCAGATTTTTTCTCCGGCTGGCCTCCATCAGGCTGGAACCATAATCCGTGCCCGGGTGCGCCACCGTCCATTTGGCCCCCAGGATTTTCGTGCAGACAATGGCTTTTTCCAGAATTTCTTCTGTGTCGGCCTGGATGCCTGTGATGGGATCGCAGAAATTGTAAAACGGCAGGTGCGTCTGTACAAACGTAATCCCCAGCCGGTCTGCCTCCTCTTTTACCGTCTTCGCCCAGTCCATCCACTTTGCCGTGCGCAGCGGAGAACCTGCCGCGTCAGCCTGGCAGAAAATCGCGTCCAGCGCCTGATAGCCTACGGCTGCGTAATGGCGCAGATCCTCTTTGTACGCCTCATAGCTTCCATCGTCGTCATAGATAAAGAAATTAACGGTCGTAGATAATTTCATGATGTTCTTCCTCCCGTGATGTATAAATCCGGACCGGTTCCGCTTCTTTTGCAAACGCGGCGCTCTGGGTCTCCCACTCTTCCAGCAGTTCTTTCCGCGTCACCGCTCCGTTCAGATACTGCTCCGTTTTCCAGCTTCCCGTCTGATAGGACAGGTGTTTTTCTCCCGCTTCTCCGTCCCGCAGGGTAAACGCTTCCGGATACATCCGCGCCGTCTGGCGCAGCAGCGTCAGCGCCGTCGGAAGAAAATCCAGGTCTTTGCGCAGCGGAGCAAATTCCAGCCCGAAGCACACCTGGCCCTGGTAAACCCCTTCTGTAGGAATAAAGGCCCTCTCACGGAAAACCACATCTTCCTGCGCCGCCTCCCGCTTCATCTCCTGATACAGCCGGCGCATATCCACATAAGGCGCTCCGTACATCCGGAACGGCTCCGGACTGCCCCGTCCATCGCTTAAGGAAGTGGCGCCCGCGAAGCAGCCGCCGCAGTAGCAGATAGTACTTTCAAAATCCGTCAGCGCCGGCGAGGGAATATTCCACAGCTGTCCGGTATCGCTGTAGTACATATCCCGGGTGTAGTGTTCCATGGCTATGACCCGGTAATCCATGGAAATTCCTTTGTACCGCAGAAAATACCGGCCCAGTTCTCCGCAGGTCAGGCCGTACCGCACCGGCAGTTCATAATCTCCGATAAACGAACGCAGTTCCGGTCGGATTCTGCCGCCGCTGACGATCCGGTTGCCCAGGGGGTTGGGCCTGTCCAGCACCACAAAAGGGATTCCCTGCTGTGCCGCCGCTTCCATGCAGTAGGTCATGGTGTAAATATACGTATAGTACCGCAGTCCCACGTCCTGGATGTCGTATACCAGCAGGTCCAGATCCTGCAGCTGTCCGGCTTCCGGCCTCTGCTTCTTTCCGAATAAAGATACCATGGGAATCGCGTATCCCGGATACACATCGTCCTCCACCGGTCTTGCCGCCCGCTTCCCATACATGCCGTGCTCCGGAGTAAAAATCCGCGTTATGGCAAATCCCGCGTCGGTGAAAACCTCCACATTGGTCCGCCACCGCGAATCTACGCCGGAAGAATTGGTGATCAGGCCGATTCGTTTCCCTTTGAACATGGAAGCAAATTCCCCAATCCGATCCAGTCCCAGTACCGTCTTCATTTTGCCCTCCTGCGGGACGCGGACCGTCCGCGCCCCGCCGCTGTCTCATCTGTCTACTGTGTCATCTCTGTATAAGCCGCTTTGACATCTTCGATCATCTGTCCCAGTCCTGCGTCTTTCAGCGCCTGATACTGGGTGCTGTATTCCTCTTTGGAAATCTGGCCCATGATGTAGCGGTCTCTCAGCGATACCTGCTGCTCCCGAAGGTCGAAGCATTCCACATAGCTGGCTGTCTGTAGAATGGCCGGTTCCGTATAGTAATACGGTTTATTGATGGTCAGGCCGTCCATAAACGTCTGCCCCGCGTCGTCCAGTTCTTCATAGGACAGGCCGCCGGTAAGAATCTGCATGTAGGAATCTTCCGTGAAGCAGAACGGTATGGTAGAAGGAATCAGGCCCTCTTCTCTTGCGACCGCGAAGCTTTCATTATAGGGAGCCTTGATCATCGGGCTGCCGTCCACCATCTCGCAGAACTCCCCTTCCATGCCGTAGTTGGTCAGTTCAATTCCCTCGTCGCTGTATACGTAGTTGAAGAAATCCAGCACGTTCTGCAGGTGTCCGTTTTCAATGGCCGCGACGGTAATATAGGCGCTTCCGGTTACCTTGGCCCGGGCGGGAATGCTCTGGGTGCCGGTCGGTCCCTGAATCGGCACCACGCACTGGTAAAACGCGTTTTCATCCAGTTCCCGGCAGGATACCGTGTAGTTTTTCGCGTATTCCGCATAGCCGATCAGGCTTCCCAGGGTATTGCTGGCGCCCAGGGTATTAAAGTCCGTGCCGGCCGTGGTTACAAAATCCTGAGGCAGCAGGCCTTCCTCGTACATCTGCCGCATGGTATCCAGAAACAGCTCATAATTAGGGTGTTCCGGATCGTAGACATATTCTCCATCCACAACGGAAAATTCGCCGTTGCTGTTGATGCCGAATACGTTCATCATCAGTTTAATCATATCATAATTGAAGCCGAAGGGCACTTCGTCGTTGGGATTGCCGTTTCCGTTGGCGTCCTGCGTCTTAAAGGCTCTCCACACTTCCATCCAGTCGTCCCAGGTTTCCGGTATATCCAGTCCTACCCGTTCCAGCCAGTCGGTCCGTATCATGGTGCTGAAGGTCTGCGGAACGTCCATAACCAGACCGAATCCATAGATTTCTCCGTCGTCCTGGTACGTCAGATACAGCCGGTCTTCTTCTGTCAGCAGACGGCCGTAATTTGCCAGTTCATTGTCCAGATAATCTGTAATGGGCACAATCAGGCCCTGACTGATCAGATCGTTAATCGCCGCCGGAGCCTTGGTGCCTCCGCTGATCACATCCGGCAGATCCTGCGCCGCCACCTTCGAGGCCAGAAGGGTGTCCAGTCCATCTTCGTTCACCCATTCAAAATCCACCGTAATGCCGGTGCGCTCCATCAATTCGTCAAAAATCGGGCTGGTTTCCTGATACGGGCTCCATATCGCGCCGAAATAGCTGAACTCCTTCGAGCCGGCGCTCTCCTCCTGACCCGTTTCCTGTTGTGCTGCCGTGCCGCTTTCCTGGGTTTCCTGCGTGCCGCTGCCGCATCCTGCTGTCAGCAAAGCCGCCGCCAAAACCGCCGCCATCACTCTTCCATAGATTTTTCGTCTCATGCTTTTTCCTCCTTTACATTATGTTGCATTTTATCCCTTCACTGCTCCCAGTGTAACGCCTTTTACAAAGTACTTCTGGACAAACGGGTAAATCGCCATCATGGGAATCATCGATACGATCAGCACCGCGTACCGCACCTGGTCCGCCAGGTTGATGGAAGGCTGGCCGGGCCGGGCCGTGGCCATATCGAACTGCAGCGCGTTGGCCTCCAGCACAATTTCCCGCAGCACCTGCTGCAGCGTGTATTTGCTGGATTCCGTAATATACAGAAGCGGACCGAAGTACGCGTTCCAGTGGCTGGCGATGACCCATAGCGCTATGGTAGCAAACGCGGCTTTTGACAGCGGAGCCACCACCTGTACCATGATTTTCAGTTCGCTGGCGCCATCGATCCGGGCGGATTCCAACAGTTCGCTGGGGATTCCCCGCAGAAAGCTGATGAGAATCAGCACATGGTACGAAGAAATCAGCGCGCTGAGGATCAGCGACCAGTAGCTGTTTAACAGTCCCAGTTTCTGGATGCAGATGTAGGAAGGTATCATGCCTCCCTGAAACCACATGGGAATCAACACAAATATGTTGTAGATTTTCTTGCCGGGAAACTCACAGCACGCCACCGGATACGCCGCCAGATACGTGGCGCACAGGCTCAGCATGCAGCCGCCCAGCGATATGATCAGTGAATTTTTAAATGCTCCCAGCACGCCGTTGTTGACCAATACGTCCCGGTAAGCCTTCAGGGTAAAACCCCGGGGCAGCAGCCGCACCTCGTTGCGCAGCACCGGCCCATCGGCGCTCAGGGAAATGGAAAGGATATTGATAATGGGATACAGAATGCAGATACAGATCAGAATTCCCACCGCAATCAGAATCCCCTCGACGATATAGTCCATACGGCTCATTTTTTTATGCAGCATATCCATCACCCCTTACCAGATGCCGGCCGAATCGGAATACCGTTTGCTGAGGCGGTTGGCCATAATCACCAGCAGCAGCGCTACCAGCCCGTTAAACAGCCCCGCCGTCGTGCCCATACTGTAGTCGTAGCGGATCATGCCCCGTTTGTATACCCAGGTCTGAATCACTTCGGAAACTTCCAGGTTGGTGGAATTCTGAAACAGGTACATTTTCTCAAAATTCGCGTTGATCAGCGAACCGATCCGCAGAATAAACATAACCACCACCGTCGGCATAATCCCGGGAATCGTCACATGAATCAGCCGTTTCCATCGATTGGCGCCGTCCACCATGGCCGCCTCATATAAATTCATATCCAGCGCCGTAATGGCTGACAAATAAACAATCGCGTTGTAGCCGGTCTCCTGCCACATGCCGGAGAACACCATGATGGAGCGAAAATACTTGGCCTGACCCAGAAAATAGATCGGCTCTTTTCCGAAGAAGCGGAAAATATCTGCCATCACGCCGTTGACCGGCGAGAGAAATTCCGTGACAATCGTGACAAAGGCTACCATGGAAATGAAATGCGGCAGAAAGCTGACGGTCTGTACCGCTTTCTTTACTTTCTGATTTCTCAGCTCATTTAAAAACAGCGCGAAGATAATCGGCATGGGAAATGCCACCGCCAGCGAATACAGATTCATCAGAACTACATTGCGGATCAGCCGCCAGAAATCCAGGCCTGTGAAAAAATCAATAAAGTTCTGAAGGCCTACAAATTTACTGCCGGCAAATCCCAGATACAGGTTGTAGTCAAAAAAAGAAATGGACAGCCAGGCCATGGGCCAGTACTGAAACAGCGCAAACCACACGATTACCGGCAGAATCATCAGGTACACGTATCTGGCCTTCCAGATTCGTTTTCCCAGCGGGCGCTTCTGTTTTAAAACCGCCTGCTCCTGCCGTTTCTTTATGCCGATTCGTTTCAAGAGCCCACCTCCTTCGCCTGCTCCAGCGCCAGCCTCAGAAAACCTCCGCATTCTTCCAGAATGCGCTCGGACTTCGTCCGGTCCAGTCCCGACAGACACATCAGGATCGCCAGCTTGCTGTTTTTCCCGGACGCCTGCAGGTATTGTCTGGCTTCCTCCCGGCTCCTTCCCGTTACCCGGCAGAAAATGCGCTCCGCGCGGTCTTCCAGTTTCTGGTTGGAAGCTTTCAGATCCACCATCAGGTTTCCATAGACCTTTCCCAGTTTGATCATCGACGCGGTGGAAAGCATATTCAGTATCATTTTCTGCGCGGTTCCTGCCTTCATTCTGGTAGAGCCGCTGATGACCTCTGGTCCTGTCACCGCTTCAATGCAGACGTCCGCGTACGCTTTCATCCGGCTCTCCCGGTTGTTGACCACCGCTACGGTCCGCGCCCCCTGCTTTCTGGCCTCTTCCATGGCTCCGATCACATAGGGAGCCCTTCCGCTGGCGCTGATGCCAATCACCACGTCTCCGGCTCCAATGCCGTGGGCCGCGATTTCTTCCCTGCCCTGCTGGGCATTGTCTTCGCAGCCTTCCACCGGGAAGCGCAGAGCCGTGTCTCCGCCGGCAATGCACGCCTGTATCATGTCGCTTCCAACGCCGAACGTCGGCATGCATTCCGACGCGTCCAGCACGCCCAGCCTTCCGGAAGTTCCCGCTCCCACATAGAGCACGTGTCCCCCGTTTTTCAGCGTTTCAAACATGCAGTCCACCGCCCGGGCAATCTGCGGAATCGCTTCCCGCACCGCATCCGCCACAAGAGCGTCTTCCCGATTGATCATGGCAACCATTTCTTCTGTTCCGCAAAGATCAATCTGCTGTGTCCGCGGATTGGTTTTCTCTGTTTCCATTTTCGAATAATTGTCATGCATTCCCTTCACTCCTGTTTTTTAATATGTGTCCGCTGCAGTCTCTTCATATTGGCTTCAAAATCCCGGTTGATATACGCCGTATACAGAATATCGATCATGTTCAGCTGCGAAATACGGGAGGACATCGCGCCGCTTCTCACAATGTATTCCGTCGCGGCTACCGACAGATTGCAGTCTGCCAGACGCGCCAGCGGAGAATCTCCAAAGCGGGAAATCAGAATGATCGGAACCCCGTTTTTCTTCAGTTCCTCCGCGCACCGGATCATTTCCTGCGTTCTTCCGGAGTAACTCAAAATCACGGCCGCGCTGCCTTTTCCCGCGTTCATCGCCTGAAGGTACTGGCTGTGTACATCCGCGCTGATAAAACAGGGCTTATGTACCCGCAGAAACTTCAGGTAAGCGTCCTGGGCCACCATAAGGCTGGCTCCCATTCCAAACAGGTACAAGGCGTCCGCTTTTTCCAGAAGGTCCACGCTCCGCTTCAGAATTTCCATATCTGCCAGCTTTACCGTATTTTCCAGCGACAGGATATTCTTTACCGTAACCTTGTTGACAATCTCTTCCAGACTGTCTTCCCGCCGGATTTCCTCCATCTGCTTCATCCCGGATTCCTTGCGTATCGCGGCTTCATACAGAAATGCCTTCCGGAAATCCTTGTAGCCGCGGAAGCCGATTTTCTTGCACAGCCGGATAACCGTCGAAGGAGAGGAAAAGGTGCGGCGGGCCAGCTCGTGCACGCTCAGTTCACTGGCGGTTTCCACCTCGTTCAGCAGAAAACAGATCACGTTGTTTTCCGAAGCGCTGGCCTGTTTCTGATATTCCTGCAGTCTCATCAGAACATGTTTCATCTCGGTTCTCCTTTCCTTTATGATACGTGGATGCAATATTTTTATCAATATTATGACATATCTTCGGTATTTTATGCCATATGTTGGTACATTTCAGCCGAAAAATTCCATTTTTTTAATACTTTTTACCTCGATCTTTTTTCTTTTTTTCAATTCAAATCCGGCTTTCATGGAATTTCTGAATATAAGAAAACGGCCGGTATCTTCTGCCGCATTCCCAAATATATATGATAAAAACAGCGCCGCGCCCGGATCTTCTCCAGGTACGGCGCGGCGGAAAGAAGGCGCGGCTGTGCTTAACTATTTATGGGCGTTTATGCTTCTGGCCGGCATTCTGTGGGCCGCCTTCCACGGAACCATGGCTCAGGTCACCCAGGGCGCGCTGGACGCCGCCGGCGAAGCTGTCTCTTTGTGCATCACCATGACCGGCGTCCTGTCCCTCTGGAGCGGCATTCTGGAAATCGGCCGGCAGTCCGGCCTGCTGGACCAGCTGGCGGACCGCATGAACCCCATTCTGCGCTTTCTGTTTCCCCGGCTTCCGGCCAACCATCCTGCGGGAAAGGCCATGGCCGTCAACATGATCGCCAACCTGCTGGGGCTGGGCTGGGCCGCTACCCCCGCCGGCCTTCAGGCCATGAAAGAATTAAAGCAGCTGGAAGAAGAACGGCGGGCCGGCATCTTTCCCGGCCCCGCCGCGGCGCCGGATACCGCCAGCCGGGAAATGTGCACCTTCCTCATCATCAACATATCTTCCCTGCAGCTGATTCCCATCAATATGATTGCTTACCGCAGCCAATACGGCAGCGCCAACCCCGCGGCAATCACCGGCCCCGCGCTGCTGGCCACCGCGGTCAGCACGGCGGCGGCCGTGGTCTTCTGCCGGCTTATGGAATTTCGCAGGGAATAGGCCTTTAAACAAACAAACGTGCCGCTCCATCACCTATTTCGATGATTTCGCGGCACTCTTTTCGAGTCCTCTTATTCTTATCCTTCCGCGCCCATCAGCGCGTCCATAACCTCCTGCACGGTTTCGATCCGTTCCGCCCGGTACGCGTTGCTGCCGCAGAACAGCAGGGCGTGATCCACATCCCCCTCTGCGGCGTTGACCAGCGCCCTGGTGATACAGTAGGGAATCGAAGCCCGGTCGCAGTGCTCCAGACACTGGTAGCAGTGTTCCGGCGCCTGCCGCTGCTTTTTCACCTGTTCCAGGAACGGGTTGACAATGGCACGCCCCGGCATGCCCACCGGACTCTTGGTAATGACGATATCTTCCTTTTTCGCCCGGATATACGCCTGTTTGTAGGCGTCCGGCGCGTCGCATTCCCGAGTGGTCACAAACCGGGTAGCCACCTGTACGCCATCCACGCCCAGTTCCAGCTGGTGCATCACATCTTCGTGAGTGTAAATGCCCCCTGCGGAAACCACCGGAATCTTCCGCTGATACTTCTCTTCATACTGGCGGATCAGCTGCAGGATTTTCCGGATCTCTTCATCGTACAGATCCTGGCGGTAGGTCTTGTCCCGGTCCGGCGTATCCGCGCCCAGCTCCGACAGCTGTTCCGTGGAAAAGCCCAAATGCCCGCCGGCCAGCGGTCCCTCAATCACCACCAGGTCCGGCACCGTCTGGTATTTCCGGTCCCACATTTTGCAGATCACCGAAGCGGATTTGGCAGAAGAAACGATGGGCGCGATTTTGGTACGCCGCTGCCCGTCCGCTCCCGCCGGCACATATTCCGGCAGAGAAACCGGCAGGCCCGCGCCGGAAATGATCAGATCCGCCCCCGCCTGCACCGCCGCCTTCACATACAGCGGATACTGCCGGGTAGCCACCATGATGTTGAAGCCGATGACGCCATCCGGCGCCGCGGCTCTCGCCTTGTCCAGTTCTTTTTTTATGGCGCGGAGGTTGGCCTTCAGCGGATCCTCTTTAAAATCCGGCTCCCGAAAACCGATCTGGGCCGTGGAAATGATCCCGACTCCTCCCGCCTTCGCCACGGCTCCGGCCAGCGAGGACAGGCTGATGCCCACGCCCATGCCCCCCTGAATCACAGGCTTCTGTACGGTTATATCTCCGATTTTCAATGGTTTCGGCGCGCTCATCTGCTTGCCCCCTTCTCCTCTATATCCGGCGGAACCGGTCATACCGCTGCCGCGTCAGTTCCTCCGGCGTCATCGCTGTGTAAACATCCATAAATCCGCGGATCCGTTCTCTCAGGTCCGCCGCCAGCCGCCCCATCTCTTCCTTGCAGGCAGGCTCCGGTTCCGGAACCACCTGGTCCACGATGCCCAGCTGCCGCAGATCCGCCGCGGTAATCTTCATAACTTCCGCCGCCTGATCCGCCTTTTTGCTGTCTTTCCAGAGAATGGAAGCAAATCCTTCCGGAGACAGCACCGAGTAGACGGCGTTTTCCATCATCCAGACCTCGTTGGCCACTGCCATGGCCAGCGCGCCGCCGCTGCCGCCTTCTCCGATTACGATGGAAAGCACCGGAACCTTCAGATCCGACATTTCAAACAGGTTTCTGGCAATGGCCTCGCCCTGGCCCCGTTCTTCCGCCTCAATGCCGCAGAACGCGCCGGGCGTATCCACAAAGCAGATCACCGGACGTCCGAAGGTCTCCGCCTGCTTCATCAGCCGCAGGGCCTTGCGGTAGCCTTCCGGCGAAGGCATGCCGAAGTTGCGCAGAATGTTTTCCTTGGTGGTCTTTCCCTTCTGCTGGCCGATCACCGTCACCGTCCGGCCCATGAAGGAAGCAATGCCGCCGACAATGGCGCCGTCGTCTCCGAAGTAGCGGTCTCCGTGAAATTCCATAAAGTCGTCGAACACCGACTGAATATAGTCCAGCGCCGTCGCCCGGTCCGCCTGCCGCGACAGCAGCACATGGTCCCAGGCCGTTCTGGCGCCTTCTGTCTTCTTTTTGCCGTCCTTCCGGGAAGATCCGGAAACTGCCGCCTCTTCCGGCGCCGTCTCCTTCGTTTCCTCTGCGCCTTCCGCCGCGGCGCCCTTCCAGGTGCCTCTGTGCATGGCCAGAATCTGGTGCAGCACCGGCTTCATCTCTTCCCGCTTTACGATTTTGTCAATAAATCCATGTTCCAGCAGAAATTCCGACCGCTGGAAGCCTTCCGGCAGCTTCTGTCCAATGGTCTGCTGAATCACCCGGGGACCGGCAAAGCCGATCAGCGCTCCCGGTTCCGCCAGAATGATGTCTCCCAGCATGGCAAAGCTTGCGGTCACGCCTCCCGTCGTGGGATCGGTCAGCACACTGATAAACAGCTGTCCCGCCTCATGATGACGCTTCAGCGCGGCGCTGGTCTTGGCCATCTGCATCAGGGACACGCATCCCTCCTGCATTCTGGCTCCGCCGGAACAGGCAAAAATAATCACCGGCAGTTTTTCCCGCGTCGCCCGCTCTACCATAGCCGTGATTTTCTCGCCCACCACATGGCCCATGCTGCTCATCAGAAACCGTGCGTCGCAGACGCCGACGGCCGCCGGCTCTCCGTCAATCCGGCAGAAACCGGTGACAATGGCCTCGTTCAGCCGGGTCTTTTCCCTGGCCGCCTGCACCTTTTCCTCATAGCCGGGAAAATCCAGCGGATTGGAGAAAGGCATTTCCTTGTTCCACTCCTGGAACGACCCCTTGTCCGCCAGCATCTCGATCCGGCGGTAGGCGTGCACCCGGAAATACGCTTTGCACTTGGGACAGATATAGTAATTTTCCTTTACGTCTTCCGCGTACACCGGCTGTCCGCACTTTTTGCACTTGCGCCAGAGGCCTTCCGGAATATTGGGTTCCTGCCGCAGCTGGCTCTTGTACTTGGTGTCGATAAGCGTATACGTCTTTTTAAACATATCTCTTAACATGGCTGACTCCTCTTTTCAGGGCGGTTATTCCTTACAGTACTCCGGAAAATACGTGGGAATAAAATGCGTGTCTGTTTCGCCTTTCTGATACGCTTCGTTGTTGATGATCTCATACTGGAAATCCAGGTTGGTCTCGATTCCCTCGATGACCAGTTCCCCCAGGGCGCTGCGCATCTTGGCAATGGCCGACTGCCGGTCACTGCCGTGGACGATCAGCTTCAGCAGCATGGAATCGTAGTTGGCGGGAACCCGGTAATCGTTGTAAATATGGCTGTCAATGCGCACCCCATTGCCTCCCGGCACGTGGACGTTGGTGATCCGTCCCGGGCAGGGCATAAAGTTTTTCGCCGGATTTTCCGCGTTGATCCGGCACTCGATGGCGTGTCCCGTAATGTGCACGTCATCCTGGGAAATGCTTAACGGCTCTCCCGCCGCCACGCGGATCTGCTCCTTGATCAGGTCCAGGCCGGTCACCATTTCCGTCACCGGATGCTCCACCTGGATCCGGGTATTCATCTCCATAAAGTAGAAATTTTTATGCTTGTCCAGCAAAAACTCGATGGTGCCGGCATTTTCGTAGCCCACCGCCTTCGCGGCCCGCACCGCTGTCTCGCCCATCCGCGCCCGCAGTTCCGGGGAAATCGCCGCGGAAGGAGACTCTTCCAGCACTTTCTGATGACGCCGCTGAATGGAGCAGTCCCGCTCCCCCAGGTGCACCACATGGCCGTATTTGTCCGCCATGATCTGGAACTCGATGTGTCTGGGCTTCTCGATGTACTTTTCGATATACATGGTGTCGTCGGAAAATCCCTTGATAGACTCCATCTGCGCGTTCTGGAAATTGGCTTCAAAATCCTCCGGGCCGTAAGAAATGCGCATGCCCTTTCCGCCGCCGCCGGAAGAAGCCTTGATCATAACCGGATATCCGATTTCATCCGCCAGCTTCTTTCCCTCTTCCGCCGTGTACACCGGCTCTTTGCCGCCGGGCACCACCGGTACGCCGGCTTCCATCATGGTCTTTCTGGCCTCGGACTTGTTGCCCATTTTGTGGATAATATCCGCCGACGGACCGATAAATGTGATATTGCACTTTGCGCAGAGTTCCGCGAATCTGGCGTTTTCCGAAAGAAATCCAAAGCCGGGATGAATCGCCTCCGCCTTCATGGCCACCGTCGCCGCCAGAATCTGCTCCATGTTCAGGTAGCTCTTTCCGGAAGGCGCCGGCCCGATGCAGATGGCCTCGTCCGCCAGAAGGGTATGCAGGCAGTCGCGGTCCGCTTCGGAATATACGGCCACCGACTTGATTCCCATTTCCCTGCAGGCGCGGATGATCCGCACCGCGATCTCGCCCCGATTGGCAATCAGTATCTTGCTAAACATTCCACTATCCCCTATCCGATCATAAACGTCAGTTCCGCGGAAACCGCCACTTTTCCGTCTACCGTGGCCACGGCTTTGCCTACGCCTACCGGTCCCTTGCGCTTGATGATCTCGCACTCCAGGCGGAGCCGGTCTCCGGGCACCACTTTCCGTTTGAACTTGGCCTTGTCAATGCCGCCGAAATAGGCGGTCTTTCCCTTGTTTTCTTCCATGCTCAGAATCGCCACCGCTCCCGTCTGGGCCAGCGCCTCGATCATCAGCACTCCCGGCATCACCGGCTCCTGGGGAAAATGGCCGTTGAACTGCGGCTCGTTGTAGGTAATGCTCTTGTATCCCACGGCCCGCACGCCCGGTTCCAGCTCCTCGATGCAGTCGATCAGCAGAAACGGATGGCGATGGGGGATGATCTCCTGAATTTCTTTAATACCCAGCATATCCATGCTCCTTTCCCTGTGCTCAGCGGATGCGGAACAGCGGCTGGCCAAATTCCACCACGTCTTCGTTGTTCACCAGAATCGCTTCCACGATTCCGTCGTATTCGCTTTCAATTTCATTCATCAGCTTCATGGCCTCGATAATGCCCAGCACCTGGCCTTTTTTCACCGTATCTCCCACCTTGACGAACTCGTCGGCGTCGGGAGACGGAGCGCTGTAGAAGGTACCTACCAGCGGGGAAGTCACTACCTTGTCCGAATCGATGGACGGATGCGCCTCCTGGGCGGGTGCTTCCGGAGCTGCCGCCGCGGAAACCGCGGGAACCGCCGCCGGCAGAATGACAGGCGCCGCCGGCTGGCTGGCCGTGGAAACTACCACCGCCGGTTTTTCTTCCCGCTTCAGCGTCAGCTTTATATTTCCGTCATCCAGCTTCAGTTCGGTCAGAGAATGGTCCGCCACCGCTTTTACCAGAGAAAGAATATCCTGAATTTCCATAGAAACTACCTCCTAATCTTCGTACCGCTTCACCAGCAGGCTGGCGTTGTGTCCGCCGAATCCCAGAGAATTGCTGATGGCGCAGCGGATGTCCGCGGCCACGCCTTCTCCCTTGGTATAGTCCAGATCGCATTCCTCATCGTCAATTTCCAGTCCCGCCGTAGCGTGTACAAAGCCCTCTTCAATGGACTTGACGCAGGCGATAAACTCTACGCCGCCGGCAGCGCCCAGCAGATGTCCGATCATGGATTTGGTGGAATTGATATGCACATGATAGGCGTGATCTCCCAGTGCCAGCTTGATGGCCTTGGTCTCAAACAGGTCGTTGTGATGGGTGCTGGTGCCGTGGGCATTGACATAATCCACTTCTTCCGGAGCGATGCCGCCGTCGGCGATGGCCATTTCCATAGCCTTGGCCGCGCCGCTGCCGTCCTCCGCGGGAGAAGTGATGTGGTAAGCGTCGCAGGTGGCGCCGTATCCGATCAGCTCCGCGTAGATGTGCGCGCCTCTGGCCTTGGCGTGCTCCAGTTCTTCCAGCACTACGATGCCGGAGCCTTCGCCCATGACAAAGCCGTCTCTCTCCTTATCAAAGGGAATGGACGCCCGCATGGGATCTTCCGACGTGCTCAGCGCCGTCAGCGCCGTAAAGCCGGCCACGCCGATGGGCGTAATGCTGGCTTCCGTTCCGCCGGCCACCATCACATCCGCTTCGCCATACTGAATGGAACGGAAGGCTTCGCCGATGCAGTGGGTTCCGGTGGCGCAGGCCGTCACCACGTTGATGCACTTGCCTTTCAGGCCGAACTGAATCGCCACGTTGCCGGCGGCCATGTTGCTGATCATCATGGGCACCAGCAGCGGATTCACCCGGGACGGCCCTTTTTCAAACAGTTTTCTGCATTCCCGCTCCACTGCCTGAAGGCTTCCGATGCCGGAGCCTACGGACACGCCGATCCGGTAGGGATCTTCCTGCTCCATGGAAATCCCCGCGTCCTCCAGCGCTTCCTTGGAAGCGGCTACGGCAAACTGGGAAAAGCGCTCCATCCGCTTGGCCGCCTTGGGATCCATATACGCCTTGGGGTCAAAGTCCTTGACCTCCGCGGCTACTTTTGCCTTGTACTCTGTCGTGTCAAAAACGGAAATAGGCGCGATGCCCACCTTTTTCTCCTTCAGGCTGTTCCAGAAGGCTTCCGTACTGTTTCCAACGGGAGTAATCGCTCCCATTCCGGTTACCACCACTCTTCTACTCATCCTTTTACCCGCTTTCTCCTGCACACTTAAACTGCGGCAGCCGCCGGCCGGCGGCTGTCCTGCCTGTCACAAACTTCTTCCGGCTACATGGCCATGCCGCCATCTACGCACAGCACCTGGCCGGTAATGTATCTGGCCTCGTCAGACGCCAGAAACGCCACCGCTTCCGCGATATCCGTCGTCTCTCCAAAGGTCTTCATGGGAATTTGGGCCACCGCCGCTTCTTTTACCGAGTCGGAAAGCACTTCCGTCATTTCCGTATTGATAAAGCCGGGGGCCACCGCATTGACTGTGATGCCGCGGCTTGCCATCTCTCTGGCCGCCGCCTTGGTCAGGCCGATGACGCCGGCCTTGGACGCGGAATAGTTGGCCTGTCCCGCGTTTCCCATTACGCCGGAAACCGAGGAAATATTGATGATCCGGCCGCCTTTCTGGCGGATCATCTGCCGGGCCACATGCTGCATGCAGTTGAACGCGCCCTTTAAATTGGTGTTCAGCACCGCGTCAAAATCCTCTTCCGACATCTTCATCAGAAGCCCATCCCGGGTAATTCCCGCATTGTTGACCAGAATGTCCACCCGTCCATAGGTCTGAATCACATAGTTCATCAGTTCTCCGGCCTTCTGGAAGTCGGAAACGTCGCACTGCACCGCCTCCGCCTGGCCGCCGGCCTCCTGAATCTTCTGTACCACTTCCTCCGCTCTGGCGGCGGAGCCGTTATAATTGACGATCACCCGGGCGCCTCGGGAAGCCAGCGTCAGCGCGATCTGACGTCCGATTCCCCGGCTGGCGCCGGTCACTACCGCAACTTTCTGCTCCAGCATGATTTCCCTTTCCTTTCCTACTACTCACATTCCGGCTTCCGCTCAGAATTTCTCCAGATCTTCCATTTTCTCTATATTAAGGACTTTCACATCTCTGCTGATCTTCTTCACAAAACCGCTGAGGGTCTTTCCCGGCCCGATTTCAATAAAGGTGTCCACGCCGTCCGCCAGCATGGTCTCCACACTCTGCTGCCACCGCACCGAGGAATATACCTGCTGTTCCAGCAGAGGCTTCACCTGCGCCGCGTCGGTCACGTACTGCGCCGTCACATTGGCCACATAAGGGATCCGTGGCGTATGTACCTCTGTCTTTTCCAGCACCTCTCCCAGCTTCCGGCCGGCTTCCGTCAGCATCCGGGAATGGAAGGGGCCGCTGACGTTCAGCGGAATCACCCGTTTGGCTCCCGCCTCTTTCAGCTTCTCTCCCGCGGTTTCCACCGCCTCTTTCAGACCGGAAATCACGATCTGTCCGGGGCAGTTGTAGTTGGCGATCTGCACGCCCTCTATGGGGGCGATCACCGTCTCAATGGCGGCGGCGTCCATGGCAAGCACTGCCGCCATGGCGCCTACTCCTGCCGGAACCGCCTCCTGCATGAGAATTCCTCTCTGTCTTACCGTCGTGATGGCGTCGGCCTCCGACATAACTCCGGCGGCCGCCAGCGCGCAGTATTCTCCCAGGCTCAGGCCGGCGGCCACATCCGGACGGATTCCCGTCCGTTCCATAAACACCTTCATCATCGCGATGCTGGTGGTTACCATAGCCGCCTGGGTGTATTCTGTAATATCCAGCCTGTCATTGGGCTCAAAGCACAGCTCCGGCATGGAAAATCCCAGAAGCCGGGTGGCTTCGTCAAACACCCCTTTTGCTGTCTCCGTCTGCTCGTAAAAATCTTTGCCCATTCCAGCGGTCTGGGCTCCCTGTCCCGGGAAAATAAACGCGATCCTGCTCATCACACAACTCCTCTTACTGTCTGCCTGTTACTTCCAGCCCATCAGCTGGGAAGCCTGGGCCATCATCTCTTCGATCATTTCCTTGCAGGTCTGTTCCTTGTCGATCATGCCCGCAATCTGTCCCGCCATAACGGTTCCGTTGACCACGTCGCCTTCCTGCACCGCTTTGCGCAGGGTGCCCAGGGTCAGGTACTCCAGCTCTTCAAAGGACTTGCCTTCCTGTTCCAGCTTTATGTACTCCCGGGTCATCTGGTTGCGCAGGCAGCGCACCGGATGTCCGTGGCTTCTTCCGGTTACCGTGGAATCGATGTCCTTTGCCTTGATGATCCGCTGTTTGTAGTTTTCATGGACGATGGACTCTTTGGATACCACAAAGCGGGTTCCGATCTGGACCGCCTCGGCTCCCAGCATAAACGCCGCCGCAATGCCTCTGCCATCGGCGATGCCGCCTGCGGCAATCACCGGAATGGACACCGCGTCCGCCACCTGGGGAACCAGCGTCATGGTGGTCTGCTCGCCGATATGGCCGCCGGATTCGCATCCTTCCGCCACTACCGCGTCCGCGCCGTACTTCTCCATGCGCTTTGCCAGCGCCACGGAAGCCACCACCGGAATCACCTTGATGCCGGCCGCTTTCCACATTTCCATATACTTTTCCGGATTTCCGGCGCCGGTGGTCACCACCTTGATGCCTTCTTCCACTACTACTTTGGCCACATCATCCGCATGGGGACTCAGCAGCATGACATTGACGCCTATGGGCTTGTCCGTGATCTCTTTGGCTTTGCGGATCTCTTCCCGGACCACCTCACCGGGGGCATTGGCGCCGCCGATCAGCCCTAAGCCGCCGGCTGCGGAAACCGCCGCAGCCAGATGATGTTCTGCCACCCAGGCCATGCCGCCCTGGATAATGGGATACTGAATCCCCAGCAGTTCCGTTACTCTTGTTTTCATATTACTCCACGCCTTTTTCCTTCAGATATGCCATAACCTCGCCGACGGTGGTCAGCTTCTCCAGATCTTCTGCCGGAATCTCTACGGAATACTCGTCTTCCAGAGCCATAACCAGTTCAAACAGATCCAGGGAATCCGCGCCCAGGTCGTCTTTGAATTTGGAATTCTCGGTGATGCTGTCCGCATCTACGCTCAGCTGGTCCGCAATCAGTTCTTTCATCTTCTCTAACATGGTTTCTTCTCCTTTTTCCTGCTAAAAATTTTATTTTTTTGTTCCGGAAGCGCTGGGCGCCTCCATATATAGAAAGCCGCCGGAAAACCGGCAGGGCTTTGACTATCCCATCTGCCATGTAAACAGCGTGGCTCCCCAGGTCAGGCCGCCGCCGAAGCCGGCCAGCACCAGCAGATCGCCTTTTTTCAGTTTCCCCTGCCGGTTCATCTCGTCTAACAGCACGGGAACCGTAGCCGCCGACGTGTTGCCGTAGGATTCTATGTTCATGGGGATCCGGTCCATGGAGACCTTCAGCCGCTTGGCTATGGATTCGGAAATCCGGTAATTGGCCTGGTGCAGAATGAACCAGCGGACGTCCTCCAGAGAAACGCCGGCTTCCTCCGTCACCTGCTCGATGATCTCCGGCACTTTCTTCACCGCGAATTTGAACACTTCCTGGCCGTCCATGGTCATATATCCCAGCTGCGGCTTCGTGCCCGTCCGGAAATTGCCGACGGTACGGGACGTGCAGGCCAGCACCGGGCCCCTCTGCCCGTCGGATCCCATCAGCATGTGAAACCGGCCGCCGTCTCCTTCTTCCGCCCGCACCACCGCCGCTCCGGCTCCATCGCCGAACAGCACGCAGGTGCTGCGGTCGCTCCAGTCCACGATTTTGCTTAAGCAGTCCGCTCCAATCACCAGAATGGTGCGGTACAGACCGGCTGCCAGGAAACTGTACGCCGTGTTCAGCGCGAAAATAAACCCGGAACAGGCGGCGCTTAAATCATAGGCCGCCGCGTTTACCGCGCCGATCTCGGCCTGCACCTCGCAGGCCCCGCTGGGAAAGCAGCAGTCCGGCGTGGAAGTCCCCAATAGAATCATATCCAGTTCTTCCGCCTTAATACCCGCGTTTTCCAGCGCCCGCTTCGCCGCTTCCGCCGCCATGCGGGACGTTCCCTCGCCTTCCGAAATCCGTCTCTCCCGGATTCCGGTTCTGGTACGGATCCATTCGTCGCTGGTGTCCACAATCGCCGCCAGATCGTCATTGGTGACCGCGTGTTCCGGCACAAACGAACCCGTTCCGATGATTTTTATCTCCATTTTTCCATTCCCTCAGATCTGTTGAATTCCCTGTTTCTGCATAATATTTTGATTTTCAAAATAATATTATAAGAGCCTCTGCCTGTTTGTCAAGAATAATTTAGAAGATACCGGAAACAAACTGCGGGAATTACCGCATCAGTTCCTGGTATACATCCCGCCGGCTGATTCCCCGGTCCCGGGCCGCCAGCCGCATGGCCTCCTTGCGGGTCTCTCCCTGGTCTTCATAATACGCCACATGCTCCGCCAGGCTCATGGAGTCCCAGCTGTGGCTGATCTCTTCCCGAATCTGGGAAATGGACCGGCCCTCGATCACCAGCACGCACTCGCCTTTGGGCTCTTCTTCCTCATAGCGCTTCAGTGCCTCCGAAAACGTGGCGGAATAGGCTTCTTCGTATTTCTTGGTCAGTTCCCGGCAGATCACCAGCCGCCGGTCGCCCAGGGCTTCCCGCAGCTCTTCCAGCGTGCGGACCAGCCGGTGAGGCGCCTCGTACAGCACGATGGTCCGGGTTTCCTGCTTCAGTTCCTCCAGAATCCACTGCTTTTCCTTTTTATCGGAAGGCAGAAAGGCCTCGAAGCAGAAGCGCCGGGTGGGCAGCCCCGACATGGTCAGCGCCGTAATGCAGGCCGCCGGCCCCGGCAGAGACGTCACCGCGATGCCCGCTTCCCGGCACTGCCGCACCAGTTCCTCGCCGGGGTCCGAGATCCCCGGCGTGCCGGCGTCAGTCACCAGCGCCACCTGCAGGCCCTCCCGCATCCGCTCCACCAGTTCCCTGGCTTTCTCAATCTTGTTGTATTCATGATAGCTGGTCATCGGCGTCCGGATCCCGAAATGGTTCAGCAGCTTGATGCTGTGCCGGGTATCCTCCGCCGCGATCAGATCCACATCCTTTAACGTCTGCAGCACCCGCAGCGTAATGTCTTCCAGATTGCCTATGGGCGTCGCGCACAAATACAGTTTTCCTTCCATGCTCCGTCTCTCCTGCCGTCAGTATCCGTATACGTCCCGGATCTCTCTGCTGTACACGCCGGGGGCCTGAAACACGATCACCGGCGCCTCCACCTTCATCATGACGCCGCCGCCCCGGACCGCCTCCAGCAGCACCATATTGGCCTCCCGGTCCACGAAGGGGTGCACCAGTTTCATCCGCTTCGGCTCCAGATGCCAACGGTGAAGCGCCGCCATGATCTCCGACAGGCGCCTCGGCCGGTGCACCATGTAAAACCGTCCGCCGGGCCGCAGCAGCCCCGCCGCCTCCCGCACCACGTCTTCCAGGGTGCAGAGCACTTCGTGGCGGGCAATGGCTTTGGGCGCCTGGGGGTTCTTCAGCCCGTGGGATCCTCTCATATACGGGGGATTGCAGGTTACCACGTCAAAAGACGACAGGCCGAACCGCCTGGCCGCGCCGTTGATATCCCCCTGCACTATGGAAATCTTGTCTTCCAGCCCGTTGAGGGCCACGCTTCTGGCGGCCATATCCGCCATTTCTTCCTGGATTTCCAGCCCCGTATACTGGTCTCCCCCGTACCTTCCCTCCAGAAGAATGGGGATAATCCCGGTGCCGGTGCCCAGGTCTATCACCCGCTCCCCCGGCTTTACGCCGGCAAAACCGGCCAGCAGAACCGCGTCCATGCCGAAACAGAACCGCTCTTTATTCTGAAGAATCCGGTACCCGTTTCTCTGCAGGTCGTCCAGCCGTTCCCCTTCTTTTATTTCCACCGGCATACGCGAAGCTTCCTTTCTCTCGTCTATCTCCCTTTCTACGGCCATTGTAGCACATTTCCTTCTCTTTTGATACCGTTTCCGTTCTCTTCAGGCATAAAAATACCCTGCGGCTTTCCTGCAAATCCGCCTTTTGTCTGCCCGACAAAGGGCCGGGGAATGCCGCAGGGTATTTTTACGGATTCTGTCCGTTTTTTCTTATTTTTTCCCTTCTTTTCCGCCGGATTTGGATTTTCCTTCTTTCTTCTCCATGGCTTCCAGCTTTTTTAACTCCGCGTCCTGTACGGAAGCCCTTTCTTTCTTCCTTCTGGGCCGGAATTTCAGCTGCTCCGCCTTGTACTCCCGGATCTCTTTTTCATCCTTGTCCACCGTAACCACGACCTTCACCAGCTGCCGCAGCACGTTGACGCTGTGTACTTCGCCTTTCAATCCGTCGTCGGTGGTCACATAATCGCCGACGCCCGGCAGTTTGCTGTTCAAGTACTCGTACGTTTCCTCTTCGTTTTTCAGGCAGCACATCAGGCGGCCGCAGACGCCGGAAATCTTGGTGGGATTCAGGGACAGGTTCTGTTCTTTGGCCATCCGGATGGACACCGGCGCGAAATCGGAGAGGTAGGTGTGGCAGCACAGCGGACGGCCGCAGATTCCCACGCCGCCCATGATCTTGGTCTCGTCCCGGACGCCCACCTGCCGCAGTTCAATGCGGGTCTTGAATACCGACGCCAGATCCTTGACCAGTTCCCGGAAATCGATCCGTCCATCTGCGGTAAAATAAAACAGAATCTTGTTGTTGTCAAAGGTGTATTCCACGTCGATGAGCTTCATCTCCAGATTGTGCTTCCGGATTTTTTCCTGACAGACGCGGAACGCGTCTTTTTCTTTTTTCTTGTTGGCCGCTTCCAGCGCCTCGTCCTCTTTGTTCGCCATGCGGATGACCTGCTTTAACGGCTGCACCACTTTGTTGTCTTCCACTTCCCGGGTGCCCAGCACCACGTAGCCGTACTCGATGCCTCTGGCGGTTTCCACAATCACATGCTGGCCGGCGGCGATTTCATATTTGCCCGGGGAAAAATAATAGATTTTTCCCGCGTTGCGGAATCTTACTCCAATTACTTTTGTCATCTATCCATTCTCCTTCATCACCAGAAGCATCAGCTCCATGGCAAGTTCCATATTTACATTGGCGTCCAGTCGGATTCTGGCCTTGTCAATGGCCTGCAGAATATGCTCGAATCCTTCGTATCCCACCGCGGTGCTCAGTTCGTTGATGGCCGTGAATTCTTCTTTGAACACCAGCAGATTGGCGTCCTTGGTCACTTTGAACATCAGCGCGTCCCGGTACCAGATCTGCATAAAGTCCAGGCATTCGTGAAGGTCCATGTCCTGATCCTTCAGCCTGCGGATGTTCTCCAGCAGTTCCGATATATCCATAGTCCGGATTCCTTTGAGAATCCGGATCAGTTCTTCATACATACGGCGGAAGTCCTCTGACTCCGCCAGGCGGATGGCTTTGCCCAGATTGCCTCTGGCAAAGGCGGCATACAGTTCCGCGTCGCTTTCCGGTATGTGCATGGTGCCGATCAGATAGTCGCGGATGACAGAATCGCGCAGCGGCTTCAGCTTCAGCTGCACGCAGCGGGACAGAATCGTAGGCAGGAACGCGTCCGGATTGGTGGTCAGCAGGATGATGACCGCGTAGGAAGGCGGTTCTTCTATGGTTTTCAGAAGCGCGTTCTGCGCCTGCACCGTCATCTTTTCCGCCTCGTCCACAATGTAGATTTTGTAATAGCTGCTGTAGGGGCGGATGGAAATGGTATCGTTGATCTGCTCCCGGATGTCGTCTACGCCGATGCTTCCCGGCTTCTCATGGGTTACGTGGATCAGATCCGGATGATTGCCTGACAGGACCTGGCGGCAGGCGTGGCACTCCATGCAAGGCTGGCTCAAGCCTTTCTCGCACAAAAGTGTCAGGGCAAAGGCGTGGGCCAGAGACTTGCGGCCCATGCCGGCCTCTCCGGAGAGAATATAGGCGTGGGAAATTTTATGGGACTCGATCGCCTTCTGAAAATGTTCTTTTATGGTGTCGTGGCCGACAATGTCCTGAAAACCCGGCATAAAACTTCCTCCCTTCCTTATTCGCCCGGCGCAGTGCGCGCTCGGGAACTTCGTTTCCTCGCTCACGGGCTTGCGCCTTGCTCCATCAGCGCAGTGCGCGCTCACGAACTTCGTTCGTTCGCTCACGGGCTTGCGCCCTATGGCATCTGACAGCTGTCTGGATGCTTACGTGCAAGCACGACGCCTCCACGACAGCTGTCATCTGCCGCACTGCTTAATGCATTCGTGGACATTATACCATGTCTGCTAAGCGCATCGTTCGCCTTCGGCTCCGATTTGCTAAGCAGCCAGGTATGACTCGCACTAGGCTCGAAAAAACCTCGCCAAGTGCTCTTATTATACCATACTTTTTGCGGGCTGTATATGCAGATGCCGGCAAATGGCCTGGTGGATTTCTGCTATGGGCTTCAGGATCCCGTCTTCTGTGCAGCAGGGAATGGAAATCCAGTGGTATTTCCGGCAGAGCAGCCGGCTGTTTTCGTAGGACTGAATGAGAAAGCGGGGGTTGGATTCGTGAATATCTTTGGCTGCCTGGTGGGTCATTTTGTTTTCCCGGTCTTTCATCAGCCGGAAGGTGATCTCCGGCGGCACGTCCAGGAAAAATACAGCGTCCGGCACAGGCAGTCCGCCTTTTACATATTCGAAATCGTATTCCCAGTCCAGAAACCGTTCTTTTTCTTCTTCGGAATCCAGTTTTGCCGCCTGGTGCAGCATGTTGCTGGTGACATACCGGTCGCAGATGACCACGTGTTCCGGATCCGCCTCATAAAATTCCTTCCAGTCTTTCAGATAAGATGCGAACCGATCCACCGCATAGAAAGAAGAGGCCACGTAGGGGTTTACCCCGCGGGGATCCTCGCCGAACTGGCTGCCCAGGTACATTTTCACCAGCGCGGAGGAAGGGCTGTCATAGTTGGGGTAAGATACCATCCGCACCGCTTTTCCCGCGCCCTGCAGCGCTTCATACAGCAGTTTCGTCTGCGTCGCTTTTCCGCTTCCATCGCTTCCTTCAATCACCAGCAGTTTTCCCATGGTTTTTGTCCTTCTTTCTTTTTCGTCTGTTACCGCAGCACCTGTATGGTTTCCGCCCGGTAATCCTTCAGCCCCTGCAGCGCAAGCCCCGACTCTTTATACCGGATCATGGTTTCCGCCGCCTGGGGCAGGATTTCCTCGCCCGGCGCCAGAATCGGAATGCCCGGCGGATACAGGTACACATATTCTCCGGAGATATGCCCTGCGCTCTGTTCCAGCGGCACCGGCTTTTTCGGCCGGTTCCAGGCCTCATAAATCGTCATCACCGGCCGGGCAGCAGGAATCGGCGGCAGCGGTTCTGCCGGCCTCTCTGCCGGAACGCGCTTCTCCAGCCGCCGGTCCGCCTCCAGAAGCGCCTCTTTCAGCCGGTTCAGTCCTTCTTCTGTATCCATAAGGCTGGTAATGGCGGTCACCGAATCCGCCGTGCACATCTCCATTTCCAGTCCCGCTTCTTCCCGAAGCCGCCGGTCCAGCTCCTCCCCTGTAATCCGCGCCTTCCTGGTGGAAATCACGATTTTGGAAAGGTCCAGATCGTATATGCCGTACGTGCCTTTCGCCGACGCGTCCAGCAGGCGCAGGCACCGCATGCCTTCCAGCTCCCGGCGGAGAGCCAGGATCCGTTGGTAAAACGAGTCCATCCGCCGCCGTCCCTCTCCATTCATATAAGAAACGCAGCGTTCCATGGCAGCCATAAACACATAGGAGGGACTGCTGCTCTGATAGATCTGAAGATAATGTTCCAGCCGGTCCACATCCACCAGGCCCTCTTTTACATGCAGCACCGCCGTCTGGGTCAGAGACGGCAGGGTCTTGTGCAGGCTCTGGATCACTACGTCTGCCCCCGCTTCCAGCGCGGACGCCGGAAACTGGCTTCCAAAGGGAAAATGGGCTCCGTGGGCTTCATCTGCTACCAGTGGAATTTTTCTTTCGTGACAAAGATTCGCGATTTTTTTAATATCCGACACAATTCCATCATAAGTCGGCGAAACTACAAAAACCGCGGAGATATCCACATTTTGATTCAACAATTTTTCAATTTCCGACGGTACTAATCCACATTGTACACCGAATTCTCCGTGGATTTGTGGATAAGTGTATGCAGTCCGCATACGATTCAAAAAGACCCCGTGATACGCGGATTTATGGCAGTTCCTCGCCATGAGAATTGTGCCTGAATTGTCGGAAACGGCGGAAACGGCGCTCAGCACTCCGCTGCTGCTGCCGTTCACCAGGTAATACGAGCGGTCCGCTCCGTACACCGCCGCCATCCGGTCCATGGATTCCCGCAGAATCCCCTCGGCATGGTGCAGATTGTCAAACCCGTGAATCTCCGTGATGTCTATGGAAAATGGATTCGGGAAATCCCGCAGAAACGGATCCTCCGTCCGCCGTTTGTGCCCCGGCATGTGAAACGGATATACGCCCTGTCCGCTGTATTCCAGCAGCGCCTGATACAGATTCCCCTGCCGCCCGTCTTCTGCCTGCTTCATTCCCGGTCTCCCTTCTGTTTCCTGTGTCCGCGGGTTTCGCCCGCGCCGGTAACATTTTACCACAAAACCTGCAAAGGGAAAAGCGGAAAGCAGGATTTCCGTGACAATCCGCGCCGGCGGATTTATAATGGAGAAAGTATCAGAATCGGAAAGGAGCCTGCACCATGCGGACGATTGAATTTAAAATGGAACGGCAGGGCCTGGTTCAGCCCGGCCAGGAAGTAGAAGTTTCCGCCCATGACGCCGACAGCGGCTGCTGCTACATCATAGAACCGGCGGTCGCCATGTCCGGCTGCTACAAGGGACGGGACAAGCTGAAAACCGACCATGGCGTCGTCAAAGACGTCAAGCAAAACGAACGGGGCTATTACGTGGTGGTGGAGTTTGAGGAGTAAGAAAAACCTCAACCCCGCCCCCCCCCGGCATGAATCCGAAGCAACCCAAACATCTATTCATCTATCTTCACTTCAAAAGCAGCGTCTTTCGCCGTGTTCTGGATTTTACCTGAATTTTACATTCTTTTAACTCTCCTGCGGTCGCTCCCGCGCGCAGTTTGTCTTAAAATTTTAAGATGGTATTTTATACCTGCAGCATTTAAGGGGGACTCCGACCCCGGTTTTTTCAAAACGGGAACGTATGCTATATACAGGAGGAATTGCCGCATGAACGACGAGCACCGCATCGTTTCGCAGGTCTATGCCGCCAAAGAAGACATCCGGGCAGCGGATGACTTTATCCGCGCGTACCTGCCTTTTATCAAAACAGAAACCGCAAAATTCCTAAAACGCCCGCCCGTCGAAGGCCAGGACGATGAACTGAGCATCGCCATGATGGCCTTTCACGAGGCCATTCATGGGTATTCCCGCACCCGGGGCGCTTTTTTGAAATACGCCTCCATGCTGATCCGAAGCCGGCTCATTGATTTCAGCCGCCAGGAAAGACGCCACAGCGGCGCTGTCTCCCTGGATATGCCCGCTGACGAAGAGCAGAAATCTCTTGGCGAAAAACTCGCAGACGGCCGGGATTATCACGAAGAACTGGTGATGCGGGACGCTACCCGCCAGGAAATCGCAGAACTGACCCGCCAAATGGAACATTTCGAAGTCAGCCTTTCCGATGTGGCGGACAACTGCCCCAGGCAGCAGCGCACGCTGGCGGCATGCCGCAAGGCCCTGGAATACGCGAAAGAACATCCGGAACTGCTGGATGACCTTTTAAAGACACAGCGGCTGCCCATTGGACGCCTGTCGGAAGGCAGCGGCGTGGAACGCAAGACATTGGAGCGGCACCGCAAATATATGATCGCCCTGCTGCTGATTTATACCAACGGGTATGAAATCATCCGCGGGCATTTAAAACAGGTGATGAAAGGAGCGGCAAAAACATGAGCTATCTGGTAATGGAATGCCATCCCGGCTATGCTGTCCTGCTGGACGAAGAAGGCCGCTTTCTGAAAGCCGCCAATCTCCGCTACGAGGTAGGGCAGACCGTATACAACCCTGTGCTGGTAAACGAACCGCAGAAAAAATCATCCCATATCGTTCGGTGGATGAGCAGCGGCATCGCGGCAGCCGCCGCCTGCTTCCTGTTGTTTTTCGGATTTGGTTACTATCAGAACTATATACAGCCCTATTCTTCCATTTATCTGACCATCAATCCGGAGGTAAAAATGGATTTGAACCGCCAGGGCACCGTCGTGAAACTCACGGGAACCAACGAAGATGGAAAAGAACTGCTGGAGGGATATCATGGCAGAGGAAAAGACAAGGTAACCGCCGCAGAAGAGCTGATTGACCGGGCAATAGACATGGGCTTTCTTTCCGCAGGCGGACAGGTTTCTTTCTCCATTGACGCTCCGGATGACGCCCTGTTCCAGGAATACGGGGTGGAACTGCGCACCGGCGTGACCGATCATCTGGACGGCCAGGTTTCCATCACAATAGAAATTATCCAGCATCAGAACAGACAGAAAAGCCCGGAGAGCACACCGGTCTCTTCTCCTCCGGAAACGCCCCCTGCGTCTTCCAGCCCTGCCGAAACCCGGCCGCCTCAGCCAGAAACGGCTCCTGCATCTTCCAGGCCTGCCGGGTCTGGACCGTCTCAGCCGGAGACGGCCCCCGCCCCTTCCAAGCCCTCGGAGACGGCTCCAGCCCCTTCCAAACCTGCCGAAACCCAGCCGCCTCAGCCGGAAACACCTCCTGAGTCTTCCAGCTCTGCCGGATACGGGGATACGGATTATGGCCCCGACGCCAGTGGAGACAGCAGCTACCGTCATGGAGTCTCTGACTACAGAGACGGAGGTACGGATTACAGCCCCGAACACAGCGGCAGCTCCAACTATGGCAGCGATTATGGCGATGACGGCGATGGCTCAGATTATGATTGACGTAAAAATTTTTCCATCCTGCCCCGTTTTTGGAAATCTGTTTCCGTAATCTGTACATGTAAGAAAACAAAAGCACTTAAAACCGAAAGGAGCAAGCACTATGAAATTGAGAAGAAAACTTTATGCATTGGTCTCTTCCCTGGCTGTCGCGTCGGCAGTCCTTCTGACCGGATGCGGAACATCGGCGCAGGTTGAAACAGCGCAGGCGGGTACGGCGCTGCAAGAAACGGGTACTCTGATTCTGAGCGTCAACCCGGAAATCCAGATCGAATACAACAAAGAGGGGAATGTTACCTCCCTGACCGGCCTGAACGACGACGGCAAACGCATTGTAGCCGCATATCCGGATTACATCGGGAAAGACTGTAAAAACGTCCTTCAGGATCTGATCGCGGAAATCAACGAAGCCGGTTACTTTTTAGAAGATATCGATGGGAACAAGAAGAACATTGTCCTGCAGCTGGAACCGGGTTCGGTGCTTCCAAGCGATGATTTTCTGGCGGATATGAGCGAGAGCACCCAGGACGCCATTAAAGAACTGAAGCTTTCCTCCCGCATCGTAACCATTAACGACAGCGATTACGACCCCGTCTACGCCAGTGAGGGCAAACCATCTCCCTATATCACTCTGGAAAAGGCGCAGGAAATCGCGCTGGCTCAGGCAAACGTCCCTGCGGCGGACGCGGTTTTTGCGGACAAAGAATTTGATCACGATGACGGAACGCCGGTTTTTGAACTGGAATTTACGGCAAACGGAATAAAATACCAATACGATATCCACGCTGTGACAGGAGAAGTGATCGAGGCAAAGCACATCATCATGGAAATACCGAGTGAAACCCCGGCTGCCGGCAGCGGCGTCACCGACTATGACGACACCGACTACGGCCCCAACAGCGACGGCGTCACCGACTATGACGACACCGACTACGGCCCCAACAGCGACGGCGTCACCGACTATGACGACACCGATTATGGCCCCAACAGCGACGGCGTCACCGACTATGACGACACCGATTATGGCCCCAACAGCGACGGCGTCACCGACTATGACGACACCGACTACGGCCCCAGCAGCGACGGCGTCACCGACTATGACGACACCGATTACGGCCCCAACAACGACGGCGTCACCGACTACAGCGATACCAACTACGGAAACAGCAATTACGGCGATACCAACTACGACGACGGCGGCAGCGACTACAGCGATGACGACGACGGAGACAGCAATTACGGAGACAGCGGCTATGACGACTAAGCCGCCCGCCTTTCCCCTTCGGCATGAGATGAAGCACCAGATCAGCCTGCGGGAAGACCTGGTGCTTTCCCAAAGACTCCGAAAACTCTTCCCCCATGACAGGCACGCCGGCCCCGACGGTACATACCGGGTGACCAGTTTATATTTTGATACCCCCTATGACAGCGCCCTGCGGGAAAAGATCGACGGCGTGAATCGTCGGGAAAAATTCCGGCTGCGGTATTACGGAACCGACACTTCCTTCATCCGCCTGGAAAAGAAATACAAAACCAATGGCCTGTGCGGCAAACGGAGCGCCCGGCTGACGACGGAACAGGTACAAAAGCTCCTCGCCGGCAGTTACGAATTCCTGCTGGATTCCGGAAATCCGCTTCTGATGGAGTACTACAGCAAGCTGCGGGGCAGGGGACTTTCTCCCAAAACCATTGTGTGCTACGAACGGGAAGCGTTTTTTTATCCGCCTGGAAACGTGCGCATTACCCTTGACCGGAAGATCCGTTCCAGCCTTGGCTGCGTGGATTTCCTGAACCCGGATCTCTTCTTCCTGCCTGTAACAGAGCAGATCACCGTGCTGGAAATCAAATACGACGCGTTTCTGCCCGAACTTGTCCGGATGGCGGTGCAGGTTCCCCACAGGCAGGCGGCAGCCTGTTCCAAATATGCCCTGTGCCGCCGGTACGATTAAACCTTTTTAAGGAGGAGCGACGCTATGACCACTCAGGACATTTTCAAATCCAGCTTTCTGGAAAATATCTCCAGCATATCCATACTGGACATGGGGATTGCCCTGTTTCTGGCCTTTCTGCTGGGACTGTTCATCTTCTTTATTTACAAAAAAAGCTACAGCGGAGTCATGTATTCGCCCAGCTTCGGCGTGACGCTTATGGCCATGTCTCTGATTACCACGCTGCTGATTATGACGGTGATGAGCAACGTGGTGCTTTCCCTCGGCATGGTAGGCGCCCTGTCCATTGTCCGGTTCCGAACCGCTGTGAAAGAACCCATGGACATCGCCTTCCTGTTCTGGGCCATCGCGGTTGGCATCGTGCTGGCGGCAGGCCTGATTCCGCTGGCAGTATTCGGCAGTATTTTCATCGGCGCGGTGCTGTTTGTCTTCTCCAAAAAGAAAACCGTGGACTCTCCCTATATCCTGGTGATACACTGCGAACACAGAGAAGCGGAGGAACAGACGCGGCTGTTTGTCAAGTCTCAGGTCCGTCGGCTGAACCTCAAAAGCAAAAGCGTTGACAACGGCTGTGTGGAGCTCAATTACGAAGTCCGTTTAAAAGACGATGACAGCGCTTTTGTCAACGAACTGGAGGCCATGCCGGGCGTGTCCCGAGTGGTGCTGGTTTCCTACAACGGCGATTATATGGGATAATGGAATACGACGATGATAAACCATAAATATATCGATCCAATCTGCGTCGGCGCGGCGGTTCTGGCGGTTCTCCTCACTCTTGTGCTGCTGTTTGGCGAGCAGCTGGGCATCCCCAAAGCCAGCGCCAATCCGGGATATGCGACCCGGCTGTTCGATGACAGCCGGGTACATACGATAGATATTCAGATGGAAGACTGGGGCGCTTTTATCGGGAACGCCGGCAAGGAAGAATACACAGCCTGCACCGTCGAAATCGACGGGGAAACATTTCCCAATATCGGGCTGCGGGCCAAGGGCAACAATTCTCTGCGGCTGACAGAGGAATACGGGCTCTCCCGCTTCAGCCTCAAACTGGAATTTGACCAGTTCTCCGATGGCGGGAATTACTATGGCCTGGATAAATTTTCCCTGGACGCCTCCTTTCAGGACAACAGCTATTTGAAAACCTGCATGGTCTACGATATGATGACCTTCATGGAGGTGCCTGCACCCCTCTGCAGCTATGCCTGGGTGACCGTCAACGGGCAGGACTGGGGACTGTTTCTGGCGGTAGAGGAACCGGAAGAAGCCTTTGCCCGCCGGAATTTCGGAAAGCATTACGGAAAACTGTACAAGCCGGATTACCGTTCCCTGAACGACGAAAACGCCGACGTAGCGCTCCAGTATATCGACGAGGATCCCGGCAGCTATCCCGGTATCTTTGAAAACGCCAAGTTCAACGTGTCCAAGACCGATCAAAAACGGGTCATCGACGCGCTGCGCACCCTGTCTTCCGGAGAAAATCTGGAAAGCGCGATCCAGGTAGATGAGGTTCTGCGGTACTTTGCGGTTCAGGTCTTTGTGATGAACTGGGACAGCTATCTGGGCCATACCGGGCACAACTATTTTTTGTACGAAAAGGACGGCGTCCTCAGTATCCTGCCATGGGATTACAATCTGGCCTTCGGCACCTATGCCCTGGGCATGACCGACCCCATAAAGGATCCCAATATTCTGATCAACTATCCCATCAACACCCCGGCAGAGGGAAGCGTCATGCTGAACCGGCCTCTTTACCACAACCTGATGAAGCACAGCGAGTACTTTGCCCGTTATCACGCCTATTTCGATCAGCTTCTTTCGGAATATTTTGAAAACGGAAGATTTGAAGCCGTTCTCCGGCAAAAGGAAACGCTGATCGCCCCATACGTGCAGAAGGATCCAACGGCGTTCTGTTCCTATGAAGATCACCGGCTGGCGGTGGATACGCTGACGCGTGTCTGCCTGCTGCGGGCACAGAGCGTACGGGGACAGCTGAACGGCGAAATACCCGCCACCATACGGGGACAGCAGGAATATCCGGAGCCGAGAATCGACGCGTCGGAAATCCGCCTTACGGATCTGGGGGATTTCGACGACCTGGAACAGGCACGGACACGGCAGGAAGATGCCTTGAAAAAGATCACATACCGCCGGGAATAACGGCGCGGCAAAAAAAAGACTCCCTTCGGCGGCGGCAGGTGTTCACCTGCCCGCCGGAAAGAGAGTCTTTCTCTTTATTTACATTCCGTTACTGCTCTGCATCTGCCGGTGTTTTTCGTCCGGCCACGCTTCAGTCTACCCTGGCTCCCGTTCCGTCCACATAGTGGCCGTCGATCCAGGCATTTACTGCCATGGCGCCCTGGGTGCCATCGGATGTCTCATAGAAATAGTACCATTTTCCGTCGATCTGCTGCCAGCCGGTGCGCATTCTGCCCCGGGTGCCGTCCGCTTCCGGATTCAGATAATATCTCGCGCCGTCAACAGTGATCCATCCCGTCAGCATATGGCCTGCTTCATCAAAATAGTACCAGTCCACAGAGCCCTCATACGGCAGGTAACGCCAGCCCGCCGTCAGCATCGCGCCCTTGGTTCCGTCGGACACTTCGTTGAAGTAGTACCATACGTCGTCCAGATACTGCCATCCGGTCACCATCTTGCCCTGACTTCCATCCGCCTGGGGATTCAGGTAATAGGTCTGTCCTTCCACCGTTACCCAGCCGGTCGCCATGTAGCCCTGCTCGTTGAAATAGTACCACTCCGCAGTGCCGTTGTAGGGCAGCTGATGCCAGCCGTCAGCCAGCGCGTTTCCGCCTGCGTCCAAACATCTCCAGCCGGTGCCATCCCAGTTCCAGGAATTGTCGGTGAATCCGGCTTCCGCCGTCTGAACCGGAGTGCTGGAACTGCTGGAGCCGCTGGAACTGCCGGAGCTGCTTCCGCTGTCGTCAGAGCTGCTGCTGTCATCGTCCGAACTGCTGCTGCCGCCGCCGATAACCCGGTAGTTCTGTGCCGCGCGTTTCAGGACGTTGTCGCCTTCCGTACGGAACTCCACACCGAGGGTATGGGTGCCCACCTGATTGGAGGCCTTTAACGTCTGGCTGCGGATAGTAATACGGGTGCTTCCGGATTCGGAATCAAAGTCTACTCCTTCCTCCAGCTGAACACCATCCAGGAAGATGTATACAAACTCATTATAAACGCCTTCGGAAACAAAGGTATGGTCTTCCGTGGAACTTAAATAAATATCCGGAATCCTCTGCGTTACTTCATAACCCTGGTCCGTGGAGCCGTCTACATTGGGGTCCGTATTTTCCTTTACAATCAGCGTAAAGGTCGCCGTGCTGTCGCGGAAGTCGCTGATGCTGTTTTCCATGCGTACCGTAAACTCAAACTCACCGGTTTCCGTAGGAACGCCGTAGATTTCTCCATTGGGTCTCAGTTCCATTCCGCCCGGCAGCTCGCCTTTGGTCAGGCTGTAGCTTACCATATTTTCACTGTACTTGTTGCTGTTCTGGATCATGGTTCCGTAGGGAACGTATTTGACCGCTTCCGGAATGTCCTTCGTGGTGATCGTCGGGTCGCCGACGGCACCGGACAGCGTCAGCACCGCCAGCACCGTCTCTCCGGATTTAATGGTCAGCGTGCCGCTGGCGTCCTGTCCCTCTGCGCCTTCCTTCGCTTTCAGACGGATTTTCGCCAGGTTAGGCAGCTCTCCATAGCTTTCCGTTCGGCTTACCGTAGTAAATCCGCTCAGCGCCTGTCCGCCGTTCAGCGTCCAGTATCCATCCAGTTCTACGGAATCCGATACCAGTTCCGCCGACAGATCCGCTATGGCTTCGGTTCCCTGGTTGATCAGAAGGATGTCGTGCTCATAGTTGTGAAGTCCATCGATAAAGACTTCCCGCTTCGAATGCACCGCTCCCTCCTCGGTTTTCGTTTCCGCGTCCTCGTCCGCGAAGCTGTTGACGTACAGCGTACTTGCTCCGGCTTCCGGCTTGATGATCTGCAGCCAGTAGTTCTTGGAGTGTTCCCGGTCCTCCGCGGATACGGAATACTGCACCGGTCCGTTGGAAAAGTCGTGGACGCTTTCTCCGCTGACTTCCGGCGTGCTGCTTCCTTCCGCGTAGAGATTCATGGTCTCTTCTGTAAGGTAAAATGTCGGCGCCAGCTGGGTCAGATCCGTGTCCTTTTCCACCAGAATCGTCAGATAGTTGTAGTCGCCGTAGGAATCCTCTTCTACATCCACTACATAACAGTTTATATCACTGCCTTCACTGTCACACAGGCCATTGAAATGCACCAGCGTATTGCCGCTGAGCTCGATAGGCGTTTCTTCTGCTGTGATGGAATATTTGTAGATTCTCTGGCCTTCCGTTCCGTCTTCTCCTGCAAAAATCACCACCGATACCGGGCTGCTGAAATTCGCGCCATAGCCGCCATCTGCGCTTCCATCCGAAAACAGAACGTCTTTCACATCCTTCGCTCCGGCAGCCTGGGCAGCGGCAATGGAATCATACCGACCGATATAGGCAGCTGTGATTTCATCATTGATCGTCTCCCCATCCCTCCGGTACGTAACGGAGAGGTAGTAGGTGCCGTCCGCCGGGTATCCGGGGCGCAGCCGTACGACGCGTTCCGTCCATCCGTTGGAGGTGCGGGAACTTCCGCCATTGTTGATATTGGTCCGTCCGTTCTCCCCCTGCGCGTACAGGTTCATGGAAAGGGTGGGAATGACGGAATAGATCTCCAGGTCCATCGGAAGGCATCCAATGGCTTTTCCGTCTTTGTAAGCCACCAGGGTAATAGAGGGATACTCATAACGTTTCATCTGGTATCCCGCGTCTTTCTGGTCCATGGCTTCCGCGAAAATCCGGGCGGTAATGTCGGTACCGGCTTCCGCTTCCTCCGCCGACGTATAATACCCTTCAAAAGCCTTTAAAGAATCGTACTGCTTCTTGGCAAACGAATCCGTATTGACGCGGAGTCCCACATAAAAGTCCTCTACGTCTTCCATATTTTTCGAATCGATCTCTGCCCGAAGATAACGGGAGTCTATATCATAATCCTCATACTGCGATTCAGAAATCGGGATTTCCGTCCGTACGCCTTCCTCGTTCTGCTGATACACCACCGGGGTCAGCCAGTTCTCGGACTGCGTCATCTTACAGTTGATCAGATACCGGGTGTTGTCCGCCGCCAGCTGGTGATCGTCTCCCACGATCATTTCCCACAGATATCCGCCGCCGTCAGAGGTTCTTACGCTGGTGTCAAAAGTATCCCCCACCGCGCTGATGGTGTAATCATCCTCGTACATTTCGGTCCACATCACATGGTCGCCGTCCTGCAGACTGTCTTCGCCGGTAAACAGGCTGTCGATTTCCACCATGGTCAGCTCTGCCGGCGTATAGCCGGTGAGGTCAACGGTCAGATGCTTCTCTTCCAGGGGAAGCAGGGACATGGGCATAATGCCCGCTCCGCCGTCGGTAAATTCCTTCTCCTCCGGATATACGATAACCGTATCTCCGGCTACCTTCAGGCTCATCTGCGTCACAACCGTATTGTCAAAATACGCCGACACATAGAAAGTATGACCGCCGACGCGCACGCTGTCCTCCGGCGTCATAAACCATTCTTCCGTCACGGTTCCGTCGTAGGTAAACTGAACCTCGTAGGGGAAGAACGGGTTGTCTTCCGGAATCTGGATGGTGTAGCTTCCATCCTCTTCGAAGTACACATCGCCCAGGTCGTGCTCAAAAAAGTCTTCCTGGCTGACGACAGAAACTTCGGCGTTTCCCGTATTGAAACGGATTTCCTCTTTCGGCTGCCGGGAAGCGGACGATACCGTCGCCGCAGTCTTCTTCCCGCTGGTATGTACTTCTTTGTCAGCCGAAGATGCCGTCGCCTTTTTCACCGGGCTGCTTTCCGGCGTTTCCGCCGATGTTCCGGCATTTACCTGGCCTTCCGGCAGCGGCGCCGCCCAGACCGTCTGAGACGGAACCATGAGCATGGCTGCCATTGCCGCCGCCAGGCCGCGCTTGATGCGTTTCATCTCACATCACTCCTCCTCTTTCCTTAAATATAACTCTCCAAGATCTTTCAGTTCCTGGAGGGAATATAAGCGGCTCTGCCGCAGATTCCCGGATAAATCGTCAAATATGGCCATATCTCCCCAGATGTCGCACAGGCCCGGCAGGTAAGCCGCCGGTTCCAGGCCCGCATCCAGCCAGAGCCCGTACCGCTGTCCGTCCGCGGTGACATATTCTGTAATCAGGCCGTCCCCGTAAGCGGTTACATAGGTCAGATAGTCCTCCGATTCCAGATTCCCGACTTTTTTCCCGGATTCCAGATCGTACACTTCCGGAGTGCCGTGGAGCGGGGACGTCACCCGGTACCGGTCCGTATAAAATTCTTCATACAGGTTTTCTTCCGGCGGTTCCTTCTGTTCCTCCGAAATCAGGCTGCCGTCTGCCGCGCTGTAGCAGCGGACCGTGCCGTCATACCAGATGACCTCCAGCCAGGAACCCTCTTCCGTTTTCCGGAACTGCTGGTCGTATATGTACTCCGCTTCCGGCAGTTCGCCCCGGGCCAATTCCTGCCCGTTTCTGCCGTAAATGCGGAAATCTTCGTAGCTGTACAGCATGGCGGTTTTCCCATCCTGGCTGATTCTGGCCTCGTCGTGGATATACCGCGGATCATAGCGCACCAGCTGCGCCTCTTCATGGGTCTCCAGCTTCCATTTCCGGACAGAAGGATCGCTGCGGTTTGCCGTCAGTGCGTACGGGCCGGACAGACAGACAAACTCGAAGGGTTTTTCTCCGGTTTCCAGGGAAACCCGATGGGCGCCGCCATCGTAGAACGCGGCGGTATTATCGTCGGCGGATACCAGCACATACCCGTTGGTTCCTATGGAAAATCCGGTGATATTGGCATTGTCTGTATAGGCCAGTTCCTGTTCTTCCAGCGTCTCCGGCGCAAACCGTACCAGCAGGTTTCCGTTGGCCAGATAAATTCCTGTTTCATCCGCCTGCAGCACAAAGGCGTCCTGGGATTCCAGACCGCCTATATAGGCAGCCGCCTCTGTATCGATGATTCCAAATTCCGACGAACCGTTTCCTCCGGCGGCATAGGCAAAATACGAGCCGCAGAACCCGCCGGAAAATTTCGTATAATCCGACTGTTCATAGAGAATCATGTCGTTTTCCGGATTCTCCAGATCAAAAATATACAGTCCGCCATCGGAAAAGCTTGCCGCCAGCAGCGTTCCCGACGCGTTCAGGGCAAACACCCGGTTTTCCGGGTCCGCAAAAATGTCATTGGCCGCGGCGGGCAGCTGTTTGCCGTAAAAAGAGCATTCCCCCAGCAGCGTTCCATCTTCTGTGCGGTAGATCTTCGCCCGGTCCGCCGCCCGGTCTGCCGCCGCCGTCACCGTTCCATCTCCGGACAGCGCCAGCGTAACCGCCGTCTCCCCGCGCCAGATCTCCTGCCCATTCTGAAAGTCATAGACCGAAACACCCGAATCCCCGGCGTAAACCACCCGGGAATCATCGATAAACAGACAGTCCGACATCGCGGAATCCTGTATGGGCAGCTGCGCCGCCGTCTTCCCGCTTTCAGTTTCCCATATCGCCGCTTCTCCGGCATATACCGCCGACAGGTACGTGCCAGACGGCGACAGTGCAATTCCAAACGGCGCCGACGGCAGCTGCGCCGTATTCAGCGCCTGAAACCCGTCCGCCAGGTCATACACCCCCAGCGCCTCCGCCAGCGCCCGCTGGGCCTCGGCCGTATACGGCGGGTCCAGAAAGCTCCGCTTCTCCGGCAGCGCCTGCATGGCGTAGGACACCGCCAGGTCCAGGTCGCCGGTTTCCAGCGCGTTGGCGGAATACTCCGCCAGCTTCAGCCAGTTCTCTTCCGTCTGCATCCGCTTCAGCCCCGTGAAGGTGCTGGCGGTTCCCGCCAGAATCCCGCACAGAAACAGCGCGGATACGCCGGCCCTTACCCGTTTCAGCCGCTTCAGTCTGGGATCCCGCTGATGCAGATGGGTAAAATCATACAGCATCGCGTCCGCCGTCTGATACCGCAGATCCGGGTTGGGATTCATGGCCTTTGTAATGATATCCACAATCAGCGGACTGAACTCTTCTTTGGACAGCGGCTTTACCTGTCTGGCGTTGCGGGACGGCCGCCGGCCGCTGAGCAGGTGGTACAGCGTGGCGCCGGTGCTGTAGATATCCGACCGCACGTCAGGCACGATCACCTTTTTCGACGAGCTGAACGATCCGGAAGAGCCGCCGGACATGCCCGAAGATCCCGGCGCGGAGATGGGCTCCGCCAGAGTCCGCTCCACCGACACTTCCGTTTCCTCTCCGGATTCCACTTCCGTCTCCGGGATCAGGACCTCGTCCTCCTCCCGCACCGTCTCCCCCGAAGAAGAAAAATCCAGCCCGTAGTGCTCCGGAGACGCGTAGCCGGCGCTGCAGCCGATGACGTTTTCCTCTCCCAGAGCCAGGGCGATGTTGAAGTCGATGAGGCAGATATCCCCGTCCCGGGTGCGCATCAGGTTGGCCGGCTTGATGTCGCTGTGGACAAAGCCTCTGGGCGGATCGCCGTGAGTGGGGCTGTGCAGGTACGACAGCGCTTCCAGCAGCTGTATGGCCCACTTGACCACCTGGGGCTGGGAAAAACGCTCCCCCCGCTTCAGCGGCTTGTCCAGGCTTTCGCCTTCAATATAGTCCATGGCCGTATACACCGTTTCGTCTTCCACGAAGAAATCGTAGACTCCCGGTATATACGGGTGATTCAATTCTTTTAAAATATCCACTTCCCGGCGCAGCAGCTCCGGCCGGGTGGTGATCTTGCGCTTGTCCGCCTTTAAAACTACCTTTTTGCCCAGCCGCAGATGGTTGGCCAAAAAGACGTTTCCGCCGCCGCCGGCGCCGATCTTGCCGATAATCTCATAGGTAGAAGCGATGATTTCCGGCTGTCTGCCTTCCCCGTTTTCCCTCTCCATAACCCCTTACCGTTCCTCTTTTCCGTATTCCTCATCCAGCCGGGCTTTCAGCCGCACCAGACGGATCTGCACAACGCAGAGGCACACGACTCCCAGAAGCAGGGATCCGGCCGCTCCCGCGATGCCGCCGTAAAACAGCAGTTCACTGGCCGTCCATTCCATACAGACTCCCTTCCGCGGATTCTCTTGACAGCCGGCCGTTTCTTTTCTACAATAACTGCGAAACTGCCGCGTTTATAAGGAGAACCGCCATGCAATCCTTTGACTTTTCTGTTCTGTTTCTCTGTTCGCTGCTGTTTGGCAGCATCATCGGCGCCTATTTCGGCACCGCCGAATACCGGATCCGTCAGGACGCCCCCCTGCTGACCCGGGACTGTTTCTGCCCGGTCTGCGGACACGTCCTCACCGGCCTGGAACAGATTCCGGTTCTGTCCTGGCTCTTTTTAAAGGGCCGCTGCCGTTGGTGCCGCTGTCCCATTTCCATCCGCTATCCGCTGATAGAAGGGAGCTTCCTTCTGTACTACGGAGCGGTATTTCTCCTGTTTCAGGAAACGCCGGTCCGGATCCCTTTGTGCTGGTTTGGCTTCACCGCCGTCCTGCTGGCGGTCCGCTGCCGCGGACACTGGAGGGGGCTGGCAAAGGGCCTGGCGGTGTTTGCCGTCTATCATCTGCTGTTCGGCGGCGTCTTTCTCATGGTATGCGCCGCCGCCTCTGTCAGTCTTCCGTAACCGACTGGGCACAAATCAGGATGCAGGAAATATTGTCTTTTTCACCCCGGTCCATCACCCGCTTCAAAAGGCGCTCGCAGGCCTTCTGCGCCTGCCGGCCGCTGCGGATTTTCCCGGTTTCTTCTTCCACGTCTTCATAAGTCAGTTTCTTGAACAGGCCGTCGCTTCCCAGCAGGAACCGGTCGTTTTCTTCCACGGTGCCGCTTAATTTGTTGACCCACAGCGTATCGGATTTCCCAATAAAATTCGCCAGCAGCGGCTTGACCCGCCCGTTGACCTCCGCCATGGAAACCTCGTCGCGGGTCATGGGCCACAGGCCGCCGTTGACCCGGCAGATGCGGCTGTCTCCCACGTGAAACAGCTGGTAATCCGCGTTGGTCAGCAGCATCACCGACATGGTGCAGCCCATCTGCGGATCCTGCTCATTCCGGTACGCATACACCAATTCATTCAGTTCCCGGATGGTCATTTCCAGATCTTCCCGCAGCATATCCGCGTCCATAACCTCCGGAAACAGGTCTTTTACACCCTCAAACCATCGGGTGATTCCTTTCGTCACCATTTCCGCGGCGGTTTCGCTGTGGGCAAAGCTTCCGATGCCGTCGCAGACGCAGGCCGCCGCCAGCACCGAATGGCCGTTCTGCCGGACATGGCACACCGCCCTGTCCTGATTTTTCTCCCGGTAGTTGCCTCTGTCCGTCACACATCCCGCATAGACTTCCATACGCAGCGTCCCCTTTTCATCAGCATACCCGGTATGTCATGCTTCGTTTGTTGCACACAATGGTAATCCGGTTCCCCACCTGCAGCGGGTACGGCATGTTGGGGACCATTCGCTCCCCGTTGAGATAGGTTCCGTTGGAAGACTCCAGATCCACAATTCTCCAGTGATCCTGGTCTTTTTCCACACGGAAATGCCGGCGGCTCACAAAGGATACCGAGGCGTCAAAGTTGTAGTCCGACTGGGCCTCCCCGTTTTTGTTAGCCCTTCCCACGGTAGCGAAGCCGGAGGGCAGCGGAATCTCGATATAGCCGGGGCATTGGCAGCCCATGCAGTTTTCCAGACGCAGCCGCAGTTCGCTGTTGCCGTGAAATTCTTCTTCCGCCAGAATCGCCGTCTCATCTCCCGGATCCGACATATCCTGCGGTATGGGCAGCGGATCGAAATTCTGATAAACTGGAGCGGCCGCTGCCGCAAATGCCTGTGCCGGTGCGGCGTCCGCGGCGGGCGCCGCCGCCTTCTCCTCTTTCGGCTTTCCCTTCAGAAGGCCGAACAGGCCGCCGCCTTTGGCGGATTTGTCTTTCGGCGGCTTCTCCTTCTTTTCTTTCTTTTTCTTCTTGCCGTTTTCGCTGTCCGAGTCCTCCAGATCCCCGAACAGGCTGCCTAACAGATCCTTTTCCTCGTGGCTGGCTCCAAAAGGCTCCGCGGCCGCGTGGAACGGTTCCTGTACCGGAGCGGCCGGAGACGCCGGCGCGGGAGACGGCGCGAAGGCGGGGGCAGGAGCAGGAGCCGGCGCGGGCGAAGGAGCCGGAGCCGACGCAAACGCAGGCGCGGGCGCCGGGGCCGCCGGCCGTTCTTCCTGCGCCGGTTTCGGCGTCTGCACCCCCATCTCCTTCTGGAAATACTCCAGAAGTGACAGCAGGTTGGCGTCGGGATTCTTGATGATCCGCAGCAGGTTTACCATATATCCCATATCGTCCTGAATATCCATCTTCAGGATCATATTGATGAAAAACTCCTTGATCTCTTCATCGGAACGGGCATATTCCCCTGCCGGAACGTAGACATATTTCACCTGCTGGCCGTTTTTGCCGACCAGTATATAGTTCTCGTCCAGCACAAAATTGTGGTAGTCCAGAAACCAGTCGCTGCAGTCTTTAAAAGGCTTCAGCATGTGCACCAGCCGTTCTGTAAAATCCTTCCGCTTCATTCCCTTGGGCAGGTACGCCAGCCGTATGCCTTCCTGCAGTTCATACTGCAGCTCCAGCTCGCCATCGATCTCCATGGCCCGCACCGGCAGCAGAAAATCCGGGCAGTCCCGCCGGATTACCTTCAGCGCGATGTCATCCAGGTCCGCCCCCGCCGCCAGATTCAGTTTCGCATAGCTTTTATTCGCAATCACCACATCCGTCAACATTGTCTCTCCCCTTTTCTCACTGCTGTTTATTTGGTCTGGCTGTAATACATCAGTTCCAGAATCCGGTAGTTCCCCAGTTCATCCGTCACCAGCGCCCGGCCTTCCAAAAACGGAAACGCCTGAGCAAACTGCGGCTCTATCACCATGGTGCCGTACCGGTTGATATATCCCCATTTCCCCGCGTACTTGACCGCCGCCAGGTCGTCGGAGAAGGAAAACGCGTCCTCATACTGGCACGCCACCACCAGTTCTCCCTTTTCATTGGTAAATCCCCACAGCCCGGAGCTGTCCATAGCCGCCGCCAGGCCGCCTTCCATGCCTTTCATGCCGGCAAACCGGGTTTCAAAACAGGGCTCTCCTTTTTCATTGATCAGGAAATACCCGCTCTCATCCGCCGCCGCCGCGTAGTGGGAGGCAAAGGCCTGCCCCCGGCTGTTGACCGCGATATCCGTAAAGGAATACCCGGTCACCTCCTGCAGTTCCTCATCCAGAACCGCCCATTTGCCGCCCTGACGCACCGCCGTCAGGCCGTTGTCGCTGAGTACGGCGTTTTCATAGCTTCCGGTTCCCAGCGGGGTAAAGGTATTGGTATAGATGCCGTACGTTCCGTTTTTCACGCCAACGATCCGCTTGCCCGCGATCTGGGTCACGTCCTCCAGGCCGTTTTTGTCCACCGCGTTCCAATATCCGTTTTTATCAATCAGCGTATAGACGCCGTCCAGCTTTACCGCCGCGTAGCTGCCGGCAAAGCAGCTGGCGTCCTCATACTGGAAATCCAGAAGCGTCCGTCCGTTGTCCCCCACATAGCCCCAGGCGGTCCCGTTGTAAACCGGGATATACCAGTCGGAAGAAGGCATGGCCATCTGCGTATAAACCGTAGAAGTGGGCCGGTAGGCGTAGCGGATGGATTCGTACAGCTGGATCATCTCCGCGTCCTGATAGGCCTCGATGCCCTGCTGCAGCACCGGTATGGCTCTGCCGGCGCTTTCTCCGTCCACATACATCTGCGCCAGCGCCAGATATTCGCCTGCGGCCGCCCGGCCGCCTTCGATACGGTCCTCAATCAGGCCGTAGTACTCGTTCATCATGCCGCCGTCCCGGTAGATGTTTAGCAGTTCCGTCTCGTATTCCAGATTCCGCTCCGTATGGTAGGTGTCCAGCGCCGTCAGATACTGCGCCGCCGCCCGCACATACAGCTTGTCCTGCAGCAGCACGTCCGCCTGCCGGATAATGGCCTCCTGCAGGCGCAGTTCATTGCTGGTCAGAACCGTGTACGCCGACAGAAGCCAGCCGGCCGCCCCCATGAGAATCAGCGCCAGCACCGCCTTGCTTCTGGCCTTTGTTACCACATTTTTACTCTTTGCCATAATTCCTACCCCGCTATGTATCGTATAATCAGGCCGATATATAAAAACGGCACAAATGGTATCTTGTCTCTGCGTCCCAGCTTCTTTCTGGCCAGCTGCACCAGGGAAAAAAGCGCCGCCGCCAGGCATCCGTACAGCACCGCGCCCGACACGTATTCCCCGGTCAGATACAGTCCCATAACCAGCGCCAGCTTCACATCGCCGGCTCCCATGCTGCCCCGGCTCAGCAGATACGCTAGGCCGAACGAAACGGCGCAGAAGATTTCACCGAAGAAAATGGAGGGCAGAATCCTGAGAAACGCCTCCATATCCCGGATCGCCGTCATACCCGTCAGCAGTACAAATACCAGCACCAGCAGCAGAAGCATCGGATTGGGCACCACGTGCTCCCACAGATCCGCCGCGCAGAAAAACGTCATCGCCGCCAGCATGACCAGCAAAAGCAGGTACAGAAGCGCCGGTTCCCCCTGCGCCGCCTCCCGTCTCCAGACGCAGACCAGCGCCGCCTCCGCCGACAAAAAGATCAGGATCTCTTCCGGGCTCCGAAACCGCTTCCGGTTCCGGTTTTCTTCTTTTTCAAATGCCGGACTGTACCAGGCCATGGCGCCCGCGTAAACCAGCGGAATGCCAAGAACCCCCGCAGCCAGCAGCAAGTATTGTTCCATGTTCTCTCTCCCTACTCGGAATAGGTGACTCCGTCCCCATCCAGCCAGGCCGGCGCCGTGCACCGCTGCACCACGTGGATGGTGGGATCCTTTAAAAACAGCTTCAGGATATAGACCTCTATGTCATATTCCACCACAATGTCGATCAGGCTCCGGTCGTCGTCGTTAAACAGCTGGCTGCTTCCAAAATCCAGCCCCGAGATGCCGTTCCGGACGCCGTAGTACTTCAGATACTGATCGGCGGTCATGGGGTTGTTCCCGGAAAAACTCTCGTCCAGATACACCTGCATCAGACCGCCGGAGACCGCTCCCAAAAGCCAGGTCTTGGCCGCCGCTTCTCCGTGTTCGATGCCCAGATAGATGATGCTGCGCAGCAGCTGCTTGGGATCCCGCAGCAGACTGCCCGCGGAATCAACCGCCTGCTGTCCCTGCTGCACCGCATTGTTCAGATCCTGCCCCGTCTGTTCTATGTTTTCCACAACACTGCCGGGGTCCTGACCCTCCGATCCCAGGTTTTTCACATCCCCCTGCAGCGTTCCGATGCTTTCCATAAAGGACTGAATATCATTGACGGCATTATCCAGCGGCTGGGTCTGCGCGTCGATGTCGGCCTTCAGCCCCAGATCCGCGGACCGCACCCCCAGCGCTTCATAAAAATACGTGTAGGACGTCAGTTCGTTGGTCATCTGGTACAGGGCGTACTGAATCTTATTGTGTACCGCGAAAATATTGATAAACGATATAATTCCCAAAACGGCGATGATAAACGGAACCAGGCTCAGCACCGCCTCCACCGTCATCATGCCCTCTTCTCTTTTCCTCATGTTCCTCTGCCGCCTTTCCCGGCTGCCCGTTCCTTAATATCCCCGGATCACCGAATACCCGTAGTACCGGTCCTCCACCGATTCGATCACCGACCCGGTATCCGTGCCGGAATAAAACAGATCCGCGATGCTGTCCGGAACGATCACAAAGTCCAGCTTCACCTTGCAGGTGGATTTCACCGCGGTAACGGTGTCTTCCATGGTAAAATCCAGTTCCGTCAGCGTATCTCCTTCGTTCTGCGCCTGATTGACGTTCAGGGTAATCAGGTTAGCCGTTCGGGACAGCAGCGTGTTGTCGTCCACCAGAAAATACAGCAGCACATGCAGGTAGTCCTCATAGGAGAACATCGGCCTGCTCTTTTTAGAATCTCCTGATGTCTTCATATTCGGCAGCAGTTCTTTCAACTTATCCAGCGATTCCAGATCCGCAAGCTTCCGTTTAAAAAACACCACGTCCTCCCGTTCCATCAGGCTGCTCCAGTCCGCCGCCGTCTCGATGGTGGCCGCCGCCAGACGCAGCGCCCCGCTTACCGCGATCCGCACCAGAGGCGCCGCAGCCGCTCCTACGCCAGATGCTGCGACAGCCGTCGCAGCCGCTTCGGCAATGGCCTTTATGACATCGTTCACCTCTTTTATCGTATAGGTAGAAGCAAAGTTCAGCGTCAGACGAACGCCGCAGATGATGTTGCGGCTCTTGTTCAGATTGGCGGACGACTGGTTGTGGCCTCCCAGCAGGTACTCCAGTTCCGCCCCGTACAGGTAGTTGACGTCTTTGGACATCTTGATACCCGTCAGGCTGTAGTCCGCGTACTCCTCTTCTTCCCCCTGTGCCGCCGGCAGCTGGGGACCTTCGTCTCCGTCTTCGTCTTCCTCCTCCGGTTCTATGCCGGTCACCCGGCTGGAAAACATGCCGAAGTCATAGGTCGTCAACAGAAATTTGTTCAGCAGACTGCCCCCCGCCTGGGACAGGCCGCTGAAGGACAGGCCGCCGGAAAAATAGTCCGTCAGATCCGGCACCGATTCTTCCGTACTGCCGCCGCTTTTCAGCTGTCCCGCCAGTTCCTCGGAAATATCCCTGGCGTCCGTGCTCTCGTCGCTGGCTTCCAGCTCCCGCATCGCCTCTTCCTGGCTTGCGTTGGCCTTGTCGATCTCCTCGTCTCCCTTGTCCTTGTCTCCTTTTCCGCCGCTGCCGCTCTCGCACAGCTGCTGCAGTTCCAGATAAAACGTGCCTTTGTCATCCCGGAAATTATACCATTCCAGAGATACGCTCTCCGGCCAGTCCTTGTCGTCCGGCCTGGCCTCCCCGGACAGCACGTCGTTCCCCGCCTGTCTCAGCGCCTCGGAGACCGTCTCCATGTTCGTCCGGTTCTGTTCATTCTGTTCTCTGCATCCATGGTTCTCGATCAGAGCGCAGGTGTTCATAAACTCGTCCTTATAGGCCAGAAGATCCTGCAGCTCCCGGATTTCATTGCGGATCCCTTCCGCAACCTCCGGGCTGCAGTCCGGAAGCTTTGCCTCCAGGTCATTGACCTTCTGTTCCAGAATTCCAATGGTGATGGAAATATTCTGAGCCAAAGTTTTCAGTTCATTTATGGTGGAATTTACGCTGTCGAAGTCGATGGGCGTGCTGTCAAAATTGCTGGCCGCGTCCACTCCGTTCTGCACCTCCCGGAGCAGGTTCTCTTCATACCGGTGCACGTCAAATTCGGTATACTTGGTATAAATATCCTCTTTATCGGAAAGGTCGAAAACGCCCCAGGGCCGTTCTTCTTCCTCCTCTTCGTCTTCTTCTTCCTCTTCCGGCTCCGGTTCGCTGGTTTCCTCTCCTTCCTCTATCTCCGTAATAATCGCCTCGATTGCATCGGCGTGATGCTTATAGAAGTAGTACAGCTCGTACTCTTCGCTGTCCACCGTCTCATTCAGCGTTCCCGCGAGACTCTCCGCCGCCTGTTTCAGGCCGGCTATGTAATTCGGATATGCCGCCAGTTTTTTCAGTTCCGCGTAATATTTGTCAATCGCTTCCAGAATCTCCGTGCTGCTGTCCGTCAGTTCCGTCCGCTTTTCCATAACTTCCATATCCGAATCCATGGAATCAAACTCTCCCAGGGTGTCCAGAATCCCGGTTCCGCTCATCACCTCTTCCACTATCCGGAACCGCATAAAATCGCCGACCTGGGTCATCAGCACATCGGGGTTGGAAAGGCTGGCCCCTTCCACTTTCTCATACTGGATGTCCAGTTCCGCGTCGTCGTACGGCATAAAGCCGCTGAACCCCTGATCGTCTCCATTGGGGTTAAAGGAATAGCCCGTATATTCCGCATAAGTCTGAAGAGCCTCCAAACCCTCTTCATTCTGTGTCACGGAAAAAAGACCATACAGCTGCTTCAGCAGATGGTCATATTCACTCAGCACCGCGCTTCCGTAGGAATCCGCCGCCATCACCGCCTGAGAGCTGTACAGCTTCAGCCGGGACACGTCCACCAGGATTCCCGTAATCGCCACCGTCGGCACCATCATTAAGGTGGCAAACACCGTAATAATTCCCCGGTCATGCCGCCGTTTTTTTCTGATTTTCATTTGTTTTTTGTCTCTCTTTTCGCTTCCCGGCCACTTCATAGATCCGTCCCTCTCCTATGCGTCCAGAATTTCTTTCATCTTGTCGTAGGCCTGCGAAACCGTCTCCGCAAACGCCTTTACCATATCTCCCAGCTTCGTCCTGCTCAGAAGATCGATGGCATAGTCCGCGTCCCGGATAATCCCGTCGTGATCCACCACCGCCACCCGGGCCGTGGCGGAAATCGTATACTCATTCCCAATGCCCAGAGCGGAAAAATCCACCGGGGCGCCCACTTTCTGAACTGCAGTCACCTCAAACTGTTTGAAGACCACATAGTTGCTGTAGTCGATGGTCAGTTCCAGATCCTCGTCAAACAGCATATCGCCGGCAATGGAATAAAAATAGGATTCAAACGCTTCCTGCGAATTCAGATCATTTCCATCGCTGAATATCCCCCGGTAGGGGCTCAGCGGCCCGGACACGCTGTAGGAATTGCCGGCGCCCATATAGCTGCCTTCCTCCAGCAAATACTCCACTTCTTCATTTTTGCTGACATAGGTGTCCGTCACCGTATTTTTGTAATACACCAGGGCCGTCTCCAGGCATGCCTGCAGGTTGGCCCTCTGAAACAGAAAGAGGGACAGATACAGAAGCATCAGAACGCTAAGGATCCCCAGCGGCAGGATAATGGCCGCTTCCACTTCCACATATCCGCCTTCCTGTTTCTTTCCTGTTTTCCAAAACCTTCCGTTGTGCATCTGTCTTGTCCCTCATTCCCTGCTTCATTTCCTGCCGCAAAAAGCGGTTTACAGTCCGTCTGCGGTAAACGACGAACCAAAGATCTGATCCATGATTCCGCTCAGCCACTCCTGCAGTCTATCCCAGAACACGCCGATCAGAAGCACTACAATCAGCAAAATGATGATGGTCGCTACCACATTGGATACTCCATCCTGCGAGGCAAGAAAATCTTTTGCCTTGTCGCGGCCTTTCGCGGCAAGCAGAAGCCCCTGCATGTACAGATTGTCCAGATATTCCATGACTCTTTCCTCCTGAAAATTTTTCTATTATCATCCCGCCGGAACCGGTCTCTAAAAACTGAAGCCGGCCATGGCAGGTACGACAATCACAACCAGAATTCCCACAAACATCAGCATCGTGGGCACAAACAGCCGGTTCTGCACCGACTCTCCCATACGTCTGGCCTGGTGCTTTTTGTCCAGCCAGCACTCGTCGTTGATCACTTTCAGGTCAGCCGCCAGGTTGGCGTTGCCCGACACATAGCTCTTGGTTACAATGGACACCATTTTGTCCAGAAATTTATTGCTGCACCGGCACTGCAGACGGATAAAGGCCTGCTGCACCGTGGAGCCCTGGTTCATCTCCTTGATCACCAGCCGCAGTTCCCGGTAAATCAGGGAGTCGTCGCTGGCCGCCGTCTCTTCCAGCGCCTTCGTAATGTTCATGCCCGCCATGACCAGCAGCACGATTTTGGAAATGGCGTTGGGAAAATCCCGGTCGATTTCCTCCTGCCGCTGCTGCGCCTTCACCCGCAGGTTGTCATAGGGGATATAGCCGTACAGCGCCGGACCCGCCAGGCCCACCGCCATAGGCATCGCCACGCCCATAAGGCCGCTGTTTCCCGCCGCCATGACCAGCGTTCCCACAAAGCAGCAGAGCATGACGCCCACGTACAGAAACGAAAACAGCGACGCCAGCAGATACCAGGCATAGACGTAGGAATTGCGCTTTCCGCCGGTTTCCTGTCCCCGTTCCAGCTCAATATATCCGGTGTGCTCACAGCTGCCCGCCAGCTTCCGCAGCAGATCGCTGTCCGCGTTGATCTTTAACTCCGTCATCAGCTGGTAGCCAAACAGGGGCACCATGTCCAGCACCGAAAACGTCTTTCCCGACAGATACGCCTCTTCCGCCTTCTTATAGGCGTCGATCTGCTTCTGCCACTCTTTCAGCGTCTTTTTTGCCTTCTTTTCACTGACGCTCTGATATTTTTTATACGCTTCCACAAAAGCGTCCCGCTTTTCCTCCAGCGTCTGTCTGGCGAACCGGCTGGTCCACACCCTGGACAGCACGATCTCCGCCGCCGCCGTGCGGCTGCATCTGCCGCTCTCTATCAGGAAAAATACGGCGCTTACCGTAAACAGCGCCATCAAAACCACTGCGATCATCGTCTTCCCTCCGCCTGTTTATACCTGAATCTCAGCCGCCCTGGACGCCAGCACATAGGAAACAAAGGTGCAGATCACGCCCACAGTAGCCGCCCCTCTTCCCAGCGCCGTGGTAAACAGGGAGTCCAGAAAACCGCTTCCCATAACCGACATCACCACCACTAAAACCAGCGGCAGCACCAGCATCATATAGGTCTCCGACTTGGCGGAGGTAATGCTGGTTTCGATTTCCATGGTAATTTCCGACTTGTCCTTGATAATGTCCCTGGTCTGGGAAATGATGTAGCCGAAATCGCTGGTCTTGCCTTCTATGGTTTTGTAAATAGCCGCGAAGCTGACAATATCGTCGATCTCGCTGCGCTCCCCCAGCTCCGCGAATCCCCGGGACATGGGGATACCTGCCTGCCGGTAGTCCGTCACGATCAGCCCGATCTCCCGGACGATGTCCGAATCCTTGTTGTAGATCATCTGCAGCTCCCGCAGAGAGTCCGCCACCGCGTTTTCCATGGAACGGCCGCTGCCCCCGCTGACGGAAATGGAGATAATTTCCAGAAATTCCTTGAACTGCATCCGAAGCTTTCCCTGCCGTTTCCGGATCACGGACTTGGAATAGTTCTTCTCCTGCGCGATGGCAATGAGAAGGCCGCCGGCAATGGAGACGATCCACACGTGATAATAGATGAACAGAATCACTCCAATGGCCGCCGCGAACGCCAGATACGCAAGCAGGTGCTCCTGCTTCGTCATATTGCATTCGTAATATTTAATCCTGACCTTTTCTCTGCTTTCCTCTGCCATTTCCATCCTCCAGATAGTCGTAAATGCCTGCCAGAATAAATTTATCCTGGTGAATAATGGGATTTTCCGTCCGCACCAGGGAACCGGATACCTTCGTTAACGTGCTGTATTCATCCTCCTGGAACTTGTAAATGGGATTCAGCAGAATCCTGCCGTTTTCATACCCCACCACTTCCGTAATTTCCATACACTTTCTGGAAAAATCCCGAAGTCTGGACAGATGGATGATATAGTCCACCGCCGACGCGATCTGCTGGCGGATGGCCTCCAGCGGCAGATCCGCGCTGCCTGTCAGCACCATGGTTTCCAGACGGCTCAGCATACCTTCCGGCGAATTGGCGTGGCCGGTGGAAAGGCTGCCGTCGTGGCCGGTATTCATGGCCTGCAGCATATCCAGGGCTTCCTCGCCCCGGACCTCGCCGACGATGATCCGGTCCGGCCGCATTCGCAGCGAAGCCTTGATCAGATCCCGGATGGTGATCTCGTTGGCCTCTCTGGAATTGGCCTTCCGGGTCTCCATACGGACAATATTGGGAATGTTCTTGATCTGCAGTTCCGCCGAGTCCTCGATGGTAATCACACGCTCCCAGGGCCGTATAAAATTGGAAATCGCGTTCAAGAACGTGGTCTTTCCGCTGCCGGTACCGCCGCAGACAAACACGTTGTGCCGGGAAGAAACCACCTTTTCCAGAAAATCCGCCACCTCCGGCGTAATGGACTTGTACTCCAGCAGTTTTTCAATGGTCATGGGATTCTTGGAAAACCGGCGGATGGTCACCGTGGCCCCGTCCAGGGCCACCGGCGGAAACACCACGTGCACACGGGAGCCGTCTTCCAGACGGGCGTCCACAATGGGATTGCTGGCGTCTACCGTACGGTCCATGCCGCTGACAAACCGCTGCACAATGCGGATCAGGTCTTCGTTGTTTTCAAAATGCTCGTCCAGCCGCGTCAGCTTGCCGCTTTTTTCCACAAAAATCGTGTCGTACCCGTTGATCATGACCTCCGTAATATCCGGATCCATGATGATCTTTCCCAGGATACCCAGGCCTTCCACCGATTCCGTAATGGTATACCGCAGCGTTCCTCTTTCTTTAAAGGAAAGGTTCTGGTAATACCAGTACAGCTCCGGCTGATTTCCTCTGGCCCACTGGATTCTCTCCTCGATCTTCTGATCCACCAGCCGGCTCATTTCTTCCTTGGTGTACTCCCGGATCCGGCTGGCCTCCTGCACCGCCTGCTTCAGAACCGAGACTTCTTCCATAAAATAATTTTTTGCCATACCCTGTCCCCGTCTTATGTATTACTTCCTGCCCTTCCGCATGATATCCGCGTCGATCTCGCCGTTTTTCCGGATGGCGTCGATCACCTGCTTCAGCGGAAGATTGCCGTAATTGTGAATCATTCCGGCGGCAGGCACATCCAGCGCTCTGCTGAACCGGGAATTGCTCTCCGCGAAATTGCAGATCAGCGCCATTTTTTGCTGGTGCTCATTGGCAAATGCCTGTCCCGCAAACAGCCGCATCTTCTCCGCCGGCAGTTCTCCCGGTTTTTCCACAATCATCACCCGGTCCGCCATCTGTATCACCATCCGGTTCACCGGATTCAGGCCGCTTTCCATATCCACAATCAGAAAATCGCAGATTCCGCACTTCCGGATGTTCTGCAGCACCGTCTTGGCCTCTTCTTCCGACACCGCGTCATAATCCGCCAGCCGGTCAAAACCTTCTATATAATAGACGCCGTTCATGCCCTGCTTGGCCACACTTTTCAGCTTCAGTTCAAAATTCACGCCGGCGTCTTTGGACGACTCGATCAAGGCAATCAGGCCATCCTCCTTTTTGGGATGGACGCAGAACGAACTGTTCAGCTGCTCCAGGCTGACAAACAGTACCTTGCTGCCCTGGGCAGCCAGCTGGCTGGCGGCCGCCAGCGCCGCCGTAGTCTTGCCGGCGCCTCCTGCCGGCGAATAGAACACGATCATTTCCGTATTGCCGGAGCGGTCCGCATGCACCGTATAGCCGGCCTTATCCGCGTACTCCCGGATGATTTCTTTATAAATATGGCTGATGCGCTGGTATTTCTGCACCTTGGCAAACTCCGCGTAGCGCTCCATATTGCCGGATTCATCGCTGTACAGGCAGACAGGGAGCTTTACCCCCGGAAACGACAGCGTCTCCTCCGAAAGATCCGGATCAAACAGCACCACGTCAAACCGGGTCTTCTCCATAGCTTCCCGTAACGTCCGCTCGCTGGTATAGACATGTATCGCCAGTTCATCGTACTGCTGCAGACCCTCAGAAAGACGCTCCACATACGTTTTGCTGGAATCCGCAAGGGCAATCGAAATATTCATGCTCCATATCCCCGCTTTCATCAAAATACAAAAATCACGTAATTATAACCATTTAATTAAAATTATAAACTTAAAATTTATAAAGTCAACACGAAATAGAAATTCAAAATACATATTTCCGTTATGCCTATGATTTACAATAAGCGTACGGAGGTAACTTATTATGCTGGAAGATCAGTTTTGCGAACGTTTAACCCAACTCCGACTGCAAAAAGGCGTATCCGCCAGAGATATGAGTCTCTCCCTGGGCCAAAGTGAATCCTACATCAACCGAATCGAAAGCAAGAAAATGCTTCCCTCCATGTCTGTATTTTTTTACATATGCGAGTATTTGGGGATTACCCCAAAAGAATTCTTTGATTTCAATGTTTCTCCCGATTTAGAACTTACCGAAGCCATTGACAAACTGTCCTCCCTCAGCAAAGAAAAGCGCAGACATATCCTCGCTGTCATCCAGGACCTGCAGTAACGCACAAAAAAGAGGCCGTCCGCATCCGCGGGCAGCCTCTTTTGTCTCTTTCGCTTTCTTCTGTCTGGTGTTTCCTGTTTACTCCGTCTCTGTGTCGATAACCTCCTGCGCCATCTGAATCAGATCCTCAAACCCGTACGCATCGCTGAAGGTGGAAAGCATATAGGACAGGCCATCCTCTTCCCAGGAAACCATCTGGTACATCTCATGCACTTCCTCGTCGGTTCCATAGCTGATATACAGCTTTCCTTCCTGCTCCAGCTTCTGATCTTCCGCGGAAGGTTCCGCGTCCGGAGGCAGAAACAGATACGGATCCGCCGTCAGCTCCAGCTGGATTCCCTTGTATTCCGCCGCCGCGTCCGCATCCCGTTTCTCCTGCTTCATGGAATCCGGCACCTTTTCAATAAACAGGCTGACGTCTTCCCCATAAGAAACAGAGATGCCCGGATACGACTCCACGATCGTGCCGGATTCGTCGGCGCCGTTGACGGAGGTCAGATATCCCGCCTGAAATTCCAGGCCGTTGGAAAACTGATCCGGCGCCTTCGGCACCGCTCCCATGACGCGCTCTGCGGCTTTCATCTCTTTGCCGGAACGGTAATCCACCTGGTCCGTGCGAATCGAAGTAAACAGCCCTTCCACCGTGCCTGCTCCCACTGCCGTAATGGTCCCCAGCATAACCGCCGCTGCCGCCGCCGCGACAAACATCGTCTTTTTCTTCTTTATTTTATACATATTCTGACTCCTTTCCTGTATCCGTTTCTGTACCTCCGCAAAGATCCTCTCTTTTTTCTCCTCATCCAAGGATACCGAATCCGCGGAAACCTTAAAAAAATCTTTCCATTCCTGATCCCTCAGGGTTTCTTCCTCTTGCCTCATCCGTGAACCCTCCCTGTATCCATATTGAAAAATCCCGTCTTTTCCAACTTTCGCTTCAGCAGCTTCCGCCCCGTGTACAGCCTGGACTTTACCGTGCCCTCCAGCGTACCCGTAATTTTCGCGATATCCTTTACGGAAAACTCCTGGTAATAATACAGAATCATCACGGTTCGGATCTTGATCTCCAATCCGCAGACCGCGTCGTACATCTGATCTCGTTCCTCCTGCCGGATACAGCGTTCCAGCGGATTTTCCTCCCGCCGGCCGCTCCCGGTTTCCTCCTGCCTGCGGTACAGCTGCTCCTCCGCGCCCGCCGCGGCCTCCCGTTCCTCCAGTTCCTCTATGGAAACCAGTTTTCGCTGCTTCTTCACGGTCTTCCAGGCCGTCCGTACCAGAATCATCATCAGCCATTTTCCCAGGCTTTCCGGACTCCGCAGCTCCCCTCGATGGAGATAACACTGCACAAAGGTTTCTTGAAGAATATCCTCGCTGTCCGCGGCATTTCCCGAAATCAGAAAAGCGACACGGTACAATCGCTGCGCCTCCCTTCTGTATATCTCTTCAAAGGCGTCCTGACAGCCGGCTTTCATTCGTTCCGCCAAATCTCGTATGGTTTCATCCATTGCTTTCATTCCTTCCGATGCATCTATATATAAAGAGCCGGATTCCTCCTCACAGGTTCAAAAAAAGTACCGCAAAACCATATCTGTGATTTTACGGCACTTTCCCATGTTTTTATTCGGTTTTTTCACACCGGACGGTAACCCGGTATTCCCCGCCAATGGTGCAGGTAAACAAGGTCAGATCCCATCCGCCGCTCTCCATTTTTTCAATATCCGTGGGCTCCAGAATTTCCGTCGTCTCCACCTGATAGGAAAACACATTCCCTTCCGCGTCTGTAAACGCAATCGCGTCCCCCGGTTCCAGATGCTTCAGGCCGCCGAAATGCACATCATAATTATGCGCGCAGATAATCAGATTGTCCAGATAGGCGGAGCCCTGATACCGGCAGGGCGCAATTCTCAGCTGTGGATAACTCCACGTACTCATCACGGGAATCTCCACATCCAGCGCCGGAATTTCCAGGGTTCCGATATACAGATTCCCTTCGATCTCCGTTTCCGGCATCTCCATCTCCGGATTCCGGATATATTCCGGAAGCGGCTCCGTGGTCTCCAAAGGCTCGGTCTCTGCCGGAGATTCGTTCTCTGCCGGCGGTTCCGTCTCTTCCGGCGGCTCTGCACCTTCCTGCAGTTCCGCTTCTTCCAGCTCCGCCTCTTGCGGCGGCCCCGTTTCTGCTGCTTCTTCTGTTTCTCCCTGCATTTCCTGCAGAATCTCCGCGCTTCGGATTCCCGCCTGCCGCGTCTCCCACAGGTTGTACCCTCCAAGACAGAGGGCCGCCGCAAGCAGCAGCAGCCCTATATAAATCAAAATTCGGTTCTTCATCTCCATACAGACGGTTTCCGCCTTAACGCCGGCGAAGCGTAATGCCGGCCGTCAGAGAAACCAGTCCCAGAATACTCAAAATCCATACCGGCCACCAGTTCTGTCCCGTCTGAGGCAGAGTTGCCGGTTTTGTCACGGAATTCTGTACCGGCTGGGAATCCGCGGCCGTCTCCGGCTGCACCGCAGAAGCAGGCGCCGGCTCCTGAGTTATCTCCTGTACGGAATCCGGCGTAGGATCCGAAACCGGAGCGGGATCCGGGTCGGAATCCGAATCAGAGTCCGAACCTCCATTCGGCGTAGGATCCGGGTCATCGGAATCTCCAGAATTACCGGGATCTCCAGGATCGCCGGGGTCGCTGGGATCCGTCGGGTCCGCAGGATCCGTCGGGTCCGCAGGATCACTCGGGTCGCTGGGATCGGTCGGGTTCGCAGGATCGGTCGGGTCGCTGGGGTCCGTCGGGTCCGCAGGATCGGTCGGGTCTGTCGGATCCGTCGGGTCTGTCGGATCCGTCGGGTCCGCAGGGTCCGTCGGATTGGTCGGGTCCGTCGGATTGGTCGGATTCGTCGGATCCGTTGGATCGCTCGGATCCGTCACAGGATCATCCGGCTCTTCCGCTGTATTTGTAAACGTTATATAAATAAACCCATCATCACGATAAACATTGTTTCCACTATAGCTAATCGTCTTTCCGTTTTTATCCGTTACACGTATGCCTTCTGTTTTATAACCTGGCACCTTATCTTCTTCAAAACCGTTCGGATAGAATTCATAGTATTCTTCTAACTCATACTTCCATTCATTACCTTCGTCTAATACAATTTCTTGTTTCACAGGGCTGCCCGCATTGTTCGGACTCGCCACGCAAATCTCCACATGAATGTCCTCGGGTCTGTTCCCTGCCACATTATCATTATCATTCCACTCTTTCTGAATGATGAGGCCATACGAAGACTTTACATAACTGCCATAAGCGCCTGCCGCTTTAGCAATAAACCCCCCCCCAAACACTACCGCGAATGTCAGGCACAGCATCATGCATGTGACGCCATAATAGACATATTTTTTTACGGCTTTCATACTCTATCCTGTCCTTTCTTTCTTTTTTTTCTGTTTCTCTTTTTACCAGGATGAACTTCCTTCATCCTCTAGTTTTTCGTTGACCGCGTCCGCGATTTCCGCCATTCGGCTTTCCAGATATGGACCCGGACATTCGGTATCCGCAAACATTTTGTGAACCGTCAGAGTCCCATCCGGGCCTCCTGTATAGACCAGCCGCTCTATGCCGTTCCGACGGCAGATATCCGCGCACAGATCGATAAGCGTCTGATACGCCTCGCCGCTGACCTTCCAGCTGCCGCCGATTTCCTCGTTGGCAACCTCAATGGTCACTGCCATATGATCGTTCTCCGCATTGGAGCTGGCCCACGACCGATTTGCCTCTTCTACATAAAGTCCTACCTTTCCGCTGCTGTCAATCCCGTAATTCGAAGAAGCGTTCCGGTCCCGTTTCGCGAAAGACGCTCCCAGTTCTTCCAGCGTAAGCTGTCCCGCCATATGATGAATGGTAATTTTGCTGATCTTTGCGTTCCTTGGAAAATCCGCGTTGGGAGACAGGTATACATAGGAAGTCAGCGGGCTGTTTCCCGCAATGACCTCGGCTGTCTCTTCTTCCGTCAGCGTTCTTCCCACATAAGGCGGAAGCGCCTTTAACGCCCGCCAGGTTTCCCCGCAGACAAGCGCCGCCAGGATGCCAAACATGACCAGCAGCACAATGGCGCCGAGATGGGAGGTCTCTCCCTCTTTGCGATCCTTTGGCGGATCCATCCCTCTGATTCACCTCCTTATATTAAAAACATTGCAGCGTATTCCAGCCAAACAGCGCCGCAAAAATGCCGAACACGCACTTTGCAGCGGCTCCTCCGAGAACACGCTCTTTTCTTTCATCGTAAGATGAAAGCATTATAAGAAAAGGCACAGTAGCTATATAGAAAAAGCTGGTGTCAAACAAGTTGTGTATAAGCGCGGCAAAAAACGCTCCCCGCTGCGCCTTGTCTTCCCTTTTCCGGATGTGGCGGACCGCCGCCGCGATCAGCATAGCCGCCGCGATCCATCCCAGTTCCACTCCCACATGCACAAAAATATTGTGGATGTGCCATGTATTAAAGTACAAATCCCCGTCCTGCATATTCAGAAGCCGCCACTGGTAAGGCCCCAGCCCCAGCAGGGGACTCACCGTCAGATAGCCGATTCCATTGCGTATCATTGCCAGCCGTTCCGCGAAGGTAGCCGACGCGTTGGGTCTTAAAAAAATCAAAACCGCCGCTCCGCAGATGCCGGCCAGACAAAGCAGGACGCAAGCCCATCGGCAGTCCTTCAAAAAACGCCGGAACTCGTTCCAGTACCAGGCTTCCGCCAGAATGTAAAGACAGAGAACCAGACACAGCCACGGCTGACCGGCCGTATCTCCCGCCATATAAAGGAGCACGCCGCTGCCAACGGCAAACACAAGCTCCGCCGCATTGGCCATCAAAGAAGAAAACGTTTCCTTCCCATATATATGGGCGGCAATTACACCGATTCCCAGCGCGCCAAAAGCTCCCACCGATAAAGTCAGCGCCAGAGATGCCAGCACGATGCATTCCAGTCCGCCCAGGCACCGCCGCAGAAATCTCTCATTTTCTTTCAAATCCAACTGACAGCTGCGCAGAGCAAACCAGCCCAGCGCCAGCATGGCGCCCATAGCGTTGGGGTTTCCCATCAGACCGGAAAGTCTGGACGCCGAACCGAAACAGGCTTCCCAGACAAACTGTCCGATTCCGGCCGCTCCCATAATGCCTACCCAGACCGCGCACAGCCGTTTCAGCAAAACTCTTTCCCTGCCGTCCAGGTACGCTTTCAAAAGATACACCACCGGAAAAATAGACTGGGTCGAAGCCAGTCCCTCCAGCGTATTGCCGTAAATCCGGTATCCGGACAAAAAACTGATCCCGTTATAAAGCAGCAAAAAGAGCAGCATCCACAGATCCACTCTGACGGAAGACTGCATCAGTCCTATGCAGCATAAAAACAACCCCGTCAAAGACACGATCAGGAAACTGCCTGCCCCCGCAAATGTCAGCACAAAAAACGCCAGAAATAAAATCAGCGTAATGATCTGGGTTTCTTTCGCAGGCACCTGTCCTTTTCCATGCTTTTTCTGAAAAAATGTATCCTTCGGTTTCATTGCGCCCACTAATCCTGTTTCACATTTTTTGACCACATCCGAATTCAGTATAGCACAGTCTTTTTTTGATTTCCATACGTTTCAAGGCCATTTCTGTGAAATTTAAGCCGCGGCATGTTTAAAAAAACAAAAGACTGACCGCAATATGCTGTCAGCCTTTACAATACTGAGCGTGCGGGGATTCGAACCCCGGACAACTTGATTAAAAGTCAAGTGCTCTACCGCCTGAGCTACACGCCCTTTTTGCGCATTTCTATACAAAAGATATGCCTTGGACCGGAATCGAACCAGTGACACGAGGATTTTCAGTCCTCTGCTCTACCAACTGAGCTACCAAGGCACATATCTTATACGTTCTCCCTTTCGGGAAACACGCAAAATTGCGGGAGTAGGATTTGAACCTACGACCTTCGGGTTATGAGCCCGACGAGCTTCCAGACTGCTCCACCCCGCGATATTTAATTATATTATGCATCAAAAGGCGTTGTTTTGCAACCTTTTCATGCGAGTGGGGGAAAGTGGATTCGAACCACTGAAAGCACAGCTAACAGATTTACAGTCTGCCCCCTTTGGCCACTCGGGAATTCCCCCATAATTTTTATTCCAAGCCGATGATCGGACTCGAACCGATAACCTGCTGATTACAAATCAGCTGCTCTGCCATTGAGCCACATCGGCATCTCCACCGAATACGGAAACAAGGAATGGGACCTACAGGGCTCGAACCTGTGACCCTCTGCTTGTAAGGCAGATGCTCTCCCAGCTGAGCTAAGATCCCAAGAAAATATAAAATTTTCAGCGACCCGGATGGGGTTCGAACCCACGACCTCCGCCGTGACAGGGCGGCGCTCTAACCAGCTGAGCCACCGGGCCTTACATGTACCCTCAAAACCGCACACACAAAACTTCTACCGATTCATCCTTCCAAAGACCTTCTGGTCAAGCCCTCGACCGATTAGTACAGGTCAGCTCCACGCATTACTGCGCTTCCACCTCCTGCCTATCTACCTCGTCGTCTTCAAGGGGTCTTACTCCTTTCGTTTGGGATATCTCATCTTGAGGGGGGCTTCACGCTTAGATGCCTTCAGCGTTTATCCCTTCCCGACTTGGCT
>CALWIA010000020.1 GCA_944380605.1 uncultured Lachnospiraceae bacterium | reverse complement strand
ACGATCACTACTGATTAGCAGGGCGGAACCCTCTCTGCCCTGCCTATCTCTAAAACTGGCCGCTTAATATGGCCCTGACTGGCCGGGAAATGCGGCCCTGCTGGCCGCAGAAAGTGGCCGTTTGCAAGCCGATCAGCGCCGCCTGCAGGCTGGTGTTTATAGCCTCCTGGCCCAGCTTGGCTCCCACCACGTTGGAGCGCAGCTCTTCCAGTTCCAGAGACAGCGAACCAATGCGGATGGTCGCCGCCAGGTTCTCCGCCTCCTCATAGCTTCCCATGCCTTCAATGCTGCACTCTCCGCCGGTAATGGCCTGGTTGACCACCGGATAGGAGTACAGCTCGCCGTCGTAGATAATGGCGATATGTTTTCCCACGTTGGCCGACGTCGCCTCCGCGAAATCCACGGCGCCGTCCTCTGTAAAGGACAGGCTCACCACAAACTCCTGCTGGCCGTTGTTGTCCACAATGCCGGCCTTGGCGCTGGCCACCTGGTCTCCCGTAAGAATCACATTGCCTTCTTCATCGGTGAAAACCAGGGAACCGGGCTTTCCCAGTTCCTCCAGTATGGCGTTGGCGTCGGATACGCCGGGAATGTCCACGTTGATGCGGTTGTCTCCCTCCTGGTAGACCTCCGCCTCCGTACTGTAGTTCTGCACCCTCTGCTGCAGCTTGTAAATGGTATCCGACATGTCTTCGGCAGAAGGATTTTCCTCTTTGGCCTGATAGGTGATGCTGACGCCTCCCGCCAGGTCCAGTCCCAGTTTGATGTCATCCATGGTGTCATAGCCGAAAAATCCGCAGACGGCCAGGCAGATCAGGATGGCGAAAAGGCCCAGAAGCCCTTTCCCACGTTGGCTTTTCATCTCTGTTCTCCTTTCCGGTTCAGTCCTGCAGCGCCGCTTTGATCATAATGGAGCACTCGATGCGTTTTTTCTGCATCTCGCAGCCAATGTCATAGGCGTCGGTAATGGAACCGTGGAAATTGTAGGAATTGGCGGCGCATCCGCCGCTGCAGTAAAATCTGGCGAAGCAGTTTCTGCACTTCTCCTTGGCGTAAACGTTGCACATCTTAAACTCGTCGCGGACTTCCGTGTTGGTAATGCCTTCGTCTACATTGCCCAGCAGAAAGCCCTCCTGTCCCACAAACTGATGGCAGGGATACAGATCGCCCCAGGGCGTCACAGCCAGGTATTCCGTGCCGGAACCGCAGCCGGACAGCCGCTTGGCCACGCAGGGCCCCTGGTTTAAATCCAGCATGAAGTGGAAGAAATTAAAGCCTCTGCCTTCTTTTTTCCGCTTCACGTATTCCACCGCCAGCTTGTCGTACTCTTCCAGAATCTGCGGCAGGTCCTCTTCTTTTATGGCGTAAGGCTCGTCGGGAGCCGCCACCACCGGCTCGATGGACATCTGCTTGAAGCCCAGGTCCGCGAAATGCAGCACATCTTTGGAAAAGTCCAGGTTGTAATGGGTGAAGGTGCCCCGCACGTAGTAGTTCATCTGTCCCCGGCTCTCGGCGAACTTCTGGAACTTGGGCACAATCAGGTCGTAGCTGCCGGCTCCCTTCCGGAAGGGACGCATCCGGTCGTTGACCTCTTTGCGTCCGTCCAGGCTCATGACCACGTTGCTCATTTCCCGGTTGCAGAATTCCATGATTTCGTCATTCAGCAGCACGCCGTTGGTAGTCAGGGTAAAGCGGAACTTCTTGTCGTGGGCTTCCTCCTGGGAACGGCCGTATTCCACCAGCTGCTTGACCACTTCCCAGTTCATCAGCGGCTCCCCGCCGAAGAAATCCACTTCCAGGTTCCGGCGGTTTCCGGAGTTGGCGATGAGGAAGTCCAGGGCTTTTTTGCCCACCTCAAAGCTCATCAGCGCCCGGCGTCCGTGGTATTCTCCCTCTTCCGCGAAGCAGTAGCGGCAGGCCAGGTTGCAGTCGTGGGCGATGTGGAGGCAGAGGGCCTTCACCACCGTCTTTCTCTTCTTAAAATCCATGACGAAGTCCTGGTAGACGTCTTTGGTAAACAGCTGCTCCGTATCGATCAGTTCCTGGACGTCCTCCATGGCTTCCCGGATGTCCTCCTGAGAATAGGAAGCGGCCAGCGCCTCCTTCGTCTCCCGGACCAGGGCTTCCGGTATGGGCGCCGGCTCTTCCATCTCCGGCAGCCGCTCCGCCAGAAAGGCAATGGCGTCGTACACCACGTCTTCCACCACGTGCACCGCTCCGCTGTTGACGTCCATGACGATATCATATCCGTTGTTTTTATATTGATGAATCACGGTTTATCTCCTTCTTACACTTGGTACAGGCACATAAAGCCGCCCCTACAATCGCAAGGACCGTAGGGGCCTGGTTTATCTGCCGTTTTCAGCTGTACGCCCGGTTTCAGCGGTTGGGGTTCTCGCAGCTCTGGTTGCCTACCGTGCAGGAAGTCTTGCACGCGGACTGGCAGGAAGTCTGGCACTCGCCGCATCCGCCCTTCTTCATGGTATCTTTCAGCGTATTGCTGTTGAGCGTTTTCACTTTGTTCATGTTCTCATCCTCCTCTGCGTTTCATTGTACAATATCCGTTTTATTATAGCACGCCCGCTCCGCTTGCGCAAGTTTTTTGCGGAGCAAAGCGCCGCCTTTTTGTCCGCCCGCCGGTACTAACCCGGCGTCCCGGCGAATATATTAAAAGCAAATCCGTTACCGGAGGAACCGTATGGAACATTCCGCTCCCAGAATCTATCTGCGTTCCCTTCTGTTTTCCTACCTGCTGTCCGGACTGCTTCTGCTTCTTATCTCGCTGGCGCTGTACCGCTTCCGTCTGAAAGAAAGCCAGGTCCGGGTGTGCGTCACCCTGGTCTATATCCTGTCCGGAGCCCTGGCCGGATTTCTGGCCGGAAGAGGCTTCAAGCGGCAGCGGTTTTTCTGCGGCTTTCTGGCCGGGCTTCTGTACTTTCTGGTGCTGCTTGCCGTATCCATGGCGCTGGGCCAGGGGCTGAACCCGGAGCCGGTCCAGCTGGCCACCGTCTTTTCCCTCTGCGCCGGCGGCGGCATCCTGGGCGGCGTCCTCAGCTGAAGCCGGGCTTCAGCGGTTTCCCCGGATGGCGTCGGCAATCTGGGAGGCCAGCAGAATCAGCACCCCTGCCAGGACGCAGCAGTCGCCCAGATTCAGCACCACCTTTTTCAGGCGGCCTTTCTGGATGCTGAAATAGTCCACCACATACCCGCGGACCAGGCGGTCGTAGAGGTTGCTGCCTCCGCCGCCCAGCACCAGGGCCAGCCCCGCTTTCTCCGCCAGATGGCCCCGCTTCGGAGCCAGCCAGGCGAAAACGCCGAAGGCCGCCCAGAAGGCCGCGAGCGGCACCTGCCGTACCAGTTCCGGATACTGCCGGAACGCCCCGAAGGGAAGGCCGTCGTTGTGATTTTTATGCAGCTTCACCCGGCCTTTCAGACACTCCGGCTCCTGGGGAAACTGGTCGTCTCCCATGCGCTCAACGGTGTCCTTCGCGGCCTGGTCCAGCAGGCCGGCCGCAGCCGCAAGCACCAGCCACGGCGCCGTCCGGCTGCCTGCCGGCGAAACGGTTTTCTGTTTCATGTGTGCTCGCCCCCTTATGTTCTTCATCCATTTGTTTCATCTTACCATATGGCTTTTTCCTTTTCAAGGCTGTCCGGATTCCAAATGCCGGAAAGGAGGATTTTTATGCAGTCATGCGACCTGCGCCCGTCGGACGAATCCGCCGCGGACCTGCTGGTGCGCCACACCGGCTACGGGCCGGAACAGCTGGCCCGGATGTTTGAGACAGGCTGTATCAGCTATGTCAACGAAGAATACGCGGTGCTCCACCTTCCGCTGGAGCGTCTTTCCGGTTCCGCCGGGATTCCCTATACCGCCATCCCCTCCCTCTACGGGCTTTTGGATACCACCAGCATGGAACAATCCGGCATCGCCGCCGTGCTGCGCCAGCCGGTTCTCCAGGCCGACGGCGAAGGGGTGCTGCTGGGGCTGATCGACACCGGCATCGACTACACCAATCCGCTGTTTCGCCGGGAAGACGGTTCCACCCGGATTCTGGGCCTGTGGGACCAGACCCTGGAAGGCGGCGGATTTTCCATGGAAGGCACCCGCGAAGCCTCCTATGCCTTTCTGTACGGAGCGGAGTTCGGGGAGTCCGCCATCAACGAAGCGCTGCAGAGCGGCGACCCCTTCCGGCAAATCCCTTCCCGGGACCTGTCCGGCCACGGCACCTTTCTGGCCGGCATCGCCGCCGGCAGAAACACCGGAGATTTTACGGGCGCCGCCCCCGGCTGTTCTCTGGGCGTCGTCCGCCTGAAGCCGGCCAAAACCTGGCTGCGGGACTACTATCAGATTCCCGATTCCGCCGAAGCCTATCAGGAGAACGACATCCTGATGGGAGTCACATACCTGGTGCTGCTAGCCTACCGGTTCCGCATGCCTCTGGTACTGTGCCTGGGACTGGGCACCAACCAGGGCGGCCACGGCGGCGATTCGCCCCTGAGCCAGGTGCTGAACCGCCTCCAGACCTTTGTCGGCGTCACCGCCGTATGCGCCGCCGGCAACGAGGCCGGGTTCCGCCACCATTTCATGGGACAGATCCGGCCGGATCAGGCCTATGAAGAAGCGGAACTGCGGGTCGGCGAAGGGGAACGGGGATTTATCGCCGAACTGTGGGCTGACTTTCCCGACGTGTACACCGTCAGCTTTCTTTCCCCTGCCGGACAGGAAACGGGACAGATCTCTCTGACCCCCGGTGAAAACCGGGAAGTCCGCTTTCCCCTGGAAGGCACGGTCATCACCCTGTCCTATTTTCCCTCCCTCGGTCCCCGCGGCGGGTACCTGGCCGCCCTGCGGTTTGCCTCTCCCTCTGCCGGCATCTGGAAAATACGGGTCCACGCCGGCGTTGCCATCGGCGGCTTTTTCCACATCTGGCTGCCCATCCATGGATTTCTTTCCGATGAAACCGTCTTTCTCAAGGCCGATCCTTACACCACCATCACCGGTCCGGGAAACGCGGATTTTCCCATTACCGTCAGCACCTGCAACCACGGGGACGGCAGCCTCTACATCCACTCCAGCCGCGGCTATACCCGGGATGGCCGCGTCAAGCCGGACCTGGCGGCCCCGGGGGTGGACGTATATGGCCCCGGCGTCTCCTCGGTCCCGGGAGAATATCCCATGACCCGCATGACCGGTTCTTCCGTGGCTGCCGCCCACGCGGCGGGAGCCGTCGCCGACCTGTACTCCTGGGGATATGTCAAAGGCAATTACCCGGGAATGAACAACAGCGCCGTCAAGGCCCTGCTGGCCCGCGGCGCTGCGCGAAATTCTTCTTATTCCTATCCCAACCGGGAGTGGGGGTACGGTACGCTGGATCTATACCAGTCGTTTCTGACCCTGACGGTCTAGCCCCGCATCTCAATCCGGGGACCGCCCTTTTTTTCCAGGTAATTCCGGGTGATTACCACGGTGCCGATGCCTGGATCCTTGGGCACCTCATACATGATATCCAGCATAAATTCTTCCATAATCGCCCGCAGGGCCCGGGCTCCCGTCTCCCGCGCCGCCGCTTCCCTGGCGATCCACTGCAGTGCCCCTTCCTCAAAGACCAGCTTCACCTCGTCCATGGCCAGCAGCTTCACATACTGTTTGACAATGGCGTTTTTGGGCTTCTGGAGGATGTCCACCAGCATAGCTTCCGTCAGTTTCTGGAAAGCCACCACCACCGGCATCCGGCCCAGGAACTCCGGTATCATGCCGAAGGCCCTCAGGTCCTCGGTGGTCACCCGGGAAAGCAGATCGGGATCCTCGTCAAAGGCATCCCGCAGCTGGGACTGGAACCCCATGGAGGATTTCCGACTCAGCCGTTCTTTGATAATTCCTTCCAGATCCGGGAACGCGCCTCCGCAGATAAACAGGATGTTGTCCGTATTCACCGTGGCCATAGGCGTAAGGGCATTTTTCTGTCCAGTGCCCACCGGCACCTCCACCTGGCTGCCTTCCAGCAGCTTCAGCAGCTCCTGCTGTACCGATTCGCCGCTGACATCCCGGGTGGTGGTCTCCTTTTTCTTGGCGATTTTGTCGATCTCGTCGATAAAGATAATGCCCCGCTGCGCCCGCTCCACGTCGTTGTCCGCCGCCAGCAGAAGCTTGGACACCACGCTTTCGATGTCGTCGCCGATGTAGCCGGCCTCCGTCAGAGACGTGGCGTCGGCAATGGCCAGCGGCACGTCCAGCAGCCGGGCCAGGGTGCGGACCAGATAGGTCTTGCCGCTTCCCGTAGGACCGATCAGCAGAATGTTGGACTTTTCAATCCGTACGTCCTCATCCGCGGCCGCCGCGTCGGAAATCCGCTTGTAGTGATTGTACACCGCTACGGAAATCACCTTCTTGGCCTTTTCCTGGCCGATGACGTACTGGTCCAGCTGGGCTTTGATCTTGTGGGGCGGCGGCACCTGATGCCAGTCCGGCGCCGGCGTCTGTTCCTTCTTTTTGATCTGCTGCTTCTGCGGAACCTTCTCTTCCCCCAGGTTCATGAAGTTCAGTCCCTCCAGGCCGCCGGGCCAGCGCATGTCCCCGGAAGCAATGGAATTGACTCCGTTCTGCAGGCAGTCCCGGCAGAGGCACATGCCGCCGGGCATAGTAATCATAGGGCCTGCTTTGCTCTCCGGCCTGCGGCACAGGTAACAGATCTTCTCATATTTGTCCTCCGGCCCGTTTCCGGAGCCGGAGCCGTTTGTGTCCTTTTCGTTCACTCCCATACTCCTTTGTCTATTCCGCGGCTTCCGTGCCCTGTCCCACTTCCGCCTTGGCGCCCAGGACGATGGAAACCGTCTTTTCGGTGTACTCGCCGTTTTCCAGGCGCTGCACCGTCAGTTCCACCGTCTCGCCCTGGCGATAGCGCTGCAGCAGATTCTGCAGGTCTTCCATGGTGCGGACACTGTAGCCGTCAAACTTGGTGATGATATCCTTGGCGCGCAGATCGGAACGGGACGCCGCCCCATCCTCGATGATACCGTACACGAAGACGCCGCCGGGCATGCCCAGCTGGCTGACCATGCTGCTGTCCACCGTCAGGCCCTGGATGCCCAGATAGCCCTGTTCATCCTCGTCCACCGTCTCGCTGCGCATGGTCATCAGGGAATCGATGATGTCCTGCACCTCGGAAACCGGAATGGCGTAGCCCATGCCTTCCACATCGGTGGAAGAATACTTGGCCGCGTTGATGCCGATCACCTCTCCCTGCATATTCAGCAGCGCACCGCCGCTGTTGCCGGGGTTGATGGCCGCGTCGGTCTGCAGCAGGTTCCGGGTGGTGGCGCCGTCGGTGGTCACTTCCCGGTTCAGGGCGCTGACATAGCCCACCGTTACCGACTGGCCGTATCCCAGAGCGTTGCCGATGGCCACTACGCCCTGGCCCACCTTCAGTTCATCGGAATTGCCCATGCGGGCTATGGAAATCTGGCTTAAGGTGGATTCGGAAACGCCGCTTAAAGGCACCGCGATCACCGCCAGATCATTTTCCTCATTGGTTCCCCGGACCTCCGCGTCCGCGGAAGTCTCGTCGATAAACACCACCGACAGTTCTTCCGAATCCTCGATGACGTGATTGTTGGTGACAATGAGCAGTTCCTTGTCGTTCTGCCCGATGATGATGCCGGAGCCGCTGCTGGGCACTTCATAGGTCTGGCTGAATCCAAACCAGTCCCGGCTCTGGTACAGCATGGTATTGTTGATGGCCACTACCGAAGGCATGGCCTCTTCCACAATCTGAGACACATCCAGAGCCGGAACCGGCAGCGGCTTCTGGGCGGCCTCCGTTTCCCCGGCTGCCGGAGCTTCCTGGCTCCCTTCCGCGGCGGAATCGCTGCCCGCCTGCTTCACCTGGGGATAGGTCTCTTCTGTAACCGCGTCCGCCAACATATTGACGCCGGCCATGGTTCCGCCGGCCACCACGCCGAACAGCAGGGCGGCAGCCACAATACCCGCCGCTTTCCGTCCGTACCCGCCGGACTTCTTTTTCTTCCGGCGCGGCTCCTGATATACCGGCGCGGCAGCCGGATACGGCGGCTGGGCCTGCTGCGGCTCCTGGGCCTGCTGCACCGGTTCTGCCTGCTGCGGCTCCTGAGCCTGGTATACCGGCTCGGTCCGCTGCGGCTCCTGGGCCTGCTGCGCCGGCTCCTCCGGATCTCTCATAATAAAGTTGGGCGTCTGCGTCATTTCGGTTTTATTTTCATCGGGAATCCGGCGGTTTCCGGATTCTTCTCCGCTGTATGCGTCACACATGGCAATATCCCCTTTCTGTATCTGCTTTTTCTACACTATAACAGGGTTTTGTGTCAGAATTGTGAAACCCGGCTGTCTATAGCGGAAAAGCCCGCAGTCAGCGGGCTTATGATCGCGTCATTCATCCGGCTGCCGCGCCGGGACCTGCCGCGGCTTCCGGCAGAACCGTACCGGGGCCGGAAGGCACAGACGGAGCCGATTCCTCTGCGGGCGATGCCGCCGAGGTGGGCTGCACCGGCGTCTGAGAGGGCTGCTGCCCCGTGCTGCCGCCGGGACCATAGGTGCTTTCCTCGGTGGGTTCCCGTCCCGTTCCCGGAGACGCGGCGGTAGTCTCCGACGGCGTATTGCCGCCGGGGCCGGAAGGACCGGTCTGGGTGCTGCTGCCGGGGCCGGAAGGCGTATCCGCCCCTGCGGCAGAGGTTTCCGTACCGGGGCCGGTGGGCCGGGTCTGTCCGGGCCCATTCTGCCCGGTATAGCCGGGGCCGTAGGATTCCGGCTCTTCCCAGTCGTCGGGACCGTCCACCAGATTGCCGTCCGCGTCGGTTTCCCCGATGCCCGGATACGAAGGTATCAGAACGCTGCCGGAATCATCGGTTTCCAGAATCAGGTTTCCATCTGCATCCGTTTCCAGAATCAGATTTCCATTGGCGTCGGTCTCCCGAATGGGATTGCCGTCCGCGTCGGTCTCCGGAATCCGGTTTCCGTCCGCATCCGTCTCCCCTTCTCCGCTTCCGGACTCTTCCGGCGTCTCCTCCGCCGTCTGGGCCGCGGTGGTACTGGTCACCGTGCCGGTATTTCTTCCTCCGGAATAATTGCTGACATCCGAAAGGATCTTGTCGCTGATCTGCTGCACCGTGCTGGTGGGCTGATAATTCTCATCGCCGAACAAAAACGTGTGCAGCTGGCTCACATTGGACACCAGGGTCCGGGGAATGACGCACAGGCCCTTGCTGCCCATGTTGGCGTCAGACCGCTCCGTGGGGAATCCCTGGGTCTCGCCGATATGGTATTTACTGATATTCAGCGCCACATTGGTCAGGTCCCCAAAATCTAGGTTGTGGGAAACCTGAGGCAGCACCGTCACCAGCACGTTGTTCAGCGTGGCGTAGTCCGCTTCTTTCGCCTTGGCGAACGCCAGCTCGATGATCTTTCTCTGCCGCTCCGTACGGGCATAGTCGCTGTCCATCAGGCGGAGCCGTCCGTAGGCCACCGCCTGGACGCCGTCCAGATGGTGCATGCCGGGGCCGTCCAGCTGATGGGAGCCGATGCCGGTGGATTCCACCGTTTCCGTAATAAAGCTGTTGATATAGCGGTATTCGGCCTTGGTGATCTCCACGTCCACGCCGCCCAGAATGTGAATGGCCTCCGCCACCGCCTTCCAGCTGAAGGTGATGTAGTCCGTAATATTCAGATCCAGGTTCTTGTTGAGGAATTTCAGGGCCTGTTCCGGACCGCCTCTGGCGTAGGCCTCGTTGAACTTGCTGTAGCGGCCGCTGTCGCTGGTATTTAAGTACGTATCCCGGTACAGGGACACCAGGCGGATCTCGCCGGTATCCTGGTTGATGCAGCAGATCATGTTGACGTCCGACTGCACGCCGGCTCCCACGTTGCCGTCCCGGCTGTCCACGCCGAATACGGCGATCATCCAGTAGCCTTCCATCTTCTGCAGGTCTTCCACCTGCAGATCCTCGTTGATCACGTTGTCTTTATTCACTTCCGGCCCCTGAATCAGATTCAGATGCCTGGCGTAATATCCATAGCCGAAAATCAGAAGCAGGGTAAAGCACTCCGCGATGACCATGGCGATGATCCGCCGCCGGGTCTTCTTTTTCTTTTCCTGCTCCAGCCGCCACTGTTCCCTGTGGCTGCCGCGGTGCTCCTGCCGGGGCGTCTGCCTCCGGCTGCGCAGTTCCCGGTCATGGGCCGCCGTCTCCGGCCGGGTGCCCGAATGATGCTCCGCTCCCGTCCGCGCCGGCCGGGACTCCCGGTCTGCGAAAATGCCGGAACCGGCGGGCACGTCCTCCTGCTCCGTCAGTCCTTCTTCTCTGGCCCGTTCCCTGGCCTGCCGCACCCGGCGGATGCCGTCGGACGCGCCTTCTTCATGGCCGGACGGCGTCCCCGCCTGCAGATCCGGCCTGCGCCGGCTCCTTCCGCGGACCCGCTCCTGTTCCTGTTCGTCGTCAAATCCCAAACTCATGCTTTAACCTCGTACTGCTGACTGCCGTCAGTATGCGTTCTTATTGATAAATCCCTTGAAAAACGTGAGAAACAAAATCTTGAAATCCCATCCAAGGGTCCAGTTTTCGATGTAGTACAGATCGTGTTCGATCCGCTTGGTAATGGAAGTATCGCCCCGGTATCCGTTGACCTGGGCCCAGCCGGTCATGCCCGGCCGCACCTGGTGCTTGATCATGTAGCGGGGGATCTCTTCTTTAAACCGCTCCACAAAAAACGGCCGTTCCGGCCGGGGGCCCACCAGACTCATGTCCCCTTTCAGTACATTGAAAAACTGCGGGGTTTCGTCGATGCTGGTCTTGCGGATAAACCGCCCGATGGGCGTCACCCGCGGGTCGTGGGGCGTAGTCCACTTTTCCTTCTCCGCCGCCGGCGCCTGCACCTCCATAGAGCGGAATTTATACATTTTAAACGGGCGGTTGTGCAGCCCCACCCGCTCCTGGCTGTAAATCAGCGGCCCCGGAGACGTCAGCTTAATGGCCAGCGCCGTCAGCGCCATAACCGGCGAAAACAGGACAATTCCCACCAGCGCGCCGAATATGTCCACCGCCCGCTTCATGGTGCGGTTCAGCGGGTCGTTCAAGGGGACATGGCGGATGTTGATCACCGGCAGCCCCTGCAGATCCTCTGTATACGGCCTTGTGGGAATCACATTGTTGTAGTCCGGAATAAATTTGGTGTGGACGCCGGATTTCTCACAGGCGGCCACAATCCGTTCCAGTTTGGCGTACTCGCCGATGCTTAAAGTAATGGCAATCTCGTCCAGCGTATTCAGCGCCAGAATTCCTTCCAGATCCTTTAAAGTCCCGATGACCCGGACGCCTTTGTACTCCCGCCCCCACTGGGACGCGTCGTCTAAGATGCCCCGGACCTGGTAGCCCCACTCCGGATTGGCCTGGACCCGGTCGATAAACCCTTCCGCCGCCCGGCTGTAGCCGATGAGGACGATGTGCTTCTGGTTGTAGCCTCTGGCGCGCATGGACCGCAGCACCGCCCGGATCAGTCCCCGCTCCAGCGTCTGGGCCGCGATGTTGACCGCCGCGAAATAGAACAGGATTCTTCTGGAAAATTCCGCGTAGTAGGGGTTGTCCCGCAAAAGGAACAGACCCATGGTCAGGATCAGCAGGCCGATGAGATTGGCCTTGCAGATATTGGCAAATTCATACCGTCTCTGCTGCACCCGCTTGGGTGTATACAAATGAAAAAAGGCGTACAGAATCAGATACAGAGGAAGAATCGCCGCCAGCAGCACAAAGTAGTACCGCGGAGGCAGCACCTGTGTGCCCGGACTGAACAGCCGGTTGCCTAAAAGCAGCATGGCCCACGCGATCACATAGGAAACAGCAATGACCATCGCGTCCAGCGCCACATGCAGCCGGTTCAGTTTTTGCTGATTGCTCTTTATCATACTCTTTCACCTTGGAATTAATGTGAATCTATGCTCCGTCCATTATACATGAAAATAAATCCCATGAACATTAAAAAACTCTTAATTTCTTGGAAACTTTTCCTAACTGGCGGACGGAAAATTCGAAGACATAGAGGCAGGTGCCCCAGATCATTTCCCCCTCCGCCGCCAGATACCGGGGCAGCCGCCGGAAGGAAAACGGCACTTTCCGGCAGGCCCCAAGGGTAGAAAATCCCTCTTTTAAGCCGACCAGATAGTCGCCTCCGAACCCCAGCTTCCGGAAAAATCCGTATTTCAGGGCAATCCCAAGGGCCAGAAACGGGCTGTTGACCAGAATCTGCGCCAGAGGCATGTTTTTATAGATCAGGTACAGGCTGTTGCGGGCCGCCAGCTTCACCTTGAAGCTGTTATAGCGGAAACCGCCGGCGCTGGTGCCGCTGCCCACATGGCGCACCACGGCGCCGGGACAGTACCGGCTGCGGTAGCCGTACAGCTTGGCCCGGTAGCAGACGTCGATGTCTTCCAGATAGGCAAAATGCCGTTCGTCAAAATATCCCATCTCTTCAAACACCGATTTCCGGTAAATGGCCGCTCCCGCGCAGGCGGAAAACACCGGACAGGGCCGCCGGTATCCGCGGCTGCTTCTGCCCACGCCCCGCTGGTACGCCCAGCCGAACAGGCTGTACATATCTCCCGCGTCGTCCATAAGTTCCGGATGGTACAGCTGGATCATCTTGCTGCTGACGGCAAAAATCCGGTCCGACTGCTGAATGGCTTCCAGAAGCCGCCCTACAAAGTCCGGCTCCGGCTCCGTGTCGTTGTTCAAAAGCAGCACATAGGGCGTATCCGCCGCCTGGATGCCCCGGTTGACGGCGCCGGAAAACCCGGTGTTTTCCGGAAGAAACAGCGTTGGGATCTGCCGTTCCTTCAGCCACTCCACGCTGCCGTCCGCAGAGCCGTTGTCCACCATCAGCACCTGAAAGTCCCGGCAGTTCTGCTTTTGAAGCGCCTCCATGCAGGGCTCCAGGAACCGCAGGCCATTGTAGTTGGGGATCACCACCGTCACCTGTTTTTTATTTTCCCTGCCCATCCGCAGCTCCTTTCTGCTGTTCCATCAGCGCCAGAATGGCCGGATCCAGCCGGTAGGGTTCTCCAATGCCTTCCTTTTTCAGGTCCCGCAGGGCGAAATTGGACTTGCGCAGGGTCAGGTTGGGGTTGTAGTACGGGTCTCCGTTTTTCAGGATCTCCGGCCATTTTACCGCGAACCGGGCCACTTCCCGGTTGAACCGCTCCACCTTTTCCGGCGTGTCCTCCAGCCCCCGGGACTTGGACTCGTAGTGGTACAAAAGGGCATAGGGCGCGTACACCACCAATTTGCCCAGCGCCCGCACCTTCATGCAGTAGTCGATGTCGTTAAACGCTACCGCCAGATCCTCGCTGAAGCCTCCGGCAGCCTGGAACACCTCTTTTTTACTCATCATGCAGGCCGCCGTCACGGCGCTGTAGTCCTGGGCGCACATGGCCCGGTGAAAATAGCTGTTCTCCGCCTTGTGCAGACCGATAAAAGTGTGGCCCGCCACGCCGCCGAAGCCCACCACCACGCCGGCATGCTGGATGGTGTCGTCCTGGTACAGCAGCCTGGCGCCTACGGCTCCCACGTCGTCCCGCTGGCAGAAGCCCAGCATTTCTTCAATGAAATTCTCCGCGATAGGCTCCGTATCGTTGTTCAGAAACAGCAGGTATTCTCCTCTGGCCGCCTCCACGCCGAAGTTGTTGATGGCGGAGTAGTTGAATTCCCGTTTCCAGGTCACCACCCGCACCTGGGGAAATTCCTGCATCAGCGCCTCATAATAGGCGAAGGTCTCCGGATCGGTGCTGTTGTTTTCCACCACCACAAACTCCAGGTTTTTGTAGGTGCAGCGGGTGAGGATGGAACGGACGCACAGATCCAGGTCCTTCCGGTGGTCCTTGTTGGGGATGATCACGGAAACCAGGGGATTGCCCTGAATCCGGAACGTGGTGTGGTAAATGCCGTAGTCCACGCCTTTTTCCACCTTTTCCGCCTCGATTCCCATCCGATGGTAATGCTCCATAATGGCCCGGGAACCGGCCTCAAAGGCGTACAGCTTGCTCTGGGGGTTGCTGGCGGTGGAATCCTGATGGCACCGCCAGTGGTACAGCACTTTGGGAATGTGCACAATCTCCCTGGCCTGTTCCGTGCACCGGAAAATAAAGTCGTAGTCCTGGGCGCCGTCGAAGGCCTTGCGCAGGCCGCCCACCTTCTGCACCAGCAGGCGGCGCACCACAAACTGGTGGCAGATGTAATTGACGCTGGTCAGCAGGTCCGGGTTAAAATCCGGCTTGAAATGGGGGTCAAACAGCGCCCCGCCGTCCATATCCATCTTGTCTTCGTCGGAATACACCACGTCACAGTCCGGATGGGCCGCAATGGCCCTGGCGCATTCGTACAGCGCGTCCGGCGTCATGGCGTCGTCGTGGTCCGCCAGCACCAGGAAATCTCCCGAAGCCATGGCAATAGCCGCGTTGGTGTTGTCCGAAATGCCCCGGTTCCCTCCCAGATTCTGGTAGCGGATCCGGGCGTCCTTTTTCATATAGGGCCGGACGATCTTTTCCACGTCTTCTCCCGCGGGGCTGCCGTCCGCCAGACACAGCTCCCACTTTCCGTAGGTCTGCTCCACGATGGAGTCCAGCATCACCCGCAGATAACCGGCCGGGGTCTTGTACAGCGGCATCACAATGGAAAACAGCGGGCCATCGGGCATCGGATCCTGCCGCTGCCGCTCCAGCTCTTCCTCCGACGGCTTGGTCAGTTCATACCACTCGCCGTAGTCATAGTCGTTGTCCAGCCCCTGAATCTTGTGCACCGATTTGACAAACAGCGCCCGCAGGCCGTTTTCCTTCCAGAAATCCATGGCCACATGGACGGTTTCCATATTCATCAGATCCCGGATTTTCTGCAGCCGCTTGTGGGCCACGCTGGCCCGCCGGGCAATCAGCGTCTCATTATAACGGATCCGTGCCTTTCTGCCATCGCAGCGGATCACCAGCCAGTAATCCCGCCCCCGCTCATAGGGGAACTGGATGTCGAATCCGAAATCCCGGTCATAGGTCTTTCCGTAATAGATCTGGCTTACGTCGTCCCGCCGGGTGGACACATACCGGAACTCCACCGGCTTGCCCTTGGCGTCCAGCACCGCGAACTCCGGCACCGAATCCGGCGTCTTCCCGATGACCCAGCCGTTGAGCTGTATAGAATTTTCCCGGATCCGGACTACATCTACATTATGCTTCATTTCGTACCTCTGCTCTGTCCGGCGCTTCCGGGGCCTGCGCCCTGACAGGCGTCCCGTCTCCGTCGTCCGGATTATCAAAATTCAGGCGTTCTTCCTCCACCACCAGGGGACGGTTCATCACCCGGGAATTGATGGACAGAATGTATTCTCCCACCAGGCCGATGAAGAAAATCTGCACCGAACCCAGAAAACACATGCCGATTAACAGCGGCGCCATGCCGGCGGCGAAACGGTCCCAGTACATCAGTTTCAGCACCAGGTACACAATGGCCACCACCATACTCACCGCGGAACACAGGCTGCCGAAAATGGTGGCCAGCCGCAGTCCCACCTTTGTATAGGAAGTAACGCTTAACATGGCGGCGTCGTACAGCTTGTAAAAATTGTTGCTGGTCTTGCCCGCCCGCCGTCTGGGCTGCTCGTAGGGAATCTCCTTGCGCTTAAAGCCCAGCTCCGCCACGATGCCTCGCAGAAACGGCGTCGGATCCTTTAAGTCCCGCAGCACCTGGATAAACCGGGCGTCGTAGAGGCCGAAGCCGGTAAACTGCTCGATCTGCTCCACGTCCGACAGCTTTTTGATCATATGGTAATAACAGCCCCGCAGCCAGTACATCAGCGGATTTTCCTGGCTGGACTTCTTGATGCCGATGACGATTTTGTACCCGTTTTCCCATTCCCGGACGTACTGGGGAATCATCTCCACCGGATCCTGGAAATCCGCCGCCATGAGAATGGTGCAGTCGCCGGTGCTCTGGAGCATGGCATAGTAGGGGGAATTGAACTGTCCGAAGTTCTTGGCGTTGAAAATCCCCTTGATGTCCCGGTCTTCTTCGCAGAGCCGGCGGATGATCGCCCGGGTGCCGTCGGCGGAATCGTTGTCGATAAAAATAATCTCGTACCGGTAGAAGGGCAGGCTTTTGCCGAACATGTCCCGCAGGGCATCGGCCATGGCCTCCACGTTGGCTTCTTCATTGTAGCAAGGCACGACTACGCTGATTTTCTTCATGGTATCTCCTGTGTTATCTGTCCAGATTTATGGCCACCGCCGCCTTGATCAGATCGGCGGGCTTATCCTTCATTAAATACAACGCTTCTTCGATTTTGTCAAGACCTGTCAGACGATGGGTGATGAGAAGCTCCGGATGGATCTTTCCGTATTTCGCCATGGCCATGATCCGCTCGATCCGGACGCGGCCGCCCGCCGCCAGTTCCGTATGAATGGTCTTGCCCGCCATGCCCCGTCCGCCGGAAAACTTGGGGAAGGGGAGGTTTCCGGTGCCTCCGAAGTAGTTGACGTTGGACACGGTGCCGATGCCGTAGCGCACCATGTCGATGGCCTGGGCGAACACGTCATCGCCGCCGCCGCAGACGATGACGCTGTCCGCGCCCACGCCGCCGGTGCGGTCCATCACCTGCCGGACGATATCGCCGTCCCGGTAATTCAGCACCTCGTCGGCGCCCATGCGGTACGCCATTTCCACGCAGGCAGGCCGGCTGCCCACCGCCAGCACCCGGGCCGCTCCCAGCAGACAGGCGCCGGCCACCGCCATAAGGCCGATGGGGCCGATGCCCAGAACCACCACCGTGTCACCGAAATGGATGTCGGCGTGCTCCGCTCCGGTAAATCCGGTGGTCACCACGTCCACGCACATCAGCGCCTGTTCCAGAGAAACCCCGTCGGGGATCTTGGCCAGGGTGGTGTCGGCGTCGGGAATCAGAAATTCCTCCGCGAACACGCCCGGCTGGCTGCGTCCCAGCTGATGGCCGGAAAAAGGAGCCGACGCGTGTTTAAAATTGCCTTCCTGAATGCCGGGGGCCCGCCAGTCCGGCGTAATCGCCGGCACCGCCACAATCTCGCCGGGGACAAAATCCCGCACCTCTTCTCCCACCTGCAGCACCCGAGCCACGCACTCATGGCCCAGCACCAGATTGGGGGCCTTGCGGGAACCGCCTCCAAATACCGTGTGCACGTCAGAAGAGCAGGGCGCCGCCAGCACCGGCTCCAGAATGGCGCCGTAAGGCACCAGCTGGGGCCTGGGCACCCGGGCCCAGCCGGCAATTCCCGGCTCCTTCAGCACAAAGGCCGTCATCATCCGGCCATTTTCCATCTGCGTATGTTCCATGTCCTTCTTCTCCTGTCATCCCTTGGTTTCATCGAATTGCGGCCTTTTGCCGGCCAGTTCTTCCAAATGGTCGCTGCGCAGCGCCAGAATCCGCACAGACGCCGGAAAACGGCGGCGGATTTCATCGGCGATTTCTTCCGTATAGCCCGGCGCCGCGATGAGGATGGCGTCCGGCGGATCCGCCAGCGCCTGCTCCGGCGAAACGATGGGCAGATGAGACGCCGGCGCGTACCGCCCCTGCTTGAAGGGGGCGGAATCGATGATATACCGGGCCGCCTGCCCCAGGCAGGTGGTGGCCGCCAGGGTAAAGCCCTGATGCCCCGCGCCCCAGACCGCAAAGGTCTGGCCGGTCCGGGCCAGTTCCCCGGCCAGACGTTCCATCTGGCCCCGGATATCCGCCAGGCTGGCCTGCAGCCCTGCCGTATTTAACGGCGGCAGCGGACCCGGCTCCGGAGGTTCCGCGGGCAGCGGACCCTTTTTTACGATTACAGAAAGGGTATCCCGGTTGACCATCTCCTCTTCCAGCACCTGGAAGCCGTGGCGCTCCAGCAGATACCGCAGGGTGTCAAAGGTATAATAAGCCAAATGGTCCCGGATCAGTTCATAATATCCGTCATATTTCAGAATGTATTCCAGGCTGGGCACCGTAATCAGTCCCGCGCCGTCTTCCGTAAGGTTGCGGCGGATGCAGTCCAGCATCACGCCGGGCTCCGGCTGGTGTTCCAGAAAATTAAAGGAAAGGAAGCCGTCGTAGGGGCCTTCGTTTCCCAGCACCGTATCCGGCGTTTCCGTAAAGCCTTCCCATACGGAAAGCCCCGCCTCCGCGGCTTTTTGGACCAGGTCTTTCCGGTGCTCCACGCCGTAAGCCTGCACCGGAAATTCCGTCAGCACCTTTAAAAATTCGCCCTGGCCGCAGCCCACCTCCAGAATCTTTTTCCCTTCCAGGCCGCAGGTCTGGAGGAAACGGCGGTACTGCTCCCTACGCAGCCGGGCCATGGTGGTGGAATAGCCGCCGGACCGGATCACGTCCCGGTAGTAGTCCACCGGCGGGCAGTCAAACTGCACCAGGCCGCAGCGGCCGCAGCGGCACAGCCGCAGAGAAATGCCCCGGTCCTCCCGGACTTCCTGTGCCGACGGGATATTCTGCGCCGACGCCGGCATGCCGGACAGTTCCAGCAGCGGCTGCTCCGGAAGCGGCGCGCCGCAGACCAGACAGCGCCGCGCCGGCTGGCTTCCGGTGATCCCGGCCGATTCTCGTTCTTCCTGTATTCGATTCTGCATCATTCGGATTCCTTCCTCAAAGGATACGCGGGGACGCCATCCCGTGTCCCGCCGGATTTTTCCGGTATCCGGCATCAGGCTGGCCGGCCCCTCCGCGTTGGGCGGCAGTTTTCCATATACGCAGACGCCCCTGCCGCCGCACAGCCGCCGCATCTCTTCCACATATTCCCGCAGAGGCCGGGTCCCCCCTTCCTCTCCGGCTACATTGTATATTCCGTCATCCGCCAGCGGCCCTTCGGCAAAGGCCAGCGCCAGCACCGCCTCCGTCCAGTCGTCCACATAGAGGAAATTCCACTGCTGGGTGCAGGCCCCCAGTTCCATGACGCCTCCGGCGGCAAAGGTCCGCAGGCAGGAACTGACCAGAGACCAGGGGTGGTCGCCGGGTCCGTAGACGCTGAACACCCGCAGATGGATGTATTCCAGATCCGCCAGCCCCTGCTCCTTCCAGAGCCGGCACCGCCGACGGGCCTCGGTCCCGAACCGCAGCTTGGCTTTTCCGTAGGGCGATACGGGATGGCAGGGGTGGTCCTCCGCCGTCCGCTCTCTGCAGGGCCCGTACTCCGCCTGGGAACCGCAGAACAAAAACCGTCGGCAGCCCAGCTTTCTGGCGCCTTCCAGCGCCAGCAGGCCGTACTCCGCGTTTTTCTCCTGCACCTCTTCTTTTTTCCGTCCGTCGCTGCCGGAACCGTCCCAGCCCAGATGCACGTACAGCGGGCAGGGAGCCGGCACCGCCTCATCCAGCCGGTCCAGCTGCGCCAGTTCCCGCTCGATTACGTGCAGCGTGCCGCCGGCGCCTTCTGCCGCCCGGATTAAGGCCGGCCGGTTGGCGGAACCCGGGCGGATCACCGCGTATACCTCATGTCCTTCCTGCAAAAGCCGCCGGACCAGGGCGCTGCCCAAAAAGCTTGTGGCTCCTGTTACAATCAGCCGCATGGTTCCTCCCCGCTTCATTCCCGGATCCGGGGAATGATCATATTGGCGTCCATTTCTTCCTCCGGCAGAAACGGCGACAGATCCTCCAGAGGCGGCGACACCATGGTGCCGTCCGCCAGCCGCTTGGCCGCCGACTTGGGTTCAAAATTCTGGTCGATGGTAACAAAGATCTCGCAGATGGCCGGTCCTTCCATGGCCAGGGTCTTTTCCACCGCCTCCGCCAGTTCCCGGTTGCTTTTCGCGCAGAGGTAGGGATAGCCGTAGGCCCAGGCCAGCTTTTCCATACTGGGGAAACTTAAGTCCCCGCTGTCTACGCCGATGCCCACCAGCGGCTCCCCGAAAAAGTTCTTCTGGGTCTGGCGGATGGAGTGGTAGCCGCCGTTGTTGATCAGGAAAATCTTGATAGGCATCCGGTGATGGATGATGGTCTGCAGTTCCTGCAGGTTCATCTGGATGCTGCCATCCCCGGTCAGCAGGATGATCTCGCTGCGGTAGGCCTTTTCCCCTTCCCGGGGCGTCTCCGCCGCCGCCATGGCCGCGCCGATGGCCGCCGGCAGGTCGTATCCCATGGAAGCAATAGCCGAATTGGTAATAAACCGCTGTCCCTTCTTTATAATATAGGCATGACCGCCGGCCACGCAGGCGGAGCCGTTGCCCACCACCGTGATCTGGTCTTCCGGCAGCCGGCTGCTGAGGGCCTGCACCAGCGCGTAGACATTGGCCTCTTTTCCCTCTTCCTCCGCCAGATGCCGGGGCAGCACCACCGGATAAGTCTCCTTCCAGTGCCGGCAGGTCTCCAGCCAGGTAAGGCCCGGCCGGCCCTGCCCACCCCGGAACACCGGCAGCTCCGGCTCTTTTTCCAGCACCCGTTCCAGCGCCTCCAGAAGGTCTCTGGCATCTGCCAGCACCGGCATATCGATGTGGACGCTGGGCTTTTTCAGTTCTTCCCCGTCCACGTCGTTGACAATGGTATAGGCGGCCCGTGCCCAGGTCTCATAATTGTATCCCACCTGCCGGATGCTTAAGCGGCTGCCTACGGAAAACACCAGGTCGCTGTTCTGCACGGCAAAGTTGCCGGGCCGGTCTCCCATGCCGCCTGCCCGGCCCACGTACAGCGGGTCGTCGGTGCACATGCAGTCCTGGCTGTTCCATCCGGTGGCCACCGGAATCCCCAGCATCCGCACCACCCGCTGAAACACCGGATACGCCCCGGCGATGCGGATGCCGTTGCCGGCGTTTAACACCGGCCGGGAAGCGCCGCGGATTTTTTCCACAATGGCCCGGGCGGTCTCCTCGGTCACCGGAGCCACCGGCGGATGCTGCCGCTCATAGGCTTCCCGGTCAAATCCCTCCAGTTCTTCCGTTTCCACAAAAGCGCCCTGGACGTTCACCGGAATATCCAGCCACACCGGGCCCGGCCGGCCCGACGCCGCCAGATACACCGCCTGCTCCAGGCAGCAGCGAATCCGCTCCGGCTGAATCACCATCTCGCTGTACTTGGTCATACAGCCGATGGCCTTTACAATATCAAATTCCTGGTCGCCCATGGCCCGGATTCCCGTACCGGACCAGCGGGCCGTGGTGTCGTAGCGCACCTGGCCGGAGAGCACCAACATGGGAATGGAGTCCAGCCAGGCTCCCACCACGCCGGTAATGGCGTTGGTTCCGCCGGGGCCCGTGGTGACGCACACCGCGGCCATGCGGCTGTGAATCCGGGCGTAGCTTTCCGCCGCAATGGCGCAGGCCTGCTCATGGTGCTGATACAGGCAGCGCAGACCGGGGTGGTGCCCCAGCGCGTCATTTAAGTGCATGGCTCCGCCGCCGGTTACGGTGAACACCCGGGTAATGCCATGATCGTACAGAAACTGGGCGATATAATCCGATACTTTTATTTTCATGACAAAAACGGACTCCTTTTTGAATTTTTACCTATTGTATCATAAATATCTCCGTACAGAAAGGGAAAATGCAGATTTTGGCTGCCGGACGCTTCCATCTTTCCCATGGATCTGCACTTTCAGGGGCCGGCGGTTTGGGTTATAATCATCCCGTAATGCAGATGCGGTTTTTCAGTCAGTTGAAAAAGGAGAGAATGATTTTATGAAAAAACGTTTCCATGCAGCAGCAGTATGGTCCGCCGCGGCCCTTATGACCGCTTTCACCCCCGCCTTCGCGGCGCCTGCCGCCGAGCCGGTTACCGGCTGGGTACAGGAAGGGGAAGACTGGTGCTTTTACGATTCCGACGGGTACAAGCTGACGGATTCCTGGAAGAAGGAAGACGGAAACTGGTTTTATCTGGACGAAGACGGCGCCGTGGCCTTTGACCGCCAGATCGACGAATACTACGTGGGCTCTGACGGCAAGCGGGTATCGGACCAGTGGGTGTCTGTGGAAAATACAGATTCCTGGGGTTCGGACGACGCGCCGGAATTTTACTGGTATTATTATGGAAAGGACGGCAAAGCTACCGTTTCCCGTTTCAAAAATATTGAAGACAAAACCTACTACTTTGACAGCGAAGGCCGCATGGCCGTGGGCCTGACGGAGATCGACGGCGCTTCCTACTACTTCGGCGGCGACGGAGACGGCGCCATGCGCAAAGGCTGGGTAGAACTGGACGCCGAGGACTACGACAACTACGAGGACGAATCGGTGTGGTCTTATTTTGACGCCTCCGGAAAACGGGTGGAAAACCAGATCGACCGCAAGATCAGCGGCGGGTACTACAGCTTTGAAGACGGCATCATGGTAACCGGCTGGTACCGGCTGCCGGCGGTTTCCGAGGCCACCGCTTCCAACGCCCAGGCCGAATCCGCCGCGGAGAGCCGTCCGGTTTCCGCCGCCGGCTACCAGTACTACGACGCCGACGGACGCCGGGCCAACGGCTGGAGAACCATCGAGGGCATCGAAGGCCTCAGCGAAGAGGACGAGCTGTTCAAGTTCTATTTCAAGAGCGGACAGCCCTACTACGCGGAAACCGGCATCCAGGTCTTTACCACCAATTCCGGCAAATACGGCTTCAATACGAAGGGCGAAATGCAGACCGGCCTGCAGCAGGTAACTCTGGCGGACGGCACTCTGGCCAACTTTTACTTCGGCGACGACGGAGCCATGAAAACCGGCAAGCAGTCCATCTTTGACGAGGAATCCGACATGACCCGCACCTGGTTCTTCCACAACGAAGGCGAGAAGCGGGGCCAGGGCTACCACGGCATTCTGGACGGCAAGGTGATCTATGAGAACGGCCTGCGCAAAGAAGCAGACGCCGAGCTGCGCTATGCCCCGGTGACCTTTGAAGGAAAGCAGTACCTGGTCAACGCCTCCGGCACCATTCAGAAGGCTTCCGCCTCTTCCCGGTCCGCGTCCCGTCCGGAGCTGGGCGCCGGCTTCCGGGATATGAAGGACGCCAACGATACCATCTGGACCGTCAATACCGACGGCGTAATTCAGTAACTTATTTTTACAAACTCATCCGTTCCCTGCCGTCCGGCCCTCCCGCCGGGCGGCACTTTTTTACGTTTTCCTCACAATACAGTCCGGATCTCTGGATTCTTTTCTTTTTTGTTGTACTATGGTACTATGATAGAAGGGAAAAGAAAGGGAAGGAATCTGTATGCGAGATTTATCTGTATATTACTGCCGCTCCTGCGGTTATTACGCCTATTACCAACTGCCGCGCCACGCCGTCTGTCCAAAGTGTGAAACCGCCATGCAGCTTATGGATATCCGGTATCAGGACTTTATGGATCTGGACTACGAGGAACGGGACCGGCTGATCTGCCAGGAGATTATCCGTTCTTCCTCCACCCTGGTGCAGCGGATCTGTGCGCCGTCCAAGCTCTACAACCAGCGGGAGCTGACGGCGCGGCTGACCAAAGAGGTGCTGCGGCTGGAGGCGGAGAACAAGAAACTGGAAGAGACGGTGGAATGGATGCACCAGACCATCTGGGACCAGCTGCGCAAAACCAAAGAACTGGAGCGGGAGCTGGAACAGCTGCGGGGTACGGACGCCAGAGAATAGCGTCCAGAACAGCAGCAGAGGCAGACGCGCTCCGGCATCTGCCCCTGCTGTTTCCCTCCGGACTGCGTTTGGCCAGCCCTTTCATACTCGATCTTCCGGTTTGTCCGAAATATAATGGAGAATCAGACGATTCAATGTCACCCGCATCTGCGCCACGATTTCCAGCAGCTGGTCGTTGTCCCTTTTCAGCTTCTGATTTTCTGCTTCCAGGGCCGACAGTTTCTCCATCTCGTTCATCTGGGAACCCCCTTTTCTCTTGGAATGGCTTAAATATACCGTATTTTCCCATATTTGAAAAGAAAAATTAAACGCACATTTCGACAAAATCCCCGCCTTTTCCGGTTTCCTGTAGGAAAATACTTTTCCCCTGCAAAATCATCCCCTATATCTTCCCCCGTCCCGCCTCCGGCTCCACAATTTCTAGCGTTCTTCCGGTCCGGCGGCCCTGCCGATTCTGTCGAATTTTATCGAAACCTTTTTAGTAAAGAACTTGTACAAAAATCGTAAGATTTGAAAGGTTTCCGACCCTGTACAACCCCGGCTTTCCTGTGTTATAATGAACCTGCAAAAGGAAAAAGGAGGTTGTGATCATGAGCAAAAGAAAATCTGCTGTCATGGTGTTTTCCTTTCTGCTGATGCTGCTGTGCGCGGCCCCGGTCTACGGAGGCACCTGGACGCAGCACGAAGACGATACCTGGACCTATACCGACGATGACGGCGAATCCGTTACCGGATGGATTGAAGACGACGGCAAAACCTATTACCTGGATACCGAAGGCAATTTAAAGACCGGCTGGTTCAAGTCCAAGGGATCTTGGTATTACTTTGACGAAGATGGCGTTATGGCCGCTGACACCTGGGTAGACAACTATTACGTCAATTCCGAAGGCAAGTGGAAGGGCACCAGATAATCGTTCTGTTTTTAAAACGCGGCGGCGCCGTGCAGTATCTGCACGGCGCCGTTTCTGTTTCCAAATACATCGTTCCGTCTCTAGCCCCTCCATCGGTTCAGGCAGGCAAACAGTTCCTGCCTGCGGGGCTTTGCCAGCCCGCAGGGCACATAGGAACCGCAGAACGGCTCCCAGCCTTTCTGTTCCAGGGTGTTCCAGATCTGATCCGCCGTCTGGCGCACCGTCTTTCTGCCGTCTATCACCTGATCCAGGCCGAAACGCAGCAGATGCGCCAGGGCGCTGGTCTGTTCCGGATCCGCCAGCTGCTCCACAAACCGCAGATCCACGGTTTCCCGGTCGATGGAAAACACGTCCTTCCCCATGGTCTTGATCTTCCGTCCGTTTCGTTCCCCTCTCCGGCCGTCTTCCCCTCCCCGCGGGCCTCTGCCATGGGCCTGGTTTCTCGCCGCCGGCAGCCGCCGCTCAAAGGAAGGCAGGGCGTAATCCGGCGCCTGGGTCCTGGGCGCCGCGTGGGTCCGGCAGAGTGTTTTCACCGCGTCTGTAATATCCAGAGGGCGGTAGCTGTCCATCTGCAGAATGGTGTCGGCAATGTAGAAAAATGCGCCGGAACTGCCCGCCACCAAAATCGTGGAAATCCCGTCCTTCTCGTACAGGTCCCGGGCCCGCTCCAGAAACGGCGTAATGGGTTCCTGGTTTCTGCGGATCACCTGCTGCATCAGTTCATCCCGCACCATAAAATTGGTGGCGGAGGTGTCCTCGTCAATGAGAAACAGCGTGGTTCCCGCCTCGATGCCTTCCATCACCGCCGCTGCCTGTGAGGTACTGCCGCTGGCGTCCGGCGTGGAAAAATTCCGGGTGTCCTTTTTGTTGGGCAGGCCGTTGATAAACAGGGAAATGTCCACGTTCCGCACCGACCGGCCGTCTTCCGCCCGCAGCTTCACCGCCGTCTCATCCGCCAGCACAAACTCCCGGCCGTCGCCGGCGATGTGGTTGTACACGCCCATCTGCAGCGCGTCCAGCAGCGTGGACTTGCCGTGATAGCCGCCGCCTACAATCAGCGTGATGCCCCTGGGCAGCGCCATGCCCCGGATCTCTCCCCGGTGCGGCAGCACAAAGGCGCGTTCCAGCGAAGCCGGCGAGACAAAGGGAACGCTGTCCTTCATCGGCAGATCAGAAACGCCGCTTTTTCTCGGCAGCAGAGAGCCGTTGGCCACAAAGGCAGCCAGATGTTCCCGCTTCAGAATTTCCCGAAGCGCCTGCTGGTCCTCTGCAAGAAATACCGCCGCCTCCGCCTGTTTTCCATCCAGATTCCGGTACAGCAGGCTTTGCTCCACGCACTCCGGCAGAAACGAAAACAGGATCTTTTCCAGTTCGCCGGCGCTGATGGTGCGGCCGAACGCCGGAAATCCCACATGAAACCGCAGCGTCACCGCTCCGTTTTGGATCCGGCAGGCGCTGCGCTCCAGCACCTCCTGGCCGCAGCGGCTGATGGAAAGCAGGCCGCTTTTGCCGGAACCTTTCGCCTTAAAGTTATACGCCTCTATCCGGGCAGCAAACCGCCGGATCAGAAAATCCTCCAGCGCCGTCCGTCCCCAGGCCTCCTGCAGCAGCCGCGGAGGAAACCCGGCCTCCTCCGCCGGCACTTCCACCCGCAGGCTGGAGGGGGACGCAAAGGGATCCCCCTGCACATGGTCAATCCACAGCGTATACCTGCCGAACCGATAGCCGCCCGCCAGCGATTTGTACGCCGGGTAGCTTCTGCGGTCGATGGCCTGCAGCTGCGTCCGCAGCTGTGCCGATGTCTGCATAAATCCGCATCTCCTTCCGTCAGTCCTCTGGGTCCCGCATCTTCATGCGCAGGCGGACCAGCCGTTCACAGACTCTGCCGATTTCCGGGCAGAAATTCTCCGCCAGCTCCCATTCTCCGGCAGCGGCCGCTTCCTCCTGCCCGCGGCACACCGCCTCCAGATAGCGGCTGAAAATCTCAAAGAAACGCCGGTTCTTCGGCCTGGCTTCCAGCCGGCCGCCGCAGAATTCCGTCAGAATTTCCACGTCGGCATTGTCCCAGATCACGTCCACCACCGTCCGGATATCCCGTTCCACACATTTCCATGTGGTGTTGTGCCGCCTGGCCACATCCAGATACAGACCCTTGGTAATGTAAGTCAGCCGTTTCCGGTCCTCCAGCACCAGCATCACGCCGGATACCGCATAGTCAAATCCCCGATAGAGGCTGCTGACTCCCAACTGCTTCAGCAGATTTCCTGCCATACGTTCACACTTCATTTTGCTGTCCCTTTCCAACTATTTTTTTGCATAAATAATCGTAAAATGAAGCATGAAAGAACACAATCGGAAGTCTTCGACAATCTTTGTCGAAAATCAGTTTCCGGACACAAAACGGCATTTTAACCCATAAATCGGGCGACCTTTCGCCTTATTCCACCGTCACCGATTTCGCCAGGTTTCTGGGCTTGTCCACATCCAGTCCCTTGCCCAGAGACACATAGTAGGCCAGCAGCTGCAGCGGCACCACCACCAGGCTGGGCATAAAGCACTCCATGGTCTTGGGCACATAAATGGTATAATCCGCCGTATCCTCCATGGAATAGCTGCCGTAGCTGGTAATGCCCAGAATGTAGGCGCCCCGGCTCTTTACCTCCACCATGTTGCTGATCATCTTTTCAAACAGCTCCGGCTGAGTGGCGATGCCGATCACCAGAATCCCGTCTTCAATCAGGGAAATGGTGCCGTGCTTCAGCTCGCCGGCGGCATAGGCCTCGGAATGGATGTAGGAGATCTCCTTCAGCTTCAGGGAACCTTCCAGAGACGCCGCGTAGTCCAGGCCCCGTCCGATGAAGAAAATGTCCCGGCTGTGGGAAAACTTGTTGGCAAACCACTGAATCCGCTCTTTTTCTTCCAGAATCCGTTCGATCTTCTGGGGCAGCTGCTGCAGTTCTTCCACCATCCGCCCGCAGGCCGCCTCGTCCAGCACGCCGCGGATCCGGCCGAAATGCATGGCCAGCAGGTATACGGCCACCAGCTGGGTGCTGTAGGCCTTGGTGGTGGCGACGGAGATCTCCGGGCCGGCCCAGGTGTAAAACACGCTGTCCGCCTCCCGGGCTATGGAGCTTCCCACTACGTTGACAATGGCAAGCACCAGGAATCCCCGCTTTTGGGCCTCCCGCAGCGCCGCCAGGGAATCCGCCGTCTCGCCGGACTGGCTCACCACGATCACCAGGGTATGGGGATCCAAGACCGGATTCCGGTAGCGGAATTCACTGGCCAGGTCCACGTCCACCGCGATGCCCGCCGTCTGTTCCATTACATATTTGGCAGATACGCAGACGTGGTAGGCAGATCCGCAGGCCACCATCTGAATCCTAGCAAAGCCCCGGATGGTCTCTTCGTCCAGACCCAGTTCATCCAGCACAATCTTCCCGTCCTGGATGCGGGGGCTCATGGTGTCCCGCACCGCCTTGGGCTGTTCGTAGATCTCTTTCAGCATGAAATGCTCAAAGCCGCCTTTTTCCGCCGCTTCCGTATCCCAGTGAATCTCCTCAAAACTCCGTTCCAGTTCTTCCTGGTCCAGGCCGTAAAAGGCGACACCGTCCGCCGTCAGCTTCACAATCTCCATATCTTTCAGGAAATAGACGGTTCTCGTCTGCTTCAGAATCGCCGGCACGTCGGAAGCGATGTAGTTGCCCTCCGCGGAGCGGCCCACGATCAGCGGGCTGTCCTTGCGGACCGCGTAGATCTCTCCCGGCCGGTCCTGGAACAGGATGCCCAGGGCATAGGAGCCCCGGATCCGCACCATCAGCCGGCAGATAGCGTCCACCGGGTCGCCGGTGTAATACTTGTCCAGCAGATGGGCCACCACCTCCGTATCCGTCTCCGACGTAAACACGTAGCCTTCCTTGATCAGTTTTTCCTTGATTTCCTGGTAATTTTCAATGATGCCGTTGTGCACCACCGCAATCCGCTTGTTTTTGGCGTAATGGGGGTGGGAATTGGCCACGGAAGGCTCTCCGTGGGTGGCCCAGCGGGTATGGCCGATGCCGCAGCAGCCATGCACTGACCGGCCGTTGTCCGTCATCTCGCACAACACCTTCAGGCGGCCCTTGGCCTTTACCACCTCAATGCAGGGATTGCCTTCCCGGTCCGTGCCGCTTACGGCAATGCCCGCCGAGTCGTACCCGCGGTACTCCAGTTTTTCCAGTCCCTCCAGCAGAATCGGAGCCGCCTGATGAACGCCTGTATATCCTACAATTCCACACATATTATTCTCTGTATCCTTTCTGCTCAATTTTACGGATGATCCGGTCCACACACTGCCGGCACAGTTCCTGGGTACCGGCTTCCGCCATGACCCGCACCACCGGTTCGGTGCCGCTTTCCCGCACCAGCACCCGGCCGTCGTCTCCCAGTTCCTCCGACACCCGGCGCACCTCCGCCTGTACGTCCGGATCCTCCGCGGCCGCCGTCTTGTCCGTCACCCGGACATTTTCCAGCACCTGGGGGAAGATCCGCACCGGCTCCGCCAGCCGGCTCAGGGTCATCTTCTTTTCCAGCATGACCTCCATCATCTTGATAGCCGTCAGAATCCCGTCGCCGGTGGCCGCGTATTTGCGGAAAATAATGTGGCCCGACTGTTCGCCGCCCAGGCGGTAGTCGTTGGAGACCATGTTCTCATACACGTATTTGTCTCCCACCGCCGTCTTCTCATACCGGATGCCGGCGGCGTCCAGGGCCTTGTACAGGCCCAGGTTGGACATCACCGTGGTCACCACCGTACTGCCGGTCAGTTCTCCCCGTTCCTTCATGTAGCAGCCGCAGACGTAGAGGATCTTATCCCCGTCCACCACGTCGCCGTGCTCGTCCACGCAGATGCAGCGGTCCGCGTCGCCGTCAAAGGCAAAGCCCACGTCCAGCCGGTTGTCCCGGACAAACTGCTGCAGCACCTCAATATGGGTGGAACCGCAGTCCGCGTTGATGTTGGTGCCGTTGGGTTCATTGCCAATGACATAGGTCCTGGCTCCCAGGGCGTCAAACACGCTTTTGGCGATCATCCAGGCGCTGCCGTTGGCGCAGTCCAGCCCCACCCGCATGCCCTCATAGGAACGGGTGGCCAGGGAAATCAGAGAACCTACATAGCGGTTCCGGCCGATAGCATAGTCCACCGTCCGGCCGATTCCCTCCCCTGTGGCCAGGGGAATCTCGCCGGCATAGCCGTCCAGATAGGCCTCGATCTTCAGGATGGTATCTTCTTCCATCTTTTCCCCATAATAATTGATCAGCTTGATGCCGTTGTCATAATAGGGGTTGTGGCTGGCGGAAATCATGATGCCGCAGTCAAAATCCTCCGTCCGCACCACATAGGACACGCTGGGTGTGGTGGTCACATGCAGCAGACAGGCGTCCGCCCCCGATGCCGTCAGCCCCGCCGCCAGCGCGTATTCAAACATATACGACGAACGGCGGGTGTCCTTGCCGATCACCACCCGCGCCCGCCTGCCGGAGCGCTTGTTTCCATAATACCAGCCCAGAAAACGGCCGATTTTGTAGGCGTGCTCCGCCGTCAGATTCACATTTGCTTCTCCCCGGAACCCGTCGGTTCCAAAATACTTTGCCATGGTTGTCCTCCCGTTATCCAAAGTTTCTGTTTAAAAAAGGAAAGGGGGAGCGCCAGCTCCCCCTTGAGCGATTCTCAGTCGAATACCACGCAGCCGATTACGGCTTTCTGCATGTCCTGAACCTTCTCCAGTTCCAGTCGAATCTCATCCCCAACCGACACCCGGCACTGCTCCACCAGAACCACCGCGTCGCACTCCGGAAGTTTCTTCAGCGTCGCCGCGTCCTGCATCATATTGCTGCCGGAGATTACCCGCAGGCCATCCAGCTCCTTCTCCAGCCGCTGGGCCACCTGCATGATCAGCCCGTCGCTGACGGTACCGGTCACCAGAAGCGTTCCGATATTCTCCGAATAGTTGCGGACATTGGCGGCAATCAGGCCGTATTCCTGATCCGCGGTTCCCATCACCCGGCCTTCCAGGCGGTTGAGCCAGCCGTCGATGCCTCTGGCCGGCTTTCCGGAAGCTAGGTTGCCCAGCACCTTCAGCTGGAACCGGCTGCGCAGTTCCTTGGCGGAATACACCTTGCTGCTCATCAAGAACGCCACGCAGATAAAGAAGACCACCACAAAGGCGCCCAGCACGCCGCCCAGCACCGCGTACTTCACGCCGCTGGTCACAGCTGCCTTGGCAGAGGAAGCCGCTTTCTCCGGCTCTTCCAGCTCTTCCAGTTCCGTCTGGGTCGTCTCCAGATTGTCGCTCAGCGTCACCAGACGGTCGCTGGCCGTTCTCTGGCTGTCCGCCAGCGTCTGGTCTACAATGGAGCCAATGCTCCGGTTTACTTCACTAATGGTATGGTATCCGATGCTCTCGGTAATCCGCGCCTGGTTGGCTTCCATGCCTTCCAGCACCGCATCCAGCACCGCCTGGGCCTTGGCCCGGGACTCATGGCGCACCTGAACGCTGATCAGGTTGTCCGTTACCGTTACCGTCACCAGCTCCTTCAGATAACGGGTCTCTGTATCTGCCTGATCGGCAATGTCCTTCAGGAACTCCGTACTGGTCAGCACCGACTGGTAAGTCTGCAGAATGGTGCTGGTATAGTCTATGTTCTGGTAAACCATATCCGGCAGAATCTGGTAGTCCGTCTTCACGAACATGTCCACCTTTGCCTCCCATACGTCGTAGGGGCTGATATTCATCAGAATGGACTTCTCCAGATATTCCTCCTGATTGGCGATATCCGTAGTCAGATTCTCAATCTCCCGCTCGTGGGCCTCTTTTTCCTTCTCATAGGCCTTTAACTCGGTCTCGTAGGTCTCCTCCGCCGTCTGCACCGTCTCCGGATCGTTCTGGTTCTGGTAGGTGGAATAGGCCTTGTAGCCGCCCAGCACCAGTCCCAGCACCACTGCCGCCAGCAGTATGCCTCTCCATTTGTGCAGAACCGCAAACATCAGATCTTTTAAGTCGATCTCCTGCTCATATGTATTGTTGATGGAATCCATGGTTCTTTCTCCTTACTGGTAATTTGCTTTTTATTCTATCATAGTCTATTTTTTTAAGCAAGATATCCGAACCTGGAAATTAGCGGTTTCCGGAAATTTCGTCCTACAGCCGTTTCATACCCTCTCCGCTGTCACTTTCTCCGGACTGCACCGCCTCCTGCCGCTGCTTCCGCCTCTGAAACAGCAGCTCTTCCAGTTCTTTCTGCACCACTTCCCGGATTTCTTCCGTAATCCGCAGACATTCCCAGGCGTCCTCTTCATTCACCGTAACAAAGTTATCTCCCGGGTACCGGGCATCAAAATAGTAGTCCCCCAGCCATTTGCAGTCCCGGGAACTCAGGCCAATCTTCGGCAGCTGCTCTTTCAGCTTGTTGACCAGCGTCCGCAGGTTGTGGGTTTTCAATACGGAAACGCCATCGGGGTCATCCACCAGGCAAATTTCCGCCAGGGCTTTCAAATACTTTTCCGCTGCCTGGGCGCAGCCGGACGCCACCGCATTGTAATTGCCCAGCTGTCTGCAGGTCTCCATACCTGCTTTGGCATAGAGATAATCATTCTCCGCCATTCCGTAATACGAATTCAGTTTATGCATGCTCCGCCTCCCATAGGATCAGTCCATCTTTTCGGATATTCTGCACCAGGCGACAGTCTGAAGCGCGAAACTGGTCTTCCGTATAAAAAACCAGATCCGTCGAAATGCCATCCTGCGCTTCTTCCAGCTCTCCGCACAACTCGCCTTTCAGCTCCTGGGGCACGGCCTCTTCTGTCAGCACCAGCAGGTCCAGGTCACTGCCTGCCCGCATCTCATTTCTGGCACAGCTGCCGAACAATACGATCCGGCTCAGACCAGACAGATGCAGCCGGCTTCTGAACAGCACCTCCAGGTCCCGGCAAAGCTTGCCACGGTAGCGGGAAGGCAGAAAAGAAGCCTGTACCCGTTTGATGCTGTCCTGCATCCGGCCGTCCAGCACGGTACGGTCTTCTCTACCGGTTTCCATTGATTGCATATGATTCATTGCGTCCGCTCCCTCGTCCATGCATTCAGAGAACACTGCTTCTGATGTTTCAATATGATTACACGCACAGGCGCAGCGCAGGCTCGGAAACTTCGTTTCCTCGCTCACGGGCTTGCGCCCTATGGCATCTGTCAGATATCCGGCGGCTTGCGTGCAAGCACGCAGCCTCCTACTATCTGTCATCTGCCGCACTGCTTAATGCTTTCGTGAACATTATACCGTATTTATTGCCGCAAGAAAACCCAAAACAGGAAGTAGTTGTTAGAGTAAAAAGATTATGGTACGATAAAAATATATTATTTGTTTGGCTTAGACAAAAGATTATTTTGAGGTGATCGTTATGAAGGTGGTTAATTTTGCAGAGATTAGAGACGAATTGATTAACAATATGCGGAGGAAAATGCTTATTCCCGTAATTGGATCTGGTTTTACCAGAGGCTGTAATGCATTCCGAGGCAATGTTCCCTCCGGCAAAGATTACAAAAAATATATGGTCGAAAAGGTTACCTCGTGCTTATCACTGCAACAAGCGGATATTGATTCACTAACCAGTGACTCATTTTCCAATGTTTCAGATACATATCACCAGGTAGTTCCCATTTCTGAGCAAAAAGAATATTTAAGATTAAACTTTACTAAAGTAAAGTTAGAAGATAATAAAAAAAGGCTATTAGAGCCGTTTTGGCCGTATGTGTACACGCTTAATATTGATGATGGAATAGAAGCTAATAGTTGTTATCAACAAGTTATTTATGCTAACCGGCCTGTGGAAACAGGTATTTTTGATGAAACTCTTTGTGTAATCAAATTGCATGGCGATGTAGCAGAAATACTCACATACAAAGATGCTGGAAGCGAAGTTTTTACGCAGAGACAATATGTAACTAGTTTAAAGAGCAATCATTCCCTGCTTGAAAAATTGCGTCATGACAGCATATACCAAAATTTGATCTTTATTGGCTGCAGCTTGGATGATGAAATTGATTTGTTGTCCTGTTCATCAGAAAACGGAATTAATAATGCAAAATATTTTTGTACAATCGAAAAACCTAGTCCCCTAGAAAAACTCAAGTATGAAAAATATGGCATAACTCATTGTATTATTTTTAATTCCTATGATGAAATATATGAATGCTTATATGAAGCAGGACGCGATGCTGGAAAAATAAGCATTAATGATCTAGAAGAATATAAGCGTTTTTCTATTAAGAAATTGGCTGACGACTATGAAAGTAATAAAGCATATCTTTTTTTCGGGAAAAGTTTAATAAATAAGGATCATACTATCTCAATCCCTTATTTTTTTATCTCGAGAGATATTACAGACTCTATTTTAAACAACTTTTCCACTCACCCGCTTCAATTTATTGTTGGTTCCGGGTGTAGTGGGAAATCATATATCCTTATCGATATTGCTTGTCGCATCAAAAATAGAGATGTCTTCTTCTTTGAAACAAAAGATCGTTTAACGAAGCAAGCATTTCAAAATTTAACTTGTAAAAAGAACTGTGTTATTCTTGCAGATGATATGGCTCTTTCGGACAATCAAATTGAATATTTTATTTCTAATATTGCATTTCTTAAGGAAAATAATATAAATGTCATTGTTGCGGTCGATAAACATAATAGGACAGTTAATGGAATTTTAAGGTTATATGAATTACAGGAAATAATTAAACCTGGAGATGTTCCTCAGATTCCCATCAGTAACAGACTCAGCAATCCAGAGTGGCAGAAAATCGCGCCATTACTTACTGCTGTTACTGCAGGAGTATTTAAAGAAGCAAATACAATTGTTGATAATATTATCAATTTAAGCAAGGAACTTTCTGAAAAAAATAAATACCATAATACTGTACCACGCTTTACCTCATCTTTGGAGTTAGCTGCACTTATAGCTCTAGCCATTGAAAGAAAAATTTACTCAGCAAGAGCTATAAAGTTAGAGTTATATGACGAATTGGCCATACAGTGTAAGGCTACTACTCCTCTAATAGACAAAGAATCAACTTGGAGTTTTGAATCTAACTTTGATGACAATTCTTCAATAAAATATGTAGTTAATGCTGAATTTTGGCTATGCTACCAATTAGGGCAGTTTGCCTGTAGAGAAAAAAATTATGAAACCATTATCAAAGCCTATCAATATATAATTGCAAAAATTATATCTCAAGAAGGTGCACCAGACTTTCTGCGAGGAGATAAAAGCAATTCTTACGGCGAATATATACTCTTCGACAATATTAATAGACTTTTCTGCTCAAATAAATATAATGGAGAACAGGGGTTGGCCTTGATTAGGGCAATATATGAAGGATTAAATAAACTTCTTTCTGCAGATCCTAATTATATGCATCAGCGAGCTAAATGTTATATTAAATCGGCGTCGTTTGAAAAAAAACAAGAAAATAAATTAGAATACCTTAAAAAAGCATTTCGAGATGCTAATGTAGCATTTCAAATATTTGAGACTCGTTATAATAAATACCATAACGAAAAAATTCTCATTTCGGCTTCACATGTTTTGTATACAAAAGCCCTTGTTTTAAGCCATAAATGTTATCTAAACGGCTATGCAAATATTGATGAAAATACAGAAGCAATCCATATACTGCATAAGGCATTAAGTTCCCCATATAATACCTATGACTTCGTTAAAGAAGATTCTTTTAACTATGATGATGTAGTTTCCCGCATTATTTATGAAACTATGAGTAATGGAACTCTTGTATCACCAGATGCTTATTCTGATTTGGAAGATCTGTTCCGAATCATTTCCGAATAAGGGCAGCATCTATATTAAAACAAGTATGAGGAACAGATGATGATGTATAATTATTTTCGCAAAATCAATTATACGTCATCTCTATTCCATTCAATTATAAGCAATATATCTCAAATTATAAAAGAGAAGAGTATGCTTAAATACCCGAAGTTTTAGAGCAAGACATGGGGGCAGCCCCAAAAGTGTCCCCCACAGCTGCAGCTTCTTCACCATGCTCTGCTGCGGATGAAGCGCTTTTGCGGGATCGTTCCAGCGCAGATTCTCCAAGGAGGGTAATATAATAATATTTTGTTCTCCCGCCTTTTATAGAAGAAATAAAATCCCTGGTTTCCAGTTTTTGCGTCAGATGAGACAGTGCTGATGTGGTATGCACAGACCTCAGCTTTTCCAGAAGCTCGCGATGGGAAATACCAGGTTCCGTTTGAATGGCATTCAGCACTTCATACTGCTTGGAATCCGGATCCACGGCCCATTTGCGCATCGTCGGAACCTGTTCTTTCTTTTGTATAGCGGAATACAGGTTCATCGTGCCCAGAAGCATACCCGTCATGCAGGCAAAACGGATTGCCGGATCGTCTGTATGGAATTCTTTGTATTTTTGACAGGATTCTTTTAAATCAAAGTACGCAGAAGGCACAGCAGCTTTGTCTGCAATCTGAAACACAAATTCGGACAATACTTCTTCTGGAATGTCCTTTCGCATATGGATACATTCATTCAGATATTCGCTGATTTGTGCCAAAGAAATTTTCAGACTCACACAATCCCTCCTTCTGCAGGAAATTCACTGTTCAATTATTGTTCAACTATTCAGGTTTTCATTTTATCATTTCTTCAGACATTCTGCAATTCGTTTTCAGTAGAAAAGATATAAACGCATTCCCCTCTCCACTATCTCCCTGTCTTCTCTGCTTCCAGCCGCCCCTCCAGAACCATAATCCGTTCCACCTCGCCGCTCTCACTTATCATTGCCAGGATTTCCTCCTCCTTTACAATCCGCCCTCTGCATCGGTTTTCCTTTCCGCCCTGAATATACCGGTGCGCTGAAAGCGCCTTGTATATTACGCGTGAATAGATCATCGTTCACGGATAAATAGATCACTTGTCACGGAGATTTAGATCAGTGATCACGGGAACGAGACCGCTGATTCCCACTTCCGTGTTTGCCCTATTATGTTAAA
>CALWIA010000019.1 GCA_944380605.1 uncultured Lachnospiraceae bacterium | reverse complement strand
CGCATCAGTTCAAAGAAAATAATATTCTCCAAAATATGCCCGCTGTCTCCCTCCCGGAATCCCAGCAGATAGTTCCGCAGGCCAATATCTACAATGTAATACTTTCCCAACGTGCGCAGATACTCTTTCCCTTTAATATCGAAACGCTTGATTTCATAAAAGAAATAGGCTTCTGTCAGGGCCTTGATATACGCCTGAATCGTCTGCACCGCCGGCTTCGTTTTTCGCTTTCCATCTTCCAGCAACCCCTCATTGACCAGCGTGTTCCCAATAGATGTAGCGGAAGTGTTGTTGCCGATATTGTCGGCCAAAAACATAATGATTTTTCGCAGCAGCACAGCATCGGTTATCGTTCGCTGCCCTTTCCGTTTTTCCCGTTCCAATATATCATTGATAACTGCTGCAGAATACACGCCGTCCAGAGCAGCCGTGACCCTATTGATTTCCAGACCAATATCTGCCAACATAGGCATACCGCCGAACCGGGTATAGGCGTCGTAGAGTTCTCTTGCGTCATAGACCTCACCATCGGCATCCATAATACGCTTTTTGACTCCGCCCGCCGGCGACTTCCGCTCCGTCAGCGTATAGTCATGGAAATCCAGAAACTCTCGGAAGGATAACGGCAACACCTTGATTTCCACATATCGCCCGGACAGATAAGTGGAAAGCTCAGAGGAGAGCAAGTAGGCGTTGGAACCCGTAATATAAATATCGCAGTCAAAATCCACCCGAAAAGAATTGACGGCATTTTCCCAGCCCGGTACTTTCTGTACCTCATCAAAAAATAAATAAGTTCTTTTATCCGGGCAGATACGTGCTTTGACATATTCATAAAATCCTCTTGCGTCCATCTCCGGAATACTCATAGACTCAAAGTTCATTTCGAGGATCTGGTCATCTGCCACTCCGTTCTCCCGCAGATGTTCCGCCATCAGCTTCATCAAGCTGGATTTTCCGCAGCGCCGGATACCGGTCATAACTTTGATCATTTCCGTATCTTGGAACGCAATCATCTGATTCAGATAGAGATCGCGCTTTCGCAAAATGTTTTTCTGCATAAGCTGTTACACCACCTTCCATATAAAAGCATATCACAAACTCTGTTTGAAATCAAGTTTATAGCATCAATCTTATAAACTTTTATTATTTAGAAATTTGTAGCATCTTGGTGATGTTAGTCGGAGCGTGCCACTTTCACAGCTAATCCTATCAAATGAACCTTTTGGGTTTTTACAAATGCTGTGCTTTACCATTACGCACATTGCGGTAGGTTACTTTCTTTTCCACAGGTTTTGTCCGGAATTAAAATTTCCCACTGCCCATTCTGATTATTTCCTTGACGTTTTAATATATGCTGTCCTTTTAACTTCGTCATATAATATTTGACACTGGAGATCGTCCAGTCAAGCTGCGAGGCCAATTCTTTCTGTGTCATACAGGGTTGCTTTTTTATGAGCATAAGAATCGCTTTTTCCTTATCTGTAAGCTCTGCTTCTGACCAATTTTCTTTTATACTGACTTGGTCGATGTCTTGGTCAGTATCTTGGTCAGCTTGGTCAGTATCTTGGTCAGTTTTCAGAACGCTCAAGGGCTTCATTTCACTTGTATTGTACGGTTACCGGACGTAGTCCTTGGTTCCAGCTGTATATTTTATCACCGTAGCACGGAGAACCAAAAAGCCGCTTCCGGACACAGGTCCGAAAGCGGCTTTTGAACAGAGCCTTCACAGGAATGCGGGCATGCGCTATACAGCTTTCCGCACTGCTTTAACGATTTCGCTGGTCACCAGCGGCACAAAGGCCAGGCAGATTACAACCGCCCATTCCGTGGCATTCAGGCTGGTAACGTCGAACACTTCCTGGAGCGGCGGAATCAGCAGAACCGCCAGCTGCAGGATCAGGCCAACGGCAAACGCCTTGTTCATCATGGAGTTGCTGAACAGGCCGATCTTGAAAATGGAGTGATGCTCGCTCCGTACGGCGAAGGCACGGGTCAGTTCACAGAACACCAGCGTCGCGAAGGACATGGTGCAGGCCACCCGGTCCGCTTCCGCCGGATCGGAAAGCACGTACTCGCCCAGCACATACGCCAGCAGCGTCACAACGCCTACCAGTACGCCGTAGAAGATCATGCTGGCCGCGAAGCCGTGGGCAAAAATGCTGTCCTTGGGATCTCTGGGCTTTTCTTTCATGATGCCCTCTTCCACAGGCTCCATGCCCAGGGCCAGAGCGGGAAGGGAGTCGGTGACCAGGTTCAGCCACAGCAGCTGAATGGGCACCAGCGGCATCTGATGGAAATTCAGGGCTGTCGCCACAAAGATGGTGATAATCTCGCCGATGTTGCAGGACAGCAGGTACTGAATGGATTTCTTGATATTGGAATAAATGCCGCGTCCCTGCTCCACCGCATGTACAATGGTGGAGAAGTTGTCGTCGGTCAGGATCATATCCGCGGCGCCCTTGGCCACGTCGGTTCCCGTAATGCCCATGGCGCAGCCGATGTCCGCCACCTTCAGGGCCGGGGCGTCGTTGACGCCGTCGCCGGTCATGGCCACAACCTTGCCTTTGTACTGCCATGCCTTGACAATGCGCATCTTATGTTCCGGAGAAACCCGGGCGAATACCGAATACTGGTCTACCTTCTGATTCAGTTCGTCCTGGCTCATGGCGTCTAAGTCTTCGCCGGTCATGGCCTGGTCGCCATCCCGGAAAATATCCAGTTCTTTGGCAATGGCCACCGCCGTCAGCTTGTGGTCGCCGGTGATCATCACCGGACGGATGCCGGCGCTGTAGCACTCGGCCACCGCCTGCTTGACTTCCATTCTGGGCGGGTCGATCATGCCGATCAGGCCCACAAAAGTCAGGCCGTTTTCCAGGTCCTCGCTGGTCAGTTCCGCGGGGATCGCGGGGATGTCCTTATAGGCCACGCCCAGCACCCGCAGCGCGCGGCCGGCCATCTCGCCGTTGCGTTCCAGCACAGCCTTGGCGTCCGCCCCGGCAATCCGGCAGCGTCCCAGCAGCACGTCCGGAGCGCCTTTTACCATAACCCGGTAGCCGCCGGCCGCCGGATGGATGGTGCTCATCATCTTCCGCTCCGAATCGAAGGGAAGCTCCGCCTCTCTGGGCATGGTTTTTTCCAGTTCATTCTTGTCCAGGCCCTCTTTGCAGGCAATGTCCACAAAGGCGGTTTCCGTAGGATCTCCCGCCGTTTTCGGCGTTCCGTCTTCGCCGTAGGTCAGCACCGTGTCATTGCACAGAGTGCTGATGGTCAGCGCCAGCGGGCGCTCATCGGGACGCAGGGTCCAGACATCTACCACCGTCATCTTGTTCTGGGTCAGCGTACCGGTCTTATCCGAACAGATCACCGAAGCGCATCCCAGGGTTTCCACCGCCGGCAGTTTCTTGACAATGGCGTTGCGCTTTACCATGCGCTGCACGCCCAGCGCCAGCACAATGGTAACCACCGCCGCCAGTCCTTCCGGAATCGCGGCCACCGCCAGCGCCACGGCGGACATAAAGATCTCCAGGATGGGTCTCTGATGGAACAGGCCTACAAAGAACATCACCACGCAGACGCCCAGGCAGATCACGGACAAAACCTTGGAGATCTCGCCCATCTTTTTCTGCAGCGGCGTTTCGGAATCGTCTTCATTCATCAGCATGCCGGCAATCTGTCCGACTTCCGTCTCCATGCCGGTGGAGGTCACCACGCAGGTGGCCCGGCCGTTGGTAATCACTGTGGAAGAAATGACCATGTTTTTGCGGTCGCCCAGGGCCGTGTCTTCCGGCAGGCTGTCCAGCGCCGTTTTGCTCACCGGCACCGACTCGCCGGTCATGGCCGCCTCATCCGCCTTTAAGTTGGCGCACTCCAGGATTCTGGCGTCCGCCGGGACCAGGTCGCCGGCTTCCAGGACGATGATGTCGCCGGGCACCAGAAGATTGGTCTCCACCCGGGTGACGGCGCCGTTCCGGATGACCTTCGCCAGCGGGGCCGACATCTTGCGCAGGGCCTCCAGGGCCTTTTCCGCGTTGTCTTCCTGGGAAATGGAAATGACGGCGTTTACAATCACGATCAAAAGGATAATCACTGAGTCTACCCAGTCGGTAAATCCGCTGGATACAAAAGACAGGACCGCGGCTACCAGAAGGACGATGATCATCGGATCTTTCATCTGGTTCAGGAACCGCATGAAAAGGCTTTCCTTTTCCGCGCTTTTCAGTTCGTTGGGCCCGTACTGTTCCAGCCGTTTTTTCACCTCACTGTCCGTCAGGCCTGACTCGGCAGTGACCTTCAGCTGGTCCAGGACTTCTTTGGTTGTCTTGCTGTGCCATTGGCTCATAGCTTGTACCCCTTCTTGTATAATTTTGTACTGCAAATGACCGCGAACAGTCATTTTTATTATTATAAACAGAATCTGTCAAATTTTCCAGCGCATCCGCGCTAATATTTCGCTTAATTTCAAAGCTACTCCCGCACCACGTTGGGAATGTGCTCCGTCGGAGACCAGTCCGTAATATTCGAGCCGCTGTATTCCCGGATGCTGAAATTCTCAAGGGCCGGCAGTTCCCGCAGCACCGAAAGGTCCGTCAGCGTGCTTTCCGCCAGATTCAGGGTCCGCAGCTGTTTCATGTTCCGCAGGAAAGAGAGGTCTCCCAGCGCCGGTACGTCAAAGGCGTACAGGTCCAGATAGGTCAGGTTCACAAGGCCGGAAAGGGGCGAAAGGTCGGTGACCTGGCCGTCGATGTCCAGCGTCAGGTCCGTCAGGCCGGTCAGACCGGACAGGGCTTCCAGATCCACGCAGGCCAGCGTATCCTGGAAACCGGACAGATAGAGGACTTTTAGCCGCTTCATGTTTTCCAGCCCGGAAAGGCTTAAGGTGCCGTCGGACCGGATTTCCAGCTGTTTCATCTGCTCCATGCCGGACAGCGGCTGCAGGCTGGCCAGGGAAAACGGCCCGTTTCCCCTGGGCGTAATCTCCAGAAATTCCAGCTGGGTCAGGCCCGAAAGGGGCGAAAGGTCTGTAAATTTCAGTTCTCCGTACAGCCGCAGTTCTTTCAGGCCGGTCAGGCCGGAAAGGGGCGTCAGATCCTCCGCGGCGCAGGTCATCAGCTGCAGGACTTCCAGCCGGGTCAGACCCGTAAGCGGCGTCAGATCCGTCACGGCCCCCTCCGTGGCCGGCGCGGAATGGCCATCGGTTCGCAGCGTCCGCAGGTCTGTCATCCCGGCCAGCGCGGACAGATCGCTGATGGCCGCCTGTCTCGGCAGAATCAGATGCTGCATCTTGGTCATGCCGGAAAGAGGCGAAAGATCCGTAATATTGGCGTTGTCCTGTCCGGAACTGCTGCCGCCCAGCCGCAGTTCCGTCAGATTGGTCAGGCCCGCCAGCGGCGTCAGATCCGACAGGTTGTTGCCCCGCAGTTCCAGCTTCTGCAGCTGGGTCAGGCCCGCCAGCGGCGTCAGGTCCGTCAGCTGATTTTCCCTCAGATCCAGGTACGTCAGGTTCGTCATCTCAGCAAGCGGCAGAATATCCGCGTCGGTCAGGTCCATGGATTCCAGCCGCAGTTCCGTCAGCGCCGTGCTGTATTCCTCTCCGGCAATCATCACCGTAGGCGCGTCCGCGTCTATGGCCGTTTCCGCTTCTGCCGCCGGCCGGGCCGTTTCCCCTCCGGGCGCAGCCGCGCCGCGGCTGCCTCCGCCGATCCAGACGCCGGCTCCCACTGCCAGAACCAGAGCCGCCGCCGCGATGCCTGCGGCAAAAGCCGGACGAAGCCGGGATTTCGTTTCTCCCGAAGGCTGCGGGGCCGTTCCCGCTCCGGATGCTTCCGGCTGACGCAGCTCCACCACCTGCTGGTTCTCGATGGCTTCCAGAAATTCCTCCGCATTCTGGAACCGGTCCTCCGGCTGCACCGCCAGGCCTTTTAAAATCGCCTTGTCCAGGTACTCCGGTACGGGGATGCCGCACTGGGAAACCGGCACCAGGGTGTCATGTTCCAGCCGCTCCAGGGCCTCCGGCGGCAGAAAGCCGGTCAGCGCCGCGTAAAAGCAGGCGGCGCAGGAATACACGTCGGTGTAGGGGCCCTGCCGGCTGCGGCGGATGTACTGCTCCTTGGGGGCATAGCCTACCTTCAGAATCACGTCCAGGCTCTTGCTCTTGTCCCCGATGCTGTACCGGGCGGAGCCGAAGTCCAGAAGCTTTACCATGCCGTCCTTGGTGATGTAGATGTTGTCCGGGGTCACATCCCGGTGGATAAATCCTTCCCGGTGCACCGCCGTCAGGGCCCGCAGCACCGGAATCATCACGTCCAGCGCTTCTTCCGCGGAAACCTTCCCTCCCTGGTTGGCGATGTAAGTTTTAAAGGAAATGCCCTCGATGTAGTCCATGACGAAATAGGAGGTGCCGTTTTCGTCAAAATAGCTGGATACTCCCGCAATGTTGGGATTACCCATGAATTTGGCCAGGGTCCGGGCCTCTTCCTGAAACCGCTCCGCGCCGTAGGCAAAGTCCTCGGACCGGTCGGCGGACATGACGGAGACGGTGGTCCCCTCCAGTCGGGCGGCGATTTCTCCGGGCATAAATTCCTTGATGGCCACTTTGGCGTCCAGCTGGCTGTCCCAGGCCAGATAGGTGATGCCGAATCCACCCTGTCCCAGCACCCGGCCCACCACGTACCGCCGGTTCAGCACGGTTCCGGCCCGCAGGGCGACGGGGTATTTGGCTTCGTTTTCCGCCAGGTCAAAGCCGCAGTAAGGGCAGGGCCCCTCGGCGGCCGCTTTCTT
>CALWIA010000018.1 GCA_944380605.1 uncultured Lachnospiraceae bacterium | reverse complement strand
CAGTACAGGGAATGTTGTATAGCTTTGCATAGGCATGAGCCATCAGCTCGTTGCTCTTCTTTGTCGCTGCATAGAGACTGACGGGATTATCCACCTTGTCATCTGTGCTGTACGGAACTTTTTTATTGGAGCCGTAAACAGAGGAACTTGAAGCATATACTAAATGCTCCACAGGTGTATTCCCCTCGTCATAAGAATGACGGCAGGCTTCCAGGATGTTGTAAAAACCAATCAGGTTGCTCTCCACGTAAGCGTCCGGATTTATGATGGAGTAACGGACGCCCGCCTGAGCAGCCAAATTAACAACGATCTGTGGTTCGTAATCTTTAAATATCTGATTGATCAACTCCTTATCAGCATGCTCCCTTTTACGAAAGTAAAGGACGGGTGCGCAGCCAATTCTTCTAACCTTGCCTCTTTTAATCGAACATCATAATAGTCGTTCATATTGTCTATCCCAATGACCGTAACGTCCTTCAGATCCTTGTAAAGACGTTTAACCAGATTACTGCCAATAAATCCTGCAGCACCAGTAACCAGGACAGTTTTTCCTTCTAAGCTTACATTCGACATTTTTTTCTCCTTCTTGCTTTTTAGAAGTCGGATATCTTCTATACATCTTTGTTTCCTGAAGTCATAGGACTTAAGAAGTTCCATCACTTCAAAACACAAAGTCCGTTCTACCAAACACTACACACCTCATTACCACTGATTTCGATTTTTGTTCCCACGAGAAATAGCCTGTCAAGGATTCTTGTTAAAGAAATCCTCGGCAGGCTCAACTGACCTCCTTCCTTATATTCCTGTTCTTTCATTTGGGGTAAATGATGACTGAACAGCACCATCCAAAGGCTGAGCCACTGGTTGACTGGCGACTGTTGGACTCCCTTGAACAGAAATTGAGGAAAATCAGTCAAGCCGCCAAAACCATTGGTATTTCAGGCTTTTTTCCGGTTGTTCCTATTATTTCACACGCCCCATGAATCGTAGCAATGCAGCGTTTGCCCAACAGTTTCGGGATCCAGAGCATGGCGCATGGACCTTCTGCATGAAAATGAACCACATCATAGGTTCCAAAAGCTGCCTGTATGGCTGCGCTGAACGAGGCGGTCATAGCCGCAAGGCCCTTTTTATCAAGCGTCCACACAGACTTTAGTTTCACGCCCTGATATTCCGATATGGGTGTTCCATCGAACTGGGAGCCGCTTACATGGTGGCCTTTGCGGTTGAAGCAGGTCACCTGATGGCCCAGCCGGACCATTCGTGTGGAAAGCTGCTCCACCACGATCTCGATTCCGCCTTCCCGCGATGGAATGCGCTTGTGGCCGAGCATGGCGATATTCAGTTTCTCCTTCACGGCTTGCGCGCTCCTTTCCATAGCAGTCTTCCTGTGTAAATCTTTCCTCTACTCCGCGCCCTTTTTCCCCAGCACCACCAGCACCGTCTGCGCCAGAATCTTGATGTCCAGGCCCAGGGTCCAGTTGTCGATGTACTCGCAGTCCAGCTTCACCACATCTTCAAAATCCTGGATATCGCTGCGGCCGCTCACCTGCCAGAGGCCGGTGATGCCGGGCTTTAAGCTCAGGCGACGCTTGTGCCGCTCCTCGTACTGCATAAACTCGTCCTCGGTGGGCGGGCGGGTGCCCACCAGACTCATCTCCCCTTTCAGCACATTGAAAAACTGGGGAAATTCGTCGATGCTGGTCTTGCGGATGAACTTTCCTACCCGGGTGACCCGGGGATCGTCCTTGATCTTGAACATCAGGCCGCTCATCTCGTTCTTTGCCATCAGCTTCTCCTTGCGCTCCTCCGCGTCCATATACATGGATCGGAACTTGTACATGGTGAAACGGCGGCCGTTGAGGCCAATGCGGGTCTGCTTAAAGATCACCGGTCCCGGGGATTCCAGGTAAATCAGCGGCACCACGACGATGCTGAGCAGGCCGGTGAGCATCAGTCCCACCACGGCGCCCAGGATGTCCATCGCCCGCTTCAGGAACAGTTCCGTGGGGTCGAAAACTCTGGGGGCGTAGGTCAGCACGTGGTAATCTCCGAAGTTTTCCACCTGCTTCTCCTTTTCCGTCAGGCCGAAAGTATTGATGGTCACATAGACGTTGATGCCCATGGTTTCAAAATATCGGATCAGCTTTTCCAGTCTGTTTTTGTCGTAGTCTGGCAGTCCGAGGAGCGCCTCGTCCACCACATATTTTCTCGCGTACTCCTCCAGAGTCATAACGCTGTGCTTTGGCTTTGGCCCCTTCTCGCCCATTTGGATCTCATACATGCGGATCTCCATCATGTCATGGGGGCCGGAGGCCGGTCCGAACACCGCCACTCCTACGATTTCCCGGCTGTAAAGCCCAGATTTTTTCAGCGTCCGGATCATCTGCCGCACATTGGAGCTGTTGGCGCACACCAGCACCTTTTTCTTATTCTCCGGCCGCTGGTAGTATGCGGTCATGGCGCTGATCACGTACAGCCGCTCCATATACATTAAGAGGCAGTTAAATACGAAAAAAAGTATGTAAAAAGAGCGGGAGAACATTTCTCTGTAGTCGCTCAGATAATATGTCATGGAAACTGCCATTGCCATAAAGAGATTGATCCGCATGACATTCTGCAGTTCGTTCCATTTTCCCCGCTCCAATATTCTTTTTGCCGGCTGGTAAAACAAGATCACCAAAATGTATGCAGATACCAGCAGCGCGCATCCGGCCAGATTGCTGAACGCCAGCGGAAGGTTCCGGAAAGACGCGTACCGTGCAAGAGCCGTCAGGAAAAATGAAACGATGACCATGGCGATGTCTGCCAGTATGTACAAATTTCTATTCCTGAGCAGCATATTCACTCTTCTCCAGATTCTGGTATTCGTGGGTTTGCTCATCTTTCCAGGATGCGGCCGCCCAAATCAGGTAGCCGCAGCCGATTATGGTCAGCTCCCAGGCTATAATATCCAGGTGGAATCTTCCGGCCTGGCGGCTTCCGCTGGCCGCCGCGGTCTGCCCATACGCAGGCGCCGCCTCATTTTGCCGGACGGCGCTTCCTATTTCCCGTCCGGCCACGGCAATCATCACAATCGCCGCCAAAATCAGTACTTTTCTCCAAATTTTTTTCATAATCGTCCCCACCGCTTTTTTCCATTTGCATCTGTTTTTTCCAAAAACAGTTCCAGCATTCCCGCGCAGGCGGATACCGCCGCGCCGGTCCCGCAGAACACCAGGCAGACCTTGGACGCCTCTGTCCAGAAAATGCCGGCTGTCTCTCCTCTTGCTCCCTGTCCTGCAAACCAAACCGCAAAAAACGTAACCGCCGCCAGAATGGATCCCAATACTCCTCCGGTTCCCACGACGCCGAGAACCCTGTACTTGCGATGCTGGATTCCGGCTGCCGCGGCGGCCGTTCCCAGGAACAGGACAGCCAGTCCGAGGCAGATTCCTCTTTTTCCTGACTGAAATTCTCCCTGAACCTGCCGCCACTGCGACATCTCAGGAATCGCCGTGTACCGGTTCTCCATTCCCTGGATGTTTTCCGACAGCGCCAGAATCCCGGCCTCTGCCTCTGCCGTGACGAAAAGGTTCTGCTCTCTCAGATAGGCACTTATGGTCTCCTGCGCCAGTTCTGCAAGCCACCCTTCTTTTCCTTCCGCCTCATTTCCCAGGATCTGCTTTTTTAAATCCAGGAGAAAGCGATCGTACAGTTCCTCCCGGCCCATAAGGTCTTTCGGAAGATTGGCCGCTGCCAGGGCATTCTCCACTTCCGCCTCAAACAGTTCATACCGGCGGTCCAGAAAACTGCCGGCGGAAATGCTCTCGTTCAGCAAGCCGGTACTGAACAGGCCGCGGCTGTAAATCTCCGCCGTCAGCAGTCCCCACACCGCAAACGCCACAGCCAGGGACAGGATCCAGCCGCAGACGCGGCGTTCTTTTCTTCTGCCCGTCATGTTCCTTTCTCCTTCCTGGAGTAATGATGCCGGAACAGCTTTTGACGGACCGCCGCAATCCATCCTGCCGCCAGGCAGACGCCGGCGGCTCCCCCTGCGGCCCAGAGCATTCGCACCGGGTTCTCCACCTGAAGCTCATCCAGAGGAAAATCCTCCAAAGGTCCCTGCACTTCTGTTACTTCCGCAGTCTCCAGCGCCAGCACCGCCGGTGAAAGGGTGGTCTCCGGTTCCGTGGTTTCCGGTTCCGTAGTTTTCGGTTCCGTTGTCTCCGGCTCCGCCGCCTGGGGTTCTCCCCTCTCCTCCCCGGCGCCCGTCTCCCCGCCGGAGGCTTCCTGTCTCCCCGGCGGTTCTTCCTCCACCGGAATCAGATAGCCCTCTTCGATCCCCTGCTCGATATTCGCGTACATAGTATCGATGGCTTTCTTCTTCTGTTCGTCGGTGACGTCCACGTCGTCCTGCAGAAAGTAGGCCCTGGCCTGGATGATGTATTCTTCCTTCATCCGGTAGGTTTGCCCGTTGTAGGTCTCTGTACCGCTGATCACGTTTAAAAGTTCCTGTTCATTTCCATTGATCGAGCCGGCAAAGGCGGTCAGAGGCTGCACAGACGCCAGAAACAGCATAGCCGTCAGTGCCAGCCTTTTTCCTTCTCCCATCGCAGCCTCCGGATTTATTCAAAATCAAAGGTAATGGTGTAAGTCGCCGCCGTGCCGTCTGCCAGTTTGATATTGGCCGTGTATGTCTTGTCCTGAAGATAGCTCAATGGCTCATCGCTGATCTGTCCCAGTCTGTCTTCGAAGATATCCATAGCGTTGACTCTGAGTGCATCCGCCGTCTCGCCCTCAAAGTTGAACGTCATGCCGCGGTACTCAATGGCAATCACATCCGGATTCTCAATGATCGTCTCGGCCGTGCCGGAAACAATCCCCATAACGCCGGTATCGGAAATGGCAGCCGTGTCTTTCTGCGCCTCATCCAACGTCACGGTTACCGACTGGCGGCTGCCCGCGGTAAAAGCGGTCTGCTCGACTTTCTTGATCACAGACCCATCGGTCTGCTGAACCTCTTCCGTCATTGCGAAAATCTCCTGATCTACGCTCTGGTTCAGGTCTACCAGGTCCGAAGAAACGCCGTCATCGCCGCTGGAATCGTCGGAGCTTTCCATGACTTCCACCGCCTGTCCATTGCCATAGAACGCAGGCACGTAGAACGTCATCCGGTCCAGGCACGCGCCGCTGACTGTATCAAAGTGATAGGTCCGTCCGTCGATCACCACTTCTCCGGTTTTCATCGATCCCTTGGTTCCGTCGGATACGGGGTTCAGATAGTAAACCGCCCCATCTACGCGGATCCATCCGCTCTGCATCGCGCCGTCGGCGTTGCAGAAATACCAGGTGTTGTTTTCCAGCACCCAGCCGCATTTCATATAGCCGTTCTGATCAAAGTAATACCATTCATTGTTGATAAACTTCCAGGCATTGACAACGTAGGTGCCATCGTCATACTCATACCACCAGCCGATGGCATTCTTCTTCCAGCCTTCAGCCGCCAGAGCCGGCATCGCGCTGCCCATGACAAGAGAAGCCGCCAGAACACCTGCAAAGATCTGCTTCCTGCTCTTTTTCATCCTCGTTTCGTCCTCCTCTGAAAAATTTATATTTCAAACAGCGTTTTCCTAAACTCCTGGTTTTAATATCCGCCGTAATAATAGGAGTTGTAGTAACTGCTTTTTGACACATTGACCATATTGATCACTGCGCCGAGAATCCGGCATCCGCTTTTTTCTACCTGCTGTTTGACCCGCTGCACCCACTTGTAGCTGACCGCTCCGCTGCGGATCACCAGAATCGCTCCGTCGCAGTACTGCGCAATGATGGCTCCCTCAATCAGAGAACCCACCGGAGGGGTATCCACCAGAATGTAGTCGTAGATTTCCCCTGCCCCGGCCATCAGCGCCTTCATCAGCTTCCCCGTAAAGAGTTCAGCCGGGTTCGGGGCATAAGGCCCGGCAAACAATATGTCCAGGTTTTCTACATTCGTACTGTAGATCACTTCTCCCACCTGCTTCTGTCCTGTCAGATACTGGGACAGGCCGTTTACTTCTTCCTCCAGGTGATAACGGCTGGTAAGGACGCTTTTATGGATATCCGCGTCGATCAGCAGAACCTTCTTGCCCGTCCGGGCAAATGCCAGAGCCGTATGAAAAGCGATCTCGCTCTTGCCCTCGTTGGACTCTGTGCTGGTCAGCATGATTTTCCGGATATCGACTCCGGAAAACAGGATGTTTGTCCGCAGGGTCTTGATCGCCTCGTCAAACCGCTGATCGTTCTCCGGTATGGTCAGCCGCACTCTCTTCATGATTGATTACCCCTTTTTGCCTTTTCTCTTGTTTTCCCTTTTTTAGCAGCCGTCTTGCCGGCGCTGTTTCTCTCAGGGACCAACGCCAGCGTCGTCAGGCCCAGGTAGTGCTCCACATCCTCTTCCGTGCGGATGGTGTCGTTTAGGATTACCATCAGCGTCAGGGCGCCGCACACCAGCGCCGCTCCTGCCAGCCCGCCCAGGGCGGCATTTCGCCTTACGTTAGGAGACGAGGGATATTCCGGAATCTGTCCTTCTTCCACAATCTTTGGAGGCACCATCTCCATGATGGAGCCGATATAGGCGGACGCCGTCTGGGAAATACAGTCCACCAGGGTTTTCGCCATGAGAGGGTCCTGGTTCTCCACCGTGATGGTGAGAATGCGGGTGTCTGTCGGATTGTCAATGGAGATTCCAGCCCGAAGTTCCTCGTAGGTCATATCCAGGCCCAGTTCTTCCGTCACCGCGTCCAGTACCGGGCGGCTGGTGACCAGCACCTTGTAGTCCTGGGTCAGCTGCGTGCCCATCTGGAGATCCGCCAGTGACGTAAGAGTCGTCTCCTTGGAGAGGACGTACAGCATGGAAGAGGACTGATACACCGGGGACAGCACCACTTTGCTGAACAGCACTGCGGCAACCACTCCCGCCGCCATGGCGGCAGCAATCATCCACCACCCTTTTTTCCATTCCAGCAGAACGGCTTTCAAATCGATCACATCGTCGTATTGCTTTTCCATTTCTCAGATTCCTTTGCTTTCGTTCTATTTTGTCGAAATTTTCATGCTAGCCCATATCCAGAAGCTGCCCCGCCAGAATTCTCCCGGCGTTGTCCGCCAGAAGCGTCCAGGCTGCTTCCTCGCCCACTTTCCGTACCAGCCAGGACGCTGCCGCGGCCGCTCTGGGCGCCCGCTTTCCCGCGTTGTGCATATCGGTTCCCAAAAAGTGGATCCGTCCCTCCGCCGCCTGCCTGCGGCACCAGCGGCCATCCGCTGACAGAATCCCCTCTTCCAGGCTTCCATAATTCATCTGCAGAAGCGCCCCCGTCCGGATCAGCTCATCCAGCCTGCCCTTTTCCCTCAGACAGGGGTACCGTTCCACGTGGGCGATGACCATGCCGTAACCGGCGATGGTAATCTGCCTGACTGCCTGAAAGATCTCCCGGTAAGAGACCTCGTCATAAAATTCCACCAGTACATAGCGGCTGTCCCCCAGAGTCAGGATCCTGCCCTCTTTCAGGTCTTCCGTCATGCTTCTGAAATACAGCACCTCATTTCCGCTGTATATGGAAAACTCCGGATGGATCTTCCTGGCCTCCTCCTGGACCTTCCGCACCAGTTCCCGGATCTTCTCCGCGGAACACCGGCTGCTGCCGCAGACATAATGGGGAGTGGCGATGATCTCGCGGATCCCCTGTTCCCAGGCCATCATAAGCATCTCCCTGGCCTCTTCCATACTCGCTGCCCCATCGTCCGCTCCGGGAAGGATATGGGCATGTACATCAATCAGTCCGGACATCTGAACCATCTTGATTTCAACCTCTATGTGACACAATTCTGAACAATAAAGTAGACTTTTTCGTTCAAATATTATTTTCAGATAATTGTGTATCTTCCTTTTAATAGTACGACTACATTTTATATATTTATACAATTTCGCACGATGCGCCTTAAAAACAAGGCTCTGCGGCTTGAAAAGTATTATATCTTTTTTGACAGAAAAAGTCTACCTTTGAAGCATAAAGTTTCTATTTAATTCTTTGTTTTTTTTACATGCAATCCTGTTCAGACATGTTTTTTGACCATCTGAGAAACGTATTCTGAGAAATCCCCAGACATTTGGCTGCCTCCCGGGACGTCATTTCCTTATCCATCCATTTTTCCCGCAGCCGGGCAAATTCCTCCGGGACCTGCTTTTTGGGCCTTCCGAATTTCACCCCCCGCTGCTTTGCCGCGGCAATTCCCTCTTTCTGCCGCTGCCGGATATTTTCTCTCTCCGTCTGAGCCACATACGACAGGATCTGCAGCACCAGATCCGCCACAAATACCCCTGTCAGATTTCTGCCTGACGTTCTGGTATCCAAAAGAGGCATATCCAAAACCACCACAGCCACCTCCCTTTTCTTTGTGAGCATCCGCCACTCCTCCAGAATCTCCTAGTAATTTCTTCCCAGGCGGTCAATGGATTTCACCACCAGCACATCCCCTGCCTTCAGTCTCCGTACCATTCTTCTGTACTGGGGCCGGTTAAAATCCTTTCCGCTCATCTTGTCCATGTAGATGTTGCGTTCCGGCACCTCAAATTCCCGCAGCGCCAGGACCTGCCGTGCCTCGCACTGATCCTTGGACGACACTCTTACATAGCCGTACATTTCTGTCTTCATATTGTGATACCTTCTTTTTGGTATACTATTGATCATACCAGCAGAAAGGAAAAATTCAGCACGGACTTTCCCGCTTCCGGCATCTGCGGTCCAAAAACATAGAAAAAGCCGGATGATCTTCTTTTTGAAAACCATCCGGCTATGTAAGCAGCTTATTCATTTAAGACACAAACAGCCTTTTGCGTCGCTCACCTAAAATTCATAATTCTTCCATTCCCCATCATGCCAATAACTGATCGTATTGTACACCGCCTGTCCGTTTTCATCAAAGAAGAAACCTCCTTCAAATCCATCCAGGGAAGTTCCACGGATGGCCTGGGTCAGATCCGACAGCTGGCCGCACTGGGAGAGGGCCTTCACAATCACCCGGTATGCGTCCAGGGCAGCCACCCCGAGTGTGTTGTACGACATGCCGTGTTCCTCCATGATGGGTCTTACAAACGCGTCAAATTCTTGGTCTTTCAGCCGATCCATAGAAGTGGAAAAGTAATACAGATCCAGCGAAGAATCCGCATGCCGGATCCCATCGCTCATAATCAGAGGACCGTCATAATTCTGCATTTCCAGAATCTCCACTGCCGCGTCATCATCAGTATAAATCACATCAGCGGTCGGCGTGATCACACCCCCGTCGTACCAGCGGCTTTCCACCGCCAGACCGCACTCCAGCGGCTGGGCGTAACGCTCCCTGAAGAACTCCTCATCGGCCGATTCGTCAGAAGCAGATTTCTCAATACAGAGAACGCTTTCCGCTCCAAGCTCCTCCTTTACAAACTGCCACATGCCCTTGGCATCGCCGCCTCCTCGATGCATATAAAAGCTTCCCTCACATCCAATACCAATACTTGGGATTTCATACTCCGCCAGTTTTTCATTCAGCGCGTAGTTCCCGGGAATATAGGTCATGATCACCGCCGCGCAGCCATTCTCTTTAAAAAAATCCGCCGCGTCCAAGGCATAATTATCTTCCAAAAGAAGTCCCATCTCATCCCGGCCGTAGCTTTCCTCCAGCTGACTGGAGAATAACAGCTGGATCTCATACTCCTTTCCGCCCATCTCTGCCGCGGGGTTCTCACGTTGATAGGCTTCCAACATCCATCTGCTCATCAAATCGCTTTCCATGGACCGCGGCGATTCCGCAGAACCTGCGCCTGTCTCCGGCATATCGTAAACTCCGATATAGATGATATCTTCGGAAGATACCTCTTCGTTTTTTTCGCTTCCTCCGCCAAAAACCAACGCAAACCCAATGACCAGCGCTCCGCAGGCGGCTCCTGCCGCCGCAATCTTTCCTATCCCCTTTTTCGGCTTTGGCTTTTGCTGGATCTGAGATCTGGATTCCCAGCGGGCCGCAGGCTCAGGCGGCGGGTTCCCGCTGACCGTCCGGTTCGCATCCAGGCCGCCGACCGTCCGGTTCTCGTCAAAGCCGCTGCCCGTCCGGTTCTCGTCAAAGCTGCTGATCGTCCGATTCTCGTCAAAATCGCTGACGGTCTCGTCAGAATCACCGGCGTTCCCGCCGTTTACGCCGCCGGAACTCTTTTCCGCATCCCCCTGGATTCTCTCATATTCCGCTTTCAGCGGCTCCTCTCCGGTTTTTATATAGTGCACCGAATCCTGGGGCACGTCGTCTCCCTCCGGGTAAATGTACGTTCCTTCCTCCCGGCTGTAGAAGATCGCCTCCAGCTCATGGCGCATCTGCACAGGACTGGAATACCTCTCCTTGGGTTCATAGGCGCACGCCTTTAACACAATCTCCGACAGCCGCCCCTCCCCGTAGATGGGCGGCGGCAGAACCGCTCCCGACAGACGCTTTACCAGCGCATTCTCCCGGTCCGCATGGGTGATGGGCGCGGGAGCCGCCGGCAGAAACGGCGTCCGGTTTCCGTTTAACAGACGGTACAGCACAATTCCCAATGAGTAAATATCCACCGTGGAACCGTAGGCTTCCCCCTTATAAACCTCCGGGGCCATGTAGGTATAGGTGCCCTTCTTGGACAGGCCGCTGGTGGTTTTCTCCACCGTCCGGGCGATACCGAAATCCCCAAGCTTAAAGTCCCCGGCGTCGGAGATGAAAATATTCTCCGGCTTTACATCCCGGTGAATGATGTTATACTTCTGGCACAGTTCCAGAGCCTTGCACATATCAATACCCAGCTTGATTACATCCTGCCGGGTCACCGTATGCGTTCTGGTGTACTCGTTCAAAGGCGTCAAAAGTTCCATCTGGATCAGGATATCCCAGCCGATTCCATCCCTGTGGGAGATTACCTGGTGGTTCTCATAGCTCACCACGTTGCTGTTGCCCTTTAACTTGCTCATCAGGGCAAACTCCTTGACCAGGTCCTGGACAAAGGTGCCGAAGTAGTCCCGCACGCTGGCCTCGTCCATTCCCTCGGCCATTACCTCCCGCACTTCGCTCTCGTTGGCAGGCACGGTAATGGCCTTTAAGGCCGCCTTATAGGTAACCCCAAAGTCCTCCCGCTCCATCTCAAAGACCTTGCCGAAGCTTCCCTCGCCGATCAGCCGGGTGATGGTCCAGACTCCGAAGATGGGCTCATATTGTTTATAGTAGTTGATGTCCATATTGACATACTCCTTTTTTCAGGTGTTCCGCGCTTTCTTTCGTTATTCTCTGTATGAAATACCCGCGGCCTGACCAAACAGCCGCCGCCAGACCGGCGCCTTCTCCCGAATCTGAAGAACAAGAACCGTCACATTGTCCCGGCCGCCTCCCGCCAGGGCCAGCTGCACCAGCCTTTCCGCCATCTCTTGCGGCAGAATCTTCTCAGAAAGAACCGCCTTCATATCTTCCGGCGAAACCATGTCTGTCAGTCCGTCGCTGCACAGCAAAAACAAGTCTCCGTCCTTTAGGGCCACCGGCCGGCTTACCGCCGGTTCAATCACCATCTCGTCCGCGAAAATGCCCAGATGCTGGGTCAGCTCGTGGCGGCTGGGATGACGCGCCGCCTGTTCCGGAGTCAGGATTCCCAGTTTCACCATTCGCTCTGCCTTATTGTGATCCACAGAAAGCTGGAAAAGCTCCCCGTCCCGCAGAAGATACCCCCGGCTATCTCCTACATTGCAGCAGACGGCCCTTCCCTCGTCTATATACAACGCAGTCAAGGTAGAGCCCATCCGCCTGTTCTCCCGGCATTTCATCTCCTCACAAATTCGGTCATTGCCCCGGCGAACGGCTTTTTCCGCTTCCGAAGGGATCTCCCGAAAGGAGCAGGGTTTCAGGGCCTGTACCGCCATCAAAGACGCTTCTTCCCCCAGTTCCTCTCCGCCCATGCCATCGGCGACCGCCGCCAGGAAACACCGGTCGTAAGACCTGCAGACAGCCGCGTCCTCGCCCTGCTCCACGTTCTCCCGGTATCTTCCCGCCAGATAAAAGTTATCCTCATTATTGGAGCGCACACGCCCTGTATGGGTGCATGCCGCTCCTTGAATTCCGAACTTCTTCTTCATATCATCCTCGAAATCCTTACTATTTCTAATCATTATACCTCTGTCCAGACAGTACGGTCAACTGCGCTTTGAAGGTATATCCATACATATCGATATATTTCCGATCGGCGTATCGCACAAAAAAACAGCCATAGAGTCCTCATTTTATGGACTCTACGGCTGTTTTTATGCATCCGATGAGCGAAAAATCCGCTTACATTCCCATCTGTTTGGCCACCTCGGCGGCAAAATCTTCGTTCTTTTTTTCCAATCCTTCGCCGGTCTCAAAGCGAACAAACTTCTTCACCGTAATCTTGGCGCCGTTTTCCTTGGCGGTCTGCGCCACATACTGAGCCACGGTCTGCTTGCCGTCCTCTGCCTTTACATATACCTGATCCAGCAGGCAGATTTCCTTCAGTTCCTTGTTGATACGGCCCATAACCATGCCGCTGATGATCTTGTCGTTGGCGTCCGGCTTCTCGTTCTTTGCCGCAGCCGTCAGGATCTCTTTCTCTCTTTCAATATAGTCCGCGCTCACTTCGTCTCTGCTGGTGAACTGGGGCTTTAAAGCGGCAGCCTGCATCGCTACGTTCTTGGCCATTTCCTTGACAGCGTCGTTGATCACGTCGGTCTCTACATCCACCAGAACGCCGATCTTGCCGCCGGCATGGATATAGGAAGCTACAAAACCATTGGCCTCGCTGACTCTCTCAAAACGGCGGATGTTCATGTTCTCGCCGATAATGGAAATCTGCGTGGACAGAGCGTCCTTTACCGTCATGGTCGTATCCTTCGCCCAGGTCTCTGCCATAAACGCGTCGATGTCGGCCGCGTCAGAAGCCAGCGCCTGTGCCGCTACGTCAGCCGCGAAGTTCTGGAACTTCTCGTTCTTCGCTACGAAGTCGGTCTCGGCATTTACTTCCACAACCACTGCTTTCTTGCTGTCGTCGGTCAGAGCCGTCACCACGATGCCCTCAGCCGCGATACGGCCGGCCTTCTTGGCCGCGCCGGCCAGTCCCTTTTCTCTCAGGAAATCTACAGCCTTATCCATATCGCCGTCCGTCGCCGCAAGAGCCTTTTTGCAGTCCATCATGCCTGCTCCGGTCATTTCTCTTAACTCTTTTACCATTGCCGCTGTTACTGCTGCCATTGTTCATTCCTCCGTTATTATAATTGAATATTTCGTCTCTGCAAAAAAATGCTTCAACCCGTTTTTGTCAACCGATTGAAGCATTTTCTGAACTTAAGCCTCTACCGTCTCTTCTGCTTCCGCGATTTCTTCGTAAACGTCCGCAGTCGCCTCGCCCTGATTGGCCTCGATTACAGCATCCGCCATCTTGGAAACGATCAGCTTAACGGCACGGATCGCGTCATCGTTGCCGGGGATCACATAATCCAGCTCTTCGGGATCGCAGTTGGTATCGCAGATGCCGATCAGCGGAATGCCCAGCGCGTGCGCTTCCTGTACACAGATTCTTTCCTTCTTGGGATCTACTACGAAGATAGCGTCCGGCAGCTTCTTCATTTCCTTGATGCCGCCCAGGTTCTTCTCCAGCTTCTCCCATTCTTTCTTGATCTGGATTACTTCCTTCTTGGGAAGTACGTCAAAAGTTCCATCCTCGGACATGGTCTCGATCTCTTTCAGTCTGCCGATCCGGCTCTGGATGGTCTTAAAGTTGGTGAGCATGCCGCCCAGCCATCTCTCGTTGACATAGAACATGCCGCAGCGCTCCGCCTCGGTCTTGATGGCGTCCTGCGCCTGCTTCTTGGTTCCTACAAACAGGATCGTGCCGCCGTTGGCCGCGATATCGGATACGGCGTTGTAAGCCTCGTCCACCTTGTCTACGGATTTCTGCAGGTCAATGATGTAGATGCCGTTTCTCTCGGTGTAGATGTAGGGAGCCATCTTGGGGTTCCATCTTCTGGTCTGATGGCCGAAATGTACGCCGGCTTCCAGAAGCTGCTTCATAGAAATAACGCTCATGTTGTTTCCTCCGTTTGGTTTTTTCTTCCGTCTGCCTCTGATGCTTCCTCGGGGACCCGGGTTGGGGGCACCGCCCTTGGAATCAGCAGACGTGTTTTTTCAACTTTTTCACTATAGCATATGTTTGCGGATTGCGCAAGCGGTTTTTCTCTGAAAAACGCAGATTCGGCGGCCGGTTTGACACCGTGCCGCCGTTTTCAGCCGCTTTGCCTTTTGTTCTGTCCTATTTGATGCCGCCGTTGTTTTTCAGCTGCTTCAGTTCGTCGAACACCACGTCGTTGAGCACCTTGATGTAGGTGCCTTTCATGCCGGATGACCGGGATTCAATGACGCCGGCGCTTTCAAACTTCCGCAGGGCGTTGACAATCACCGAACGGGTGATGCCCACCCGGTCCGCGATCTTGCTGGCCACCAGAATTCCCTCGTTGCCGTCCAGTTCCTCGAAGATATGGGTAATGGCTTCCAGTTCGGAAAAAGACAGGGTGCTGATGGCAGATTTGACAATCTGGATCTTCCGGGTTTCCTCGGCGTTTTCCTCATTGACCGAACGCATCATCTCCAGGCCCACCACCGTGGAACCGTATTCGCTGAGAATGATGTCGTCGATATCGTACTGCATGTTTTCTTTGTAAATAAACAGAGTGCCCAGACGCTCCCCCGCGATGTCAATGGGGGCGATAATGGCATGGTACTTGCGTACGTACTCTTCCGCAAAGCCCAGCGTCGCCAGATTGACGTTTTCCTTTGTGGAAAGGATGCTCAGCAGCCGCTCGTTCAGCATCTTATCTACGAAGCCTCCCAGCTGCTCGTCGATCAGTTCCTCAATCTCGTCTACCCCGGGCCATACGCCGATTCCCAGAACTTTCCCCTTTTTGCTGATCACCAGCACGTTGGATTCCAGAATCTCGCTCATCACCTTACAGATGTCATTGAATACGACTTTATTGGAATTGTTATTGTGCAATAATTTTCCAATTTTACGAGTCTTATCTAACAACTGAACGCTCATTTTCCGAAAACCTCCTTCTCTGCCGCAGAATAGAGTTATAATCCATTTGTATAATACAAATTGTAACATATCTTATCAAAAATAACAACAGTTAAGAAAAATTTTCGAATTTTTTAAGTGTTCCGTCTATTTTGTTTTCAAATTCATTACATAGCCGCAGGTCTCGCTGCTGCAGAGCAGTTTGTTCCCCTTTTCCACCATATAGCTGCCGCATTCCGGACATTTCACCGTAGACGGCTTCTGCCAGGACATGAAATCGCATTCCGGATTGTTTTCACAGCCGTAATACTTTCTGCCCTTTTTCGTCTTCTTGATCACCACTTCTTTCCCGCACTTGGGACAGGGAACGCCGGTTTTTTCAAAATACGGCTTCGTGTTTTTGCACTCCGGAAAGCCGGGGCAGGCCAGGAACTTGCCGTGAGGACCGTACTTGATCACCATCCGGCGTCCGCAGAGTTCACAGATCTCATCGGATTCCTCATCGGCTACAGTCACGGATTCCTGCTCTTTCTCCGCCTTTTCCACCGCCTCGTGCAGGTCCGGATAGAAGTTGCGCACCACGGTTTTCCAGTCTACCGTGCCTTCTCCGATTCCATCCAGCAGATATTCCATGTTGGCAGTAAACTTTAAGTCCACAATGCTGGGGAAGTTTTCTTTCATAATGCGGTTTACCACTTCGCCCAGTTCCGTCACGTACAGGTTTTTATTTTCCTTTGCCACATACCGCCTGGCAATGATGGTGGTAATGGTAGGCGCGTAGGTACTGGGACGGCCGATGCCCTGCTCCTCCATGGCCTTGACCAGGGAAGCCTCGGTATAATGGGCCGGCGGCTGGGTAAAGTGCTGGCTGCTTTCCAGTTTTTCCAGTTCCAGTTCCTTTCCCGCTTCCAGTTTGTCCAGCGCCGCCCCCATTTCTTCCTTATCCTCTTCCTGCACGTACACGGACATAAAACCATCAAAGGCCAGATGAGAGGCAGACAGGTGGAACAAATATCTTCCGGCCCGCACCTTGACGGAAACCGTATCATATACGGCGGCGCTCATGCGGCTGGCCGCGAACCGCTTCCAGATCAGCTGATACAGCCGGAACAGATCCCGCTGCAGGGAATCCTTGACCTGGGCAGGCGTCAGCGAAATATCCGTGGGGCGAATGGCCTCGTGGGCGTCCTGAATCTTGGCTCCGGATTTTCTGGAAGGTTCCGAGGCGGACACATAGGAGGCTCCGTAATGCTGTCCGATATACTGGCGGGCCGCCTGATCCGCCTCTTCCGCCACCCGGGTGGAATCGGTACGCAGGTAGGTGATCAGACCTATGGTGCCTTTTCCTTTGACTTCCACGCCTTCATAGAGCTGCTGCGCCAGACGCATGGTTTTCTGGGTGGAAAAATTCAGGGTTTTGGAGGCTTCCTGCTGCAGGGTGCTGGTGGTAAAGGGAATCGGCGGCGTCTTGGTCCGCTCTCCCCGTTTCACCTCGTCCACCACATAAGGTTTTCCCTTCAGTTCTTCCAGAATCCGGTCCAGGTCCTCCTTTTTGCCGATGCTGACCTTTCCCTTCTCATCTCCGTAGAACCGGGCCCGCAGCGGCTTTTTGGCAGACCCATCTTTCAAAAGCGCTTCCAGATTCCAGTATTCTTCCGGAATAAACGCGCTGATCTCTTCTTCCCGGTCGCAGATCATCCGCAGCGCCACCGACTGTACCCGGCCGGCGCTTAAGCCCCGCTTTACCTTGGCCCACAAAAGCGGGCTGATGCTGTATCCCACCATACGGTCCAGGATCCGCCGGGTCTGCTGCGCGTCCACCAGATTCATATCAATATCCCGCGGCGCCTTCAGCGAAGACTTCACCGCGTTTTTGGTGATCTCGTTAAAGCTGATGCGGCACACCTTTTTCCCCGCCGCCTCATCCAGCTTCAGCGCCTTCATCAGATGCCAGGATATGGCCTCTCCCTCCCGGTCCGGGTCGGTGGCCAGGTAGATCACGTCCGCCTTTTTCACTTCTTTCCGGAGTTTGGCAAGAATATCTCCTTTTCCGCGAATGGTAATATACTTGGGTTCATAATCGTGTTCAATATCGATGCCTAGCTGGCTTTTGGGCAGATCCCGCACATGCCCGTTGGAGGCATCTACCTCGTAATTCGCTCCTAAAAATTTTTTGATGGTCTTTACCTTCGCCGGTGACTCCACAATTACCAGATATTTTGCCATGTCGACTCCTCTTTACCGCTCTTTACATCTTTTTTTCATAATAATGCGCCGCCGGCTGCCGGATCCGGCCTTTTAGTTCCAGTTCCATAAGCAGCGTCATGCATTCTTCCAGCGACAGCCCGGATTCCTCCACGATCTGGTCGAAAAATTTGGGCTGTAAATCGAGGCAACTATACACCATTTTTTCTTTCTTTGCAAGCCCATTCTCGTTTTTTTCATGAAGTCTTAATTTTTCCCCGCCGTTTATCTGAAAATAATCCAGCACATCCGCCGGCGAAGACAGCAGCGCCGCCCCCTGCCGGATCAGCTGATGGCAGCCTTCGCTTAACGGGTCCCCCATCCGCCCCGGCACGGCGAAAATCTCTTTTCCCTGTTCCAGCCCCAGCTCCACCGTAATCAGAGAGCCGCTTTTGGCCCTGGCTTCTACCACTACGATGGCGTCGGAAAGTCCGCTGATAATCCGGTTGCGCATGGGAAAATTGCCGGGCTTGGGCGGCTGCCCCGGCGCAAATTCCGACAGCAGGCCTCCCTGCTTTGGAATCCGGCTGTACAGATGCCGGTTTTCCCTGGGATAGCAGATATCCACGCCGCTGCCCAGTACGGCATAGGTACGGCAGCCGGCGTCCAGCGCTCCCTGATGTCCGGCTCCGTCGATGCCCAGCGCCATGCCGCTGAGGATCTGCACCCCCGCCGCAGCCAGTTCTCTGCCCAGCATCCGGGCCGTCTGATATCCATAGCTGCTGCAGCTGCGGGCCCCGATGACCGCCGCGGTCGGACGGTCCTCCTCCGGCAGCTCTCCCCGGACGTACAAAGCCGCCGGCGGGTCGTACAAATGCCGCAGCCGGGACGGGTATTCCGGATCCAGAATGGAAACAAACCGGATTCCCCGCCGGGACAGTGCCTCATACTGCCTTGCAGCGGCGGCCAGACGCTCCTTGTGTTTCTCAAAGGCCGCGGCCTGGGACGGTTTCAGCAGTCCTTCCCGGCACAGCCTTGTTCCTTCCATATTATAGACTGCCGCAAAAGAACCGAACCGATTCAGCAGACGTCCCGCCATTACCGCGCCCATGGCCGGCAGCTGCAGGAGCCAGTACAGATATACGTGTTCACGTTCCGGTTTATTCATTCCGTCTTTTTCCAATTCCACTCCTCCTGACGCCGGTATCCGATGGCTTCGCACAGATGCCGATGAAGAATCTGCTCCTCTCCGTCCAGATCCGCGATGGTTCTGGCCACCCGCAGCACTCTGGCATAGGCTCTGGCACTCATCTCCCGCTCCTCATATACCCGCCGGAAAAACCGCTCTTCTTCCGCGTCCAGCCGGCAGAACCGCTCCAGATACTCTCCATAAATCTGGCTGTTGAGCCGCAGCGGCGTACCGGCAAACCGGATCCGCTGCCGCTCTCTGGCCTGTTCCACGCGCCTGCGGATTGCCGCCGACGGTTCCGTTTTTCCCTTTCCCCGCAGTTCATCGAAGGCCACCGGAGACGACGAAACGCAGATGTCAATCCGATCCAGAATCGGCCTCGGCAGCCTCCCCAGATAGCTGCGAATCTGGGATTCGCTGCAGCTGCACCGGCGGCGGTCCGGATAATAGCCGCAGGGACACGGATTCATCGCCGCCACAAACAGAAAGTCCGCCGGAAATTCATAGCGCCCGCTGACCCGGGACAGCACCACCTTCCGGCTTTCCAGCGGCTGACGCAGCGCGTCGATGACATGGCGGGAAAATTCCGGAAATTCGTCCAGAAACAGCACTCCTCCCGACGCCAGCGACATTTCCCCCGGCACCGGGCTGCGGCCGCCTCCCGTCAGGGCCTGTACCGTAGCCCCGTGATGCGGACTGCGGAACGGACGGGCATGCATCAGGGGCCGGTCCGGCGGAAGCAGCCCGCAAATGCTGTAAATCCGGGAAATCTCCAGGCGTTCCTGAAGGGTGCAGGATGGCAGGATCGTGGGAATCCGCTCTGCCGTCATGGTCTTGCCGGTGCCTGCGGCGCCGATATACAGCAGATTATGGCCTCCCGCTGCTGCCACCTCTGCCGCCCGTTTCATCAGATACTGTCCCTGTACCTCTTCATAGTCCACTGCATACGCTTCCAGCTGCGCTTCCTCCTGGCAGCCTCCCTCCTGCCCCTGCAGCAGCAGTTCCTCTCTGCCGCATCGGAGCAGTTCCGCCAGATGACGGACATGGCGGATTCCCAGAATCCGGATGCCGGGAATCACCAGGCCTTCCCGGACGTTTTCCTCCGGCAGAATACAAAATGCCTTCCTCTGGCGCCTGGCTTCCAGTACCATAGACAAAATTCCCCGGACCGGCTTTACCTCTCCGGAAAGCCCCAGTTCCCCGATCCACACCGCCTCTTCCAGCCAATCCGGCGCCGGCAGTCCTTCTGCCAGCAGAATCCCGGCGGCAATCGGCAGGTCAAAGCCCGTCCCGGTTTTGCGCAGACCGGCGGGAGACAGATTGATGGTCACCTTTCCCGGCCTCCATCGAAATCCGGCATTTTTCAGAGAGGTCCGGACCCGGTCCTGGGCTTCCCGCACCTCCGGCGCCAGGGCGCCGACCATGACAAAGGATGGCAGGCCGTCCTGTATGTCCGTCTCTGCCTGCACTAGACAGCCGTCGATGCCGCGGAGCCCGACTCCATATACTTTGCTGAACACAGTTTTCTCCTGTTCCAACTCTATACAGGAAAGATTCCGGCGCGGCCGCGCCGTGACAGAATCCGCCTGAAGCGGATCCCTTGCAGAAAAATCAGAATGGATACTCCTACTATACCCTACAGCGGCATAAAATGCAAGACTTCCGGCGTCATCCGGAAGCCTGCTTTGCCGTCTTTTCCTGAATCCAGGATACCAGATCCCCCAGAACCTCTTCGCGGCACCGTTCATGCAGCAGTTCATGCCGTGCTTCCGGGTAAAGCTTCACAGACACCTGCCCCATCCCGCTTTTCCGATACCGCCCTGCCACTCTCCGGACGCCTCTTCCCATGCCTCCTACCGGGTCCTGCTGTCCGGAAAGAAACAGCACCGGCAAGTCTTTGGGCAGATGCTCTCCCGGCCCCAGGCCCGCCAGGCTGATGATCATATTGAAAATCTCCGTATAGCCGCTGGTAGTAAACGGCCGGCCGCACAGCGGATCCTCCAGAAACCGGTCCACTTCCTCCGGAACGGAGGACAGCCAGTCGCAGCGGGTGCGCACCGGACGGAAGGGACAGCAGAAGTATGCCATGGCCGCCTTCTCCAGAAAAGCGCTGTACGCTCGGGGTCCTCTGGCCAGGGAAACGCCCTCGCATACCAGTTTGCCGGCAGCGGCAGCCGCCAGACTCTGTCCGCCGGTTCCCATAAGGATCAGCCCCGCCAGTTCCCTGCCGTACATCCCCGCATATCTCCTGGCCAGGAAGGAACCCATGCTGTGCCCCAGAAGGACGCAGGGCACCCCGGGATACCGTTTCCGCAGGCCCTGGTTTACCCGCCGCAGGTCCCGGACCAGAAAGGTCTCTCCCTTCTTTTCCGCAAAAAATCCCATGCCGTTCTGCAGGCCGCTGAAACCGTGACCCAGATGGTCGTGGCCAGCGGCGGCAAATCCCTGTCCCGCCAGCCGCTGTCCCAGTTCCTGATAACGGCCGATGTGTTCCATCATCCCATGGGACAGCTGGACCACAGCCGCCGGCTTTCCTTCCGGCAGCCAGAACCGCACCCGCAGCCGGGTCTTTCCATCGCTGGAACGTACATACCTCTCTTCATACCCCATGGTCGTCCTTCGCTTCCTTTCCTTCTCTTTCCGGTCTCCGGCGCTGAAACTCCGTCATATAGGGACGGTACCGCAGAGGCAGATGGGTCTTCTGACAGGCCGGATTCTCCCGCTCCGCAATGGAAATATGCCGGTGAAAAATCCGCCAGAGCCCTTCCCACGATTCCGCGTCGGTTTCCTCTCCGCCTTTCAGCGCCTGTTCCAGGCTGCCATCCGCGTCCTGGACCAGAAACCAGGGACCGTCTGCCCGATGGACGACCGCTTTGCGCCTGCCCGCGTCATAAATCACCCAGTTTTCTCCGCCGAGACGGTCCGCGAAATGGGGCGCCAGCAGCACCGCCACATCGTGAACCGGTCCAATGGTTCCATACAGAATGCCGCTTTCGGTCCTGGAAAACCGGAGGAACTCGATCAGGTGGTGGGCTTCCCGTTCCACCTGGCGGTTCATGCGAAACAGTTCATAGACGGCAGGATCCGCCAGGCGGTCCTCTACGCGCCTTCCCCAGCGGAAGGCCTCGATCAGATACCGGTAAATCCGGTCCGCCTTTTCCGGCTCTCTGCTTAAGGATGCCCGGTAGATCTGTTCATAAACCTGTCTTCCCGCTTTTTTCTGTACCGCTTCCGATACCCGGGCGGATTTCCACGCTTCCTCCCGCACCTCCTGATACCGGGCAAACAGTTCCAGGCTCTCGGTTCCTTCCAGCTCCAGGCGCACCTGATCATGGCCCAGGCGGCTCATCCAGGCATCGTATACGCCGCAGAGTATGGACTCAAAAGAGTCCTGGCAGGTAAAGACTGTCATGGATTTCTCTCCTTCCTCCCGGTGCTTTGCCAACCGGCCCCAGCATGCCATCGTCAAACAGCGACAGCTGGCGGAACACATCCTTCTCTCCGATCTCCCACTGCCGCCTCCGCTCTTCTCCCAGCAGCTGCCTGGCAATAAAATCGGCATCCATGGAAATGGGGTACATGGTCTTTCCCCGGCAGGTGATAAAGTACACGGCCCGCTTCAGCACCACGCCCATCTTCTTTAAGTCCGGAAAATCCAGCACGGCGCTTCTCCTGGCCGCGGCAATCCGCCTGGCGGACTTGACGCCGATGCCAGGCACCCGCAGCAGTTCCTGATATTCCGCCCGGTTGACCTCCACCGGGAAGCGCTCCATATGGCGCAGTGCCCAGCTGCACTTGGGGTCCATCAGCGCACTGAAGTTGGGCTGGTCCGGCGTCAGCAGCTCCGAAGCCTGGAATCCATAAAACCGCAGCAGCCAGTCCGCCTGATACAGCCGGTGTTCCCGCAGCAGCGGCGGTCCCTGAGGCAGTGCCGGCAGCAGGCTGTCGTCATTGACCCGTACAAAGGCGGAATAAAACACCCGTTTCAGTTCGTACTGCCGGTACAGCCCTTCCGCCGCGGTCAGAATCTGGTAATCGTTCTCCGGTGTAGCGCCTACAATCATCTGGGTGCTCTGTCCCGCCGGGACAAACCGCCGTCCCTCCCGCCACGGCACCAGCTGTCCTTCCCGGATGCCTGTCTGGATCTGCCGCATCGGCGCCAGGATCCGCTCCATGGTCTTGGAAGGCGCCAGCTGCCGCAGCCCCTCCGCTGTAGGCAGTTCCAGATTTACGCTCATCCGGTCGGCCAGCAGTCCTGTCCGGCGGATCAGTTCCGGATCCGCGCCCGGAATGGCCTTGATATGGATATAGCCGTTAAACCGGTACCGGTTTCTCAGCTTCCACAGCGTCTGATACAGCAGGTCCATGGTATAGTCGGGACTGACCAGCACGCCGGAACTCAGAAACAGCCCCTCGATATAGTTTCTCCTGTAGAACTCCATGGTAAGCGTACATACCTCGTCCGGCGTAAAAGAAGTTCTCGGCACGTCGTTGGAACGGCGGTTGACGCAGTAACGGCAGTCGTATACGCACTGGTTGGTAAACAAGATCTTCAGCAGGGAAATACACCTGCCGTCGGCGGAAAAGCTGTGGCACAGGCCGGCAGGCACCGCGTTCCCCAGCGCGCCGGACCGGCCTCTCCGGTCCGCTCCGCTGGAGGTGCAGGCCACGTCATACTTGGCCGCGTCCGCCAAAATCGCCAGTTTTTCTCCAATTCCCAAAGACTCCTGTATCAGCATGTCCCCATCTCCAAACATATGTTCTGTTTCTTTATCCTATCATACTTCCATGGAAAACGCAAGTTATTTTCGAACATATGTTTGTTTTTGCTGCCGTAAAAATCCCGCAGAAGCCGAAACAGCCGCGGCACCCTGCTTCGGATGCCGCGGCCGCAGTGTCTCTGCTTTATTCCTCTGTATAGCCGTCCGGATTGTTTTTCTGCCATCTCCAGGAATCCTGGCACATCTCGCGGATGCCCCGCTTCGCCGTCCAGCCCAGTTCTCTCTGCGCCTTGGAAGGATCCGCGTAGCAGGCCGGCACGTCGCCGGGTCTGCGCTCTTTGAACACGTAATTGATCTTTAAGTTATTGGCCTCTTCAAAAGCGTTGATCACATCCAGCACGCTGTAGCCGGTTCCAGTACCCAGGTTGTACACCCAGACACCGCCCTTTTCCGACTCCATCTTCTGCAGAGCCTTCACATGGCCGTCCGCCAGGTCCACCACATGGATGTAGTCCCGGACGCAGGTGCCGTCCGGCGTATCGTAATCATTGCCGAATACGCCCAGGCATACCAGCTTGCCCACCGCCACCTGGGTGATATAGGGAAGCAGGTTGTTGGGAATGCCTTTGGGATTCTCGCCGATCCGTCCCGACTCATGCGCGCCGATGGGGTTGAAGTACCGCAGCAGCATCACCTGCCATTCCGGATCCGCCGTGTGCAGGTCCGTCAGAATCTGTTCCAGCATGCCCTTGGTCCGTCCGTAGGGATTGGTAATCTCGCCTTTGGGGCATTCTTCCGTAATGGGCACAAAGGCCGGATTGCCGTAAACCGTAGCGGAAGAGCTGAACACGATGCTCTTGACGCCGTGTTTGCGCATCTCGTCACAGAGAATCAGGGTTCCGGTGATATTGTTGTGATAATATTCCAGAGGCTTGAATACCGATTCACCCACCGCTTTTAAGCCGGCGAAGTGGATCACCGCCTCGATCTTTTCATTGTCAAACACATGCTTGACCGCCGCCTGGTCCAGCAGATCCGCCTTGTAAAACGTCACAGGCTTCCCCGTAATCTCTTCCACCCGCTTCAAAGACTCTCTGCAGGAATTGCACAGGTTATCCACCACGACCACGTCGTAGCCCGCGTTTAAAAGTTCAATACATGTATGGCTGCCGATATACCCGGCTCCGCCTGTTACCAGAATTGCCATAGAATCACCCCTCCTGTATCTTCATCCGGGACTGCCGCCGGCCCCGGGCCCCGGCGTCCTCCTCTTTATTATAAAGGGGAGAGCGCCGAAAAACAATGCTGTTTTTTCAGGTTCCGCATTTTTTCCTGCTCCCGCGGGAGGCCAATTCCGCCCGGATTTTGTCGATTCCTTTTTTTTCAATGCGGCTGACATAGCGCCCCGGCTATTGTAAGCGATTTCCGCCGGAAATTTACGCCGTGTGGGACGGCGTGATCCCTTGCGGTGTCTGGCTTTCCGCCGTTTCATCCAGCTGGGTGAAGCGGAATTTGATGATGATCTCTTTGTCCTCGGTGAGCTCCACCCGCTCGATGAGGCT
>CALWIA010000017.1 GCA_944380605.1 uncultured Lachnospiraceae bacterium | reverse complement strand
GCTGACACAAAGAGAGAGGGCGGCATGGGCTGCCTGGTGTTGAAAAGAAGAAGGCCCCATGGTCAAGCGGTTAAGACATCGCCCTTTCACGGCGGTAACACGAGTTCGAATCTCGTTGGGGTCATTGGTTATTCTGATTATGGACCTTTAGCTCAGTTGGTTAGAGCAATCGGCTCATAACCGATCGGTCCCGGGTTCGAGTCCCTGAAGGTCCACTTTTTGTAAGTTCATATTTGTTTTATATTCTGGCCCGGTGGCTCAGCTGGTTAGAGCGCCGCCCTGTCACGGCGGAGGTCGTGGGTTCGAACCCCATCCGGGTCGCTGATAAAGAAACAGATCTGCGAATGCAGGTCTGTTTTTGCATGTTAGGATATGTTAGGAATTCATGATTTCTGCAGTTCCAGAGCCAGAAACAGCAGAACGGCGTCCTGGAAACGGCGCGGATTCCAGCCGGTTTTTTCCGCGATATGATTGAGCTTGTACTGCAGCGTGTTTTTGTGAATGTAGAGCTCGCGGCTGGCGGCGGACAGGGACATGTTTTCGGAAAAATAGGCGCGCAGGATATGGAGTTCCTGGTCGGAAAGCGAGGCGATGGTTTTCTGCAGAAACTGGGCTCGGGCGGCGTCGTCGGCGGAGGACAGGAGAACTTCCAGAGTCAGATCGTCAAACAGGACGTAGGTCCGGGCAGATCCGGACAGGCATCTGGCGGCGGTGCAGGCGGAACGGAAGGAGGTCTCCATCTGGAGAAGACCGCAGCTTTTTCCAATGGCAGCCTGAAGACGTCCGGGAAAATGGGCCGCGAATTCCTGAATGGCCCGGGCACTGTGCTGAAAGCTTTGTTCTTCCATGACGGCGTAAAAATCGCCGGGATAGTGAAAGGTATAGAGCGAGAGGCCGATCTGAGAAAAGAACTGAGGAATAGAAGCCTCCAGGGCGCCGCGGTCCGCCGGTTCCGCCGTCTGGCTGATGCGAAAGAGCAGAAAGCGCCCAGGCTTGCGGATGTCCATATGAAATTCTTCCAGACACTGCAGGACTTCCGATTCCGACTCCCGGGCGGGATCTAAAAGGGCGGTGAGAAGAAAGTGCCGCTTATCTGCCTGGCTGCGGATACGGGCATGCAGTTCCTGCTCCCGGACCAGCAGAAGGGTCACACGTTCCGCCAGATAGGCATAGCGTCGCACTTCATCCGGCATGCCGGTGATGCCGATAACCGCCAGAACCTTTCCGCCGTGAAACACAGGTACGTTGATTCCAGCCTGGATACCGGCAAAATCATGGGATTCCCGGACTTCCACGGCGGTTCCGGAAGCCGCGGCCTGTCTGCCGATTTCGTGAAAGGTTCCGATACGGGCGGGATTGGTACTGGCGAAAATCACGCCGGAAGTGCTGATAAAGTTGATGTCATATCCGCATACATCTTTGATGCTGGCTACAATCTGCTGTGCCAGCAGCGGCGGGACGGCTGAAATCATCGGTTCTGGCCTCCTTTTCATAAGAATGCGTATGCTGCTGCCTTGATTATACCTGAAAATGTTATATGTAACAACAATTAGAAAATGAAATAAAAAAATCAGGCATCCATGACATGTTTTGCCGCAGGTCCATCTGTTATAGTAGAGAAAAAGGAGGATGCGGCATGCGGGTATTGATTGCGATTGATTCGTTTAAGGGATGTATGCGCTCGCTGGAAGCCGGGCGGGCGGCGGAGGCCGGAATTTTGCGGGCGGATCCGGAGGCGCAGACGATGGTGCGGGCGCTGGCGGATGGCGGGGAAGGCACTATGGAAGCGCTGGTGTGCAGCCGGAACGGCTGTTTTCGGAATACAACGGTTTCCGGGCCGTTGGGCGAGCCCCGAAGCTGCCGCTGGGGAATGCTGGGAGACACCCGCACGGCTGTGCTGGAGATGGCGGAAGCGGCGGGGCTGGCGCTGGTGCCGGAGTCGGACCGGAATCCGCTGTATACCACCACCTATGGGGTGGGAGAACTGATCCGCCAGGCGATAGAAGAAGGATGCCGGCATTTTGTGATCGGAATCGGCGGCAGCGCGACCAACGACGGCGGCGTCGGCATGCTGCAGGCGCTGGGCTATGATTTTCTGGACGAAGAGGGAAAGCCGATTCCGCCGGGAGCGGCGGGACTGGCGGGACTGCGTTCCATTTCCGCCAGCCGGGTGATTCCGGAGCTGGCGCAGTGCCGTTTTCGGATCGCCTGTGACGTCACCAATCCGCTGTGCGGTCCGGATGGGTGCAGCGCGGTATACGGGCCCCAGAAGGGCGCGGATCCGGACCAGATCGTCCGAATGGACCGCTGGCTGGCGGATTATGCCCGTCTGGCGGCGGAGCAGTTTCCCCATGCGGATCCGAACCGGCCGGGGGCCGGAGCCGCCGGCGGCCTGGGGTTTGCCTTTCTGACTTTTACCAACGCGGCGCTGGAATCCGGCGTGCAGATGGTGTTGGAGGAAACCCGAATCGAGGATGCGGTAAAGGGCGCGGATCTGGTGCTGACGGGAGAAGGAAGGCTGGATGGGCAGACGGCCATGGGAAAAGCGCCGGCAGGGATCGCGAAACTGGCGAAACAGTACGGGAAACCGGTGGCGGCGCTGGCGGGAAGCGTGAAGAAGGAAGCGTCTGCCTGCCATGAACAGGGCATCGACGCGTATTTTTCCATTCTGCAGAAGCCCGCGTCTCTGGAGGAGGCGATGGACCGGGAGACGGCAAAGGCCAATATGGCCGACACGGCGGAAGAGGTATACCGGCTGTTTGCCTGCGCCAGACGGCTGTCCCGGCAGTGAATGGTGCCGGAGGACGAAAGCGGCCGGCGGGAAAATCGCTGGATGGAGAGACGGAATTTTCCGGGAAAAGTGCTTGACAAATGTGCGGAGATAGGATAGAATAAATGCTGTTGTACAGATTATGTGTGCGTAGCTCAGCTGGATAGAGCACTTGGCTACGGACCAAGGTGTCGGGGGTTCGAATCCTCTCGCGCACGTAGGAAAGAGATCGGAATTGTCCGGTCTCTTTTTTTGTAAATCTGCCTGTCCGGAGGTTTGCGCAAATATACCAAAAAACCGGAAATAATTTAGAAGAACTGCATATTGCAGGAACGGGCCGCAGCGGTTATAATTTAACCATAGATATTTGTATACAAAAAATACAAAATAAAACAGGAGGAAAGAATCATGGATGTTCGCTATTCTGCAAACCAGAGAGATGTGAAGCGCTATACGACGGAGGAACTGAGAAAGGAGTTCCTGATTCAGGACCTGTACGCGCCTAACGAGGTGCACGCGGTGTACTCCCACGTGGACCGTATGGTAACGCTGGGATGCATGCCTACCACGGAAAAAGTTTCCATTGACAAAGGCATCGACTGCTGGAAGAATTTTGGAACCGACTACTTCCTGGAGAGAAGAGAGGTCGGCATTTTCAATATCGGCGGACCGGGAAAGATTCAGGCGGACGACGAGGAATTTGCCCTGGGATACAAGGACTGCCTGTATATTACCAAGGGTACGAAGACGGTGCTGTTTTCCAGCGATGATCCCCAGAATCCGGCCAAGTTCTACATGGTCAGCGCGCCGGCCCATACGTCCTACAAGACCACGTTTATTTCCATTGAAGACGCGGCCAAGCGCCATCTGGGCGATCCCAAAACCTCCAACTGCCGGACCATTAACCAGTTCATCCATCCGGACGTGCTGCAGACCTGCCAGCTGTCCATGGGCATGACGGTGCTGGAGCCGGGCAGCGTATGGAACTCCATGCCCTGCCATACTCATGAGCGCCGTATGGAAATCTATATGTATTTTGAGGTTCCGGAGGACGACGTGGTGATTCACCTGATGGGTGAGCCGACGGAGACCCGGCATCTGGTGATGAAGAACGAGGAAGCGGTAATCAGCCCGTCCTGGAGCATCCACACCGGCGCCGGTACGTCCAATTATACGTTTATCTGGGCTATGGGCGGCGAGAACCAGGCCTTCGACGATATGGACAACCTGAAGGCTACGGATCTGAAATAAAGAACGGCCAAAGAGGGGTTTGCACAGGCGGGAGGATACCGGTATGGAAGAAGTGACTTACAAAAACCGCGAGGAAATGGTGTATCAGGTGCTGAAACAGGAGATTCTGGATCTGGAGCTGAAACCGGGACAGCTGATCAAGGAAAGCGAGATCTGCGAGCGGTTTTCCGTATCCCGGACGCCGGTGAGAGACGCGCTGCGGCTGCTGCAGGAGCAGGGCTTTGTGATTACGGTCCCTTACCGCGGCATCTATGTGACCCTGCTGAGCTTAAGCAACATCAAGCAGATGATCTATATGCGGGTGGCGGTGGAGACCATGGTGATGCGGGACTTCAGCCGGATTGCTACGCCGCTGCTGATGGAAGACATTTACTACATGATCCGCAAGCAGAAGGCGCTGATTCAGACGCCGGATTTTAAGCCGGAGCAGTTTTACCGTCTGGACGCCCAGATGCACGCCATCTGGTTTGAGGCCACCAAAAAGAAAAAACTTTGGGATCTGCTGCAGGAACAGCAGCTGCACTATACCCGGTTCCGTATGCTGGATTTTGTGACAGAAACAGATTTCACCCGCATTATCGCGGAGCACGAGGAACTGATCCGTCTGCTGGAAGCAAAGGATATTGCCGGCATGGAAGCCGCGCTGAAGGAGCATCTGTACTTCAGCATGAAGCGGATGCGCCATCAGATCGACGTGGAATACCGGGAATATTTTGAAGAAGAGGAAGCAGAAGGAAAATTTGACATCTGAAGCGGGCAGGAGGCGGCTGCGGCATGGGCAGCCGCCTCTTTCCATCGGAGGGCATACGAGCATGGAACAGACAGCAGAGTATACGATTGTCCGCTCCCGTCGGAAAACCATGGAGCTGCAGGTTCGGGAAGACGGCCAGGTGCTGGTGCGCTGCCCCCTGTGGGCGACAGACCGGCAGGCGGCGGATTTTGCGGCAAAACATAAACGATGGCTGGAAGAACGGAAGCGGGAAGCGCGGGAACGGGCGGCCGGGCGGCAGGTAATCGGCGCGGAAGAAGCCGGCAGGCTCCGCAGGCAGGCCCGGCAGGTGCTGACGGAAAAGACGGAATACTGGGCCCGGCGGATGGGCGTTTCTTACGGCCGGATCAGCATCCGGCAGCAGGCCACTCGCTGGGGCAGCTGCAGCGCGGCAGGCAATTTGAACTACAACTGGCAGCTGGTGCTGCTTCCGGAGCCGCTGCAGGACTATGTGGTGGTGCACGAGCTGGCCCATCGGCGGGAGATGAACCACTCGCCCCGGTTCTGGGCGGTGGTGGCCGCGTATCTGCCGGATTGCCGGGAGAGAAGAAAAGCCCTGCGGCAGTGGGAGCATCGGGTGGAGGTGAGACAGGAACCATGACGGCAAAATGGATGGTTTACGCAAAAAAGGCGGATTTTGACGGACTGGCCCGGGAATTTTCCATAAGCCCGGTAACGGCCCGCATCATCCGGAATCGGGACGTCTGCGGCAGCGAGGCGGTCCGCAAATATCTGTACGGCAGCTGGGAGGACCTGTATTCGCCGCATATGCTGAAAGATGCGGACTGGGCCGCGGACCTTCTGCTGGAAGCGGTCCGCGCGGGAAAACGGATCCGGATTGTGGGGGACTACGACATCGACGGCGTCTGCTCGGTTTATATCCTGTACAAGGCCCTGACGCGGCTGGGCGCCTGCGTGGATTATGAGATTCCGGACCGGATCCGGGATGGGTACGGAATCAATGAGACCATTGTAGAAGCGGCGGCGCGGGACGGCATCGAGGTAATCCTGACCTGCGACAACGGCATTGCCGCCTTAAGCCAGCTGGCAAAGGCACGGGAAGCGGGGATGACGGTGATTGTGACGGATCACCACGAAGTGATCCGGGAAAACGGGCAGGATGTGCTGCCGCCGGCGGACGCGGTGGTCAATCCCAAACGTTCGGACTGCGGCTACCCCTGGAAAGAGATCTGCGGAGCCGTGGCCGCCTACAAGCTGGTGCAGATTTTGTACGAGCGGCGGGAAATCCCTCAGAAAGAGTGGCGGGATATGGTTGAATTTGCCGCCATTGCCACCGTAGGCGATGTGATGCGGCTGCAGGATGAAAACCGGATTCTGGTGAAAAAGGGGCTGGCCCATCTGCCGGATACCGCAAGCGTGGGCCTCCGCTGCCTGATCGAAAAGAACAATCTGGATATTTCTCATATCAGCGCCTATCACATTGGTTTTGTTATCGGTCCCTGCCTCAACGCCGGCGGACGGCTGCAGACGGCGAAACTGGCGCTGCAGCTGCTGCTTTCAGAAGAACCGGAAGAGGCGGACCGGCTGGCCCAGGAACTGAAGGATTTGAACGACCAGCGGAAGGATATGACGGCCAGAGGCGTGGAAGAGGCGGCGCGGCAGGTGGAAGAATGGTATCGGGACGACAAGGTGCTGACCATTTTCCTGCCGGACTGCCACGAATCTCTGGCGGGCATCATCGCCGGCCGGCTGCGGGAGCGGTATCACAAGCCTTCTTTTGTACTGACCCGGGCGGAGGACGGCGCCAAAGGCTCCGGCCGCTCCATTGAAAGCTACCACATGTACCAGGCGCTGACGGAGGTAAAAGAACTGCTGACCAAATTCGGCGGCCATCCCATGGCGGCGGGGCTTTCCCTGCCGGAATCGCAGGTGGACGCGTTCCGCCGGGCGCTGAATGAAAAGGCGAAGCTGACGGAGGAAGATTTTGTGCCGAAAATCTGGATTGACGCGGCTATGCCCTTTGAATACATTACCGAACCCTTGATCCGGGAACTGGAGCAGCTGGAGCCGTTTGGGCAGGGCAATGAAAAGCCGCAGTTTGCCCAGAAAGGCCTGCGGATCCGCAGCGCCCGGGTGCTGGGAAAGAACCGGAACGCGGTGAAGCTGTCGCTGCTTTCTCCCGGCGGCATGCCTATGGATGCCATGGTATTTGCCGACGGAGACGCGTTTATGGAGGAAATGGGGCAGTCCCGGCAGATGGACGCCATCTACTATCCGGGCATCCACGAGTACAACGGGAGCCGCAGCCTGCAGGTGGTGATCCGGGAGTGGAGATTTTCATAAAGTCATCCTGACTTGACAGCCGCGGCGGAAATGGGATATAATCAGCCGAAACAGACCATACACAGGAGGGAGATTCACATGGTAAACGAGGTAATGGAATTTATCGCTCAGCAGGACCCGGAAGTGGGAGCGGCGATTCAGTCGGAAGCCGCCCGCCAGAGACGGAATCTGGAACTGATTGCTTCGGAAAACATCGTGTCGGAGGCCGTGATGATGGCCATGGGCACGGTGCTGACCAACAAGTACGCGGAAGGGTATTCCGGAAAACGCTATTACGGTGGATGCGAATGCGTAGACGTGGTGGAGACGCTGGCCATTGAGCGGGCCAAAAAGCTGTTCGGCTGCGACTATGCCAATGTGCAGCCCCATTCCGGCGCCCAGGCCAATATGGCCGTGTTTGTGGCGATGCTGCAGCCGGGAGACACGGTTATGGGCATGAATCTGGATCACGGCGGCCATCTGACCCACGGAAGCCCTGTGAATTTCTCCGGCCTGTTTTACAACATTGTGCCTTACGGCGTGGACGACCAGGGACGGATCGACTATGACGAGGTGGAACGGATTGCCATGGAGGCCAGGCCGAAGCTGATCATCGCCGGCGCCAGCGCCTATGCCAGAATCATCGATTTCAAAAAGTTCCGGGAGATCGCCGACAAGGTCGGAGCGTATCTCATGGTGGATATGGCGCACATCGCCGGCCTGGTGGCGGCGGGCCTGCATCCCAGCCCCATCCCCTATGCGGACGTGGTGACCACCACCACCCACAAGACTTTGCGGGGGCCCAGAGGCGGCCTGATTCTGGCCAACCGGGAAGCGGCGGAGAAATTCAACTTCAACAAGGCGATTTTCCCGGGCACCCAGGGCGGTCCGCTGGAGCACATCATCGCGGCCAAGGCGGTCTGCTTTGGAGAGGCGCTGAAGCCGGAATTTACGGAATACCAGAAGCAGGTGGTAAAAAATGCCAAAGCGCTGGCCGAAGCGCTGCAGGAATGCGGCTTTACCCTTCTGACCGGAGGCACGGACAACCATCTGATGCTGGCGGATCTGCGGAATCTGGACATCTCCGGCAAGGAACTGCAGAACCGCTGCGACCAGGTGTATATCACCCTGAACAAGAATACGGTTCCCAACGATCCCAGAAGTCCCTTTGTCACTTCCGGCGTCCGCATCGGAACGCCGGCGGTCACTTCCAGAGGACTGAAGGAAGAGGACATGAAGATTGTGGCGAAATGTATCTGGGATACGGCCACGGATTTTGAAAATAAGGCGGATCAGGTGCGCGCCGCTGTGACAGAGCTGTGCGGCCGCTATCCGATCTACCAGTAATCGGCCGGATCTGCGCAAAAACGGAGCCGCTGCGAAACAGATGAGAAATCCTCTGTGGAGCAGCGGCTCCGTTTTTTGCTTTTTTATTCGGTTTACGTCGGCTGTGCCTGCAGATTTTTCTGGGCGGTGGCCAGCATCAGTTTGATCCGGTTCAACTGGTTGACCTCGCTGGCGCCGGGGTCGTAGTCCACGGCGATGATGTTGGACTGTGGGTAAGCCTTGCGCAGCTCCTTGATGACGCCTTTGCCCACAATGTGGTTAGGCAGGCAGCCGAAGGGCTGGGTGCAGACGATATTGGTGGTGCCGCTATGGATCAGCTCCAGCATTTCGCCGGTCAGAAACCACCCTTCGCCGGTCTGGTTGCCCAGGGAAACGAAGGATTTGGCCATTTCCGCCAGATCCTGGATGCGGGAAGGCGCCGTAAAGTGGCGGCTGGCCAGAAATTCTTTCCGGGCCACCTTGCGGAAGTACTCCAGCAAGGAGATCCCCAGGTTGCACAGCCGGGCGGTGGAAGTTTTGCCGCCCAGGTTTTCCGCCTTAAAATTGCTGTTGTAGAAGCAGTACAGCAAAAAGTCCATAAGATCCGGCATAACGGCCTCCGCGCCTTCGGATTCCAGCAGATCCACAATGTGGTTGTTGGCCAGGGGCGAGAACTTCACCAGGATTTCTCCCACGACGCCTACCTTTGGCTTGCGGATGTCCAGCCGGGGCAGATTGTCAAAGTCCCGGATGATGCCCCGGATGTTGCGGTTGAATTCCACCATGGACGGGGCCCGCTTGGACAGGGAGGCGACGCAGCGCTGCTTCCAGGTCTGGTGCAGGGCGTTGGCGGAGCCGGGGTCCTTTTCGTAGGGCCGGGTGGCGTACAGCGCCCGCATGAAAATGTCGCCGTATACCACGGCCTGCATGGCCTTAGTCAGCAGAGCCGGCGTAAAGCGGAAGCCGGGGTTGGTCTCCATGCCGTTGGCGTTGATGGAGATCACCGGGATCTGGGGCATGCCGGCCTTTTCCAGGGCGCGGCGGATAAAGCCGATGTAGTTGGACGCACGGCAGCCGCCGCCGGTCTGGCTCATCAGCACGGCCGTGCGGTTTAAGTCGTATTTGCCGGACAGCAGGGCCTCCATAATCTGTCCGATGACGATCAGGGAAGGATAGCAGGCGTCGTTGTTGACGTACTGCAGTCCCACGTCGATGGCGGAACGGTTGTCGTTCTGAAGCACTTCCACTTTGTAGCCGAAGGACCGGATGGCCGGTTCGATCAGATCGAAGTGGATGGGCGACATCTGGGGACACAGCAGCGTGTAGTCTTTTTTCATCTCCTTGGTGAAAATGACCCGGTTGTAGGCGCTGGAGACCACATGGCGCTGGTAGTGGGACGAGTCGCGGACCCGGAGGGCGGCGATCAGGGAACGGACCCGGATCCGGGCGGCGCCCAGGTTGTTGACTTCGTCGATTTTCAATACGGTATAGATTTTGCCGGCAGAGGCCAGAATGTCGTGGACCTGGTCGGTGGTGACGGCGTCCAGGCCGCAGCCGAAGGAGTTGAGCTGGATTAAGTCCAGGCAGTCGCTGGTCTTGACGTAGGAAGCCGCCGCGTACAGCCGGGAATGGTACATCCACTGGTCCGTAACGATTAATGGCCGCTCCACCGTGCCCAGATGGGAGATGGAATCTTCCGTCAGCACCGCCAGGCCGTAAGAAGTAATCATTTCCGGAATGCCGTGGTGAATCTCCGGGTCGATGTGGTAGGGCCGTCCGGCCAGCACGATGCCGTGCCGTCCGTGCTCCTTCAGCCAGGCAATGGTCTCTTCGCCCTTTTTCTGCAGATCGTTTCGGGAAGCCAGCAGTTCCTCCCAGGCTTTGTGGGCGGCTGCCTGCACTTCCCCGGCGGGAATGCCGAATTCTTTGTCAAACTGGACCACCAGCTGCCGGGTCAGCACCTCTTCGTTGGTAAAGGCCATGAAGGGATTCAGGAAGCGGATGTTCTGCTCCTTCAGTTCCTCCACGTTGTTTTTGATGTTTTCCGCATAGGAAGTAACCATGGGGCAGTTGTAGTGGTTGCCGGCGCCCGGCTGCTCATTCCGCTCGTAGGGAATGCAGGGGTAGAAAATGGTCTTGACGCCCTGGGCGATCAGCCAGGAAATATGGCCGTGGGCCAGCTTGGCCGGATAGCATTCCGACTCGCTGGGAATGGATTCGATGCCCAGCTCGTAGATGTTCCGGGTGGACTGGGGCGACAGTACCACGGAAAATCCCAGTTCCTTAAAGAAGGTGGCCCAGAAGGGATAGTTTTCGTAAAAGTTCAGCACTCTGGGGATGCCGATGACGCCCCGGGGAGCGCAGTCCGGCGTCAGAGACTCGTAGTCGAAGATCCGATGGTATTTGTAGTCGAACAGGTTGGGAATGTCCTTTTTGGCTTTTTCCTTTCCCAGCCCCCGCTCGCAGCGGTTGCCGCTGATAAACTGCCGGCCGCCCTCAAAGCGGTTGATGGTCAGCACGCAGCGGTTGGTGCAGCCTTTGCAGCGGGCCATGGAGGTATTGTATTTCAGTGCGATGATCTTGTCCAGCGGCAGCATGGAGGTCTGTTTTCCCTCTTCATACCGTTCCCTGGCGATAAGGGCCGCGCCGAAGGCGCCCATAATGCCGGCGATATCGGGGCGGACGGCTTCGCAGCCAGAGATTTTCTCAAAGCTGCGCAGCACCGCGTCGTTGTAGAAGGTGCCGCCCTGCACCACCACGTGGGAGCCCAGATCGGCCGGGCTGGTAATCTTGATAACTTTGTACAGCGCGTTTTTGATGACCGAGTAGGCCAGGCCGGCGGAGATGTCGGCGACGGAAGCGCCTTCTTTCTGGGCCTGCTTGACGTTGGAGTTCATGAAAACCGTGCAGCGGGACCCCAGGTCGGTGGGGTTGCCGGCAAACAGGGCTTCTCTGGCAAAGTCCTCCACCGAATAGTTCAGGGATTTGGCGAAGGTTTCAATAAACGAGCCGCAGCCGGAGGAACAGGCTTCGTTAAGCTGCACGCTGTCCACGCTGTTGTCTTTGATCTTGATGCATTTCATGTCCTGGCCGCCGATGTCCAGAATGCAGTCCACGTCGGGATCGAAAAACTTGGCGGCGTAGTAGTGGGCGATGGTTTCCACTTCCCCCTCATCCAGCATCAGAGCAGCCTTTAACAGGGCCTCTCCGTAGCCGGTGGAACAGGACCAGGCGATGCGGGCCTTCGGCGGCAGCAGCGCCCGGATTTCCCGCATGGAGCGGATGGCCGTGGCCAGAGGGCTGCCGTTGTTGCTGCTGTAAAAGTCATAAAGCAGGGAGCCGTCTTCTCCCACCAGCGCCACTTTGGTGGTGGTGGAGCCGGCGTCGATGCCCAGGTAGCACCGGCCTTCGTAGCCGGCCAGCGGTGCCGTCCGGACACAGTGCTTCTGATGGCGGTCCAGGAAAGCGGCGTATTCGTCTTCATCCCGGAACAGGGGCTCCATGCGCTTGACTTCGAACTCCATCTGGACGCCGTTTTCCAGCTGGCTGATCAGGTCTTCCAGCGGAATATGTACGTCTTCTTTGCTGTTCATGGCGGCGCCCAGAGCGGCAAACAGATGGGAGTGGTCCGGGGCAATGGTCTGCTCCGGCGTCAGATGCAGGGTGCGCACAAAAGCGGCCCGCAGTTCCGAAAGAAAATGGAGCGGCCCGCCTAAAAAGGCCACGTTGCCCCGGATGGGCTTGCCGCAGGCCAGGCCGCTGATGGTCTGGTTGACCACTGCCTGGAAAATGGAAGCGGCCAGATCTTCCCGGGTGGCGCCTTCGTTGATCAGCGGCTGGATGTCGGATTTGGCAAATACGCCGCACCGGGCCGCGATGGGGTAGATCATCTGATAGTTTTTCGCGTACTCGTTGAGTCCCGCCGCGTCGGTCTGCAGCAGGGAGGCCATCTGGTCGATAAAAGAGCCGGTGCCGCCGGCGCAGATGCCGTTCATCCGCTGGTCGATGCCGTTGGTGAAGTATATGATCTTCGCGTCCTCGCCGCCCAGCTCAATGGCCACGTCGGTCTGAGGCGCGTAGTCCTGGAGGGAAGCGGCCACGGCCACAACCTCCTGAACAAAAGGCACCTGCAGGTGCCTGGAAAGAGTCAGTCCGCCGGAACCGGTGATCATGGGATGGAGCGTAATGGGTCCCAGCTGCTCATAAGCCCGCTTTAAAAGCGCGGCCAGTGTTTCCTGAATGTTGGCATAATGCCGTTCATAATCGGAAAAAATAATGCCTGCGGAAGGCGTATGGTCTTCACCGGAGGTGATAACGATTTTGACGGTAGTGGAACCAATGTCGATTCCCAAAGCATAGTACTGATTCATGTATTCGGGGAATCCCCCTGCCTCCTTTGCATAAATTCCGTAGCAAGTTTACCATAAAAGACAAAAGAATACAATTGGAAGAAGGTGTTAAAAAACCGTAAACACCGGGTAAAATAGCGGTGAAAATGCTGAATCGTTTGACAAACGGCGGCTCAGAACCTATAATGGTAGAGTCAATGACGGCCTGAAAAAGAGGTGAGACCATGATTCAGATTTTTATGACGGAAAACGGAACGGTTCATCAGAAGGACGAGCCCCAGGCCGGCGCGTGGATCGCGCTGACGGATCCCACTGCCACGGAGATTCTGGAGGTTTCCCAGCGATACGGCATTGACCCGGACCACGTGCGGGCGCCGCTGGATGAAGAAGAACGGTCCCGTATCGAAGTGGAAGACCAGTATTCCCTGGTGCTGGTGGATATCCCCACCATTGAGGAACGGAGCGGAAAGGACTGGTATGTGACCATACCGCTGGGCATCCTCACCACGGAGCAGGCCATTATCACCGTCTGCCTGGAGGAGACGCCGGTGCTGACCGCCTTTATGGACGGCCGGGTCAAGGACTTCCATACGTATATGAAAACCCGGTTTATTCTGCAGATTCTGTACCGGAACGCGTCTCTGTACCTGCAGTACCTGCGGATCATCGACAAGAAGAGCACCGCGGTGGAGCAGACGCTGCACCGGTCCCAGAGAAACCGGGAGCTGATCGAACTGCTGGAACTGGAAAAGAGCCTGGTGTATTTTATCACGTCGCTGCGTTCCAACGAGGTGGTGTTGGAGAAACTTCTGCGGACGGAGAAGATCAAAAAGTACCCGGAAGACGAGGATTTTCTGGAAGACGTTATCGTAGAAAACAAGCAGGCCATTGAGATGGCCAATATATACAGCGACATTTTGAGCGGAACTATGGACGCCTTCGCGTCGGTGATTTCCAACAACTTAAACATCGTCATGAAGTTTCTGGCGACGGTGACCATCGTCATGTCCATTCCCACCATGGTGGCCAGCTTTTACGGCATGAATGTGAATCCGGCGGGCATCCCCTTTGCCGGAAGCGTTCACGGCTTCTGGATCGTGCTGGGGTTCGCGGCGCTTCTGTCGCTGGTGGTGGCGATGATTTTTTCCAAAAAGGATCTGTTTTAAGAAAAGGAAGAACGCATGAAGTTTTTTTATAAAATGGAACGGAAATTCGGCAGATACGCCATTCGGAATCTGATGTACTACATTATGATTCTGTATGGAATCGGAATCGTGATCCAGATGCTGTATCCCATGCTGTACTGGCAGTATCTGTGCCTGGACGCGCCATCCATTCTGCGGGGGCAGGTGTGGCGGATCGTCACGTTTCTGCTGTTTCCGCCTATGGGGTCCATGGCGCCGCTGGGTTCGTCCGCCGGTTCCCTGTTTTCGGATCTGCTGTTTAACGGAATCGCTCTGTCCCTGTATTACTCCCTGGGCATGAATCTGGAACGGACCTGGGGCGCGTTCCGCTTTAACGTGTATTTCTTTATGGGCGTGCTGGGACACGTGCTGGCCGCTCTGGTGGGATACCTGGTATTTGGACAGCGCTGGATTCTGACCACGGTGTATCTCAATTTTTCGCTGTTTTTTGCCTTCGCGGCGGTGTACCCCAACCTGGAATTTCTGCTGTTTATGGTGCTGCCGGTGAAGGCGAAGGTGCTGGCGATTGTGGACGGTATCTTTTTTGCCTACAGCTTCCTGATGGGCAATATGGCCGACCGCTGCGCCATTGTCCTGTCTTTGGCCAATTTCCTGGTGTTTTTCCTGATGACCCGCAACACGGGCCGCGTCAGCCCCAGGGAAATCCGGCGCAGGCAGGAGTTTAAGCGCCAGGCGAAAATCATCCCCAAAGGAGGGACCCGTCATCGGTGCGCGGTATGCGGCCGGACGGAGGCCGATGGGGAAGATCTGGAATTCCGGTACTGCTCGAAATGCGCGGGCAATCTGGAATACTGCCAGGACCACCTGTATACCCACAGGCATGTGACGGAGGACAGGTCGGAATAAAGACGGACGGCTGTTTGGAAAGCCGACGCGAGGAAAGCAGGAATGGAGGAGCGCATATGAAAAAAACAAAGATTATCTGCACCATGGGGCCCAATACGGACAAATTCAGCATCATGGAAGGGCTGGCCAAAAATGGAATGGATATCGCCAGATTCAATTTTTCCCATGGCGATCATGAAGAACACAGAAAGCGTCTGGAACTGCTGAAAATCGTGCGCAGCGGACTGGGGCTTCCCATCGCGGCGCTGCTGGATACCAAGGGACCGGAGATCCGCACCGGCGTACTGAAGGACGAGAAAAAGGTGATGCTGGAAGATGGCCAGACCTATGTGCTGACCACCCGGGAGATCGTGGGCGACGACAAAATCGGCTATATCAATTACGCAGGACTGCCGGAGGACGTAAAGCCGGGCAACCGGATTCTGATCGACGACGGCCTGATTGAGCTGGAAGTAGAAGCGGTGGAAAACGGCACGGATATCGTCTGCCGGGTGCTCAACGGCGGCGAACTGGGCATGCGCAAAGGCGTCAATGTGCCCAATGTCAAGATCAAGCTGCCGGCGCTGACGGAAAAGGATAAAGAAGACATCCGTTTCGGCATCGCCCAGGGCTTCGACTTTATCGCGGCTTCCTTTGTGCGCACCGCCGACGCCATCTATGAAATCAAGAAAATCCTGGAGGAAGAGGGCGCCAGAATGGGCGTCATCGCCAAGATTGAAAACGCGGAAGGCATTGAAAATCTGGACGCCATTATCGAGGCCAGCGACGGCATTATGGTAGCCAGAGGCGATATGGGCGTGGAGATTCCCCCGGAACAGGTGCCGTTTATTCAGAAGACCATTATCCGCAAGTGCAACGAGGCCTGCAAGCCGGTAATTACGGCGACCCAGATGCTGGATTCCATGATCCGCAATCCCCGTCCCACCCGGGCGGAGGTGACGGACGTGGCCAACGCCGTATACGACGGCACCGACGTGGTTATGCTGTCCGGCGAGACGGCTATGGGCCGGCATCCCATTGAAGCGCTGAAGATGATGGTGCAGATTGTGGAAGAGACGGAACGGCATCTGGACTACAGCGCTTACCGGCAGAGAAAGATTTCCGCGGACAACCGCAACAACATTTCCAACGCGGTGTGCTTCTCCACGGTATCGACGGCCCACGACCTGAATGCCAAGGCCATTGTGGCACCCAGCATCAGCGGATTTACCACCCGGCTTCTGTCCAAGTGGAGACCGGGCGTGCAGATCTACGGACTGTCTCCCAGTGCGTCCAGCGTGCGGCAGATGCAGATCTGCTGGGGCGTGGAGCCCCATCTGGCCAAGCGGGCGGATTCCACCGACGAGATGATCGATTCTTCCATCGACCTGCTGGAGGAAAAGGGCATTCTCAAGTCCGGAGATCTGGTGGTGTTTACCGCCGGTGTGGTAGATTTTGAAAAACGGCATGAGCCGGCGGCTCAGACCAATATTATGCGGATTGTAACGGTAGAATAAAACCGAATGACAGGACAACGGGGTCCTTCGCCGCAGGCGTCTTCCGATGGGGAGGCCTGCGGGGAGGACCCCGTCCGCGTCCGGAGCGCCGCGGCGCAGAGAAATACAGAGAAAGAGAGGAACATACAAAGTGGAAAAAAAGACATTCGCAACACTTTCGCAGCTGCAGGAGATCACAAAGACCTATCCGACGCCGTTTCATCTGTACGATGAGCGGGGGATCCGGGAAAATGCCAGACGGCTGAAAGAGGCATTTGCCTGGAATCCCGGCTTCCGGGAGTATTTTGCCGTAAAGGCCACGCCGAACCCGTTTATTCTGAAAATCCTGCAGGAATATGGCTGCGGCACGGACTGCTCTTCTCTGACGGAACTGTTGATGTCCGACGCTTGCGGCTTTTCCGGCCATGACATCATGTTTTCTTCCAACGACACGCCGCCGGAGGAATTCCGGATGGCGGCAGACCTGGGCGCCATTATCAACCTGGACGACATCACCCATATCCGCTGCCTGGAAGAAACCATCGGATATATTCCGGAGACCATCTGCTGCCGCTACAACCCCGGCGGCCTGTTCCAGATCAGCAACGACATCATGGACAATCCCGGCGACGCCAAATACGGCATGACCACGGAGCAGCTGTTTGACGCCTTCCGGATTCTGAAGGAAAAAGGCGCAAAGCGGTTCGGCATCCACGCGTTTCTGGCCAGCAATACGGTGACCAACGAGTATTATCCCATGCTGGCAAAGGTGCTGTTTGACGTGGCGGTGCAGCTGAAGGAAGAGACCGGGGCGGACATCCGCTTTATCAACCTGTCCGGCGGCATTGGAATCCCCTATCGGCCGGACCAGGAGCCCAACGATATCCGCGTCATCGGAGAAGGGGTGCGGAAGGTCTATGAGGAAGTGCTGGTGCCGGCGGGCATGGGCGACGTGGCGCTGTATACGGAGCTGGGACGGTTTATGCTGGCGCCTTACGGATGCCTGGTGACCAGGGCGATCCATGAGAAGCATACCCACAAGGAATATATCGGCGTAGACGCCTGCGCCGTCAACCTGATGCGGCCGGCCATGTACGGCGCCTATCACCACATCACGGTTATGGGAAAAGAAAATCTTCCCTGCGACCACAAATACGACGTGGTAGGGTCTCTCTGCGAAAACAACGACAAATTCGCCATAGACCGGATGCTGCCGGAAATCCAGACCGGAGATCTGCTGGTGATCCACGACACCGGCGCCCACGGGTTCGCCATGGGCTACAATTACAACGGAAAGTTAAAATCGGCGGAACTGCTGCTGAAAGAAGACGGATCCGTGGAGATGATCCGCCGGGCGGAGACGCCGAAGGACTATTTCGCCACTTTCGACTTCTGCGATATCATGAAAAAATACCTGTAAAAAGGGAAAGAAAATGCCCCGTATCCGGACAGATACGGGGTAACTCTTTTTCTTTAGGATTAGGATTTTTCAAAGGATAAAGGATTGTGATCGGTACATTTATTATGGTTAAAGTATAACATAAGAGGGCCGGAAAAGATTGTAGATTGTTTAAATAGATTATGAAGAAATTCTTAAGACGGGTGAAAGGAAGGAGCAAGGAATCCGCAAGGAAGAAGAAAGAGAGGGCTCAACATTTTCTGCCTGCCGGAATACCATAATAAAAAAGGAAGCGGGATACGGCTTTGAATCAGGCAAGACAGGTGCTGCGCTGCGGAAGGGAAGACACGGAGGGCCTGACCGGAAGCGGCGTAGGGGTAGCAGTGCTGGATACGGGAATCTACCCCCATGATGACTTCGGCGGCCGGATTGCCGCCTTTTTTGACGTATTGAAAAAGCGCCCGGACCCGTATGACGACAACGGCCATGGCACCCATGTCTGCGCCATCATCGGCGGAGACGGCCGCTGCTCCCAGGGATGCTACCAGGGCATGGCGCCGGGCTGCAGCCTGACGGCGGTGAAGGTGCTGGACGCCAGAGGCAGCGGTTTTGCTTCCGACGTGCTGGCGGGGCTGCGATGGATCCGGGAAAACCGGAAACGGTTCGGAATCCGCATCGTCAACATATCGGTGGGTTCCTGGTCCCGCAGAAACATGAGTGAAAACTCGGCGCTGGTCCGGGGGGTGGACGCCGCCTGGGACGAGGGTCTGGTGGTGGTAGTGGCAGCCGGCAACCGGGGGCCGGGGCGGATGACGGTGACCACGCCGGGGATCAGCCGGAAGGTGATTACCGTAGGATGTTCCGACGATTACAAAGAGGTCAACGTCATGGGAAGCCGGATGATCGACTACTCCGGCAGGGGACCTACAGGCGCCTGCGTCTGCAAGCCGGAAATCATCGCGCCGGGAGCGGGAATCGTCAGCTGCTCCAATACCGCCGGGGGATATTCCGCCAAAAGCGGCACTTCCATGTCTACGCCCATGGTGGCCGGCGCTATAGCGCTGCTGCTGGAAAAGTATCCGTCCATGTCCAACCGGGACGTAAAGCTGCGGCTGCGGGAGCGGGCGGTGGACCTGGGGCTGCCGAGAAATCAGCAGGGCTGGGGACTGCTGGACGTGAAGCGGCTGCTGGAGGATTAAGGAATCGGAAAGAAAATGAAAATTTGGTAAAATCTCTTGACAACATGACAGCCTGTCATTATGATAGTGACAGGTTGTCACTTTATAATGGGGAAGAGGAGATGGGAGACGTGCCGACGGAGCGGTTTTATCATTTGTCGGAAAAGAAAAAAGAGATGATACGGGAGGCTGCCGTGCAGGAATTTATCCGGGTATCGCCGGAACAGGCCTCCATCAACCAGATTGTCCGCAACGCGGAGATTTCCAGAGGAAGTTTCTATACCTACTTTGAGGATAAGGAAGACCTGATGCGGTACGTGTTTGAGGACCTGATCCGCCAGGTCCGGGAGTTCTGCAAGAATCTGCTGCGGGATTCCGGCGGTGATTTCTGGACGCTGCAGCAGGGGCTTATGGACTTTGTACTGCAGATCTGCCGGGAAGACAAGATGCCGGCGCTGACCCGCACCGAATCCGGACACAATACGCTGATGAGGCTGATGTGGGAGAAAAGTTCCGATGAAGTCTGTCCGGAAGAAATCTGGATGGGCGAATTGTATCAGCTGACGGACTGCAGCCGCCTGCGGGTGGGCAGCCTTCAGGAGTACCGGATCCTGTTTTCCATCTGCATCCACTGCATTCTGGCTGAAATCGCCGAGCTGTATGAAAAGGGAAAGACGGAAGCGGAGGTCCGGGAGAGTTTTGCCAGACGGCTGGATTATATCCGGTACGGGGCGGCGGAAAGCGAAGCCGGCAGGCCGGAAAGCGCGGCTGCCGTATCTGAAAAGACAGAAAAACAGAGAGGACAGGGAAAATGAAGAAAAAAGTGATTGCAGCAGGGATTGCGGTTCTGCTGATTGCGCTGGCGGCGTTCCGGCTGCTGGGAGGCAGGGAAGAGACCGTTACATATGAAAGCCGGCCCACGGTGACGCTGGAGACGCCCCAGGCAAACGACATCGTGCTGTATACCGAGATGATCGGCACGGTGGAGCCGGTGTCCAAGGCGGACGTGATTCCCAAAATGGCCGGCGAGATCCTGGAAGTCAACTTCCAGGCGGGGGACCATGTGGAGGCGGGACAGGTGCTGTGCCGCATCGATTCTGACGCGCTGGATTCCCTGAAGCTGAATATGGACGCGGCGCAGATTACGCTGGAAGAGGCCCGCAGAAGCCGGGACCGGATCGAGGCGCTGTACGGCTCCGGCGCGGTTTCCCAGCAGGAACTGGAGCAGGTGCGGGATGGGGCGGAAAGCGCCAGAATCGCCTACGAGGCGGCCAAAAACCAGTATGACCTGCAGGTGGAATACACCACGGTGACGGCGCCCATCAGCGGCACGGTGGAGACGAGAAACGTGGATATCCACGATTTTGCCAGCGCCGGCGTGCCGGTGTGCACCATTGCTTCCGACGGACAGTTTCAGGTGAAGTTCGGTGTGACCGACAAGACCCATGCCAACATTTCCGTAGGCGACGCGGTGACGCTGGAGAAAAACGGAACGGTTTACGACGCCCAGATCACGGAAATCAGTTCCATGATCGACGCGGCGACCGGTCTGTACAACGCCACGGCGGTGCTGTCCAATCCGGCGGATCTGACCAACGGCATGCGGGTCAAGCTGACGGTGGTGCGGGAGCAGGCGCTGGGAGCGCAGACGGTGCCGCTGGCGGCGATACACTATGACGCGGGAGCGCCTTATGTATACTGCTATCAGGACGGAACTGCGGTGCGCACCGATGTGGAAGCCGGCATTCACGATGAGGAACGGATGGAAATCCTGGGCGGCCTGACCGCGGAAAGCCAGGTGATCACCTCCTGGAGCAACGAACTGGTGGATGGAGCCGAAGTGCTGGTAAAGGAAGCGGGTGAGGCACAATGATCCGGCTGACCAAGCTGGCCTTGAAACGGCCGGTCACCATTATCCTGTGTCTGGTGACCATTGTATATTTTGGATTTCAGTCTCTGATCGGCGCCCGGATGGAGCTGATCCCGGAAATGGAATTTCCCATGCTGCTGGTGAGCACGGTCTACGCCGGCGCCAGCCCCGACGACGTGGAGGAACTGATTACCTCCGTGCAGGAAGACGCCATGTCCTCTTTGAGCGGCGTGGATACTATACAGTCCTATTCCATGGAAAACGTGTCCATTATCATGGTGCAGTATGAGTACGGCACCAACATGGATACGGCGTACAATGACCTGAAAAAATCTATTGACGGCGTGCAGAACGAGATGCCGGAAGATGCCATGCAGACCACCATTATGGAGCTGGACATCAATGCCATGGCAACCATGACTTTGTCGGTCAGCGGCGATGTGGACGCGAACCTGTACACCTATGTGGAAAACAAGATCGTACCGGAGTTTGAAAAACTCAGCTCCGTAGGCGAGGTATCCCTGGCCGGCGGCCAGAGCGACTACGTGCGCATCGAGCTGCTGGAAGAGAAGCTGGACCAGTACCACCTGTCCATGAATCAGATCGCCCAGGTGGTGGGAGCGGCGGACTTTACCATGCCGGCGGGAAGCGTAGGCGTGGGCGACCAGGATCTGGATGTCAGCGTGGCCAACGATTATCCTTCCGTAGAAAGTCTGGAAAACATCACCATCCCCCTGGCGGACGGCAATGTTATCCGCCTCTCGGATGTGGCCAATGTATACCAGGCTCTGGATGAGGCCAGTTCCATTGGCCGCTATGATGGAGAGGACATTATCTCCATCAGCATTACCAAGCAGCAGCGGGCTACGGCCATTGACGTGTCGGAGCAGGTGATGCAGACCATAGCGGAACTGGAACAGATGAATCCGGCGCTGCATTTTACGGTGATCAGCGATTCCAGCGAGATGATCCAGGAATCCATAAGCGACGTGTTCAGCACGGTAATCCTGGCGGTGCTGCTGTCCATGATCGTGCTGTGGCTGTTCTGCGGCGATGTCAAGGCGGCGCTGATCATCGGCATTTCCATTGTCTGCTCGGTGGTGCTGGCCATGATCGGCATGACGGCCATGGGATTTTCCCTGAACGTCATATCCCTGACGTCCCTGGTCTTCGGCGTGGGCATGATGGTGGATAACTCCATTAACGTCCTGGACGGCTGTTTCCGGGCCAAGGAGAAGCTGAATTACTATGACGCGGCGGTGGAGGGCACCAAAAACATGATCGGCGCCATTGCCGGCGGCACGGTGACCAACTGCATCGTGTTTGTGCCGCTTCTGATGCTGGAGGGCCTGACGGGGCAGATGTTTACCCAGCTGGCCTGGACCATTATTTTCTGCCTGATCGCGTCTCTGTTTTCCGCGGTTACCATTGTGCCGCTGTGCTTTTACATGTGGCATCCCCACGAAAATGACAGGGCTCCTATCAACGGGCTGCTGAAATGGATGCAGCGGTGGTACCGCAGCCACATGCCGGCGGTGGTGCCAAAAACCCGGCGGGTCTTCGGCGTAACGGCTATTGTCCTGGTGCTGGCGCTGATTATGGGAACCCAGCTGAAGATGGAACTGATGCCCATGTCGGATGAGGGTATCGTCAACGTGACGGTCAACGTGAAGCCGGGCCTGCACGTGGACGCGGTCAACGAGACGGTAGCGCCTATTGAAGAGATGGTGGCTTCCGACGAGAACCTGGATTATTATCTGCTGACTTATTCCGGTACGGGACTGAGCATCAGCGGCGGCAACAGCGTCAGCATCACGGCGTATCTGAAGGACGACCGCACCCTGTCTACGGATGAGGTCATCGACCAGTGGATGCAGAAGGCGGCCTATCAGGAAAACTGCACCGTCAGCATGGAACCGGGCAGTTCCATGGGCAGCATGATGTCCAGCGGGCGGTCCATTGAACTGGATTTTCAGAGCACGGATTACGACGTGCTGCGGAAAGACGTGGGGCGGCTGACGGAAGAGCTGCGGAAGCGGGAAGACGTGATGCAGGTGCATTCTTCCGTGGAAAACGCGGCGCCGATTCTGCGGGTGGAAGTGGACCCGGTGAAGGCGCAGGCAGAAGGGCTGACGCCGTCTGCCATCGGCGGCCTGGTGTATTCCAACTTAAGCGGCGTGGACGCGGCTACCATTCGCGTGGACAACGAAGATGTGGATGTGCGGGTGGAGTTTGCCGACGGCCGGTATGACACGGAAGATAAGCTGCGGGGCATGCTGATTCCCACCGCCGCAGGCGCTTCGGTGCCGCTGGAAAACCTGGCGGATATTTATTATGAGGACAGCCCGCAGCAGATCGTGCGGAAGGATAAGGTCTATCAGGTGGCGGTTACCATGCAGGTAAAGGCCGGATACGAAGACACGGCCTCCGCGGATGTCAGCGCCTTTGTTCGGGACTGGCAGTTCCAGCCGGGCGTGGCGCAGGTGGCCAATGCCATGGATGAGCAGATGGGCGAGGAACTGGGAGCGCTGGGCGGCGCCCTGGTGACGGCGATTTTCCTGATCTTTATCGCCATGGCGATCCAGTTCGAGTCTCCCAAGTATTCGCTGATGGTGATGTCCACTATTGTGTTCAGCCTGGTGGGTTCCTTCGGGTTCCTGTTCCTGGCCGGCAGTTCCATCAGCATGGTATCCATGCTGGGCTTCCTGATGATGGTGGGCAACGTGGTAAACGGCGGTATCCTGTATGTGGAAACGGCCAACCAGCTGCGGGGTGAGATGCCGTTAGAAGGAGCGCTGGTAGAAGCCGGCGCCATCCGCCTGCGTCCCATTCTGATGACAGTGGCCATTACCACAATTTCCGAGATTCCCAATATGCTGGCCTTCGGCGAAGCCGGCGAGACCATGCAGGGAGCCGGCCTGGTCAATGTAGGCGGCCTGCTGGCGTCTACGACGCTGATGCTTCTGATGATGCCTACGTATTACCGGTTTGTAACGAGAATCGGAAGGCGTTTTCTGGTAAACCACAACAGTGAGATTGATTAAGAGTGAAAAGAAGAACCTGGCAGGGCGGAAGCTCTGCCGGGTTCTTTTTTTCATTTTTTGTAAAAAGAAAGGCAGGATAATTTTGTTTTTGTAAAAAAGAAAAACATCATTCTACGGGGCAGAAAGTCTGAAATAAAGCGGGAAAACCAGAAAGAAAATGGTAAAATTTGACACGATACAATGGAAAAACAAGCATAATATTTAAAGAGAATTTAACAGTGATCAGATAGTTTGCGAAAAGAAAAGGAAATAAAATAAAAAAAGCTGCAATGCAGTATGAGTTTTTATTTTATTTAAGTGCAGAAGGAGAAAATGATATGAGAAAATCCAGAGCGGTTCTTGGCCTTTTTATGGCGGCGGCAGTGGGAATGACCGGGTGCAGCGCTTCCGGAGAAGCTGGTGCCGGCAGCACGGCGCAGACGTCAAGACAGACGTCAGGACAGACAGCGGAGCAGTCCGAAGCTGCATCCGGCGAAGAGATTTCGTACGAGGTAACGGGACCGGTAGAATTTGAATTCTGGCATTCCATGGAAACAGAACTGATCGACCCCATATGCGAAGCATTCAACAGCTCCCAGGATCAGATTACCGTGACTCCGGTATACGTGGGAAATTACGCGGCGATACAGGAACAGATTGCGGCAGCGCAGGCGGCGCGGGAAGGACTGCCGGGCCTGTGCACCATTAACTATCCTTTTGTTAATACTTACGCGGAAAGCGGGGTGGCGGAGCCGCTGGATGCTTATATGGAAGCTGCGGAATATGAAGATTTGTTTTATGAAGGTTTTACGGATCCGGTCAAAATTGATGGACAGCAGTATGCGTTTCCCTGGGGCCCTTCTACAACCGTAATTTATTATAATAAAGACCTGTTGGAAGAAAGCGGCACAGAGACATATCCCGCCACATGGGAAGAACTCAGAACCTGGACGCAGGAATATCATGAAAAAACCGGAGGAACAGCATTTGCGTTTTTTGGAACAGACTTTAATTATATCAATACACTGCTGCTTAATACCGGAGTAGATCCCATTGGGGATGGAAAATGCCAGATGGGGGATGAACGGATCCGTACCTGGATTGCGGAGGTAAAGGAAATGGTGGACAGCGGAGCCGCCGAATGGGTCAACACCGGTTCTTCCACAGAAGCGGATTTGAAGACCAAATTCCTGTCCGGGGAGACGGCGTCTATTATTCTGACCTCTACCTATTATGATAAAGCGCTGGCAGCTGCGGAATTTGAAGTGGGAGTATCGCTGGTGCCATACAACGCCAACAACAATTCCACTACGTCGGGAGCAACGCTGTTTATTCCGGCCATGAATGATCAGAATATCAAAAACGCGGCATTTGAATTCCTGACCTATATGACCAATGATGAAAATGCCAAAGAGTTTGCACTGTATACCGCCTATCTACCTACGAAAAAGTCTCTGCTGGACAGTGAGGAAGAGGTGGACGAGTTCTGTGAACTATATCCGGAAATGCGGATTGTGTATGAAAATATGGATACGATTATCTCCAAGAACCCTTCTCCTTATTTTACCAAAGCATTGACGCAGATCTGTGAAGATCTGACGCTGATTTTCAATACCGGAGCGGATATTGATTCCACCATTGAGAGTATGTGTGAAAGAGTGGATTATATTCTGGAAGGGAACTAAGAAGCGAAGGGAAGGCGTAACGGGCTGAGATGAATAAAAGGCAAATCAAAATCAAGCGGGAACGGATTGCAGAATTTCTGTGCTGCCTGCCAGCAGTGCTGCTGATTCTGGTATTGACATATTATCCGCTGGCAGAGCTGGTGCGGATCAGTTTTACCGACTGGAATATGCTGACGCTGGATTACAACTATGTAGGCCTGAAAAACTGGCAGTGGTTTTTTGAAAACGCTGCCAACAACCGGTTTCTGGACAGTATGTGGATTACCATTCGCTATGCGGTGGGAGCCATGGCGGCCACCATTGCTGGAGGAATCTTGTTCGCCCTGCTGTTTGGCCGCATGAACCGTCTGTTTGGAGCGATGCGGGCAGCGGTGGTGATTCCCAGATATATTGCTATGTCTACATCCGCCATGATTTTCCTGTTTCTGATGAATGGGGAATACGGCGTGTTTAACTATTTGCTGTCCCTGCTGGGATTGGAACGGGTAAACTGGCTGACTGACGGCAATATTGCGCTGCTTTCTGTGATCATTCTGACAGGCTGGCATTCCATCGGCTATGGAATGATGATCTATCTTTCGTCCATGCAGGGAATTTCCAGAGAATATTATGAAAGCGCGGCCCTGGATGGAGCAGGAAAACTGCAGCAGTTTGTCTACATTACGATTCCGCTGGTATCGCCGACGACTCTGTTTTTGTTTGTAACCCAGTTTATATCGGCAATGAAGGTGTTCCAGGCGGTAGATGTGCTCACCGGCGGCGGGCCATATTTCAGCACAGAAGTCATTGTGTATCACATTTATGCCCTGGCCTTTGAGGATTACCGGATCGATCGGGCATCCGTGGTATCTATTATGTTTTTTGCCTTCATTTTGCTGATTACGGTGCTGACCATGAAATGGTCCGATAAAAACGTCAATTACGACGCCTGAGGAGACCGATATGAGAAACAAGAAAATTCTGATGCGAACCGTGCAGACAATATTGGCCATAGGAATTACGCTGATCATGCTGTTTCCCATTTACTGGATGATCAATACGGCGCTGAAGCCTTCTTCCGAACTGCTGCTTCCGGTGCCTCGATTCTGGCCTTCCCAGGTGGATTTTGGCAGTTTTCTCATGGCTTGGGAGAAAGTCCCGCTGGGCAGATATCTGTTTAATACGGCGTTTGTCACGTTCTGGTCGCTGTTTTTCCAGATCGGGACGGGAATTCTGGCAGCCTACGGATTTGCCAGGGGGCGTTTCCCGGGCAGGGATTTGCTGTTCCTCCTGGTGATTGGCGCGCTGATGGTGCCGCCGCAGGTGACGTTTATTCCGCTGTACACCCTTTGCTCCCGGCTGGGCTGGGTGAATTCTTTTCAGGGACTGATCCTTCCCAATACAGTCTCCGCCTATTTCATTTTTATGATGCGTCAGGCGTTTATGACTGTGGATCAGAGTTATATTGACGCTGGAAAACTGGAGGGACTGGGTGTGCTGGGTGTGATCCGTCATATTATGGTGCCCATGTGCCGGCCGACGATACTTACTGTGGCGCTGATTTCCTTTGTGGGATCCTGGAATGATTATTTCTGGCCCAAAATCATCACCAATAAGGATGAGTACCGGATGATTGCCGTAGGCCTGGTCCGGCTGTACGATGTATTTGGCACTAATGAAATTCTGGAAAATATGAACGTGGTTATGTCCGGAGCGCTGATTTCCATGGTACCGATTCTGATTTTGTTTGTAATATTCCAGAAATACATGCTTTCCGGCTTTACAAAGGCGTCTATGAAATAAAATCATATAAGGAGGAACGGCAGGATGAAATTGTGTACGACGACAGCGCTGCTGTCAGAGGCCTGTGATGATTCGAAACTGATCTCCGGACCGGAAGCGGTGCGCAGACTGAGCGAGGCGGGATATGAATCCCTGGATTTTAATTTCTCTTTTTTCCGCTATGAGGATTATATTCTCCGGGGAGAAGGGTGGGAGCGCAGAATCGATGAAGTGGCGGAAATGGCTGCAAAATGCGGCGTTACCTTTGCTCAGAGCCATATTCCTTTCTGTAAAATTTCCCATGAATTTGATCCGTTTTTGAGAGACCCTCTGAATCTGGAATATTTTAACGAGTGTACAAGAAGGGCTTATATCGCCAGCGGCATGCTGGGGGTCCGTTATGCTACGATTCATCCTCTGACGGATATCCGGACCTTTTCTGCGGAGGACAGTTTGAAACGGAATCATGAATACTATGATTCTTATATTGAACTGGGCATGAAGTACCAGGTCGGATCCGCGTATGAAAATATGTTTACGCCTTATAACCGTTCTGTGGTGGTGCGTTACTGCCAGCATCCGGATGAACTGGCGGAACTGGTGGATTCCTATGGCAGTCAGAAGGTAGGGGTATGCTGGGATTTTGGCCATGCCAATGAAGCCAAGCTGGATCAGCCCTGGTCCCTGCGCCGGCTGGGCAAACGAATTAAAAATCTGCATATCAACGACAACTCCGGTACGAGAGATGAGCATTTGCTGCCGTTTCTTGGGACAGTAGACTGGTTTTCCGTCATTCCTGTGCTGGCGGAAATCGGCTATGACGGAGACCTAGCCTTTGAGGCCGGTCAGATGACCAGAAAGGCTGCCAGAGGAATTCAGGATGTCTATGTAGAAGCTGCTGTGAAATGTGGAAAGTTCCTGATGCAGATCTATGAGGAGGCAAAGGAGAAGCAGGGAGTATGAGAACGAAAATCCGAATGATTGTTACGGATCTGGATGGCACTATGTTCCGCCGGGCCAATGAAATCAGCCAAAGAAATTATGAAGTCATTTGCCGGGCCAGACAGCAGGGGATTTTGTATGCGGTGGCTACCGGCCGGTGCGGAGAACTGGTGCCGGAAAAGATCCTGCCTCCTATGGATTACTGCATTACCTGCAACGGCGCCCATATCTGTGAAGGCGAAACGCACAGATTAATTGCTATGCGGTGCATGCCGACGAGTCTGGTGCTGGAAACGCTGCGGATTATCCGGCGCTTCCGGCCTTTTCTGGAGATTTTTTGGATGGATCAGGTGGTGGTGGAGCAGGACACCATGCAGCGGATGGAAGAATATCAGGTGCCGGCGCATCATCTGGAATATTTTCAGACTGGAAGGCAGATAGTAGTTCCTTCATTTGAAGAGTTTCTGAATCAAATGGAAGGAGAGAAGGTGACCAAGATCAATATGCCTTGTCGGGAGGAAGGCCGGCTGGACAGTCTGCGGGCGGAATTGAAACAGGATAGACGTTTGACGCTGTCCTCCGATGGTTTTGGAATCGAACTGACGGCTCCTGGTGCCACCAAAGGGGAGGCGCTGCGTTTTTTGTGTGAGCAGCTGTCTATCCCTTTAAAACAGACGGCAGTATTTGGCGATGGGGCCAACGATGTTTCCATGTTGTCTATTGCCGGTTGTAGCGTAGCTATGGGAAATGCGTCGGTACCTGCTCGGTCCGCCGCCCAATATGTGACCGCTTCCAACCGGGAAGACGGAGTAGCGGAATTTCTGGAACAGATTTTGCATATATAAATGGGTTTTCCGCAAATCCTGCGGGGATGCTGAAGCGCAGACCTTCCGCAGGATTTTCTTGCGTTTATACCGTCTACATTCTCGACGTTCGCTTTGGTTCTTATGGACGGAAAGGCCGTAGGACCGCAGAGCCGCTGTGCCGATGGACAGCGCAAAGCGGCCCAAGATGGCGGATTTAGATGTCAAAAACAAATCTTGCGGCAGTTCTGGCACCGTGGTAAAATAGAAACAGGCAAATACAGGTTCTGCAGTTTCTATTTACCGTTTCGGTATCTTCGGCCGTCTTCCGCGCGGCTTCGCAAAACTCTTTGCCTGATTCCCATAAACAGACAGGCAGGGAGAAGCGGCGGGTGTTTCTTCCCTGCGAAAGCAAGAGAAAGGAACATCGGATGACACAGAAGAAAACGCCGGATCCAGGGCCGGACCTGAAGCTGAAGCAGATGCGTGTGGAGGAAGTGATTTTAAACCAGCTGGGGCAGCGGTCTATTCGTCTGGACGCGTGGGCAGCGGACGAGACGGGCCGGCAGTTCAGCACGGAGATGCAGAACGACACGGAGACGGACGACGTCCACCGGCGGTCCCGGTATTATCAGGGGCTGATGGACAGTCCGATTCTGAAATCGGGGAAAAAGACCCGGTACTGGCATCTGCCGTCCACGGTGATCATTTTTATTACCCAGGAGGACATTTTCGGACAGGATCGGGCGATGTATACGTTCACGGAACAGTGTGAGGAAGTGCCGGGCCTGCACTTAGAAGATGGAACCCGGAAGATCTTTCTGAATATGAGCAGCCGGAACGGAAGGCCGGAGCAGGTGAGCCTTCTGCAGTATATGAAAGATTCCCGCCTGGAGAATCCGGCGGTGACGGTGAAGGATCCGCGGATTGTGGAACTGGACGCGGTGGTTTCGGAGGTCAAGCAGTCGGAAGAATGTGAGGAAGCGAAGAGGAGCATTTTATCGGTTGGACTTGAGAGAGGAAGGGCAGAGGGCAGAGCCCGGGGACGGATCGAGGGAAGAACCGCGGGCAATCTGGAAGGAAAGCGGGAGAGTATCCTGACTTTGCTGGGACAGCTGGGGCCGGTGCCGGAAGAACTGAAAGCGGCGATTATGGCGCAGGCCGATACCCGGACGCTGACCCGGTGGCTGATTGCGGCGGCGGGATCGGATTCGGTGGAGGAATTTGAAAACCGGATTACCAGAGACAAATAGCATACGCTGAAAAAAAGGATTGGAGGCAAAATCGTTTGTTGTGTGTTCGGATTTTGCTTGCGATCCTTTTTTATGTGGAGATTATGTAGGAAGCGCTGACATCGTGAGCGGGACGCCTTTTCCGCCATGCGCCTTTTCTTACAATTTTTGGAGAAAATTTGAAATTTTTATCAAATGCTTATATAATGAGAAATATCTGAACGAGAGGAAAGGCGCCCATGAAACGGATCTTCACCTATTATTTAAAACCTTATTACGGCCGGATGGTTCTGGGATTTGTGATCAAGTTTTCCGGGACCATTATGGACCTTCTGCTGCCGTGGACGCTGGCCCATATGATCGACGTGGTGATTCCTCTCCATGAAAGCGGTCAGATTGTCAAATGGGGCGTTTTCATGCTGGTGTGCTCCGTGCTGGCGGCGGTGTTCAACATTACTGCCAACCGTATGGCGTCGCGGGTTTCCAGCGACGCCATGTACGTAATCCGCGGAGACCTGTTCGAAAAGGTGATGTACCTGACCAATCATCAGATCGACCAGCTGACCCGCCCTTCCCTGATTTCCAGGCTGACCAGCGATACCTACAATGTCCATCAGATGCTGGGGCGGATTCAGCGCCTGGGCGTGCGGGCGCCGATTCTGCTGATCGGAGGTATTACCATGACCATGGTCATGGACCCGGTGCTGGCCTGCGTGCTGATGGCCACGCTGCCGCTGCTGGCGGCAGTGGTATTTTTTGTGTCGAAAAAAAGTATTCCCATGTACGCGGTGCTGCAGGAAAAAACCGACCGTTTTGTGCGGCTGGTGCGGGAAGACATCGCGGGCATCCGCGTTATCAAAGCCCTGTCCAAAGAGCCTTATGAAACGGACCGGTTTGACCGGATCAACCGGGAGGTGGTGGAGCAGGAGCGCAAGGCCGTGGCGGTGACCAATCTGACCAATCCGGCCATGAATATTCTGCTGAACCTGGGGCTGGTGGGCGTCATTTTAGCCGGCGCCTGGAGAGTCAGCGAGGGCCTGACGGAAGTGGGAAAGATTCTGGCCTTTATGACCTATTTCACCATTATCTTAAACGCGCTGCTTTCCATATCCAAAATGTTCGTGGTCATTTCCAAGGCGGCGGCTTCTTCCGGGCGGATTGTGGAAGTGCTGAACGCGGAGGATGAAAAAGAACTGGACCGCATTATGAAAAAATCCACGAAGGAAGCCGAAGCCGCGGCGGAACCGCGGGACCAGGAGAACGGGAAGGACGCCCCGGTTCCCTGTGTTGAATTTGACCATGTGACCTTTTCCTACAACAAGAAAAAGAACAATCTGGAAGATATCAGTTTCCGCCTGATGGAAGGGGAAACGCTGGGAATCATCGGGGCCACCGGTTCCGGCAAGTCTACCATTGTACAGCTTCTGATGGGGTTTTACAACGCGGATCAGGGGACGGTGCGGATCGGCGGCCGGGATGTGCGGACTATGGAGCGGCGCAAACTGCGCAGCCAGTTCGGAGCCGTATTCCAGAACGATACTATTTTTGAAGAAAGCATTCTGGAAAACATTTCCATGGGCAGAGGCGTCGGGGAGGCGGCGGCTATGGAAGCCGCCGGCCATGCCATGGCGGAGAACTTCGTGAAAGAGAAGGGCGGACTGACGGAAAAGCTGGATATCCGGGGCGCCAACTTAAGCGGCGGCCAGAAGCAGCGGCTGCTGATTGCCAGGGCGCTGGCCTGCCGGCCGCGGATCCTGGTGCTGGACGATTCTTCCAGCGCGCTGGATTACAAGACGGACGCGCAGCTGCGAAACGAGCTGAAGCAGTATTTTGCCGGCACCACCTGCATTGTCATTGCCCAGCGGGTCAGCTCCGTTATGAACGCGGAGCACATTCTGGTGCTGGAGGACGGGCGCAGCATCGGGTACGGAACCCATGAAGAACTGATGCGTTCCTGCCCGGTGTACCGGGAAATTGGCGCTTCTCAGATGGGAATTTAGACAGGAGAGGGATCCATGAGGGAACAGGCGAAGACGGGACAGAAAACCAAACGGAATACCTATACGATTCTGCGGCTGGGCCGGTACATGGCCCGGTACCGGCTGCTTTTGTGCCTGGCGCTGCTGATGACGGCGGCCAGCAACTGCCTGGCGCTTTTAGGCCCCATGCTTTCCGGGTACGCGGTGGACGCCATTCATCCGAACATGGGAGCGGAGGATTTTGACCGGGTCTTTTACTACGCGGGCCTTATGGTGGTGTTCTATGTGGGCTCTGCCGTACTGTCCTACGCGCTGTCGGTGCTGATGGTGACCATTGGCCGGCGGGTGGTGTATCAGATGCGCAAAGACGTGTTCGAACGGATGCTGGCGCTGCCGGTGGGCTATTATGACACGCACCAGACCGGCGATCTGATCAGCCGGATCTCCTATGATATCGATACGGTCAACGAATCGCTGTCCAGCGACCTGGTGCAGATTCTCACCACAGTGATTACCGTGGCGGGGGCGCTGTCCATGATGGTGGTGATTTCTCCAAGGCTGGTGCTGGTGTTTGCGGTAACGGTGCCGTTGTCGGCCTGCATCACCCGGTTTATTACAAAACGGACCCGGCCCCTGTTTGCCGCCCGCTCCGCCAGTCTGGGCCGCTTAAACGGCTTTGCGGAGGAAATGGTGACGGGGCAGAAGACCATAAAGGCGTACTGCGAGGAAGAAGAGGTGCTGGGCCGGTTTGAGGACAAGAACCGGGACGCGGTGGAAGCGTATTACCGGGCGGAGTACTACGGCAGCATGGTGGGTCCCATGGTAAACTTTATCAACAACCTGTCCCTGTCCATGATCAGCGTGTTCGGCGCGTTTCTGTATCTGGGCGGCGCCATGACGGTGGGGCAGATTTCCTCCTTTGTGCTCTATTCCCGGAAGTTTTCCGGCCCCATCAACGAGGCGGCCAATATCATGAGCGACCTGCAGTCGGCGCTGGCGGCGGCGGAGCGGGTGTTCCGCCTGCTGGACGAGCCGGCGGAGCCGGCGGACCGCCCCGGCGCGCTGGAACTGGGCGGGCCGGACGAACCGGTGGAAGGCCGGGTGGAACTGGAGCACGTCTCCTTCGGCTATGAACCGGACCACCCCATTATCCGCGACCTGTCCTTTGCGGCCCGTCCCGGTTCCATGGTGGCCATTGTAGGGCCCACCGGAGCTGGCAAAACCACGCTGATCAACCTGCTGATGCGGTTTTATGACGCCTGGTCCGGCAGCATCCGCGTGGATGGGAAAAAGGTGGAAGATGTAACCCGCAAAAGTCTGCGCCGGTCTTATGCCATGGTGCTGCAGGACACCTGGCTGTTTTCCGGCACCATTTACGAAAATCTGGCGTATGGAAACGAGAAGGCCACCCGGGAAGAGGTGGTGCGGGCGGCCAAGGCCGGCAAAGTCCATTCCTTTATTGAACGTCTGCCCCAGGGCTATGATACGGTGCTGCGGGAAGAAGGCGGCAACATCTCCAAGGGCCAGAAACAGCTGCTGACCATTGTACGGGCCATGCTGCTGGACTCCCGGATGCTGATTCTGGACGAAGCCACTTCCAATGTGGACACCCGAACGGAAGCGGGGATTCAGGAGGCCATGCGGAAGCTGATGAAGGACAAGACCTGCTTTATCATCGCCCATCGGCTCTCGACCATCCGCAGCGCCGACTGGATTCTGGTGGTAAACCACGGCGAGGTGGTGGAACAGGGCACCCACGACTCCCTCATGGACCGGAAAGGCTTCTATTACCAGCTGTACCAGGCGCAGTTTCAATAAAATCTTGCATTTTCTGCTGAATAAACGTATAATACTTTTTATACCATATTTAGAGAAGGTGACCTTATGCTGCAGGAAACGCCGCAGGGATCCCGGATACAGACGGAGCGTACGGATACGGCGGAGGCCGCGCCTGTGCCTCAGGTACAGGAACTGGAGGCTCCGGCCAGCTTTACCAGTCCGGAGGTTCTGTATCAGGATCTGATCAACAGCATCCGGCGCTATCATCCTTCTGACGATATTACGCTGGTGCAGAAGGCCTATGAGGCCGCGAAACAGGCGCATAAAGACCAGAAACGGAAATCGGGTGAACCATATATCATTCACCCTCTTTGTGTTGCCATCATTTTGGCGGATCTGGAGATGGACAAGGAAACCATTGCCGCCGGACTGCTTCACGACGTAGTGGAAGACACGGGCATGACGCTGGAGGATCTGTCCGCGGCGTTCGGTTCAGAAGTTTCTTTCCTGGTAGATGGCGTCACCAAACTGACCCAGCTGTCCTGGGACAAGGACAAGGTGGAGATCCAGGCGGAAAACCTCCGCAAGATGTTCCTGGCCATGGCCAAGGACATCCGCGTCATCATCATCAAGCTGGCGGACCGCCTGCACAACATGCGGACGGGACAGTTCTGGAAGCCGGAAAAGCAGAAGGAAAAGGCCAGGGAGACGCTGGAGATCTACGCGCCCATTGCCGACCGGCTGGGTATTTCCAAGATCAAAATCGAGCTGGACGACCTGTCGCTGCGGTTTCTGAAGCCGGACGTGTACTTTGATCTGGTGGAGAAGGTCAACCTGCGGATGGATGCCCGAGAAGCCTTTATCCAGGAAATTGTCACGGAAGTCAAGCGGCATATGGAGGAGGCGGATATCCAGGCTACGGTAGGCGGCCGGGTCAAGCACTTCTTCAGCATTTATAAGAAAATGGTGAACCAGAACAAGACGGTGGATCAGATCTACGATCTGTTCGCGGTGCGCATCATGGTGGAGACCGTAAAGGACTGCTACGCGGCCCTGGGCGTGATCCACGAGATGTACAAGCCGATCCCCGGACGGTTCAAAGACTATATCGCCATGCCCAAGCCCAACATGTACCAGTCGCTGCACACCACGCTGATCAGCAGCACCGGACAGCCATTTGAGATCCAGATCCGGACCTACGAGATGCACCGTACGGCGGAATACGGTATCGCGGCGCACTGGAAGTACAAGGAAAGCGGCAGCGGCGCCGTGGCGGCGGGCAAGGAAGAGGCCAAGCTCAGCTGGCTGCGGCAGATTCTGGAATGGCAGCGGGACACCGACGATTCCAAAGAGTTTTTAAGCATGGTCAAGGGAGACCTGGACCTGTTTTCAGAAAGTGTATACTGCTTTACGCCTTCCGGTGACGTCAAGAACCTGCCGGCAGGCTCCACGCCCATTGACTTTGCCTACGCAATTCACAGCGCCGTAGGCAACAAGATGGTAGGCGCCCGGGTCAACGGAAAGCTGGTAAACATCGATTACGTGATCCAGAACGGAGACCAGATCGAGATTCTCACTTCCCAGAATTCCAAGGGCCCCAGCCGGGACTGGCTGTCCCTGGTCAAGAGCACCCAGGCCAAAAACAAGATCAACCAGTGGTTCAAGACAGAACTGAAGGAAGACAACATCGTCCGCGGCAAGGAGATGATCGACCGCTACTGCAAGACCAAGGGCATCAACTACGCGGAACTGAACAAGCCGGAGTTCATGGAAAAGGTCATGAAGCGCTACGCCTTCAAGGACTGGAACTCGGTACTGGCGTCCATTGGGCACGGCGGCCTGAAAGAAGGCCAGGTCATCAACAAGATGATCGAGGAGCGGGACAAAAAGCAGAAGCGGGAAGTCACCGACGCCAATATCCTGGACGGCATCAGCGATATGACCAGCCGTGTGCCGGCGGCCAAAAAGTCCAAAAGCGGCATTGTGGTCAAGGGCCTGCACGACGTGGCGGTGCGTTTTTCCAGATGCTGCAGCCCGGTGCCCGGCGACGAGATCGTGGGCTTTGTCACCCGGGGCAGGGGCGTGTCCATTCACCGCACCGACTGCATCAACATTATCAATCTGCCGGAATCCGAGCGGATCCGCCTGATCGACGCGGAATGGCAGCAGCCGGAGAGCGAGAACAGCAAAGAGACGTATTCCACGGAGATTCAGATTTTTGCCAACAACCGCATCGGGATGTTCGTGGACATTTCCAAGGTGTTTACGGAGCGGCAGATCGATATTACTTCCATGAACGTGCGCACCAGCAAACAGGGCAAGGCTACCATTGTCATGACCTTTGATACCCACGGCGTGGAAGAACTGAATAAACTGACAGACAAACTGAAACAGATCGACGGAGTTTTGGATATTGAGAGAACGGCAGGTTAGAAAGCTGACCTGCTTTCTCTTTGCCGCGGAAGGAGGAAATCATGAACGGATGGAAGATCCGAACCTGTGTAGTAGGTATGATCAGCACCAACTGTTATCTTGTGTACCGGGATGAGGCCGGGACCGGACCGGAGGGAACCCGGCCGGGGGTGATTATCGATCCCGGCGACAACGCCGCTTATGTGGAGCACCAGTGCCTGCAGCTGGGGATTCAGCCCCAGGCCATCCTGCTGACCCACGGCCATTTCGACCACCTGCTGGCGGCGGGAGAGCTGCGGGAACATTTTCAGATTCCCATTTACGCGGGAGAGGCGGAAATGGGAATGCTGCGGGATCCGGATCTGAATCTGAGCCCCATGGCGGGGGATCCGGTATCGCTGACGGCGGACCGCTGGCTGCGGAACAAAGAGACGGTTTCTCTGCTGTCCGCGGACTGGAAGGTGCTGCATACGCCGGGCCATACGGCAGGCAGCGTCTGCTATTATATAGAAGAAGAGGGGCTGCTGTTTTCCGGCGACACGCTGTTTTATGAATCCTACGGGCGTACAGACCTGCCCACCGGCAGTTCGTCCGCCATTATCAACTCTCTGACGGAGGTGGTATTTGCCCTTCCGGAGGAGACCCGGGTATGGCCGGGACATGGGGAGACGACGCGGATCGGCCACGAAAAGAAATACAACCCGGCGGCGCGGTTTGTGTAAGGCGCCGGGCGGCAGGAAGCAGAGACGGAGAAACAAAAAATGATAGAAATACGGTTAAATGACAACGCATTTGAACAGGATATCAGAGAACTGCTGATGGCCTTTTTCCCGGGAGAATCCTTTTCCTACCAGCAGGATCCGGAGTGCCGCCTGGGGGTGGAAGGAGAAAAAAACGAAGACGGGACCGCCTGGAGCCTGCGGCTGTTTGGACCGGACGCCAGAGACGACCTGCGGCCGGAAGGCTTTCTTCCGGTGCCGGAACTGGCCTGGGAAATCGAACACAGAGCGGAGCCGGTGCAGGCAGTGCCGGAAAGCCGGACCGAGACCAAAAACCGCCTGAAGCGGCGGATGTACGCCCTGCTGGTATGCTGCACCGGACGGGAACTGCCCTGGGGTTCTCTCACCGGCATACGGCCGGTGAAAATCGCTCTGACCCGGCTGGAAGAAGGCATGGGCCGGGAGGAAATCGCCGCTTATATGAAACGGAATTATTTTGCTTCCGATGAAAAAATCCGTCTGAGTGTGGAAACGGCGCTGCGGGAACAGCGGCTTCTGTCGGGACTGAACTATGAAAACGGCTACAGCCTGTATGTGGGCATTCCCTTCTGTCCCACCACCTGCCTGTACTGCTCCTTTACTTCTTACCCCATTGGAAAATGGGAGGGGCGCACCGGCCTGTATCTGGATGCGCTGGAAAAGGAGCTGGCATATGTGGCCGCCCGCAAAAAGGGCTGTCCGCCGGATACGGTGTATTTCGGCGGGGGTACGCCTACGTCGCTGTGCGCGGAGGATCTGGAGCGGCTGCTGAACAAGCTGGAAACCCTGTTTGACATGAAACAGGTTCGGGAATTTACGGTGGAGGCCGGCCGGCCGGACAGCATTACAGAAGAAAAGCTGCAGGTGCTCAGGCGCCACGGCGTCACCCGGATTTCCATAAATCCCCAGACCATGCAGCAGAAGACCCTGGACCTTATCGGCCGCCGGCACACGGTGGAAGAGGTCAAAGACAAATTCCGCCTGGCCAGAAACCTGGGGTTTGACAATATCAATATGGACCTGATCATCGGGCTTCCCCAGGAGGAGCTGGAAGATGTGGCTTCCACCATGGAGCAGATCCGCCGGCTGGCTCCGGACAGCCTGACGGTGCATTCCCTGGCCATCAAGCGGGCGGCGCGGCTCAACACCATGAAAGAGGTCTATAAAGACCTGAAAATTGTCAACACCCAGGAGATGATCGATCTGACCTCCCGCTGCGCCGGTGAAATGGGGCTGACGCCCTACTACCTCTACCGGCAGAAGAACATGGCCGGCAATTTTGAAAACGTGGGCTATGCCGCGCCGGGGAAAGCCTGCCTGTACAACATCCTGATCATGGAAGAGAAGCAGACCATCATCGGATGCGGCGCCGGCACCGCCACCAAGCGGGTATTTCCGGCGGAAAACCGGGTAGAGCGCACGGAAAATGTCAAAAATGTGGAACAGTATATAGAACGGATCGACGAGATGCTGGAGCGAAAAAAAGCATTGCTATTTAATTGACGGAATAGTATAATCGTTACGAAAAATACGAGGAAAACCCAGCAGATACAGGAGAATACCATGGCACTGAAAAAGAAGCCGGTTACCGGCATGAAGGACATCCTGCCCGCGGAGATGCAGGTCCGGGATTTTGTGATGAATCAGATCAGGGAGACGTACCGGGGATTCGGCTTTTCCCAGATCGACACGCCCTGCGTGGAGCACATTGAAAATCTCACCAGCAAACAGGGCGGAGACAATGAAAAGCTGATTTTTAAGATTCTGAAGCGGGGCGAGAAGCTGAACCTTGCCGAGGCGGAGACGGAAAATGACCTGGTGGACGGAGGCCTGCGCTATGACCTGACGCTGCCGCTGTCCCGCTACTACGCCAACAACGCGGCCCAGCTGCCGTCGCCGTTTAAGGCGCTGCAGATGGGAAGTGTCTGGAGAGCGGACCGGCCGCAGAAAGGGCGGTTCCGCCAGTTTGTCCAGTGCGACATCGACATTCTGGGCGACCCCACCAATCTGGCGGAGATCGAACTGATTCTGGCCACCACCACGGCGCTGGGCCGGATCTGCCCGGACAACTCCTTTACGGTGCGCATCAACGACCGGCGGATTTTAAAGGGCATGGCCCTGTACTGCGGATTCGCCGAGGAACAGCTGGATTCGGTGTTTATCACCCTGGATAAAATGGATAAGATCGGCCGGGACGGCGTTCGGACGGAGCTGCTGGAAAACGGCTGCGGCGCAGAGCAGACCGACCGGTATCTGGCGCTGTTTGACCAGGCTGGTACCGACGCGGACGCCGTGCGGAAGCTGGGAGAACAGCTGGGCGCGTCTCTGGAGCCGGGTACGGCGGAGAACCTGTCCCAGATCATGGAGACGGTATCCGGCGCGTCGGAGACTAAATTCGCGCTGCAGTTTGACCCGACGCTGGTGCGGGGCATGTCCTACTATACCGGAACCATTTTCGAGGTATCCATGGAAGGCTTCGGCGGTTCCGTGGCAGGCGGCGGCCGCTACGACAAGATGATCGGCAAGTTTACCGGCACGGATACGCCGGCCTGCGGATTTTCCATTGGCTTTGAGCGCATTGTCACCATTCTCATGGACCAGGGCGGCCAGGTGCCGGGCACCGCGCAGAAAAAAGCCTATCTGGTGGAAAAGGGCATGGACAACAGCCGGATGCGGCAGATTTTAAAGCAGGCCATGGAAGAACGGAAAACAGGCGTCTGCGTGCTGGTGTCCCAGATGAACAAAAACAAGAAGTTCCAGAAGGAACAGCTGGGAAAAGAAGGCTACACGGAATTTGTGGAATTTTATAAAGAAGCGCTGAAAGGATAAAAAAGGCGAAGGAGAGAAATCATGGCAGAGTCAATGCGGGGACTGAAACGTTCCCATCGCTGTACGGAAGTGAGCACCGCGGACATCGGCCGGGAAGTGACGGTCATGGGCTGGGTGCAGAAGAGCAGAAACAAGGGCGGCATCATTTTTGTGGATTTGAGAGACCGCACCGGCATTCTGCAGATTATTTTTGAGGAAAATGACTGCGGCGCGGAGAGCTTTTCCAAGGCGGAAAAGCTGCGCAGCGAATTTGTCATCGCGGTTACGGGACGGGTGGAGGCCCGTTCCGGCGCCGTTAATGAAAACCTGGCCACCGGCGCCATCGAGGTGCGGGCCGCGTCTCTTCGGATCCTGTCGGAATCCGAGACGCCGCCTTTCCCCATTGAGGAAAATTCCAGAACCAAGGAAGAACTGCGGTTAAAATACCGCTATCTGGACCTGCGCCGGCCGGATCTGCAGCGGAATCTGATGTTCCGCAGCCGCATCGCCATTCTGACGAGACAGTTTCTGGCGGAAGAAGGATTCCTGGAAATTGAGACGCCGACGCTGATCAAGAGCACGCCGGAGGGAGCCAGAGACTACCTGGTGCCCAGCCGTGTGCATCCCGGCTCTTTTTACGCCCTGCCCCAGTCGCCGCAGCTGTTCAAACAGCTGCTGATGTGCTCCGGCTATGACCGCTACTTCCAGATTGCCCGCTGCTACCGGGACGAGGACCTGCGGGCGGACCGGCAGCCGGAATTTACCCAGATCGATATGGAGCTTTCCTTTGTGGACGTAGACGACGTCATCGACGTCAACGAGCGCCTGCTGCACAAGCTGTTTCAGGAACTGCTGGGCGTGGAGATTCCGCTGCCCATTCCGCGGATGACCTGGAAAGAGGCCATGAACCGCTTCGGCTCCGACAAACCGGATATGCGGTTCGGCATGGAACTGAAGGACGTTTCGGACGTGGTGCGGGACTGCGGCTTCGGCGTGTTTACCGGCGCGCTGGAAAACGGCGGCTCCGTCCGCGGCATCAACGCCAAGGGACAGGGCGCCATGCCCAGAAAGCAGATTGACCGGCTGGTGGATTATGCCAAAGATTTCGGCGCCAAAGGCCTGGCGTATCTGTCGATCCACGAGGATGGAACCTACAAGGCGTCCTTCTCCAAATTTATGACGGAAGAACAGTTAAAGGCCCTGGCGGACGCCATGGAAGGCGAGCCGGGAGACCTGCTGCTGTTTGCCGCCGACAAAAACAAAGTAGTCTGGGACGTGCTGGGCAATCTGCGGCTGGAACTGGCCAGACAGCAGGGCCTGCTGAAGAAAGACGACTTTAAATTCTTGTGGGTGACGGAGTTCCCGCTGCTGGAATACTCGGAGGAAGAGAACCGGTATGTGGCCATGCACCATCCCTTCACCATGCCCATGGAAGAAGACTGGCATCTGATCGATACGGATCCCGGCGCGGTCCGGGCCAAGGCTTACGATATCGTGCTCAACGGCACCGAACTGGGCGGCGGTTCCGTCCGGATCCATCAGAGCGACATCCAGTCCAAGATGTTTGAGGTGCTGGGCTTTACGCCGGAGCGGGCGAAAGAACAGTTCGGCTTCCTGCTGGAGGCCTTCAAATACGGCGTTCCGCCTCATGCGGGACTGGCCTACGGCATGGACCGGGTGGCCATGCTGATGGTAGGCGCCGACAGCATCCGCGACGTCATCGCCTTCCCCAAGGTCAAGGACGCTTCCTGCCTGATGACGGAAGCCCCCGGTCCGGTGGAGGAAAAACAGCTGAAGGAACTGGGCATCCAGGTGCGGGAGGAAGGCGCGGAACCGTAATCCGGACCTTCCGGGACAGGCGGCATGGGCCGGAACCTGTCAAAATCAGCGCTTCCTTTTCCCAGACGGACATGATATACTTTTTCTATGGCAGCACAGCCGGCGCGGCTGTGCTGCTGCCGGTTCCGGCGCTTTTTCCCGGGAAGGCGTCTTGACAGCCGGCGGAAAGTATATTATGATTAGGAAAAGAGAACATTTGTTCGTATTGGAGGAAGCTATGAACAGAGAAGAGAAGATGAAGGCCCTGGACGCGGCCCTGACACAGATTGAGAAGGCGTACGGCAAGGGCTCTGTGATGAAGCTGGGCGATTCCGGAGCCAATATGAATATAGAGACGGTGCCCACCGGTTCCCTGAGCCTGGATCTGGCGCTGGGACTGGGCGGGATCCCCAAAGGACGGGTGATTGAGATTTACGGCCCGGAGTCCAGCGGCAAGACGACGGTGGCGCTCCACATGGTGGCCGAGGTGCAGAAGCGGGGCGGCATCGCCGGTTTTATTGACGCGGAGCACGCGCTGGATCCGGTGTACGCCAGGAATATCGGCGTAGATATTGACAACCTGTACATTTCCCAGCCGGACAACGGCGAGCAGGCCCTGGAGATTACGGAGACCATGGTCCGTTCCGGCGCGGTGGACATTGTGATTGTAGACTCGGTGGCGGCTCTGGTGCCCAAGGCGGAGATCGACGGCGAGATGGGCGAGTCCCACGTGGGCCTGCAGGCCCGGCTGATGTCCCAGGCCCTGCGCAAGCTGACCGGCCACATCAGCAAGTCCAACTGCACTGTGATTTTCATCAACCAGATCCGGGAGAAGATCGGCGTCATGTTCGGCAATCCGGAGACCACCACCGGCGGCCGGGCGCTGAAGTTTTATGCCTCCGTCCGCATGGATGTGCGCCGCACCGACAGCCTGAAGCAGGGCGGCGAAGTGGTAGGCAACCACGTCCGCGTGAAGGTGGTGAAGAACAAGATCGCGCCTCCCTTTAAAGAGGCGGAGTTCGACATCATGTTCGGCCAGGGCATTTCCAAAGAGGGAGATGTGCTGGATCTGGCGGTGAAGGAGAACATCGTGGAGAAGAGCGGCGCCTGGTACGCGTACCAGGGAGCCAAGATCGGCCAGGGCCGGGAGAACGCCAAGCTCTACCTCAAGGACAATCCCCAGGTCTGCATGGAGATCGAGAACCGGGTGCGGGAGGCCTTCGGGCTGCATCCGGAACAGCAGCCGGAGTCTGCCGCGGATCCGGCGGCGGTGTCCTGATGCGGGTGACGGCGGTAGTGCCCCTGGATAAACGAAGAAGCAAAGTCCTGTTGGATCAGGACTTTGCCTTTGTTTTATATACGGGAGAACGGAGGCGGTACCGCATAGAGGAAGGCGCGGAACTTTCCGAAGAGACCTGGCGCGAGATCCGGGACCAGGTGCTGGCCAGACGGGCGAAGGAGCGGGCGCTGTATCTGCTGGAACGCTGCGGACGGACGGAGCGGGAGATAGCGCAGAAGCTGCAGGAAGGCATGTATCCGCCGGAGGTGATCCGGGATACCCTGGAGGGGCTGAAGCGGCTGGGCCTGCTGGACGATGAGCAGTACGGCAGGCAGTACATCGACGCCTACCGGGAGAAGCGGAGCCGGAAGCGGCTGTGCCGCGATCTGCAGCAGAAAGGACTTTCGCCGGAGCTGATCCGCCGCCTTCTGGAAGAGGAGCCGGTGGATGAAGACCGCCAGATCCGGGCGTTCCTGCAGAAGAAGGGATATGACCGGGAGACCTGGACGCGGCAGGAAAAGGGGAAGCTGGCGGCGGCGCTGGCGCGGAAGGGCTTTTCCTGGGAAGCGGTGTACCGAATGCTGGGCGGAGATGGAGAAGACGGCGATTTCTGAGGCGAACTGCATAAGAATGCAGGGGCAGGACCTTATATACTTGACATAATGTATAAAACAGTTTAAAATTGTAGTGTTGTATTGTTGTACAATGAAAACTAAATAAGGAGGTGCTCCTGTGTCAATTATAATATCCGTCGTGATAACGGCAGTTATCGCGATTCCGGTTACATGGGTATTAGCGGTCGCGCACCGAAAGAAAACCTATGAGAACAAGATCGGCAGTGCGGAAGAAAAGTCGAGAGAGATCATAGATGAAGCGTTGAAGACCGCAGAGACAAAGAAGCGAGAAGCTCTCCTGGAAGCTAAGGAAGAGTCCATACGGACCAAAAACGAGTTGGATAAAGAAACCAGGGAAAGAAGAGCAGAGCTTCAGCGCTATGAACGGCGCGTATTGAGCAAGGAAGAGAATCTGGACAAGAGGTCCGAAGCACTGGAACGCAGGGAAGCCAGTATGACATCCAAGGAAGAGAACTTAAACAGAAAGCTGGCGGAAGCGGAGGAACTTCGCGGCAGACGGCAGCAGGAACTGGAACGGATTTCCGGTCTTACATCGGAACAGGCCAAAGAGTATCTGCTGAAGTCTGTGGAAGACGATGTCAAGCATGACACGGCGAAGATGATCAAGGAGATGGAAGCCCGGGCCAAAGAAGAGGCGGACAAGAAAGCCAAGGAATATGTGGTGACCGCCATTCAGCGGTGCGCGGCGGACCACGTGGCGGAGTCCACCGTATCGGTGGTGCAGCTGCCCAGCGATGAGATGAAGGGCCGTATTATCGGAAGAGAAGGCCGCAACATCCGGACGCTGGAGACGATGACCGGCGTGGAACTGATTATCGACGATACGCCGGAGGCCGTAGTGCTGTCCGGATTTGATCCGGTACGGCGGGAAGTGGCGAGAATCGCCCTGGAACGCCTGATTGTGGACGGACGGATTCATCCGGCCAGAATCGAAGAAATGGTAGAAAAGGCACAGAAAGAAGTAGAAGCCAACATGAGAGAGGATGGCGAGGCGGCCGCCCTTGAGGTGGGAATCCACGGCATCCATCCGGAGTTGATTAAACTTCTGGGCAAAATGAAATTCAGAACCAGTTATGGCCAGAACGCGCTGAAGCATTCCGTTGAGGTTGCACAGCTGGCAGGACTGCTGGCTGCCGAGATCGGCGTGGACGTCCGCATGGCGAAGCGGGCTGGCTTATTACATGACATTGGTAAATCCATCGACCACGAGGTGGAGGGTTCCCACGTGAAGCTGGGAGCGGAGCTCTGCAGAAAGTACAAGGAATCGGCAGTTGTAGTCAATTCCGTAGAGTCCCACCACGGCGATGTTGAGCCGGAGAGTCTGATTGCCTGCATCGTACAGGCCGCGGATACCATATCGGCGGCAAGACCCGGAGCAAGGCGAGAGACCCTGGAAACATATACGAACCGACTGAAGCAGCTGGAGGAAATTACCGATTCCTTCAAAGGAGTGGATAAATCCTACGCGATTCAGGCAGGACGGGAAGTCCGCGTTATGGTGATTCCGGAACAGGTCAATGATGATGACATGGTGCTGATGGCACGGAACATTTCTAAGAAGATCGAAGAGTCCATGGAGTATCCGGGACAGATTCGGGTAAATGTGATCCGTGAATCCAGAGTGACCGATTATGCCAAGTAGCAATGGGTAAGAGGGTGTCCCCTCCCTGTAAATGACAGCATTTGCAGGGAGGAGGCATCCTCTTTTTCATACGATAGGAAATTTCATTTCCTATCGTACGAAAAAGACGTTCCGCTGAGGATGCGCACTCGCGCATGAGGCAGATGCTGCCTGACGGCAGCTGCGCTCGGCGCAAGTGTGCGCCAAGGCGCACACTTTTTATTAAGAAAGAATTTGGTTGACAGCCGGCAGGTTCCATACTAGAGTAAAAGAAGAAGAGGAGGTGTCGGTATGAAATGGTTTAAGAAGACGGCGCTTGGACTGGCGGCGGGGCTGGTGTTTCTGATGCCGTCAGAAGCGATGGCGGCGGAGCGGATCACGTCGGTCAGCCTGGAGATAGAAACGGATTTTCAGATCGGAGACGACTGCTCCGAAGACGATATTATCATTACCCCCAAAAGCGGTCTGTACTACGTGGACGATATTGAAATTCTGAATGAGGTCAATGAGTGGGGCAACGCGGATACGCCCCGGATCGACGTATATCTGCAGGCGGAGGACGGGTATTATTTTTCTGTCAGTTCCTCCGACATCCGGATCGAGGGAGGCACCTATGAGACCGGGCGGAGAGAGGATTCCTATACGCTGGTGCTGACGCTGCGGCTGCCTTCCCTGCTGGAGCAGGTGGGCGAGATCGAGTCGGCGTCCTGGACCGGCCCCACCACCATTTCCTGGAGCGAGGCTTACAACACCGCTTACTACGAGATCCGCGCGGTCCGCAACGGCAAGAATTTCGGCATGACCCAGAAAACCACGGAAACCACCTATGACCTGGGGCAGCTGATGAGCCGGGACGGTACCTACGGATTCCGGGTCCGGGCGGTCAACATCCGGGATAACAGCGTCAAAAGCGAGTGGAAAGAATCTGCCGGAACGGTGTTTGTGGACAGCGAGACGGCGGCCCGTTACCGTCAGCAGTACGGCAGTCCGATTCCGGAAGGCGTGACGGAGCCGGGCCAGATGGAGGCGTGGCAGCAGAGCCAGATACCGGTGGGCTGGAACCACGACGGCAGAGGCTGGTGGTACAAAAATTCCGATGGAAGCTATACCGTCAGCAACTGGCAGTTGATTGACGACATGTGGTTTTACTTCGATTCGGAAGGCTATATGGTCACCGGATGGATTTTGTGGAATGACAAATATTATTACTGCACGCCGGAATACGGCAATATGCTGACGGACACCATTGTGCCGGACGGCAGCGGGCGCAGAGTGGATTCCACCGGCGCCTGGATTCAATAAGGAAACGCGGTACGGGAGGAACGATTATGGCGGAACGTGTAGAACGGCTGAAACGGGAACTGAAATACCAGGGAACGATTCTGAAAATTTACGAAGATACGGTGATTGCCAACGGGCATGAGGCGCACTGGGACTTTATTCATCACGACGGCGCGGCGGCGGTGCTGCCGGTTACCGACGACGGAAAGATTCTCATGGTGCGCCAGTACCGCAACGCGCTGGACCGGGAGACGCTGGAGATTCCGGCGGGAAAGCTGGACGATCCCAAGGAACCCAAGATTCAGTGCGCATACCGGGAACTGGAAGAAGAAACCGGCTACCGCAGCGAACATCTGGAATATCTTATGAGCCTGAATACCACGGTGGCATTCTGTGATGAGGCCATCGATATCTTTGTAGCCAGAGACCTGATTCCGTCCCACCAGCATCTGGACGAGGACGAGGTGATCGAGGTAGAAGCCTGGGAACTGAAAGACCTGCTGCAGCTGATTTACGAGGGCAAAATGACGGATGGAAAAACGGTGGCTGCCATCAGTACGTACGCGGTGAAATACGGATGCCGCTGAGGCTTTTCCGAAGGAAAGGCGCATAGAATTTCCGGCGGGGTCATACAGTAGCAGTAACAAAAAGGCAGGAGGCGCTATGAAGCGTCCGGCGTTTCTGACCTATGAAGACGTGCTGGCTGCGGCGCTTCTGGCCGGCAGCGCCGCAGGGTGCGCCGCGGCCCATCTGCTGCGGGAAGAACTGGCAGGTCCGGCGGGACTCTGGCAGGCATATACAGCCGGCCTGTCCGGCCGGCAGCAGCATCTGCTGTGGGAATCCGTGGTGAGGCAGAGGGGCATTCAGCTGGCGCTGCTCTGCCTGGCGGCGGTGGCGCCGCCGGCCCGGCTGCTGTTTGCGCTGTCTGCCTTTGCGCTGGGCTTTGGCGGAGCGCTGCTTCTTTCCCTTCTGACCCTGCGGCTTGGCTGGATCGGCCTGGCAGCGTTTGCCGGTCTTCTGCTTCCGCAGTGGCTGTGCTACGGGACGGTCTGGGCGGTGCTGGCCGCCGCCGCGAAAAAGGGAGCAGGCAGAATCCGGCCGGGCGCCTGGCTGCTGTTAGCAGGCCTGTCGGCGGCGGGCATGGCTCTGGAAGCCTGGGTAAATCCGCTGCTGTGGCGGTTTTTGCCAGGAATTTAAAAAGAAACGAAAAAAATTTTTTTACAACATATGGGAAGACCGGGATACCGGGTCGCCATATGTTGTATTTTTTATGTAAAGTACGGAGAAAAGACGGGGAAAGTGGGAAAAATGTGTTTGATTTTGCGGAAATAAATGGCTATAATGGTAGGAAACGGCTGAAAAAAGCCGATTTATGGGGAACAGGATCAGGGAACGGAAGAGATGGAAAGGGAAATCAATCGGTTTATTGAATACCTGGCAAAGGAGAAGGGAGCGTCCAGAAACACCCAGGTGTCTTATCGGAGAGATCTGGAGCAGCTGGAAGAATATCTGATGGAAAACGGCATTGAAGAGGTGTCCCGGGTGACCCGGACAGCTCTGAATTCCTATGTGCTGTTTTTGGAAAAAGAGGGGCGGGCGGCTACCACCATTTCCCGGGTATTGGCATCGGTAAAGGCGTTTTTTCACTACGAACTGCGGGAGGGCTGCATTCGACGGGATCCGGCGGAACTGCTGAAAGCGCCCAGGATCCAGAAAAAGGCGCCGGTGATTCTCACCGTGGAGGAAGTGACCAGCCTGCTGAACCAGCCGGAATGCGAAAGTCCCAAGGGCATCCGAGACAAGGCGATGCTGGAACTTTTGTATGCCACCGGAATCCGGGTATCGGAACTGACGGGCCTGCTGCTGTCCGACGTCAACCTGTCCATTGGGTTTATCACTTGCCGGGATGGCCAGAAGCAGCGGACCATTCCTTTTGGGAAAACGGCCCGGCAGGCGCTGCAGAATTATCTGGAACACGCCCGGCAGACGCTGCTGAAGGGCGAGACCTCGGACCATCTGTTTGTCAACTGCAGCGGCGGTCCCATGAGCCGGCAGGGATTCTGGAAAATTATCAAATACTACGGGGAACGGGCGGGGATTCAGACGGACATTACGCCCCATACCCTGCGCCATTCCTTCGCGGCTCATCTGCTGGGCGGCGGCGCGGATATCCGGGCGGTGCAGACGATGATGGGACATTCCGATATGACCACCACGCAGATGTATACCATGTACGCGCGGCAGGCAGACAGCCTGCGGGAAGCCTACCGGACTTCCCATCCAAGAAAATAAAAAGACAGATCCCGCGGCAAGGCGTTTTGCCTTGCCGCGGGATCTGTTTTGTTTTGGGTTTTCGCGGATCAGTTCTGTGCCTGGCGGTACAGGACTTCCACATAGGCAAGCACCAGAGGCGCCACGCCTTTGGCATCGTTCTGCACAATGGGTTCCCGCATATAGTAGTCAAAGGTTCCTTCCCGCATCTCCTTGTTGCCCAGTCCGGCTACCAGGCAGATGCCGCCCAGCTGCAGTTCTCCGTCTTTTTCGGAAAGATAGGTATTGCAGATGCCGTCGAAGGCCTTTTTGCCGAAGGCAAAGTAGGAATCCGGAAGGAAGCCCAGGCGGACGCTTTTCATAATGGCGTAGGCGAAAATGGCGGAGCCGGAGGTTTCCAGGTAGTTGGGGGAAATGCCGCCCCGGTTGACCACCTGATACCACATGCCGCTGGCCTCGTCCTGATAGGGCAGCATGGCGTCGATCAGTTCCCGGTACATGCGGCCGAGGGTTTCCCGCTCGGAAGCCATGGAATCCGGAAGGATTTCCATAGTGTCGATGAGAGCCATGGCATACCAGCCCATGGCCCGCAGCCAGAAGCTGTCGGAGAGGCCGGTGACCTTGTCGCACCAGAAGGACTGGCGGGAATCGTCATAGGCGTGGTAGTAGAGGCCATTGCGCAGATCCCGCATCCGGTCATATACCGTCAGAAACTGCTGGAAGCTGTCCTGGCAGTTTTCGCCCTGATGGAAGGTCAGCTCGTACTGCATGTAGAAAGGCTGTGCCATGTAAAGGCCGTCCAGCCAGACCTGATTGGGGTAAATCTGCTTGTGCCAGAAATTGCCGGTAGAGGTGCGGGGCTGTCCCTGCAGCTGGCTGTATACCGTATCGATGGCGCGGCGGTATTTCTCCCGGCCGGTCAGCCGGTAAAGGTCAAACAGAGTCTTGCCGGCGTTGACGTTGTCCAGATTGTACTCTTTGGGATCGTAAGAGAGAATGGAGCCATCTTCCTGCACAAAATAGTCGATAAAAGCGTCGGCGAACGCGAGATACCGGGAATCCTTGCGGATGTGGTACAGTTCCAGAATGGCTTTGATCATGCAGCCGTCCACGTAGTTCCAGGAAGGTTTCTGGCCGTGCCGGATTTTTTCAATATTCCAGACGGGAGCCTGGGGGCTGCTTTTTTCCAGCAGCTGATCAATATAGCGGTCTAAAATTTCCATAGTCTTGGATCTCCTTTGCGTCATTGGTGTGTCCGGGAGGAACCGGCACTGGTAATATCTTTTGATCATTGTACCATGATCATTATACCATAACCCTCCGGGAAAGGCGAGGGTTGCTTCCGGGTCTGGGAAGTGGTATAATATCTGCGCATTTCCCGGCGGAAAACCGCGGGCGGCAAGACGAGGATCCGCGCGAAGCGGAGCACCACAGAAGACAGGAGAATGAAAAAATGAAGAGAATTGAAGAATACGTCAGAAGCATACCGGATTTTCCGGAGCCGGGCATCATCTTCCGGGATGTGACCACCATTCTGCAGGACGCGGACGGACTGCATCTGGCCATTGACCGGCTGCTGGAATTCTTAAAAGATGTGGAGTTTGACCTGGTGGTGGGACCGGAATCCAGAGGATTTATCTTCGGCGTGCCGGTGGCCTACGAGATGCACAAGGGTTTTGTTCCGGTGCGGAAACCGGGAAAGCTGCCCTGCGAGACGGTTTCGGTGGACTATGATCTGGAATATGGAAGCGCGCAGCTGCAGATGCACAAGGACGCCGTAAAGCCGGGGCAGAAAGTGGTAATCGTGGACGATCTGATGGCCACGGGAGGCACTACGGAAGCCATTGTCAAGCTGGTGGAAAAACTGGGCGGAACCGTGGTAAAGGTGTGCTTCGTCATGGAACTGGCCGGTCTGAAGGGCCGTGAAAAGCTGAAAGGCCTGGACGTGGATTCCGTCATCATTTACGAAGGCAAATAAAGCCGGACAGGCTTTGTGAAATCTCTGTGAACAGGTGGAAAACCCGGGAATGATCTGCTAAAATGAAGCCAGCAGAAGATTTGAGGAAACGGAGGCGTTTTCATGGAACCGTTAAAAATACTGGTGGTAGATGACGAGGCCAGAATGCGCAAGCTGGTGAAGGATTTCCTGACCATTAAGGGATTTCAGGTGCTGGAGGCCGAAGACGGCGAACAGGCGCTGGATGTGTTTTTCAATCAGAAGGATATTGCCCTGATTTTGCTGGATGTGATGATGCCCCGAATGGATGGGTGGGAAGTGCTCAAAACCATTCGGAAGCATTCCAAAGTGCCGATTATCATGTTGACGGCCCGCGGTGAGGAACGGGATGAACTGCAGGGATTTGAACTGGGCGTAGACGAGTACATCTCCAAGCCCTTCAGCCCCAAGATCCTGGTGGCCCGGGTGGAGGCGATTTTGCGCAGAAGCAGCGCCCTGACGGGAGACGTGCTGAATGTGGGCGGCATTTCCATAAACAAGGCGGCCCATGAGGTGACGGTAGACGGAAAGCCGGTGGATTTAAGCTACAAGGAGTTCGAACTGCTGACCTATTTCGCGGAGAACCAGGGCATCGCCCTGTCCCGGGAGAAGATTCTCAACAACGTCTGGAATTACGACTATTTCGGAGACGCCAGAACCATCGACACCCATGTGAAGAAACTGCGCAGCAAGCTGGGAGAAAAAGGCGATTACATCAAGACCATATGGGGCATGGGATATAAATTCGAGGTGGGGGCATGAGACATTCGATCCGCATCCGCTTTACGCTGATTTTTATAGGACTGACGGCGCTGATCCTGATCGGAATCTGGTGCGTCAACAACTGGATGCTGGAGGGCTTTTACATCGGAAGCCGGGTCTCCACGCTGGAGCAGGCCTATGAGGAACTGGACGCCATTGTGGTGGAAAAGGCGAAGCAGGGGGGCAGCATCAGCGATGAGTTTGCCGACTACTCCTTTGACAGCAGCGAACAGACGGAGGCGGCCCGCCTTCTGAATACCCTGAATGAACAGTACGGCGTTACGACGCTGATTGTGGATGGCATCAGCGACAAGATCATCGCGTCCTCTTCCTGGGACGCGGATTTTATGCTGTTTAAAGCCAGACAGTATATTCTGGGGGCCGGAGGCCCGGAGTCGGAACTGATCCGCAGAGCGGACAACTATACCATACAGAGAACCTTTGAACGGCGCAACCGGGGTTCTTCCCTGGAATGCTGGGGATTTTTCTCGGACAACCGCACCATTTTCATCATGTCCGCCCCGCTGGCCAGCATCCGGGAAAGCGTGGATCTGTCCAACCGGTTCCTGACCTATGTGGGAGCGGCCGGACTGATCTGCGGCAGCCTGGTGGTGTATCTGGCGGCCCGGATGCTGACCCGGCCGATTCTGAATCTGGCCGGCATATCGGAACGGATGTCCCGGCTGGATTTTGACGCTAAATACGAAGGAAAGGAAAACGATGAAATCGGCGTGCTGGGCAACAGCATGAACACCCTTTCCGAAAAACTGAAAGAGACCATCGGCGAGCTGCAGTCCGCCAACAGCCGGCTGCAGAAGGATATCGAAGAAAAAATCCAGATCGACGAGATGCGCAAGGAGTTTATCGCCAATGTCTCCCACGAACTGAAGACGCCCATCGCCCTGATTCAGGGATACGCCGAGGGACTGACGGAAGGGATGGCGGAGGAAAAGGAGAGCCGCGACTATTACTGTGAAGTGATCATGGACGAGGCGTCCAAGATGAATAAAATGGTGCGGCAGCTGCTGACGCTGACGGCGCTGGAATTTGGCAGCGACCAGGTGACCCGGGAAACCTTTGACCTGGCGGAACTGATCCGGGGCGTGCTGTCGGCGGCGGGGATTCTGATTCAGCAGAAAGAGGCCTCGGTGGAATTTGCGCCGGAACACCCGGTCTATGTCTGGGCGGATGAGTTCAAAATCGAAGAAGTGGTGACCAACTATATCAGCAATGCCTTAAACCATCTGGATGGAGACCGGATCATACGGATTGGCATAGAAGAGCAGGGGGCTCTGGTCAAGGTCACGGTGGAAAATACAGGCGATCCCATACCGGAGGCGGATCTGCCCAATATCTGGACCAAATTCTATAAAGTGGACAAGGCCCGGACCCGGGCCTATGGAGGCAGCGGCATCGGCCTGTCCATTGTAAAAGCGATTATGGATTCCCACCATCGGGAATACGGGGCGGAGAATACCCTGGCCGGCGTGCGGTTCTGGTTTACGCTGGACGCGGCAAAGGACCCGCAGGAAAAGGAGACAGAAGGATGAAAAAAGGAATAGAGATCCGGATCCGCGGGTTCCAGGACGGGGACGCAGAGGAAGCGGCCGCCATCTGGAATCAGGTGGTGGAAGACGGAGAGGCCTTTCCCCAGGAAGAAGGACTGACGGCGGAAGAGGCGCTGCGCTTTTTTAAAGAACAGTCCTTCACCGGCGTCGCCGAGGAAGCGGACAGCGGACGGCTGCTGGGACTTTACATTCTCCATCCCAACAACGTGGGCCGCTGCGGCCATATCTGCAACGCCAGCTACGCGGTGCGGAGGGACGCGCGGGGCATGGGAGCCGGCGAGAGCCTGGTGCGTCACTGCCTGGCCCAGGCAAGAGCGCTGGACTTTCGCATTATGCAGTTCAACGCGGTGGTAAAAGCCAACCGGCCGGCGCGGAACCTGTATCAGAAACTGGGATTCCGGGAACTGGGAACCATACCCGGCGGATTCCGGATGAAGGACGGGCATATGGAAGACATTGTGCTGTACTACTATCTTCTGCAGCCCGAAAAAGAGACCGGAAAAAGTTGAAAAAAGTAGTTGACAGATGCTGGAAGCTGTGGTAATCTATACAAGCTGTCGCTGAGAACAGCGGCAGCAAAACAAACATCGGACCTTGAAAATTAAAGATCGAACAGTATGTAAAACCCTGAAAATTCCAAAAAGAAGGGCCGGATTT
>CALWIA010000016.1 GCA_944380605.1 uncultured Lachnospiraceae bacterium | reverse complement strand
TCGTCAAAGTAGTCCGTCACACCGGCGATGTTGGGCTGGCCCATGAATTTTGCCAGGGTGCGGGCCTCCTCCTGGAACCGCTCGGCGCCGTAGGTGAAGTCCTCCGTCCGGCTCTCCACCGCCACGGAGACAGTGGTGCCCACGCGGGTGGCGATCTCATTGGGCATGAACTCCTTCACGGCCACCCGGGCCTCCAGCTTGGTATCCCAGGCCAGATAGGTGATGCCGAAGCCGCCCTGGCCCAGCACCCGTCCTACCAGGTAACGGCCGTTTAAAACCGTGCCGGCCCGCAGGGCCACCGGGTATTTCTTTACATTTTCTTCCAGGTCAAAGCCGCAGTACGGGCAGGAGCCCGCCCCTTCCGGCTTTTCCTGAAAGCAGTTGTAGCAAAGATTTCCTTGATTCATGATGGCGTTTCCTCTCTTACATAATTTCCCTTTACTTTTCTTCCATAAAACTATATGATGATACAGGAGCCAAACCTGTCCGCTGAACCGCAGACAGCCCCCAAAAGAACGGTCTGATACGGTTTTCATTGTATGGAATTTTCACAAAGAATACAATATGCCAGCTGCATAGTGTTTGCCCTCCGCCTGTGCCGGACACCGGCACATCGATTTCAATGTTGACAAGGAGTCTGCATTATGGAAAAGAAATGTCCCTACTGCGGCGCGGTGCTTCCGGAAGAATCTTCGTTCTGTCCCCACTGCGCCAGGAACCTCAACCCGCGCACCGAGCAGAAACCGCCCCGGCGCTTCTCCGCAAAGCTTCGGATCACCGCCCTGCTTTTCTGCCTAGCTGCCGTCATCGGCGCCGCCGTATATCTGACCACCCGGCCCAAAACCTATGAAGGCATGGGAGAAGTGGTTTACTCCGATTCCGATGGCGCCTACCAGCTTCTTACCTCTGTTTTCATGGAACGGTTTGAGCCAATGGCACTCCTGGAAACCAAGGCCGGATGGGAAGAATTTTACCGGTTCCCCAGCTGGCTGTATATCAACGACCGGGATACCGGCGCGGACGCTTCCGCTGCCTTTCTGGAAAAAACAGCCTCCATTCAGTTCCATGTGGAACAGCCTGCCGACCTGGCTGAGCCCATCCAGTATACCGAGCCGGAATTCATGGATATCAATCCGGAAGCCGCCATGGGGTCGCTGGTGGATTTTACCCGGGACAGCGCCGGCCAGTCCCAGGCGGTGTGGGACATTGTCATGAAAAACGGAGACACCATCCGGCTGGCCATGGACCTGAACATCATCGCCACGGCGGTCTATACGTATGATTCCGAAGATACGGATCTGTCCACTTCCCAGGCGCTGCAGGCATTTCTGGACAAGGTGGCGGGAGAAATCGATGAGGGTGACAGCGTAACCATAACGCTGCCGCCGGTGACCTATACGGAGCCGGTGGTTTTCCCCGCGCATTCCTTCAACCTGACCGGTACGGAAGGAGCCGATGGACAGCGAACCACCTTTGCCGCTGGCCTTCAGATCGGACCAGAAGGCGACTACTTCATCAGCTACCTTAAAGATCTGGACTTTGTGGGAGACGGCAGCGGCGTCGCCCTGGCTGCGGCCGGACGGGCATGGGCGCAGAACTGCCGGTTCTCCAACTGGAAAACCGGCATGATGGCTTACGGAAACGCCTGGAGCAACACCACAGACTGTGTGTTTGAAAACTGCGGAACCGGACTGCATATGAACATCACCGACGTATCTCCCAGCGATTCTCACTTCACTGGAAATACATTCACCGGCTGCGGCACCGCGGTGCTGCTGGAAAACGTTCCTTCCGAAGTGGAAATGGACTTTAGCCAGTGCGTATTTGAAAACAATGACGCCGATATTGACAACCGCTGCGATCAGTCGCTGAATCTCTCGGAAGTGGAATTCCGGTCCTGAGCCCGGATGGAATCAGGGGCAGGTGTGATGGATGCAAATCACACCTGCCCCTGTCATTTTTCATTTTAAAAAACGCTTTGTGGTTCCTGTAAGCCCTCAGTCTGAAAATTTGCACACCAGAATCCCATCGATTTTCCGGACGCATCCCGCGTCGGGATACGACGGCATGGAGCGGATTTCCTCGCTTCCGCTGTGAATCACCGGAAAATCGTCGCGAAGGCCGGTGACACAGAAATACGGCAGCCTGCGGATGTCTTCCTCTTCCAAAGCGCCGAAGTCGCCCAGCGAAAATTTCAGCACCCGGTCGTCCTCCGGCGTAATGATCCTGTGGTTGTGCAGCCCGTAGCGCCGGAAGATGGAACTGTGATCCCGGTTGAATACCTTGCTTAAATATTCCTGATACTCGATGTTGAAAAAGGCGTCATTGATGGTTCTCGCATCCAGACTTCCCACAAACAGAATCTCGTCTCCAACCCCATAGTCTTCGCAGTCCGCGAAACGGTTTTCCACGTCCAGCACCACGTGCTCCGCGATCTCATGGGTTTTCGCGTAGCTGGTATAAATGTTGACATTGCGGTACGCGCTGTAGGCGGCGCCAAAAAGAACCGCCGTACAAAGAAGCCCGCAGGCGATTTTCCATCTTCTGGAGGCTTTGGATTCCGCGGCCCCCGTCAGAAATTCCAGCACGTCCGGAACCGTTCCGGCGTCCGGGCAGATCCGGTCCATCCACACCAGCGGCACAATCAGGATAAAATACCAGTTCAGGCTGAACCGCTCGCCTACGGTACCCTGCATCAGCATCGGCAGGTTGATAAAACAGGGCAGCGCCAGAAACAGCAAAAGCAGCAGACCTTTTCTAAGGCCGGTTCCGGCCTTTGCCAGTTCCCGTACCATAATCAGAAGCGTCAGACCGATGCAGATACCCAGACTCAGCTGCATGATCCCGTTGTCGCTGAGAAAATACCGGTCTGTAAACGGCAGCTGTGCCAAAAACCGGAACGACTGTCCGATATAGTCCAGAATCATCGCCGGCGTATAGCTGGGAATCACATTCTCGCTCATGCCCAGATACCCGGACATGGAGACCCCCGCCAGGGAAAGGTACAGCCGGTTCAGCAGGATATACATCACCAGAGCCGCCAGCACCGCCGCCATGTACCGGAACACCGTTAAAAACCATTCCTTTATTTCGGTTTTCTCATCCATGAGCCGCGTCAGCTCATGCAGAAAGATCAGCAGAAGCACCGTAGGGAAAAAGGCCTGGTAAATCCCCAGCGACAGCACCAGAAGGAACACCGGAGCCAGCACCGCTCTCTTTTTCAGAAGCAGGAAACAGGCCAGCACAGACAGGAACAGGGAAAACCCGTACATGTGGCATACGTAATAGTAGGCCAGGATTCCGCTGTTCATGGCGCAGGACACCAGCACCGCCGCCGCGGACAGCGCCAGGCACCGCCTGCCAATGTCCAGAATCATCACCACCAGCGCCGCCGAAGCCGCCAGAAAGACCAGATAGATCAGCACGTTGATAAAGCGGAAGGGCTGATAAAACCCCATACGCTCCATGACCAGATCCAGTATGTGGCCGATAAAGCGGCCGGAAGACTCCTGGGCCTGGGTGCTGCCGTAAGCCCGCAGAGAATCCGTGGCGTCCGTGCTGAAAAACAGGGCCTGGCTGTTGATCAGAACTCCAACCAGCAAGGCGCTGAGAAACACATATCCATTTTTCTTAATAGTATTCTTTGTATCCGTCATGGAGAATTACGTACCTCCTCAAGCCTTCGATTCCATATTCCAGTCCTTCAAACCCGTCCAGGTCCTCTGCGGAAATGCTGCAGAAACCCTCGCTGTCAAAGCGAAACGGCGTGAAGTAGATGTTCTTTTTCCGGATAATTCTTCCATCGCTGCCTACATAGCAGAGCCGGTCCATATCGATGTCGTCAAAATCCGACACCGGTATGGACGCGGAATGGCCGTAGGCCCCGGTCTCTTTCCACTGGTAAATCCACTCGCTGCACACCATGGCCCCGGATTCATCCACAAAATAGTCATGGCCGTCCACCCAGCGGTTCTGCACCGGCATGCCGTCTTTTTCGTACTGCCAGATCCCCCGGCTGTAGATCCAGTTCCCGGAATCGTCCGCCCCTCCCCGGCCTCTGGCCAGCATGCCGGCCAGATACAGCGCCGCCAGCAGTCCCGCGAGGATGCAAAACTTGATGATATCCCGATTCTGACGGATTCTCTTTCCTTTCATACGGCTCCTCCCTGAAGCCAACAGCGCCGGAAACGGATTCCGCCGCGCTGCCCTCTTTCTTCTGTCGTCTTATTATATCTGCTTTTCCTGGCTTTGTATAGATGTTTCGTGTATTATCAAAATCGAAGGATTCGATTTTGCCGTTACACTCGATGATGATTTCAAAATTGCAAAGGATGAAATAAGCCCAGGCATGGATTCTCCTTGCATAGTTAAGTGGGTGTCAGTATAATGAGAGTGAAAGGAGGAGCGGCACATGGAGCAAGTGTATGAATTGCGGCTGTACGACACCGAACTTCTGTCCTTCTCTCTGTATGAGCAGGGCATTGAGGGCCTGAAAGCGCAGATCCACGGCGCAAAAGAAAATAGGGCGCTGTTCCCCCTGGATTTGGAGCTGACAGATGACGGGCTGGTAAAATGGCTGCAGCGGCGGGTGATTCCCAAGAACCGAACCTATGTCGCGGAGATCCTGAAAACCTTTGGCCTGAGCATCAACGATACCAAGGGCATCATTGATGTGTGCAAGGGACTGTCCCTAAACGACAGCTATTGGGTAGTGCCCCAAGGCTTTACCGGAACGTTTGCACAGTATAATTTATATGAAAACCGCTTTTCCGAGATCTTGTCCCTGGTAGCCTACACTGGCATCGGACAGAGCGACGCGGCCTTCACCACCTCGCCAGAACTGACCACCAACGGGATGCTCCCCAAAGCGTGGCGGTTTATCGAGGGCGATGGCATCTATCTGTACAAGGGAGGGACCTTCGGCGCAGCCAACACCGGGAATGAACCTTACAGCGAGTTTTACGCCTGCCAGGTAGCCCAGGCCATGGGTTTGGCCGCGGTGGATTACGGGTTGGAAAACTGGAAGGGCATCCTTGCCTCCCGCTGCAAACTGTTTACGGACATTGACACCTCTTATATCCCCATTGGCCGGATCGTGCGGAAGGGCGGTTTAAAAGCCTGTTTGGATTATTACCAGGGGCTTGGGCCGGAAGCCTATGAACAGATCAAAAGTATGCTGGTGCTCGACGCGGTGATCTATAACGAGGATCGGCATTTCGGCAACTTCGGCGTCCTGCGGGACAACCATACCGGAGATGTTACCGGCGCGGCACCTGTGTTTGACAACGGGATGTCCCTGTTCAACTTCGCCATGCCGGAGGATTTCAAGGATCTGGACTCCTATGCCAAGACCCGCGGGACTGCATACGGCGTCAGCTTCGAGAGCGTCTGTCAGGAGGTCATGGGCCCCATCCAGACTCGGCAGCTGAGGAAGCTCATCGGCTTTGCCTTCCGCCGTCATCCTCGGCTGAACTGGCCGGAATACCGTCTGGAGGCCATTGAACGTCACCTGCAGAAACGGGTGCGACAAATACTGGGGCTTGCGTCGGAGTCAAGGAAGCTCTAAAAGGCGAAAACCTGTCCCCTTTGTATCTGTTCAATTCTCAAAAACACGCAGAATTGTCAGCGATTCAACTCATTTACAAAAATATTTTCATAGTCTTGAAGTTGATGATATATAGCATCCACATAAACAGTTGCTCCTTCAACGCGATAAAACGTGTCTTGCCAACACCACCTTTCTCCGATACAAAGTAAGCGTCAAATAAAACAGTGTATAGAAAAATAACCGTCAGCCTTTTATACTGAAAGGTCAACGGTTATCGACAGAATTCTTTTACCAGAGGATTCCAGGGCAGATAATCATCCAGATATTCAGGATGTTCAAGGAAAGCACTCCCCGGTATGTCGGACAGGATATATTTTATATATTTCATCGGGGCAAGTCCATTCGCTTTGGCTGTCTCTACCAGTGTATAGATTCCCGCACTGGCTTCCGCCCCTTTCGGGCTGCCGGAAAACAGCCAGTTCTTTCTGCCGATCACAAAGGGGCGGATACAGTTTTCTGCAAGAGAATTGCTGATAGAACAGTTCCCGTCCTCCAGATAATGAAAAAATCCTTCACGGTTATTTAAGGCATAATGAAAAGCTTTTGAAAGTTTGGATTTCGGCAGTTCCCCGATGGCACTTTTTTCTGCCCACGACCAAAAAGCCTCGAGAAGCGGTTTCTCGCGGATAAGACGTTCGTTTTTCTTCTGATCAGGAGAAAGCGCCTCCAACTCTGCTTCTATGTTAAAGAGTTGATTCAGACGGAAGATTGCTTCCGCGGGTTTTGATGCTTCCGGAGTATGGATGTCTTTGGGGAGTGCATCCACAAAAGCCCGGCGCAGGTGCGTATAGCAAAGACAGCGTTTTACTCCTGAAACTGCATTGTATCCAGAATAAGCATCTGTATGGATATAACCTTCATATCCCCTTAGAAACGCTTCCGGATATTTCCCGCTTCGTCCCGGCCGGTACTCGAAGTAACGGATGGGGGTTACGGAATCCTTGATGCTGCAGTAAACCCACATATAAGAATCTGACGTATTTTTCCGTCCTGGTTCTTTCAGCACCTGTACATGTGTTTCATCGATATGAAGATATCTTTGTTTCAGCAGTTCCTGCTTCAGACGGTGAACGATGTGTACAAGCCAGTCCCGATAGACAACCAGAAGCCAGTTTGACAGGGTCGCTCTGCTTAAACGTAATCCCAAAGCCTCCCATTCTTTTTCCTGTCTGTATAATGGAATGCCTAATTCAAACTTCTGGTGGATGAGCCAGGCGATTGTAGATGCAGATGCCAGAGAATGCAGAACGGGAGGATATGGTACTGGAGCCTTCTCCATATAAGGAGTTCCGTTTTTCCGGCATGACCTGCATTCATACGTTTCCCGGTAATGGTCTATCACCTTAAGTTCTGCAGGAATAAACTGTACTTCCGTGCGGACGAACTCTTCCCCGACTTTCACCATCGTACTCCCACAGTTATCGCAGATTTGTTCACTTTCATCTAGGGTATGGAGTACTTTGCTATGAGGGAGATTTTTCACCAGTTCTTCCCGCTGACCGGCGTATTTCCTTTTGCGTAGATGTTTTTCTACCTCGACAAGATCCGGTTCGTGTGCATCTGGATCCGCACAGGTTTCGATTTCATTAAAAAGAGACATCTGCCCCTCGATTTCGAGAGTAGATGTCTTCTCGGATTTTGTTCCATAAAGTTTACGGGTCAGAAAATCAACCTGCTCTTTCAGGAGCCGGATCTGCTGTTCCAGTTCTTTGATATGATCTTTGTACTCCTGTTCCGCAGCTGACATAA